>NZ_FOKP01000026.1 GCF_900112185.1 Allobosea sp. CRIB-10 | reverse complement strand
AGCTCGATGCCGATCGCGTTCTTGCCCTGCACCACCGCCACACGCGCCGACACCGCGCTCATCGAGCGGGCGATGTCGTCGGCGAGCGAAATCACGCGGGAGGACTTCGTGCCGGGAGCGGGCTCAAGCTCGTAGAGAGTGACGACCGGGCCGGGGCAGGCCTGCACGACCTCGCCGCGAACGTTGAAGTCCTCCAGAATCCCTTCGAGCAGGCCGGAATTCTGCTGGATGATTTCGATCGGGATCGCGGTCGCGATCTGCGGCGGCTCGGCCAGGAACTCGATCGGCGGCAATTCGAAGCCCATCGACGCGATCGGCTTCGGCATCGGCAGGGCCGCGCGCAGCTTTGGCGCGGCAGGCACGACCGACACCTTCGGTTGTGCGGTTGCCGGCGCGGCTTCAGGCTCGGCCGCCTTCGCCACAGGCGCGACGGCCGGTGCAATAGCGGGAGCGAGCTGCCCCATGATCCTGCGGCGCGGCACAGGAGCCTTGGATGCCGGCGCCAGCGCGGCCGGCGCAGGGACCGGAGCGGCCGGCTCAGGGGCCGGTGCAATGACCTGCAACGCGGGCGGCGTCAGGCTCAGCTCGAAACGATAAGGCTGCGTCCAGCCGAATGTCATGATTGCCGAAGCAGGCGCTGACACCGGAGCGGCAGCCGGGCGCGCCGGCTCGGCCGGAGTCATCGGCACGATCGGCGGAGCCACCTGCAGCGGCGCTCTCGCCGCGATAACCGGCGGCGCGCTCTCGAATGCAGTGTCGTCCTCCTGCTCGGCGTCCGGGATGAACTCCCAGAAGGCGGCGTCGGAGAGGAAGGCGAACGGGGTCGAAACCGCCTCGGCCGGGCTCTCCTCCGGCAGCGGCGAAGCAAAATCCGGCGCCATCAGCGCATCCTCGCCCTCCCCTGCCATGTCGGCCTCGGCTTGAGTCGCTGATTCGGGCGCCGGGGCCTCCGGCGATCCGCCGCCCCAGACCTGCTGCAGCATGCGCTGGGGAGTGCGCCAATAGCGGACGCGGCCGGGATCGACGGGAGCTTCCGGCTCGGGCTCGGGCAGCGGGACAGCCGCCTCGACGGCAGCGCGCTCGACATCCTGCCGGCGGACCTTGTCGGGGGTGCGCCCGTAGCGGACGAGCCCCGGCAGGGCCTGGTTCCCGGACGCGCGGTGTTCCGTCGACGCCGGCGCCAGAATCTCAGCGAAATCAGAGAGTTGATCCGAGATACGAGCCGCGGGAGAGGCGCTGTTCGTCTGGAGATTGCGATGGATTCGACGCATGGATCAACGCTGGCCCGACACTCACTCGACTGAGCATCGAGAGGTACCGGCGCAGGGTTAACAGCCCCTGAATCCAACCCGCCCTTTGCGGCCGCCGGCGCCTTGCATCAACAGCATTATCAACGCGCCCTGGCGACAGGCTCCCTATTCCGCAGCCTTCGCGACAGCCATCTCCGCCGCCTGCCCGCGCGCCGTCTTGAGCAGGTTGTTGCGCAGCCTGACCACCGCCTTCTGCACCACCGGAAAATCCTCGCCGAGCCCGGCCGCCGCCACCAGATTCATCGGCAGCGCCTTCTCGCGCAGCTTGCGCCCTTCCGGCGTCAGGCTGACACGGACCTGGCGCTCATCGGCCGGGTCGCGCCGGCGCCGGATATAGCCGAGTGCTTCGAGCTTCTTCAGGATGGGAGTCAGCGTGTTCGATTCCAGGAACAGCTTCTCGCCGAGACCGCCGACGCTCTGATCGTCCTCCTCCCAGAGCGCGATGATCGCGATGTACTGGGTGTAGGTCAGCCCGAGCTCGTCGAGAATCGGCTTGTAGGCACGCCCATAGGCCAGATTGGCCGAATAGATCGCAAAGCAGAGGAAATTCGCCAGCTTGGGCACATTCGGATCGTTCGGGGTCGGAGTGGGCATGGCGGGCCTCGTCGAAAGCGTCATGGTCGCCTTCATATACATCGCATCCGATTAAATCGGAAGAGTTGACATCGCTTCCGAGCTTCACATATAAGACCGCATCCGATTAGATCGGACACGATCTAAAAACAGAAGGAAATTCGACATGTCCAACACCGACAAGGTTCTCTACACCGGCCGTACCCACACCACCGGCGGCCGCGACGGCGCCGCCCGCAGCTCGGATGGCCGCCTCGAGGTCAACCTGACCTCGCCCGGCGCGCCCGGCGCGGGCACCAATCCGGAGCAGCTTTTCGCCGCCGGCTGGTCGGCCTGCTTCATCGGCGCAATCGGGCTGGCGGCGCGCGAGCGCAAGGTCGCCGTCCCGGCCGACACCGCGGTCGATGCCGAGGTCGACCTGCGCCAGGGCGAGCGCGGCTACTTCCTGCAGGCTCGTCTGAACGTCGCCCTGCCGGGGCTGGACCGCGACACCGCCCGCACTCTGGTCGATGCCGCCCACCAGACCTGCCCCTACTCCAAGGCAACCCGCGGCAACATCGAGGTCGAGATCAACCTCGTCTGATCCTGAATGGGACGGCGCCGCGCGGAAATCTCCGCCGGCGCTTCCCTCCCAAGTCCTCGCCACTCCCGCAGAAGGCATTCCGCCATGGACCAGGCCAAGACCTCCGAAACCATCGATCCCAGCCGCCGCCTCTTCGTGAGCTCCGCGGCAACGGTGATCGCCGCGGCCGGACTCGGCCTAAGCCGACCAGCTCTGGCGGCGCCGGCGGCGCCATCCTCGCTAGGCCCGCTCAAGCAGGTCGATGCCGGTGTGCTCCGCGTGAGCTATGCTGAGCAGGGCCCGGCCGACGGCCCTGTCGTCATCCTGCTGCATGGCTGGCCCTATGACATCCACACCTATGTCGATGTCGCCCCGCTGCTGGCGGCCAGGGGCTACCGTGTGATCGTGCCCTCGCTGCGCGGCTATGGCGAAACCCGTTTCCTCTCCGCCGACACGCCGCGCAACGGCCAGCAGGGCGCGCTCGCCGTCGACGTCATCGCGCTGATGGATGCGCTCAAGCTCGACACGGTGCTGCTCGGCGGCTGCGACTGGGGCGCGCGCACGGCCTGCATCGTCGCGGCGCTCTGGCCGCAGCGCGTCAAGGGCCTGGTCTCGGTCAGCGGCTACCTGATCGGCAGCCAGAAGCTGAACGAGGCCCCGCTGCCGCCCAAGGCCGAGCAGCAATGGTGGTACCAGTACTATTTCGCCACCGAACGGGGCGCGGCCGGCTACGCGAAGAACACTCGGGCTTTCGCCCGTCTGATCTGGGAGACCGCCTCCCCCAAATGGAGCTTCGGCGACGCCGTCTTCGCGCGCTCGGCTGTGGCCTTCGACAATCCCGACCATGTCGCGATCTCGATCCATAATTACCGCTGGCGCCTTGGCCTGGCGCAGGGCGAGGCGCAATTCGATGCGCTGGAGAAGAGGCTCGCGGCCTTCCCGATCATCACGGTGCCGACCATCACCCTCGAGGGCGACGCCAATGGCGCGCCGCATCCCGACCCGTCAGCCTATGCCAAGAAATTCTCCGGCTGGTACCGGCACCGCACGCTCGAAGGCGGCATCGGCCACAACCTGCCGCAGGAAGCCCCGACGGCCTTCGCCGAGGCGATCATCGCGGTCGACCGCGCCTGACGAGGCGGACAGCGGCGCGGAGGTGTCCGCGCTGCCGTCAGATCTGCTGCAGCCCGCGGTAACGCGCGAAGACATGCTGCCGGTCGGCCGAGAATATCTTGATCTCGTAGCTCTGCGGCGGCTGGCCGGGCACCTCCATTCCCGGAGAGCCAACAGGCATGCCGGCGACGGCGAGCCCGATCGCCTTCGGCTTCTCCGCGAGCAGCCGCTTGATCGCCTCGGCCGGGACATGGCCCTCCACGACATAGCCGCCGATCTCGGCCGTGTGGCACGACATCAGGGCCTCGGGCACGCCGAGCCTGGTCTTGAGCGGCACGACATTCTCGACCTCGACCACATCGGCCGGGATGCCGGCCGCCCTGACATGCTCGACCCATTCGCCGCAGCAGCCGCAGCTCGGATCGCGCGTCACGGTCATCTTCGGCAGCGCTTCGGCCGCCGGCGCCGAGCGCCACAACGCGACCACGGCGACGAGCTGGGCGGCGCCGACCGCAAAGCCGCGGCGGGATGGAGATGCAGCAAGCCCGGTTGCCATCACGCTGTCCTTGTTGCTCTGCGCTGCATCGACGGCGCGCGATCGGGAACCGATTCCTACAGCCGCGCCGCCGCGGCCGCCCTGCGTCACGATGCCGTCGATACCCGACATCTGAAAGACTGCGGAAAGGCCGTCTTTACCCCTGCCCTCTATGATCCGCGCGATTTTTAGGGAGGAATTGATGGCCTTGAAGATGATGCTCGCCGGCGCCGCCGCGATGATGTTGCGGCAGCTTCCGCTGGCCGCCCCGGTCGAGCAGGCGCCGCTGGTGGCCCGCGGCATGGACGACCTGCCGTTGGAACCCTCCCCGATCGAGCCGTCCTGGATCATTTCCGGCGAGCCGTTCGCGCGCGTCGGCCTGCATTCGCGTGCCGGCGACGATGCCGCCACCACCGCGATGTGGGACTGCACTGCCGGCGAGTTCCGATGGTACTTCGACTGGGACGAGACCGTCGTGATCCTCGAGGGCGAGGTCCATGTCACGGCGCAGGACGGCTCGCAGCGCACGCTACGTCAGGGCGACATCGCCTATTTCGCCGGCAAGACCTGGGCGACCTGGCGGATCGACAATTACGTCCGCAAGATCGCCTTCTGCCGCAAGCGCTTCCCCGCGCCGATCGCCCTGGCCTATCAGCTGCGCAACCTGCTACGCGGCGACAAGGGATCGTCAGGCGGCCTCGCAGCCTGACGGCAGAGCCACCAGACTCCTCGATTCCGGCGGCAAGGATGCCGGCTCAGCGGTGGTAGAATGGATGCATCGGCAGGGCTCGCCCGGGCGCAGCCGGCGCGAAGATCGTGATCGCCTTCGGGTGAACCTTGAAATGCGCCGGCGTCGCGGTGACGATCTCGCCATCGGTATTGACCGGCATCGGCCGCTTCGTCTCGATGTCGAACTCGACGCAGCGGGCCGTGCGGACCTCCTGCCAGGCGCCATGCGTGCCTGAGCGGAACGAGCGCAGCATCAGCGCCAGCTTCCAGAGGTTCTTCATCTCGAGGCTGTAGAGATCGAGATGCCCGTCATCGATCTCGGCGCTCTCCTCCACGACATTGCCGCCGCCATAGTGGCGGCCGTTACCGACCGCGATCTGGTAGGTCTCGACGGCGGTCGTCCGCCCCTTCTCCTTGATCGTCGCGCCGAAATGCGAGGCGCGGGTCATCACCTTCAGCGCAGCCACGGCATAGCCGAGGCGACCGAAGCGCTTCTTCAGCGCGGGGTCGAGGCTTTGCGCGAGATCGCTGCTCAGCCCGATGCTCGCGACGTTGAAGAAGGCGTGCCCGTTGACCGTTCCGACATCGACCGGGCGCGTCTCGCCCCGCGCGATCACGTCGGCAGCGCCGGCCAGGTCCATCGGGATGTCGAGCGTCCGGGCGAGATCATTGGCCGTTCCCATCGGGATGATGCCGAGCGGCAGGCCGCTTTCCATCGCGGCGAGCGCCGACGACGACACCGAGCCGTCGCCGCCGCAGACGATGACGAGATCGGCGATGTGCCGCAGGCGGACGATGTCGCGCGCGATCTCGGGCAGGGCCTCGAAGGTCTCGACGGTGACGTCGAGCCCGCCCGCCTCGAGCCGCTGCAGGACGGGCTCCAGCGATTCCTGGCCGCGGCGCGCCTTGGGGTTGCGCAGCAGCAGAGCGCGCTTGCGGATGGCTTGGTTCATAGGGCCCCGGATCTGCAGGTCATTGGGCAAGGCAGGTGGGAAAGCGCCGCGCCGATTTCAACCGCAGAGCCCGCCACGGCCGAGGCCAAACCGATTCCGATGGTCGGAACGGCGTGCGCCCATGCGAAGGGCGAACCCGATCTGCCGGCCCGGTCGCGCTCAACCGTTCCGGCCGCAAGGCCCGATGATTTCAAGGAGTTTCCGTGGTGGGTGATGTAGGGCTCGAACCTACGACCCGCTGATTAAGAGTCAGCTGCTCTACCAACTGAGCTAATCACCCATACGCCACGAAGACGTTGTCGGCGAGGCGTGGACCGCGTCCCGACGGGCGGCGATGTAGCAAACACCCCCGCCCCTGTCCACCCGTTTGCGACAGAAATATGCAAACTGGTTGCGGACACGTTCGGCCAACCTCGCGGCGAAGCCAGGAAAGACCTGCCGCACTGGGCGCGGCAGGCTGATTTCAAAGACGTTTCAGGCCGGCGAGCGGCGGTTGAGCAGATGGTAGAGCGCGATCGCGGCGAAGGTCGCCGTGCCGATGCCGCCGAGCTCGTAGCCGAAGATCGGCAGCTTCAGATCGCCGGCGCCGAGAATCAGCGCGGTCGCGACCGTCAGCAGATTCTTGGGCTCGGAGAAGTCGACCTTGTTCTCGACCCAGATCCGGCCGGCGGTCGCGGCGATCAGGCCGAAGACGACGACCGCGAGCCCGCCCAGCACCGCCACGGGAATCGTGCCGATCACCGCGCCGAACTTGGGCGAGAAGCCGAGCAGCAGCGCGATCACTCCGGCGGCGACGAAGACCAGCGTCGAATAGACCCGCGTCACCGCCATCACGCCCATGTTCTCGGCATAGGTCGTGACGCCGGTGCCGCCGCCGGAGCCGGCGATCATCGTGCCGATGCCGTCGGCGAAGAAACCGCGCCCGATCAGCCCGTCGAGATTGCGCCCGGTCATCACCGAGATGCCCTTGATGTGCCCGAGATTCTCCGCGACCAGGATGATCGCGACCGGCACGATCAGCGCGATCGCCTTGGCGTCGAACACCGGCGCGACGAAATTCGGCAGGCCGAACCAGGCGGCCGCCGCGACCTTGCCGAAATCGATCGTCGGCGCGCCGAAGCTCGCCGCCGTCGCGGCGTAGAGGATATAGGCCGCCAGCCCGCCGATCAGCACCGGCAGGCGCTGCGCCAGGCCGCGCCCATACACGGCGACGAGCGCGACCGCGACCACGGTGAACAGCGCGATCCATTTGGTGTAGGGACTGGCCGAGATCATGTTGATCGCGACCGCCGTCAGGTTGAGGCCGATCGCCGCGACCACCGCGCCGGTCACCACCGGCGGCAGCAATGTCTCGATCCAGCGCGTGCCGACGCCCTGCACGATCAGGCCTATCGCGGCATAGACCGCGCCGCAGGCGATGATGCCGCCGAGCGCAACCGGCAGGTTGGCGTTGGGGCCGGTGCCGGCATAGCCGGTCGCGGCGATGACGACGCCGATGAAGGCGAAGGAGGAGCCGAGATAGCTCGGCAGCCGCCCGCCGGTGATGACGAAGAACAGCAGCGTCGCGATACCGGAGAAGAAGATCGCGACGTTGGGGTCGAAGCCCATCAGGATCGGCGCCAGCACGGTCGAGCCGAACATGGCGACGACATGCTGCAGGCCGGCAATCACGGTCTGCCCGGTCGGCAGCCGCTCGTCTGGCATCACATCGCCGGAGGTCTTCAAAGTCCAGTTCGGAAAATAGCCAGCCATCTCGCCGCTCCCAGCCATCGCGCATGCGCACCGGACGCGAATAGTGGCAAGAATCGGGCCTGCGCCAAGCGAGCGGAGGACGCCGTCCACCGCAAAACGGCGATTCAGGCGGTGAGCCGGTCGGAAACCGATTTGACGAAGCGATTGAGATTCTCGGCCAGGCCCGCCGCAACGGTGCCGACGGCGGCCGAGCGCTGATTCATCTCGCCGACGGACGCGCCGACGCGCTCCATGGCGCTGAGGGCCTCGGCCGCGAGGGTCAGCGCCGCCTCGATCTCGTCCGTGGTCGCCTGCGCATCCTGGGCGATGCCTTCGCTGACCGAAAATTGCTGCGTCACCGCACCGGCGACAGCGGACATGTTCCCTGCCATGCCGGACACCGACTGGTCGATCCGCGCCATCGCATCGACGCAGCGCGAGGTCGCCTGACGGATCGCTTCGATCCGACTGCCGATCGCCTCCGTCGCCCCGCTGGTCTGGGCGGAGAGCGATTTCACCTCGCTCGCCACCACGGCGAAACCGCGCCCGGCCTCGCCGGCGCGCGCCGCCTCGATGGTGGCGTTGAGCGCGAGCAGATTGGTTTGCGCCGCGATCTCCGAGATCAGGCCTACGACCGAGCCGACCTCGGAGACGAGCGCGGCCAGGCTCTCGATCGTCCCTCGTGCCTCTCCCGCCGCCGTGACCGTCTCGGCCGCGATCCCGGCGCTCTCCTGTGTCCGCCGGTCGATCTCGCCGATCGATTGGCGCAGCTGCCCGATCGAATCGACCGTCTGGGCAGCGCGCTCGCGCACCTTGTTCCAGCTTTGCCGGCTGGCCTCAGTGGTCTCGCCCGCCCGGCGCGACGCCGTCGCCGAACTGGCGGCGACCCGGCTGAGCGTTGCCGCGGCCTCTTCCGTCTCGCTCGAGACCTGCTCGACCTGCTGGCGGAAATCATCGGCGAGCGCGGCGATGTCCGTGACATAGCGCGTCGTCTGCTCGGCCCGCATCGCATGGATGTCGCCGAGCGCGTTGACGAGATCGACGATCAGGAACTCCGCCAGCTTGACGCAGTCCCGCGCCGTCCGGCGCGAGGAGAAGCGATGCCGTCTGGCGATCTCGGGAAACAGCGAGCGCATCGCCGTCATCGCCAGGACTGCATGCGTGCGCGGGCCGAAGGGCGAAGCTGTCTCGGCCTGCACGGCCCGCCGCAGCGATGCCGCATAGGCGTCGTCGAACGTCGCCTCGAACAGGGAGCGGGCATGCTGCGCCATCTCGCTGCGCAGGTTCGGCCCGTGCGCCCGCGACGCCACTCCCATGGTCGGATGCCCATCGAGCCGCTCGAAGTGCAGCGCCACCGCTGCGTCGATCGCAGCGTCCAGGGTCGGAGCGAGCTCCCTGGCGAGCCGGAGCGTCGCATCGTCGACGCCGAAGATGGCGAGACGCGAATTTGGCGCGGCGGGCGCGAACAGGGAATCTCTTTGCGTCTCGTCGGCCATTGTGCGGGCTCGTTTCCAATGCCCACGCTGCCCGCTAAATGGTTAAGGAAGGGCCAAATCGCCCTTTAGGGAGCCATGCCGATGGCGCGGTAGCGCTCCTCGGCCTTCGCATCGAGCGCCTGCGCCCTGGCGAAATCGGCAGCCGCCTCGGCCGCGTCGCCGCGGCGCTGATGCGCCAAGGCGCGGCCATACCAGGCCTGGCCGAGGCGGGCGTCGAGCGACAGCGCCCGGTCGAAATCGGCGATCGCCGCATCGGTCTGCCCGAGCGCCGTCCTCAGCGCGGCGCGCGCCACCCAGCCATCCGGATCGGCCCGGTTGGCCGCGACCGCGGCGTCGAGATCGGCCAGCGCCCGCTCGTATTCGCGGGCATGCTGCAGCAGCAGCGCCCGGTTGAGCAAGGCGGCGGCGTTGGCGGGCGCGACCGCGACGACATCGTCATAGGCCTTGAGCGCAGCACTGAGCTGGCCGCGCGCCGTCAGCGCCCTCGCCCGCTGGAACAGCGCCTCGATCGAGCGCGGCTCGCTGCGCAGCGCCGCTTCCGCATCGGCCTGCGCGGCAGCGAAGGCGCCGTCGCGGAAGCTCAGCCGGGCGCGCTGCACCAGCGCCGCCGGATTCTCCGGCTCGAGCAGCAGCGCCACGGCGAGATCGGCGCGCGCCTGCGCCTCCCGCTGCGGCTGGCCGATGCCGAACTGGGCCCGGCGGATCAGGCGCGGCACGTCGAAGGCGTCGAGCGCCAGCGCCGCATCGAGCGCCGCGAGCGGATTCGGCGGGGTCGGCAGGGCCTGGACCGGCTGCGGCGGCTGCGGCCGCAGCATCCGATAGATTCCCCGAAGTGCCTCGCGCTCCCGCTCATAGGCGCCCCCCGCATCGCGCCACAGGCCGGCGAGGCGCGCCGGCCAGACCTCGATCGAGCGGCCGAGCGCCGGCAACAGCTCCTCGCGGCGTTCGAGCGCTCCCTCGTGCTCCGGATCGACCGCGAGCAGGGCACCATAGGCAGCGGCAGCGGCGCTGCGATCGCCGCGAATCTCCTGCGCCAGCCCGAAGCCGAACAGCGTAGCGCGGTCCTGCGGCTTCAGCGCCAGCGCGGCGCGATAGGCTTCCAGCGCCGGCGCAGGCCGGCCGAGCGCCAGCAGCGCATCGCCGCGCATGCCATGCCAGGCTCCGGCGTCGTGCCCAGGACCGGCCCGGTCGAGATCGCGCAGCGCCTTGTCGTTGCGGCCGAGCGTGAGCAGCAGCTGCGCTCGATTGCGCAGCGCATTGCCGTCGCCTGGAACGAGCGCGATGGCGCGGTCGAGATCGCGCAGCGCCTCCTCTCGCTTGCCGAGCCCGGCAAGCAGGCCGGCCCGGTTGTTCAGGCCGAAGGCAGCGCGCGGCTGAACCGCGAGCAAACGGTCATAGGCCGCAATCGCCTCCTCGGCGCGGCCGGTCCGCTGCAGCAGGAAGGCGCGTCGCGACAGCGCAGCCTCGTGCCGGGCATCGAGACGCAAAGCCCGCTCATAGCTTGCGAGCGCCGGCCCTTCATGGCCGAGCGCCTCGAACGCCCGCCCGCGCTCCAGCCAGACCTGCACCACGGCCGGCTCCAGACGCAGGGCGCCGTCGAAGGCGGCGACCGCCTCCCGCGACCGCCCCAGCACGGCAAGCGAGAGACCGCGGCGGTAATGATAGGAGGTGACCTCCGGCTCGAGCGCCAACGCGGCCTCGAAATCGGCCAGAGCGGCCTCGTGCTCGTTGTCGTCCTGCCGGAACCGCCCCCGCGTCCCGCGCGCCCAGCTATTCGAGGGATCGAGCGCAATGGCGCCATCGAGATCGGTCCGGGCCCCGGCAAGATCGCCGGCGCGCTCACGCAGCAGAGCGCGATCTGCCAGCAAGGTTGCGCGCCCGCCGACGGCCATCGCCCGTTCGATCAGCGCCGCGGCTTCGACATGCCGGCCAAGCTCGGACAAGGCATGGGCTCGGCCACGCAGGGCCGCCAGGTGATTCGGCACCGCCTTGAGGGCCGCATCGAAATCGCGCAGCGCATCATTCAGGGCGTTCTCGGCTTCGGACAGCCAGCCACGGCTGGCGAGCAGATCGGCGCGGATGGCTCGGTTGAACTCGCTGCTCAGGCTCTCGTCGCATGCAGCCCGCCGCTCGGCACGCTCGGCCTCGATGGCGCCCATGCAGATGCGCGCGCGGTCCTGCGCTCGCTCGGCCCGTTCCGGAACCGAAGCAGGCGCATAGGCCGCGGCTGACTGAATGCCCGCCATGGCAAACGCGCCGAGCGACATCAGGCGCAGCAACTTCATCGACGGACTCTCACCTGGCTCCCCCGGCCGATCATGATGATGATCGGCAAAGGGCGCCAAAGGTCCAGAGGCCGCCGCGCCGGCGAAGCGAAAAAGCAGCCGCTGTGCCGCGCCGGTGACAGCGGCACAGGCGAACGCCTTCCATTTCCTCACACCGCCATTCCGGCTGAAGCGAAGCGGAGCGCCGGAACGACAGAGAATAGGATCCCGAGCGGGTGCAATCGGAGCACCTGATCCGGCCTTCGGGTCCCAATGGCATCTTCGCGGATTGTCCCCGTCATGAGCGCCTGATACCAGCCTCGCACGCCGTCCCGGCGCGTCGTGGAGTTCGATCTTGACCTATTGCGCCGGCATCCTCGTCCAGGACGGGCTCGTGATGATCGCCGACACCCGAACCAATGCCGGGCTCGACGACATCTCGACCTTCCGGAAGCTGCACGTCTTCTCCTGGCCGGGCGAGCGGACGATGGCGCTCGCCACCGCCGGCAACCTCTCCGTCACCCAGTCGGTCGTCAGCCTGCTGCACGAGGGCATCCCCAATCCGGAAAACGGAGAACCGGAGACGCTGCAGAACGCCCCCTCGATGTTCCGCGCCGCCCAGCTCGTCGGCCGCGCCGTCCGCATCGTGCGCGAGAGCGATGGCGAGGCCTTGCGCGAAGCCGGCATCAAATACGACATGTCTTTCCTGTTCGGCGGCCAGATCCAAGGCCAGCCGATGCGGCTGTTCATGGTCTATTCGGCCGGCAACTTCATCGAATGCGGCATGGACGCGCCGTTCCTGCAGATCGGCGAGCACAAATACGGCAAGCCGATCCTCGACCGCGCCGTCACCTTCAAGACCCATCTCTACGACGCGCTCAAGGTCGGGCTGATCTCGATGGATTCGACGATGCGCTCCAATCTCGGCGTCGGCCTGCCGATCGACATGATCGTTCTGCGACGCGATGCCGCGGCCCCCGAACTCAATCGCCGCATCGAGGCCGGCGAGCCCTATTTCCACGATCTGCGCGAGCGTTGGTCGGCAGCGCTACGCGCCGCCCATATGGCGATTCCGCGCCCGCCCTATGAGCCGACCGGCGAATAGGGGCTGGTGCAGGCCAAAAGAAATGCAACTTCCGTGATTTCTCGGCTTCTCCGGAAACCGGATGGCAAGATTCCGCTGTCAAGGTCGGCTGTCTGCGCGCCACAGGTCAGGGCCTTTGCCGTCACTCGTCAAGATCGCGAATAGTGAATCCTCGGCACGCGCGCTGACTCGGACCCTGCCGATGTTGGCGACCGCCTTCGCGCTCGTGCTCGCGGCGATCCTCGGCGTGATGATCGCGATGGTCCGGGATGCGAACCTGATCGAGGCGGAGCGGCAGCGCGATCGCGTCGAGGCGGCGCTGGCGACCCAGGTCCATCTGCGTCGTCTGCGCTTCGAGAACCTCCAGGCCGCCGGCGTGCTGACCCCGGTCCTCAACAGCATTCTGCCGAGCGCGACGCTGCAATGGGCCTTCGCCCAGTTGGCCAATCGCTTCCTCGACTTCGACGGGACCTATCTGGTCACGGCATCGGGCCGCGTCCTCGCCGGGGTCGAACAGCGCCAGACCGCGGCGCAGAACGGCTACGACGCCCTGGTCCGGCTCAGGCCGGACTTGCCCGGCGGCAGCGCCCGGAGCGCGCTGCCGGGCATCGAGAACGGACCGGTCAGGGCCGCTCTCGTCTATCATGGGTCCGACACCTTCGGCATCATCTCAGCCGATCTGCGCCGGCCCGAACAGGCCGGTCAGCAGGAAGGTGGTGCCGAGACCGCCGCCTTCATCGTCGGCTATCGCAAACTGGTCCAGGCCCAGCTCGACGAGCTCGGCCAGCGCTATCGCGTTCCCCACCTGGAAATCGTGACGGAGCGGCCGGCCGACCCGTTGCGCCGCCGCGATGTTCCCTCGCCCGACGGCTCGGTCAATGCCTGGCTGAGCTGGACGCCGGAACGCCCGGGCGATGCCATGATCAGCCAGTTTGCCGGGGCGCTCGGCGCGGTCATCGCGCTGTTCATCGCCTTGTTCGCCTATGTCTACCATCGCATGCGCAGCGCCGCGCAGCAGATCGCCTCGCGAGAGCGGCAGATCCACCGGCTCGCAGGCCAGGACGAGCTCTCCGGCCTGCCGAACCGCCGGACCTTCGACCTCCGGCTCGATCAGGAGCTTGCCCAGCTCGGCCGGACCAAGAGCGCGCTCGCCGTGCTGCTGCTCGATCTGGACCGCTTCAAGGCGGTGAACGACACCTATGGCCACAATGCCGGCGATGAGCTCATCCGCCAGGTCGCCAGCCGCCTGACCACGATCCTGCGCCTCGGCGACACCGTCGCCCGCCTCGGCGGCGACGAGTTCGGCATCATCCAGACTCATATGACCGCGCCGAACGCCAGCGCCGCGCTCGGCCAGCGCATCCTCGACGCGCTGACCGCGCCCTTCGAGATCGGCGGCGTCGCCGTCACCATCGGCTGCTCGATCGGCATCGCCCATGCGCCGCAGGACGGCGCCGACCGCAGCACGCTGCTGCGCCTGGCCGACACCGCGCTCTACCAGGCCAAGAACGAAGGCCGGAACCGCTACTCCTTCTTCGAGCCGCAGATGAACCGGGCGCTGCAGATGAAGCGCATGGTCGAGGAAGACCTGCGCAACGCCATCGCCCGCGATCAGCTGCTGCTGCACTTCCAGCCCCAGGTCTCGATCGACGGCGCCAGCATCGTCGGCGTCGAGGCCCTGGTGCGCTGGCCGCATCCTGAACACGGGATGATCCCGCCCTCCGAATTCATCGGCATCGCCGAGGAGCGCGGCCTGATCGTGCCACTCAGCGAATGGGTGCTGCGCCGCGCCTGCGAGCAGGCACGGCAATGGCCGGGCATCAAGCTGGCGGTCAACGTCTCGCCGATCCAGTTCCGCCACAAGGATTTCGTCGCCAGCGTGATCCGCGTGCTCGACGAGACCGGCTTCGAGCCCGAACGACTCGAGCTCGAATTGACCGAGGGCGTCGTGGTCGAGGACGCCGATGCCGCCGAGGCCGCGATGATGGATCTGCGCGCCCATGGCGTCAGTCTGGCGCTCGACGATTTCGGCACCGGCTATTCGAGCCTGATCTATCTGCGCCGCTTCGCCTTCGACAAGATCAAGATCGACCGTTCCTTCCTCGAATACATGGAAGCGACCGGCGAGTCGGCGATCCTGGTCCATTCGGTCGTCCATCTCGGCCGGGCTTTGGGCCTGCGCGTCTGTGCCGAGGGCGTCGAGACGGCCGAACAGCACCGCTTCCTGCAGGCAATCGGCTGCCACGAACTGCAGGGCTTCCTGTTCTCGAAGGGCGTGCCGCCCGAGGAGATCGACCGGCTGCTGACGCTGGAACGGCCGTTTGAGCAGGCCCTCGCCGCCTGAGCGACGGCGTTCAGAAGAAGCTCGCCAGCCAGCTCACCAGGGCGTAGGCGAAGCCCGCCGACAAGGCGAGCCCCAGCGCACCGACCACGGCGCCGGCGATGATCAGCACCCCGTCGCGCTCGACCAGGCCGAGGCCGACCAGGCAGACGGCGAGCCCCAGCGGGATCTGGCCGATGAACGGCGCCGCAACGATCAGCCCGAGCGCCAGAAACAGCAGAACGGCCCCGAGCACCGGCAGCGCGAAGGGCCCGCCGAGCATGGTCAGTCGCGGCTTCGAGAAGCGCTCGAGCCGGATCAAGGGGGGCAGGGCGCGCCCGACTGCGCGCGCGAGATCCGCTTGGGCGATGCTGCGGTCGAGCAACCGATGCGGCAGCCAGGGCGTGGCGCGTGCCATCAGCATCTGCGCCGCGACGAAGGCGAGGACCAGGCCGCAGACCAGCGGGATCGGCGGGGGCATCGGCAGGCAGTTCGGCAGGCCGAGCAGCACGACCAGCAGCGCATAAGCCCGGTCCCGCAACGCCGCGACGATGTCGCGGACGGCGACACGCGGGCCCGGCAGGTGAGCGAGCGCGATCAGCAGTCCGGAGGTGCGCAAGGGGGAGGACAAGCAGGCTCGCCAGGCGATGAGCAGGGCCTGCGGCCTAGCATGCCCGGCGGCGGGCCAACAACCCCGCCGCGGTGCATGCCTGTCAGTGCAACGTCAGCACGCCGTTCACATTGACGATCTCGGCCGGGCGGATCAGCTGCGAATGCGCCACCGTGATCGAATGCAAGGGACCGTCGAGCTCACGCCGCCAGAAATCGAGGAACCTGTGCAGTTCCGGGAAGCGCGGGGCGAGATCGTATTCCTGCCAGACATAGCTCTGGAGGAAGTCGGGGTGATCCGGCATCCGGTAGAGGATCCTGGCGGTCGTCAGCCCGTAACCCGCCAGTTGGCGAAGGAAATCCTGCGAAACCATGACCGATACGCTCCTCTAGCAAGAAGACGATGAGCCGGCTGCCATCAGGCTGCGCCGCGATGGTTAACAAACACTTGCAGGAATTCTGCCAACTGCCACACTCATGACGTGTGTTGGCGCCGTCCGAGTATGCGACGGAAGGGGCGTGGGCGTGGCGTGGGGGGTCGCGAAGCGTTCGGGGTTGCTCGCGCGTGGATTCGGCGCGGCGGTTGCGCTCGCCTCATCGCCCCTGAAAGCCGATCCGGCGCTGATGGAGCGCAGCCCGCTCTCGCTGGCGATCTTCGGCTCGCTCGAGGCCGACGCCAGCAAGACCTACGGCTCCGTCGGGCTGAAATGGGCGTTTGGCAATAGCGGCGGGCTCGATGCCAGCGGCTTCCGCCTCGGCCTGAAATGGGGCGAAAGCGTCGAGCCGGCCCGGCGCAGACCGACGCAGGGTCGCCTCTACAAGACCGAACTCCAGGCGCTGCTCGGCTATGAATGGCGGATCGGCGACAGTTTCCTGTCGTTCGCCGCCGGTCCCGAGATCGAGGCCCAGTATAGCGAGACGCGCTCCGAGCGCAGCTTCGAGCAGCGCGGCATGGTGCGCCTGCAGGCCGATCTCTGGTCCAAGCCCATCGAAAATTGGCTGGTGCAGGCCAATGCCTATGCCGTCCTCGCCGATGGCAACCGCTACTGGGGCCGCCTAGCCGGGGGCTGGCGGCTGACGGGCGAGCTCTATCTCGGCCCCGAGCTCGAAGCCTATCGCGAGCGCGCCTATCACAAGCTGAGGATCGGCCTGCATCTCACCGGCCTGCACCTGTTCGGTCTCGACTGGCGCCTCGCAGGAGGGCTTCAGAAGACGAGCGACGAGAGGTCTGGGGCCTATGTCACGCTGGGGCTACTCTGGAAGCGCTGACGATCAGCCGTGCGGCCCCTGCCCCGTCAACGCCCTGAGCGCTTCCGGCGTATCGATGTCGAGCGCAATGGCGGGGTCGTCGAGCGCGATCTCCTCGACCGCGTCGCCGGCTGCATCGAGCAGGCGGCGCGCGCCCTGGTTGCCATCGAGCTTGGCTACCTCCGGAAAGAGCTTTCGCGCCAAAAGCACCGGGTTGCCACGCTGGCCGAGCAGGGTCGGCGCCACGGCGAGCGCATCGGGCCGGTCGGCGAAGGCCTGGGCCAGCCGATCGATCACCCCGGCCGTGACATTCGGCATATCGCCGAGCGAGACGACGACGCCCGGCACCTCCCCCGGCAGCGCTGCGAGCCCGGCCTTGAGCGAGCCGGCAAGTCCTTCGGCGAAGGCAGGATTGTGCACGAAGCCGACATCGAGCCCGGCGAGCGCGGCGCGAACCTCATCCTGCTGATGGCCGGTGACGACGATCACCGGAGCAGCACGTGAGGCAAGCTGCGCCTCGACGGCATGGCGGACCAGCGGCTTGCCACGGACCTCCTGCAACAGCTTGTTGCCGACGCCCATCCGGGTCGACCGGCCCGCGGCCAACACGATGCCGGCGACGGGCGCCGCCTCGCCGTGCCCCGGCGCGCGCGGCTGCGGCCGCGAGACGATCTCCATCAAGAGGCCGCCGACACCCATCTTCTGGATCTCGGCCCGCGTCACCGGCACGCCGGCGAGGCTGCGCTGCAGCACCCAGTCGAAACCGTTCTCCTTGGGCGAACGGGCACAACCCGGCGCACCAATCACGAGTTTGCCGTCCAGCGTCCCCAGCATCAGTAGATTGCCGGGATCGACCGGCATGCCGAGATGCTCGACCGTGCCGCCAGCCTCGACCAACGCCTTCGGCACGACATCGCGCCGATCCGTGATGGCGGACGCGCCGAAGACGACGACGAGCTCCGCCGGCCCGGCCACCGCTTCGCGGATCGCCTGCGCCAGCGGCGGGCTCTCATGCGGGACGCGGGCGTCGCGCTCGATCGCGGCGCTGGCCGGCTGAAGCCGCTCGCCCAGGGTCCGCAGCGTCTTGTCGACCACGCTGGTCTTCAGGCCCGGCAGCAAGGTGGAGACGACCGCGACCGATTTCAGCTTGTACTCGGCGATCGCGATCGGCTTGCCGGCGCCGAGCCGTTCGAGCGCCTCCGAGATGCGTTTCTCCGGCACGGCATAAGGAATGATCTTGACCGTGCCGACCATCTCGCCGGCGACGACCGGCTTCAGCGCCGGCAGGGTCGCGACGGTGATCGCCTCGTCGACGGCGTTGAGCGCATCGATCACACCCGCATCGATCTGCAGCACGCCCGGCGCCGCGGCAAACAGGTTGACCCGGCCGGTGAACGGCGCCTCGGTCACCACCGCCCGGCCCGCCAGCGCCCGCGCCAACTGCTCGGCCGCAGCGTTCTCGTCGATATCGCCGGGCTCGAGCTGCACCGCGACGATCTCGCTCAGGCCGGCAGCCGCGAGCTTGCGCGCATCGTCCTCGCCGATCGTCGCGCCCTTGCGCACGATCGCCTCGCCGGCCCGCACGGTATGGGCAGCGACCGCGCCGACGGCTTCAGCGATGGGAATGGGACCGAACTTCATCAGGCGTAGTCTCTCAAACCGGCTTGCGGCGCGGGCCACGCAGGGCCTGCACGATCTCTGCCAGGATGGCGAGCGCGATCTCGGCCGGCGAGACCGCGCCGATGTCGAGCCCGATCGGCGCATGGATGCGCTTCACATCCGCCTCGCCGAAGCCGGCCGCGGCAAGCCGCTCCAGCCGCTTGCCATGCGTCTTCCGACTGCCGAGCGCGCCGATATAGAAGCAGTTCGAGCGCAGCGCCGCCTGCAGCGCAGGATCGTCGATCTTCGGATCATGCGTCAGCGCGACGAAGGCGGTGTAGCCGTCGAACGGCACCTTCTGCAGCGCCTCCTCCGGCCACTGCGCCAGCAGCGTCACCTCCGGGAAGCGCTCCTGTGTGGCGAAGGCGGTGCGCGGATCGATGACAGTGACGTCGAGATCGAGCAGCTTCGCCATCGGCGCCAGCGCCTGCGAGATATGGACCGCGCCGGTGACGACGATGCGCGGCGGCGGCGCCTGTACCGTCAGGAAATAGGCCTTGCCGTCGACCTCGACAGTGCCGCTCTTGCCGCTGCGCAACTGCTTGTCGAGCGCCTCCGCCAGCGCATCGCCGGCAAGATCGGCCTCCTTGACCAGACGCTGCTCGCCCGCGCCGAGCTCGGTGACCAGCACCGTCGCGCGCCGGGCGGCGCGCTCGGCATTGAGCGTCGAGAGAAGCGAGAGATCCATGGCGTCAGCCCTTGTCGGTGGCGAGCTTGATGCCGAGCCCGATCATCAGCGAGCCGCCGAGCCAGCGCCCGAGTGCGAAGCCGGCACGGCTCGCCTTCATCGTCTTCATCACCAGGCTGGCGCCGAATACGGTGACGAGATCGGCCGAGGAGAAGGCGAAGTTGACGATCGTGCCGAGGATCAGGAACTGCGCCCAGACCGGCAGTGCCGCAGCGGGATCGACGAACTGCGGCAGAAGCGCGATGAAGAACAGCGCGACCTTCGGATTCAGCACCTCGACGATGAAGGAATCGACCAGCGCGCGCCGGACCGTCTTGGCCGGCGCCACGGCCTGCATCCCGGCGCCACCCAGCTTGGAGCGGATCATGCCGATGCCGAGCCAGACCAGATAGAGCGCGCCGGCGATCTTCACCGCGAGGTAGAGCTCGGGCACATGCTTGAACACCGCCGACAGGCCGAAGGCGGCGGCGAAGACGTGGACATAGCAGCCGAGATGGATGCCGAGCATCGCCATCAGCCCGGCCTTGCGGCCATGGGCGATGGTCTGCGCCGCCGTATAGAGCAGCGCCGGGCCGGGGAAATAGGCCACGAGCAGCGTCAGCGTCGCAAAAGCGAGAAGGGTTTCCCAGGAGGCCATAACTACGTTCCCTCAGGCCCGAACGGGCTCGACATAGACCTTGATGCGGCCGCCGCAGGAGAGGCCGACCTGCCACGCGGTCTCGTCGGCGACGCCGAACTCAAGCGTGCGCGGCTTGCCGTCGGCGATCACGTCGCCGGCTTCGGCCACGACCGCGGCCTCGACGCAGCCGCCGGAGACCGAGCCGAGGAAATTGCCCTCGCCGTCGATGACGAGATGCGAGCCGACCGGGCGCGGCGCGGAGCCCCAGGTCTCGACCACGGTGGCGAGCGCGACGCCGCGCCCGGCCCTGGCCCAGGCCTCGGCGGTGGCGAGGATGTCGGTATCGGTGCTGATCATGAAAACCTCCCTCAGCCCTCATCCTGAGGAGCCGCGCAGCGGCGTCTCGATGGATGGTTCCAGTGGTCTCTGGAGCATCCTTCGAGACGCGATCTGTGATCGCTCCTCAGGATGAGGGCTGGTTCTGTGCAGATCATGCCTCAACCCGCCTTCTTCAACCATAGCCGCGGATCGGTGATCTGCCGTGCGTCCGACGAAAGAGCGGCGCAGAGATCGGCCATCGCCGCGAGGTTGTGGATCGGCCGGAACTGATCGACATGCGGCAGCATCGCCCGGATGCCGCTGGCGCGCGCCTCGAAGGCCTCGTAGCGCAGCAGCGGGTTGAGCCAGGTCAGTTGCCGGCAGGAACGGTGCAGGCGGTCCATCTCGAAGGAGAGATCGGGACCGAGATGGCGCTCCAGCCCGTCGGTGAAGAGCAGCACCACCGCTCCGCCCGCCAGCACCCGGCGCGACCAGACCCGGTTGAAGGCGTGCAGGGCCGAGGCGATGCGCGTGCCGCCCTCCCAGTCCGGCGCCGCCTTGCCGGCGAGCGCCAGCGCCTCGTCCGGGTCGCGGGCCCGCAGCATGCGCGTGACATTGGTCAACCGCGTGCCGAAGACGAAGGAATGCACGCGCCGGCGCTGCTCGGTGACGGCGTGCAGGAAGTGCAGGAAGATGCGCGAATACTCGGCCATCGAGCCGGAGATGTCGACGAGCGCGACAACCGGTGGATGGATCTCGGCCCGCTCGCGGAAGGCGAGATCGATCGAGGCACCGCCGCCCCTGAGCGAACGGCGGAAGGTGCGGCGCGGATCGATCCGCGCCCCGACATGCGCCGCCTGGAAGCGCCGCGTCGGCACGGCGTCATTGGGTAGCCTGAGCTCTGCGATGAGCTGGCGCGCCTTGGCGATCTCGGTTGCGCTCATCTGGGCGAAATCGCGCGATTTCAGCGTCTCGCGCTCGGAGACTGTGAGCCTGGCCGAGAGCTCGGTCAGTTCGACCGGCGGCTCGTCCTCGCGGGGTGGCGGCGTGAAGGCTTCCGCCACGCGCAACGCCCCGGCCTCCGGCTTCTGCGGCTCGCTGTCGACCCGGGGCGTCACCGGCGACATCTGCGCCATCAATTTCTCGATCAGCCCGCGCCGGCGCCAGAACAGCCGGAACGCCTGATCGTAGACCGCCGAATCCTCGTGCTTCTTCACGAAGATCGCATGCAGCGCCCAGTAGACGTCCTCGCGTCCGCCGAGCGCGCCATCAGCCAGCGCCTCCACCGCCTCGACCACGGCGCCCGGCCCGACGCGCAGGCCCGCGCCCCGCAAGGCGCGGGCGAAATAGGCGACGTTCTCGGGCAGCTTGCCGGTCATCTCTCCCCCGTCATGCTCGCCCTTGTGGCGAGCATCCACGTCTTGAACTCCACGTTGCCCGAATGAAGACGTGGATGGTCGGGACAAGCCCGACCATGACGGGGACATAGCTCGTCACTGCCCGATCTCGGTCATGAACACCTTCTGGGCCACCATCCATTTGCCGTCGACCTTCAGGAAGGACAGAAGGTCGGTGAAATAGCGCGGCGGCATCTGGCACTTGACCTTGACCAGCGCCATGGACGGCCCGACCAGATCGATCGCCAGGATATGGTCGCCGCGCTCCAACCCGGTCTCCTTCGGCGATTTGCGGCCCCTCACCGCTTCGAACCATTGCTCGCGCGGCACGACCTTGAGCTCGCCGTCGAGCGATTGGGTGAGCGCGCTGGTCGGATGGAAGACCGAGGCGAGCTTGTCGACATCGCCCTCATAGAGCCCATCCAGATAGGTCCAGGTCGCCGCTTCGATCGCCTTGATGTCGTCGTTCATCGCTTGCTCCCGCTGCACGTCATGGTCGGCCTTGAGCCGACCATCTCGGAAACCAGTGTTCTCTCGTCATGAGATTCTCGGGTCTGCGCTTCGCTTCGCCCGAGAATGACGGCGCGATTTCAACCCCGCGCCGCCTGCTTGGCCTGGTCGAGCAATTCGCCGACCTTCGAGCCCTGCATCGCCTGAATGTCGTCCTGGTACTTCAGCAGCGCGCCGAGCGTGTCGGAGACGATGGCCGGGTCGAGCGCCACGGCATCGAGCTCGACCAGCGCGCTGGCCCAGTCGAGCGTCTCGGCGACGCCCGGCGCCTTGAACAATTCCTCCTTGCGGATCGCCTGCACGAAGGACACGATCTGCTTGGCGAGCTTGGCGGGAGCGCCCGGCGCCTTCGCCTTCAGGATGGCGAGTTCGCGGGCAGCGTCGGGATAGCCGACCCAGTGATAAAGGCAGCGGCGTTTCAGCGCGTCATGGATTTCACGGGTGCGGTTCGAGGTCAGGATCACGATCGGCGGCTCGGCAGCCTTGATCGTGCCGAGCTCGGGGATCGTCACCTGCGCATCGGCCAGCACTTCGAGCAGGAAGGCCTCGAAGGCCTCGTCGGTGCGGTCGAGCTCGTCGATCAGCAGGATCGGCGCCCCGCCCTCCTGCGGCTCCAGCGCCTGCAGCAGCGGGCGCTTGACCAGATAGCGCTCGGAGAACAGGTCGCTCTCCAGCCGCTCGCGATCGCCGGCGATACCGCCGGCCTCGGCGAGACGGATCGCCATCATCTGGCCGGCATAGTTCCATTCGTAGACGGCGGAGGCGAGATCGAGCCCCTCATAGCATTGCAATCGAATCAGCCGGCGCCCGAGCCCGCTTGCGAGCACCTTGGCGATCTCGGTCTTGCCGGTGCCGGCCTCGCCTTCGAGCAGCAGCGGCCGCTTCATCCGGAGCGCCAGGAAGAGCACGGTCGCCAGCGCCCGGTCGGCGACATAGCCCTGCGATTGCAGCAGGGAGAGCGTGGCGTCGATCGAGGTCGGCAGTGAGGCGGTCGTCGTCATGCGGTCCCGGTCTTGGCAGATGTCGCGGCGGCGCCAGCCTCACAAGGCCGGTTTGACCTGTCACGATCCTTAGTCCCTAACAGGCTGAAGGGATAGCGAACGGAGAAACCGGCGTGCTCACGGCACTGTACATCGTCGCGATCGTCGTCGAAGCCATGTCGGCTGCATTGGCGGCCGGCCGCCGGAGCATGGACTGGGTCGGCGTCTGCATGCTCGGCTGCATCACCGCGCTCGGCGGCGGCTCGGTTCGCGACATGCTGCTCGGCCATTATCCGCTGACCTGGGTCAAGCACCCGCACTACCTGCTGATCACCGCCGGCGCTGCGCTCGTCACCATCGGCCTCGCCCGGTTCATGCACCGGCTGCGCAAGATCTTCCTGCTGCTCGACGCGGTCGGCCTCGTGCTGTTCACCGTGATTGGCTGCAATGTCGCGCTGGAGATGCAGCAGCCCTTCATCATCGTGATCACCGCCGGGTTGATCACCGGCTGCGTCGGCGGCGTGCTGCGCGACATGCTCTGCGCCGACATCCCCCTGCTCTTCCGCAGCGAGCTCTACGCCACCGTGTCGGTGGTGACCGGGCTGATCTATGTCGGCGGCATCAAGGTCGAGCTGCCGCATGATTTCGTCACGGTGCTCGCCATGGCAGCCGGGCTGGTGCTGCGCCTGCTGGCGCTGCGCTTCAGCTGGAGCATGCCGAAATTCGTCTATACGCGCGATCTGCACTAAGTGGCTCGAACATCGTCAGGCTGCTGCCGAGGAGCGGTTCTTCGATTGAACGAGCGCTTCAGCCGCTTCGCTGTCATCCCGGACAAGCCGCGTCAGCGGCGCCGATCCGGGATCCATTCCTGAACCGTTCAGGACTGGATCCCGGCTCTCCGCTTCGCTACGGCCGGGATGACCAGACCAATTGGGTCGGCTCAAGCCTTCCCCGTCGCCTGCGCCACCGCCTGCTTGGCCATCACGCCGATCAGATGGGCGCGGTACTCGGCGTCGGCATGGATGTCGCCATTGATGCCCTTGGCGGTGTGCTTGAGGCCATCGAGCGATTTGGCCGCGAAGCGCGCCTTCAGCGCCGCCTCCGCCTCCGGCCAGCGGAAGACGCCGCCCTCGCCGGCCCCGGTCACGGCGACGGCGATCTCGCTGCCGCGCTTGGCGACGAAGACGCCGACCAGCGCATAGCGCGAGGCCGGATTGCGGAACTTGGCATAACCCGCCTTGGACGCCACCGGGAACGAGACCTTGACGATGATCTCGCCCTCCTCCAGCGCCGTCTCGTAGAGACCGGTGAAGAACTCATCAGCCGCGAGCTTGCGCTTGTTGGTCACCACCGTCGCGCCGAGCGCCAGCAACGCCGCCGGATAGTCGGCCGCCGGGTCGTTGTTGGCGACCGAGCCGCCGATCGTGCCGCGATGGCGCACATGCGGGTCGCCGATATGGCTGGCGAGATGGGCCAGCGCCGGGATCGCCTCCTGGACCTCCGGCGAGGCCGCGACCTCGGCATGGGTGGTCATCGCGCCGATCACGAGATTGCGGCCCTTGCGGGCGATGCCCTTGAGGTCGGCGCAGGAGGAGAGATCGACCAGCGCGCCGGGCGAAGCCAGGCGCTGCTTCATCGTCGGCAGCAGCGTGTGGCCGCCGGCGAGCAGTTTGGCGTCCTCCTTCTTGGCGAGGAGGCTGGCGGCCTGACGCGCGGTCGCCGGGCGGTGATAGGTGAAGGCGTACATCGTCTCGTCCTTTCAGATCACTCGGCAGCCATGCGGCTGAGCGTTTTCTGCGCGGCGCGCCAGACGGCCTGCGGCGTCGCCGGCATGGCGATGTCCTCATGGCCGAGCGCGTCGGTGATGGCGTTGATGACGGCGGGCGGCGAGGCGATGGCGCCGGCCTCGCCGCAGCCCTTGATCCCCAGCGGGTTCGACGGGCAGGGCGTCACCGTCATGCCGACCTCGAAGGACGGCAGATCGTCGGCGCGCGGCATGCAGTAGTCCATGAAGCTCGCCGTCACCAGCTGGCCGTCGGCATTGTAGCGGGCGCCTTCGAGCAGCGCCTGGCCGACACCCTGGGCGATGCCGCCATGGACCTGACCCTCGACGATCATCGGGTTGATGACATTGCCGAAATCGTCGACCGCGGCCCAGCGCTCGATCCGGGTCACGCCGGTGTCGGGATCGATCTCGAGCTCGCAGATATGGACGCCGGCCGGGAAGGTGAAGTTGGTCGGGTCGTAGAATGCCCCCTCCTTCAGCCCCGGCTCGAGGTCCTGGCCGTTGAACTTGTGCGCGACATAGGCCTGCAGCGCGCAGGAGCCGAAATCGAGCTTGCGGTCGGTGCCCTTGACGGTGAAGTTGCCGTCCTTGAAGTCGATATCGGCCTCGTCGGCCTCCAGCACATAGGCCGCGACCTTCTTGCCCTTGGCGATCACCTTGTCGATCGCCTTGAAGATCGCCGACATGCCGACCGCGCCAGAGCGCGAGCCATAGGTGCCCATGCCCATCTGCACTTTGTCGGTGTCGCCATGGACGATCGAGACGTTCTCCAGGGGCACCCCGAGCCGGTCGGAGACGAGCTGGGCGAAGGTGGTCTCGTGGCCCTGGCCGTGGCTGTGCGAGCCGGTCAGCACCTCGACCGTGCCGATCGGGTTGACCCGAACCTCGGCCGATTCCCAGAGGCCCACGCCTGCGCCGAGCGAGCCGACCGCGGCGGAGGGCGCGATGCCGCAGGCCTCGATATAAGCGGAGAAGCCGATGCCGCGCAGCTTGCCGCTGCGGGCCGAATCGCGGCGGCGCTTCGGAAAGCCCTTGTAGTCGATGATCTCCATCGCCTTCTTCAGCGAGGCCCCGTAATTGCCGGTGTCGTACATCATGATCACCGGCGTCTGGTGCGGGAACTTCTTGATGAAGTTCTGCGTGCGGAACTTGGCCGGGTCCTTGCCGAGCTGGCGCGCTGCGACCTCGACCAGCCGCTCGACCACGAAGGTCGCCTCCGGCCGCCCTGCCCCGCGATAGGCATCGACCGGGGCGGTGTTGGTGTAGACCGCATCGACCTCGCAATAGATCGCCGGGATGTCGTACTGGCCGGACAGTAGCGGCGCGTAGAGATAGGTCGGCACCGAGGACGAGAAGGTCGAGAGATAGGCGCCGAGATTGGCGGTGGTGTGCACCCGCATCGCCAGCATCTTGCCGTCTGCGTCCATGGCGAGCTCGGCATGGGTGACATGGTCGCGGCCATGGGCGTCGGAGAGGAAGGCCTCTGTGCGGTCAGAGGTCCATTTCACCGGGCGGCCGACCTTCTTCGCCGCCCAGACGCAGACCGTCTCCTCGGCATAGATGAAGATCTTCGAGCCGAAGCCGCCGCCGACATCCGGCGCGATCACGCGCAGCTTGTTCTCGGGCGCGATGCCGATGAAGGCCGAGAGCACGAGGCGCGCCACATGCGGGTTCTGGCTGGTGGT
Organism: Allobosea sp. CRIB-10; assembly: GCF_900112185.1. GTDB lineage: Bacteria > Pseudomonadota > Alphaproteobacteria > Rhizobiales > Beijerinckiaceae > Allobosea. Next base: position 69,783 of record NZ_FOKP01000026.1, on the reverse strand, counting down.
GTAGAGCGTGAAGGCGCCCTCGCCCTGGTCGTAATCGCCGACCGCGCCGCGCGGCTCCATCGGGTTCGGCACCAGCCGGTTGTTGACGATGTCGAGCTTGGTGACGTGCTTGGCCGCCTTGAAGGCCGCGTCGGTCGCAGCCCTATCGCCGAGATGCCAGTTGAACACCGTGTTGTCCGGAGCCTCGGCATGAACTTGCGTCTTCGCCTTGGCCGCGGTTGCGGTATCGACCACTGCCGGCAGCACGCCATAGTCGACGACGATCGCCTCGGCCGCGTCACGCGCCTGCGCCAGCGTCTCGGCCACCACCACCGCGACATGGTCGCCGACATAGCGGACCTTGCCCTGCGCCAGCGCCGGATGCGGGCCTGCCCTCATCGGCGAGCCGTCCTTGTTGTGGATCATCCAGCCGCAGATCAGCCCGCCGACCTTGTCGGCGGCGAGATCGTCGCCGGTGAAGATCCCCAGCACGCCCGGCATCGCCGCCGCGGCCATGGTATCGATCTTTTTCAGCGTGGCGTGCGCATGCGGCGAACGCAGGAAATAGGCGTGGGCCTGGCCCGGCCGGTTGATGTCGTCGGTATAGCGGCCCTGGCCGGTGATGAAGCGGTGGTCTTCCTTGCGGCGGACGGGAGCGCCGATTCCGGTGGCGGACATGGATTCCTCCTGGCGTGACGCCTCTTATTGGGCGCTATCAGCATGTTTCGGGGATCACATCGGAAGACGGCTGCCGGCTTCGGCCGGAGGCAGCCGCGGCAATCAGCTATTCGGCGGCCCGACGCGGCGCTTCGCGGTCCCTGGCGGAGCCACCCGCCATCGCCTGCGCGCCGGCGGCGACCGCCTTGACGATGTTGTGGTAGCCGGTGCAGCGGCAGATATTGCCGTCGAGGTCCTCGCGGATCGTCTTCTCGTCGAGGCTGTTGCCGCGCCGGTTCACGATGTCGACCGCCGACATGATCATGCCCGGCGTGCAGAAGCCGCATTGCAGGCCGTGATGCTCGCGGAAGGCTTCCTGCATCGGGTGCAGCGCCCCGCCATTGGCCAGCCCCTCGATCGTCGTCACCTGGGCGCCCTCGCAGGACAGCGCCAGCGTGGTGCAGGCCTTCACCGCCTTGCCGTCGAGATGGACGACGCAGGCGCCGCACTGGCTGGTGTCGCAGCCGACATGCGTCCCGGTCAGTCTCAGATTTTCGCGCAGGAACTGCACCAGGAGGGTGCGCGGATCGACAGTTGCGGTGACGGCCTTGCCGTTCACCGTCATGGACAGATTGGCCATGGGGCACTCCTCCGAAAGCCTGTTTTCTGCACGGCCCACGACATCGCGAAGGCCGCACGACCCATGCGCCGGCCCGTCACGAGCCAGCGGAGAATTTCCTTGGAACAACTTCAAAAAACAATGTGGACCCGGGATTTTCCGCGGTCAAGCGGGAGGCCATGCTGCAACCGGCCTCGTTTGGCGCCGTTTTCCCATGGTTTTGAACACCGGCACTGCGCGGCGATGCTCCGCAACTCGCAACCGGCGAGCGAACCCTTTGCGGAATCTTAACCACACATCTGCAGCATCGCTGGTCGGAATGACGATCTCCGATCGTCCCGCTCATGGATGGCGCGGTTGGCCTCGATCCTCGAACACGTCCAGCGTCGCCTCACGGCGATCGGCTATGACGAGCGTCAGCGCAAGCGCCTGCGCCGCTATCGCGCCATCGTCGAACGCGTCATCGTCGAGGTGGTCGAGCAGGATTTCGCCCGCGCCTTCGCTATCCACCCGCTGCTGAAGCCGGCCGTCGAGCCGGTCGCGGCCGAGCTCTATGCCGCCGAGGCCGATCATTTCCGCCTGCTCTTCGACGGTGATTTCGACCAGCGCTATTGCGATTCGCTGGAACGACTCACCGGGCTCGAACGGCACGGCCAGGTCGGTGCCCGCGCCCGCGCCTCGATCGCCTTCACGCTGTTCCGGATCTTCCTGGAGGAGAGCCGCACGCGGCTGGTTCTCTCGCGGCGCGACATCCCGCATGATCTCTTCATCATCGAGCGGGTCCTGACCTATGACGTCAACACCGCCATGTCGCTCGACCGCGAGTTTGAGGCGGCCGAGGCCCGCCGCCGCGGCGTCGCGCTCGACGAGGTCGCGGCGACGCTGACCTCGCGGATCGGCCAGCTCGACGGCGCGATCAGCAAGGCGGTCGATCTCTTCGTCGACACCGCCGGCGAGACCTCGGCGGCCAGCAGCTTCATCAAGGACCAGGTCGGCTCGGTCGCGCAGACCTCGCTGCTGGTGCGCGAGAAGGCGATGCAGACTGCGGCAGCGACCGAGGAGATGTCGGCGAACATCGCCGAGATCGGCCAGCGCGCCCGCCAGAGCCTGGAGATCGCCAACCGCGCCGTCGCCGATGCGCAGGCGATGGACGAAGCGATCGCCCGATTGCGCCATGTCACGAGCAGCATCGGCACCGTGGTCGGCATGATCGCCGACATCGCGGCCCAGACCAATCTGCTCGCCCTCAACGCCACCATCGAGGCGGCCCGCGCCGGCGAGTCCGGCCGTGGCTTCGCCGTGGTCGCCGCCGAGGTGAAGTCGCTGGCGACGCAGACCGCCTCGGCGACACAGGAGATCGCGACACAGATCGCCGAGCTCTCGGCCAGCGCCGAGGCCTGCGGCGTCCGCGCGACCTCGATCGGCGCGACGATCGGCGAGATCAAGGCGGATTCGGAGGCGATCTCGGATGCGGTCGCCCAGCAGAGCAGCGTCACCGGCGGCATCGCCCGGCACGCCGCCGAGGTCGCGCAAGGTTCGGACGAGGCGATCGGCAGCGCGACACGCGTCAACGACAGCCTCGGCAAGACCGAGAAGGCGCTGGAGCGCGCCAATGCGGCGGCGGCCGACATCGCGCTGCAGGTCGGCGCGGCGGAAGCGACCGTCAGCGAGGCGCTCGCGGCGCTGCGCAAGGCGTCGTGAGCTCCTAACGCATGCCTCTTAATGCCCTCATCCTGAGGAGCGGGCGAAGCCCGCGTTTCGAAGGATGCTCCAGCTATCTCGAGCCTCCTGGACCATCCTTCGAGACGCCGCTGCGCGGCTCCTCAGGATGAGGGCCGAGAGGTTCGAGAGAGCCCTTCAACCTTCGCTCACCGCTTTGGCGAAATTGGCGAAGAACTCGTCGGCCAGCTTCTTCGAGACCGAATCGATCAGGCGCGAGCCGAGCTGCATCAGCTTGCCGCCCACCTGCGCCTCGACCTCGTAGCGCAACAGGGTCTGCCCGCCCTCGGCATCCTCCAGCATGACCCTGGCGCCGCCCTTGGCGAAGCCGGCGATGCCGCCCTCGCCTTCGCCGACGATGCGATAGCCGTTCGGCGGATCGAGGTCCTGCAATTCGACCTTGCCCTTGAACGTCGCCTTCACCGGGCCGAGCTTGACCTTCACCACCGCCGAGAAATGCCTGTCGTCATCCTTGGTGAGCTGCTCGCAGCCGGGGATGCAGGCCTTCAGCACCTCGGCGTCGTTGAGCTTTGCCCAGACCACCTGCTTGGCTGCGGGCAGCGTCGCCTCGCCGGTCATCGTCATCGCCATGGGCTGAATTCCTCACCGTTTTCCGAGGCCACCGACATGTTGCAGCCCGGCCCGCCTCGGGTCTATCCAAGTTCCCCTAATCCATGACCGGAAAGCACCGGCGCGCACAAGAGGACGAAGCTGGGATGTGGCTTGCAACGACCGCTCCGCACCGAGGCGCGCCCGGACATGGCTGAGGGCAGCCTCTATGGCGAACTTTTCGCCGATCGCGAGATGGCGGCCGTCCTCGACGATCGCGCCGCGCTGCAGGGCATGCTCGATTTCGAGATGGCGCTCGCCCGCGCCGAGGCAGAGACCGGCGTCATCCCCGCCGCGGCAGCCGACATCATCGCCGCCCAGTGCAAGGCGGAACTCTACGACATCGCCGCGATCGGCAAGGCCGCGACGCTCGCCGGCAATCCCGCGATCCCGCTGGTCAAGGCGCTGACGGCACGCGTCGCAGCCGTTGATGCCGAGGCGGCGAAGTGGGTGCATTACGGCGCGACCAGCCAGGACGTGATCGATTCCGGCCAGGCCCAGCAATACCGCGCGGCGCAGGACCTGATCCTTGCTCGCTCCGCCCGCCTCGCTCATGCGCTGGCCGAGCTGGCCCGGGAGCACCGCCGTACGCCGATGATCGGCCGCACCTTCCTGCAGCATGCGGTGCCGATCTCCTTCGGGCTCAAGGCCGCCAACTGGCTTGCCCCGATCGTCTCCTTCCATGACGACTTCATGATCTGGGGAGAATCCGCCCATCAGCTCGGCGGCGCCGCCGGCAGCCTTGCCTCGCTCGGCGACAAGGCCGATGCGGTCTCGGAAGCCTTCGCCCGCATCATGCCCTCGATCGGCGCCATGCGCGTGCCCTGGCACAGCGAACGTCGGCGCCCGGCCCGGATCGCGACCGAGCTCGGCCTCCTGCTCGGCCATCTCGGCAAGATGGCCGGAGACGTCGCCCTGATGGCGCAGACCGAGATCGGCGAGCTGGCCGAGCCGGAAGCGCCGGGCAAGGGCGGCTCCTCGGCCATGCCGCACAAGCGCAACCCGGTGCTGTGCACGCTGATCCTGACGGCTGCGAAGCGCGCGCCGGGGCTGGTCGCAACCATGCTCGCGGCGATGCCGCAGGAGCACGAGCGCGCCATGGGCGGCTGGCATGCCGAATGGCCGACCTTGCGCGAGCTCTTCGTGATTGCCGGTGGGGCGCTGGACCATGCGGTCGCGCTGGCCGAAGGGCTCCAGGTCTTCCCGGAGCAGATGCAGTACAATCTCGACCTCACCAACGGACTGGTCATGGCCGAGCGGGTCTCGCTCGCTCTGGCGCAGACGATCGGGCGCGGCGAGGCGCATCACCTGCTCGAGGAGGCCAGCCGCGACTGCCTAGCCAGCGGCCGTCATCTCAAGGACGTCCTGGCCGACCACCGGAAGCTGGCCGGCAAGCTCGCCGGTGAGGAACTGGACGATCTGTTCGATCCGACGACCTATCGCGGCGCGACCGACGCGATCATCGACCGCATCCTCGTGCTCTACGAGGAGGAGCGGGAGTACATGAGCGGCAGCGGCTGAAGGAGATCGGGGCGCTCCCCGTCATTGCGAGGAGCGCAGCGACGAAGCAAACCAGGGAGCGTAGAGCTCGACGGCCCTGGATGGCTTCGCTGACGCTCGCAATGACGAACGGAGCCGAGACGCCCTTTCAGAACCCGCCGAAGCGGCGATGGCGATAAACCAGCCCCGGCCCGGAGCCACCGCCGCCGATTGCGACCACCTGGCCGATCAGGATGCGGTGCGTCGTGACCCGGTGGACGGCGGACACACGGCAGTCGAAGCTGGCGAGCGCGCTCGCCAGCACCGGCGCGCCAGTCGAGAGCTCGCCCCATTCACCGGCAGCGAAGCGCTCTTCGCCAGTCAGGCCGCGCTGCCCCGAGAACATGGCCGCGAGCTCATGGTCAGCTGCCGCCAGCGTGTTGATGCAGAAGATGCCGCTCTCTTCGATTGCCGAGAGTGTGCGGCTGGCCGCCTCGATGCAGACCAGCATGGTTGGAGGAGCAACCGAGACCGAGCTCACGGCCGTCGCCGTCAGCCCCGAGCGGCCGCCGGGCCCCAGGGTCGTCACGATATGGGTGGCGCTCGCCACCTGCGCCATCGCCTCGCGAAAGGCCTGCGCATTCGGGAGCACCGCGCGTAAGGCGGCATCGACCATGCTGTTCATCGCCCAACTCTGCGCGAGAATACTGCCTTTATCTAGGCACGCAGCGGTAAAAGGCGAGTTGCATCAATTGTCGAGATTATGGCCAATTCCGTCGCAGGGTTAAGATATATCAGCATGCCGACGCGATGCCCGGTCATTCCCGCTGCAGCGCCGCCAGCAGCCCCTCGCGCAGATGCTGCATCAGGGCATCGCTTGCCTGCGCGGCGGCGCCCGGCTCGCCCGCGACCAGCGCCTGCGCCAGGGCCACGTGGTGATGCGCTGCCGGCACCAGATCGACCTGCCGGTCGAAGAAGTACCAGGCGCGGCGGATCAGCGCCTGCAACGGTTCGACGGCCCGGCTGGCATAGGGACTGCGCGCCGCCGCTGCGACCAACGCGTCGAGCTCCTTGTCGAGGCGCATATAGGCATTGACGTCGTCGGCCTGCGCCGCCTCGTGCATGGCCCGGGCCTTGGCCAGGATGGCGCTGCGCTCGCCTGGCCCGGCGCGCTTCGCCGCCTCCATCGCGATCAGGCGTTCCAGGACTTCACGCGCGTCGAGCGCCGCCATCACGTCGATCGCATCGATCGCGGTGACCACGACGCCCTTGCGCGGCAGGATCTCGACCAGGCCCTGCTGCGCCAGCCGTATCAGCGCCTCGCGCACCGGCGTGCGGCCGACGCTGACGAGCTCGATCATCTGCGCCTCGGTTAGCACCGCGCCCGGCCGCAGCGACAGGGTCACGATCGCCTCCTCCAGGCGGCGATAGGCCAAATCGGCCAGGCTGGCGGAGGCGCGAGCGCCGACGGAATCCTCGCCAGAAACGCTGGCATCCTCGGTCATGGGTGGCACCCGTGATGCTTGACGCTTCGGATAGCCTTGATATATCAGAACTTTCGACACAACCGCAAGGCGGACAAGCCGGCTAATCGGCGGTTAACGATCCTCGCATGGAGGCGACATGGCGTTCACCTGCACGATCCCCGCCGTCGCCACGCTCCAGCAGGACGACGACGCCGTCCGGATCACGCGCTGGGATTTCGAACCCGGCGCGGTCACCGGCTGGCACAGCCATGGCTGGCCCTATTTCGTCATCATGCTGGTCGCCGGCACCTTGCGCGTCCATGATGGCGCCAAGGAGACCGACGTACCGCTGGCCCAGGGCCAGGCGTATATGCGCCAGGCCGGCATCCAGCACGACGTGATGAACGGCTCGCCCCACCCGATCGCCTTCGTCGAGATCGAGGTGAAGCAGCCGGCGGCCCTCAAGCTGCTGCCCACCCCATGAAGATCGCGATCATCGGCGCCGGTATCGTCGGCACGGCCACTGCCCACGCCCTGCTCGACGAGGGCCACGAGGTCCTGATCCTCGACAAGGAAGGGCCGGCTTTCGGCCCCTCGCGCGGCAATGCCGGCATCATCGCGCATACCGACGTGCTGCCGATCGCCAGTCCGAACATGCTGCGCAAGGTGCCGGGCTTCCTGCTCGATCCGCTCGGGCCGCTGGCGATCCGCCTCGGCTATCTCCCGCAATTGCTGCCCTGGCTGGCGCGCTTCCTGCTCGCGGCCCGGCCCGCCGCCTATGAGCGCTCGATCGCCGGCATGATCGCAATCCAGCAGCTCGCATTGCCGGCCTGGCTGGCGCGTGCCGAAAAGGCCGGCATCAGCAACCACATCCATCGCCGCGGTGCGCTCTACACCTATCGCGACCCTGGCGACAGCGCCGGCCTCGAAGCTCTGGCCAAGCGCCAGCGCGCCGCCGGCATCGCCGTCGACATGCTGCAGCCGCAGGAATTGCGCCAGCTCGAGCCGGCGCTGAAGGACCGCTTTGCCGGCGCCGCCTTCCACCCGGACTGCGCCCATATCAGCGACCCGCTCGCCCTCACCATGGCGCTGTTCGAGACGGCACTGGCGCGCGGCGCCACCTATGAGAAGGCCGAGGTCACCAACATCTCCATGGGCGAGCGCCCTGCTTTGGTCGGTCCCGATGGCTGGCAGCGCGTCGTCGATCGCGTCGTCGTCGCGGCCGGCGCCTGGTCCAAGCCGTTGGCGGCGGCGATGGGCGACAACATCCCCCTCGACACCGAGCGCGGCTACAATGTCAGCTTCCCCGGCGTGACCGGTCTGACCAGCCGCCCGATCGGCTTCAAGGACGACGGCTTCGTCATGACCCCGCTCGAGAGTGGTCTTCGCATCGGCGGCGCCGTCGAGTTCGGTGGCTTGCACGCAGCGCCCAACCACGCTCGCACCAAAGCGCTCTACGGCAAGGCCGCGACGATGGTGGAGGGTCTACCGGCCTTCGGCAGCGGCAAGCTCTGGATGGGATTCCGGCCGTCGCTGCCGGATTCCCTGCCCGTCATCGGCAAGGCCAGCCGAAATCCGAATGTCGTCTATGCTTTCGGCCATGGCCATTACGGCATGACCCAGTCGACCGCGACCGCCGGTCTCGTCGCCGCCCTGATCGCCGGCCGTTCGCCCGCGATCGACATCGGCCATTTCAGCCCGCAGCGTTTTTGAAGCAGCGATACCTACTGAATCGATCTCTCAGCCGGCAGGGGCAAAGCCATGATCCGACTCAGCTTTGCGCTTTTTCTCGCAAGCACCCTCTCAGGTTGCGCCGGCCTCGGGCCGCAGACCTGCGCGCCCGGCCAGCAGGCAATGCTGAGCGCCGAACTCCTCTTCGGTCGCAAGATTGGAGACCGTGTGGGCGTCAGCGAAGGCGCCTTCCGCCGCTTCGTCGACGAGGAGGTGACGCCGCGTTTCCCCGATGGCCTCACCGTCCTCGACGCCAGCGGGCAGTATCGCGACCGCGAGCGTGGCAGGCTGATCCGCGAGCCGAGCAAGCTCATGCTGATCGCGACCTCGGACGAGAGCGCGAATCGTGAGAAGCTCTCGATGATCGTCGAAGCCTACAAGCGCAGCTTCAGCCAGCAATCGGTCGGGCTGATCTTGAAGCCGGCCTGTGCTTGGTTCTGACGTTTGTTCGGCAAATCAAGGAAAATGGAAACCTTACCGCCAAAAGACTCCATGCGATCAGTGGCGTAGCCAAGGGTCCTCAACTAGCCTGACGCTGCGGCATAGAAAATGCCGGCCAAGGGGAACGCGCATGCAGGGCTCGATCCTGACCGATCTGCTGTTGCCGCTTGCCATCGGCATCGTCATGCTCGGACTTGGCCTCAGCCTGACGCTCGAGGATTTCCGCCGTGTCGCGCGCTATCCGCTCGCCGTCGGCTTCGGCCTCTTCCTGCAGGTGCTGCTGCTGCCGCTCGCCGCCTTCGCCATCGCGATCGGCCTGAAGCTGTCGCCGGATCACGCCGTCGGCCTGATGCTGCTCGCCGCCGCGCCCGGCGGCGCGACCGCCAACATCTACAGCCACCTCACTCGCGGCGACGTCGCGCTCAACATCACGCTGACGGCGGTCAACAGCCTGCTCTGCCTCTTGACCCTGCCGATCGTGCTCGACCTCTCGCTCGCCTATTTCCTCGGAGCCGACCAATATGTGCCGCCGCCGCACCGCAAGGTAATCGAGGTCGGGGCGATCATCCTGATCCCGGTCGCGCTCGGCATGCTGGTGCGGGCGCGGGCCGAGGGCTTCGCCATCCGCGCCGAGGGGCCGATCAAGCTCTTCTCGATCCTGGTCCTCGCCGTGCTGATCGCCGGCGCGATCTATATCGAGCGCAAGGCGCTGTTGCCGAGCCTGGTGGCGGTCGGCGGCGCCTGCCTCGCCTTCAACCTCGTCAGCATGCTCACCGGCTATCTCGCCCCGCTGGCGCTGCGTCTGCCGAAGGGCCAGGCGGTGGCCATCGCCATGGAGATCGGCATCCACAATGCCGCGCTCGCGATCTTCATCGCGCTCAACGTACTGCGCAATCCGGCCGCGGCGGTGGTGCCCGGCATCTACAGCCTGGTCATGTACGTGACCGCCTCGGCCTTCGCCGTCTGGCTGGTGCGGCGGAACGCGGCGCTGCGTCCCGCCTGAAATTCAGCCGAACCGCGCCGGCGCGAACGGCGTCGGGTCAACGAAGACCTTCTGGCCGCTGACCATCTCGGCGACCATGCGGCCGGTCACCGCCGCCAGCGTCAGCCCATGATGGGCGTGGCCGAAGGAAAACCACAGGTTCCTGTGCTTCGGCGCCGGCCCGATGATCGGCATCATGTCCGGCGTGCACGGCCGGTTGCCGAGCCAGGGCTCGGCGTCGAGCCGCTCGCCCAGCGGGAACAGGGTCTTGGCGATCGGCTCGGCGCGGGCGAGCTGCACCGGCGTCTTCGGCGCGCCGCGATTGGCGAATTCGGCACCGGTGGTGAGGCGCACGCCCTGGCGCATCGGCGCCAGGAAATAGCCGCGCTCGGTGTCCAGCACCGGATGATTCAGCACGGCGTTGCCGAGCGGCTTGTAGTGCATGTGATAGCCGCGCTTGACGGCGAGCGGCAGGCGATAGCCGAGCCGGTTGGTCAGCACGTCGGCCCAAGGGCCGAGCGCGACGATCGCATCCATGCCGAGCGCCTTGGTGCCGTCCGCGAGCGTAACGCTCCAGCGGTCGCCGTCCTGTGCGAGCGTCCCGGCATCGCCCTGGGCGAAGCGCCCACCGAGCTTTTCGAACAGGGCGAGATAGGCCTTGGACAGGCCGAGCGGATCGATCACCGTCACCGGATCGGTCCAGTGCAGGCCGCCGATCAGGCTCTGGTCGAGATGCGGCTCCTCGGCGCGCAGGTCGGCCGCGTCGAGCGCGCGGTGGTTCAGGCCGAAATCGCGCTTCCAGCGCGCCGCTTCCGCCAGCCTGGTCTCCTGCTCGACCGGCGTGCGGAAGACCTTCATCCAGCCCTTGCGGCGCAGCAGGTCGGTCGCGCCCGCTTCCTGTGCCAAAGCATCGTGCTCGGTCACGCAATGCTCGATCAGGGTCGCGTATTTATGGGCGATCGCCTCGTGCTGCGAGGCGCGCGAATGCATCCAGTACGACCACAGGAAGGGCGCGAGCTTGGGGATCGCGTTCCAGTGATAATGCGCATCGATGGTGTTGTTCATCGCATAGCGGATGAGCGCACCGAAATCATGCGGGAAGCCGTAGGGGTAGACGCCCTCGCGCTGGATCAGGCCGGCATTGCCATAACTGGTCTCACCGCCGGGCTGGCCGCGATCGACCAGCAGGACCGAGCGGCCCGCCTTCTGCAGATGCAGCGCCACCGAAATCCCGACGATGCCCGCCCCAACAACGATCGCGTCCGTACGCATCCGACAAGCCTCCGCCAGCCTTTCCCGCTAGCAAGAATAGCGCCGCCGCCGCGGCTGTCAGCCGTTTCGTCGAATATTGCGGATAACCCGGCAAAGTTTCGCAGCTTCCGTCTCCATTTCGGAGATGTCGCCTGCGCGGGCCGTCCATCCACGAATGCAGCGCAACTTTCTGCCTAGAGCCGGCCCTGATGTTGCGCGCCGCGCAACGCGAACTGCAAGACATCGCGCGAGCGGGCTCGCATGTCGTCGTCGCGTCGCGCGTCGCGATGACAGCGGGGCTACCCTGCACTCCCGCCAGATGACGCAGCCCTCCGGATCAGCCAGTGTGGCGCTCCGTTTTGCTGCTCCGGTTTCGATGCTCGCTGCCCTCGCCTCCGCCCTCGCTCTGCTCGGCCGCTACGGCACGCAGGGCTTCGCGCTCTCGATCTTCCTCGGCCTCGCCTTGCCGCAGTTCTCGGCTGCGGCGCGCCCGCTCCTGCCGATCACGATCTTCTGTTTCACCACCGTCGTGTTCATGCGCGCCGATCTCGGCGTCATCGCGGGGCTGGTGCGCCGACCGGCGAAGCTGATCGTGACCTGCCTCTGGCTGCTTTTCACACCCGCCCTGCTGATCGCCGCCGCTCTCGCTCTGCTTGGCCGCGAAGCGCTCGATCCCGGCCTGCTGCTCGGCATCGCCATCATGGGCGCGGCGCCGCCGATCATGTCCTCGCCCGCCGTCGCCATCCTTTATGGCTTCGAGCCCTCGCTGATCATTGCCGGCGTCATCGTCACCACGATCGCGAGCCCGCTGATCGCCCCCTTCCTGGTCGATTGGCTGGCGGGGGCTGCCGTGCCGCTCGACCGGTTGGCGCTGGCCTTGCGGCTCGTCATGTTCATCGGAGGCGGCATGGTCGTCGCCTTCGCGATCCGGCGCTGGCTCGGGGCGGAGCGCATCCGCGCGCTCAAGCCCAATCTCGATGGCTTCGGCGTGCTGATGTATTTCGTCTTCGCCATCGCGGCGATGGACGGCGTCACCAGGGCGGCGATGGAACGGCCGGGCCAGGTCGCGCTGTTCCTCGCCGTCGCCTTTCTGGTCTCCGCGGTCGGCCTCGCCAGCGCCTGGCTGGGCTTGCGCCGTTTCCCCGTCTCCGAGCGCTTCATGATCGGCTACGGCACCGGCCAGCGGAACATGGGCCTGCTGGTCGCCGCGCTCGGCGCCGGCGTGCCGCCGACCACCTATCTCTACTTCGCGCTGGCCCAGTTCCCGATCTATCTGCTGCCCTGGCTGCTACGCGGCGTCGCAGCGCGGATCAGGCGCAAGGAAGTCTCTGCTGACGTGAGCTGACGAGGCGGGCTCCCAGGCTGCCTGCAACCGGCCGCTTTGACGGCCTGGAGCAGGGGGAAGCACGCCGATGAAGCTCTATTCCGGACCACTCAGCCTGTTCGGCCGCAAGGTCGAGATCGCCCTCGCCGAAAAGGGACTGGCCTTCGAACGCGTCGTCGTGCCGTTCAACCAGATGGTCGGCTACAACCCGAAGCACCCCGAGGTGCTCGCCGCCAATCCGAAAGGCCAGGTACCGGTCCTGGTCGATGGCGAGCTGACCCTCTACGACTCCACCCTGATCCTCGAATATCTCGACGAAGCCTATCCGCAGCCGCCGCTCTATCCCGCCACGCCGGTCGAGCGGGCGCGCTGCCGCCAGCACGAGCTCTTCGCCGACGAAGTGCTGTTCGGGGCGCTGCGCCAGCTCTTCCATCGCAACGGCGAACGCCTGCCGCAGGCGGAGCTGGAGCAGGCGGAGGATAAGGCCAGGGCGGCCGAGGCCCTGCTGGCGCGCTACTTCACCGACATCGAAGCGGCACTCGGCCAGAAGCCCTATCTCTGCGGCGCCTTCTCCGCCGCGGACATCGGGATGTTCCTGATGGTCCACTATGTCCGCCGGCTGGGCGGGCCGTCATTTTCTGCCCTGCCGGCGCTCGCGGCCTGGCATGAGCGGGTCGGCGCGCGTCCCGTCTTCGCGACACAGCTGACCGAGATCGCCGATTGGGACCGCAAGCTCTCGCTGCCGCTCCAGCGCCTTTGACCCGGGCAGCGGTGGCGGAAGCGACTATGCTGGCGTCACCGTCTGGAAGAACTCCCTGCTGACGCGAGCTGACTGCAAGCTTTGCCAGAGTTCAGGCAAGCAAAACCGGAGTTCCTGTTATGATCACGCTCTATTCGGGGCCGCTCAGCCTGTTCTCGCGCAAGGTCGAGATCGCACTGCGCGAAAAAGGTCTCGCCTTCGAGCGCATCATGGTGCCGTTCAACCAGACGACCGGCTATGATCCCAAGCATCCTGAAGTCGTCGCCCTCAACCCCAAGCGGCAGGTCCCGGTGCTGAACGATGACGGGATCGTGCTCTACGACTCGACCGTCATCCTCGAATATCTCGAAGACGCTTATCCCGAGCCGCCGCTCCTTCCGCTCTGCCCCGGCGCCCGTGCCCGCTGCCGGCTCGACGAGCTCTATGCCGACGAGATCATGCTGCAGGCGCTGAAGCCGTTGATGCACCGCACCAGCCCGCCCTCGACCGACCAGACAAGGCGCTTCGCCCAGGAAGCCGACGCGCTGATCGCCGAGCAGGCGCTGGAGAAGCATTATGCCGTGCTGGAAGACCGGCTCGCCGGGCGCGAATTCTTCGGCGACGCGGTCTCGGTCGCCGATATCGCCCTGTTCATGAGCGTGCTGTTCTCACTGCGCCTCGGTGGCCCCTCGCTTGCGCCGTTCGATGGCCTGTCGCGCTGGTTCGAGCGGCTGAAGCTGCGCCCCGCCTTCACCCAGGCCGCCGTCGAGATCGCCGAGGCCGACCGGCGCCTGTCATTCCCGTTGAAGCGGGCTTGATATCGAAAGACATCGGAACTCTTTCGCTCCAGCAAAGGCGCGGTCGTCCCGGGCGACCGAAGGAAGACCCGGGACCCATTCCGGAAGCTCTTTCGGATAGGCTCCGGAATGGATCCCGGATCGGCGCCGCTGACGCGGCTTGTCCGGGATGACATCGGCATGGTTTCGCGATCCTGCGAAACAGGCTAAACGCCCGCCATGAGCACGATCCGCATCGCCCCTTCCATCCTCTCCGCCGACTTCGCCAAGCTCGGCGAGGAGGTCCGCGCCGTCGACGAGGCTGGCGCCGACTGGATCCATTGCGACGTGATGGACGGGCATTTCGTGCCCAACATCACCTTCGGCCCGGATGTGCTGAAGGCGATCCGGCCGCACACCAAGAAGTTCTTCGATGTCCATCTGATGATCGCGCCGGTAGATCCCTACATCGAGGCCTTCGCCAAGGCCGGCGCCGACCTGATCTCCTTCCATGTCGAGGCCGGCGCGCATCCACACCGGACGCTGCAGGCGATCAAGGCGCAGGGCAAGAAGGCCGGCATCGTGCTCAACCCCGGCACGCCGGCGAGCGCCGCCGAGCCGCTGATCGGCGATGTCGACCTGATCTTGCTGATGACGGTCAACCCCGGCTTCGGCGGCCAGAGCTTCATCCATTCGGTGGTCGAGAAGATCGCCCAGGTGCGGGCCCTGATCGGCGAGCGGCCGATCGCGCTTGAGATCGACGGCGGCGTCACGCCTGAGACGGCGCCGCTCTGCGTCAGGGCCGGCGCCGACACGCTGGTCGCCGGTTCGGCCGTGTTCAAGGGCGGGCCGTCGGCCTATGCCGGCAACATCGCTGCCATCCGCAAGGCGGCGGAGGCGGCGCGCGGCGACTGGGTCTAGCCCAGCCACAAACGTCATGCTCGGGCTTGACCCGAGCATCTCAGGCAGAAAGAGGCGCCGGCCAGCGCCTTCTCATCACGAGATTCTCGGGTCTGCGCTTCGCTCCGCCCGAGAATGACGGAGCAGTCTACAGATCGATGCCGGCGAAGCCGCCATAGATCAACCGCGCCCCGTCGAACGGCATCGGATTGGCGCCCGGCGCCATGCGCGGATCCTCCATCATCTTCTGCCAGGCGACATCGCGCGCCTCCTTGCTCGGCCACTCGACCCAGGCGAAGACCACGACCTCGTCATCCTTGGCCGCCACCGCCCGGTAGAAATCGGTCTGCTTGCCATGCGGGACGTCGTCGCCCCAGTTCTCGGCGACCCGCGTCGCACCGAACTCCTTGAAGATCGGCGCCATCTTGCGGGCATGTTCGGCATAGGCCTCGCGATTGGCGGCCGGCACGGCCGCGACGAAACCATCGACATAGGACATCGGTCTTTTCCTCCTTGGGTCTGTCGGCGCTCCAGAAGCGAGGAGCATCCCGCCCAGCCGGCGCGGACGCTAGGCAGAGGCAGGGCCCGAAGCTGTCAGCAGCAGCCCTCCGGCATTCCGTCAGCGGCCCGTCCGTGCTAGCGAGCCGGCGAGCCTTTCATCGTCACGCCGCGAGCCCGCTATGATCCCCCGCTACTCCCGCCCCGAGATGGTCGCGATCTGGGAGCCGCAGACGCGCTTCCGCATCTGGTTCGAGATCGAGGCGCACGCCACCGACAAGCTCGCCGAGCTCGGCGTCGTGCCGAAGGAAGCGGCCGCAACCATCTGGGCCAAGGCCAAGGACGCCACCTTCGACGTCGCCCGCATCGACGAGATCGAGCGCGTCACCAAGCATGACGTCATCGCTTTCCTGACCCATCTCGCCGAGATCGTCGGCCCCGAGGCGCGCTTCGTCCACCAGGGCATGACCTCCTCGGACGTGCTCGACACCACGCTGGCCGTGCAGCTCGCCCGCGCCGCCGACCTCCTGATCGCCGATGTCGACGCCCTGCTCGCCGCCATCAAGCGCCGCGCCTTCGAGCACAAGCTGACCCCGACCATCGGCCGCTCGCACGGCATCCATGCCGAGCCGGTCACCTTCGGCCTGAAGCTCGCCCAGGCCTATGCCGAGTTCGACCGCTGCCGCGCCCGGCTCGTCGCGGCGCGCGCCGAGATCGCGACGTGCGCCATCTCGGGCGCCGTCGGCACCTTCGCCAATATCGACCCGCTGGTGGAGGAATATGTCGCGCAGAAGATGGGCCTGACGCCCGAGCCGGTCTCGACCCAGGTCATCCCGCGCGACCGCCACGCCATGTTCTTCGCCACGCTCGGCGTCGTCGCCTCCTCGGTCGAGCGCCTCGCCACCGAGATCCGCCATCTCCAGCGCACCGAGGTCTATGAGGCGGAGGAATATTTCTCGCCTGGCCAGAAGGGCTCCTCGGCGATGCCGCACAAGCGCAATCCCGTCCTGACCGAGAACCTGACCGGCCTCGCCCGGCTGGTGCGCGGCATGGTGACGCCTGCGCTGGAAAACGTCGCGCTCTGGCACGAGCGCGACATCTCGCACTCCTCGGTCGAGCGCATGATCGGCCCCGACGCGACGGTGACGCTCGACTTCGCGCTGGCCCGTCTCACCGGCGTCGTCGACAAGCTGCTGATCTATCCGCAGAACATGCGCAAGAACCTCGACAAGCTCGGTGGCCTGCACAATTCGCAGCGCGTCCTGCTCGCCTTGACCCAGGCCGGCGCCAGCCGCGAGGACAGCTATTCCATGGTCCAGCGCAACGCGATGCGCACCTGGGAGCATGGCGAAGACTTCCTCACCAACCTCAAGGCCGACAAGGACGTCACGGCGAAGCTCTCGGTGGCCGAGCTCGAGGCGATGTTCGACGAGGGCTATCACTTCAAGCACGTCGACACGATCTTCCGCCGGGTGTTCGGAGAGGCTTGAACCGACTGGTTGACCAGTTTAGATTTAGCGCATGATCACCGTCGGCGCCTTTGAAGCCAAGACCAAGTTCTCCGAACTGCTCGACCGGGTCGAGCGGGGCGAAGAGGTCGTGATCACGCGCCATGGCAAGGTGGTGGCGCACATGCACGCAGCGCCCGGCGATGCCGCAGCGGCGCGGAAGGCCAAGGCGGCGGAGGTCATGGCCGAGTTTCTGCGTGTTCGCGAGATGCTGCGCGCCAAGGGGGTCTCGTTTTCGGTCGACGATATCCTGTCGGCCAGAGATGAGGGCCGCCGCTGATGGCGGTCATCGACGCCTCGATCGTCATCGCCGCCCTCTCGCCAGACGAACAGGACCAAACTGCGCTGACGAAGCTCGCGCCTTATTTCGGCGGAGGCGGATACGTTCCGGGGCTTTGGCCGATCGAAGTCGCGAACGTCCTGTTGACGAAGCGCCGCCGCGCAATCCTCTCGGCTGCAGATGGCGATGCCGTCTGGCACGCCATCGCCAGCATCCCGGTCGAGACCTGTCATTTCGGACTTGACCGGGTTGCCGCTGACATCCGCCCACTCGCCGCCCGGCATGAGTTGACGAGCTACGATGCCTGTTATCTCCAGCTTGCGCTGGACCGGTCAGCGCCGCTTGCGACGGTCGATCGAAAACTGGCGGCAGCCGCCCGCGCCGAAGGCCTCATAGTGCTTTGATCCCATGAAAACCTCCGACACCGACATCCTGATCGTCCCCGGCTGGTCGGGCTCCGGCCCCGACCATTGGCAGAGCCGCTGGGAAGCCAAGCTGCCGACGGCCCGCCGCGTCGAGCAGGAGGACTGGTACAAGCCGACCCGCGACGGCTGGGCCGGCCGCATCGTCGCCGCCGTGCGCGCCGCGACCAGGCCGGTCGTCATCGTCGCCCATTCGGCCGGCTGCAGCGCCGTCGCGCATGCGGCCGAGCATCTGAAGCCGCATGAGGTCACCGGCGCCTTCCTGGTCGCGCCGGCCTCCGAGCGGGCCAAGCGCGCCATCCCCGGCATGGCCGACGACTTCGCCGCGATCCCGCAAAAACCCCTGCCCTTCCGCTCGGTACTGATCGCCAGCGCGACCGACCCCTATTGCACGCAGGACGAGGCCAAGGCCCTGGCGCAGGCCTGGGGCTCGGAATTCGTCGACGCCGGCGACAGCGGCCATCTCAACACCGAATCCGGCCATGGCCCCTGGCCTGACGGGCTGCTGCGCTTCGCCGGGTTCATGAAGGGCCTGACGGCGGCGTGAGAGGGGCGCTTCCGGCGAGCAGATTCGGTCAGCCCGCCGCCGCGGTGAACACCGCCAATTGAGCCGCGAAGGCGCGCTGGTACGCCGGCCGCGCTTCGGCGCGGGCGATGTAGGCGGCGAGGTTCGGCCGCTCTTCCAGCATGCCTGAACCTTGCAAGCGACGCAGCACGGTGACCATCAGCAGGTCTCCTGCGCTGAACGTACGGTCGAGCCAGTCGGCAGCGCCGAGATGACTGGAGAGACCGTCGAGCCGTTTGCCGATGATCTCGCCGAGAGCTGCAAGGCGCTCCTCATACCAGGGCTTGTCGCGCTCCAGAATCCTGACGAGGCTGCGGTCGAAAATCGGCGGTTCCAGCGTGTTGAGGGCGGCGAACATCCACATGATCGCGCGCGCCCGGGCATTCGCCTCGTCCGGCAGCAGGCCCTTATGGCGCTCAGCGATATGGAACACGATCGCTCCGGATTCGAACAGGGCAATGTCGCCGTCCTCATAGGTCGGGATCTGCCCGAAGGGCTGAATCGCAAGATGCGCCGGCTGCTTCATCGCCTTGAACGACATGAGGCGAACATCATAGGGCTGGCCTACTTCCTCGAACGCCCAGCGAAGGCGCATGTCGCGCGCCAGGCCATTGCCGCGATCGGGCGAACGTTCGAAGGCGGTGATGGTGGCGGTCATCGGTGGCTCCTGCTGGCTTGCGCGCTCTGCCCTTCGAGGACGAACGGCGATCGCGCCTCCCGACAACGCGCCTTGTGTTTCATGACCGCAAGGGCTCGCGACCGCACTCGGTCAAGACGCACCGACAAAGAAAAACCCGCCCCGGATCGCTCCGGAGCGGGCTCTGTCTCATGCCTTTCGGCGATCAGAGACGATCAGTTTTCGACATAGCCGATCTTGCCGTCGGCCCCCTTCTTCCAGGTGTAGACCGTGTAGTCCGGACGGGTGATGTCGCCCTTCTTGTCGAAGCCGATCTTGCCGATGACCGTGTCGACCGGCTGGCCGCCATGCAGCGCCGCGGCGATCTTCTTGGGATCGACCGAGTTCGCGCGCTTGGCGCCTTCGGCCATGATCTGGACCGCGGCGTAGCTGTAGAGCGTGTAGGCTTCCGGCTTGAACTTGCGGGCCTCGAACTTCTTCAGGACCGCGGCGGCTTCCGGACGCTTCTGCGGATCCGGCGGGAAGGTCATCAGCGTGCCTTCGACGCCGGGGCCGCCGATCGTGGCGAACTCGTCGGTGGTGATGCCGTCGCCGGAGATCATCACGGTCTTCAGGCCCTGGTCGCGCATCTGGCGCACGATCAGGCCGCCTTCGGTGTGCAGGCCACCCCAGTAGAGGTAGTCGGCGCCCGTCGACTTCAGCTTCGAGATCAGCGCCGAGAAGTCCTTCTCGCCGGCGTTGACGCCTTCATAGAGCACGTCCTTGACGCCGGCCTTGGTCAGGCCCTTGCGGGTCTCGTCGGCGAGGCCCTGGCCATAGGTCGTCTTGTCGTGGACGATGGCGATCTTCTTGCCTTTGAGGTTCTTGGCGATGTACTCCGCCGCAACCGAGCCCTGCTGATCGTCACGGCCGCAGGTGCGGAATACGTTCCACAGCCCGCGCTCGGTGATCTTCGGATTGGTCGCCGAGGGGCTGATCATCAGGATGCCGTTCTCGGCATAGACTTCCGACGCCGGCATGGTGACGCCGGAGTTGAAGTGGCCGAGCACCAGCTTGACGCCGTCGCCGACGAACTTGTTGGCGACCGAGACGCCCTGCTTCGGATCCGAGACGTCGTCGCCGAGGACGACCTGGATCTTCTGGCCAAGGATACCGCCGGCCGCGTTGATGTCTTCAGCAGCCTGTTCCGCCCCGTTCTTCAACTGCGCCCCGAACGCCGCATTCGGACCCGTGATCGGGCCGCCGACGCCGAGCTTGATCTGTGCGTTCGCGACGCCCGAAAAGGCGAGGACCGCGCCAAGGGCAATTCCGCCCAAGAGCAGCTTCTTCATGCGTTGTGACTCCCCTGTGAGAATTTTACGGGGCGGACGTGCCGTCCCGTCTCGGCGCGTGGTGCCACCGGAAAACGCAGTCTTGCGCTTTTTCGAGGTGCTGTCACGCGGCAAGCCCGGTGAACTTTGGTGGTGTTCGCGCTGTCTCAGGAGCTCTCCCGAGCCCTCCAGCTGAAGGGTCCGGTGCGCTCGTAGAGCCAGCGATATTGCGTCGTCATCTGCCGCGCCCGGTTGTAGCGCCAGCCGGCGAAACTGAAGGCGAAGAGCACCAGCGTGTCGACGATGTAATAGTGCGGCGACAGCAGCGTCGCCTCGAACAGGGCGAAGTGGATGAAGCGGATCACCAGCCCGAGGATCAACGTATAGAAGACGAGCTGAATCGGCGGCCGCCAGGTGATCGCCACCGCCCGCCCCGCCATCCAGGCGGCCCAGCCGCCCATCACCACCGTGACGAGGAGAAAGAGCCAGACGGTCGGCTCCTCATAGAGAATGCCCTGCATCAGCGTGCTCCGTTAAAAGCTCGCGGCGCTCAATGCCGCCCGCCTTCGAGATAGGCCGCCCTCACCTGCGGATTGGCGAGCAGCTCCTTGCCGCTGCCGCTCATGGTGATCACGCCGTTGACCATGACATAGCCACGATGGGCGAGCTTGAGCGCATGGAAAGCGTTCTGCTCGACCAGGAACACGGTCAAGCCCTGGCTGCGGTTGAGTTCCTTGATCGCCTCGAAGATCTGCTTGACGATCAGCGGCGCGAGACCGAGCGAAGGCTCGTCGAGCATCAGGAGCTTCGGCCGTGCCATCAGGGCGCGCGCGATCGCCACCATCTGCTGCTCGCCGCCCGAAAGCGTGCCGCCGCGCTGCTGCAGGCGCTCCTTCACGCGCGGGAACAGCGTGCAGATTGTCTCGAGGTCCTCGTCGAAATGCTGCATGCCGGCAACGGCTGCGCCCATCTGCAGATTCTCGAATACCGTCATGCGCGGGAAGATGCGCCGCCCTTCCGGCGACTGCGCGATGCCGAGGCGCGCGATCTCGTGGCTCGGCATCTTGGTGATGTCGCGCCCTTCATAGGTGATCGAGCCTTCGCGGGCCTGCGGCGCGCCGAAGATCGTCATCATCAGCGTCGATTTGCCGGCACCGTTGGCGCCGATCATGGTCACGATCTCGCCCTGGCGGACGTCGACATCGACGCCCTTCAGCGCGATGATCTTGCCGTAATAGGTCTTGACGCCGCGGACCGAGAGGAGCGGTTGAGCCTCGCTCATAGGCCGACCTCCGCTTCCACCGCTTCGACCTCTTCGTCGTCGACGCCGAGATAGGCCGCGATCACCTTCGGATCGGCCTGGACTTCGGCCGGCGTGCCGTCCGCGATCTTGGTGCCGTAGTCAAGCACCACGACATGATCAGAGATTTCCATCACCACCGACATGTCATGTTCGATCAGCAGGAGCGCCGTGCCGTGGTCCTTGCGGATCGACAGCAGGAGATTGTTGAGGTCGAGGCTTTCGCGCGGGTTGAGGCCCGCGGCTGGCTCGTCGAGGCAGAGCAGCACCGGGTCGGTGCACATGGCGCGCGCGATCTCCAGGCGGCGTTGGTCGCCATAGGGCAGGTCCGCGGCGGGATCGTCGGCGCGATGAACCAGGTTGATCTTCTCGAGCCAGAACTTGGCCTTCTCGATCGCCTCCTTCTCGCGCGCCTTGTAGCCGCCGATGCCGAGCACGCCGAGGAAGGTGAAGCCCGAGGCGATCATCAGCGGGTTGTGCTGCGCGACCAGGAGGTTCTCCAGCACCGTCATGCCGCCGAAGAGGCGGATATTCTGGAAGGTGCGGGCGACCTTGGCCTTCCAGGCGATCCGGAAGTCGGGCATGCGCTCGAGCAGGTAGCTGTCTCCCGAAGAACCATCTGGATTCTCCTGCGTCAGCGTCATCATGCCTTCGGTCGGCTTGTAGAAGCCGGTGATGCAGTTGAACACCGTGGTCTTGCCGGCCCCGTTCGGGCCGATCAGCGCGGTGATGTCGCCCTTGCGGGCCTCGAAGGAGAGGTCGTTGACGGCGGTCAGGCCGCCGAAGCGCATGGTGACATGCTCGACCTGGAGAAGCGGTTTGGTCGTCATCAGCCGTGCCCCTCCTGGACCATGTCGGCCGAGATCGCTTTCTTCTCCTTGAGGAACGCCGTGGGTTCTCGGGTCGAGATCAGCCCGCGCGGCTTCCAGATCATGATCACCACCATGGCGAAGCCGAAGATCAGCATGCGATACTTGGTCGGGTCGAAATCGGGCCCGAAGATCTGCTTCAGCCAGTCGAGTTCACGCAAGAGCTCGGTGCCGCCGATCATCGCGATCGCGGCGATGGCGCAACCCCAGAGCGAGCCCATGCCGCCGAGCACGACGATGGCGAGGATGATCGCCGATTCCATGAAGACGAAGGATTCAGGCGAGATGAAACCCTGCCGCGCCGCGAAGAACGAGCCTGCGAAGCCGCCGAACATGGCGCCGATCGAGAAGGCGGTCAGCTTGGTGTTGGTGGTGTTGATGCCGAGCGAACGGCAGGCGATCTCATCCTCGCGCAGCGCCTCCCAGGCGCGCCCGACCGGCAGGCGCCGCAGGCGCAGGCTGACATAGGCGGTCAGCAGCGCCAGCATCAGGATGACGTAGTAGAGGAAGATCGTGCGGTAGAGCGGCGAGAACTCCAGCCCGAATACCGCCGCGAAGCCGTCATCGCCTGCCGTGAACGGTATGCCGAAGAAGGTCGGTCGCGGGATGCCGGAGATGCCGGCATAGCCATTCGAGAAATCCGTCCAGTTGATCAGGACGAGGCGGATGATCTCGCCGAAGGCCAGCGTGACGATGGCGAGATAGTCGCCGCGCAGGCGCAGCACCGGGAAGCCGAGGATCATGCCCCAGAAGGCGGCGAGGATGCCGGCCATCGGCAACAGGATCCAGAAGGACAGGCCGAAATTCTTGGCCAGCAGCGCGTATGAATAGGCGCCGACCGCATAGAAGGCGACATAGCCGAGATCGAGCAGGCCGGCGAGGCCGACGACGATGTTCAGACCCCAACCGAGCATCACATAGATCAGGATCTGGACGCCGAAATTGTCGATCCACTTCAGCGCCCCGCCCCAGCCCGCGAGGTTGATCGCGATGATCGGGAAGGTCAGCAGGAAGCCGAGCCCGAACAGCGAGAACAACTTCGAGTTGCGCTGGAAGAAGCCGATGGTGCCATGCGGCAGGAGCCGGACGACCGACTTGCCCTCGCTGCGCTTCTGCTGGCGCAGCGCCATCAGGAAGCGGCCGACGAAGACGATCGCCACTGCCCAGGCCACCGCGTCCCAGCGCGGATCGAGCACGAGCTGGTTGTCGAGGTTCTGGCGCGTGCCCCAGGCGATGATCGGGATGCACAGGCCGAAGGTGATCAGCGCCGCGAAGGCGGCCTCCTTCAGCGCCCGCGTCATGTCGGCCTGGCGCTTGGCCGGCGTCGATGCGTCCATGGCCATGGGCTCAGACCTTCTCGACTTCGGGCCGGCCGAGGATGCCGGAGGGCATGAACACGAGGACGACCGCGAGGATGCAGAAGGCGGCGACGTCCTTGTAGTCGATGGTGAAATAGGCCGACCACATCACCTCGATCAGGCCGATCAGCAAGCCGCCGAGCACCGCGCCGGGCAGCGAGCCGATGCCGCCGAGCACAGCCGCAGTGAAGGCCTTCACGCCCGGCACGAAGCCGTCATGGAAGGAGACCACGCCGTAGAGCACGAGATACATCACGCCGGCGACCGCCGCGAGCGCCGCGCCCATCACGAAGGTGATCGAGATGGTGCGGTCGACGTCGATGCCCAGGAGCGAGGCCATCTTGCGATCCTGCTCGCAGGCGCGCTGGGCCCGGCCGAGCGGCGTCTTCTGCACCAGGTACCAGAAGGCGGCGAGCAGCACGATCGTGGTCACGATGATGACGATCTGCTTGTAGGAGATCGAGACCGGGTAGGTCGCGCTGTCGATCAGCAGGATCGACTTGTTCAGCATCGGCGGCGTCGGCTTGTTGCGCGGACCCTGCACGACCTGGACGAAATTCATCAGGAAGATCGACATGCCGATCGCCGAGATCAGCGGCGCGAGTCGGAACGAACCGCGCAACGGCCGGTAGGCCACCCGCTCGATCGTCCAGTTCCACAGCGAAGTGAAGAACATCGCCAGGATCAGGACGAAGAACAGTGACAGCACGATTAGTCCGGCGCCGAGCCAGGCCGAAATCAGCATGAAGAAGATCAGCGCGATGAAGGCCGACAGCATGAACACGTCGCCATGGGCGAAATTCACCATGCCGATGATGCCGAAGACCATCGTATAGCCGATGGCGATGAGGCCGTAGATCGACCCCAGGGTCAGCCCATTGATGAGCTGCTGGACGAAGACTTCCATTGAACGACGCCTAACCCCTCGAATCAGTTGCCCGTTCTTGTTGCGCGGTATGACACCGGCGCATGCGGGATGCGATTTCGGCGCAGAGCTACCAACCGTCTGCGCGCTCGACAATCACCCCGCGCCACATTTCTGTCAAAAGCAATCTGCGCGACATTGCATATGCAATAGGCAGCCGATGCTGCGGCCCTGCGCGCATTCGGCGCAAGATGATTGCTCGGCATGCAGTACACGATCCCGCGATATCGGCTGCTCACGTCGCTGATGTCGCACCACCAGGACGCGAGATACCGGAATGGTGGCTCCAATCGCGCTCAAGGCACGCTGATTTGGCCTCGCGCACGGGCTCGCGCGCTGCCACGATCTCCTCCTCGCGAATCCCGCCCCCAGCCCCGCTTCCCAGGTGCGCCATGGTCCTCGCCGCCCCTCCCCTCGCCGATGCCGCCTACGACAAGGCGCTCGCCTTGCTCGACCGAGTCCCGCTGATCGACGGCCACAACGACCTGCCCTTTGTCGTGCGGCTCGACCGGACCGCGAGAGGCGATCTCGGCGTCTATGATCTCGGCAAGGTGCACCCCGAGACCGATACCGACATTCCGCGCATGCAGGCCGGCAAGCTCGCGGGACAGTTCTTCGCAGCCTATGTCCCGCCGAACCATCCCAAGCCCGCCGGTTTCGCGCTGGCTCAGATCGCGCTGATGCGCCGGATCTGGGAGCACCATGCCGACGTGTTCAGGCCGGGCCTGTCGGCCGACGACGTCGAGGCGGCGAAGAAGGAGGGGCGGATCGCCCTGTTCATGACGATCGAGAACGGCTCAGCGCTCGACAACGAGCTCGACGCGCTCGACGCCTATTGGGACCTCGGCGTCCGGCTGATGACACTCTGCCACAACGACACCCATGACTGGTGCGATTCGGCCACCGATGCGCCGCGCCACAACGGTCTCACCGATTTCGGCAAAGAGGTGATCGGCCGGATGAACCGGCTCGGCATGATCGTCGACCTCGCCCATGTCGCGCCTAAGGTGATGCACGACGTGCTCGACATCAGCACGGCCCCGGTGGTCTGGTCGCACTCAAACGCTTTTTCGCTCTGCGATCACCCGCGCAATGTCCCGGACGACGTGCTCGACCGGGTCGCCGGGAACGACGGGCTGGTGATGGCGACCTTCGTGCCCGACTTCATCAGCCAGGCCTCGCGCGACTGGCACCGCCCGGCCAAGGACCAGTACGGCAAGACGCCGGAGGGGTTCGACTACAAGAAGGCCGAGGCCGAGATCACCCGCACCGCCGGCCCCCGCCCCAAGGCGACGCTGGCGCAGTATTGCGACCATGTCGAATATCTCGCCAGACGGATCGGCCACGATCATATCGGCATCGGCTCCGACTTCTTCGGCGGCCTCAATCCCGAGGGGCTGGAGGACGCTTCGACCTTCCCGTCCGTGATCGCCGAGCTGATCCGCCGCGGCTGGTCGGACGAGAACCTCGCCAAGCTCGCCGGCGGCAACATGCTGAGGGTGATGCGCGCGGTCGCGCGTGTCGCCGCGCGCTGAGCGCGACTGACGATATCCCGCGCTCGGCCCTCATCCTGAGGAGGCGGCGTGAGCGGCCGTCTCGAAGGATGCTCCAGCTGGTAACGGAGCATCCTTCGAGACGCGATCTGCGATCGCTCCTCACGGTGAGGGCTGAGGGGCGAGACGGGTTGGGGCCAGAGCCCGCGAAAAGGCCGAAATGAGGCAAAATTTTAAAGGTATGCTGGCAACGCTGCCGGACCCGACATCGCGAGCGGGGGCGGAGCGCTGACTCCTCCCTGTCCGCGCCAGAACAGCCCGGACAGCGCCCGTGAATCTCTTTCCCGCTTCGATCAAAAACTACCTCATCGCGACCATGGCGTGCCTGTGCGTGCCAGGCCTCGGCGCGCTCGCCTTTCTCGCGGAACAGTCCGTCGAGGACGTGCTGACCAGCCGGCGGCTCGTCGAGCTGGTCGCTGCCGACGAGGCCCTCCTCAACGCCGGCAACACCATCCGCTCCAATCGCGGCCAGGCCCAGACCGCGATCCAGGTCGCCGACGATCCCGCGCCGACGCTGAAGAAGATCGAGCAGGCCAATCGCGACGCCCTCGCCAGTGCCATCGCGCTGCTGCGCAGCACCGACCTTTCCGACCGCAAGGCGCTCGCCGACGCGATCGACCAGAAGGAAAAGGCGACCGCCGCCAAGCTGCCGGAGATCTATGCGGAAGCGGCCAAGCCGAAGCCGCAGCGCAGCCTCGCCGCCACCATGCCCTGGTACAACGGCGTCGGCGAGATCGAGACCGCGATGACCACAGCCTCGGACGCGACCTCGACGGCGGTGCGCCTGGCCGATCCGATGCTCGCCGACCTGCAGAACTTCAAGGCGGCCGGCTGGCGGGTTCGCTCGAATTACGGCACGCAGTGCTCGATCCTCCGTCCGGTCTTCGGCAGCAACAAGCCGATGGAGCCGGCGCAGCTGCGCCGGCTCGGCGAGATGCGCGGCGCCTCAGATGCCGGTGTCGCCCAGTTGACCCAGCTCGCGGCGCGCCCGGGGGTGAGCCCCGAGCTGGTGCGCAAGGTCGGCGCGATGAACGCCGAGGTCACCGCCGCCAACCGGCTGATGGACGAGCAGCTCGGGCGCGTCGGCCAGGGCAGCAGCCCGGTCGTCGGCGCCGAGGACTGGACCAAGCAGTGCAACGGTCCGTTCAGCACCATCCTCGCCGCCGTCGGCCAGTCCTTCGACGAGATGGAGAACGTCACGCAAGCGACGCTGACGCGCGCCTGGACCCGGCTCGCCATCACCGGCGGCCTCTTCCTCGCTTTGCTCGCCATCTGCGTCGTGAGCTGGCGCGGCGTCCAGCGCCGCATCACCCGGCCGCTGGTGCAATTGCAGACGGCGCTGGCCGGCATGCAGGCCGGTGACTTCGCCCAGAAGATCCCGGCTCCGCCCTGCCCCGACGAACTCGGCACGCTCAGCGAGGCGCTCGAGGACTACCGCCAGAACGCGCTCGCGCTCGAAACCAACCGACGCGACCGCGAGGTCGCCATGCTGGCCGACGCCGAGCAGGCCGCCAAGGTCCGCGCCCTCGTCGGCGAGGTCGCCGGAATCGTCGCGGCGGCCCGCGCCGGCGACTTCTCCGGCCAGGCCGAGGCCGGCGATGTCGACGGCCCGCTGCGCGAGCTGGTCGAGGGCGTCAACGAGATCAACGCCGTCGTCGATGCGGCGACGACCGAGTTCGCCGACGCGATGCAGTCGCTCGCCGCCGGCGACCTGACCCACCGCGTCACCACGGGCTATCGCGGCCGTTTCGCCGCCTTGCAGGAGGCGATCAACCAGACTGCCGAACGGCTCTCGACGACGATGCGGACGATCCAGGCCAACGCCTCGGATGTCGGCCTCTCGGCCCGCGAGATTTCGACCGGCGCCGACGACCTCTCCAAGCGCACCGAGGAGCAGGCCTCCTCGCTGGAGGAAAGTGCCGCGACCACAGAAGAGCTCGCCGCCTCGGTCAAGGCGTCCGCCCAGGCTTCTCAGCAGGCGGTACGCCAGGCCGGCCAAGCGATGCAGGTCGCCCAGGACGGCGGCGCCATCGCCAGCGAGGCAGTCGCCGCCATGGCCCGGATCGAGGATGCCTCGAAGAAGATCTCCGAGATCGTCTCGGTGATCGACGGCATCGCCTTCCAGACCAACCTGCTCGCGCTCAATGCGGCGGTGGAAGCCGCCCGTGCCGGCGACGCAGGCAAGGGCTTTGCGGTCGTCGCCTCCGAGGTCCGCACCCTCGCCCAGCGCTCGGGCGAGGCGGCCAAGGACATCTCCGGGCTGATCTCGTCCTCGAACACCGAGGTCGAAGCCGGCGTGAAGCTGGTCCGCCAGGCCGGCGATGCCCTGACCCGCATCGTCGAAGCTTCCCGCAGCGTCCAGAACACCATCTCCGAGGTCGCGACCGCATCGACCGAGCAGGCCAATGGCATCGAGGAGATGAGCCAGACCGTCGCGCATATGGACGAGATGACCCAGGCGAACGCCGCGCTCGCCGAGCAGAGCGCGGCGTCGGCCAATGCGCTTGCCGGCAAGATCGCCGAGCTCAATGCGCTGGTCGCGGCCTTCAGGACCGGCGATGAGCTCGCGCCGGTCGCCAGGGTGCCGGCCGCTCCCTACGCTCCCCCGCCTTTGCGCACCTCCGACCTGGCGGCGATCGCGACCGGCCAGGGCGCGGAGCCGGAGCGCCTGCGCAAGCTCGCCGCGGCCATTGCCGAGCAGAAGAGGGCGCCCGGCCGCGAGTCTCCCGCCCGCAAGCGCGCCAATACGCGCTCGGACGATGCCGGCTGGGAAGAGTTCTGAGTCGCGCCGCGACTGTCGCGGACAAACAAGCGGGCACGGCCTCACGCCGTGCCCGTTTTCCGTTTAGCGGAACATTAAGCCTGTTTTGGCAGGCTTCCGCCAGATCTCGACAGGTGAGAGGGCCACGGCGTTGTCTACCTCAAGCTCACGCTCGGCCGCGTCCCGCCTGACGATCCAGCTCCGGATCGCGCTGGTCAGCGTCGTCTTCGTCCTCGGCCTCGTGCTGATCGGCATGGCGTCCTGGACCGGAAACGGCCGGCTCACAGCCGCCTTCGAGGATCACAAGGCCTATTCCGCCCTCGCGGCCCGCTCGCGTGAAGTCCGGGCCAGCAGCTTTGCGCTGAAGGCCTTGAGCCGCGATGTTCGCTTCCGGCAGGAAACGACTGATATCAACGACTTCAAGGCCGGCCTCGAATCGCTCAAGCAAGCGGTTGGCCGCCTGGGCGGCGCCACTGGAGCGGAGCGCGTGCGCGACAGCATCGCCGCGCTCGACGCGCCGCTGAAGGCGATCGAGGCCGACTTCACCACGATCAGCACGATGCAGCTGGCCTTACGCGCGCCAGCTCCGGAAGGCCGCGCCGCCCGGCTCGAAGATGCCGCCGATGCGCTTGGCACGAAGGTTCGCTCCAACAGCATGGGCTCGGATTCGCCCGATCTTGCCCGGCTACCCGGCATTCTCGCGGCGCTGCGCCGGATCGATGCTGCCTATCGTCTCTCCCTTGACGAGAGCCTGCTCGGGCAATGGGAGGTCGAGCAGGGCCGCTTCGAGCGCGCGCTCGGCCGCCCGGGCGTTCCCGCCGAGGCCAAGGCCGAGATCGAACCGGCCTTCAAGGCCTATGCCGAGATCGTCCCCGTCTGGAGCAAGGCGGAAAAAGACTTCATGCTCGCCGGCGAGAAACTCTCCGGCGAGTTCGACCTGATCGCGCCGCCGCTGCAGGAGCTCGAGACCCGGCTCTCCAGCGAGGAGGCCCAGGCCGGCGCCCGGCTCGCCGAAGCACAGAGCTGGACGCAGATGATCATCCTGGGCACGATCGCGGCCGCGCTGGTGCTCGGCCTGATCGCCGCCCTTGTCGTCGGCCGCACCACCGCCCTGCCGCTGCGCCGCCTGCGCGACGCCATGCTGAAGCTCGCCGCCGGCGATTACGATGTCGCCATCGCCGGCCTGTCGCGCCGTGACGAGATCGGCCAGATGGCGCAGGCCGTGCAGGTGTTCAGGGACAACGGGCTGGCCGTGCGGCGGCTCGAGGCCGAGACCAGCGAAAGCCGCGCCGAGGCGGAGCGCCAGAACCTCGCAATCGCCAGGCAACGCGAGGAGGCCGCCGCCGCACAAGGCTCGCTGCTCGCCGAGCAGCGCGAGGTTGTCGCGCTTCTGGCTGAGGCGCTCGCCCGTCTCTCGCAAGGCGATCTCACCGTCCGGATCGAGGATGCGGTCGCGCAGGACTACGAGACGTTGAAACAGGACTTCAACAGCGCGATCGAGCGCCTCGCCGCCACCGTCGACGCGATCAAGGCGACCTCCGTCGAGGTCGCGACCGCCGGCCGCGAGATCACCAGCGGCGCTGACGATCTCTCCAAGCGCACAGAGGAACAAGCCTCTTCGCTGGAAGAAAGCGCCGCCACGACCGAGGAGCTAGCCGCCTCCGTGAAGGCCGCGGCCGACGCCTCGCGCCAGGCCGCCAGGCTCTCGCATGAGGCCAGCGGCATCGCCCGCAAGGGCGGCGCCATCGTCGACGATGCCGTGCAGGCGATGACCCGGATCGAAAAGGCCTCGCACCAGATCTCCGACATCACCTCGGTGATCGACGAAATCGCTTTCCAGACCAATCTGCTGGCGCTGAACGCAGCCGTGGAAGCAGCCCGCGCGGGTGACGCTGGCAGAGGCTTCGCCGTGGTCGCTTCGGAAGTACGCACCCTCGCCCAGCGTTCGGCTGAGGCGGCCAAAAGCATCTCGAGCCTGATTCAGGCCTCGAACACCCAGATCGGCGACGGCGTCGAATTGGTGCGCTCGGCCGGCGCCGTGCTTGGCCAGATCGTCGAGGCCTCGCAGCGCGTTGCGACAACCGTCACCGAGGTCTCCTCGGCCTCGTCCGAGCAGGCCAGCGGCATCGACGAGATGAGCCAGACCATCGCCCATATGGACGAGATGACCCAGGCGAACGCGGCGCTCGCCGAACAGAGCGCCGCCTCGGCCACGGCACTGGCGCAGCAGATCGAGCGGTTGAACGGGCTGGTCGCGGCGTTCCGGACGCATGACGGTGGCCAGATCGGGCACGTCGACCTGTCCCGCGAGCGCCGCCGCGCCTGATCATCGCTGAGCGGTTGACGGAGGGCGCACAGCCGGCGCATGGCTGCGGCCTCTTTCAGGACAAAGCCTTCACATGACCGGTTCCGGCACCGACCGCACACGCCCGTCCATCGCGGGACAAGCCCCCATTGTCATCCTCGTCGAACCGCAGCTCGCCGAGAACATCGGCATGTGTGCCCGCGCCATGGCGAATTTCGGCCTGACCGAACTGCGGCTCGTCGCCCCGCGCGACGGCTGGCCGAGCGGCGGCGGCCTCAAGAAGGGCGCGACGGCGGCAGCCTCCGGCGCCACCCATATCCTCGACAATGCGCGGCTCTTCCCCGATGCCGCCGCGGCGATTGCCGACCTCAACCATGTGCTGGCGACGACGGCGCGCGAACGCGGCCAGATGAAGCGCGTCTTCACTCCCGCAGAAGCGATGCCGGGCCTCAGCGAGCGCATCACCGCCGGCGAGCGCGTCGGCATCCTGTTCGGACGCGAGCGCATCGGCCTCACCAATGAGGAGATCAGCTTCGCCGACGCGATCCTGACCTTCCCGGTCAACCCCGCCTTCGCCTCGCTCAACCTGGCGCAGGCGGTGCTGCTCTGCGGCTATGAATGGCTGAAGACCAATGGCGGCGAGCCGGCCTTCCGCGAGAACAACCCCTCCCCGCCCGCGACGCGCGCCACGGTCCTCTCGATGTTCGACTATCTCGAAGGCGAGCTCGAGCGCTGCGGCTTCTTTCCGCCCGGCAAGAAGCCGATCATGACCGCCAATCTGCGCGACATCCTGCACCGGCTGGACATGACCGAGCAGGAGGCCCGCACCTTGCGTGGCGTGTTCAAATCGCTGGCCGAAGGGCCGAGGGCCGGCCGCGGCGAACCGAAAGCCTGAAACGGACGCCGCTCGGAGACTGGCCTAGCCGGATGCCGATGCTCCCTTCTCCCGCCGGTTCGCGACCGTCAACGTCAGGCCGGCGAGAACGAGGACGACGCCGGCGATGAAGAGCGGGCCGAGCGCGTCGCCGAACATCAGCGCCGCCGCCACGACGCCGATGACCGGCTGGAGATACTGGATGCTCGCCGCGATCCGCGCCGGGAGCGTGCGCAGCAGGTGCAGCCACAGGAACAGGCCGGCCACGGTGACCAGCACGCCGAGATAGACCGCCGAGGCGATGCCGACCCCGGTGAGCTGGATCGGAACCCGCGCCATCTCCCAGCCCGCCCAGGGCAGGAGCGCGAGGAAGCCGAACAGGGTGCTCCAGGCTGCGACGGTGGCGGTGCCGTACTGGTCGCTGAGCTCGACGCTCCAGACATATTAGAAGGCGATGGTCAGCGCCGAGAGCAGCACGAGGGCGGCGCCCACGAGGCTGGTCTGGGCGGCGGCGCTGGCCGCCTCGCCCCGGCCGGATGCGACCAGTGCGATGCCGACGAAGGCGGCGAGGATGCCGAGCGCCTGCAGCCGCGACACGGACTGCTTCAGCCGCATCGCGGCGAAGACGACGACGAAGGCCGGGATCGCCGCCGAAATCGTCGTCCCGACCGAGGCCGAGGTCGCCGCCACGCCGAAGGTCTGCGCGACCTGGCCGATGCCGATGCCGAGAAGGCCCAGCGCCGCGACTCGCGGCAGCGCCCGCATCGGCAGGCGTTGCTTGCCCGCCACGAAGACGAACATCAGCGGGATGGCGATCAGGAACCGCAGCGCGGTCAGCGTCAGCGGCGGCAAGGTCAGCAGGCCGAGCTTGGTGATCGGGATCGACAGCCCCCACATCACCGCGAGCAGCAGCGCCGCGGCGAGGCTCCGGACGGATGGATCAGGAGGCGTGACCATGACCGTCTGGCTCAGCTGTCGGCGGAAGCGGGGTTCGAAGGCACCGTGGCGGCGGGCGAACCCTTAGGTCAGCGCATCCTCCCGGACAAGCTTTGCCGCCGCATAAGAGCGCGGCGAGCCCCTCGTCCCGGGCCTCTCGACCGAACCTGCCAAAGCAATGCGGAATCGCGGCAAATCGGCCACATTCGGCTGATTTTCCGGGTTGTGAACCGCCGTTCATTGCCTTGCCGGCACCGCGGACTAAGCCTGCGGTTGCGGTTGGGGTGACAACAGACGTGGCTTTACGGATCATCGAGAGACGATGGGGCGGCTTGGCCCTTCGGCTGGCCCTGCTCGCCGGCACGGCGCTCGTCGCGCCCGCCCATGCGCAGGACGCCACCTGGAGCACCACGCCCGTCTCGGGCTCCTTCAACGATAGCGCCAACTGGACGCTGCTGACCGTCCCGACCGGAACGGCCCTCTTCGGATCGTCCGCGACGACCGCGATCACTATCGGCACTCCCGCCACCGTCGGCGGCTTCACCTTCAATGCCGGAGCCGATGCCTACACGATCACTGTTGCGGCGTTCGGCGGCAGCTTCGAGTTCACCGGCGCCGGCATCGTCAACAACTCCGGCCAGACGCAAACGCTGGTCAACCAGCCGGGGTCCTGGCTCCGGTTTTATAATGCGAGCACGGCCGCAGACGCGGCGATCATCAACAACTCCAGCCTCGAATTCCACGATTCGAGCACGGCCGGAAACGCGACGATCACCAGCAGCAGCCTCCTCACTTTCCGCGGTTCGAGCACCGCCGGCAATGCGGCGATCACCAACGGCTTCCTGACCCAGTTTTTCGCGACGAGTTCCGCCGGCAGCGCGACGATCACCAATAACGCCAGCATGGAGTTTTACCAGACGAGCACGGCTGGCAACGCGACGATCACCAATGCCGGCTCCGGCAGCCTGGACTTCTTCGGGTCGAGTACGGCCGGCAACGCCACGATCATCAACAACGGCACGCTCCGGTTCTACGAGTCGAGTACCGCGGGCAATGCTGCGATCACCAACAACAACACGCTCCGATTCCTCGACACGAGCACGGCCGGCAATGCCGCGATCACGACGGCGGGAGGCGCGACGACCGATTTCTCCGGCAGCACCGGCCCGCTCGGCGACAATCGCCTGAGCGCCGGCTCGATCGCCGGGGGCGGCAACTACAATCTCGGCGCCAACCAGCTCGCCGTCGGCGGCAACGGCGCCTCGACCACGGTCAGCGGCGCGATCAGCGGTGTCGGCGGCTCGCTGGTCAAGATCGGCGCGGGGACGCTGACCCTCACCGGTGCGAGCAGCTATGCGGGTGGAACCACGATCTCCGGCGGTACCTTGGAGATCGCCAGTGGCGGCACGCTCTCGAACGCGAATGGCGTCGTCGGCGCCGGCATCGGCGAGACCGGCGCGGCGACGGTGACCGGCCTCGGCTCGACCTGGACCAACAGCGGCGGGCTCACCGTCGGCAATAACGGCACCGGCACACTGACCATCGAGAATGGCGGCAGAGCCAGCAACACAAGAGGCACGATAGGCCTCGGTTTCGGCACCGGCACCGGCACGGTTACGGTGACCGGCACCGACTCGACCTGGACCAACACCGGTGATCTCCGTGTCGGCGATTTCGGCACCGGCACGCTGACCATCGCGAACGGCGGCACGGTCTCGAACACCATCGGCATTGTCGGTCTTGCTTTCGGCAGCACCGGCACGGTCACGGTCAGGGGTACCGGCTCGACCTGGACCAATACCGGTGAGCTGGCCGTCGGCCTTCTCGGCACCGGGACGCTGACGATCGAGAACGGCGGCAAGGTCTCGAACTCAGCCGGCTATGTCGGCAACTTCGCCAGCTCAACCGGCGTGGCGACGGTGACGGGCACGGGCTCGACCTGGACCAATACCGGCGATCTCCGTGTCGGCGATTTCGGCACCGGCACGCTGACCGTCGAGAATGGCGGCAGGGTCTCGAACACGAATGGCGTTCTCGGCTATCACGCCAGCGGCACCGGCACGGCGACGGTGACCGGCGGGGGCTCAACCTGGACCAATGGCGGCACGCTCACTATCGGAAATCTCGGCACCGGCACGCTGACGATCGAGAACGGTGGCAGTGTCACCAGCAGCGTCGGCCTCGTCGGCTTCACCAGCTCCAGCACCAGCACGGCCACGGTGACCGGCCCCGGCTCGACCTGGACCAACAGCAGCCACCTCATTGTCGGCAATTACGGAGCCGGGAGGCTGACCATTGCGAATGGCGGCAAGGTTTCGAATACCGTGGCTGCCCTCGGCGACGCCCGCTACGCGAGTGGCGCGGCGACGGTGACCGGCCTCGGCTCGACCTGGACCAATACCGGTGATCTCTATGTCGGCAGTTTGGGCACCGGCACACTGACCGTCGAGAATGGCGGCAAGGTCTCAAACACCACCGGTTACGTCGGCAACTTCGCCGGCAGCACCGGCACAGTGACGGTGACCGGCCTGGCCTCGACCTGGACCAATAGCGGCGAACTCTATGTCGGCAACTCCGGCACCGGCACGCTGACCATCGAGAACCAGGGCACGGTCTCGAACACCAATGGTCACGTCGGCTACAACGCCGGCAGCACCGGCACGGTGACGGTGACCGGCCTGGGCTCGACCTGGACCAATAGCGGCGACCTCTATGTCGGCTATAATGGCGCCGGCACGCTGACGATCGAGAACGGCGGCAAGGTCTCGAACAGCAACATTGGCTATGTCGGCTACAACGCCGGCAGCACCGGCACGGTGACGGTGACCGGGGACGGCTCGACCTGGACCAATGGCAGTAGACTCTGGGTCGGCAACGGCACGCTGACGATCGCGGATGGCGGCGCGGTCTCGAACACCGATGGCACAATCGCCGGAGGATCCGGCAGCACCGGCACGGTGACAGTGACGGGTGCCCGCTCGACCTGGACCAATAGCGGCAATCTCGTTATCCCGAGCGCCGGCGTGCTGAGGATCGAGGATGGCGGCGCCGTTTCGAGCGCCAGTGGCCGGCTCGGCAACAACAGCGGCAGCGCCTCGGCGACGGTGACCGGTGCCGGCTCGACCTGGACCATCACCAACGAGCTCCGTGTCGGCGAGTTGGGCACCGCCACGGTCACAATCGAGAATGGCGGCAAGGTGTCGAGCGGCGCCGGCTATGTCAGCGGCAACGATACCGCCGGCACGGTGACAGTGACCGGTGCCGGCTCGAGCTGGACCAACAACGGCACGCTCACTGTCGGCAACTCCGGCACCGGCACGCTAACCATCGAGAACCTCGGCACGGTCTCAAACACCATTGGTCGCGTCGGCCAGGCCACCGGCAGCACCGGCACCGTGACGGTGACGGGTATGGGCTCGACCTGGACCAACAGCGGCACGCTCTATGTCGGCAACTTCGGCACCGGCACGCTGACCATCAGCAATGACGGCAAGGTCAGCGCGGTGGAAACGGCGTTGGCGGTCAAAGGCGGCTCCAGCGGCACGCTCAACCTGCTCGGCGATGCCACGAGCGGCCGCGGCGTGCTGGAGACCGGGCAGGTCATCAAGGGCGCCGGAACGGAGACGCTCAATTTCAACGGCGGCATCGTGCGGGCGACGCGTAACGAGGCCGATTACCTTCTGGGCTTCACCACGCAGACCATCGGCGCGAACGGCGTCTTCTTCGACAGCAACGGCTACGACGTCGGCGTGTCGACCAATTTGGGTGGCGCCGGCGGGCTGACCAAGACGGGCGCCGGCACGCTCCTGTTCAAGGGCAGCAACGACTATTCCGGCGAGACCCAGGTGCTGGGCGGGCGGCTGGTCACGGACAATCAGTTCGGCTTCTCGCTGAGATCGGACCATACGGTCGCGACGGGAGCGGTGCTCGAGGTGGGCAGCGGTATCGGCCTCGTCGCGGTCGGCTCGCTCGCGGGGGCTGGCGCCGTCGAGATCGGCTCTGGCTCGACCCTGATCACCGGTTTGACCAACCAGACGACGACCTTCTCCGGCGGCTTCTCCGGCGCCGGTTCGCTCGAGTTCAGGGGGGCGGGCGCGCAAATCTACAGCGGTACCGGCACGCTCGGTAGCTATCTTTCGATCTGCAGCTGCGGCATCGGCTCCTTCATCATCCGCGGCGGCTCGCTGACGCTGGGCGACCTCGTGATGGTCGCCGGCGGCACGCTCGTCGTCGACCAGGGCGGCAGGCTGGACAATGGCGGCAATCCCTTCCTGGCCAACTCGACGGTGCGCATCGACGGCGTCGGCACGACGGTGACGACCGGCGACACCTTCGTCCAAGGCTCCGGGACCGTGATGACGATTTCCGGCGGCGCGACGCTGACCTCGTCCAGCGTCGAGGTCGGCAATGGCGCCACGCTCGGCGGCACGGGCACGATCGCCGGGGCGGTGACGATCGCTGCGGGTGGCACGCTCTCGCC
The DNA here is from genome assembly GCF_900112185.1 of Allobosea sp. CRIB-10. Classification (GTDB taxonomy): domain Bacteria; phylum Pseudomonadota; class Alphaproteobacteria; order Rhizobiales; family Beijerinckiaceae; genus Allobosea. The sequence goes on along the minus strand of NZ_FOKP01000026.1, from coordinate 32,530 downwards.
GGGCACCAGCCCGGGAACGTTGACGCTCGGCTCGCTGACGCTGAACGCCGGCTCGAACACGGTGTTCGAACTGAACAATCCCGGCGTGGTCGGCGGCGCCAACAACGACCTCATCATCATCAACGGCACCGGCGCGGCCGGCAATCTCCAGCTCGGCGGCACCCTGACCGCCAATGTCGCCTCGGCCGGCTCTTACCGGCTGTTCGACGTCACCGGCGGCGGCACGATCAGCGGCGCCTTCGACACGCTGGCGCTGTCGGCGCCATCGGTCGCGGGGGCCACGGGCAGGGTCTCCACCGCGCCCTCGGCTTCGCCGACGCAGGTCGATCTGCTGGTGGTCGGGACGGGCCCAGGCCCGGGCCAGAGCCAGGGCCTGCAGTTCTGGGACGGCGCCGATCTCGTCGGCAACGGTACGATCGAGGGCGGCAGCGGCCGCTGGAGCGCCGGCGCCACCAACTGGGCGCCCGCTCCCGGCGAGGCCGGCTCCAACGGGCCATGGCGCGGCTCGGTCGGCGTCTTCCAGGGGGCGGCCGGCACGGTCAGCGTGGAGGGCACGCAGGATGTCGACACGCTGCAGTTCAACAGCGACGGCTATGTGCTCGAGGGCGGCTCGCTGCGCTTCGCCGTCGTCGGCGGCGGCACGATCAACATAGCGGCCGGCCTCACCACGACGATCGGCTCCAGCCTCATTGCCGGCGCCGGCGACAGCCTGGCCAAGGTCGGGGCCGGCACGCTGGTGCTGACCGGCACGAGCAGCTATGCCGGCGCGACCAGCGTCACGGGCGGCGTGCTGCGGGCCGGGGCGGCCGGCGCCTTCGCCGGCGCCTCGGCCTTCACCGTCGCGGCCGGCGCCAGCCTCGACCTTGCTGGCTTCGACCAGAGCATCGGCTCGCTCGCCGGGGCCGGCGCGGTCAGGCTCGGCTCCGGCCAGCTGAGCCTGGGCGGCGACAACGGCTCGACCAGCTTCTCCGGAACGATCGCCGGCACGGGCGGGCTCACCAAGCAAGGCACCGGCACGCTGACCCTGTCGGGCACGAGCAGCTACAGCGGCGCGACCAGCGTCACGGGCGGCGTGCTGCGGACAGGGGCGGCCGGCGCCTTCGCCGGCGCCTCGGCCTTCACCGTCGCGGCCGGCGCAACGCTCGACCTCGCCGGCTTCAACCAGACGATCGGCTCGCTCGCCGGGGCAGGCGCGGTCTCGCTCGGCGCCGGCCGGCTGAGCCTGGGGGCGAACAACACATCGACCAGTGTCTCCGGCACGATCTCCGGCACGGGCGGGCTGACCAAGCTCGGCTCGGGCACGCTGACCTTGTCGGGCACGAGCAGCTATACCGGCTCGACCCTGCTGCAAAGCGGCAGGCTCGTCGTCGACGGGGCGCTGGCGAGCCCGGTCAGCGTCAGCGGCGGCGTCCTCGGCGGTTCCGGCAGCGTCGGCGGCCTCAATCTCGCCAGCGGCGGCACGGTCGCGCCCGGCAACTCGATCGGCAGGCTGAACGTCTCCGGCAATGTCGCCTTCGCCGCCGGCTCGACCTATCAGGTCGAGGTCGATGCGGCCGGCAATGGCGACAGGATCGTGGCCTCGGGCGCCGCGACGCTTGCGGGCGGCAGGGTGCAGGTGCTGGCGCAAGGCGGCAATTACGCCGCCGCGACCAGCTATGTGATCCTGAGCGCCACGGGCGGGGTGAGCGGCAGCTTTGGCTCTGTCAGCGCGAACCTCGCCTTCCTGACGCCAGCGCTGAGCTATGGCGGCCAGAGCGTCACGCTGACGATGACGCGCAACGACACCGGCTTCGGTCCCAACCCTGGTCCCGGTCCCGGTCCCGGTCCTGGGCCCGGCCCAGACCCCGGCCCCGCCCCCGGCCCGGCGCCGCGCCCCTCCATCGCGCAGACGCGCAACCAGGGCTTCATCGCGGTGGCGGCGGAGCGGCTCGGCGCCGGCAATCCTGTCTACGACGCGCTGCTGTCGAGCACCGCCGATCAGGCCCGCACCGGCTTCGACCTGCTCTCCGCCGAGGCGCATGCCCAGGCCGTCAGCGTGATGATCGACGAGAGCCGGCTGGTGCGCGAGACCATCCTCTCGCATCTGCGCGGCCCGCTGCTGACGGTCCCCGGCGGGCAGGTCGCGGCGAGCTTCTCCGCCGATCTGCCCGGCGCCAGGGACGCGGTCGCGATGCCGGCGCCGCTGCCGCAGCCGCGCTATGCGCTCTGGGGCACGGCTTTCGGCGGCACCGGCAACAGCGACGCCGACGGCAATGCCGGCTCGCTCAGCCGGCGCGGCGGCGGCGCCCTGCTCGGGGCGGACCTCGTGCTCTACGACGCGCCCGGCTCCTCGCTGAAGCTCGGCGTCGCCGGCGGCTACAGCCAGTCGCGTTTCGACGTCGATGCCCGCCTGTCCTCGGGCCGGCTCGAGAGCGGCCATGCCGCGCTCTATGCCGGCGCCCGCTTCGGAAGCCTGCGCTTCGATGCCGGCGCCGCCTATAGCTGGTCGCAGAGCGACATCCGCCGCCAGGTCGCGATCCGCGGCTTCGGCGACCTGCTGCGGCTGCAGCGGCCAGGGCAGGTCGCGCAGGGCTTTGCCGAGCTCGGCTATGCCTTCGCCTTCCAGGGCTTCGCCATCGAGCCCTTCGCCCAGCTGGCGCTGATCCGGGTCAGCACGGAGGCCGGCAGCGAGCGCGGCGGGGCGGCGGCCTTGCGCCTGTCCTCCCATGAGCAGAGCCTCGGCTTCACCACGCTCGGCCTGCGCGCCGAGGCGCGGCTCGGCGCGATGCCGCTCTTCGCCCGGGCCATGCTCGGCTGGCGCCACGGTTTTGGCGAGCTCACCCCGCAGGTCAGGACCGGCTTCCTCCTCGGCGCCACGCCGGCGCGCGTCTTCGCCACCCCGATCGACCGCGACGCCCTCGTCGCCGAAGCCGGCCTCGACTGGCGCCTCTCCAACGCAACTGCGATCGGCCTCACCTACTCCGCAGCAATCGCCGAACGCGCAAGAGACCACGCCCTCAAAGGAAAAGTCGAACTCAGATTCTGAGGAAGGCGCGGAGGCACGGCCGCCCTACCGCACATCGCCGCCCCTCGACGCGCCCCGGGGCAGCGTGCCGGCACAGCACGCATGTCTTCGCCAGCATCGCGGACCGCTCGCGCTTTCAGCGTCCGACAAAAAAGCCGGCCCCGAAGGGCCGGCTGAAGTGGGTCTCGAACCTGATGATGCTCAGAACTGGTATTTGAGCGTCGCCTTCACGGTGCGGCCGGGCTCGCTGTAGTAGTCGCGCGGCTGCGGGCGCGAGAGCGGCACGTTGACCGCGTCCCAGTACTTGCGGTCGAAGATGTTGTAGACGCCAATCTGCAGTTCGAGATCGGCGATCTCCGGCACCGGCCGCCACCAGGCCGTCGCATTGAAGATCGCATAGCCGGGCGCCTTGAAACCCGTGGTCGGCGGCGTCCCCGCGACCGTCGAGACGTCGTCGCGCTTGCCGGCCATCTTGGCGGACACCTCGGCGCCCCAGCGATCCGTGCCATAGGCGACGGCGACGATGCCCTGCACCGGCGGGATCGAGTTCAGGAAGGTGTTGTCGTCCTTGTTCTGCCCGCGGGTATAGGCGAAGGAGCCGCGCACCAGCCAGTTCGGCGCGAAGGCGTACTGCCCGTTGATCTCGACACCCTGGATCTCGGCGCGGGCGATGTTGCGGTAACCCAGGACACCCCCCTGCAGATACATCCCCATGAAGCCGGCAGGCAGAACCTGATAGGACTCGATGAAGTTGCGGTAATTGGTGTGGAAATAGGTGATCGAGCCGCCGAGCTGCTTGTCCCCGAAGCGCGCGCCGACGTCGATGCCGTTGCCGGTCTCGGGCCGCAATTGTGGATTGCCGGTGCGCAGATAGGTTGCCGGTCCGCCGAAGCGGCCATAGAGCTCGTCCGCTGTCGGGGCCCGGAAGGTCTTGGCCCATTGCGCGAAGAGTGTGACGTCCTTCACGAAAGGCGCGTTCCGCAGGATGTCGTATTCGAGCCGGATGCGCGGCGACCAGGCCGAATCGCTCGACGAGGGCGGCAGGCTGGTCGGTCTCGAGCCGCCAGCGAAATAGGATGCCGTGTATTGCGGCACCTCCTCATACCAGTCGTAGCGCAGGCCGGGCGTCACCCGCAGCCGGTTGTCCAGGAAACCGATCTCGTCCTGCAGATAGAAGCCGGCGAGCTTGCCGTCGATCTTCGGCATGTCGGCCTGGTTGGTGTGCAGGTTGTTACAGGTCGTGAAGGCCCCCGTGTACGTTCCGGAGGCAGGACGCGGCGGGCAGTTGTCGACGCCGGTCGAGTACTGTTCGAGCGTGGACATGCGCAGTTCGGTGCCGAACGTCACGCGGTGCGAAGCCGGCCCCGTCTGGAAGTTCTTCACCCCATAGCCGACGAAGCCGTAGGAGTTCTCTTCGTTTTCGTTGTCGCGCGCGAAGGGGCCGACGATACTGGTGTAACGCCAGGCGTTGGTGAGGTCGTTGCGCTTGATGCGCTGCCAGTACAGGTTCGCATGCGCCTCGTCGAGGAAGCCGCCGGGCTGCTTGTAGTCATAGGTCAGCGAGACGCGGTTGCGCTCGACATCCTCGCCCGTCCGGTGGGCGCCGGGACGATAATTGCCGGTGAGCGAGACCGTGTTGTTTCGGGTCTGAAAACGGTCGGAGCGCTTGAAGAATTCGCCGGTGATGCCGAAGCGGTGCGCCTCGCCGACCTGCTGATAGATCTTGCCCAGGAAGCTGTACTGGTTGAAATCGTCTGGGTTCGGCGCGGTGCGGGTCGCGCCGATCGTCTTGACGTTGCCCTTGTTGTCGATTTCGTGGCCATTGCGGAAGCCGCCCTGGAGCAGGACGGAGGTATTGCCCATGCGCGCCGCTGCCGCCGCACTGCCGAACCAGGCCTGATCCGTGCTGTCATAGCCGGTCTTGGCGAGCGCGCCATAGGAGCGGCCGTTGCGGATCAGGTCCTCCGGATCGAGCGTGCGGACCGCCAGCGCACCACCCAGCGAGCCGCCACCGAGCGTGCCGCCGCCGCTCGGGCCGCGCAGCAGGTCGAGCGACGACAGGGTGTCGAAGTCGAAGGCCGGACCGATTCCGCGACCGTTGACGCGTGTGTCCGTCGTGAAAGGCAGGCGGATGCCGTCGATCGTCGTCAGCACGCGGGCGCCGTCGAGGCCGCGGATGTTCAGCGAATTGGTCACCCGGTTGAAGGTGATGCCGGCCTCGATCCGGTTGGACAGGTCCGTCAGGCTTTGAATCTGTTGCCGGTCGAGCTCGGCGCGCGTCGTCGTCGTGGTCGTCGGCCCCTGCAGCAGGGGCGCAGCCTGCCGCTCGCCCTGAACATTGATCTGGTCGAGCTGCAGCTGATCGACCGCTGCCGGCGGAGCGGGATTGCGCTGCTGCTGCGCGAGCACCGGCGTCGCCGCCAACATCAAGGCGCCAAGCGCCACGCCATGGCGCAGCCCGCTGCAGTTCGTCCCCATCGCCCATATCCCGTCGCTGAGAAGCAATTGTCCCTGCCAAGACACCTTGCCAAGTTAAATTGCTTTTTTATAATGACTGAAAACTAGGCCAATCGCCTTACTTTCACCATCAGCGGTTATTAAAGCTCAATTTAACTGTCAATAGACTCTTGGCTGCGTGATACATTACTTATTTATTGGAATTCCAGTCTAAGATTGTCATTCGTCTAAACTGAAAGACGATGCGCCGGCAAAATCGTTGGACCGAGCACCTCGCAAAGCTGTGATGGCCCTGCTCCCGCCGCACTCGCAGTCGTGTATTGCAGCGCAAAGGGAGGCTGCCATCTTGACGCGACCGCAGATCGGAACCCGTTCCTGATGCTTGACCGCCGGAGACTTCTGATGGGCGCGAGCGCGCTGGCGACGGGCTTCGCCGGCGCGTCCTTCCCCGTCCGTGCCTCCGAGCCTGACGTGATCGTGATCGGCGCCGGCGCCGCCGGCATCGCTGCAGCCAGGCAGCTCCAGGCGGCCGGCCGTTCGGCCATCGTGCTGGAAGCGCGTGACCGCCTCGGCGGCCGCACGTTCACCGATGCCTCGCTCGGCCCGTCCTATGACGCCGGTGCGATGTTCATCCACTGGGCGGAACGCAATCCCTGGACCGAGATCGCCCGCGAGCTCGGGGTGGCGACGCCGAACGAAAGCTGGGGCAGCGGCTTCCAGCTCTTCCAGGGCGGCAAACCCATGCCTGCTGGCGATCGCGCCCGCCGCCGCGGCGCCTTCGGCGAGATCGACCGGCGGCTGGACAATGCCGATCTCGAGACGCGCGACCTCTCGGTCGCGGAGGTGCTGAGCGATCTCGGCCCGGACCTCGCGCCGGTTGCGGCCTCCAGCATGCTGCTCTCGATCGGCGAGGAATCGGCGCGCATCTCCGCGCTGGACTATCAGCGGCTCTGGGCCGGCGAGGACTATGTCGTGCCGAGCGGTTACGGCAACCTGGTCGCTCGCTATGCGCAAGGCCTCGACATCCGCCTGAACCAGCCCGTCACCGCGATCGACTGGAGCGGCCGTGGCGTCTCCGTCACCACCGCCTCTGGGACGCTCAGGGCGCGCGCCTGCATCGTCACCGTGCCTGTCGGCGTGCTGAAGGCCGGTGCGATCCGGTTCGTGCCGGAGCTGCCTGCCCGCAGCCGCGACGCGCTCGCCGGAATCGGCATGGGTGCGCTCACCAAGATCGCGCTCAAGGTCGACGAGCGTTTCGGCATCATGCCGGGCACGACCTATTTCGAGGCCGGCTCGGCCGACCGACTGATCAGCTTCGAGCTCTTCCCCGGCGACCAGGGCATCGTCATCGGCTATTGCGGCGGCGATTTTGCCCGCGACCTCTCGACCGCCGGCCCCACCGCTGCGCGCGAGCAGGTCGTCGACCTGCTCACCGCGATGATCGGGTCCGAGTTTCGCAAGGCGGCCGGCCCGGTCTCGTTTCCGGCCTGGTGGACCGACCCGTTCTCGCATGGCTCCTATTCGGTCTGCCGGCCCGGCCATGCCGGCGCGCGTGACGTCCTCGCCGAGCCGATTGGCGGTAAGCTCTGGCTCGCTGGCGAGGCGAGCGCCGGCGGCGGCGCCATGACCGCCGGCGGCGCCACCCTCGCCGGTCGGAGCGCGGCAGCTGCCGCAGCGCGCCTCAAGGTCTAGGGAATCCGAGACAAGCGCCAGGGAACCCGGAGACCGGCTCTAGCATCGACAAGGCTTGCCCAACCCCGCCCGGCTTTGCCACCATGGCGGCGCTGGGGATCGATGCGGAGCTTGATAATGCGCCTGTCGCTCGTTCTCGCCGGTGTCCTGCTGGCCTCCCCGGCGCTCGCCGCCGGGCCTTATGCGAAATTCTCGGTCGGGAACTGGGCCGGCGGTGCCTTCACCAACAACCAGACCGGCGACTTCTCCCATTGCGCCGTCTCGGCCAGCTACAAGAGCGGCGTCACCATGCACGCCTCGCTCAACGGCAATTACGGCTGGAATCTCGGCTTCTCCAACCGCGCCTGGGGGTTGAAGCCCGGCGATAACGTGCCGATGGAACTGGTCTTCGACCGCAACGACACTGTCCGCATCAACGCCAAGGCGGTGCAGCCCCAACTCGTCGTTGTCAATATGCCGGCGAACTCCAACATCGTCCGCGCCTTCCGCGGCGCCGAGTTCCTCGAAGCCAACATGCTGGGCGCGCGCTACACCTTTCGCCTGACCTCGACGGCCGAGATCATGCCGGCACTGCTCGATTGCGTGAAGATGAACGCCAATCTCAAGGTCGCGCCCGGCACGCCGGCTCCCGCGCAAGGCGGCGGCACGACCACGGCCGCCGCGGCCGACCCGGCGATCCAGCTCGAGGCGGTGACGCTCGCGACCAATTTCCTGCTCAAGACGCAATTGCCCGAGCCGAAAGTGTTGAGCGGCCCGGAGGCGCCGTCCGGCCTCGGCAGCAACGGCGCCGGCTGGCGGGCCAAAGGCGCGACCGGTGTCGTGCGCGTTCTGGCGAGCCCGAACCAGAAGGACGTCGACGTCGCCGCCGCGGTCTCCGCCGCCGATGCCCGCGGCTGCCAGGGCAGGTTCGCCTCGGGCCGGACCACCGACACGATCGAGGGCGCCAGTGTGCTGCGCGGCTTCTCCTCCTGCGAGAATGGCGGCGATGCCCGCTATTCCGAATTCTACGTGCTGCCGCGCAAGCAGGGCGGCTTCGTGATGTTCTCGGTGGTGACGACCGGCGACGGCGCGCTGCACCAGCAGCGCCGCGCCGACTTCCAGCGCGCGGCGCTGACCTCGGTGCAGTGACGTATCAGGGATGCTGTCCGGTCTCTCCCGCCTCTGGCGGCGCGACGGCAGGCTCGGTCGGCCCGCTTTCGCCGGCCATCTGGCTTTGGCCTGCGCCATGCTGCTGGCCGTCGCCCTGGCTGCCGAGCAGCTGCTCGATCTGACCTGGGCTGAGGACGCGGACCCGCGCCTGTTCGTCGAACCAGTGCCCAACGCGGCCATCCAGGCCCTGCTCTATGGGACTTTGCTGGCTTTCTCGATCCAGCGCATCCGCGATACCGCTTTCCCGGTCCTACCGGTCATCGCCGCGATGGCCGCGATCGAATTGCTCGAACACGGCGTGCTGCCGTCGCTGACGCAAGCGCGCCTTCCGGCACCGCTCGAGACGATGACGCCGCTCGGTGGCGCGCTTTCACTCGCCTCGCTGCTGTTCCTGCTGCTCTGGCCAAGCGCTAAAGCTCCCGCTCCCAGTTCTGCCCGACCAGATCCTTCCCGAAGGAGTGATGCTTCTCCTCCGCCACCAGCCTGAAGCCCTCAGCGATGTAGATGGCGCGGGCGGCGTGCAGGATATCGTTGGTCCAGAGCGTCATGCGGCGATAGCCGGCCGCGCAGGCAAAGGCGGTTGCCTCCTGCACCAGGCGCTTGCCGAGGCCCAGCCCCTGCGCCCGCGTCTCGACCAGCACGAGCCGAAGCTTCGCCACCTCGTCGCTCTCGCGCACGACGAAGGCCGAGCCGACCGGCACGCCATCGATCTCTGCGATGAGGCAACGCTCCTGCCCCGGCCTGAACTCGCGCAGGAATTTCGCCGCGATCTCGGCGACGAGCGCTTCGAAGCTGATGTCCCAGCCATAGACCTCCGCATAGAGCCGGCCATGGGCCGAGATCACCCAGCCCATATCGCCGGGGCGATGCTCGCGGATGATCACCGCCGGCTGCGGGCTGGCGGCGCCCGACAAGAGCGTCTGCGCCCGTTCGAGCGCGGAGACCAGGCTCGCCTGCTCGGTGCCCGCCAGACGCGACAGGATCGTGTCGGCCTGCCGGCGCGAGGCTTCGTCGAGCCGGACGAATGCGACATGCCCGGCTTCGGTGAGCCTCAACTCGTACGCGCGCCCGTCGCCAGCCGCCCTCGCCCGCTCCAGCCAGCCCAGGTTGACGAAGCGCTTCAGCAGGCGCGACAGATAGGCCGGATCGAGCCCGAGCTCGCGCGCCAGCTCGCCGGCCCGCCAGCCATCGCGCTGCGCCAGCTCGTAGAGCACCCGCCCCTCGGTCAGCCCGAAACCGGAGCCGTGCAGATCGTCGCCAAGGGCCCCGATGAAACGGGTATGGAAGCGGCCAAACCGGCGGATCGTCGCGATGGCCGATGGATCGATGGCGGACATGGCACGGCCTCCTCGGGGCGGGAGGATCGCTAATTAATGGACAGAATCAACTAAATTATTGCCTCGTCCGGCGAAAGCCCGAACTTGCAAGCCAGGCCATGTGACGGCAATGTCCGCCCGGCTAAGACGTTCAGTGGGTGCACGCCGGCGTAGTCTCTCGTCGGGCATCAGGACATGGGAAGTCCAAGAGCATGATCATCGACGATAGCAAGGCCGATGCCCGCAAGATGCACGAGATCGCCCTGCTCGGGAGCCCGACTGGCCTCCTGAGCCGCCGTTCCTTCCTGACCGGCTCGGCCGCCGGTCTCGGCGCGCTCGCGCTCGGCGGCTGCACGACCGACGGGATGAGCCTCGCCGAGGCGCAGAAGCTCTACGGGCCGGTACCGGAGGAGAAGTTCCCGATCCCGGCGATCGACGTCACCCATGTCGATCCGAAATATTTCCGCCGGACGGTCGCCTACAACACCAAGGAAGCGCCGGGCACGATCATCGTCGATCCCGCCAATTACTACGTCTACCGCGTCGAGGGCGACGGCAGCGCGACCCGCTACGGCGCCAATGTCGGCCGCGACGGCTTCCGCTGGAACGGCGACGCCTATGTCGGGCGCAAGTCCGAATGGGCGACCTGGACGCCGCCCAAGGAGATGATCAAGCGCCAGCCGGAGGCCGCCAAATACGCCCGCGGCATGCCCGGCGGCCTCGACAATCCGCTCGGCGCGCGCACGCTCCATCTCTACCAGAACGGCGCGTACACGCTTTATACGATCTACGCCTCGCTCGACGCGGAATCGATCGGAAACGGCATCACCAGCGGCTGCATCGGCCTGCTCACGCAGGACATGATCCACCTCTACAATCAGACGCCGGTCAAGACGAAGGTGGTGGTGCTGCCGGCCTGAGGCAACCGCGTCAGAACATGATCCGGGTGCTGCCGGCGCCGGCAGCAGCCACGGCGGCTCCACGCAACTTTATCGAACGCCGACACAGTCCGTTCACCTCTCCTTAACGGCTGCGGCGCCCAATCGGTGCTTGGCGGACGCGATGGATATGTGTGCGATGCGGGTCGATCTTCTGGCCGGAGCCGGCTATGCCGCGCCGGTGCTGCCCTTGCGAATCCCGACCATCCTCGTCTTCGATTCCGGCCTCGGCGGCTTGACCGTGCTGCGCGAGGTCATGCGCCAGCGCCCGGACGCGGACATCGTCTACGCCGCCGACGATGCCGCCTTCCCCTATGGCCGCCTCGACGAAGCGGCGCTGGTCGCGCGCGTGCTTGAGGTCATGGAGCGCCTGGTCGAGCGCTTCCATCCCGATCTCGTCGTGATCGCCTGCAACACCGCCTCGACCTTGGTGCTGCCGGCGCTGCGGGCCCGTTTCGCCATCCCCTTCGTCGGCACCGTTCCGGCGGTGAAGCCCGCGGCCGAGCGCACCCGCAGCGGATTGATCTCGGTCCTGGCCACGCCCGGCACCGTCGCCCGCGACTACACGCATGACCTGGTCGAGCGCTATGCCGCCGGCTGCGAGGTCATCCTGGTCGGTGCGCGCAATCTCGCCGGCCTGGCGGAATCTGCCCTGAAGGGCGAGCCGGTCGACGACGCGCAGATAGCGGCCGAGATCGCGCCCTGCTTCGTTGCCCGCGACGGCAGGCGCACCGATGTGGTGACGCTGGCCTGCACGCATTACCCGCTGCTGCTGCCACGGCTGCAACGGCTCGCGCCCTGGCCGGTCGACTGGATCGACCCCGCCCCGGCGATCGCGCGGCGCACGGCGCAACTGCTCGGGCCGGCAATGCCACGCCAGGAGCCGGCCGCGACCGTCGCCGTCTTCACCGACGGCGCGCGCCTCTCCGGCCCGGCGCACATCGCCCTCGCCGGCTTCGGCCTGGCGCGGATCGAGACCGAGCCGCTGCCAATCTAAAGTCGTCATGCTCGGGCTTGTCCGAGCATATCCTGAACGAGATTCTCGGGTCTGCGCTTCGCTTCACCCGAGAATGACGAGCAGGGGGTTTGACTTTTACCGCCAGCAATGCTTGTAAGCCGGCGTCGCGCGGCTCCTCACGGGGCCGCGTGGCTTTTTCCGCACCCGTGATCCGCTTCTCTTCGGAGGCCGGATCTGTCGCCCCGGATACGGGGAGAAGGAGGGCGCGGTCCTCAACTCGCGAACCATAGAGGACACGCGACATGTCGAAGCGCCATGAGGCGAAGTACAAGATTGACCGCCGTCTCGGTCAGAACATCTGGGGCCGCCCGAAGTCCCCGGTCAACCGCCGCGAATACGGCCCCGGCCAGCATGGCCAGCGCCGCAAGGGCAAGCCGTCCGACTTCGGCACCCAGCTGCGCGCCAAGCAGAAGCTGAAGGGCTATTACGGCTCGATCTCCGAGAAGCAGTTCCGCCGCTACTACGCCGAGGCGATCCGCCTGAAGGGCGACTCGGGCGAGAACCTGGTCGGCCTGCTCGAGCGTCGTCTCGACGCGGTGATCTACCGCGCCAAGTTCGTCCCGACCGTCTTCGCCGCCCGCCAGTTCATCAACCACGGCCACATCACCGTGAACGGCAAGCGCGTCAACATCGCCTCGTACCAGGTCAAGCCGGGCGACGTGATCGCGATCAAGGAGAGCTCGCGCCAGCTCGCCATCGTCATCGAGTCGGCCGCCCTCGCCGAGCGCGACGTGCCTGACTACATCGACGCCGACCACACCAAGTCGACCGCCACCTACACCCGCACCCCGACCCTGTCGGACGTGCCCTATGCGGTGCAGATGGAGCCGAACCTGGTCATCGAGTTCTACTCGCGGTAACAGGTTTGAAGCGGGAACGAATGCCCGTTTATTCTCAATAGTCTGGGGATGGCGAGATCTCGCCGTCCCCCTTTTGCTTTCCCCCTCACGCAAATTCGCTGCTGCGCGAGGGTGGCCGGACAGGCTGGCGGCATGTGCAGGTCACTGCAACCTTCGCCGCTCCCTCTCCGCTTTCTCGTCTGTCGGCTTCCGTCGCGCCTCGAGCCGCCCCCTCACCTTTTTGTTCCGGGGCTTGAGGCGTCTAGCACCGCGCCGCTCGTCGCGATCGGGCCCCCAACCTTGGCATTGTAAAGCTTCACATGCGAACGGGCGATTTCAGCCCAGTCGCGAAGCTGCAACTCGCGCGCCAGCGTTTCCGGTGCCAGGACACGCTCCGCAGTGCCAGCCATGATCCGGCCGATGAGATCGGCTGCATTGTCCGGCGAAGAGACGGGATGCGTGACCTTCGTCAACCATTCGGGTGTGAGCTGCGAATGGGTGGTCAGGACCGTGGCACCATGTTCAAGGCTGGCCAGCGCCGAACCGCGCTTGTTCGAGACGCCATCCGGAAATGGCAACAATGCGATCGTGGCATCGTTCAGCGTCGCAGAGACCTCGTCCGCGGGCAAACTGAGCCGTAGGCCGATTTTGTCACGCTCGGAGCGGCTCCTGACCAGATCCACGAAATCCCGATCGCTGTCGACCATCGCTCCGATCATATCGACGTCGATCGATGCGCCAGCGGAGCGGAGTTGTGCCACCGTATCCAGGAAAAACTCGACCCCCTTGTTTCGAGATATCTGCCCGAAATAGACGAGCCGCTCGGGCCCGACGCGGGCGCCGCGCGGTGACAATTGCGGAATGTTGTTGCCGATGGGCATGACCGTCAGACGGCCATGCGAGTGAGGGAAATAGCGTTGAAACCGCGCCTTCTCCTCGTTGTTCGAAAAAATGATCCTCTTGGAAAGAATGCTTGACGGAATGAATGCTGCTTTGCGCAGGACATTGAATGTCCCGAATTCGTGCAATGTGACGAATGAATTGCCAACGAGCAGCGGGGCAAACCCCGGGGCTACCGAGAGGCCGAGACGGAGCGTTGGGTACTGCACGTGGAAAATAGCATTCGGGTTTTTCCGGTACCGATGCTTGAGCTTCATGAAATTCGCGAATGACCATCGGTCAAAGAATTCCACGACCGCATCAATGCCGATCCCTCTGAGCGCTGCGGCCAGTCTAACCGTATAGTCGGTGACGCCGCACATTTCTCCCGGCATCGTCGCCGCTATTAGAACCACGTTCAAAATCGTCCCCCAAAGCGGCGTCACGCTCAATGAAACCCGAAAGTCACCCACCCGATAGGGCGACCTCGATAAGCCGTTGTTATTCCAGCCAATTCCCAAGAAGACGAGAAAAATGTTAATAATTCTGAAATAAAATAGGCATCCTGCGAGAAGCAATAATGCGCATTATTGCTGGAAGTTTGCAGACTTTCCTATGATCAGAAACATTATTCCCGATCGAATGCTCGGCTCGCAAGCAAGCGGCACCAACGCTTTTGCGCTCAGGGCCGAACTCGGCATCGCCGTGATACTGCCACGCCTGTTGCCCCGCGCGACGCGTCTGTCACGAAGCGGACTTACCGGCATGGCTGTGACGCTCAATCGCTGGTGCTGCTCTCCCAGGTCGCATGGGTCACGCCGTCCACGCGCTCGATGCGCTCGACCACGGCGTCGAGCTCCTTGCGCTCGACAGCCGTGCTGATCAGCGTCGCGACGATCTCGATCGCCTCCTCGCCGCGCTCCACCGTCTTGACGTCGCCGACCGGGTAATTCGCCTGTTCGAGCAGTTCGATGACCTTTTCGCGCACGGAGGGCAGCGCCTCCGGATCGGTGGTGACGACGACCTCATAGGTCGCCTCCGAGGCCTTCTCGTTGATCGGGCTGCGGTTGATCGCGTTGACCAGCGGCCGCAGCAAGGTGTTGCCGGCGATGACGAAGACCGTCACCAGCGCGCCCTCCGCCACCATGTCGGCGCCGGTGCAGGCGCCGACCGCCGCCGCGCACCAGAGCGTCGCCGCGGTGTTGAGTCCACGGACGTTCATCCCTTCCTTCATGATCACACCGGCGCCCAGGAAGCCGATGCCGGAGACGACATAGGCGATCACGCGGATCGCGCCGTCCGCGCCGGCGATGCGCATGGCGAGATCGACGAAGGCCGCCGCACCGACCGCGACCAGAACCGTGGTGCGCAGGCCCGCGGTGCGCTGCCGGTATTGCCGCTCGGCCCCGATCAGCGCGCCGAGCACGAAGGCCGCCAGCAGGCTGACGACCGAGTCGAGGAAGGGATAGAGCTCAAAGGTCTGGATGAAGCGCATGCGCCTGCCTCCCGGTAACGGCACGCCTCCGACCGTGACGATCTCGCCGCCTATAGCGGGCGGGATGTGACGGTTCAATGAAGGCAAGCAAGAGCGTCCGCCACGGCGGCAGGCGCTGAATCGCCCTCTCAACCGGGCGCGGCAGCTGCCTGCTCCGACCCGGGAAATCGGCGCGACGAGGGCAAAGCGGTCGGGGCATGGCGAGCGCCATGACGCTGCGTCGCGACTCAGGCTAGCGTCAGCTTCCCGCCATAGGGATCATCGCACCATGAAGACGCTCATCCTCGTCACCCTCGCCGTCGGCCTGTCGAGTGCCGCTTTTGCCCAGAGCCAGAGCTGCAATGCCCAGGCTACCGAGAAGAAGCTCGCCGGCGCGGCCAAGACCAGCTTCGTCACCAAATGCGAGAAGGACGCCGGTGCGGCCTGCGACAAGCAGGCGGCCGACAAGAAGCTGTCCGGAGCCGCCAAGACCAGCTTCACGGCGAAATGCGTCAAGGACGCGGTCGGCACCTGACGAGCCCGAGTACTCTCGTCGAGCCCTCATCCTGAGCCGGCCGCTGACGCTGCCTCTCCTCAAGATGAGGGCTTGCGAGGGGTCAAACGAAAAAGGGCGGCCCTGACAGACCGCCCTTCTCACTTACGGTATCCTCACAATCAGCCACGATCATCGTCGTCGTCATGACCACGATCGCGCCAGCGGCGCGGGCCGCGGTCATCATCGTGGCGATCGTCGCCGCGGCCATGCCATTCCTGCCAGCGCCCGCGCATCTCGCGCATGCGCTCGCGCCCTTCCGACATCGCCTGGCGCACGGCCCGGCGCGCCACGGTCTTCTGCTCGTCGCTGAAGGTCGACCAGAGCGGGCGAACCGCGTCCGCCATCTCCTTGCTGCGGGCTGCGCGCTCGGCCTGACGGGTCGCCCGCATGTCGAGCCGCTCCATGATGTCGGCGTCGCGGAAGAGCTCGCGCTGCTCGCGCATCTTGGCGAAATTCTCCCGGCGCTGCTCGGCATTGCGCTTGATCAGAGCCTCCAGCTTCTCGAAGGCCGGCACCTGCTCGGGCTTCAGCTTGAGATCGGTGCGCAGCTGGGCGAGACGCTCGTTCATCCGGGCTGCGGCGCGCTCGGCGCGGCGCTGGCGCCATTCCTCGCGCCGGTCGGCGCGGTCGCCGCGCTCGGCCCGGTCGCCGCGCGGCTCGCTCTGCTGCTGCGTCGGCGGGGTGCTGCCCGGCGCCGGCGGAATCGGCTGCGGCTGGGCCATGGCCAGCGTCGCCGCGACGGCCGCGGCGCTGGAAGCGGCGATGAGGGCGATGCGTTTCATGAAAAGCTCTCCGTCTGTTCAGGTCGAATACGGTTCGCTGGCGGGTCTCGAAGCCGGTTCGCGATGTCGCCAAGGTGCCGCAGCCGGCCTGACCCGGCCATGGCGCGCGCATGACAAGATCGTAATGTCGGGATGACGCACCGGCCAGCGGGAAGTTCCCGCACCCAGCCGAATCGGCGCACCTTGCCGTCGAGGATCAACCGACGCGACGAAGAGCTGCAGCCATGCGCAATCTCATCACCGATGTCCGCGGCGTCATGGTGGGCAATGCCGAGGACGCGGTTGCGGCGACCGGCGTCACCGTCGCGCTGTTCGAGCGGCCGAGCATCGCCTCCGCCGCCGTGCTCGGCGGCGCGCCCGGCACCCGCGACACCGCGCTGCTCGAGCCGGGCATGACGGTCGAACATGTCGACGGCATCGTCCTCTCCGGCGGCTCGATCTGGGGCCTCTCCGCCGCCGATGGCGCGCTGAGCTGGCTGGCGCGGGAAGGACGCGGCTTCCCGATCGCCGGCTATCGCGTGCCGATCGTGCCGCAGGCGATCCTGTTCGACCTCGCCAATGGCGGCGACAAGCCCTTCGCCCGCGGCGAGGGCGAGGCGCCCTATCGCGCTCTTGCCGAGGCAGCAAGCGCCGCAGCCGCGGCCGAGTTCGCACTCGGCAGCGTCGGCGCCGGCTTCGGCGCGACCACGGCCAACCTCAAGGGCGGGCTCGGCTCGGCCAGTGCGAGGGCCGCGACCGGCCAGGTCGTCGGCGCGCTGGTGGCGGTCAACGCCGTCGGCACGGCGACGATCGGCGACAGCCCGCATTTCTGGGCGGCGCCTTACGAGCAAGGCGCCGAGTTCGGCGGCCGCGGCTGGCCGGCGACGATCGCGCCCGAGGACCTGAGCTTGCGCTTCAAGGGCGGCCCCGGCGCCAACACCACCATTGCGTTGGTCGCGACCGACGCCGTCCTGACCAAGGCGCAGGCCAAGCGCATGGCGCTCTGCGCCCATGACGGGCTCGCCCGGTCGCTGCGGCCGGTCCACGCCCCGCTCGACGGCGACGTCGTCTTCGCCGCCGCGACCGGCCATAGCGGCGCTCCGTCCGACGCCTATGCCCTGACCGAGCTCTGCGCCACCGCCGCCGACGTGCTGGCGCGCGCCGTGGCGCGGGCCGTCTACAGCGCGACCGCCCTGCCCTTTCCGAGCGCCAAGCCGGCCTGGCGCGACAGGTTCGGGAGCTGACCAGCGCCGGGCGTCGTGTTAGACCCCGGCCCATGTCGACCGATGATTTCCTCGCCCGCTTCGGCGCCGCCGGCCAGCGCCAGCCCGATCCCGTCGCCGCCGCCCAGCAGGCGATGCGCAATCCCCTGCCCAAGCGCTTCTACGAGAAGGCCGGCGTGCTGGAGCGCGACGAGCTGTTTCATGTCGCGCTCGATGGCCGCACCGCCCGCACTCCGGCCCGCAAGCATCTCGCCGTCGCCTCGCGCCCCGTCGCCGAGGCACTGGCAGCAGAATGGGAGGCCCAGACCGGTGAGATCGACCCGTCGCGGATGCCGCTGACGCGGCTGGTCAATTCGGCCCTCGACGGCGTTGCCGATCAGCACGAGGCGGTTCGCGCCGAGATCGTCCGCTATGCCGGCAGCGATGCGCTCTGCTATCGCGCCGGCGAGCCCGAAGCGCTGGTCGAGCGGCAGGATGCGGTCTGGAACCCGCTGATCGCGGCGCTCGAAAACCGTATCGGCGGCCGCTTCGTCATGGCGCAGGGCGTCGTCTTCGCGCAGCAGCCGCAGACCGTGCTCGACGCCGTGGCCGAGCGCGTCGCCGTGATCACCTCCCCGGTCGCGCTCGCCGGCGCCCACAACGTCATGACGCTGACCGGCTCGACCATCCTGATGCTGGCGCTGGCCGAGGGCCTGATCGACGCCGAGGCGGCCTGGGCCGCCGCCCATCTCGACGAGGACTACCAGATCGGGATCTGGGGGCAGGACGAGGAAGCGGCCGAGCGCCGCGCCATCCGCCGCAAGGAATACGACGCCGCCGTGCTGCTGCTGACGAAGGGCTAGAAGCGATGATCCCGGGAGCGCCCAAGGCCGACAACCCGGAAGACTACATCGCCCAGCTCGATGGCTGGCGACTCGCCACGGTCGAGGCCCTGCGCGCCGCGGCGAAGGCCGCCGCTCCACTCGACGAGCGGATCAAGTGGACGCATCTGGTCTATTTCTCGAACGGGCCCGTGCTGCTGATCCGGGCCGAGGCCGAGCGCGTGCTCTTCGGCTTCTGGCGCGGCAAGCGCCTGCGCCATATCGAGCCGCGGCTGAAGCCGGGCGGCAAGTTCGAGCTCGCGACCATGGTGCTGCGCGCGGGCGATGCGGTCGATACGAAGATCGCGACCGAGCTCGTGCGTGCCGCGGTCGCTCTCAACCACGAGTTCGGCGACCCGAGCAGGCCGAGCGCCTGACGGTCTGCCCGGCCAAAGTCGCTCTGCTCATTTCATGTCATCCCGGACAAGCCGCGAAGCGGCGCCGATCCGGGACCCATGCCTGAGCCTTTCCGAGAGAGGTTCCGAAATGGGTCCCGGGCCTTACGCCCGGGACGACTCGCGCACGGGAAAAGGTCCCGAACCAACATCCCGCAAATACCTCATGCCTCCACTGCCGGAGCCTCGGTCAGCACGCGGTCGATCAGCCCCCAGTCCTTGCCTTCCTCGGCGGTCATGAAGCGGTCGCGGTCGAGCGTGCGCTCGACCTCCTCCTCGCTGCGTCCGCAATGCTCGGCATAGAGCCGGATCATCCGCCGCTTGGTCTTCTGGATCTCCTCGGCATGGATCAGGATATCGGACGCCTGCCCCTGCGCCCCGCCGAGCGGCTGGTGGACATGCAGGCTGGCATTGGGCAAGGCCGCGCGCTCGCCCGGCTCGCCCGCCATCAGGAGGAAGGAGCCCATGGAGCGGGCCGTACCCATGCAGAGCGTATGCACGGGCGAGCGGATGTACTGCATCGTGTCGTAGATCGCGAGGCCGCTGGTGACCACGCCGCCCGGCGAGTTGATGTAGAAGTGGACCGGCCGCTTCGGGTTCTCGGCCTCCAGGAACAGCAATTGCGCGCAGACCAGCGCGGCGCTGGCATCGTTGACCTCGCCGTTCAGGAAGACGATCCGCTCGCGCAGCAGGCGCGAGTAGATGTCGAAGGAGCGTTCCCCGCGCGTCGACTGTTCGACGACCATGGGGACGAGCTGCATCGTGCCGTGCATCGACGACCTCCTCAGTTCCGGATTGTTGATGGTGCTTGCGGACTGGGCCCGCGCCGTCAGGCGGCGCGCTGCATAAGCGGCTGGTTGCTGTTCGCAGGTGCCGGCGACGCGCTCAGCCGCGCATCGGTCAGGCTATGGACGATCCGCAGCTCGGTCCCGCCGTTGTTCGGCGCAAGCTGGAAGGTCACGACGCTCTCTAGGAAGGGCGGCTCGTCCTCCTTCAAGCGGTAGCGCAGCTCTTCGCCCGGCACGCTGGACAACGCCTCGACCTGCGCCGGCAGCCAGCGCTCGCGGAAGGCGGGAATGCTGAGCGCCCGCCAGACCTTCTCGGGCGGCGCATCGAGCTGATATGCGAACACCAGCTCCTTGGTGCGCTCCTGCGTCTCGCTCTCGCTCATTGGTCCATGTCCCGCAGCAGATCCTTGAGGGCATCGATGCGCGCCGGCCAGTAGGCCCGGTATTTCGCCAGCCATTGCGCGATCAGGGCAAGGCCGTTCGGGTCGACCTCGTAATTGACGAAGCGCCCCTGTCGTTCCTCGCGCACCAGCCCGGCGGTCCGCAGCACGGCGAGGTGCTGCGACATCGCCGGCTGGCTGATCGCCATGCCCTCGCGCAAGGCACTGGCGTTCATGCCGCCGACAGCGAGCTTCTCGAAGATCGCCCGGCGGGTCGGATCGGCCAACGCCTTGAAGATGTCCTGCTCCATGGCAGATACATAAGCATGTACTTATTTAATTTGCAAGCGGCCTCGAACCGCCCGTCAGCTCACCAGAATGGGATAGAGCGAGGCGGCAAGCAGAAGCGCCATGACGATATTGAACACGCGCTGGCGCGCTGGATCGGCCAAGAGACCGCGCAACAGCGTGCCGCCGAGCGCCCAGACGGCGATGCAGGGTCCGTTGACCAGGGCGTAGACGATCACGACGACCGTAAGGTTGAGGAAATAGCCCTCCGTCGGCGTATAGGCGGCGACCGCCCCGACCGCCATGATCCAGGCCTTGGGATTGACCCATTGGAAGGCCGCGGCCGACGGGAAGCTGAGCGGCGGCGCAGCCTCGGCTCCGGGCTCCATTGGCGCCGAACGCGCGATCTTCCAGGCGAGATAGAGCAGATAGGCGCTGCCGGCATAGCGCAGGACATCGTGCAGGACAGGGATCGCGCTGAACAAGCCGCCGAGCCCGAGTCCAACTGCCAGGACCAGCCCGCAGAAGCCGAGATTGATCCCGAACAACAACGGCAGGCTGGCGCGGAAGCCGTGATTGGCGCCGGAGGCCAGCAGCAGCGTGTTGTTCGGCCCGGGGGTGATCGAAGTCACGAAGGCATAGCCGATGAAAGCGAGCAGCAATTGCGGCGTCATGTCCGGTCCAGCGTTGGGAAACGTCAGGCCGGTGATTGTGCATGTGACACTTCTTGCATAGGCTAAAAAGTGTCCCATGACGCAATTTGTAAGGTCACATGCTCCTCGCTTCACCCTGGCAGCCTCGTCTCGCGGATGGCCGCGGCTCTGCCAGCGAACGGCTGGTCGAGGCTCTCGCTCGCGACATCGCCGACGGCTCGCTGCCGCCGGGCGCGCGCCTGCCGGCTCACCGCCCCCTCGCCTGGCAACTCGATATCGGTATCGGCACGGTGACCAAGGCCTATGCCCAGCTCGAACGCCGCGGCCTCGTCCGCAGCGTCCATGGCCGCGGCATGTTCGTCGCCGGCCTGTCGCAGGCGACAAGCCGCATGGTCGATCTCAGCATCAACGTGCCGCCGCAGCAGCTGAGCGACCGCCTGCTCGCCGCCAGCCTCGCCGATCTCGCAAGGCGGCTCGATGCCGACAGCTTCGGCGCCTATGCCACGCCAGCCGGGCGGCCCGAGCATCGCGCGCTGCTGGCGCGCTGGCTCGCGCCAACCGGCCTTGCCGCAGCGCCCGAGCGGCTGCTGATCTGCAATGGCGCCCAGCATGCGCTCGCGATCGCATTCGCGATCACCTGCGGCCCGGACACCGAACTCCTAACCGAGGCGCTGAGCTATCCCGGCGCGATCGCCCTCGCCCGCCGGCGCGGCTTGCGGTTGACGGGCCTCGCCATCGACGAGGAGGGCCTCGTCCCGCAGGCACTCGACCAGGCCTTGCATCAGGCGGTCTCGGCCGGCCGGCGCGCCGTGCTCTACATCACGCCGACCCTGCACAACCCGACGACGGCGACGATGAGCGAAGCGCGTCGCCGCGAGATCGCGAGGCTCTGCCGGTCGCATGACGCGGTGATCGTCGAGGACGATATCCATGCCGCCTTGGCCGAGCCGGGCACGACGGCGATCGCAGCGCTCGCGCCCGAGCGGACGCTGCATGTCTCCGGCCTGTCGAAGGTGCTGAGCCCCGGCCTGCGCATCGGCTCGCTGGTGGTCCCCGAGCCCTGGCTGGAGCCGGCTCTCGCCGAGCTCGCAGCCACCTGCACCATGGCGTCGCTGCTCTCCTGCCTGATCATGGAGCGCTGGCTCAGCGAGGACACCGCCGCTTCGGTCGCCCGTTCGATCCGCGAGGAGGCGAGCCGCCGCGTCGCCCTGGCGCGCGAGCTGCTGCCGCCCGGAATCGCCATGAGATCAGGCAATGGCTTCCATCTCTGGCTGCCGATGGGGCCGGAGCGGGCAAAAGCCCTGCCGGCTCGCGCCGCTGCGTCCGGCATTCTCCTGCCGGCACCCGATATCTTCCTGGCTGACGCGCACTCACCCTCCTGGGGCATTCGCGCCAGTCTCGGCGGCCCGAAGCTCGCCAGGCTGCAGGATGCGCTCGCCAGCCTGCGTGCCTTGCTTCTCGACAGCGGCTGTGGCTTGCAGGCTCCGGCCATGCCGTGACCGGCACCGCGGTGCACAAAACTCCAGCCGCATGCTGCGAAGGCCGCAATGGACTTCGCCCGCAGCGCCGCTTAAGCGGGAAACAAGACCTTTAAAGATCGCGCCCCGGGAGGCTCTTCATGAAGGACATTCTCGAACAGCTCGAAGACCGGCGCGCGGGCGCCCGCCTCGGCGGCGGCGAAAAGCGCATTGCGGCGCAGCACAAGCGCGGCAAGCTCACCGCCCGCGAGCGCATCGAGCTGCTGCTCGACAAGGACTCCTTCGAGGAGTTCGACATGTTCGTGCAGCACCGCGCCGTCGATTTCGGCATGGACAAGGCCGAGAAGATCCCCGGCGATGGCGTCGTCACCGGCTGGGGCACGGTCAATGGCCGCACCGTCTTCGTCTTCTCCAAGGACTTCACCGTCTTCGGCGGCTCCCTCTCCGAGACCCACGCCCAGAAGATCATCAAGATCCAGGACATGGCGCTGAAGATGCGTAGCCCGATCGTCGGCCTGTTCGACGCCGGCGGCGCCCGCATCCAGGAGGGCGTCGCGGCGCTCGGCGGCTATGGCGAGGTCTTCAAGCGGAACGTGCAGGCTTCGGGTGTCATCCCGCAGATCTCGGTGATCATGGGCCCCTGCGCCGGCGGCGACGTCTATTCGCCGGCGATGACCGACTTCATCTTCATGGTCCGCGACACCAGCTACATGTTCGTCACCGGCCCGGAGGTGGTGAAGACCGTCACCAACGAGACCGTGACCTCGGAAGAACTCGGTGGCGCCAAGGTCCACACCAGCAAATCCTCGGTCGCCGACGGCTCCTTCGAGAATGATGTCGAGGCGCTCTTGCAGGTGCGCCGCCTGATCGACTTCCTGCCGGCCAACAACACGGTCGGCGTGCCGGAATGGCCTAGCTTCGACGTGCCCGATCGCGTCGACATGAGCCTGGACACGCTGGTCCCGGACAATCCGAACAAGCCCTACGACATCAAGGAGCTGATCCTGAAGGTCGTCGACGAGGGCGATTTCTTCGAGATCCAGGAGTCTTACGCCAAGAACATCGTTACGGGCTTCGCCCGCATCGAGGGCCGCACCGTCGGCATCGTCGCCAACCAGCCGATGGTGCTGGCCGGCGTGCTCGATTCCGACGCCAGCCGCAAGGGCGCCCGCTTCGTGCGCTATTGCGACGCCTTCGAAATCCCGATCGTCACCCTGGTCGACGTTCCCGGCTTCCTGCCCGGCACGGCGCAGGAATATGGCGGCCTGATAAAGCACGGTGCCAAGCTGCTCTTCGCCTATTCGGAGTGCACCGTGCCGCTGGTCACGATCATCACGCGAAAAGCCTTCGGCGGCGCCTATGACGTGATGGCGTCGAAGCATATCGGCGCCGACGTCAACTATGCCTGGCCGACTGCGCAGATCGCGGTGATGGGCGCCAAGGGCGCGGTCGAGATCATCTTCCGCGGCGGCGACGCCGAGACGATCGCGCGCCAGACGAAGGAATACGAGGACCGCTTCATGAGCCCCTTCGTTGCGGCCGAGCGCGGCTACATCGACGAGGTGATCATGCCGCATTCGACGCGCCGCCGGATCGCCCGCGCCCTCGCCATGCTGCGCACCAAGAGTGTCGAGCGTCCCTGGCGCAAGCACGACAATATTCCGCTCTGAGCGGAAATCCGGCGCCCGGCCCCGTTACATCAGCCCCGGCAGCTCCAAGTCGCTCATAGTTCAAGCGACCGCGAACGGGTTCAAGAGAGGGACGTTCAGTCCCTCGAAATCGCGGATGTTGCGCGTGACCACCGTCAACCCGTGGACGGCGGCGGTCGCCGCTATCATCGCGTCTTCGATGATCTCACCCGACTTTCGGTGCATCAGCCTGGCCCAGACGCGAAAGGCGTCGGCATTCATGTCGAGGATATTGTAGGTCTGCGCGACCTGCTCCAGCCAGACCTCGATCTCCGCTGCCTTGGCGGCGTCCTGTTCGCGCGTCATCTCGATCCCGGCCTGTATCTCTCCGATGGTGACCACCGAGAGATGCAGATCGGAATCAGCCACGCCTTCCAGCCAGGCCAACACGGCGCCATGCGGCCGCGGACGCCGCAATTCAGAGACGACATTGGTATCGAGTAGGTACATGCCTCAGACGAGATCCCCCAGCTCGCGCCGGCGAAGCCTGCCGCGCTTGGGCAGATCGAGATCGACACGGGCCTCATCTGCGAGGAGCAATTCCTTCAATGTGGGCTTCACGCTGCGCTGAAGCCGCTCCCAATCCTTCAGCGGGACCAGGACGGCCGCATCGGCGCCTCGCCTGCTGACGATCTGGGGGCCTTCCCTGAGACAGGTCTCGAGCAACTCGCTGAAGCGAGCCTTCGCATCCTGCACCGGCCAAGTTTTCATGCGGCCCTCCGTGCCCAGATCAGCCTAGTCAGATAACTAGTCCTTTCTGGGCAGTGCACAAGCGCCTCACATCAGCCCCGGCAGCTCCGCCGCCAGCGCGTCGATGGCGACGCGCACCTTCGGCGGCAGATGCGGCGTCTGCAACCAGAGCGCGTGGACGTCATAGGGCTGCCGCCCCTCGTCCGGCAGCAGCTCGACCAATTCCCCCGCCTTGAGGCGCTCGCGCACCAGCCAGGACGGCAGCCAGGCGGGCCCCATGCCGAGCACGGCCGCATCGGCGATCGCCTCGAGATCGTCGAACCGTAGACGGTGCCGCGGTATCACCTCCGCCGCTGGCCCATCCTCCCGAGGGAATAGCCAGGGCCGCACGCCGCCGGAGCGGCGATAGATCAGCGCGTCATGATCGGCGAAATCGGCAAGCTGCGTCGGCGTTCCGCGGGCTTCGAGATAGGACGGCGCGGCGCAGACGATCATGCGCTGGCGAACGACGCGGCGCGTCACGAGATTGGCTGCATCGTGCAGTTCGCCGGTGCGGATCGCGAGGTCGTGCCCGCCTTCGGCCAGATCGACGAAGCCGTCGCCGAAGGCAAGGTCGAGCTGCAGCTGCGGATGTTGGCGCGCGAGATCGAGCAGGATCGGCATGACGCAGCAGCGGCCGAACAGCACCGGCAGCGCCACCCGGAGCTTGCCGCGCGGCTCGCCCAGCTGGTCGGCGGCAAGCGCATCGGCCGCATCGGTCTCGGCGAGAATGGTCCGGCAGCGCTCGTAATAGGCGCGGCCGAACTCGGTCAGGCTCTGCCGCCGCGTCGTGCGGTTGAGCAACCGGACGCCCAGCCGCTCCTCCAGGAAGCGGACATGCTTGCCGACCATCGGCGCCGACAGGCCGAGCGCAGCGGCCGCCGCAGCGAAGGAGCCGAGATCGACCGCCCTGACGTAGACGCTCATGCTGGTGAGGCGATCCATGATTCGAAATCATCCGTTCCGATTATCGATCCTGCAGCAGAGTTTATCGCAGAGGAGCGCGCTGCCAAAGCTCATTCATTCACCCTGCTTTGGAGTTACGAGCATGGCCCGCACAGTTCGCTTCCACCGCCTTGGCGGCCCCGAGGTTTTGACCATCGAGGAGATCGACATCCCACCGCCCGGGCCCGGCGAGGTCCGGATCCGGACCAGGGCGCTCGGCCTCAACCGTGCCGAAGCCCTGTTTCGGTCAGGCACCTACATCGAGCAGGCGCAATTTCCTGCGGGGATCGGTCTTGAAGCCGCCGGCCTGATCGAAAGCGTCGGCGTGGGCGTCGAAGGCCTCTCGCCCGGCGATGCGGTCAGCCTGGTGCCGCCCCGCTCGATGCTGCGCTGGCCGGTGCATGGCGAGCTCGTCACGGTCCCGGCCGAATTGGTGGTGAAGCACCCGCCGGCGCTCGGCTGGGAGGCAGCTGCGGCGAGCTGGATGCAGTACCTCACCGCCTATGGCGCGCTGATCGACATCGCCCGGCTCGAGCGGGGCGAGCATGTGGTGATCACCGCCGCGTCGAGCAGCGTCGGCCTCGCCGCGATCCAGATCGCCAATCGGATCGGCGGGATCCCGATCGCGGTGACGCGGACCTCGCGGAAGGCGCAGACACTGCGCGAGGCCGGCGCGGCCCATGTCATCGCCTCGGCCGAGGAAGACCTCGAGATACGGCTGAAGGACATCGCCGGCGAGGAGGGCGTCAGGGTGGTGTTCGACGCGGCCGGTGGCCCAGCCTTCCTGCCGCTGACCGCGGCGATGGCGCGCGGTGGCATCCTGTTCAACTATGGCGGCCTCAGCCCGGAAGCGACGCCTTTCCCGCTCTTCAATGTGCTGGGCAAGAGCCTTACGCTGCGCGGCTATCTCGTCCACGAGATCATCGGCGACCCTAAGCGCCTCGCCGCCGCCAAGGCGTTCATCCTCGACGGGCTCGGTAACGGTTCGCTGAAGCCGATCATCGCCCGGACGTTTCCGTTCGAAGAGATCGTCGAGGCGCATCGCTATCTCGAATCGAACGAGCAGTTCGGCAAGGTCGTGGTGACGCTCTGAGAGGCTCAGGCCCAGCGCCTGAACAGCACGCTGGCATTGACGCCGCCGAAGCCGAAGCCGTTCGAGATCGCGTGCTCCATCGCCAGCGGCCGCGCCGTCTTCGCCACCAGGTCGAGCCCGGCCGCGTCCTCGTCCGGATTCTCGAGATTGAGCGTCGGCGGCGCGATCTGGTCGCGCAAGGCGAGGATGGTGAAGACCGCCTCCAGCCCGCCGGCCGCGCCGAGCAGATGGCCGGTTGCCGCCTTGGTCGCGCTGATCGCGATGCCGCCCTGATCGCCGAACACCGCCTTGATCGCAGCAAGTTCGCCACGATCGCCGACCGGCGTCGAGGTCGAATGGGCGTTGAGATGGGCGACATCGCCGGGCTTCAGGCCCGCCTGCTTCAGCGCCGTCTCCATGGCCCGGCGCGCGCCCGAGCCGTCCTCGGGGCCGGAGGTGATGTGATAGGCGTCGGCGCTGGTGCCGTAGCCGGTGAGTTCCGCGAGAATCGTCGCGCCGCGCGCCTGCGCATGCTCCAGCGCCTCGATCACCAGGATACCGGCGCCCTCGCCCATGACGAAGCCGTCGCGGTCACGATCGAACGGGCGCGAGGCCTTCTCCGGCTCGTCGTTGAAGCCGGTCGACAGCGCCCGCGCCGCAGCGAAGCCGCCAAGCGCGACGAGGTCGACGCAGGCCTCGCTGCCGCCGCAGAGCGCGATGTCGGCTTCGCCCGCCCGGATCATCCGGGCCGCATCGCCGATCGCCTGCACGCCGGCGGCGCAGGCCGTGACCGGCGCGCCGATCGGCCCCTTGAAGCCATGATCGATCGAGACATGGCCGGCGGCGAGATTGACCAGGAAGGACGGCACGGTGAAAGGCGAGAGCCGGCGCACGCCGCGCTGGTCGGTGGTGCGGACAGCCTCGGCGATGGCCGGAAAGCCGCCGATGCCCGAGGCGATCACGGTCGCGGTGCGCTCGCGCTGCGCTTCGTCCTGCGGCTGCCAGCCGGCCTGCGCCAGCGCTTCCTTGGCCGCGACCAGCGCGAACTGGATGAAGCGATCCATCTTGCGCTGGTCCTTCGGCGCGATCGCCACATCCGGATCGAAGCCGCCCTCATTATCCTCGGCCTTGCCAGGCACGAGGCCGGCGACCTTGGCCGGCAGGGTCTCGGCGACCACGTCCGGCAGACGGCGCAGGCCCGAGCGGCCGGCGAGCAGGCGCTGCCAGGCGAGCTCGGTGCCGCAGCCCAGAGGCGAGACGACGCCCAGCCCGGTGACGACGATACGGCGCATGACAGGCTCCTGATTCATCTGGCTTGGGTGGCGGCCTGGCGCGCCGCGAGGCGCTCGCGCAGATCGTTGCTGGCGCGCGGCCCGGCAATGACCGTGGCGCTGTCCGCGGTGACCGGCTGCATGGTGGCGGCGTCGACGACGATCGGCGTGATCGGCCGCCCGGTCCCGCGCTCGGCCAGCAGCAGCGAGGCGCCTTCGGGCGCAAGATGCCGGTTGGCGAAGCCGATCAGCGCCACGACGACTGGAAAGACGTCCCTGCCCTTCTCGGTCAGCACGTATTCGTAGCGTTTCGGCCGCTCGCTATAGAGCCGCCGCTCGAACAGTCCGCTTTCGGAGAGATGCTTCAGCCGGCGCGTCAGCATGTTCGGCGCTATGCCGAGGCTGCGCTCGAACTCGTCGAAGCGGGTAAGCCCCTGCAGAGCGTCGCGCAGGATCAGGATGCTCCACCACTCGCCGACGGTCTCGACCGCAAGGGCGCAGGGGCATTCGGTGAGCGGAGCGAGCTTGGGCTGCATGGCCCGGGCTCGCTACCTCAGTCACTATCATTTTGCAAGCCACAACATCAGGCGAAGCGCGCCACTCTGTCCGGTCAATCCAATGTGCTCCTGAACCGCAGCAGTGCGATCCCGGCATAGAGCGGGACGAAGACGGAGAGATAGAACACCTCCGTGCCGATATCATCGAGACCGGCGCCCTTCAGCATGATCGCGCGCACGACGCGCAAAAAATGCGTCAGCGGGAAGATCTCGCCGAGCCACTGCGCCCAGAGCGGCATGCCGGCATAGGGGAACATGAAGCCCGAGAGCAGCAGCGAGGGCAGGAAGAAGAAGAAGGTCAGCTGCATCGCCTGGAGCTGCGTGCGCGCCATGGTCGAGATCGTGTAGCCGAGCAGCACCAGCGCCAGCACGAAGATGGTGACGCAGGTCAGCAGCAGGCCGAGGCTGCCGAGGAAGGGCACGCCGAAGAGCAGCTTCGCCGCCGAGAGCACCACCGCGACCTGGACGCTGCCGACCGCGAGATAGGGCAGCACCTTGCCGAGCATGATCTCGCCCGGCGTCGCCGGCATGGCGAGCAGGTTCTCCATGGTGCCGCGCTCGATCTCGCGGGTCAGCGCCATCGCCGTCATCATCACCATCGTCATCTGCAGGATGACGCCGAGCAGGCCGGGAACGATATTGTACTGCGTGATACCCTCCGGATTGTAGCGCCGGTGCACCACGAATGAGAGCGCGCTGTCGCTCTGCTCGCGTTTCAATTCGTCAGTGCCGAGCGCCCGGGTCAGCGCCCGGCTGGCGATGGTCTGCAGCGCGCCGACCGCATTGCTCGACGCCGCCGGATCGGTCGCGTCGGCCTCGACCAGGATGCGTGGCTCGTCGCCGCGCTCGACCCGCATGCCGAAATCGCTGGGAATGGTGACGAGGAAGGAGATCGCGCCGCGCGCCATCAGGCTCTCGGCCTCGGCCGCGCTCTCCGGCCGCTTGGCGAAGCGGTAATAGCCGGAGACCTCCAGCGCGGCGACGACCGAGCGGGTGTAGCGATCCTGCCCCAACGCCAGAACTGCCGCCGGCAAGCCCTTGGGATCGTTGTTGATCGCATAGCCGAACAGCAGCAGCTGGACGATCGGCACCACCAGCATCATCGCAAAGGTGATGCGGTCGCGCCGCATCTGCACGAACTCCTTGGCGAGTACCGCGCCGAGCCGGCCGGGCGAGAACAAAGCGAGCGCGCTCATGCCGCCCTCCCTTCCGCCTGGGCCTTCGCCATGAACTGGATGAAGACGTCCTCCAGGCTGGTCGCATCCGGCTCGACGCTGATGCCGGGGCGATCCTTGAGATGTGCCAGCGCCGCCTGCAGCTTCTCCTTGTCGGTGCCGACCACATGCAGCGTCGTCCCGAAGGGCGCGACCTGCTCGACGCCGTTGGTCTTAGCGAGCTCGGCGATCTCGGCGGGTTTGAGCGCGCCATGCACGACATAGGTCGAGAGGCCCGAGCCCTTCACCACCTCGTCGACCGTGCCGGTCGCCAGCATCCTGCCATAGGCGATGTAGCCGATGCGATGGCAGCGCTCGGCCTCGTCCATGTAATGGGTCGAGACCAACACAGTCAGCCCGTCGCCGGCGAGGCGGTGGATCTCGTCCCAGAACTCGCGCCGCGCCTTGGGATCGACGCCGGCGGTCGGCTCGTCGAGCAAGAGCAGTTTCGGCTGGTGCATGATGCAGGCGGCGAGCGCGAGCCGTTGTTTCCAGCCACCCGAGAGCGTGCCGGCGAGCTGGTCCTTGCGCGAGGTCAGGCCGAGAGTGTCGAGCGTGCGGGCGACCGCGTCCTCGACCGGCTTCAGCGCGTAGAGCCGGGCGACGAAGGTCAGGTTCTCCTCGATCGTCAGATCCTCGTAGAACGAGAATTTCTGGGTCATGTAGCCGACCTGGAGCTTGATCTCGGCGCTCTGGGTGCGAACATCGAGGCCCAGTACCGTCCCCTCCCCGGCATCGGGCGTGAGCAGCCCGCAGATCAAACGGATCGTCGTGGTCTTGCCGGAGCCGTTCGGGCCGAGGAAGCCGACGATCTCGCCCTGCCGGACGGAGAGGTCGACATTGTCGACCACCGTGCGCTTGCCGAAACGCTTGGTCATTCCGCGCACATCGATGACATTGGGCTCGCTCACCTGCGCCCCCGCAGCATCACGTCGACGATCTGGCCGGGCTGGAGCCGCGTCGCGGGCCCGCCCTCGGGCCGCGCTTCGACGAGATAGACCAGCTTCTGCCGGGTCTCGGCCGAATAGATCACCGGCGGGGTGAATTCCGGCTCCTGCGAGACGTAAGATACGGTGGCCGCCATCTCCTGCGGACAGCCCGAGCAGCGCACATCGAGCCGCGTGCCGACCGTGGTGCCGACGAGCAGCGCCTCCGGCACATAGAGCATCAGCTTGACCGCGCCATCAGGCAGGATCGTCAGGGCGGGAGCAGACGGGCCGGCGAGCTCGCCGGGATGGCGCACCAGATCGGTGACGATCCCGGCCGCCGGCGCCGTCAGCCGGCGCTGGCCGAGCCGCCACTTGGCCTGATCGAGCGCCGCCTGCGCCTGTTCCACCTGATTGCGCGCCGCCCTGATCTCCTCCTCGCGCGCCGCAAGCCGGGCGACGGCAAGATTGGCGGCCGTCTCGCGCACCCGCGCCACGGCGACGTCGCGCGCCGTCTGGGCCTGGTCGAGATCGGCCTGGGTCGAGACTCCCCGGCGGAACAGGTCCTGCCGGCGTTCCAGCGCCCGCTCCGACTCGCGCTCCTGGGCCTTGGCCGAGGCGGCGATCGCCTCGATCACGGCGATCTCCTCGGGCCGCTTGCCGCTGAGCAGATTGGCGAGCTGCGCCTGCGCCTGCACCAGCCGCGCCTCGCTCTCGGCGACGGCGTTGCGGGCATCGTCGGCCTGGAGTTCGGCGAGCAGCGCACCGGGCGCGACCCGCTCGCCGCGCCGGACCGCGACGCTCTCGATCCGCGCCGTATCGATCGGGCCGAGCCGGACATACTCGCCCTCGACATAGCCGACGACGCGGGTCATGGGCGGCGCGCAGACACCGAGCGAGCCGGCGATGGCGAAGGAACAGATGAACTCGAGGATCATGACGCCTCTCCCCTGCAGGCGAGAATGCTGGCGCGGACCGAGCGCCTGATGGTCTCAGCTATGGCGCGCGCCTCGTCCGGGCCGACGCCATCCCAGCCCATGCGGCGGGTGACTGCCGGCCGCGCGATGCGGAAATAGACGACCTGGCCGATCGCGGCGAAGACGGCGAGCCGCGTCGCCGGCGCCTCCGGCGCCATGCCGGTCGCCGCCGCCCAGACCCGGCAGACCCTTCGATGCACCGGCTCGAACAGCCCGCCATAGATCGTCTCGAAGGCCGGGCTCGGCGTCAGCATTTCGCGCACGACGAAGCGTGCGATCAGCTCGCTCTCCGGCGCCGTCGTCAGGAAGGCGACCATGCGGTCGACCAGCGACAGCAGCTGCTCGGCCGCCATGTCGCGGTCGGCCGGGTCGAGCGCGATCGCAACCGAGGTCGCCCCGCCGACCAGCACGGCCTGTATCCGGGCGATGATCGCCTCGGCGCAGGCCTGCCGGAGCCCGTCCTTGCCGCCGAAATGGTAGGCGATGCCGGCGCTGTTGACCTTCGCTGCCTGAGCGATCTCGCGCGTCGACGTGGCGTCGAAGCCGTTGCGGCCAAACAGGTCGAGCCCGGCCCGGATCAGCGCCTGCCGCGTGCCCTCGGTGTCGTTGAGAATGGATTTGCGTGCCATGGCGGAGGCCAGTAGCACGGGTGAAGAATTAAATCAATCGATTGATTGAAAATGCCGCAATCACTTCGAGACACGGCATGGTCTCGTCTCAAGCTGCTCCGGCTGCGTCTGACCGTGGCCGGGAAGGGCCTGTGCGGGATCGGCCAAAAAAGAGCTTCACTCATTTGCGCAGCGGGTTCCCATGGACAGCAGGGTCCCTAGTCACCTGCGCCACACTCGCTCCGCGATCCTTGATCAGGCGGACCGCCTCAATCTTGAACCCACGCCCAAATCGTCTTCTGGACGGTCCCCGGTTTCGTGGACAAAGCCGAGCCTCACGCCGACGCGCGTTCGAACGCTTCGGGACTGATGCCGCCGAGATGGCTGTGACGGCG
>NZ_FOKP01000059.1 GCF_900112185.1 Allobosea sp. CRIB-10 | reverse complement strand
TCGGTCCGCCGCGCCAGGCCACAGGAGGTGGAGCGCTATGAAGGCCACTGAGTTCGACAAGCGGTTCGGCGACGGCGAGGACCTGGCCGACCAGGTGGATTGGTCCAAGGCCCGCCGGCCGAACGTCGAGACGAAGCGGGTGAACGTCGACTTCCCCGCTTGGGTCGTGTCCGGGCTGGATCAGCAGGCCCAGCGCCTCGGCGTGACGAGGCAGGCCCTGATCAAGCTCTGGATCGCGGAGAAGCTGGCTTAAGGTGAGCTCCAAAGGGCTCATTTTTGGGCCAGTTCTCCTTTATTCAAAGATTCAAAGATTCAAAACGCGCGCGCGCGCGCGAGAAAAAATTATTACATATCAAAGTATTATATCCATTCTGCCCCTCTCTAAGGGTGAGCGATTGCGGGTTAAAGGTGAGTGATTGCGGGCTAAAGGTGAGTGATTGCGGGCCTAAAGGTGAGCTTGAAGGTGAGTTACTCACCCATTACGCTCACCCTCATGAGTCGCACCATAAAAGCCCTGAGCGATTCCACCCTGGCCGAGCGTGAGCACGAGCTGATTGCGGCAGGCGAGGTCTTGGATCTGCGCTTCCGGGACGGCCGGCGAGCCTTGAGCCTGCGCGCGGGCAAGCTCTTTCACCTGCTGGTCAACATCGCCGGCGCGCGGGCGGTCGAGGACGTCGAGCACAAGGTCCCGATCGCCCAGCTGAACTTCAGCCACCTCGAGCGCGACGAGCTCGTCGAGTGCGTGCGGGACTTGGTCGGTACGACCGTTGAGCTGAGGGTGAAGAGGGACGGGAAAGAAGAGGTCATGGTTGATCCTCTTCTTTTCGGCGTTCGTCGTCCTGCTGAGATGTATGAAGATGCCGGCAACCTCGTATTCCGGCTATCTCCGACTCTTAGGAAGGTTCTTGAGCAGTCCAACCATTGGGCTGCCCTGAGCAGAAAGGCCGTGCTCGCCTTCGAGAGCCGCTTCTCACTGCGCCTTTACGAAATCGTTGCGCTGCGTAGTGGCCTCGAGCGCAAAACGAGCGAGGTCTTTGACTTGGATGACCTCCGCAAGCGTCTAGGGGTCGAGCCTAAGACCTTCACGCGGTGGCAGGACTTCAGGCGCTTTGTGCTCGATCGCGCCTTGGAGGAGGTCAATCAGCTCTCCGGCTTTACCGTTACCTGGGAGCCCGTGAAGCGCGGCCGGTCGTTTGCCGCCGTGCGACTGAGCTGGGAGGTCCAGGACGCGAAGGGGAGGGCTGCGGCGGCCCGAGAGCTGGATAGCTCGAGCATCGGCCGGCGGGCTCGGCGTGAGGGGACGGTCGAGAACGTGGTTGAGGCCGGTTTCCCACCAGCAGGCCCGATTTCATACGGGAAATGGGCCGATATTGCCCGGGAGATGCTGCCGCGGCCGACGCCAGACGTCGACCTCGTCGCAACCCGATTCCGGGACTTCGCGGCAAAGAAGGGAATTCCGCTCGGTAGGTCGAACATCGAGCGGATCTTCCGGATCTTCTGCAAAGAGTGGAAGGTCTAGCGGCTGTCGGTCGGATCCCGACCGCCCTTCCGCCCGGCCGGACTCTGCCCGGCCGAGGGGGCGCGAGGGGAGGATGGATCAGGCACGGGCGTCTTCGACCAGTCGACCAGGGCGTGGCGGTGCTCGGCCGTGAGCCCCTCCCACCAAGCCTGCAGGCGCCGGAAGTCGGTCTCGGCGCGGTTGTAGGTCCTGGTCCAGATGCGGACGCCGGCCTTCCACGTGCTGCTCTTCCGCATGGCGCGGTCGAGCAGGTCGATGAGGAAGCGCGACTCCTCCGAGCGCTCGGCGCCTTTGGGACCCAGGGCCGGGAAGAGCGAGTTCGGGTTCGAGGTATCCAGGACGCCGACGGGCCGGGGCTCCCTGGCCTTCGCCGGCGCGGGCTCCGAAACCTTCTGGGCAACGGGAGCCGCCTGGACGGGCGCAGGAGCCCTGGCGGCTGGCGGCGCGGCCTCCTTCTCGACAATGGGCGCGAGGGGAGCGGCTGGAGGCGCTGCACGAGCCTGGATAGGCTCCGGAGCCTTCTGAGGCGTGGGCGCCGGCTCAGGGGCAACCTGAGGCGCTTGTGCGGCGGGAGCGGGCTGGGGAGCCCGTGCAGCTGCCGCGGCGGCTTGGCGCCTGGCCTGCTCGCGGGCCTGCTCCTGCTCCCACCACTGCGCCTTCCAGGCCTCATCGGCTGCGGCCTGGCGCTCCCGCTCGATCCGATCGGCCTCGGCTTGCCTGGCCAGTTCGAGGTCGATCCGGCCGAGCTCGGCCTCGATGTTGATCGCCTCGGCGCGCAGGGCAATGACGTCCCAGTTGTGCCGGGCCCTGATGGATCCAGGCTCGTAGCCGGTGCCGGTGCCGGCCGCCTCGCGCTTCCGCCGGCGCTCGAAGTTCGTCAGCGCAGGCCCGAGATGCTTCGTCGCCGGCCCCTCGATGCCCTGCTCCTCGAGGGTGCGGTGGTCGATGCGGGCGTCGTGGCCCTCCGCGGCGAGCACTTCGTTCGTCATCTCCGACCAGGTCGCCCGGAGTTTCTTGATCTCGGCCGCGCCGAGCTTCATATCGGCGAGCTCGCGGAGCTTGCGGCCGAAGCCCTCCGCCGAGACGACCCGGGTGGTCGTCATGATGTGTGCGTGGTGATTGCGGTCATCACCGGCCTTGCTCGGTTCATGCATGGCGATGTCGGCCGCCACGCCGTAGGTTTCGACCAGGTGCCGGGCGAAACGGTCGGCGAGCCGCTCGCGCCCAGCCGGCGACAGTTCGTCCGGCAGGGCGATGCGGAATTCGCGGGAGACCATGGCGTTGACACGGGTCTCGTTCGCCTCGACCGCATTCCAGAGGGTGGAGCGGTCGAGGGCCCAATCGGCCCCCTTCGGGGCGACGACCCAGGCCGCGACGACACCGCGCTTGCGGCGGTAGTCGTGGATCTCGCCGGTGAGCTGATCGTCGATCCGAGCACCCGAGCGATAGGCGGCGGCGGCGGTTGCTGACCGGCCCTTCGCCCGCGAGATCGCTTCGATGCAGAGATGGTAGATGGCCACTGTAGCCCCCGGCAGGCCCCCGGCAGGCGCACTCATTTCTCCGAAATGATTAAGTGCGCCCTTCGGGTTGATGACTGATCATCACACGGGTACAGTTGACTTGCAAGAGCCGTCAGATTCGGGCGACGTGTGATGAGTGTGGAGCAGTCGACGAGCGAGAAGCAGGACCGCAAGGCCCGCCTCCAGAAGAAGCTGGAGCAGACCAAGGCTGCCCTTCGGAAGCTCGAGAGCCGAGAGGCCGAAGAGGCCCGCCGGAAGCGGACCCGCCAGCAGATCGTGATCGGCGCCGAGCTTCAGCGGATGGCGTCAGCCGGCCTGCGGGTGAGGTTCAACGGGCCTGTGGAGAGTATCTTAGCCACGGTGATCATCAAGATCGTCCTGGCTGGACTGACGAGGCCCCAGGACCGCGCGCTCTTCGGTCTCCCGCCCTTGGCGGAGGGGGCTAACCCGGTCGCCGTCATGGCTGAGGCCGATGAGGAGCTGTCAGCGCTACTGCTGGAAATCCGGCCGGGAGCCGGTTTGGCCGGAGCCTGATCAAAGCCGGGGCCCAGATGAAAATAGATTCGAAGCAGGCGTTTATCGACTGGCGGGCTGAGACTCAGCAGAATCTCGAGCCGTTCTTGTCCTTCATAGGCTGGACCTGGAGTGAGCTTCTGCTCGCCGACAGGGCCGAGTGGTATCATCTTGGCCTCGACTTCAAAGTCTACTGGGAGAGGATGATCGCCGGCCCGATCGATACGATCGTGAGGTCTGACAGCGCGACGCTGAAAGCGGCCGCCGAAGCCGAGCTCCTCAAAATGAGGCCGATCTTCATTGCGTTCCGGCGGGCGGGACGTCTCCGGAAGCAGCTCTTGGCTCTCGAACTCCAGCCCTGACCCTCCCCTCGCGCCCCTATCCGAACAGGCGGGCCAGCAGGCCCTGCCGTGGCGCCAGCTGCGCCGCCGGCGGCCCGGCGATCGCCAGGCGCCTGGCCTGGTCCCGCCACTGGTCGCGGTCTTCGCGGAGCTCGGCCGAGAGGCGGCGCTCGCCCTCGAGCTCGGCCGTCAGCCTCGCCAGGAGCACTTCAGGCGCTGCAGGGGCCGCTTCCTGGCTCGTCGTCGCATCGCGTCCTGCCGCGGCAGGGAAGACGCGGGCCAGCTCGGCCGGGTCGATCATGAAGGCGCCGGCGTCGTTGCGCGCGGCAGAAAGCCGGCCCGATTTGATGCTCCGGAGGACGGTAGACTTGCTGATGCGGAGCGCGTCAGCCGCTTCAGTGATGGTGATCATGCGCGTCGTGCCTCGTCGGGTGACGAGGTGATGATGCGGCAGCGCCGTTAACACTCCGTGATCGCCGAACGTTGTTCCGAACGATGTTCGTGTGGCTTAGGCGAGCCTCCGCTACGCTCCGGCTCAAGGCTTTCCGAGGAAAGACCGGCCCGGATTCGCCGAACGGGTTTTATGGAACGGGGAGGCGGCGGAAAACTGGACAAGGCGCGACATTTAATCAATAATCGCCGGACCTATTTCCAGTGCAGCGGAGGCTTGGATGGCACGCGCAGCGAATCCGCCGGAGACGATCGACAGCAAGGCGGTCAAAAACCTGGTCGAGGCCCAGGCGATCCGCGGGGCGACCGTGCTGGGCCAGCCGGGGGGCTGGGCGGTGCTGGTGCGCTATGGCGCGCTGGAGCGGACCGTGTCGGCCCAGAAGTCCCGCCAGATGCGGCTCTGGCGCAATCTCAACACGGCGGTTGCCTTTGTCCGCCAGGAACTCGGCCTGCCGCGCTTCGAGGTCGATGCCGTCGGGCACGACCCCAGCGCAATCGAGCGCCGGCGGCCGGACGCGGCGGCACGGCAACGGCAGGCCCATGAGGCGATCGAGCATGACCGCTGGTTTCGGGAGCAGATCGAAGTGGCCCTGCGTGAGGCTGACGATCCAAACTCCGAGTGGGTTCCGCACGAGGTGGTCAAGCAGGATATGGCGCGCCAGCGTGCCGAGTTGCTGGCCCGCATCAAGGGCGACGCTGAGTGAAGGTCGTCTGGCTTGCGCGAGCCCGTGCCAATCGGACGGATGCCATCGCCTATATCGCTCAGGAGAGCCCCCGCGCAGCCCTCGACCAGCTCGATGAGATCGAGCGTCAAACGGATAGGCTGGCCGATTACCCGGAAATCGGCCGCGTCGGGCGCAAGCCTGGCACCCGGGAATGCGTTCTGAATCGGACTCCCTTCGTCCTCGTCTACCGCGTCAGGCCAGAGGCCGGTCGCGTCGAGATCTTGCGCCTCCTGCATGGGCGGCAGAAGTATCCCTGAGCAGGCGCTTGATCTCGGTCCGCCGCGCCAGGCCACAGGAGGTGGAGCGCTATGAAGGCCACTGAGTTCGACAAGCGGTTCGGCGACGGCGAGGACCTGGCCGACCAGG
>NZ_FOKP01000060.1 GCF_900112185.1 Allobosea sp. CRIB-10 | reverse complement strand
CAAAGTTCGGATCAGCGCACAACAGCGATGACGGCGACGAACGCGCTCGAAACAGGCCGGCCACCATAGTCCACGCCTACCCGCGCACAGGTCTCATGAGTCACGCGCACTGGCTATAACTTCAACTTGGCCCGCCTTTTCGGGGCTGGCATCGCTCATGTCAGAGCCAAGGATCGACACAAGAATTTTGTAGTGTTGCTATTTCAATTCCAATGGAGAAGTCAATCGCGACGGTGTTTCACACAACATCCTCACTGCTGACCGACCGATTCGCCCGAAATCTGTTTGGCTCCGTGATTATTTTACTATATCGATGCATCCATATATCATAAACGATTTCAAAAGAGCCATGATGGTCAAACGTAATGGGAATAAAGTTTGACAAATATCTCATTGCTCGAGAGAAGCCGAATGTCGTTGTTTATCAATTCATCGAGCGCTTCCTCAACGGCGCAGTCCCAATAGCGTAAAGCTCATCTGCCTCAGCTTATAAGCTATGCACCAGACCCTCGCGATTGAAACGGCGTCACCAAAAAAGGCCACATGGAGGGTCCCTGAGGCCCCGCCCGGCACGTGCTACGGGCAAGGCCCTGCACTCCACTGCCGGCGAATCGGCCGGGCTCCCCCCGTTGGCTGCGTCCGAAACGAGCCGATCGCGTCACAGTGGGTAGCCACCGACCTTATGTCCGGCTCAGGCTGATGTCCTCAGTCGGGCGGCCTTGCAGGCAGGTCTCTCGCCGCGACGAGAGACCAATCAGGTGTCCTGACAGTCTCAATCGGGTAGGACGACCTCCAAAAGATATCGCCCATAATCACTCTTTTTCAACTCGTCGGCTTTTTTTGCCAGCTGATCGGTCGAGATCCATCTCTGCCGATAGGCGATCTCTTCTGGGCAGGCGATACGCAGGCCCTGCCGGCTCTCCAGCGTGCGCACGAACTCGCCCGCCTCGATGAGGCTATCTGGCGTTCCCGTATCGAGCCAGGCGAAGCCGCGGCCCATGCATTCGACGGAAAGCTGGCCGCGATCGAGATAGACGCGATTGACGTCGGTGATTTCGAGCTCGCCGCGGGCGGAAGGCTTCAGGTTGGCGGCGATGTCGACCACTTGCTCGTCGTAAAAGTAAAGTCCCGTCACGGCCCAGCTCGACTTCGGCGCTTTGGGCTTCTCCTCGATCGAGACCGCTTTTCCGGCTGCGTCGAACTCCACCACGCCGTAACGCTCCGGATCGCGGACATGATAGGCGAAGACGCTCGCGCCGTTGGCCCGCGCCGAGGCGGAAGCCATCATCTCAGGGAGGGCATGGCCGTAGAACAGATTGTCGCCGAGAATCAGAACCGAGGGCTGACCCGCCACGAAGTCGGCGCCGATAAGATAGGCCTGCGCCAGCCCGCCCGGATGCGGCTGCTCGGCATAGGACAGGCTCATGCCCCAATCCGAGCCGTCGCCGAGCAGGCGCTGGAAATGGGGCAGGTCATGCGGGGTAGAGATGATCAGCACCTCGCGAATGCCGGCGAGCATTAGCGTCGAGAGTGGATAGTAGATCATCGGCTTATCGTAGACCGGCAGAAGCTGCTTCGACATCGCCAGCGTCATCGGATGGAGCCGCGTGCCGGAGCCACCGGCTAGGATGATGCCCTTCATCGTCTTCTATCCCGTCTGTTCGGTGCCCAGAAGTCGGCGCACGCAGAATGCGAGCGAGACCTGCCAATGCGGCA
Organism: Allobosea sp. CRIB-10; assembly: GCF_900112185.1. Classification (GTDB taxonomy): domain Bacteria; phylum Pseudomonadota; class Alphaproteobacteria; order Rhizobiales; family Beijerinckiaceae; genus Allobosea. Next base: position 3,696 of record NZ_FOKP01000060.1, on the reverse strand, counting down.
GGCTCACGCCATGAACCGTTTCGAGCCTTGAGGAATCCAGCCGTGAATTGGCGGGCCGCCGCGCAGGCGTCGGATAATCGGATGTCGCGATGCGCTTGACCCGCACCGGCTTGCCGCCGAGCTTTTCGCGTTCGACGAAGATCGCCTCCGCGACATCGGCCCAAACCGCCTCGCCCTGGGCGCCCATATGAAAGACGCCGCGCAGCGGCGCATCGGTGGGGCGCTTGACCAGATTGCGGGCCACGCTGAAAACCGCATCGGCGATGTCGAGGGCGCTAGTTGGGCAACCGGCCTGGTCGGCCACCACGCTGACCTCGTCGCGCGTCTCCGCCAGCCGCAGCATGGTCTTGACGAAATTCTTGCCGAAGGGGCTGTAGACCCAGGCGGTCCGGAGGATCGCGTGGATCGGGTTGGCCGCGGCCACCGCCTCTTCGCCTGCGAGCTTGCTGCGGCCATAGGCCGAGATCGGCGCGACTGGGTCCTCCTCGCGATAGGGCCGGCCGAGGCTGCCGTCGAAGACATAATCGGTCGAGATCTGAATGACGGGCACGCCGAGCCCCGCCGCAGCGCTGGCGACCTTACCGGCCGCGTCGCCATTCACCCTTCGAGCCACCGCCTCTTCGCTTTCCGCGACATCCACGGCGGTGAAGGCCGCGGCATTGACGATGAGATCGGGCTGCGTCGCAGCGATCGCGAGGCCGATCGAATCGAGCTGCTCCAGATCGAGCCCCGGGCGGCCGAGCGCGGTCACGGTCACGCCCTGCGGCGCGCGCTCCAGCATGGAGAGCACGACTTGACCCGATTGGCCCGTGACGGTGATCCTCATACTCGCCTCCCGCACTCAGTTGAAGTAGCGCGGCAGATCCGCCAAGCGCGGATGCTTGCGGTCCTTGTCCGACAGCACGAGCTCGGCATGTGGGAAGTACCAGTCGACGCCAAGCGCCGGATCATCGAAGGCGAGGCCGTGATCATTGGCCGGTCCGTAGGGCGCCGTCACCTTGTACAGCACCTCGGTATCCGGCTCGAGCGTGACAAAGCCATGGGCGAACCCTATCGGGACCAAGAGCTGGCGCCAGTTTTCGGCAGAGAGCTCGACCGACACATGTTGGCCGAAACTCGGCGAGGAGGCGCGCAGATCGACGGCGACGTCGAGCACGCGGCCCTTGGTCACGCGGACCAGCTTGTCCTGCGCAAAGGGCGCCGACTGGAAATGCAGGCCGCGCAGCGTGCCGACCTGCGCCGAAAGCGAGTGGTTGTCCTGCACGAAGACGAGATCAATCCCCGCCGCCGCCATCTCGGACTGCTTGTAGACCTCGGAAAAGAAGCCACGATGGTCTCCGTGCCTCTTGGGGGTGATGATCTTGACCGCGGGGATGGCGGTTTCTTCGACGCTGAACATGTTTTCGTCCGTCCGGTTCAAGCCGCGCCGAGGCGCTCGCCGCGATAGACGCCGGAGCGGATGTCGCCCCACCATTTCTCGTTGACGAGATACCATTCGACAGTGCGGCGAAGCCCGGTCTCGAAGGTCTCTTTCGGCGTCCAGCCGAGTTCGCGACCGATCTTGCCGGCATCGATCGCATAGCGCGCATCATGGCCGGGCCGGTCTGTGACATAGCTGATCAGCCGCTCATGCGGACCCGCCGGATCGGGTCGGAGCTCGTCGAGAATGGTGCAGATGCCCCTCACCACGTCAATATTCGTCTTCTCGTTATGACCGCCGATATTGTAGCTCGCGCCGGTGGCGCCGCGCTCGGCCACCGTCAGTAGCGCATCGGCATGGTCGTCGACATAGAGCCAGTCGCGGACGTTGAGGCCGTTGCCATATACGGGCAACTTCTTGCCCTCCAGCGCATTGATGATCATCAGCGGGATGAGCTTTTCGGGGAAGTGATAGGGCCCGTAATTGTTGGAGCAATTGGTCAGCACGACCGGCAGGCCATAGGTGTGATGCCAGGCGCGCACGAGATGGTCCGACGCCGCCTTGGAAGCGGAGTAGGGCGAGTTCGGCTGATAGGCCGTGTCCTCGCTGAAGAAACCCTCTTCGCCGAGCGAGCCGAACACCTCGTCGGTCGAGATATGGTGGAAGCGGAAGCGCTCTTTGGCCTCGCTTTCGAGTGTCCGCCAATGCCGCAGCGCTTCCTGCAACAGGGCGAAGGTGCCGACGATATTGGTCTGGATAAAATCGCCTGGCCCATCGATCGAGCGGTCGACATGGCTCTCGGCTGCGAGATGCATCACGATGTCGGGCCGAAAATCGGCGAAGATCGCCCGCATGCGCTCGCCATCGCCGATATCGGCCTGCTCGAAGCGATACCGATTGCTGCCCGCCACGGGCGCGAGCGAAGCGAGATTGCCGGCATAGGTCAGCTTGTCGACGACGCAAAGATCATGCTGCGTCTCGCCGATCAGTTTGCGCACTACCGCCGAGCCGATGAAGCCGGCACCGCCGGTGACGAGGAACTTCAATGACATGGGTGTCACTCCACAAGCATCGACTGCTGCATGAGCTTTTTTGCAGTCGGCAACAACCAGCGTCTCAGGCTGCTGTCAAGTTTGCCAAGCTTGAGACAGCATAGAACCTGCAGACAGCCACACCAAAGCAATCACGAAATGCCGAGAGGTGCTGGCCCGAGACGCCCCCGCAAGCCATCGATCAGACCAGTCCAAGCCGGCCTGGTGGCACCCTTATCGCCTCGTATTGCCAGCAGGCCGAGCTGAGCGGCGAGCGCAGCAGCGGACTTGACACGCCATCGCCAAGGTACATGAGCGAGCTGTGCCGTCGCCACAACATTGCGAACGTAATAATAATTCCGCACATTCGTCTGGCGCAATATTTGGGGCTTTGCGATTTCCTCCGGCCTTACATCTTCGCCCCAACGGTGCGGCATTTCAAGTCGAGGCACCAAATAGGTAGACCAGCCGAGATTCCACGCCCTGAATCCCCATTCGACATCGATCCCCGCGATAAAGAAATCGTCGCGAAACGGGCCAATCGTCTCATAGGCTTGGCGGTTAACGAGCGATCCCGATGTTGGTGCAAAATCCAGCGAAACAAGCCCATCAGCCCGCTCCAAACTGCGCCGCTGGTAGCGTATGGGCTTGTAAAAGCCCTCAGAAGGCGGGATAAGGAGTGGAGCGATTAGAGCGACATTCTCTTGCCGTTCGAGAGCGAGGCTCCGAGCCGTCAATTGATCCAAAAGGTCAAGCGATGGCGCGCTGTCTTGATCCAGCAGCATGATATGACTGAATCCGTCCTCAAAAGCAGCTTGGGCTATTGCATTCAGTCCCATACCCAAGCCAACGTTTGTAGGACTTTCAATCAATCGCAGATCGGCACCCGCAAATGCCGCTAGGATTTCGTGATTCATCGGGCCATTGGCGAAAGCGAACAATCTTCGCCCCGCTAACGCACATCCGAGCGCCTTAAGTAATTTTGCATCAGGCTTGTATAGCACCACGCCGGCACAAGGCCGGCTTTGCCGCCCGATCGGGTTATTATCCTTCATGCGGCCTCGGTTCGAATATTTTGTCGCTCAAGCGCCTAGATGGCGACCCCCGAAAACTTCTACAGGGTGCCCCCACCTCACTCAACCATGCGAGCTGGACGGTCCCCGGTTTCGTGGACAAAGCCGAGCCTCACGCCGACGCGCGTTCGAACGCTTCGGGACTGATGCCGCCGAGATGGCTGTGACGGCG
>NZ_FOKP01000009.1 GCF_900112185.1 Allobosea sp. CRIB-10 | reverse complement strand
GCCCGAAAGCTCGTCACAATCCTCAACGCCGTCATCCGGGACAGACAACCATGGCGCGAACAAACCGCTTGACCAACAAGACAGTCGCTCACCCCTGCCCCTCTCCTTATAGGAGAGGGGTTTCCCGCGGAGGCTTTCGCAGGTCGCGCTCAATGCCCCACAGACGGGATCTTCTCCGCCGGCGGGGTGTTGCGGCTGATGCCGCTGCGGACGATGCCGTCGATCACGATCATGCCGATGCCTGGCAGGTCGCCAAGCTGGATCGAGTCGAGGAAGTTCCTGCCGGCCGAGTGTTGGGCCTTGTCCATGAAGACGAAATCGGCGGTGCGGCCGACCTCGATCAGCCCGCAATCGAGACTGCGCATCCGGGCGGTGTTGCCGGTGGCGAAGCAGAACGCGACCTCGGCCGGGACATCGCCGAGCGAGGACAGCATCGAGACCATGCGGACGATGCCGAGCGGTTGCACGCCGGACCCCGCCGGCCCGTCGGTGCCGAGGATGACCCGCTGCAATTCGCCCATCTCGCGGGCGACGCGCAGCGTGTAGAGCGCGGCGCGCTCATTGCCGTTATGGACGAGTTCCAGGCCGCGCTTGCAGCCCTCGCAGATGCAGCGGATCTCCTTGTCCGGCAAGGCGGTGTGGCCGCCATTGATGTGGCCGACCACGTCGGTATCGGCTTCGAGCACGACATCGGCGCCGATCAGCCCGGAGCCGGGGATCGAGGGGCCGCCGGTATGGATGGTCGACTGGATGCCGTATTTGCGCGCCCAGGCCACCATTTCCTTCGCCCGGGCGCCGTCCTTGACGCCGCCGAGGCCGACCTCGCCAAGCAGCTTCACGCCGGCATCCGCCAGGTCCTTGAAGTCCTGCTCGACCATGCCGGGCTCGATCACCGGCGCGCCGGCATGGATCTTGACGCCGCCGGGGCGGAAGGCCGTGAAGGCGCGCTGGGCATAGATCGCCATCGCCTTCAGGCCGACAATGTCCTTCGGCCGGCCGGGGGTGTGGACCTCGCCGGCCGAGATCATGGTGGTGACGCCGCCATGCATGGTCGAATCGATCCAGCCGAGCTGGTTTTGGCGCGGCGTCCAGTCGCCGGCGACCGGGTGGACATGGCTGTCGATCAGCCCGGGCGAGAGCACAGTGCCATTGGCGTCGATGACCGTGTCGGCCCCTTCCGTGTCGAGGTCCTTGAAACGGCCGACCGCGGCGATCCGGCCGCCGATGGCGACGAGCGTGTCGGCCTCCAGGATCGGGCGCTCGATGTCGCCGGAGAGCATCAGGCCGATATTCTTCACCACCAGCTTGTGGGTGCTGCTGACCGTCGTCGCCTGCTGTTCAGCCATCGTATCCGCCCTGTCGTCGTTGTTCGAAATCCCCCGCCATCCTCATCGCCACAAGCCTGATTGACAAGCGCAGGAGGATGCGAGATATTGTTTGTATACGAATGAATTTCTGCCCCGTCCGGCCCCGGCTGTCAAGCAGCAAGGATCGCGCATGCCTTACGCCGTCACCAGCGCCTGCATCCGTTGCAAGTACATGGATTGCGTCGAGGTCTGTCCGGTCGACTGCTTCTATGAAGGCGAGAACATGCTCGTCATCCATCCGGACGAATGCATCGACTGCGGCGTCTGCGAGCCGGAATGCCCGGCGCAGGCCATCGTCGCCGACAGCGCCGACGGTGCCGAGCAGTGGCTGGCCTTGAATGCCCGCCTGGCGCCGCTCTGGCCGAACATCACGCAGAAGAGCGAGCCGCCGGCCGATGCCGACGACTGGAAGGGAATACCGGACAAGATCGACCTGCTTTCCGAACGTCCGGCAATATGATATTGGGTGGCCTGCATCCGATAATCTGCTAAATCGCTAGACTATCTGAGGATCGACGAGATGAGCAATTTCTACGAGGAGCGCGTCCTCTCCGTCCATCACTGGACCGATACGCTCTTCAGCTTCACCACGACCCGCGACACGACCTTCCGCTTCAAGAACGGCCAGTTCACGATGATCGGGCTCAAGGTCGGCGAGAAGCCGCTGCTGCGCGCCTACAGCGTCGCCAGCACCAATTACGACGAGAACCTCGAGTTCTTCTCGATCAAGGTGCCGGACGGCCCGCTGACCTCGCGCCTGCAGAACCTGCAGGTCGGCGATCCCATCATCATCGGCAAGAAGGCGACGGGCACGCTGGTGCTCGACAACCTCAAGGACGGCAAGCGCCTGTTCCTGCTCGGCACCGGCACGGGCCTGGCCCCCTTCCTGTCGCTGATCCGCGATCCCGAGACCTATGAGCGCTACGAGAAGGTCGTGCTCGTGCATGGCTGCCGCCAGGTCTCGGAACTCGCCTATGGCGAGCGTATCCAGAAGGAACTGCCGAACGACGAGTTTCTGGGCGAGATGATCCGCGAGCAGCTGGTGTACTACCCGACCGTGACGCGCGAGCCGTTCCGCAATCGCGGCCGCATCACCGACCTCCTGACCTCCGGCCAGCTCTTCAGCGACACCAATCTCGGGCCGTTCGACCCCGAAGGCGACCGCTTCATGCTCTGCGGCAGCCCGCAGATGCTGGTCGACCTCAAGCAGATCTTCGAGGAGCGCGGCCTCGAGGAAGGCAATCACGGCGAGGCCGGCGACTACGTCATCGAGAAGGCTTTCGCCGAGCGCTGAGGCGCTTCTGCCATCGCATTGTCCGTCATGGTCGGGCTTGTCCCGACCACCCACGTCCTCGCTTACGTGATCGCATGTGGTGGTCAGGACGTGGATGCTCGCCACAAGGGCGAGCATGACGGCGTGCGGCGACTTTTGCCGAATGCGTCCTGGCCTGCTACCTGTCCGGCAAATCACTTCCGCAGACGAGCAGCGCCATGACCGACACCCTCCCCGACCGCCTGTCCTCCAACCCCAACAGCCCGTTCTACAATGAGGAGCTGCTGGCGAAGGATATCGGCGTGCGCTTCAAGGGCGTCGAGAAGACCAATGTCGAGGAATACTGCATCAGCGAGGGCTGGGTCCGCCTCACCGCCGGCAATGCCAAGGATCGCCATGGCAACCCGATGACGGTCAAACTCAAGGGCACGGTCGAGCCCTATTTCCGCAACGCCGAGTGAGGCGCGCTCAGCGCAGCGCCTTGTAGAAAAAGGTCGAGCCGCAATCGCGCCCGTCCGGCATCAGCGCATAACGCGGAATGGTGCCTAGCTCGGTCCAGCCCAGGCGATTGTAGAGGCGCCGCGCCGCACCGGCCTCGTCGGTGTCGAGCACCAGCAGGTCGCGCCCGAGCGCAAGCGCGGCGGCCTCTGCCGCCCGCATCAGCGCTTCGCCGATGCCGCGGCGGCGGGCGCGCGAATGCACCAGCACCTTGGCGATCTCGGCGCGGTGCGGCTGGTTCGGCTTGCCGATCGGGTGGAGCTGCGCCGTGCCGACGATGCCGCTTTCATCGCGTGCAACAAAGAGCAGGATACGCTCAGCGGCGACCTCGGCCGCGATGCCACGCCAGAAGTTCTCGAAGTCGCCTGGCGTGCTCCAGTCCATGAAGCCGACCGAAGCGCCGTTCGCCACGGAATCGCGCAGGATGTCTGCCAGGACCGGCACGGCTGCCCGTGACCCATCCCCGTCGAGCTGCTCGATGGTCACGCTGTCCAGCGCCGTCATGATCCGTCTCCTTCGCGCCGCCGATCAGCGGCAATAATCCATTATGCAAGAATAATTCCAGCATAATGGATCAGACCAAAACAAGATCGCTACGGGCCGCCGTCAACCCGGATTTTACGACGTTTGGCGAATCCCGGTCTCCTCGGCGCAAATCCGGCAGGTGATTTCCGAAAAAGTCACGGGCTCGCGTTTTGACTGAGGGCCGGAAGACGCTGGAAACGGCGCCGGCGCAAGGGAGGCGTCGATGAACAGGGGGCTGGAATTCATCGGTCGCTCGGTGGTCCGCTTCATCACGCGCAGCAAGCCGCAGAGCGATCAGATCGATCGCAAGGCCATGGCGAGGCTCCAATCCGCGCTCCGGCCAGGCGACGTGCTGCTGGTCGAAGGCCGCATGAAGGTCTCGGCGGCAATCAAATACCTGACACAATCGACCTGGTCGCATGCCGCGCTCTATGTCGGCGATACCGGCAAGCTCAGCCCCGAGGGCGAGCCCTTGGTCCTGGCCGAGGTCGAGATGGATGTCGGCTGCGTGCTCTCGCCTTTGTCGAAATACGGCGCCTTCGGCACCCGCATCTGCCGGCCGCAGGCGCTCGATCGCGAGGGACGCCAGACGGCCGTCGATTACGTGCTGGAGCGGCTCGGCACGCAATACGACCTCAAGAACATCATCGACCTCGCGCGTTGGCTGATCCCGATTCCGTGGGCGCCGTCCGGGTTCCGCCGGCGCATGATCGCGCTCGGCTCCGGCGATCCGACGCGGGCGATCTGCTCGACCCTGATCGCCCAGGCCTTCGAGGCGGCGCGCTATCCGGTGCTGCCGACGGTGGAATATGCCAGCGCGATGGACGAGCAGGATTTTGAGGAAATTCTGCACATCCGGCATCACTCGCTCTACATGCCGCGCGACTTCGACATCTCGCCCTATTTCTCGGTGGTCAAGCCGACCCTGGAGGCTGGCTTCGACTACAAGGCATTGAACTGGGCGCAGGAGCGCCTGCTCGCGGCGGAGTGAAACAGCGGTCGATCTGCCGCAAACCGGTGGCGCGACCCTTGGCGCAACCCGCGCGCACTGCTATGGCGCGCGCATGAGCACCCGCAGTTTCGACAACATCCGCAATTTCTCGATCGTGGCGCATATCGACCACGGCAAGTCGACCCTCGCCGACCGGCTGATCCAGCAGACCGGCACGGTGGCGGCGCGCGACATGAGCGAGCAGATCCTCGACTCGATGGACATCGAGAAGGAACGCGGCATCACCATCAAGGCGCAGACCGTCCGGCTGGACTATCAGGCCAAGGACGGCAAGACCTACATCCTCAACCTGATGGACACGCCCGGGCACGTCGACTTCGCCTATGAAGTCTCGCGCTCGCTGGCGGCTTGCGAGGGTTCGCTGCTGGTCGTCGACGCCTCGCAGGGTGTCGAGGCGCAGACCTTGGCGAACGTCTACCAGGCGCTCGACGCCAATCACGAGATCGTCACCGTCCTCAACAAGATCGACCTGCCCGCCGCCGAGCCGGAGCGGATCAAGCAGCAGATCGAGGACGTGATCGGCCTCGACGCCTCCGAGGCCGTGCCGATCTCGGCCAAGACCGGCCTCAACATCGAGGGCGTGCTCGAAGCCATCGTCGAGAAGCTGCCGGCACCGAAGGGCGACGCCGAAGCCCCGCTCAAGGCCCTGCTGGTCGATTCCTGGTACGATGCCTATCTCGGTGTCGTCGTGCTCGTGCGTATCATCGACGGCGTGCTGAAGAAGGGCATGACGATCAGGATGATGCGCGCCAACGCCAGCTACGGCGTCGACCGCGTCGGCGTGTTCAAGCCGAAGATGCTCGAAGTGAAGGAACTCGGCCCCGGCGAGGTCGGCTTCTTCACCGCCTCGATCAAGGAGGTCGCCGACACCGCGGTCGGCGACACCATCACCGACGACCGCAAGCCGATCGCCGAACCGCTGCCGGGCTTCAAGCCGGTGCAGCCGGTGGTGTTCTGCGGCATCTTCCCGGTCGACGCCGCCGATTTCGAGGTGCTGCGCAGCGCCATGTCGCGTCTGCGGCTGAACGATGCCAGCTTCTCCTATGAGATGGAGACGAGCGCGGCGCTCGGCTTCGGCTTCCGCTGCGGCTTCCTCGGGCTGCTGCATCTGGAGATCATCCAGGAGCGGCTCGAGCGCGAGTTCAACCTCAACCTGATCTCGACCGCACCCTCGGTCGTCTACCGTCTCAAGCTGCGCGACGGCACGACGCTCGAACTGCACAACCCGGCCGACATGCCGGACGTGATGAAGATCGAGTTCATCGAGGAGCCCTGGATCCGCGCCACGATCTTCACCCCGGACGAGTATCTCGGCTCGGTGCTGAAGCTCTGCCAGGACCGGCGCGGCCTGCAGATTGACCTCAACTATGTCGGCTCGCGCGCCAAGGTCGTCTACGACCTGCCGCTGAACGAGGTGGTGTTCGACTTCTACGACCGGCTGAAGTCGATCTCGAAGGGCTATGCGTCTTTCGACTACAACATCACCGATTATCGCGAGGGCGACCTCGTGCGCATGTCGATCCTGGTCAATGCCGAGCCGGTCGACGCGCTCTCCATGCTGGTCCACCGCTCGCGCGCCGACGCCCGCGGCCGCGCCATGTGCGAGAAGCTCAAGGAGTTGATCCCGCCGCACATGTTCCAGATTCCGGTGCAGGCGGCGATCGGGGGCAAGATCATCGCCCGCGAGACGATCCGGGCGCTGCGCAAGGACGTGACCGCCAAATGCTATGGCGGCGACGCCTCGCGCAAGCGCAAGCTCCTGGACAAGCAGAAGGAAGGCAAGAAGAAGATGCGGCAGTTCGGCCGCGTCGAGATCCCGCAGGAAGCCTTCATCGCCGCGCTGAAAATGGACGACTGAGCGACGGGGCTCCGCCGTCGCGCCCGCCTTTTAGGGAACCATCCCGCCTGACACGATGTTGATCCTGAGCCCTCAACAGAAGGGAGGATGGCATCGTGGACAGACGTTCTTTCCTCGCGAGCCTGATCGGCGGCCTGGCTGCGGCCGGCAGTCTCGGCACGGCGGCGCTCGCCGCGCCGCAACCGGAGCCGGCGGTAGAGCGCCGGCCCGACGATACGCCTCAGGTCGACCCAGCGGCGCTCGACAAGACCGACGCCGGCTATTCCCAGTACTATTATCATCGCCGCAGGCCGCGCTGGCGCAGGCGCTATTGGCGCCGCCGCTACTACAGGCCGCGCTATTACTACCGCCGCCGCTATTACCGGCCGCGCTACTATTATCGCCGGCGCTATTGGTAGCATGTGGTGAACATCTGGCCTCCCGGGCGAGCTCTTGAACTCGCGCGGGATATGGCCGGATGTCAGAGGTTGGCGCCGAGACCGCGCAGTTCCGCGCGCAGATCGATCGGCTCGACGAAATGCACCGCCTGCATGCCGACCGAGCGGGCGGCATCGATATTCTTGGCGCTGTCGTCGACGAAGATGCACTCGCCGGCGCTCAGCCCATAGCGCTGCAGCAGGACGTTATAGATCGCCGGATCGGGCTTGAGCAGCCGCTCATGCGCCGAGACGATGACGCCGTCGAAGCTCTGCAGGAAGGGGAAGCGGATCAAGCATTCCGCCCATTTCTCGTGCGAGAAATTGGTGATGGCGTAGACCTTCTCGCCCTTCGCCTTCAGCTCTGCCAGGGTCGCGACGCTGTCCTCGATCGTCGAAGGCACCGTCTCATGCCAGCGTTCGTCGAAGGCGCGGATCTCGGCCTCCCATTCCGGATGTTCCGCCACCAGCAGCGCCACCGCCTCAGACCAGGGCCGGCCGCGATCCTGCTCGATGTTCCAAGCGGCGGTGCAGACATTCTTGAGAAACCAGTCGCGCTTGGCATCGTCCGGGATCAGGTCGCGATAGAGATGGAACGGGTCCCAGCGCAGCAGGACATTACCGACATCGAACACGACCTTGCGATTCTCAGGCACGACGGGCTTCTCCATTCCAGTTCGCGACGATCGGATCGTGCGGCTCACGTCCTTGTGCGCGAGCGGGCGTAACCTTCACATCGATTCTGGCGTATTCGCGTTGGGGCTCGGCAACAAGGCACAGTTCATGGCTTCAGTGGGAACAGGCAGCTATTGGCCATGGAATGACCGGCAGGGGCGTTTCTCCGCCCTGCGCGCCGGCTGCTTTGCGCTCGTGCTGGTCCCGGCGCTGATCCTCGCCTTGCAGGCCTGGACGCACCAGCTCGGCTCGAAGCCCTGGACGCAGGCCGTGCACGACACCGGCACCTGGGCCCTGCGCATCCTCGTCATCACGCTCGCGGTGACGCCGCTGCGCCGTATCCTCGACTGGAACAAGCTGATCGGCATCCGCCGCATGCTCGGCCTATCCGCCATGGCCTACGCGCTCGGCCATCTCGCATTGTATTGCATCGACCTCGCCTTCGACTGGGGGCTGATCCTCTCCGAGATCGTCAAGCGCTTCTATCTCGTCGTCGGCATCACCGCGCTGATCGGCCTCGTCGTGCTCGGCGCCACCTCGACCGACGGCATGATCCGCCGGCTCGGCTCCGGCCGCTGGCAGCGCCTGCACAATCTCGTCTACCCGATCGCTTGCCTCGGCCTGTTCCATTTCGCGCTGCAGTCGAAGATCGACGTCACACAGCCGGTGCTGCTCACCGGCCTGTTCGCACTGCTGCTGGCCTATCGCGGGCTGGATCGGTTCAAGATTCCGCTGAGCTTCACCTCGCTCGCATTGACCGCGCTCGCGACCGGCCTCGCCACCGCGTTGGCCGAAACCGCCTGGTACGCCTTCGCCACCGGCGCCTCTGCCTGGCTGATCTTCCAGGCCAATGCCGATATCGTCGTCTACCAGGACTGGACGGCGCTGCGCCCCGGCCACTGGGTCGCAGCGGTCGGGCTCGCGCTCGCGGTCCTGCATCTCTTCCGCAAGCCGGCGCCGAAGCCTGAACGAATGCGCCGCCATGCCCGGGCCTGACCCGAGCATATCAGGCTTCACTCCGTCCGCAGAACCTGGCGGCGGCTGTGCTCAGCTCACCGGGGCGTATTTGACCACGCAGCCATAGGCCTTGGTCGCCGGCTCCGAGACGGCCTTGCCGGCCTTGATCTCGGCGACCGCCTGGCGGACATAGCTCTTGGCGCCGGTCAGGCTCGAGGCGCTCGACGAGGGCTTGTCGTCGATCGCGCCGGCATAGGCGAGCGTGCCCTTGGGATCGATGATGTACATGTGCGGCGTCGTCTGCGCGCCATAGGCGCGGGCGAGCTGGCTCTTCGGGTCGAGCAGGATCGAGGCCGGGGCGGCGTCGCGCGTCTTGCTCAGCTCCTTGGCCTTGGCCGCGTCGACATGGCCCTGCTCGCCGGCGGGCGAGGAGATCACCGAGAGCCAGACGATGCCGTCCTTGGCCATGTCCTTCTGCAGGGTCTGCATGGTCGCGCTGTTGTAGTGCTTCCGAACATAGGGGCAGTCATGGTTGGTCCATTCGAGGATCACCGTCTTGCCGGCATAGTCGGAGAGCTTCTGCAGCTTGCCGTCGACGTCGACGACCGAGAAATCCGGCGCCTTGGCGCCGGGCTTGGCCGCGCCCTGGGCCAAGGCGGCGCCGGAGGCCAGCGCCAGCGCGGTGGCGGCAAGGCCGGCGATGAAGGTCTGTCTGCTCACGGCTTTCATCTTCAGTCTCCCTTCTGAGGTTGAAATGTCGGGGCTTGGCGTCACTTCTGGCTTGATGCGGTCTTCACCTCTTTGCCGGCGGCACGCTGAGCGGCATCGACGACGGTTTCGGGCGTCAGCAATTGCGGCAGAACCTCCGCCTGCGCTCCCTTCGTTCCAGGATAGAACAGATAGAGCGGTACGCCGGCGCGGCCGTACTCGGTCAGCGTCGTGGCGATCTCGGGATTACGATTGGTCCAGTCGGCCTTGAGATAGGCGACGCCGAGCTTGGCGAAGGCGTCCTTCACCTCCTGCCGCGACAGTGCCACCCGGTCATTGGCGAGGCAGGTGATGCACCAGGCGGCGGTGAAATTGACGAAGACCGGCTTGCCCTGCGCCTGCAGTTCGGCGACCCGCGCCGGCGACCAGACGCCGGGCGCATCCGCCCCGGCCTGGGCGGTTGGCTGAGCCGAGGGCGTCGCGCTTTCGATCACGAAGACCGAGGCTGCGCCGACGAGGAGTATGGCGGCCGCAGCCGCGACGGCGCGCAGGGCACGGCCGCTGCCGCGCGTCACGCCGATCAGCCAGAGCGCGAAGCCGGCGACGAGGATCGCGACGAGCGCGGCGAGCGCGCCATCGGCCCCCGCCTGCATGGTCGCGACCCAGGTGAGCCAGATCGCGGTCGCGAACATCGGGAAGGCGAAGGCCTGCTTCAGCACGATCATCCAGCGGCCCGGCTTGGGCAGCAGGCGCAGCAGGCCGGGCGCGAAGGAGAGCGCGACGACGGGCGCGGCGAAGCCAAGCGCCAGCGCCATGAAGATCGACAGCGCCGCGGCCGGCGGCTGCGTCAGCGCGTAGCCCATCGCCGCACCCATGAACGGGGCAGTACAGGGCGTCGCGACGATGACGGCGAGCGCGCCGGTCATGAAGGCACCGACCGGCCCGCTGCAGCTGGCGAGCCCGTCGCCGACGCCCTGCAGGCGGCCGCCGATCTCGAAGGCGCCGATCAGGTTGAAGCCGATCAGCGTCATCAGCACCGCGAGCAGGATGACGAGCGGCGGCGACTGCAATTGGAAGCCCCAGCCGGCGCCGAGCGCGATAACCAGCGACGCCAGGACGAAGAAGGTCGCGAGCACGCCGGCAAGGAAGAGCAGGCCCTGCCGGCGGACCTCGCCGCGGCTCGACTGCGCGACCTGGGCGAAGCCGAGCGCCTTGATGAACAGCACCGGCAGCACGCAGGGCATCAGGTTGAGGATCAGGCCGCCAGCAAAGGCGAAGACCAGCGCCAGAAGCAGCGTCAGATCCTCGGCCGGAGGCGGCGGCAGCGTCACCCTGGCCGGCGCCGGCGCCGGAGCGGCGACCGCTTGGAGCAGCACAGGCTCGACCTCGGCGCTGAGCGCAAGGGAACGCCTGGCGCCGCCCTCCTCGAAGGTGAGGACACCCTCGGTCGTCGGTGTGCCTACCTTGAAGGCGGTCGAGCGGGTCAGCGTGAGCGCGCCGTTCTCGACCGGCTGCTCGGCCGCATGCTCGATCAGCGTGTCCAGGACCGGGAAGAAGCGGATGTCGCTCGCGCCGGCCGGCAGGCCGGGCAAGGCGAGCGCAAGCTTGTCCTCGCCCTTCGCCGTCAGCTTGGCGGTGAAGCCCGCGGGCTTCGGCAAAGCGGCGCGGGCTTCATCGATGCGGGCCTCCGCAGCGGTATCGACAGTGCCGGCGGCCGCGATCGGCAAATCGAGCGTGAATGCGCCTTCCTCGGGAATGCAGATCTTTTCGCAGACCAGCCAGGTCGCCTTGGCCGAGAGCGTCAAAGTCTCTCCTGCCTTGGCATCGGCCGGGACCGAGATCTCGACCGGCAGCACGACATTGTCCTCGAAGCCGAAATTGACGAGAGGCTCGACCCGGATCGCCTTCGGCGCCGGCCATTGGATCGCCCCGGCGTTGACGCCCTGCGGCAGCGTCCATTCGATCCGCGTCGCCTCGCCGGAATCGCCAGGGTTCTGCCAATAGCTGTGCCAGCCCGGCGCCAGCTTCTGGGTGAGGGCGACCTGGAAGCGCTCGCCCGGCGCGACGGCGTCGCGGCTCGACAGCAAGGTCGCGGTGACGCGTGCCGAGGTCACGGGTGTGGATTCGGCGGCGAGCAGCGGCACGGGCGCAAGCAGGGCCAGCGCCAATGAGGCGCGCTGCAACAGCCGGCTTGTGGTCCGGCGCGGAAGGCTCGTCGCGATCATGCCGATCAGATGCCCGCTTCCGCCGTAAAAAGCCAATGACAAGCGGGTGAGGGCGGCGCGAGGTCGCAGGCGGAACGGGCGCAGGCGCCTTTCGTCAGCGTGCCGGCGCGATCCGTCCGCCCGTCATCGGCTCGGCAACGCCGGTCGTCAGCGGAAAGCTGATCGGCAGGCCGGCCTTGCGGCGCATGGCGAGGAAGGCGAAGCACTCCGCCTCGATCGCATCGCCGCGCCAGCCGACCGCCTCGGCCGGAACCGCCTCAGCGCCTGTCCGCGCATTGAGCGCCGCCATGATCGCCGGGTTGCGCCGCCCGCCGCCGCAGACGATCAGTCGTTGCGGCCTGACCGGCAAAAGGTCGAGCCCGCGCCCGACCGCGCCGGCGGTGAAGGCGGTCAGCGTCGCCGCCCCGTCCTCGAAGGACTGCCCCTCGGCCATGGCTGCCGTGAAATCGTAACGATCGAGCGATTTCGGGTAGGGCGCGAAGAGATAGGGGTGTTCGAGCAAGCGCGCGAGCCGGGCTTCGTCGACGATGCCGGCAAGCGAGAAGGCGCCGTCGCGGTCCATCTCGCCCTTGCCGTGCTGCTTGATCCAGTCGTTGAGGGGCGCATTGCCCGGGCCGGTGTCGAAGGCGAGCACGCGTTCGGCGTCGGCGAAGGCGCTGAGATTGCCGACGCCGCCGAGATTGAGCACCGCCGTCTCCTGCCCGGCACCGAGGCTGCGCATCAACGCTGCGTGATAGCTTGCGACGAGCGGTGCCCCCTGGCCGCCGGCGCGGACATCGGCCGTGCGGAAATCATAGACGACATCGATGCCGAGTTGCCCGGCCATCAGGGCGCCGTCGCCGAGCTGGCGGGTATCGCCCTTGCGCTCCTGGGTCGGGGCGCGATGCAGCACGGTCTGGCCGTGGAAGCCGATCGCCGCGACCTTGCTCGCGGCGATGCCTTCGGCAGCGAGGAATTCGGCGACGGCTTCGCCTTGCGCCAGCGTCAGGGCGCGCTCTGCCTCAGCGAAGATCGCCGGTTCCGGCCCTTCGAAGCGCCACGTCAACGCCGCCTGCACGGCCTGCGCCAGCAAATCGCGCACCTCCTGGCGATAGGGCGCGAGCCGCCAGGGGCCGAATTCGGCGACCGTCATGCCGTCCGTGCGGATGGCGGCGATGTCGATATTGCCGTCGAGGACCGTTCCGGTCATCAGGCCGATCGCCCAGGCTGGCTGCATCGATGCTTCCCGCGAAATGGCGAAAGGACTAATTGTCAGGCGAAGGTGCGCCTCAGCCGACCCGCAGCGCCGCGTCGAACGCGTCCTGCAGCATCTGCCGGCATTGCCGGGCCTGCTCGCGGCTGGGCTCGTGCAGGATATGCGGGGTGATGTCGGCGAGGTCGCGCAGGGCGAAGTCGATCGCCGACATGAGATCGAGCGCATCGCCGTCATGCTCGGCGGCCGGCGGCTTCAAACGGAACTGCAAAACCTGACCCATCAGGACCTGACCCATTACGCGTCTCACGAGACTAGGAAGGCGAATCGTTCTCCCGAGTCTCGCGCGCAATCGGTCAGAAACCGGTTAACGTGGCGGCAGCCTCACTTCTTCTCGATGTTCCAGAACAGCATGACCGGCGCCGCCAGCACGCCCGAGACGCTGGCCCGCCTGGCATAGGGCTGGTCGAACTGGCCGAGCACGCGATAGGGCTGCATCTCGGCGAGCCGCTTGTGCAGGGCTTCGACCGCCGCCTTGCGCGCGGCGTCGTCGGGCGCATCGACCACGGCGCCGCGCAGCTTCTCCGCCTCGGCGTCGCAGGGCCAGCCGGCCCAGGCCTTCTCGCAGGCCATGTTGGTGCCGATATTGGTCATCGGCGACTGCATGGTCGCGCCCGAGGCATAGGTGACGAACAGGTTCCAGCCGCCCTGGTCCGGCAGGCTCTTGTTCTGCTGGCGCGTCGTGACAGTGCCCCAGTCCGAGAACTGGACATCGACGGCGACGCCGACTTTCTTGAGCTGGGCGGCAGCGACCTCGGCCATCCGGCCGATCGCGGCGATGTCGTTGCTGGTGGTCAGGACGAGCTTCTCGCCCTTGTAGCCGGCTTCCGCCAGAAGCTGCTTCGCCTTCTCCAGATCGGGCTTGGCATAAGCTTCCGTGCCGGCCTGCGTGCCGTTCGGCCCGCC
This sequence comes from Allobosea sp. CRIB-10, assembly GCF_900112185.1. Lineage (GTDB taxonomy): Bacteria > Pseudomonadota > Alphaproteobacteria > Rhizobiales > Beijerinckiaceae > Allobosea. Next base: position 182,035 of record NZ_FOKP01000009.1, on the reverse strand, counting down.
GCAGATGAAATAGGCGGCGCAGCGCTTCCACCATTCCTCGTCGCCGAAGCCGCCGGCCAAAAACTCGGCCTGATCGGTGGCATAGGCCAAGGCGAGCCGCGCCTTGGGATTGTCGAAGGGCGGATGCAGGCTGTTCGGCCGCAGCATCACCTGGTTGGCGAGGTTGGAATAGCGCTCGACCTTGACGTCCTTGGCCGCTGCGACCACCGGGATCAGGTCCTGGCTCGGCTGCTCCCAGATATCGATCTCGCCGGTCTGCAGGGCTGCAGCCGCCGTCGCCGCGTCGGGCATGATCAGCCACTCGACCCGGTCGACCTTGACGATCCGCCCGCCGGCGAGCCCATCCGCAGGCTCAGCGCGCGGCACATAGTCGGGATTCCTGTCGTAGACGACTTTTGCGCCGCTGCGCCATTCGGCGCGGTTGAACTTGAACGGGCCGGAGCCGATCGCCTCGATCACCGGCTTCATCGGGTCGGTCGCGGCATCGGCCTCGCGCATGATCACCGGGATCTGGCCGACGGCCGAGCCGAGCGCAAAGGGCACCAACGCCATCGGCTTCTTCAGCTTGAGCACGAAGGTCCTATCGTCCTTCGCCTCCATGCCCTCGGTGTACTCGCCGAGCTTGCCGCCAATCGTGTCGCGCTTCATCCAGCGCGTCAGCGAGGCGATGACGTCGCGCGTCGTCACCGGCTGGCCGTCATGGAATTTGAGGCCCGGGCGGAGCGTGAAGGTCCAGGACAGCTTGTCGTCCGCGGTCGAGAAGCTCTCGACCATTTGCGGCCTGGGCTGAAGATTGGCGTCCCAGGCGAACAGCGTCTCGTAGATCATCAGCCCGTGCATGCGGGTGATGACGATCGAGGCGGCGACCGGATCGAGCGTCTTGAGATCGGCATGCGGCGCGACGCGCAGCACATTCTTCGGCGCGGGCTGAGCCTGTGCGCCGGCCGCGAGCAGCAACGCGGTCGTGCCGAACAGCGCGGCGGCGAGACGGGAACGGGTCATGATTGGCCTCCCTCGATGCGGTGGAAATGCAGGATGCGCGAACGATGGCCGGCGAGGCGCAAGCTTCCATCCGGCTGCAGCCAGAGGCAAGGCCGGTGCCGCCACGGGCCGTGAGCGAGATCGGCGAGCGCCCGTCCGCCGGGCAGCGGCGTCAGCCGGGTTTCGCGGCCGATCGTCCCGGCCCAGGGCCAGGATGCCGTGCCATCGGCGTGGATCGTGATCTCGACGTCGAGCTGAGTGTCGCGCCAGCGCCCGACGAGGCGTTCATCGAGCGCGGTCTCGGCCGGCACGGGCAGAAGCCGGCGTGATACGCCACCAATCCTGCCTGTCAGCGCGCCGTCGGTTTCTTCTTTCAGCCTGACATCGAGATAAGCCGGCACGCTGCGCATCCCGCCTTCATTATCCGAGACGAGCTTCTCGTAGCCGCCCATGAAGCTGATCGCGCCGCCGGCGAACTCGGCCCAGAACGGCCCGTCTTCGGCCGCGTAGAGTCCGGTCAGCATGCTCTCCGAATCGCCCGGCAGGGGCTCGCCAGTCAGCGCCGCCAACACGCGCAGTGCCGGCCAGAGCGCATCCTCCTCGCGATTGGTCAGCACGACGACGCCGACGCCCTGCTCCGGCGCCATCAGCATGTGATTGCGATAGCCGGTCAGCGAACCGCCGTGTCCGATGACCTTGACGCCGCCGAGCTGACTGGCCACCAGGCCGAGCCGGTAGCCGCTCTGACTGCCATCGGCGAACTGGCGTGGTGCGGCGAGCCGGTCGAGCAGTCCGGCCTGAGAGCCGCGCCCGGCCATCAGGCCCGCGGCCCAGCGCGCCAATCCGGCGGCGCTGCCGGCCATGCCGCCTGAAGCCGAGAAGTTGAAGCCATAGAAGCCGCGCCGCCAGTCTTGCCCGTCATGCCAGTAACCGGTGGCAAGGCCCGGGACGACCTCGCTCTCGTCGGAGACGAAGCGGATCGGCAGCGAAGCCGGCGCCATCAGCTCCTCGACCAGCTGCGTCGCGCCCTTTCCAGTCCGGCGTTCGAGGATCACCTGAGCCAGGCGCCAGCCGGTGTTGGAATAGGCCATCTCGCTGCCGGGCTCGGCATTGAGACCGGGCAGGCGGCAGGCGGCGGCGAAGATCTCTGCAGCGCTGAGGCTCGCGGTGTAGGGCGTGCCTTGCTGCCAGAGCGCCTCCATCATGTCGGGCAGCGCCCCGGTCATGTCGAGCGCCCGGCCGAGCGGCACCGCGCCCAGCGCTTCCGGCAGCTCGGGGATGAAACTGCCGAGCGTCTCCGCCAGCGGCACGCCCTCGCGCAGCAGCAGGGCTGCACAGACATGCTTGCTGATCGAAGCCAGCCGGTTCTGCGTGTCGGCGGTAAAGGGCACCCTGTGCTCGATCACGGCGAAGCCGCCGCTCGCGCTCTCGCGAACGCCGTCGCGGTCGAACAGTACGATGGCGCCGCCCGGCCCACCCTGCCGTGTCCAGGGTTCGGCGATCGCCTGCGCCTCGCTGCGCCCCTTTGTCCAGTCGGCCATGCGTGTTCGTTCTCCGGCGTTTCCGTCCCGGATGGGACTTTCGCGGATGTGCATGGGGCTAGGCAATCCTTCCGGTCATGCGTTGGCGTTCGAGCCCCTCGTCATGAAAGCGGCACAATCGCTGGTCGATCCTGCCGCAGCGCCCCCGCGCGGCGACGAGCTGGACCGTGGCCCGGCCTTGCTGGAGACTGCGGATTTGATGAAGTGATATTGAGGAGGTGGATTGGGATGAGACGCGCGTTTTTCATCGTGGGAGCCATTGGTCTCGCTGGTGCCGTGGCGGGCTGTTCGCAGCCTCAGCGCTTCGGCGCTCCGCCTCCCGGCCTGGCGCCCAGCCCCGCGCCCGGCGGCACCGTGATGACCAAGCGAATCGTCAGCGACGGCGCCGGTGGCCTGCAATTGCCGGACGGAACGCGCGTCCAGACCGACCAGAGCGGCGGTTTTTCCCTGCCCAACGGCGCCTATGTCCGGCGCGATCGCTCCGGCGCGCTCAACCTGCCGAACGGCTCGCGCTGCGTGCCCGACAACCAGGGCGGCTACGTCTGCCCCTGAGGCCAGGCTGGCTCAGCCTGTCTCCGCGACGCGATTGAAGAAATCGGGCGTGCCCATCTGGCCGCCCTTGAGCACGATATCGAGGCCGTCGAGCCTCGGATCGTCGCTATGAGCGCGGCAGAGCGGTGCGCCAGGCGTGCAGGGCGAGCGATAGGACAGGCCCCAGAGGTCGAGCGAGCGGATCGCCAGCGTCGAGGTGTCGCCGCCGGCGACAACCAGCCGCGCGACCTCTGCCTCGGTCATGATCGCGCGCAGCAGCGCCCCGGTCGCGGCCGCGACCTTGCCGGTCTCGGCTGGCGCACCAGTGGGCTTGTCGGTGATCAGCATGACATTGCGCTTCGCCAGGCAAGCGAGCGTCTCGGCGCGTAATGCTTCGAGGTAAGCCGGCTCGCCGGTCAACCGCGCCGGGTTTATCGCGATACCGTCATAGCCCTCGGCGAGCTCGACCTGCGCGCGGGTCACCGGCGACAGGCTGCCGACCAGAGCGAGCAGATTGCCGCGAGACGCGCTGCGCGCGAGCTTGGGCATCGCGGGCTGCGCGGCCCGCGGGAAGCCGGCGAAGGCCTGCGCCACCGAGCTCGCGCCGATCGCGAGCATTGGACCGGCGCTCATCTGCTCGCGCAGCAAGGCGCCGATCGCGGCGAGATCGGACGGGCACGAGACGTCGAAGAGCACGGCCTCAGGCTCTCCGGCCAGCGCAGCGCCGAGCGCCTCTCCGCTCCCGCTGCCTCCATGGCTGCGATAGTCGATGAGCGCGACGCGCTCCATTCGTTGCGCCTGGAGATGCCGGCGCAGATCGGCCTCGCCCATTGGCGTCACCGGGTGGACGCTCATGGTCGGATGGCGGTCGATGCGGTGGACCGCGCCGCCCGCTCCCGCTGCGGCGAAGAGAGTGCCGAACAGGCAGTAGCGCCCGAGATTGGGCTGGCCGCCGATGATTGGGAGCAGTGGGTTCGGGAAATGCGGCCGCAAGGCGCGCGCCGCCGCGCCGAGGCTGCCGACCTCGGGAGCGCTGTCGAAGGTCGAGCAGCATTTGTAGTGCAGCAGTGAGACACCAAGCGCGGCGAAGAAGCGCCCGGCCTGGTCCAGCTCCTGCGCCATGGCATCCGGCGCCATCGCCCGCGTCGCGCCGGCGATGCCGACCGCATCGAGCGGGCCGGCGCTGGTCAGCTGCGCCTGTGTGGGAATGCGCAGGAAGAGCAGAGCGCGCTGTCCAGCCTCCGCCAATGTCGCGAGCGTGTCGGTGGCGCCGGTGAAGTCGTCGCCATACCAGCCGTAGCGGGGAGCCTCGCCAGCCATGCTCAGCCGGCGCCCTTGCCGAAGAAGGCGAGCGCCTGTGCGAGCTCGCTATGTCTCTTCGCTGCATCGCTAAGCGGCACGCCGGCCGCGACCGCCTCCCAGGCCTGGCGGATGCTGGTCACACCGGCCGCCGGTCCGCCGGGATGGGCGAGGATGCCGCCGCCGGCCATGAACAGCAGGTCGTCATGGCCGATCGCATCCCAAGTCGGCTGCGCCGTGCCCGCCCATTGCCCGGAGGAGAAGGCCGGCAGGACGCGGTCGTCGATGCCATCCGTCAGCGGCGTCACGCAATCCCTGGCCGAGGTCACCACCTCCTCGTCTTCCTGCGCGAACTTGCCCTGCAATCCGTGGACATGCATGTGGTCGACGCCGGCGAGCCGCCACAGGGTCTGGTAGGCCTGGAATCCGATGCCGAGCAGTGGATGGCGCGAGAGCGCGCCGAATCCGTTGCGGTGGCCGTGCAGGGCAAGGCCGGTCGAGCGGCGCAAAGTCTCGACCGCCGAGAAGCCGCACCAGTTCAGGCTGACCATGACGCAGGAACCGCCCTCGCGCTCGACCAACTCGGCATGGCGGCGCATCTGGTCGGTCTCCGCGGAGATGTTGAAGGCGACCATCACCGCCTTGCCGGTGCGGTCCTGATGGCGGCGCACCGCCGCCATCACCGCAGGCACGCGCTGGGCCAGCGGCGCGTGCATGGGATCGGCCGAGATCTCGTCATCCTTAATGAAATCGAGCCCGGCGGCACAGAGCCGGCCGACCAGCTCGGCGGTCTCATAAGGGCGCAGGCCGACATTGGGCTTGATGATCGAGCCGATCAACGGCCCACGCATCACGCCAGTCGCCCGGCGGGTGCCGGCAATGCCACGCGTCGGCAACGGGAAGAGGCGACGATAGGCGGCCGGCAGCGCCATGCTCTCCAGGCGCAGGCCCGTCACCTCGCCGAGATCGAACAGGTTGCCTGCGACGATCGAGGCCAGGGTCGGCAGATTGGCACCGACATTGTCGACAGGGAAGGAGAGCGTGATGCGGGCGCGCCTCCATGGACCCTCGACGCCCTTCCGCGCCAGCCAGGCATTGGGCAGGCTCGGCTCGATGGCACTCTCCAGCTCCTCGACCGCGATGACGGCGGCGCGCGTGCGGTCGCGGAGTTCGTCGGTCTCGCCGGCGACGCGGGTGAAGGTGCCGCTCGACTGCTCGCCGGCCATGATTTCCGCGACCTTGCGCGGATCGAGCGGCGTCTCAATCAGATAGGTGGCCGTGAAACGGTCGGCAGCGGACATGTCGCGATACTCACCATGGCGGTCGTCCCGGACAAGCCGCCTTTGGCGGCGCCGATCCGGGACCCATGCCTGAGCATCTATCGGTGAGGCGCAGGCATGGGTCCCGGGTCTCCCTGCGGTCGCCCGGGACGACCGCAGAGCCTAGGCGAAAGCGTCAGAGCTTGCTGAGGTCGGGGAATGGCCGCACCGGGTCCTCGCCGTCCCAAGTTTCCGCCGCCTCGCGGATCAGCCGGAACATCTCGCCCTTGGGGCCGGCGACCTCGGAGAGCTCGATCACCGTGCCGGGATGGTAATGCGTGTCGAAATAGATGAAGCGACCGCGCTCGCCGACCTCGCCGGACATCACCGGCTTGAAGCCCTCGGCCAGCAGGCGCTCGAGGTCCGCGTCATAGTCCGAGGTCCAGTAGGCGACATGCTGCAGGCCGGAATGCCCGGCATCGGTGAAGTCCTTGTACATGGACGGAACCGCGTTGCGGCACTGGATCAGCTCGATCTGCAGCGGGCCGGAATTGGCGAGCGCCACCGAATTGTGCGGCTCGTAGGCCTCACCCTTGTAGCGGTAGTTCCTGATCGGGACCTTTGGATTGTAGAAGAACGGCCCGACACCGAGCACCCGGCTCCAGTAATCCATCGCCGCCTCGATATCGGGGACGACATAGCCGGCCTGACGGATCTGGCCAAAATGACGGCTCATGGGTGCTTTCCTGCGAGGATGTCTAGAGGAAACCGATGGAGATCCACGGCACGGCGGCGACGACGACGAGGCCGACCAGCAGAGCCAGCATGTAGGCCCAGATGTATTTCAGCCCCTCGTCGGGATTGATCTTCGAGATCGCGCAGGCGCCGTAATAGCCGACGCCGAAGGGCGGGGCGAACAGGCCGATGCCCATCGCGAAGATCACGACCATGGCGTAGTGCACCTCGTGCACGCCGATCTGCTTGGCGATCGGGAAGAGCAGCGGCCCGAACAGCACGATCGCCGGGATGCCTTCGAGCACGCTGCCGAGGATGACGAAGGCGACGATCGAGATGGCGAGGAAGCCCCAGGTGCCGCCGGGCACCGCCGCCATGACCTTGGCGAGGTCCTGCGAGAAGCCCGACTGCGTCAGCCCCCAAGCCATGGCGGTGGCGCAGCCGATGATGAAGATGATCGCGCCGGTGAGCGAGGCGGTGTCGACCAGCATCCGCTCGAGCCGGCGCCAGTCGAACTGGCGATAGATCAGGATGCCGGCCAGCACCGCATAGGCGATGCCGATGGTCGAGACCTCGGTCGCGGTGGCGACACCCTCGACGACAGCGGCGCGGATGACGAAGGGCAGCGCGATGGCGGGCGCGGCGATCAGGCAGAGCCTGCCGATCTCGCGCTTCGAATATTTGGTGACGTGGCTGAGGTCCTCGCCCCGGTTGCGCCACCAGACGACGAAGCAGAGCGCGATGCCGAGCACGACGGCCGGCAGCATGCCGCCGGTGAACAGCGCCGCGATCGAGACGCCGGTGACCGAGCCGATGGTGATCAGCACGATCGAAGGCGGGATCGTCTCGGTCTGGGCGCCCGTCGCCGAGAGCAGCGCGACGAGATCGCCGGGCTTGGCGCCGCGCTTCTGCATCTCCGGGAAGAGCACCGGCGCGATCGCCGCCATGTCGGCGATCTTCGAGCCGGAAATGCCGGAGACCAGATACATCGCGCCGACCAGCACATAGGACAGGCCACCGCGGACATGGCCGAGCAGCGAGGCCAGGAACTGGATCATGGCGCGGGCCATGCCGGTCATCTCGATCAGCGCGCCGAGGAAGATGAACAGCGGCACGGCGAGCAGGATGAGATGGCTCATGCCCTCGTCGAGCCGGCCGACCATGACCACCATCGGCGTCGAGGTCGTCAGCGAGAGATAGCCGAAGGTGGCGAGCGCGAAGGAGAAGGCGATCGGCACGCCGGCGAAGACATTGGCCGCGACGATGCCGACGAAGAAGATCACCAGGTTGAGCTTGCCGAGCGGCTTCAGCGCCGGCCCGGCGACATAGAACAGGGCGATCAGCGCCACGGTGATCCCGGTCGCGAGCGCGACGGTCTTCCAGGAGCCGAAGCGCAGCAGCCGGCAGAAGGCGGCGAACAGCATCAGCACGATGCCGATCGGCAGCGCCGCCGCGCGCCAGGAATTGGCGATCTCCAGCGCGGGCGTGACGATGAAGCGCTCGTCCTCGGCGTACTCCAGCGCATGCGGCAGGATCATCACCAGGAAGGCGAGCGCCGCGGTGATGGCGAGCGCTTCGAGTAAAGCGCGCGCCTGAGGGCCGACGCGGCTGACGAGCCCGGTCATGCGCATGTGCTCGCCGCGGCGCAGCGCCACGACCGCGCCGAGCATGGAGAGCCAGAGGAAGAGGATCGAGGCCAGCTCGTCCGACCAGACCAGAGGTGCGTGGAAGACGTAGCGGGTGGTGACGCCCGCACCAAGGATGACGATCTCGGCGAGGACGAGCACGGCCGCGGCGAGCTCGACGACCGTGCCGACGGCGCGGTCGAGCCTGTCGGCGAGGCGGGTCAGCCCAGTCGCCGGGGCGACCGGCGCAAGGCCCGTGAGGGCGTGCCCATCCATGTTGGTGTCTCTCACATTTTCCTCGACGTCATCCCGGGTCTCCCTTCGGTCGCCCGGGACGACGTGGTGGATCGGTTCAGGCGAGCTTGCCGACCGCGCCTTCGAGCAGCCCCCAGGCCTCGGCGCCGAAGCGCTCCTGCCATTCCTTGTAGAAGCCGCCGTCGCGGAGCTTGGCCCGGAAGCTGTCGGGGTTGGTCTTGTTGAAGGCAAGCCCCTTGGATTGCAGATCGGTCTGCACGGTTTCGTTGAGGCTCTTGATGTCGCCGCGCTGGGCGACGCCGGCATCGTTGATGGCCGACGCCACGATCTTCTGGATGTCCGGCGGCAGTCCCCGCCAAGCGCGGCCGTTGGCGATGAACCAGAAGCCGTCCCAGATATGGTTCGAGACAGCGCAGCTCTTCTGGACCTCGTAGAGCTTGGCGACCTGGATGATCGGCAGCGGGTTCTCCTGCGCATCGACAACCTTGGTCTGCAGGGCCGAATAGACCTCGGAGAACTGCAGGCTGGCGGGCGCGGCGCCGAGCGCCTTGAACATGGAGATCGAGAGTGGCGAGACCGGCACGCGGATCTTGAGCGAGGCCATGTCGGCCGCCCGCTCGATCGCCTTGCCCGAGGTGGTCATCTGGCGGAAGCCGTTGTCCCACATCTTCTCGAAGGCGTAGAGATTGACCTTCTCGATCGCAGCGCGGACATGCGCGCCGACCGGCCCATCCATCGCCTTCCAGACCTGATCATAATCGGCGAAGGCAAAGCCGACCGCGTTGATCGCCGCGACCGGCACCAGGGTCGCGATCACCAGCGCCGACGGGGTGAAGAAGGTGATGCCGCCATTGCGCACCTGGCTCAGCATGTCGGTGTCGCCGCCGAGCTGGTTGTTCGGGAAGATCTTGATCTCGACCCGCCCGTTGGTCTCCTTGGCGACGCGCTCGGCGGCCTGCTGGGCGCGGATGTTGAGCGGGTGGCTGAGCGGCAGGTTGTTGCCGTATTTCAGCTCGATCTCGGCGGCCCGCGCGATCATCGGCATGCCGATCAGCGATGCGGCGGGGGCGGCGGCGAGGCCCTTGATGAGCGTGCGGCGGCTCGGTCCGGTCATGATGTCCTCCCTGGCGGACGTGATGCGATTTGATCGCTCTTGAGTGCTTGACGCTCAGCATAGAAATCACGTCTGATGGTCTTCAAGATCATTTTCTGATGGTTTTTGATGGAATGAATGCGCCGATCCCCAAGCTTGCCGAGGAGGTTCCGCGCCGCCGCCAGATGGCGCGGGTCGAGGATGTCGCACGCCTGGCGGGGGTCTCGACGGCGACAGTCGACCGGGTGTTGAACCGGCGCTCTGGCGTCAGGCCGGCGACCGTGCAGCGCGTGCTGAAGGCGGCGGGCGAGCTCGGCTATGTCATGGAGGGGGCGCTGCCGGCTAGCGCGCTGCGGCCCCTGCGGCTCGGCTTCCTGCTACCGGCCGGGAACAACCGCTTCCTCGGCCTGCTCGGCCGGCTGATCGCCGGGTCGCAGGACCAGCTGGCATCCTTCAACATGCGCGCCAGGGTCGAGCATATCGAGAGCTTCAAGCCGGAGCTGCTCGCCCATGCGCTTCGGCGCATCGGCCGCGAGGTTGACGGCGTCGCCTTCATGGCGCTGGAGCATCCGATGGTGCGCGAGGCGGTCGATGCCCTCGCCGAACGCGGCGTCCCCAGCGTCACCCTGATCTCCGACATCGCCAACACCGCCCGCGCCGCCTATGTCGGCCTCGACAACCGCGCCGCCGGGCGCACCGCCGGCCAGCTCATCGCCCGCTTCATCGGGCCGCGCCGGGCGAAGGTGGCGATGATCGCCGGCAGCCTGAGCTATCGCGCCCATGAGGAGCGCGAGATGGGCTTCCTGCACCTGTTCGAGGAGCTCTATCCGGACATCGAGGTCGTCGGCCTGCGCGAAGGCCATGACGACGAGGCCAAGAACTACCGGCAGACCAAGACCCTGCTCGGCCAGCATCCGGACCTCGCCGGCATCTACAATATCGGCGGCGGGCCGGAGGGCATCGCCCGGGCGCTGAAGGAGGCCGGGCGGCAGGATGTCGTCTTCGTCGGCCATGGTTTGACGCCGGAGACGCGTGGGCTACTCGTCGACGGCACCATGGACGCGGTGATCACCCAGCAGCCGCTGGCGACGCTGATGAGCTGTGTCGCGATCTTCGCAAACCTGCGCGCCGGCCGCCCGGCGGCGGAAGGAACCGCCCGCCCCGGCATCGAGATCGTGCTGCGCGAGAACCTGCCCTGAGGGGCGGCGATGGCCGCGCTTCAGCCCTGCGCGACCGTCGCCCGCGTTACGATCCCCGCCAGCTCCGGCGATGGGTCGAGCGTACCGAAGACATAGCCCCAGTCGGCGTCGAGCCGTGAGCGGCAGAAGGCCTCGAACACCGCCTCGTCGGCGTGCTTCCTCAGTTCCGAGGCCTGCAGCGCATAGGCCATCAGATTGGCAAGCCGGCGGCCATGGCCGTCATCGTTGCGAGGCTTGGCGGCTTCGTCTCCGAGCCGGTCGAGCCAGCGATCGAGGGCGCGGTTAGCGCCGCGCGCCTGGCCGACCTCGGTCATGAAGGCGTCCTTGGTGCGCGGCTCGCGGTTGAAGGCGCGCAGCACGTCCATGCACATCATGTTCGAGGTCCCCTCCCAGATCGCATTGAGCGGCGCCTCGCGATAGAGCCGTGCCATCGGGTTCTCCTCGATGAAGCCGTTGCCGCCATGGCACTCCAGCGCCTCGACGACGAAGGCGGCGGCGCGCTTGCAGTTCCAGAACTTCGCCAGCGGGGTGGTGACGCGGGCGAGGTGGCGTTCCTGCTCGGTCGTCTCCATCGCATCGGTCGCGGCGGCGACCCTGAAGGCCATCAGGGTCGAGGCCTCGCAGTCGATGGCGAGATCGGCGAGGATATTGGTCATCATCGGCTGCTCGGCCAGAGAGGAGCCGAATCCGCGGCGCGATTGGGTGTGGTTCAGCGCCAGCGTCAGGGCCTGGCGCATCAGCCCGGCCGAGCCGACGGCGAAGTCGAGCCGGGTCAGATGGGCATGGGAGAGGATCTCCTTGATGCCCGCCCCCTCTTCACCGACCAGCCAGCCGAGGCATTCTCGGAACTCGACCTCGGAGGAGGCATTGGAGCGGTTGCCGGCCTTGTCCTTGAGGCGCTGGATCTGCAGCCGGTTGCGGCTGCCATCGGGCAGGAAACCCGGGCAGAACAGGCAGGAGACGCCGCTCTCCGTCCGCGCCAGGGTGAAGAACCCGTCGGATTGCGGCACCGAGAAGAACCATTTGTGCCCGGTGATCAGGTAGACCCGACCCTCGGGCGTGTCCTCGAGGAAACGGGCCGTCGTCTGGGTCTGGCGCAGGTCCGAGCCGCCCTGCTTCTCGGTCATCGCATAGCCGATGCTGGCGCCGTCCTTCTGCGCCACCGGCAGTGGGCGCTTGTCGTAGCGGCCCGAGGTGATCTTCTGCCGCCAGAGCGCAAATTCTGGCTGGGCGAGGCCGGGATAGGCGGCATAGGTCATGCCGGTCGGGCAGCCCGTCCCGTGCTCGACCTGGTTCCAGAGATAGGACAGCACGGCGCGGGCAAGATGCCCGTTCGGCTCGCTCGTCGTCCAGGCGAGCGAGGGTACCTCATGGGCGAAGGCGAGGCCCATCAGCTCATGCCAGGCCGGGTGGAACTCGATCCAGTCGAGGCGATTGCCATAGCGGTCATGGCTGCGGAGCTCCGGCCCATGGCGGTTGGCCAGGCGGGCAAACTCCTGCACCTCGACATCGCCAGCCTGGGCGCCGAGCGCCGCCGCCTTGTCAGCGACCCAGGGCGCGCCGCGCGCGACGACGCCCTGCAGCACCGTATCGCCGGAGAAGGCATTCCAGCCGGTGGCGGGCCGGGCCTGGTTGAGGACCTGATGGGTGGCGTGAGCGTGCATGGTCATTCCGCCGCCTCCTGCGTCGAGATGCGTTCGGGCACCTCGCAGCCGGTGACGCAGCAGCGTCCGGGCTGCTTCGACACGCGCGAGCCGTCGGCGAGCACGCCGCGATCGAGCAGGCTCTCGACCAGCGCGACCTTCTCCATCACCGGATAGTTGCGCCAGATCTCGCGCTTCATCGCCTCGGGCGAGCCGCCGCCATGCAGCGAGATCACCGAGTACCAGCCGGCTTCCTTCGAGACGGTGAGGTCCTCGATGAAGCGGGCAACCTCGGCGCGCTGCTCATAGGGGATGTCGGGCCGCCCGGTCAGCACGGCTGCGAGCGAGGCGGACGTCTCGGGATTGTGGTCCTCTTCCGGACCGGGAAGGGCGACGACGAGGCCGCCGGAGACGTAATGGGCGATGCGGTGCATGTCGTAGATCTTGGTAGCGAGCAGCAACTTGCCGATATTGGCGAAAACTGCGTCCGGCATCGCCACGCCCGAGGCGTCCTTGCTGCAATAGACCGAGGCAGCGACACCGCAGGCGAAGAAGCTCTCGGTGATGGTGATCAGCTCGACCAGCTGCTCGCGGACATGGGAATGCCTGTCGGCATCGAGCCCGTTGGCGTGGGTCATCAATGCGCCGGCGCCGATCAGCAGGTCGCCGAAACCGGCCCTTGCGGCGATGCAGCTATGGCGGTGATGGGTGGCGTAGCTGGTGGTGAGATAGCCGGCCTCCTCGGTCTCGCCGGCCATGAACACACGGTCCCAGGGCACGAAGACGTCGTCGAACATCACGGCGCCGGTCGACTGGCCGTATTTCGCCGAGAACTTGGCGGCGGGATCGCCCGGCCGCCCGGCCGGGCGCGCGACGATGGTGATACCCGGCGCATCGCAGGGCACGGCGCAGCAGAGCGCGAAATCCTCGTCGCCTTTGGCGTGGGTGCGGCAGGGGATCACCAGGAATTCGTGGACATAGGGCGCGCCGGTGACGATCGCCTTGGTGCCGCGGATGACGATGCCGTCTGCCCGGCGCTCCTTGATATGGACGTAGGAATCGCGATTGGCCTGTGCGCCCGGCCGTAGCGAGCGGTCGCCCTTGGCGTCGGTCATTGCGACGCCGCAGGTCAGATCCTCGTCCTGGATACGGTGCAGATAGGCGAGGAAGCGCTGGGTGTAGTCGGTGCCGTGGTCTGCGTCGGCCCGCACCGTCGCCTGCAGGATGCCGTTGAAGGCGTCATGCGTCAGGTAACGCTGGGCGCAGCCGGAGATCTTGCAGACCAGGCGGACCGCCTCGAGCTTGGCGAGCAGGTCGCTCGAGGAGGCGTCGATATGGAGCATGCGGTTGACGGTCTTGCCGGAGGAGCCCTGCACCGCCGTCATGATCGGCCGGTAGGCTTCGTCATGGGCGAGGTCGTAGGTGACGCCGATGCCGTTGATGCCCGGCAGCAGCAGCGCCTCGTCGGCGACACTCTCGACGCGTTGTCCACCGACGAAGACGCGCGGGCGATAGGCGCGCAGCGATTCACGATAGCCGGCGGCATCCATCAGCATGCTAGCTTCCTCCGCAACGTCGTTGCCGCTAAAATCAAACGGCGTTAGATTTTCGTCAAGAGCTTGGAGCTGGTCAGAGTGGGTGAGGGGGCAACGAGCCGGAAGCGCGGCCGCTATGCTGCGACGGATGCCAAGCGCGAGGGTATCGTCACTGCAGCGCGCTCCGTCTTTGAGCGCGAGGGGCTGGACGGCGCCTCGCTGCGGGCGATCGCGGCCGAGGCCGGCTACACGCCGGCGGCGCTCTATTTCCATTTCGACTCGAAGGAAGCGCTCTATGCCGAGGTGCTCGGCCGCTCGATCGCGACATTGCAGGAGGCGGTCAATGCGGCGGTCGCTTCTGCCGGCACGCCGGCAGAACGCTTCTCGGCGGCCGCCCTCGCCTTCTTCGATTTCTATGCCGCCAATCCGCGCGATCTCGATCTCGGCTTCTATCTGTTCCGCGGCGGCATGCGGCCGCACGGCCTCGGCCGCGAGCGCGACAGGGCGCTGAACGAGGCGCTGGAAGCGACCTTGGCGCCGATCCGCGGCGCCGCGCTGGCGTTGGGCGCCGATGCCGCGCAGGCCGACTTGATCATGACCGACGCCTTCGCCCATGCTTCCGGCGTGCTGCTGCTGGCGCATACGCGGCGCATCCGCATGTTCGGCGCTTCGGCGCGCACGCTGATGGAGCGCCATGTCGAAACCGAGCTCGACCGGCTCCTGCGGAGATGACGCCGATGCATCTGATGAACGCCAAGCGGTCTCGCCTCGTCATCATCGATTTCCAGGCGCGCTTGATGCCGGCGATCCATGACGGAACTCGCCTCCTCGCCAATGCCGGCAGGCTGGTGGCAGCGGCAAAGCTTCTCGATGTTCCGATCGTGATGACCGAGCAGAATCCCGCGGGGCTTGGTTCGACAGTGTCGGAGCTGGCCGAGGCCGCCCCCGCCATCGCCAAGATGAGCTTCGATGCCTGTGCCGCGCCGGCCTTTATCGAGGCCATCGCCGGCGATGACGACCTCGTCCTCTGCGGCTGCGAGGCGCATGTCTGCTTCGGCCAGACCGCATTGTCGCTGCTCGAGCACAAGCGCCGCGTCCTGGTCGTGCAGGACGCCGTCGGCTCGCGCGTGCCCGAGAGCAAGGAGGTGAGCCTGCGGCGGCTGGAGCGGCATGGCGCCGAGATCGTCACCACCGAGATGGTCGTGTTCGAATGGCTGCGCTCGGCCGAGCACCCGCAATTCCGCGCCGCGCTGAAGCTGGTCAAGTGAGCCCGCCCATGCCTGCGCCTGCCCTCTGGTATTTCGACGTCATCTCGCCTTTCGCGCATCTGGCACTGACGCGGCTCGATGCGATCCGGGCGCAACGGCCGATCGCACTGAAGCCGATCGTCTTCGGAGCGGTATTGAAGCATTGGGGTCAGCTCGGGCCGGCGGAGATCGCGCCCAAGCGCGTCCACACCTACCGGCTCGCGACGCACAAGGCACAGGCGATGGGCGTGCCTTTCCGCTTCCCGCCGACCCACCCCTTCAACCCGCTCGCCATGCTGCGCTTGTTGACCGCGCTTGATGGCGACGAAGCGGCGATCACGGCCGCCTTCCGCCTCGTCTGGGGCGAGGGGCGCGAGGCAAATGATCCGCAAGTCCTGGAAGAGGTCGCCGACGCCGCCGGCCGCCCCGATGCCCTGGCACTGATCGGCGAGCCGGCGGTCAAGGATCGCCTGCGCCAGGCGACGGAGGAGGCGATCGCCGCCGGGGTGTTCGGCGTGCCGAGCCTGGTGATCGACGGCGAGGTGTTCTGGGGTGTCGACGCCATGCCGATGGCGCTGGACTATCTCGCCGATCCCATGGCGTTCCGCAGCGGAGAGATGGCGCGCGTCTCGACCCTGCCTGAAGGCATCCAGCGGCAGCGCTGAGACCCGTTTCGGCCGCCTCAGCCCTCATCCTGAGGAGGCCCATAGGGCCGTCTCGAAGGATGGTCCAGATGACTCCGGAGCCTCTTGGACCATCCTTCGAGACGCCGCTGACGCGGCTCCTCAGGATGAGGGCTCACGGGGAACGAATGGCCTTCCGTCATCAGACGGAGGGAACCGTCTGGCCGCAGCCACAGTTTCACGATGTTGTCGGTTTACGCCTGCGCTGAACAGGCGGATCATTCGCCGGCCGACTACGAAAGGAGACGCCAATGCTGCGCCGTTCGTTCCTGAAATTCGGCCTTGCCGGCCTCGCCGCGCCGAATCTGATCCTGCGCAGCGCCGAAGCCACGGGGCAGTCCCAGCCCGGCAATCCATTCATCGTCACCTATTTCGAGGTGCCGGAGATCAAGGGCTCGCGCGACGTCACCGATGCTGGCGACGGCACGATCTGGGTCTGCGGTCAGCGCAACGGCGTGCTCGGCCGCTTCGATCCGCGCACCGGCCAGACCAAGGTGATCCCGCTCGGCGACGGCGCCGCCCCGCATGGGGTGGTGCGCGGGCCGGACGGTGCCGCCTGGGTCACCGAAGGCGGCCAGAACGCCATCACCCGCGTCGACGACAAGACGCACAAGGTCGAGTTGTTCAAGCTGCCCGAGGGCCGTGAGCGGGCCAATCTCAACACGCCGGTGTTCGACAAGGCCGGCATGCTCTGGTTCACCGGCCAGCACGGCATCGTCGGCCGGCTCGATCCGATCTCGGGCAAGATGGAAATCTTCGACGCGCCGCGCGGTGCCGGCCCCTATGGCATGACGCGCACGCCATCAGGCGAGATCTGGTTCGCCTCGCTCGCCGGCAACTACATCGCCCGGATCAACACCCAGAGCGGCGCCTTCACCGTGGTCGACCCGCCGACGGAAGGCCAAGGCGCGCGCCGGGTCTGGTCGGATTCGAAGAACCGGATCTGGGTCAGCGAGTGGAATTCCGGGCAGGTCTCGTCTTTCGACACCGAGAGCGGTAGCTGGAAGGGCTGGAAGCTGCCCGGCAATAAGCCGCGGACCTATTCGGTCTATGTCGATGACGCCGACAAGGTCTGGCTCACCGATTTCGCGCTCAACAGCATCGTCCGCTTCGATCCGCTCACCGAGGCGTTCGACAGCTTCCCGAGCGACAAGCCCGGCGCCAATGTCCGCCAGATGGACGGACGCAGCGGCGAAGCCTGGGGCGGCGAGAGCGGCACCAACCGGCTGGTGCGCATTCAGACGGTGAAGCCTGCGTGAGGACGGCCTCGGCTGCGCTCATCGCGTCTGGGCTGATCGCTGGCGGTGCAGTGCAGGCGCAAGAGCCGGCTGGGGCCGCCGTCTTCAAGGCCTGCCAGTCCTGCCACAGTCTCGATCCCGCCAAGACCGGCATGGCGGGGCCGCATCTTTACGGGCTGAACGGACGTGTGTTCGGCTCGGCCGAAGGGTTCGACTATTCGCCGGCGTTCAAGGCGGCGAAGGCGCAAGGACTCTCGTGGGACCGCGAGCGGCTGCTCGGTTATCTCGCCGATCCCGATGCGGTCGTGCCCAGTGGCTGGATGAGCCCGCCCGCCGGCCTCGACGCGGCGAACCGGGCCGCCCTGGCGGACTATCTGCTCAAGCAGTAGCCACCGCCGTCACAGCGGCTTCTTGATCCATTTGGCAATGACGCCGACGATGCCCTCGCGGAAGAGCAGCACGCAGATCACGAAGATGATGCCTTGCACCACCGTGACCCAGGCGCCGAGCGTCGCCAGGAAGTTCTGCATGGAGACGATGACGAGCGCGCCGACGATTGGGCCGAAAACGGTGCCGAGCCCGCCGACCAGCGTCATCAGCACGACTTCACCCGACATCGACCAGTGCACGTCGGTGAGCGAGGCCAGCTGGAAGACGATCGCCTTGGTCGCGCCGGCAAGACCGGCGAGGCCGGCCGAGAGCACGAAGACGGCGAGCTTGTACTGGCTGGCGCGGTATCCGAGCGAGATGGCGCGGGGCTCGTTGTCACGGATCGCCTTGCAGACCTGGCCGAAGGGCGAGTGGATGATCCGGTAGATCAGCAGCAACCCGCCGAGGAAGATCGCCGCCACCAGCCAATAGAGGGCGCGGTCGTCGGCGAGGCTGAAGAGGCCGAAGAGCTTGCCGCGCGGCACCGCCTGGATGCCGTCCTCGCCGCCGGTGAAGCGCGGCGTCTGCAGCGAGAAGAAGAACGCCATCTGCGCCAGCGCCAGGGTGATCATGGCGAAGTAGATCCCCTGGCGGCGGATCGCCAGCGAACCGAAGGCGAGGCCGAGCAAAGCGGCGATCAGAGTCCCCGAGAGGATGGCGAGCTCCGGCGTCAGCCCCCAGTGCTTTGCCGTATAGGCACTGACATAGCTCGCCATGCCGAAATAGGCGGCATGGCCGAAGGAGAGCAGGCCGCCATAGCCGAGCAGAAGGTTGAAGGCGAGCGCGAACAACGCAAAGCACAGCACCTTCATCACGAAGACCGGATAGGCGACGAAGGGCGCGATCGCCAACAGCACCGCGATGCCGATGAACAGGTTGCGGTGCAGACGGGCGGTGCCGTCATCGGTCTCGCCGATGGTGAGGCCGGCGGCGGGAGCGTCGGTGGAAGCGATGTCTGCCATCTCAATTCCTTACGCGGCGCGGCCGAACAGGCCGGCCGGCTTCACCAGAAGCACGATCGCCATGATGATGAAGATCACGGTCGCCGAGGCCTCCGGGTAGAACACCTTGGTCAGGCCCTCGACCAGCCCGAGCGAGAAGCCGGTGACGATCGCGCCCATGATCGAGCCCATGCCGCCAATGACGACGACGGCGAAGACGACGATGATCAGGTCGGCGCCCATGTTCGGATTGACCGAATAGATCGGCGCCGCCAGCACGCCGGCGAAGGCGGCGAGCGCGACGCCGAAACCGTAGGTCAGCGTCACCAGCAGCGGCACGTTGATGCCGAAGGCCTGGGTCAGCGTCGGGTTCTCGGTCGCAGCGCGCAGGTAGGAGCCGAGCTTGGTCTTCTCGATCATGAACCAGGTGGCGAGACAGACGATGAGCGAGGCGACCACGACCCAGCCGCGATAGGTCGGCAGGAACATGAAGCCGAGATTGGTTCCGCCGCGCAGCTCAGCCGGAATCTGATAGGGCAGGCCTGAGGAACCATAATTGTTGCGGAAAAGGCCCTGGATGATCAGCGCCAGGCCGAAGGTCAGCAGCAGCCCGTAGAGATGGTCGACATGGGCGATGCGCTTCAACAGGAAGCGCTCGATCACCACGCCGGTCACGCCGACGGCGATCGGCGCCAGCAGCAGTGCCGCCCAATAGTTGATGCCGAGATAATTCAGGCACATCCAGGCGACGAAGGCGCCCATCATGTACTGCGCGCCATGGGTGAAGTTGATGATGTTGAGCAGGCCGAAGATCACCGCCAGGCCAAGACTCAGGATCGCGTAGAACGAGCCGTTGATCAGGCCGAGCAGAAGCTGGCCGAACAGGGCTTGTGGAGGGACACCCAGGAGCTCGAACATGCGATCGACCGTTCTAAGAAAGCTGGTCCGGGGCCGTATGCGGCCCCGGAGCGACGCGTTGGAACAGGCTCAGCCTGTCACTTCTTGACGAGCGGGCACTCGCTCTCGGCGAGCGGCTTGAAGGCCTCGTCGGCCTTCAGCACCGCGACCTGCTTGTAGTAGTCCCAAGGGCCCTTCGATTCGGAGGGCTTCTTGACCTCGAACAGGTACATGTCGTGCATCTTGCGGCCGTCGGCGCGGACCGAGCCCTTGCCGAACAACGGGTCGTCGGTCGGCATCTCCTTCATCTTGGCCATGACGGCGGCCGCGTCCTTGCCCTTGGTCGCCTCGACAGCCTTCAGATAGTGCAGCATGCCGGAATAGACGCCGGCCTGGACCATGGACGGCTTCTTGCCGCCATTGAGCTTGGCGAAGCGCTCCGACCAGGCGCGGGTCCCGTCGTCCTTGTCCCAGTAGAAGGATTCGGTGAGGACGAGGCCTTGCGCCGTCTGCAGGCCGAGCGCGTGCACGTCAGTGGCGAAGACGAGCAGACCGGCGAGCTTCTGGCCGCCGGCGACGATGCCGAACTCACCCGCCTGCTTGATCGAGTTGATGGTGTCGCCGCCGGCATTGGCGAGGCCGATCACCTTGGCCTTCGAGGCCTGCGCCTGCAGCAGGAAGGACGAGAAGTCCGTGCCCGGGAACGGCGTGCGGACCGCGCCCAGCACCTTGCCGCCGGCCTTGGTGACGACGGCCGAGGTGTCGCGCTCGAGCGCATGGCCGAAGGCATAGTCGGCGGTGAGGAAGAACCAGCTGTCGCCGCCGGCCTTGGTCATGGCGCCGCCGGTGCCCTGCGCCAGCGCATAGGTGTCGTAAGTCCAGTGCACCGTGTTCGGCGAGCATGCCTTGCCCGTCAGGTCCGAGGAGGCCGCGCCGGAATTGATGTGGACCTTGTTCTTCTCGCGCGTGATCTGGTTGACCGCCAGCGCGACCGAGGAGGTCGGCACGTCGAGGATCAGGTCGACGCCGTCCTGATCATACCACTGCCGGGCGATGGTCGAGCCGACGTCCGGCTTGTTCTGGTGGTCGGCCGAGACGATCTCGACCTTGATGCCCTTCTCCGCTGCCTTGAAGTCCTCCACCGCCAGGCGCGCGGCGATCACCGAGCCCTCGCCCGAGAGGTCGGCATAGAGGCCGGAGCGATCGTTGAGCACGCCGGCCTTGACCGAGATCTGCTGCGCCAGCGCCGGCGAGGCCATCAGCGCGCCCAGCGCCGTGGCCGCGAGCAATGTCTTGAGCTGCATATTCTTACCTCCCTGAGATGTCTGATGTCGGTATGTTCTTGTTGGACGCCTTGCGTCAGACTCCGAGATAACTGTGGAGCTTGTCGATATTGGCGTCGAGTTCGGCATTTTGGATCATGTCGACGACCTTGCCCTGCTCGACGACATAGTGACGGTCGGCGACGGTCTGGGCGAAGCGGAAGTTCTGCTCGACCAGGACGATGGTGAAGCCCTTCTGCTTGAGCATGCGGATGGTGGCGCCGATCTGGTCGATGATGACGGGCGCGAGGCCTTCGGTCGGCTCGTCGAGCAGGAGCAGATTGGCGCCGGTGCGCAGGATGCGTCCGATCGCCAGCATCTGCTGCTCGCCGCCCGAAAGCTTGGTGCCCTGGCTCTTCAGCCGCTCCTTGAGGTTGGGGAAGAGCGTGAAGATCTGCTCGACCGGCAGGCCGCCCGGCTTCACCTGCGGCGGCAGCATCAGGTTCTCCTCGACCGAGAGGGTCGAGTAGATGCCGCGCTCCTCCGGGACATAGCCGATGCCGAGGCGGGCGATCGCGCGCGAGGGCAGCCCGATCGTCTCCTGCCCGGCGAAGGTGACCGAGCCCTTGCGCTTGCCGATCACGCCCATGATCGATTTCAGCGTCGTTGTCTTGCCGGCGCCGTTGCGGCCGAGCAGCGTCACCACCTCGCCCTCGCCGACATCGAGATCGATGCCATGCAGGACATGGCTCTCGCCATACCAGGCCTCGAGCCCGCGCACGGCGAGCAAGGGCTTGCCGCCGGTCACGGCCGGGCGCTCCCGCACCGCCTCAGTGACCATGGCCGACCCCCGATCCGATATAGGCTTCGACCACGCGCGGGTCCTTCGAGACGGTGGCGTAGTCGCCCTCGGCCAGGACCTGGCCGCGGGCGAGCACGGTGATGCGGTCGCAGAGTGAGGCGACCACCGAAAGGTTGTGCTCGACCATCAGGATGGTGCGGTTGGCCGAGACTTTGCGGATCAGCGCCTCGATCCGCTCGATGTCCTCGCGCCCCATGCCCGCCATCGGCTCGTCGAGCAGCAGCATCTCGGGTTCGAGCGCCAATGTCGTCGCGATCTCCAGCGCGCGCTTGCGGCCATAGGAGAGCTCGCCCGCCGGCAGTTCGGCGAAGGCCGAGAGACCGACCGCCTCCACCAGGCGCAGCGCCTCGGCATCGAGCGAGGACAGCACCTTTTCCGAACGCCAGAAGTCGAAACTGTCGCCGCGCTTGCGCTGCAGCGCGACGCGGACATTGGTCTTGACCGAGAGCTGCGGGAACACAGCCGAGATCTGGAAGGAGCGCACCAGGCCGAGCCTTGCGATCTCGGCCGGCTTCTCGCCGGTGATGTCGCGGCCGTTATAGACGATCTGCCCCCGCGTCGGCGGCAGGAATTTGGTCAACAGGTTGAAGCAGGTCGTCTTGCCCGCCCCGTTCGGCCCGATCAAAGCGTGAATCGAGCCGCGCCGAACCTTCAGATCAACCCCATTCACCGCTGTGAAGCCGGCAAATTCTTTCGTGAGGCCTGAGGTCGAGAGAATAGTATCCTCAGACATCCCTGGATAACCTTACCCATTGCTCGATTGTGCGTTTCCCGGGCGGCATGCTGCACCGCGCATAACGCCTATGTCAACGGCGCGGGCGTGCGCAGAATCCCATACAGAGCCCGCGAAGCAATCGCCGCTAGACGAAAGGCTTAGAGCCAAGGGCCGGCTTGGACCCGGGTCAGCTTGGTGCGGATGCGGCCGGTGCGACCGCGGCCGCAAACACCGCCGCGACCTCGCGCAGCCGGATGAGATAGTGTTCGCAGGAGGGCTGCTCGCCATATTTCGCGCCGGCCGCCGCACGCGTCAGCGTCGCGATCAGGCTGTTGAGCGACAGGCCGCTGCGCGCGATCGCGATCTCGCCACGCGCCGCCGCGTCCTCGAACAACTCGCTGGCGAAGCGGACGAAGAGCGCTTCGAAGGCGGCAAGCTCGTCTCCGGCGATGGCGGTCATCACCGCCTTGAGCTCGCCGAGATGCTCGCCGGCGCTGAAGGCACTGAAGGCGGTACCGTGATGAGCTTCCATCAGTGCAGCCAGTCGATGGGCGAAAGGGCCAGGCGTCGCCAGTGCCTCGCGGCAACGTGTCTCGACTTGGCCGCCGAGGCCCGCGAGCATCGCCCGGAAGACGTCGTCCTTGCCCTTGAAATGGAGGTAGAGCGTGGCGCGGGCGACCCCGGCCTCGCGCGCGATATCGTCCATCGAGGTGCGCTTGTAGCCGTAGCGGGCGAAGAGGCGCAGCGCCGCCGCCGCGATCTGCTCGATGCGGCCGTTGCCGTCCTCGCCGGACGCCACGGAACTTTCGCTGCGGTCGCTCATTTGCAGTCTTGACAGAATCCAAACTGTGCGCGACCATTCTAGTTAGACGCAAAACGTCTAACTCGTCTAGTCGCGCGACCCGAGACGACGGATCACCGCCCGCCCTCTGATATGTCAGAACGGGCCTTCGAGCGAGCCTCGATCCGGCAGCCCTTGTGCCGCGCTGCGTCATGCCCAGCGAGCCAGAGAGGCAGCCATGGCCCATACCATCACAGTCAACGGAACGCGCCACAGCGTCGACGTCGACGACGACACCCCCTTGCTCTGGGTGCTGCGCGACAATCTGCAGCTGACCGGCACCAAGTTCGGCTGCGGCGTCGCGCAATGCGGCGCCTGCACCGTCTACATGGACGGCCAGCCGCTGCGCTCCTGCTCCATGCCCGTCTCCGCGATCGGCGAGGCGAAGATCACCACCATCGAGGCCCTCGCCGGCAAGGAGGCGGAGGCCGTGCAGGCCGCCTGGGTCAAGCACGACGTGCCGCAATGCGGCTATTGCCAGTCCGGCCAGGTGATGAGCGCGATCGCCCTGCTCAAGGAGGTCCGCAAGCCGACCGATCGCGATATCGACCTCGCGATGAACGGCAATCTCTGTCGCTGCGCAACTTACGTCCGCATCCGCGCCGCGATCCACGACGCCGCACGCACGCTGGAGGGTTGATCATGACCGCGCATGACATCTCTCTCTCGCGCCGTAACATCCTGAAGGGCGCCGGCGCGCTCGTCATCGGCATGAGCCTGCCGCAGACCGGCCGGGCGCAATCGGGCGCGGCGCAGGCCTTCCGGCCGGGCGGAAACGCGACCTTTGCGCCGAATGCGTTCATCCGGATCGCGCAGGACGATACCGTCACCGTGCTGGTCAAGCATATCGAGTTCGGCCAGGGGCCCTTCACCGGGCTCGCCACGCTCGCAGCCGAGGAGCTTGACGCCGACTGGAGCCAGATGCGGGCCGAGCATGCGCCGGCCGACGTCAAGCTCTACGCCAACCTGGCTTTCGGCGTGCAGGGGACGGGCGGCTCGACCGCGATCGCCAATTCCTATGAACAGATGCGTAAGGCCGGTGCGACCGCCCGCGCCATGCTGGTGCAGGCGGCGGCCGAGGCCTGGAAGGTGCCGGCGGCCGAGATCAGCGTCGAGAAGGGCGTGCTCAGGCATGCCTCCGGCAAGCAGGGCCGCTTCGGCGAGTTCGCGGAAGCGGCATCGAAGCTGCAGGCCCCGGCCGAGGTCAAGCTCAAGGACCCCGCCCAGTTCAGGCTGATCGGCAAGGAGGGGGCGGTCAAGCGCCTCGACAGCCAGGGCAAATCGACCGGCAAGACACAGTTCACCATCGACATCCGCACGCCGGAGATGCTGACGGTCGTCGTCGCCCGGCCGCCGCGCTTCGGCGGCAAGGTCGCCTCCTTCGATGCGACCGAGGCGAAGAAGATCAAGGGGGTGGTGGACGTCCTGCAGATCGGCTCGGGCGTCGCCGTCTACGGCACCGGCATGTGGCCGGCGCTGAAGGGCCGCGAAGCGCTGAAGGTGACCTGGGACGAGAGCGCAGCCGAAAAGCGCGGCAGCCGCGAGCTGATCGCCGAGTACCGTAAGCTCGCGCGCACCCAGGGGACGGTTGCGGGCAAGCATGGCGACGCCGAGGCGGTGCTCGCCAAGGCCGACAAGGTGATCGAGGCGGAATACGTGTTCCCCTATCTGGCGCATGCGCCGATGGAGCCGCTCGACGGCTATCTCGAATGGAACGCGCAGGGCGCGCTCG
The DNA here is from genome assembly GCF_900112185.1 of Allobosea sp. CRIB-10. Lineage (GTDB taxonomy): Bacteria > Pseudomonadota > Alphaproteobacteria > Rhizobiales > Beijerinckiaceae > Allobosea. The sequence goes on along the minus strand of NZ_FOKP01000009.1, from coordinate 157,492 downwards.
CGCGCTTCGGCAGCCAGTTCCAGACCACCGAGCACCAGACCATCGCCACCATCCTCGAACTGCCGCCGGAAAAGGTGCAGCTCGAGACGATGCTGGCCGGTGGTTCCTTCGGCCGGCGTGCGCAGGTGAGCCAGCATCTCGCGGCGGAGCTCGCCATGGTCGCCAAGGCGATCGGCCCTAACCGGCCGGTCAAGCTGGTCTGGACCCGCGAGGACGACCTCGCCGGCGGCTATTACCGGCCGCTCTTCCTGCATCGCATGCGTGGCGCGGTGAAGGATGGCAAGATCACGGCCTGGAGCAACAGCATCGTCGGCCAGTCCTTCTTCTTGGGAACGCCGTTCGAGGCGATGACGGTGAAGGACGGCATCGACGCCACCATGGTCGAGGGTGCGAACGAGCTGCCCTATGAGGTCGCCGATTTCCGCTGCGAGGTCCACACGACCAAGGTCGGCGTGCCGACCCTGTGGTGGCGCTCGGTCGGTCACACCCATACCGGCTACGCGGTCGAGTGCTTCGTCGACCAGTTGCTGCAGGCGGCGGGTCAGGATCCGGTCGCCGGGCGGCTCGCCCTGATGGGCAAGGAGCCGCGTCTGGCAAACGTGCTCAAGGCCGTCGCGGACCTCGCCAAATGGACCGGGCCCGGTCCCGCCAACGGTCGCGCCCGCGGCGTCGGCGTGGTCGAGAGCTTCGGCTCCTATGTGGCGCAGATCGCCGAGGTCTCGCTCGGCGAGGGCGGCGAGCCCAAGGTTCACAAGGTCTGGTGCGCGATCGATTGCGGCGTCGCCGTCAATCCCGACATCATCCGCGCCCAGATCGAGGGCGGCATCGGCTTCGGCCTGGGGCATGCCCTCTACGGCGAATTGACGCTCGACCAAGGCAAGCCGGTCCAGACCAATTTCGACAGCTATCGCTCGCTGCGCATCCACGAGATGCCGGAAGTCGAGGTCCGGATCGTACCCTCGACCGAGAAGCCGACCGGGGTCGGCGAACCGGGCGTGCCGCCGATCGGGCCGGCGGTCGCCAATGCGCTGGCTCGCCTTGGGCGCGAGCGGCCGCTGTCACTGCCGATGGTCGGAGGGACCGTGTGATGCGCCAGGTCGCTCTCGCCACGGCGGCTGCCGCCGTCACCCTGCTGCTCGGCAGCGCGCTCACCCTGGCGCAGACCGCGCCGGCGCCGCAACCGGGCGGCGCAAGCCTGCGCCCGGCGGCGAGCTTTGCCGGCATCGCCAATCAGCGCGACCGCTCGGTCGCGCTGTTCACCGAGATCGGCAAGGTGCTGCAGCATCCGCGCTGCATGAACTGCCACCCGGCGACGGAACGGCCGCGCCAGAGCGATGCCAGGCGACTACACCAGCCGATGGTTGTGCGTGGCAAGGACGGGCATGGTGCGCCCGGCCTCGCCTGCACCACCTGCCACGGCAAGCAGAACTTCGACCCCGCCGGCATCCCCGGCGACGGCCATTGGGCGCTGGCCCCGGCTTCGATGGCGTGGGAAGGCAAGACGCTCGGCCAGATCTGCGAGCAGCTCAAGGACCAGAACCGCAATGGCAGCCGCGATCTTGCGGCGATCGTCAAGCACGTCACCTCGGACACGCTGGTGCTCTGGGGCTGGAACCCCGGCAAGGGCCGCCAGCCGGTCCCGGGGACGAACGCGCAGTTCGGCGAGCTGATGCAGGCCTGGGCCGATAGCGGGGCAGCCTGCCCTGCGGGGTAGGAACCACGACAGAGAACCCCTCTCCTTCCAGGAGAGGGTTCCCCGCGTCCGTTCCGGTAAGCCAGGAGTTTTGCGGCACTACCGGAACGGCGGCTCGTCGAAGCTCCTGAGCTTGCGAGAGTGGATCTGTGAGCCGGCTTCCTTCAGCTTCTCCAGCGCGGCAAGGCCGATCTTGAGATGCTCGCCGACGGCCCGCTCATAGAAGGCGTTGGCGGCGCCGGGCAGCTTGATCTCGCCGTGCAGCGGCTTGTCGGAGACGCAGAGCAGAGTGCCATAGGGCACACGCAGACGATAACCCTGTGCGGCGATGGTACCCGATTCCATGTCGACCGCGATAGCGCGCGACAGGTTGATGCGCTTGCGCTCCTTGCTCCAGCGCAGCTCCCAATTGCGGTCGTCCTGGGTGACGACGGTGCCGGTGCGCAGGCGCTGCTTCAGCCGGTCGCCCTTCTCGCCGGTGACCTCGGCCGCCGCCTCCTGCAAGGCGACCTGGACCTCCGCCAGCGCCGGCACCGGCACGTCGGGCGGCACCAGCTCGTCCAGAATGCCGTCCTGGCGGAGATAGGCATGGGCGAGGACGTAATCGCCGATGATCTGCGTCTGGCGCAGGCCGCCGCAATGGCCGACCATCAGCCAGCAATTGGGCCTGAGCACCGCGAGATGGTCGGTGATGTTCTTGGCGTTGGAGGGGCCGACGCCGATATTGACCAGCGTCACGCCCTCGCCGTTTTCGCGGATCAGGTGATAGGCCGGCATCTGGAAGCGGTGCCAGGGGGCCGACATCACCCGCTCGGCGGCGCTGACGTCGATGCCGTCGCGATCGATGCGGATGCCGCCCGGCGCGACCAGCGCCTGCGCTGTCCCTGCCTCGATCTCGGCCAGAGCGAGCCGGACGAACTGGTCGACATAGCGGTGGTAGTTGGTCAGCAGCACCCAGGGCTGCACGGCGCGCCAGTCAGTGCCCGTATAATGGACCAGCCGGCGCAGCGAATAGTCGACCCGGACCGCGTCGAACAGCGAGAGCGGGCGCGGCTCGCCCTCGACGATCTCGAAGGTGCCGTCGGCGATCTCGTCGCCGACCAGTGCCAAGAGCGGCGTCGGGAAGTATCGGGCGAGCTCGGCCGCCGTGACCGTGCCGCGGCCGAGCTCGTCGCCGCCGTCGAGCGCGTAGGGGTAGGGAATTTCCTGGCTGCTGATCCCGGTCTCGATCGTCGCACCGTATTCCTCGACCAGTGGCTGGAGCTGGTCGAGCAGATAGGCGCGGAACTCGCCCGGCTGCGTCACCGTCGTCGAGTAGATGCCCGGCATGGAGAACTTGGCGTAGCCGCGCCGCGTCGCCGCCGGCAGCTTGGACGGCTCATAGGTGACGCGCAGCGTCGGATAGCGATAGAGCGCCCGCTCCTCCAGCGTCGGCGGCTGCGCCGTCTGGAAGAAGCGCTGCAAATCGTTGCGCAGCGCTGTCCGCGCCTGCTCGTAGAGCAGCTCCAGCCGGTCGACAGCCTCTTGCGGCGTGGCGGCGATCTCGAATGTCATGCGCGAACGATCCTCTCGTTCGGGGAGCTTGTAGCTGGGCCGGCGCGGCCCTGACAACAGCACCGAAACGAGGCCGCTTGCGGCAGAGCAAATTTTGGATACAATTATCCTATGATCATCGCTCCACTTGCCCCTGCCACGACCGCGTCCGTCCTCGCCCAGCGCCTGCGCGAGGCGATCGATGCCGGGCGCTGGTCTCCGGGCGAGCTGTTGCGTCAGGAGCAGATCGCCGCCGAATACGGCGTCAGCCGCATCCCGGTGCGCGAGGCGCTGGCGCAGTTGCAGAGCGAGGGCCTGCTTGAGATCGCGCATTATCGCGGCGCCCGCGTGAGCCGGCCGCAGGCGCAGGAGATCGACGAGCTGTTCGATCTCAGGCTGCTGGTCGAAGGCGATCTGCTGGCGCGGGCGCTCGGCCGGCACGACCAGCGCTCGCTGCGCGAACTGGCGCGGCTGCAGGACAGGCTGGAGGATGCCGACGACCGGCTCGGCTGGATTTCCGGCGACATCGCCTTCCACGAGGCGCTCTACGGTCCGGCGGAACGGCCGCGCAGCCTTGCGCTGTTTCGGCAACTGCGCGCGCCGATCGATCGCTTCGCCGCCCAGGCGCTCGGCCCTGGGGCGCGCAAGCAGGGCTGGGCCAACGAGCACCGCCAATTGATCGCAGCGGTTGCGGCGGGCGATGCGATGGCGGCCCGTTCGATCCTCGAACAGCATCTGCAGGCGACGCGGGCCGTGGTGCTCGCAGCTTGCTCCGGAGAAGGAGAGAACTGATGGCGACGCATGGCGCGACGATCACCTGGCAGCGCGGCGACGAGGAAGCCTTTCTCGACAACCGCTACAGCCGCGCCCATCTCTGGCGCTTCGATGGCGGGCTGGAGGTGCCGGCCTCAAGCTCGCCGCATGTGGTGCGCGTGCCGTTCTCCAACCCGGCCAATGTCGACCCGGAGGAGGCCTATGTCGCGGCCCTGTCGAGCTGCCATATGCTCTGGTTCCTCAACCTTGCGGCGCTGCGCGGCTACCGGGTGGACAGCTATGCCGACGCCGCCGACGGCGCGATGGCGAAGAACGCCGACGGCAAGGAGTGGGTCGCGACGGTGACGCTGAAGCCGCATGTCGTCTTCAGCGGGCCGAAGGCGCCCGATGAGGCCGCAGTCGAGGCTTTGCACCATGAGGCGCACGCGAGCTGCTTCCTGGCCAATTCGGTGCGTTCGGCGCTGGAGACGCAGGGAAGCTGGGATTATCGCCCCGCCTGAAGGCCAGCTCGGCAACTCGCGCCGATGGGCACTCACTGCGCCGCGAGCAGATCGTCCTCGGCGACGAGCCGGCCGATGAAGCCGAGCTGGCGATCGACGCAGGCCTCGCGCTCATAGCGCGCGATGACGGTCTGGCGCGCGGCCGCGCGGAGTGGCGCAACCTCATCCTGCCGGTCGAGCGCGGCAATCACCATCCTCGCCAGCCTCACATCGTCGAAGAAGGGGGCGAGCAGGCCGTTGACGCCGTGACGGATCACCTCCTGTACCGGCGGCGTCGCCGAGCCGACGACCAGCGCACCGCAGGCCATCGCTTCCAGCATCGACCAGGACAGGACGAAGGGGACGCTGAGATAGATGTGGGCGGCCGAGACCTGGAACAGCTTGACCAGATCGGCATGGGCAAGCCAGGGGATATGGATGATGCGGTCGCCGAGGCCTGTCTCCTCCAGCATCACCTCGCGCCAGAGCCGCCCGTCCGGCCGCGGGCGGCCATAGCCCGACCCGTCGCCGCCGACAGCGACGAAGACCACCTCGGGCCGCTCCTGAGCGATCCGCGCCGCGGCGCGCATGAATTGCGGATAGCCGCGATAGGGATCGAGATCGCGGGCGGCGAAGGTGACGACTGGATCGCCGAAGCGAAGCACCCGCCCATTGGGCAGCACGAACGCCGCCTGCGCATCCGGCCGGCAGGCATGGATGTCGATGCCGTCATGGCAGACCGCGATGCGCTGCTGCAGGGCGCGCGGATATTGCCGCTGCTGCCAGCGGGTCGGCGCAAAGGCGAAGTCGAGCGTCTGTAGCGTCACCAATTGGGCGGCGTTGCGCATGCGGATGCGCCGCCGCTCGGCCTCCGGCACGGTGTAGGCCGGATCGAAGTCGAGGTCGGAACCCGTCGCGTTGTAGAAGTACTCGCAATAGCCGATCAGCGGCACGCCCGGCATCGCATCCTTGGCGAAGAGCATGCCGCCCCAGCCGACATGGCCGAGGATGGCGTCCGGCCGGTCGTGCCGATGCAGTCTGCTCAACTCGGCGGCAACCGCCTCGCCGGTGCGCACATGATAGTCGGTGGCGGCCAATGTCGCATGCGCGGTCGCCTGCTCGCCGACGGAATAGGCGATCTGCCTCACTCCCGGGCGATCCGGTTCGGGCTTCTCCGTCACCAGCGTGACCTCGCCGCCTTCGGCGACGAGGCGTTGGATCAGGTGAGCGAATTGACCAGATCCTGAACGATGAACGAATAGGACGTGCATGAGGCCAGCAGGATCCCGCCATAGCGCAGCGCGTCGCCCCACCATTGCTCGAGGCGGCGCAGCGTGTCGTGGGTGGTCTGGAGGTCGGTGTCGAGATCGTCGAGGCCTTGGCCGAACTGGCTGGTCTCGTCGAGCAGCTTCAGCCGCTCGACCAGGAGCTGTCCTTTCGGCGAGAGCGAGATGCGGGCGAGGCGGCGATCGCGCGGCGACGCCCCACGCTCCAGATACCCGCTCTCGACCAGCTGCTTGAGGTTGTAGGAGGCGTTCGAGCCGACATAGTGGCCGCGGTCGAGCAGGTCGCGCACCGCGATCTCGCCCTGGCCGATGGTGAGCAGGACCATCACCTGCGAGGGCGAGATGTCATCGACGCCGAGCTTGGTCAGCTCGAGCCTGAGATAATCGAGGAAGCGCCGGCTGACCCGCTCGATCATGCGGGCGAGGTCGAGTTGCGACACCGGCGCCCGCGTCGGCCCCGATTCGGCTTCGAGTCGGCGAACCCCGTCGGGGGGATCGCCGTTGAAGGCATTGCCTAGGAATCGAGCGCCGTCATGGGGTTTTAGATGCATTCCCTACTCCGCCTGATCTCGAAATGAGCAGTCAGCCCTCCGAGCCCCTTCGGCTGACGAATAGCCTATACGCAAAGCACATGCCACCCCGAACATAATGAGATTAAGATTTTATCGGAATCGACATAGTCATGAACTGTTTCAAATTTTGAAACTTAGCACCTTTCGGCCATGTTTCCGATAAATGCCTCTATTTCATAAGGCTTCATCTGTCATATTATAGACACGACTTGTGTGGCACGCTTTATATAACGCTCAGAACCTGCCGTATCGGCATAGGCGTCGATAGCGCCATCTGATGGCCAGCCCCATTCGGAGACCTGCATGAAGGTTGCGACCCAGCCTGCCGACGTCCTGATTCGAAGTCTGCAGCGCGGTTTTGCCGGCGGCCTGGCCTATGCCGCCTTCCTGAGCTTCTGCATCAACATCCTGCTGCTGACCGTGCCGATGTTCATGCTGCAGGTTCAGGACCGCGTCATCGTCAGCCGCAGCTACGATACGCTGACCATGCTGCTGGTGATCGCGGTCGGGGCGCTGGCGCTCTATGGCACGATCGAGTTCATCCGCTCTCTCACCTTCCAGGCGATGGCGAGCATCCTCGCCCGCCGGCTCAACCTGCCGGCGCTGCAGGCCGCGGTCTCGACCTCGCTGGAGAAGGGCTCCGGCCAGGCGACGCAGGCGATCCGCGACCTCAACGAACTCCGCTACTTCATCGCGAGCTCGGCGATCGCGACGCCGCTGGAAGCAATGTGGTCGCCGATCTTCCTCGCCGTGCTCTTCGCCTTCCACTGGATCTACGGCCTGGTCGGACTGGCCTCGCTGCTGATCCTGCTGCTGCTCGGCGTCGTCTCGGACATGTTGACCCGGCGCGCCCTGAAGGAAGCGAACGAGGAGGGCGTCGCCTCGATCAACGAGATCAGCGCCACCTTACGCCATGCCGAGACGATCGAGGCGATGGGCATGCTGCCGGCCCTGTCGAGCCGTTGGCGCGCCAAGCAGATCGCCATGCTGGAGCATCTCGATCTCGGTACCCGCCGGGGCAAGTTCATCGCCGCGATCACCCGCGCCAGCCGCATGACCATGCAGCTCGCCATCTATGCGACCGGAGCGGTGCTGATCATCCGGCACGAGGTCTCGGCCGGCACGCTGATGGCCGGCAGCATCCTGCTCGGCCGCCTGCTGGCGCCGTTCGATTCGATGATCACCGATTGGCGGCAATGGGTGCTCGCCGCTGCGGCCTGGAAGCGGGTGCGCGACCTCCTTCAGTCGCAGAGCTCGCAGCGCCAGAGCGTCCCGACCCCGGCGACTGAGGGCGACCTCGTCATCGACCGGCTGGTCTACGCCCCCAAGGGCGGCGAGCAGACCGTGATCAAGGGCGTATCCTTCACGCTACAGCCCGGCGAGGTGCTCGGTCTGGTCGGCCCGTCCGGAGCCGGCAAATCGACGCTGGCGCGGCTGATCGTCGGCGTGCTCAGGCCGAATGTCGGCGGCGTCTATCTCGACGGCCACAACACCTATCTCTGGGAGCGCGGCTCCTTCGGCGACATGGTCGGCTATCTCCCGCAATCGGTCTCGCTGCTCGACGGCACAATCGCCGAGAACATCGCCCGCATGCGCAAGCCCGATCCGCACGCCATCCTCGAAGCGGCCCGCATCGCCGGCGTGCACGAACTGATCGGCCGCCTGCCGCTCGGCTACGACACCAATGTCGCCGACAGCGACTTCAAGCTCTCGGGCGGCCAGCGCCAGCGCATCGGCCTGGCGCGGGCGCTCTACGGCATGCCGCGCCTGATCGTGCTCGACGAGCCCAACGCCAATCTCGATGCCGAGGGCGAGCAGAGCCTGATCCGGGCGATCAACGCCGCCCGCGACAGCGGGGCGATCGTGGTGCTGATCGCGCACCGTCCCTCGGTGATGCAGGTCGTCGACAAGATCCTGGTGCTGCGCGAGGGCCGCGTTGCCCAGTTCGGTCCGCGCTCGGCGATCTCCGGGATGATCACGCCCGCCGGCGTCGTCGAGCTCGAGCCGGCGAAACAGCCCTCTGCCCCGCGTGAGGTGAGCGCATGAGCGAGCTTCCGATGTTGCGCCGGCCCGACCGGGCGCTCGTGCCGATGACGATCGAGGCGGAGCCCGAGGAGCGCATGCCCTCGCTGCGCAACCTCGTCCTTGCCGGCGTCGCCGCGGTGGCGATCGGCTTCGGCGGTTTCGGCGCTTGGGCGGTGACGGCGCGGCTCGACAATGCCGCGGTCGCGCAGGGAACCGTCATCGTCGACAGCCGGCGCAAGACGGTGAGCCATCTCGAAGGTGGCATCCTCAAGACCCTGCTCAAGGCCGAGGGCGAACGCGTCGCTCAGGACGAGCCCCTGCTCCGGCTGGAGGACGCCCGCGCTCGCGCCGAACTGCAGCAGCTCGAAGGCAAGCGAGTCGGTCTCGATGCCCGGCTGGCCCGTCTCCGCGCCGAGCAGAGCAATGCGACCGAGATCGATTTTCCCGACGATATCGAGAAGGCCCGCACGCCGATCGCCCGCGAGGTGATCAAGGCGGAGCAAACGCTCTTCCGCGCTCGCGCCCAGGTCTATGATGGCAAGACGCGCATCCAGCAGCGCGTGATCGAGCAGCACCAGGCCGAATCGGAGGCGCTGCAGGCGCAGATCGACGCGGTGCGCAACCAGCGCACGCTGATCGACGAAGAGGTCAAGACGATCGCCGAGCTCTACGAGAAGCGCTACGCCAAGCGCTCCCAGCTCGTCGAATTGCAGACCCGCCAGAGCGAGCTCACCGGCCGCGCCGGCGAGATGGCGGCGCGCAAGGCCAAGGCCGAGCAGGCCGTCGCCGGTGCCGAGCTCGAGATCAAGTCGATCAGCCTGGAGCGCCAGAGCGAGATCGCCAAGGAATTGCAGGACAGCCAGCTCCAACTCTCGGAGGTGGTCGAGCGCATCGTCCAGGCGCAGGACGTGCTGCGCCGGCTCGTGGTGACCTCGCCGCAGGAAGGCATCGTCGCCAATATCCGGATGCGCACCGCCGGCAGCGTCGTCACGGCGGGCGAGGCGATCCTCGACATCGTGCCCGAGCAGGAGCCGCTGATCGTCGAGGCCAAGGTCGATCCGCGCGACATCGATTCGGTCCGCGTCGGCGCCGACACGCAGGTGCGGCTTACCGCCTTCAATGCCCGGCTGATGCCTCCGCTCCTGGCGAAGGTCTCTTACGTCGCAGCCGACCAGCTGATCGACGACAAGACCGGCAATGCCTTCTTCATCGTCCGCGCCGAGATCACGCCGCAGAGCCTGAAGGAGAACAAGGTGACCTTGCATGCCGGCATGGCGGCGGAGGTGCTGATCGTCAATGGCCGGCGCTTTGCGGCGGACTACCTGCTCGCGCCCATCCGCGACAGCTTCAATCGCGCCTTCAGGGAGGATTGAGCCCGGCCGATCCGGCCGCCGAAATCGGATCGTATCGCGGACCGATTCCAGATCGAAACAATATATTTCAAAATCCGTATCAAACTCTCAGTATAATCCTCGCGTGAACAATATATAAAATGATGTAAACTTTGCTGCATCGCAAAATAGTCATAATATATTGCTTGATACAATGATCTTCTAGGCTACTCTCATGAGTGTCGCACGATAGCGAGCCTCTGGATCGCTATCGAAATCGCACCGTGACCCAGAACGAGCGGCGGAGTTCTCCGCATATCTGGTGGTGCTCTCAGATCACCGAGGAGGTGACGAATGGCCACGATCGAAGGCAGTGCATTCGATGATTTCTTGATTGGGACACGCTTCAGTGACGTGATCCTCGCAGGCGCCGGGGACGACATCGTCCATGGCGGCAACCAGGTGGATTCTCTCTTCGGCGAAGAGGGTGACGACCTGCTTTACGGCGATGCCGGCAACGACTTCCTGTCCGGCGGCGAGGGCAACGACGCCCTCTTCGGCGGTCTGGACGACGATGTCCTCTCCGGCGGCGAAGGCAAAGACAACCTGTTCGGCGGCGAGGGCAACGACGTTCTCGACGGCGGCGAAGGCAACGACATCCTGCGCGGGAACAATGGCGACGACGTGCTGCGTGGCGGCGACGGCGACGACATCCTGCAGGGCGGGCCGGGTGACGACATCCTGCTCGGCGGTGCCGGCAACGATGTCCTCCAGGGCGGCGACGGTGCCGATTTGCTCGAAGGCGGCGCCGGCAACGACGTCCTTCAGGGCGGCGCGGGTGACGATCTGCTCTTCGCCGGTGCGGGTGATGACGTCCTCTCCGGCGGCGCCGGCAGCGATGTCTTCATCTTCAATGGCGGCGGCGGCAACGACGTCGTGCTCGACTTCGAGGCCGGCAACGATCTGCTGCAGATCTCCAGCGGCATCAACGGCACCGACATCGGCTCGGCCGAGGATGTTGCGGCGCGCGCCACCACCGTCGGCGGCAATGCCGTCGTCGATCTCGGCAATGGCGACACCGTGACCATCGTCGGCGTCACCGCCGAAGACATTCAGGCCGACCCGAACTCCTACTTCTCGGTCGCCTGACAATAGTGCGGCGCCGGCCGGCTCGGGCCGGCCGGCGTCACCTTCCTGCTCGTTCGGAACATGGCACCCATGCTTTCTCTCGCGCCTGCGCCAGCGGCGGACGGCCTGAGCCCGCAGCTGCATCTGTCCAGGCTGAGCGGCTCGGTCTTCCTGCTGAGCTGGACCATCGACGCTCCCGTGCTGTCGCGGCCGCGCATCATGCTCGCGGCGCACGAGAAGCGCCTCGTCTCCGCCTCGGTCGTCCTTCCGCTCGGCGATGGCCGCGTGCGTGTCGTCGTCGTCTTCCGCCATGGCGGTGCGGGCGAGGTCGTCGCAACCTTGTCCGACGATAATCCCGGCGGCGACATCACCGCGCGTTTCGATCCCGATCTCGTCCACGGCATGGCCGATGTGGAGGATCTCGTCCGGGACGCGACGCCGGATGCGCGCCGCATGCTCGCCAACGCGCTGATCGGCCATTGGCCGACGCTGTTCGGGCTCAGCCAGGCCGCCGGCTATCTCGGCTTCCTGCGCCAGTTCCTGCTGATCCTCGTCCGTAAGCCGTCGGCGGCGACGCCGGTCGCCAAGCTGACCGAAGGCAAGCTCCTGCTGGAATCGGCGGTTCCCGGCCGGCTCGCCGGCATTCGCACCGCCTATAGGCTGGATTCCGCCGGCCTCTCGCGCCTGCCGGGCCTGCCGCGCCTCGGCCACCCCGACCGCGCCGGCAACCGGCCGCTGCACCTGATCATCGACGCCTTCCCGCCGCAGGCCGGCGGCCTGCTGGTCCTGCAGGCCGAATCCGGCCTGATCGTCCGCTCCGTCGGCGCCCGGCAGGACATCCCGTCGCTCGGACGCTGGTGGGCCGGCAAGGCCAGCCAACGCGACGGGCTGCGCAGCTGGCTCGTCGAGCAGCTCGCCGGCTTGTCCGAGCAAGGGCGCCTGCTGGCGATCGAGATGCAAAGGCGGCTGCCGCTCGCCGCCCAGAGCGTGCGCCGCAATGACGACCTGCCCTCGGCCGAGCTCGACCTCGCCGTCACCACCCCGGCCGGGCTTCTGCTCGGCGGCTGGTATTGCGATGTCGAAGGCTTGGTCGACGAGGTGCTGCTGCACCGCTCCGAGGGCGAGGCGACCCCGGTGCTCGATCGGCTGGACCAGTTCCCGGCATTGCTGCCGGCCGGCTCCAAGGGTGACGTCAAACGCGCCACCGGCTTCGCGGCGCTGATCCCCGGCTATGCCGACGGCGCGCCGGTGCTGCAGCCGCGGGTCGAGCTCAAGCTGAAATCCGGCACCGTCCTGTCGTTGCGCCCCAATGTGCAGCCGGCCGACGCCGTCGCCATCCGCGCCCGGGCTTTGGCGGCGATCCCGCCGCAGCATCTCACCGCGCAGATGCTGGAGCGGACGATCGCGCCGGTGCTCGCCGACTGCCAGAAGGCATTGCGCGAGAACCTGCCGGAACCGCGGACCAGGCGTTTCGGCAGGGGGCCCGCGAGCCCGGCGGTCTCGGTCGTGATCCCGCTCTACCGCGTCTACGACTTCCTGCGCGTCCAGGTCTCGGCCTTCGCCGCCGATCGCTGGTTCGCCGAGAAGGCCGAGCTGATCTATGTGCTCGATTCGCCCGAGCACGAGGGCGAGGTCGCGCATCTCCTTGGCGGCCTCTTCCTCGCCTATGGTTTGCCGATGCAGCTCGTGGTGATGAGCCGCAATGGCGGTTTCTCGGCTGCCTGCAATGCCGGCGCCGCCGCCTCGCGCGGGCAGGCGCTGGCGCTCGTCAATTCCGACGTCATTCCCGACAGCGAGGGCTGGCTGCCGGCGCTGCTGCAGCGTCTCGAACCGCATCGGCGCACCGGCGCGGTCGGCCCGAAGCTGCTCTATGACGACGGCTCGCTGCAGCATGCCGGGCTCTTCTTCAAGCGCGACAGTAAAGGCACCTGGCTAAACCATCATTACTTCAAGGGCATGCCGAGCGGGTACGCGCCGGCCAATGTCGAGCGGCCGGTGCCCGGCGTCACCGGCGCCTGCATCGTGATGCCGCGCGCGCTGTTCATGGAGATCGGCGGCTTCGACGACGGCTATGTGATCGGCGATTACGAGGACAGCGACCTCTGCCTCAAGATCGCCCGGGCCGGGCTCGGCATAGTCTACGTCCCGAGCGTGTCGCTCTACCACCTCGAGCGCCAGTCGATCTCGAAGAGCCTCGACTACACGCGCGGCGTCGCCTCGCAGCACAATTCCTGGCTCCAGACCAAGCGCTGGGACGGTGAGATCGAGGCGCTGATGGCGGCGGTCGACAAGTCCGCCCCGCAGCAGCCCATCCCGGCGCCGGGCCTGCGCCCTGATCCGGAATTCCTTCTCTCCCGCGCCAATCTCAGAAGGGCGACAGCGGCATGACGGCGACCCTCGCCCTGCGACAGACAACTTCGGAAGCCACGCCCGCGATCGGACCGATGACGCCCGAGCTCGCCTGGCTGATGGCCCATGTCCAGACGAACCGTTTCCTGCCACATCCGCCGCCGGATTCGATCTTCGTCGGCGACGGCGACTATCGCGCCATCGGCGCCGAATTCCTCGGTCATTTCATCCGGATCGGCCGGCTGCAGCCGCATGAGCGCGTCTTCGACATCGGCTGCGGCATCGGCCGCATGGCGGTGCCGCTGACCCAGTATCTCGATCCCGAGCGCGGCAGCTATGACGGCGTCGACCCGGTGATGGACGGCATCCTCTGGTGCGCCCAGACGATCACGCCGACCTATCCGCGCTTCCGCTTCCAGCGCCTCGACATCGCCCACCCGCTCTACAATCCGCAGGGTTCGCTGCCGGGCAAGGAAGTGCGCTTCGGCTTCGCCAACCAGAGCTTCGACTTCATCACCATGACCTCGGTGGCGACGCATCTGCCGCCGGACGAGCTGGTGGTCTATCTCAACGAAGCCGCGCGCCTGCTCGCCCCCGGCGGACGGCTCTTCCTGACCGCCTTCGCGCTCGACGGCCAGAGCACCGGCCAGGAAAGGCTGAAGTTCCGGCGCTGGGGCGAAGGTCCCGGCTGGTATGCGATCGAGGAGGCGCCGCTGGCCGCCGCCGGGATCGACGCCGGCTTCCTGCTCGAACATGCGACGCAGGCCGGGCTTACGGTCGAGCGGCTCGACCCCGGCCATTGGCGCGGCCACAGCGCGGCCCATTACCAGGACTTGCTGGTCGCGGTGAAACCGGGGGTCCAGCGATGAGCCGGCGCATCCTCGTCGTCGCCCACAACCATCCGGACCTGCATCCGGGCGGCACCGAGATCTTCGCTCATGACCTGGCGAAGGCCTATCGCGGCGAGGGCTGCGAGGTGCTTTTCCTCGGTGCGACCAATGCGATCCACCGCCAGCCGCACCCCGGCACTGCCTTCCAGGCGACCGGGGCGGATGGCGACCTCCTGCTGTGGAGCGGTCATTTCGACCGCTTCCATCTCAGCCAGATCGATCATTACGGCACCTTGCAGGATCTCGGCTCCCTGCTGACCGAGTTCCGGCCGGATGTGATCCACATCCACCATCTCGTGCTGATCGGCGCCGAATTCCTGGCGCTGGCGCGGCGGCTGCTGCCGCAGGTGTCGATCGTGATGACGCTGCACGACTATTATTCGATCTGCCACCATAACGGGCTGATGGTGCGCGCCAATGACAAGCAGCGCTGCACCGGTGCTTCGCCGGCAAAATGCCATGGCTGCTTCCCGGAGATCGGCCCCGACCGCTTCCTGTTGCGCGAGCGCTTCCTGAAGACTCATCTTGCCGCCGTCGACCGCTTCGTCGCGCCGAGCCGCTTCCTGCGCCAGCGCTATGTCGACTGGGGCCTGCCGGCCGAGAAGATCGAGGTGATCGCCAATGCCAGGCCGGCGCAGATGCCGGTGCCGCACCGGCACACCCATGGTGCGCGCAATCGCTTCGGCTATTTCGGCAATCTCAACCCGTGGAAGGGTGTGCTGCCGCTGCTGCAGGCCGCCAAGCTCATGCGTGAGCAGGGCGCCGAGGCGTTCGAACTGCGCATCCATGGCGGCGCGCCGTTCCAGAGCGAGGCCTTCACCAGCGCGCTCGACAAGGCACTGTCCGAGGCTGGTGCGGAGGTCGTGCATTGCGGCCCCTATCGCCGCGACGAGATGCCGGGGCTGATGGCCGAGGTCGACTGGGTGGTGATGCCCTCGATCTGGTACGAGAACGCTCCGCTCGTCATCCAGGAAGCCTTCCAGCACCTGCGGCCGGTGATCGCCAGCAATATCGGCGGCATGGCCGAGATGGTGCGCGACGGCGTCGACGGCCTGCACGCCCGCCCCGGCGACCCACGCCATCTCGCGCAGGTGCTGCGCCGCGCCGCGAGCGAGGACGGGCTCTGGCACCGCCTCGTCGACGGCATCGAACCTTCATCCGGCATGGACGATTGCGCGCAGGCGCACCTTGCCCTGTTCGATCAACTCAAACTGGCGGAGGCGGCATGACCAGCATGACGACGATGCACAGTCCGGACGGTACCGTGAGCGAAGCGAGCGAGACCCCGGCAAAGCTCAACGGGCGGGTCGATGCGCTCGACGGCAACCGGCTGCATGGCTGGATCTGGGACGAGGCCCGCCCCGAGGAGCGGCTGACCGTGCGCCTGATGCGCAACGGGCTCAAGGTGCAGGAAGTCGTCGCAGACCAGGGCCGTATCGACCTGCGCCGGAACGGCATCGGCGACGGCCGGCACGCCTTCGCCATGGAGCTCGACGACAGGACCGCGGCGGCACGCGAGGCGCTGACCATCGTCGGCATCTCGCCGAGCACCGGCGCCGAACTCGAACTGCGCCTGCCGCCGGCGGCGGAGCTCGCGGCGGAGGCGGCGATCGCCGTGCCGCTTGCCCGCTTCTTCGACCGGGTCGAGGCGCTGATCGCACTGCAGCGGCGCTCGCAGCTGACCCAGAAGGAATTGCTCGACAAGGTCGGCGAGCTCGGCGTGCAGCTGGCGCAGCATCGCCAGCGCGAGGCCGAGACGAAGCAGTCGGAAGAGACCGAGGGCAATGGTGCGATCGCCTCGCGCCTCGCCGAGATCGACGTCTTCCAGATGCGCTTCGACCAGACGTTGCGCGCCTTCGATGACCGGTTGGTCGCGATCCGCAAGGAGGCGAAGGCCCCGCTCCGTCAGGTCACCGTCGTGCTCGGCTTCCTTTCGGGCCTGTCGGCGCTGCTCTCATTCGTCACGCTCACCGTCATGCTGATGGGCAGGTGAGCATGAACGAGGTCATCATCCCCGAACGGACCATGATCAGCCCGGCGCCGACCGTCGCCTGGACGCCGCTCGGCGAGAACGCGATCCTGGTCATGAGCGCCTGCGATGCGCTGCCCGGCAAGGTGCCGGTCGCGGTCGACGGCAATCCGCGCAACCGGGTCGAGACCATGGCGCTGACCTGGCGCCGGCCGCAGGCCGACGCGGCGCACGCCACCGGCTTCCTCTGTCTGGCACCCGCCCCCTCGCCGGATCGTGCCGGCTCGGGCGCGATCCTGCTCGGCCGGCCCGGCCGCCCCTTGCGGTTGATCCTGGCGCCAAAGCCCATGCCGTTGCAGGCCTTCCTCGCAGCGCTCGCGGAGGAAGCCGGCCAAGCCTTCCCGACCGTCGTCGACGGGCTGCTGGAAGTCCTGCTTGCCGGCAAGTCGAACCCGCGCCGCCTGCGCGCCGTCGGCATGCTGCTGCAGTCGGTCGCCAAGCCCGGCGGTTTCGTCGAGGTGATGGGCCCGCTCGACGACGGCATCTTCCTGCAAGGCTGGACCTCGAACTTCACGGCAGGGCGGACGAAGCTGCTGATCGCCCATGGCGGGCTGTCGCCGGCCGTGCTGGAGGCCGGCACCTTCCAGCGCGACGATCTCGGCGAAGGCGCCTGCGGCTTCTTCGGTCTGCTCGAAGAGTGCGTCATCCGCCATCCCAGCGAGATCGAGCGACTGTTCTTCCGCGCCAATGACGGCTGGCGGGCGCTCGAGGTCTATGATCGCCACGTCCTGCTCGAGCAGATCACCGTGCCCGGCCATCTGCGCGACGGGCTGCAGCGCGGCAGCGCCCCCCCGGCGACCGCCGAGAAGCTGAAGCAGGCCTCGCAGCGCTTCGATGGGCGCGACACCATCTCCTTCCTGGATCAGCCGGTCCGCGCCGGCATTGACGACGCCACCATTGTCGAGGGCAGCGGCGTCCTGATCATCGGCTGGCTGTTCGATCCGGAACGGCAGGTCGGCAACGTCATGCTGCGCAGCGGCACGCAGTCCTGCGCCATCGACACGATCTGGACGCGCGCCATCCGACCGGACGTCACCGCCGCCTTCGCCGAGGACCCGCGCTTCGGCCCGGCCATGGCGAGCCGGCGCAACAGCCACGGCTTCATCGTCTTCGCGCCCAAGCTGCTGCCGGAGCCCGGCCAGCCGCTCTATCTCGAATTCGAGGTCGAAGGTCACGGGCCGGCCTTCCTGCCCCTTGCACCCGCGCGCAACCCGGCCCGGCGCGCGCTGGAGCGGGTCTTCGGCCTGCTCGATCCGCGCTCCTCGACCGCGACCGCCGTGGTCGAGAAACAGATCGCGCCAGCCCTGCAGGCCGCCGAGATCGCGCCGCCCAAGGCGATCGAGACGCACGACATCGGCCGCTTCAATGCCGATGCGGCCCTCGGCCTGGTGATCGGCCTCGACCAGCGCCAGCGCGAGCTCTCCAGCCTATTCGCTTTGCTGGCGATCGATCCGGAGATCAGGCCGCTGCCGATCGTCGTCGCAGCGCCCGGCGAGAGCTTCGACCGGCTCGGTGCGGAGGCGCGCCGGCTGGCGAAGTTCTACGGCCTGCAGGTCCGGCTCGTCCTGGTCGAGGGCGTCGAGGACAGCTGCGATGCGTTGGAAGCGGGCGTGCGCGCCAGCCGCTTCCAGACGGTGGCGCTGCTGTCCGGCGCCGCCCAGATCCGGATGCCGGGCTGGCTCGGACGCCTGGAGCGCGCCTATCGCGGCCGCGGCGGCCAGTGCGTGGCGAGCCCGACCCTGCTGTTCGAGGACAATTCGATCCGCTGGGCCGGAGCGTGGCTCGAAGGCGAGGGCGCGAATCGTCGCGTCTACAACCGCTTCGTCGGCTATCCCCTGGATGCGATCGGCAGCCTCGGGCCGATGGAAGTCGCGGCCGGCGCGACCGAATGCTGCGTGATGTCGCGCAACGCCTTCCTCGAGGCCGATGGCTTCTCGCGCAGCTATTTCACGTCCAGCGAGAAGGGCCTCGATCTCTGCCTGAAGCTCAGGATGAACGGCGTGCCGTCGCTCTGGGTGCCGGAGGTCGAGGTCTATGTCGTCGAGGATGGCGAGACCCGCCCGCATGTCGGCGCGCTGATCAACCTCGCTGACCGCACCAGTTTCGACCGGCGCTGGGCGCTGGCCATTTCCAACATGAGAGGATGAGCATGCGTATCCTCGTCGTCTCGCACGGCCACCCTTCGTTTTCGCTCGGCGGCGCCGAAGTCGCCTCCTACAACCTGCACAAGGGCTTCCAGGCCAATAGCGAGGTGGACACACACTACCTCGCCCGGGTCGGCGCGCCGACGCCGCGCCATGCCGGCACGGCGCTGATGAGCCTGCGCCAGCGCGGCGGCGAATTGCTCTATTACGCCGAGGAGTACGACCACTTCCTGCTCTCGAACCGCGCCACCGACGAGATCGAGCGCGATTTCGTCCGCGTGCTGCGCGACCTCAAGCCGGATGTGGTGCATTTCCACCATTTCATCGGGCTCGGCCTCGAATGCATCTTCGCGGTGCGCGACACGCTGCCGGATGCACTGATCGTGGTGACCTTCCACGAATACCTCTCGATCTGCCACCACCACGGCCAGATGGTGAAGACCGGCGCCTTCAAGCTCTGCTACCGGGCCTCGCCGAGCGACTGCAATGCCTGCTTCCCGGACATCTCGCCGTCGCGCTTCCTGGCACGCGAGACCTTCATCAAGGGCATCCTCAACCTCGCCGACCATTTCATCTCGCCGAGCCGCTTCCTGGCCGAGCGATACCAGCAATGGGGCCTGTCGGCCGAGCGCTTCTCGGTGATAGAGAACGGCATCGACGTCGCCGAGGTCGCGCCGCCGCGGCCGGGCCCCGAGGCGAATGGGCGGCGCTCGCGCTTCGCCTATTTCGGCCAGCTCACACCCTATAAGGGCGCCGACGTGCTGATCGACGCCGTCACCCGCATACCGGACTCCGTCTGGGGCGAGGACAGCGTGCTTCTCGTTTATGGCGGCAATCTCGACCGCCAACCCGAGGCCTACAAGAAGAAGTTCACCGATCTGGTCGAGGCGGCCGGGCGGCGCGTGCGCTTCTGCGGCCCGTTCCAGAACCACGAGATGCCGAACCTGATGCGTTCGGTCGACTGGGTGGTGATGCCCTCGGTCTGGTGGGAGAACTCGCCGATCGTGATCCAGGAGGCCTTCTTCCACGGCCGCCCGATCCTTTCCAGCAATCTCGGCGGCATGGCCGAGAAGATCACCGACGAGGTCGACGGTTTGCATTTCCGCTCCGGCAGCCCGGAGGACCTCGTCGACTGCATGACCCGGGCGCTGAGCGAGCCCGGGCTATGGGAGCGCCTGCGCGCAGGCATCAAGAAGCCGCTCAGCCATGTCGACTGCGCCGAGCAGCATCTGGCCCTCTACCAGCGCCTGATCGCCGAGCGGGGCATGCCGGCTCCGGCCAATCGCGCCGCCGCGCCGATGATCGCGTGAGCCGCGCGGACTTAGAGCCTCTACCAAGACCTGAGGGGATCTCGATGAGCTTTGGAGGAGACGAATGCCAGGAGAAGCGCGCAGCCGATACCCCTCGGTATCGGCAAGTCGTTTCGACGCCGCAGGCGGCCCTCCAAAGCTCACCTTCGGCACCGGGAATTCGCCCGCCCGCGGCGTCTCGCCGCTTGCCGATACCAACGGTATCGGCTTCACGCCGCTCCTGGCGGAGCAGACGAATTGCCGGCGTCGAGACCCCCTCAGGTCTTGGTAGAGGCTCTTAAGAAGGGAGAACGCAACCATGGCCCGCATCCTCGTGATCAGCCCGTCGGGCGAGGTCTACGACCACGACAATGTCCGCTGGTACCGCCACGCCGACCTGCAGAGCCACATCAACCACTACCACAATATCGGCGACGCCTTCGTCTTCGATTCCTCGCTGAAGCTGCTCAACTTCGAGACGCTCGAGGAACTGCCGATCACCAGCGTCGATCCCGCCCAGATCGATCGGTTCAACGCCGAGTTCGATTATGTCTTCCTGCGCGGCTCGAACTATGTCCACGCCGGGATGAACTGGAGCCGCACCGCCGAGGTGCTGCGCCGGCTGAAGCTGCCGGTGCTCGCCTTCGGCATCGGCGCGCAGGCCCCGGTCAGCGGCAAGCTCGAACTCAGCGAGGACAGCAAGACCGTCCTCAAGCTGATTTCGGATTCGACCGCCTCTGTCGGCGTGCGCGGCACCTATTCGGCCGAGGTGATGAACGAGCTCGGCATCAAGAATGCCCGGATCATCGGCTGCCCGACCGCCTTCCGCAACAACCGGCCCGACCTCGCCATCCGCCTGCCGGCGCTCGACAGCGTGAAGCAGGTGGGCGTCACCCTGCGCCGCGAGGTCTCCAAGCACTACGCCAAGGACATCAAGCGCTACCTGACCTTCCACCGCGACCTGGTGAAGGCGATGGCGGATCGCTTCGAGGTCACGCTGATGTCCCAGGGCGAGGTCGAGGAGAAGAAGCTCGCTTTGGGCACGCCAGAGCAGAAGCAGGAGGGCATCGCCGCGCTGCGCGAGAATGGCTGGGCGATGGCCTGGTATCTCGATGAGCAGATGGAAGCGCTCTACCACGACCGGATGTTCTATTCGGACGTCGTCGCCGGCTACGAGCAGCTCGTCCGCAAGCTCGATCTCGTGCTCGGATACCGGCTGCACGGCAATCTGATGGCGCTCGCCAACGGCACGCCCTCGATCTACTTCACCTATGACAGCC
This sequence comes from Allobosea sp. CRIB-10, assembly GCF_900112185.1. Classification (GTDB taxonomy): domain Bacteria; phylum Pseudomonadota; class Alphaproteobacteria; order Rhizobiales; family Beijerinckiaceae; genus Allobosea. Next base: position 136,690 of record NZ_FOKP01000009.1, on the reverse strand, counting down.
GAACCGTCGAGTTCGCCGAGACCTTCCAGATCCCGAGCGTCGATGTCTTCGGCGACAAGCCGTTCAGGCTGGAAGAGTACTGGAACCAGGCGCTCTTCGACCGCTTCAACGCGGCCTATGCCCGGACCTATGGCGCGATGAGCGCCTTCCTCAGCGAGAACAAGGTCGACCACAAGATGGTCAGGCCCGCTGCGGCCACCGCTCCGTCCGCGCCGCCGGCTCCCGAGCCGGAAAGGAAGGTGGCATGAGGAACCTTCGCAGCGCCTTCGCCTGGCTGCCAGCGGTATTGCTGGCAGTCGCGGCTCCGGTCGCCGGCCTGGCTCAGCAGGCGCCGGGTCAAAAAGGGCCCGGCTACCGGCTGGAGATCGCTCCCGACGCGAAGGAGGAGACGGTCGTCTCCTGGGCACGCGAGCGCTGCGAGGAATGGGACCTGCCGGACGCGCCCTTGCGCGCCTTCCGCAACAGCAAGGGCGAGGTCGTCGCCTTCGCCAGCCATTACCGCAGCCGGCCGCTGATCGGCGGCAATCTCGGCGCGATCCGCAAGAGCTGCGCCGTCTCCTTCGAGGCGAAGAGCAGCGCCGACCCCAGCCAGTTCAGCGACAAGAGCTGGATCGCCGCGACCTGGACCGGCGATGGCCGCAATGTCGAGGCGCTGGTCCACGCCGAATACCATGCCGACAAGCATCCCGGCGCCTGTCGCTTCAAGGATGCGATGAGCTGCTGGTACAATGTCGTCACCGCCGCCCATTCCAGCGATGGCGGCCTCAGCTTCAAGACCGACGAGCCGCGCCCGCTGGTGGCGGCGCCAGGCTTTCCCCAGGAGGTCGGCCAGGGCCGGCATCGCGGCTTTTTCAACCCCTCCAACATCGTCCAGAAGGACGGCGCCTGGTACGCGCTGATCATGACGACCGGCGGCGAGGGCCAGAAGAACGGCGTCTGCCTGTTCCGCTCGACCGACATCAAGGACCCGACCTCCTGGCGCGCCTATGACGGGCAGGACTTCACCATCCGCGCCGTCGATCCCTATCGCGACGATCTCAGCGAGGCGCGGCCCTGCCAGACGCTGAAGCCGCTGCCGACCAATGTGGGATCGCTGACCCGGCACGAGGCGAGCGGGAAATGGCTCGCGCTTCTGCATCTCGGCCCCGATCCGAGCCAGAACATCGCCGGGGGCCGCGTCGCCTATAGCTGGTCCGACGACTTCATCCGCTGGTCGCCGCTGCAGACGCTGATGGTGCAGCCGACGATGTGGAGCAAAAACTGCAGCGACCGGCTGCGCTACGGCTATGGCGCCCTCGCCGATCCCGCCTCGCGCTCGCGCAATTTCGAGACCACCGGCGACGAGGCCTATCTCTTCATGACCAGGATGAAGGTCGCCGACTGCAAGCTCGGACCCGATCGCGATCTGGTCCGCCTCAAGGTTCAGTTTGTCAAGGAGGGGCCATGAACGCGCCCGTGCTCAATCTCGGCTCGGTGGTCTCGGCGGAGAACGCCATCAAGATCCTGCGCGCCACCACCGGCGAGGTCGTCGTCGCCATCGGGCGCCGGCCCGACCGGAGCTGGCCGGCGCTCAAGCTGATCCTCGACGGGCAGGACTACGCCACCATCCATCCCGGCGCGATCGTTACGGCTGAGGCCGATGTCGCCGAGCTGACGATCCCGCTGCCAGCCATGCCCAATGGGCGCCCCCACTCGGTCGCGATCGCCGATGCATGCAAAGGCACGCTCGCCCCGGGCTCGAACCTGCGCCCTATCGCGACCGAGACCAAACTGCGCGCGCTGGTAATCTATCCGGCCGGCGAGGTCCATGAGCACGACAAGGTGCGCTGGTACCGGGCGCCGATGGAAAAGTTGCTCAGCGACTATTTCAACATCGGCGACATGATCGTCTACGATTCGACGCTGAAGCTCCTGCGCTATGCGCATCTGGAGCCGATGAAGATCATGTCGCCGACCGAGGCCGACATCGAGCGCTATGCCAGCGAATTCGATTACGTCTTCGTGCGCGGCTCGAACTTCATCCACGAGAACATGGATTGGTTCCGCGCCGTCGAGGTGCTGGAGCGGGTCAAGCTGCCGGTCTACGCCATCGGCGTCGGCGCCCAGGCGAGCCAGAACCGCAAGATCGAGCTGCCCGAGCCCTCCAGGCGCTTCTGGTCGATCGTCGCCGAGCGCTGCGCCTCGATCGGCGTGCGCGGCGCCTTCAGCGCCGAGACGCTGCGCCAGAACGGCATCCGCAATGTCGAGGTCGTCGGCTGCCCCTCGATCTTCCGGACCCGCAATCGCGACCTGAAGATTCGCATTCCCGACCAGCGCGAGATCCGCAAGGTCGCCTTCAGCCTGCGCCGCGAGGCCGACAAGAGCTACACTGCCGATCCGGAAGCCTATCTGCGCAATCAGAAGGCCGCGCTGCTCAAGGTCGATAGCCAAAGCGAGATGGTGATGTCCTCGCATGGCGAGCAGGAGGAGAAGGCCTTCTTCCTGCGCGACGGCGCCGCGAAGGAGAAGGCCGTCGCCGAGTTCGTGAAAACCAAATGGTGGGACGGCCCGGACGATGCGCCGATGCGGCGCATCTACGAGAAGCAGCTGTTCTCTTTCTTCGACGTCGAGCGCTACGATGAATTCGCGCGCTCGATCGACCTCGCCGTCGGCTACCGCGTCCATGGCGTGCTGCCGGCCGTCGCGCATGGCGTGCCCGGCGTGCTCGTCGCCTATGACACGCGCAGCCAGGAACTGGCCGAGACGCTGAAGATCCCGGTCGTGCCGGAAGCGGCCCTGGCCGAAGGCGGCTGGCGCGCCGTCTACCAGGAGGCGGCGCTCAACAATCTCGCGAAGAGCTATGCCGCTTCCTACGACCGGATGCGCGGCTTCCTCGACCGCAACGGCATTCCCCACCGCATGTGAACGGACCCGGCGCGGCGAAGATCGCGCCGGTTGGAGGAAGCGCCCGGAGAGCACCCGGGCCATCAGCAACCGCCCGGCGAGCTTACGAGACTTCCCGAAGTCCGCAGCGTCGAGCCCGAGAGGTTTGCACGAACCAGGAGACGATCGATGAAGATCGAATACGATGCAGGCACGGCCCTTTCCATCATGCGCGGCAATCCCGTGCGCGGCTGGATCTCGGGCAAGCCCGAGAAGATGGCCAAGGAGCGCCTGACGACCGGCAACTACCTCGCCGTCCAGCACAAGCCGAAATTCAAGATCGACCCGGCCTGGCCGATCTTCACCATGGGCTCGTGCTTCGCGCGCGAGGTCGAGAACCTGCTGATGATGCGCGGCCTGCCGCTGCTGCTGCGCGGCCATGGCGTGCCAGCCGAACATTTCGAGAGCTGGGACGAGGAAACCGGCCGCGGCGGCGGTGCCGATCGCGGCCAGCTCAGCCGCGGTGCGCTCAACAAGTACTCGGTCCGCTCGATGACGCACGAACTCAAGCGCGTGCTGCGCGGCGAGAGCTACCCCAATGACGGGCTGATCGAGCTTGCACCGGGGCAGTGGTTCGATCCGCACGCCAGTGGCCTCAAGCTGCTCGACCGCGACACCGCCTTCGCCAACCGCAAGCGCCTCACCGAGGCGACGGCGACGATCAAGCAGGCCAAGATCTGCTTCTTCACGCTCGGCCTGACCGAAACCTGGCTCGATGCCGAGACCGGGATCGCCATGAACGCCCATCCCGGGCCGAGCTGGCTGCAGCGCATGCCGGAGCGCTTCCGCTTCGTCGACTACGGCTATGACGCGACTTTGGCCGACATGCTCGATATCATCGGTTTGATCCGCGAGCACTGCAATCCGGAGATGCGCTTCGTCGTCACGGTCTCGCCGGTGCCGTTCGGGGCGACCTTCAAGGATGCCGACGTGATCGTCGCCAACAGCGCCTCGAAATCGCTGCTGCGCGCCGTGGCCGAGGAGCTGTTCCGCCGCTTCGACTATGTCGACTACTTCCCGAGCTATGAGATCGTGCTCAACTCGCCGCGAGCCATCGCCTTCGAGGACGACCAGCTCCACATCGCGCGCGAGATGGTCGCGCATGTGATGACGACCTTCCAGGGCGCCTATCTGCCGCCGGTCGAGCGGCCGCAGGCGGCCTGACCACAAGCGGGTCGCCCTCGCCGGCCTGCCATGCCAAGATGCGCCGGGCGCCGACGAACGGCCCCCGGCGCAGGCTTGTCCGGTGGCCGTCCGACCGCCCGATCAGCGTCGGGAGGACGAGATGAACGTCGCCAATCTCCAGCTCGAAGGCATGCTGCTGGCCTTCACCGCCGTGCTGCGCTCTCTGGTGAATTCCGGTGCCCTGAGCGAAGCCGAGCTCAAGGCCGCGCTGGCGCAAGCCGAGCAGACCGGGCTCGGCGACAAGCAGCGGTGCGAGCAGCTCAGCCCGAGCCAGCGCGACTCGCTCGCCTTCGCCGCCCGCTTCCTCTCGATCGCGACCCGGGCGGACAGCGGCATGCGCCCCTTCTCGGACGTAGCGCGCGAGGTTGGCCGCACCACCTGAGCGGTCTGCGGTCGGCCTGAAACCCCAGCCATGAAAAACACGCGCCCCAAGCCCATTCCCTGCCGGGAGCGGGCATCCCACCGACCCTATGCGCGTGGTCTGGTCTGCTGCGCCTCAGGCGGCGCAGCAGGCGTGAGCCTTCGGCTGATCCTCGTATTCGTCGTGGCGCTTGACGAAGCTCAGCGTCGAGGTCTCGTTGCGGCCCTTCGGCGCCCGGTCGAGGATCATCAGCGTCGCCAGCATCTCCTCGCCGCCGCGGGCGTACCCCGAATAGGTGTGGAAGACCTCGCCGGCCTCGTCGCGGATGAAGGAGCTCAGGCCCGGCAACTCATCATGGGCCTCCTCCGACGGCGTGCGCGTGAAGTTGTAGAGCACCGGGCCTTCGGCCAACTGCTCCTTGGTGAAGGAGACGTGGTAGTCGAAGTTGAACTCGCTGCCGAAGGACGACACCCACGGCACGCTCCAGCCCATCCGCGCCTTGTAGGTCTCGATCCTGGCGAGCGGCGCGCGCGAGGCCATCACCAACGTGACGTCGTGGTTGTTGAGATGCGCCAGTGTGCCGCCGAGATGGTCGGCCATGAAGGAGCAGCCGGGGCAGCCCGCCTCCCAGTCCGGCCCGAACATGAAATGGTAGACCACCAGCTGGCTGCGGCCATCGAACAGCTCGGCCAGCGACTTCTTTCCCGCAGGCGTGTCGAAAGCATAGTCCTTGTCGACCTTGACCCAGGGCAGGGCGAGCCGCTCGGCATTGATCTCGTCGCGCAGCCGGGTGAACTCCTTCTCACGGGCGAGCAGGGCCTTGCGCGCATCCAGCCATTGCGAACGGGAAACAACCTGATGCTCCATCGTCGTCTCCTTGCAGCATCCAGCCACCCAGCCTAGATTGGTTGCGTTGATATCAACATATCTGAACGATGTCAAAATCACCGGAAGTGCCCAACGAGTCCCTCGTCCCCTTCGCGACGACGCTGCATGTGCGCGATTGCTGCCTGTGCCTGCATGTTCAGCGCGCGGCACGCTCGTTGGCGCGATTGTTCGACGAGGCGCTGCGCCCGGTCGACCTGACCAATCAGCAATTCTCCCTCCTGATGTCACTGAACCGACCTGAGCCGCCACCGATCGGTCCGGTCGCGAATCTGCTCGGCATGGACCGGACCACGCTGACCGCGGCGCTGAAACCGCTGGAGCGCCGTGGCCTCCTCGTCGTGACCGCCGGCGAGAAGGACCGCCGCAGCCGGCTCCTGGCAATTACGCCGGAGGGAATTGCCCTGCTGGCAAAGGCCATGCCGATCTGGCAGCGCACGCATGACGCGGTCGATGCCCGCCTGACCGAGATCGAGCCGGCCAGGCTCAGGCAGGCGCTTCAGGCCGTGTCATAGCCGCGCCACATCGCCCCGGCCCACTGGCCATAAATGCACCAGTGACGATGCCGACCCAAGGAGCACGCAATGCCCCAGATGATCTTCGTCAACCTGCCGGTCAAGGACCTCGAGAAGTCGATGGCCTTCTTCGAGGCACTCGGCTTCTCCTTCAACCCGCAATTCACGGATGACACCGCCGCCTGCATGGTGATCAGCGACACGATCTTCGCGATGCTGCTGACCCATAAGAAGTTCGCGAGCTTCTCGCCGAAGCCGATCGCCGATACCAGCCAGTCGCTGGAAGTCCTGACCGCTCTCTCGCGTGACAGCCGCGAGGCGGTCGACGAGATAGTCGCGGCCGCGCTCGCCGCCGGCGGCACGACCTTCAGCGAGCCGAAGGATTACGGCTTCATGTACGCCCACGGCTTCCAGGACCTCGACGGCCATGTCTGGGAGGTGATGTGGATGGATGAGGGCGCGACGCAGGGATAGCGAGTAGCACCTTCCCGTCATGGTCGGGCTTGTCCCGACCATCCACGTCTTTGCTTATCGAGACCTGTGTTCAAGACGTGGATGCTCGCCACAGGGGCGAGCATGACGGGCTCAAGCGGCGCCGCAGCCTCAAGCCAGAGCCAGTTTTAGGGGGGAGCGTCCCGAAAATCGGGGGCGCGGCATTGCTGCCGCGCCCCTTTCGCGCTGTTGAGCCGGGAGGAGGGGGCTCAGCCGCGCTTGGGGGGAGACGCTGGCCAGCTCTTGATCAGCGTGTCGTAGTCGATCGTCTCGCCCTTCGGCTTCTCATTGGCGAGCTTGCGCTGCGGCGCCAGCGTGCCGGCCTTCTCGGCCTTGGCGAACCATTCCTCCGCCGTGGTGCGCGGATTGAGCTTCGGCCCGCAATCGCCTTGCACGCCGGAGCGTTCCAGACGCTCCATCACCGAGTCCTGCGCCGCGGCAAGGGCGTCCATCGCTGCCTGCGGGGTCTTGGCGCCGGAGGAGGCGTCGCCGATGTTCTGCCACCAGAGCTGGGCGAGGCGCGGATAGTCCGGGACGTTGTTGCCGGTCGGGGTCCACTGCACGCGCGCCGGCGAGCGGTAGAACTCGATCAGCCCGCCGAGCTGCGGGGCGCGCTCGGTGAAGCTCTTGTCCCAGATGTCGCTCTCGCGCACGAAGGTCAGGCCGACATGGCTCTTCTTCAGGCTGACCGTCTTGGAGACGATGAACTGCAAATAGAGCCAGGCCGCCTTGCGGCGCTCGACCGGGGTCGAGTTCAGCAGAGTCGCCGAGCCGGCATCCTGGTAGCCGAGCTTCATCCCGTCCTTCCAGTAGGCACCCTTCGGCGAGGGCGCCATCCGCCATTTCGGCTTGCCGTCGGAGCTCATCACCGGCAGGCCGGGCTTGACCATGTCGGCGGTGAAGGCGGTGTACCAGAAGATCTGCTGGGCGATGGAGCCCTGCGCCGGCACCGGGCCGGATTCGCCGAAGGTCATGCCCTGCGCCTGCGGCGGGGCGTATTTCTTCAGCCAGTCGACATATTTGGTGATCGAATAGACCGCCGCCGGGCCGTTGGTGTCGCCTCCGCGCTCGACCGCGGAGCCGACCGGGCGACAGCCCTCCATGCGGATGCCCCATTCGTCGACGGGCTTGCCGTTCGGGATGCCCTTGTCGCCATTGCCGGCCATTGAGAGCCAGGCATCGGTGAAGCGCCAGCCGAGCGACGGATCCTTCTTGCCATAGTCCATATGGCCGAAGACCTTGGTACCGTCGATCTCCTTGACGTCGTTGGTGAAGAACTCGGCTATGTCCTCATAGGCCGACCAGTTCACGGGCACGCCGAGATCATAGCCGTATTTGGCCTTGAACTTCTCCTTGAGATCGGCGCGCTGGAACCAGTCGTAGCGGAACCAGTAGAGGTTCGCGAACTGCTGCACCGGCAGCTGGTAGAGCTTGCCGTCCGGCCCGGTGCCGAAGGACTTGCCGATGAAGTCGTCGATGTCGAGGTTCGGATTGGTGACGTCCTTGCCTGGGCCGGCCATCCAGTCGGTCAGGTTGGTCGCCTGCTTGTAGCGGAAATGCGTGCCGATCAGGTCGGAGTCGTTGATCCAGCCATCGTAGATGTTCTTGCCGGACTGCATCTGCGTCTGGATCTTCTCGACCACGTCGCCTTCCTGGATCAGGTCGTGCGTCAGCTTGATGCCGGTGATCTCGCTGAAGGCCTTGGCCAGGGTCTTGGCCTCGTATTCATGCGTGGTGATCGTCTCCGAGACGATGTTGATCTCCATGCCGGCGAAGGGCTTCGCCGCATTGATGAACCATTCCATCTCCTTCATCTGCTCGTCCTTGGAGAGCGTCGAGGGCTGGAATTCGCTGTCGATCCATTTGCGCGCTTCCTCGGGGCCGGCGAGGGCCGGCCCGGCGGCGAGCGTCAGCGCGAACAGGCTGGCGCCGGTCAAGCTGGTTAATGTCCTGCTGAGCGTCGTCATCGTTATCCTCCGATGTTTTCTGCGAGTGCCGCCCGTTGGCCGGGATCGGTCGTTTCTTGTTCTTGGGCCACGCCCTAGACGAAGCGGAATACCGCCGCGGCATAGAGGAGCGCGAGGCCGGAAGCCCACCACAGCGGCTGGCCGACGATCCCGAGCCAGGCGAGGTGAATGAAGGCGCTGCCGAGCAGCGAGATGAAGAGCCGGTCGCCGCGGGTGGTGGCGATCCCCAGCACGCCGACCCGCTCGGTCTCGGGCCTGAACACAGCGAGCAGCGTCAGGATCAGGAGCAGGCTGGCGATACCGGCGAAGAAGACGCCGGTCTGCCAGGTCCAGGCCATCCAGTTGAGTTCCATCACACCCTCCCCAGGGCGAAGCCTTTGGCGATGTAGTTGCGGACGAACCAGATCACGAGCGCGCCGGGGATCAGCGTCAGCACGCCCGCTGCCGCGAGCACGCCCCAGTCCATGCCGGCGGCCGAGACGGTGCGGGTCATCGTGGCGGCGATCGGCTTGGCGCTGACGCTGGTCAGCGTGCGCGCCAGCAGGAGCTCGACCCAGGAGAACATGAAGCAGAAGAAGGCGGCGACGCCGATGCCGGATGCGATCAGCGGCATGAAGATCTTCGTAAAGAAGCGCGGGAAGGAATAGCCGTCGATCGCCGCGGTCTCGTCGATCTCGCGCGGCACGCCGGACATGAAGCCTTCGAGAATCCAGACTGCCAGCGGCACGTTGAACAGGCAGTGGGCGAGGGCCACCGCGAGCGGCGTGTCGAACAGGCCGATCGCCGAATAGAGGTTGAAGAAGGGCAGTGCGAACACCGCCGGCGGCGCCATGCGGTTCGAGAGCAGCCAGAAGAACAGGTGTTTGTCGCCGAGGAAGCGGTAGCGCGAGAAGGCGTAGGCTGCCGGCAGCGCGAAGGCGAGCGAGAGCAGGGTGTTCAGCGCCACATATTGCAGCGAGTTGATGTAGCCGTTGTACCAGCTCGGATCGGTGAAGATCTTGGCGTAGTTGTCGAAGGTGAAGGTCCGCGGCCAGAGCGTCAGCGCGTTGGTGATCTCGGTGTTGGTCTTGAAGCTCATGTTGACGAGCCAGTAGATCGGCAACATCAGCGCGATGAGGTAGAGCGAGAGGATCAATCGGCCGCCGCGCATCAGCCCCTCCCTGCGTCGGAGTCGGCCCGCGCATCGGCGGTGGTCATCACCGTGTAGAAGACCCAGCAGACCGCGAGGATGATCAGATTGTAGACGATCGAGAGCGCTGCGGCCTTGCCGAGGTCGAACTGGCCGAGGGCGAGCTTGACCAACTCGATCGAGAGGAAGGTGGTCGAATTGCCGGGGCCGCCGCCGGTGACGACGAAGGGCTCGGTGTAGATCATGAACGAGTCCATGAAGCGCAGCAGCACGGCGATCAGGAGCACGCGGTTCATCTTCGGCAGCTGGATGGTGCGGAACACGGCCCAGCGCGAGGCGCCGTCGATGCGCGCGGCCTGATAATAGGCGTCGGGAATCGACTTCAGCCCGGCATAGCAGAGCAGCGCGACCAGCGAGGTCCAGTGCCAGACATCCATCACGACGATGGTGAACCAGGCGGCGACCGGATTGGCGACGTAGTTGTAGTCGATGCCGAGGCCGTTCACCGCGGCGCCGAACAGACCGATGTCGCCGCGCGCGAAGATCTGCCAGATCGTGCCGACGACGTTCCACGGGATCAGCAGCGGCAGCGCCATCAGCACCAGCGTCGCCGACACCGTCCAGCCCTCGCGCGGCATCGACAGCGCCACCAGGATGCCGAGCGGAATCTCGATGGCCAGGATGATCGCGGAGAAGGCGAGGTTGCGCCAGAGCGAGTCGTAGAAGCGCGAGCCGAGATCGCTCTTGGGGTCGAGCAGTTCGGCGAACCAGCCGACGCCGTTCCAGAAGAACTGGTTGTTGCCGAAGGAATCCTGGACGGAATAGTTCACCACCGTCATCAGCGGGATCACCGCCGAGAAGGCGACGATCAGCAGCACCGGCAGGACGAGCAGCCAGGCTTTCTGGTTGACCGGCTTCATGGCTCGCCTCCAGCGCTGAGCTGACTCCCCTCCCCCTTGTGGGGAGGGGTTGGGGGTGGGGGGCGTCGGGCGGGGCTCTCCAGAGACGTTGCTGCACTGACCGTCTTGCCAATTTTGACAAGCGAAGAACTCTGGTTTCCGCCCCCCACCCCTGCCCCTCCCCACAAGGGGGAGGGGTTCAGGACAGTGCCTCGCGCGCCAGGATGAAAAGCCCCGATGCTCATCTGCGCTCCTCCGCGCCGGGAAGCGCTTCGCCCTTCACAAGATGGCCGTCGCTGTAGATGTGAATCTGGCCGGCTTGCAGCGCGAGCGCGGCCTGGTCGCCATCGAAGCTCGCGCCTTCCGGCACGCTCGCAGCGAGCTTCAGGCCATCGAGCTCGACACGGGCGATGCGGGCCCTGCCAATGTCGTCGATCCTGGCGATCCTGACCGGCAGTCCGGCACCACGCGGGGCCAGCGTGGCATATTCTGGCCGTATGCCGAGCTCGACCTTGCCGGCGAGCGCAGGATAGTGGTGGGCCAATGCGATCTGCTGTCCGGCGAGGCTCGCCTGCGCGCCCTCGACCTTGCAGGGCAGCACGTTCATGCCGGGCGAGCCGATGAAATGGCCGACGAAGGTGTGGGCGGGATGCTGGAACAGCTCCTCCGGCGTGCCGGTCTGCACCACCCCGCCATCATGCATCACCACCACCGTGTCGGCGAAGGTCAGCGCCTCGGTCTGGTCGTGGGTGACGTAGATCATGGTGAGGTCGAGCTTGCGGTGCAGCTCCTTCAGCATCGAGCGCAACTGCCATTTCAGATGCGGGTCGATGACGGTCAGCGGCTCGTCGAACAGGATCGCGGCGACGTCGGGCCGCACCAGCCCGCGCCCGAGCGAGATCTTCTGCTTGGCGTCGGCGCCGAGCCGGCTCGCCTTGCGATCGAGCGCCGAGGTCAGATCGAGCAGGCCGGCGATCTCGGCGACGCGGGCCTCGATCTGTGCCTTCGGAACGCCGCGGTTCTTCAAGGGGAAGGCGAGGTTCTCACGCACCGTCATCGTGTCGTAGACGACCGGGAACTGGAAGACCTGGGCGATGTTGCGCGCCTCGGTCGGCAGCTGCGTCACGTCCTTGTCGTCGAACAGGATGCGCCCGCGCGTCGGCACGACGAGACCGGATATGATGTTGAGCAGCGTGGTCTTGCCGCAGCCTGAGGGGCCAAGCAGCGCATAGGCGCCGCCCTGGCGCCAGACATGGTCGACCTCGCGCAAGGCATAGTCCTGCGGCCCCTGCGGATCGGGCTTGTAGGAATGGGCCAGCTTGTCGAGCGTGATCCTGGCCATCTCACGCCGCCTTTGCCGGAGCCGCCGCCGCCAGCCTGCCGGCGGCATCGAACAGGAAGATGCGGGTGGGATCGAGCCAGGCGGTCACGGCGGCACCCGGCTCGAGACGGCGAACGCCAGGCACCAGCGCGACCAGGCGATGCTGGCCGACATCGAGATGGACATAGGATTCCGAGCCGGTGATCTCGGAGACCGAGACGCTCGCCTGCAGTTCGATCGCAGGCGCCGGCAGCGCGTCGAGCGCGAGGTGATGGGCGCGGAAGCCGATCGTGTAGGCGCCGTCGGCCACGCTGGCGAAAGCCCCGTTCGCGGGGATGCTCTGGCCGGTCGAGAGCCTGACCTCGCCGCCCTGCTTGGTTCCGGAAAGCGTGTTGAGCGGCGGATCAGAGAAGACCTGCGCGGTGACGAGGTCGTAAGGCTGCCGGTACACCTGCGCGGTCGGGCCGAACTGCGTCACCCGCCCCTGGAACAGCGTCGCGGTGTTGCCGCCGAGCAGCAGCGCCTCGCTCGGCTCGGTGGTGGCATAGACGAAGATCGCGCCGGATTCGGCGAAGATGCGCGGCAATTCCTCACGCAGCTCCTCGCGGAGCTTATAGTCGAGATTGGCGAGCGGCTCGTCGAGCAGCACCAGTTCGGCGCGCTTCACCAAAGCGCGGGCGATCGCGGTGCGCTGTTGTTGGCCGCCGGAGAGTTCGAGCGGCTTGCGCTGCAGATAGGGCTCGAGCCGCAGCAGCGCCGCGGCGCTTTTCACCCGCGTCTCGATCTCGCTCGCTGGCAGGCCGGCGACGCGCAGGGGCGAGGCGATGTTCTCGTAGACCGACAGCGCCGGGTAGTTGATGAACTGCTGGTAGACCATCGCGACATTGCGCTTCTGCACCGGCAGCCCGGTGACGTCGCGGCCCTCGATCAGCACCTTGCCGCTGCTGGGCGCATCGAGCCCGGCCATCAGCCGCATCAGCGAGGTCTTGCCCGCCAGCGTCGCGCCGAGCAGGACGTTGAGCGAGCCTCTCTCCAGCGTCAGCGAGATGTCGGCGAGCAGGGTCTGCGCGCCGCGCGTCAGGTCGATACTGTCCAGCGTCAGGCTCATCCGCGCGCCTCCATCCGGGCGGAAGCGGGTGGCGCAGCCTTCGCGGCCATATAATCGTCGAGCGCCCGGCGCTGCTCGGGCGAGAAGCGCAGGCCGAGCTTGCTGCGCCGGAACAAAACGTCCTCGGCGCTGACAGCCCATTCCTGGCTCATCAGCCAGGCGACTTCGCGCTCGGTCAGGTCGGCGCCGAAGACGCGGCCGAGATCGGCCATCGCCTTGGCGCCTTCGAGCAGGGTCTCGGCGCGGGTGCCGTAGGCACGGGCGAGCCGGCGCGCCAGCTTGCGCTCGAGCCACGGGCAGGGAGCGCAGATGCGCTCGACCAACCCGTCGAAGCCCTCGACCGGGAAATCGCCGCCAGGCAGGTGCGCTGTGGCGGTCCAGGATGGCGCGCGCAGGGCCGGCACGGCGGCGGACAGCTTCTCGACCGCTGCTTCCGCCAGCCGGCGCGCCGTGGTGATCTTGCCGCCGAAGACCGAGAGCAGCGGCGCCGAGCCGGCCGGCTCATCGAGCGTCAGCACATAGTCGCGCGTCGCTTCCTGCGCCTTGCTGGCGCCGTCGTCATAGAGCGGGCGCACGCCGGAATAGGTCCAGACCACGTCCTCGCGCTTGATAGGCTTGCGGAAATACTCGCTCGCCGCGGCGCAGAGATAGGCGATCTCGCCCTCGCTGGCGGCGACCTTGGCCGGATCGCCGTCATAATCCTTGTCGGTGGTGCCGATCAGGGTCAGGTCGCCCTCATAGGGGATGGCGAAGATGATGCGGCCGTCGGCGTTCTGGAAGATGTAGCAGCGCTCGTGCTCGAACAGGCGCGGCACCACGATATGGCTGCCCTGGACCAGCCGCACCGAGGCCGGGCGGTTGCTGGCGACGATGCCGTTCAAGACATCGGCGACCCAGGGGCCGGCAGCGTTGACGAGCACGCGGGCGCTGGTCTCGGCTCGTGTTCCGTCCGCTGCTTCCGTGGACACCACCCAGAGATCGCCCTGGCGGCGCGCGCCGATCACCTTTGTGCGCGGCAGGATCGAGGCGCCATGCTCGGCCGCGTCGCGGGCGTTGAGCGCGACGAGGCGGGCATCCTCGACCCAGCAATCTGAATATTCGAAGGCGCGGTCGAAACGCGGCTGCAAGGGCTCGCCGGCGGCGTCGCGCCGGAGGTCGAGCGAGCGCGTCGCCGGCAGCAGCTTGCGGCCGCCGAGATGGTCGTAGAGGAAAAGGCCGAGCCGCAGCATCCACCAGGGCCGCAGGCCCGCATGATGCGGCAGCACGAAGCGCAGGGGGCGGATGATGTGCGGTGCAGCGCGCCACATCACCTCGCGCTCGGTCAGCGCCTCGCGCACCAGCCGGAATTCATAGTGCTCGAGATAGCGCAGCCCGCCATGGATCAGCTTGGTCGAGGCCGAGGAGGTCGCGCTGGCGAGGTCGCCCTGCTCGAACAGCACCACCGAAGCGCCACGCCCCGCCGCGTCACGCGCGATGCCGCAGCCGTTCACGCCGCCGCCGATAATGGCGATGTCGAACACCGGAGCCGTCACGCATTCCTCCCGCAGGCGGCCTTTTCGACCGCCACTTCAACGCACGGTAGAGCGTGATTTTTTTGCGCGCAACGGCAAAACGAAAGTCAAAGTGAAAATTTCAGGTTTCGCTTTGGCTGTATGCAGCATGCCTGATCAGCGTTTCGGTTTCGACCAGCTTGATGCCCTCGCTGCGGCAGAGCTCGCGCAGCGGCGGTGGATCGAGGCGGTCGGTGACGAAGACGTCGACATCGCGCAGATGGCCGATGCGCACGGGGGCCGAGCGCTCGAACTTGGTGCTGTCGGCGACGAGCAGGCATTGCCTGGCGTTCTCGATGATCGCTTGCGAAACCCTGACCTCGCGATAGTCGAAGTCGAGCAGCGCACCCTCCTCGTCGATGGCGGAGGTGCCGATCACCGCATAGTCGACCTTGAACTGGCGGATCAGGTCGACGGCGGCGGCGCCGATCACGCCGCCGTCGGAGCGCCGCACCGGACCGCCGGCGACGATCACCTCGATGTTCTCGTGCGGGTAGAGCAGCGTCGCGACATGCAGGTTGTTGGTGATGACGAGCAGGCCGTGATGGTCCGATAGCGCGCGCGCCACCTCCTCGGTGGTGGTGCCGATATTGATGAAGAGCGAGGCGTCGTTCGGGATCAGCGCCGCGGCGGCGCGGCCGATCGCCGCCTTCTCGTCGCGGGCGATGAAGCGGCGCGCCTCATAGGCGAGGTTCTCGACGCCCGACGCCACCACAGCTCCGCCATGCACCCGCGACATGATCCGCTGGTCGCAGAGCTGGTTGAGGTCCTTGCGGATGGTCTGGGCGCTGACCTCGTAGCGCGCCGCCAATTCCTCGACATTGACCCGTCCCTGCGCCCTTGCCAGCGCCACGATCTCGCGTTGGCGTGGCGTGATGCTCTCCATGTCCGGCTCCTCGTGATGTGGCGCCAAGCTGACCGGGCCGGCCGGCAGCGTCAACCTCAGGCTGTTCGGCGGCTAAGCACCTGCGGCACTGGGCCGTGCAGCCATGACGGCAAGGCATGTCAAAAGACATGCACGTTTGACAGACACTGCGCTAGCGGTCGAACTGTCTCGTCTTCACCCCCGACTCGAAGGCCCCGCCTTTGCCAACACAGCTCGACAAGGATGCCCGCTTCCTGCGTGCCGTGCTGGCCGCATCGGATGACTGCATCAAGGTGATCGGTCTCGACGGTTCGCTCGAGTTCATGAGCGAGGGCGGCCAGCGCGTGATGGAGGTCGCCGATTTCGAGGCGATCCGCGGTTGTCCCTGGACGCAGTTCTGGGAGGGGACGGGGAAGGCCGAGGTCGAGGCCGCGCTCTCGGCGGCCCGGGCCGGCCACAGCTACCGCTTCCAGGGGCAGGCCGACACCGCCGCCGGCAATCCGCGCTATTGGGATGTCCAGGTCACACCGATCATTGCGTCGGACGGCAAGCCGGAGGCGATCCTCTCGGTCTCGCGCGACATCACGCAGATGCATGCCGGCGAGGAGCGCTATCGCCTGCTCGCGGGCGAGTTGAACCATCGCATCAAGAACCTGCTCGCCATGGTGTCCGGCATCGTCAACCAGTCGCTGCGCGGCTCCGACGAGCCGCTCGACATGGTCAAGCGGCGCCTCTCCGACCGTTTGCAAGCACTGGCGGCGGCACAGGACGTGCTGATGATGGCGAGCCGTCACGGCGCCGAGCTCAAGCAGCTCGTCGAGGTCGTGCTGTCGCCGCATCGCTCCGGCGAGCGCATCGACGCGGACGGCCCTTCGGTGACGCTGTCCTCGAAATGCGCGCTGGCCATGGCGCTCGCTTTGCACGAGCTCGGCACCAACGCCGTCAAATACGGCGCGCTTTCCCGGGATGGCGGCCATGTCGACGTCTCCTGGAGCAACCATGACGGTGAATTCCACTTCCGCTGGCAGGAGAGCGGCGGGCCACATGTGACGGCGCCGCAGCGGCGCGGCTTCGGCTCGCAGATGATCGAGAAGGTGCTCGGCAGCTATCTCGGCGGCACTGCGAAGCTCGATTTCGCGCCTGATGGCATCGTGCTGTCGCTCGATGCGCCGACAGCGGCGCTGGCCGAAGGCTAGTCTCCGGCGGCCAGCCGCTGTATGGCGGCGCGAAACCGGCTAGTCTCGCCGGTAGGTTCCGGCAGGAGAACGACACGCAGATGCTGAGGAGGTCGCGCCGTGCCGCCATCCTCGTCGCGGGCCTTGTGGCATTCGGGCTCGCCTGCGCCGCCTATTCGCTGAACCGGCGCAGCCAGGATGCCGCCGCGCTGGAGGAAGCCGGGCGGACCCTGCATCGCCTGATCTCGCAGCGGGTCGATCAGCACGACGCGCATCTGACCAGCCTGTCGGCGCTGGTGCAGGCGGCTGAGCCCGCCCCCGTCGCGACCGTCGAGCAGGTGGCGGCCAGCATCATCCGCTTCTATCCACGCATCGTCGGTATCGACGTCGTCGATCTGGCGCCGAATCCGCCACGCTCATTGCTCGACGCCACCGATCCCGCTGTCGTTGCGGAGGAGGCGCGGCAGGCGGTCGGGTCGAACCTGCGCACCCGTGCGCTCGAAGGCGGCAGCAGGCTGCTTCTGGTCAAGCGGGCGCTCACCGACGGCGTCGGCCATTACGCGCTCGCGCTGGTCATCGACATGAACAGGCTCTCGGCGAGCGATACGCCGCTGCCGGAAGGGGCTGTGGTCCAGCTGCGGCTGATCGAGCCCGGCCAGGCGAGCGACCAGCCGGCGAGTGCCTTCCGTGCCGACATCGCCAGCCGCACCCAGCCGCTGCGGCTGACGCTGACGACGAGCGGGCCCAACTGGCCATTGCCACCATTGGGCTTTCTCGTACTGGTGGGCCTGGTCATTGCGCTCGCCGCGCTCCTGATCGACCGCCTGCTCGAAGCCCGCAGTGCCGCGCAGGAGGCGGCTCGAAAAGCCGTGCTGGCCGAGCAGGATGCCCGTCTCGCCCATGCCGGACGCGTCAACGCCATGGGCGAGCTCGCCTCCGGCATCGCCCATGAACTGACGCAGCCCCTGACCGCGATCCTAGGCCAGGCCCAGGCTGGGAGACGCCTACTCACGCAGCCGGCGCAGGATCAGGCGGTGCTCGCCGGCGCCTTCGAGGCGATCGCGCGCAATGCCCGCCGCGCTGGCGACATCCTCGGGCGGCTGCGCGCCTGGATCAGCAAGTCCGAGCCCGTCGTCGAGACTGTCGACCTGACCGGGCTGGCCGGCGAGGTCGTCCATCTCCTTGCCGCGAACGCTCAGAGTGTCGGCGCGACGCTGCGGGTAGCCGGTGACGAGAGCCGGCCACTGGTGCGCGCTGACCGCGTCCAGCTCGAACAGGTCGTCTTCAACCTCGCCCGCAATGGGCTGGAGGCGGTCGAGGGCCAAGACGGCGAGCGCAGCGTGACGATCGAGGTCGGCACGCAAGGCGGCGATGCCGTGCTCGCGGTCCGCGATAGCGGTCCCGGCCTGTCGCCGGAAGCGCAGGCGCGGCTGTTCGAACCGTTCTTCACGACCAAGCCGGCCGGGCTCGGTCTCGGCCTCGCGCTTTGCGTAAGGCTGGTCGAGCGCTTCGACGGAGTGCTCGCTGCCGAGAATGCGGCGGAGGGCGGCGCAGTCTTCAGCGTCCGCCTGCCGCGCATTGCGGGCGAGGCTCGGAAGGAGGCGGCCGAATGAGCCGGCAACTCGTCCATCTGATCGACGATGATTGGGAGGTGCGCGAGGCGCTGAGCTTCCTGCTGCGTACCGTCGGGCTCGAGGTCCAGCCGCATGCCGACGCCGCCGCCTTCCTGGAGGCGCTGCCCGGCTTGCGGCCGGGCTGCATCGTCACCGATATCCGCATGCCGCGCCTGACCGGGCTGAAGCTGCAGGAACGGCTCGCGGCCGCGCGCTGCCGCTGGCCTGTCGTGGTCATCACCGGCCATGGCGATGTCGAGGCCTGTCGCGCCGCCTTCCGCAACGGCGCCGCCGATTTCCTGACCAAGCCGGTCGACGAGCAGGTGCTGATCGACACCGTCCAGGCGGCTTTGGCGACGCTCGACGGCATGCTCGCCGCCGAAAGCGGCAGCGCCTTGTCACGCGAACGGCTCGCTCGCCTGTCGCAGCGCGAGGCCGAGATCCTCGCTCTGATCGCCGAGGGTCGCTCGACCAAGGAGATCGCGCGGGCGCTGGCGATCTCGCCGCGCACCGTCGATACGCACCGCGCCCATCTCGCCGAGAAGCTGGAGACGACCTCCGTCGCCGAGATGGTCCGGCTGCATCTCGTCGGAGCCGATCGGTAGAACTACCTAAGGTCAGCGCGGATCGCCCGGATGCACGGGCGAAGCCGGCTTCGGCATTGTTCCCTCACACCGAAACGGTGGTCACCAGAGGGATTGCCATGTCGTTCGCCCGTCTCGCCATCATGTCCGCCGCTATTGCCCTGCCGACGCTTGCCCAGGCCCAGCTCGCGCAGGTCCGCGCTTTGCCGTCCGCGCTTGCCGTCGAGCTCGCCCAGGCGACCGTCGCCGCCTGCGCCGCCAAGAACTTCAACGTCGCCGCGACCGTGGTCGACCGTGGCGGCGTCGTGCTCGCCACCATCCGCGCTGACCGCGCCGGCCCGCACACCATCGACGCCAGCCGCGCGAAGGCTTTCACCTCGGCTTCGGCCAAGAACAACACCGGCGCCATGGCCGAGGCTGCCGCCAACAATGCCGGCGCCCGCAATCTCGTCCACATCCCCGGCTTCCTGCTGCTCGGCGGCGGCGTGCCGGTGAAGGTCGGTGACGAGGTGATCGCTGCGGTCGGCGTCGGCGGCGCCCCGGGCGGCCATCTCGACGAGGAATGCGCCAATGCCGGCCTGCAGGCGATTGCCGCCAAGCTGAAGTGACCGGTCTTCAGTGAGGGGGGCGTCAGGGCCGTTGCCGCAAGGCAGCGGCCCTGATCGTTTCAGATGGCAGGTTTGCCCGTCACCGCCCGCGTTGCCTCGATCGGCATCGCCTTCAGCGTCGCCGCCCAGAACACCAGCGCGACCGTAGCGATCGCCGCGCCGAGCAGGCTGACGCCGGTCCAGCCGGCCTGTGCATAGACCAGCGTCGAGCTCGACGACCCAAGCGTGCTGCCGATCGAATAGAACACCATGTACCCGGCGGTCAGGCGGCTCTGCGCCTCCGGCCGGACGCGATAGATCATCGCCTGGTTGGTGACATGCACCGCCTGCAGGCCGAAATCGAGAATCAGCACGCCGGCGATCAGGAAGAGGATCGACTGCGGCAGCAGCCCGATCGGCAGCCAGGCGAACAGCATCAAAGCAAGCGCGATGCCGGTGATACGCTGGCCATGGCCGCGATCGGTCCAGGCGCCGGCGCGTGCCGCACCGAGCGCGCCCGCCGCCCCGGCGAGGCCGAACAGGCCGATCGCCGTATGCGACAGCGAGAGCGGCGGAGCGGCCAGCGGCAGCACCAGCGGCGTCAGCAGCGTGGTGACGTCGGCGAAGATCAGCATGGCGATCACTGCGCGGATTTGGAACACCCGTTCCTGCCGGAACAAGGTGAAGAGCGAGCCGATCAGGCGCGGATAGGAGAGCCGGGCCGGCGGCTTGCGCTCGGCCGGCAGGGTCCAGAACAGGATCGCGGCGATGATCAGCGTCGCCGCCGCCGAGAGCAGATAGACCGCTCGCCAGCCCGAGATATCGGCTGTCGCGCCGGCGATGGCGCGGGCGAGCAGGATGCCGAGCACGATCCCGCTGGTGACGGAGCCGACGACCTGGCCGCGTTCCTCCGGCCGCGCCAGGCTGGCGGCATAGGCGACGAAGGCCTGCGTTACCACGGCAAGGAAGCCCATCGCCGCCATCGCCGCGAGCAGCATCGTGCCGGAGGTAGAGAAGGCGACGCAGATCAGCGCCGCGACCGAGAGCAGCGATTGCAGCACGACGAGCTTGCGCCGGTCTACGAGATCGCCGAGCGGCACCAGCAGGATCAGGCCGAGCCCGTAGCCCAGCTGCGTCGCGCCGACGACGAGGCCGACCGTGGCGCGCGAGAGCTGGAGATCGTTGGCGATGATGTCGAGCAGCGGCTGGGCGAAATAGGCATTGGCGACGGCGAGCCCGCTCGCCACCGCGAAAAGCAGGATCATGCCGGCTGAAAGCCGTGCTGCCGGCGGAGGAGGCGATGGGCGTGCGCCAGCGCTCGCGGCGCCGGTGGGCGCCGCCTCAGGGTCCAGTCGCATGGGTGGAGTCTCCGCTAGATAAGTTTCATAATGAAACTCATTGCGGTGTAGCGGCCCGAGTTTTATCTTGCAACCAATTGTTCGATCACGGAGCCTTGAGGAGAACGCCGCAGCCATGGTCAAGCGCCGCAGCCTGATCAGCGATTATTGCCCGAGCGCCCGGGCGCTCGACGCGATTGGCGACTGGTGGTCGCTGCTGATCGTGCGCGACGCCTTCGACGGCATGACCCGCTTCAGCGAATTCCAGAAAAGCCTTGGGATCGCCCGCAACATCCTGTCCGAGCGGCTGCGCACGCTGACGGCGCGCGGCATCCTCGAAGCCGTTCCGGCCACGGCCGGTGGCACCAGGCAGGAATACCGGCTGACCACCAAGGGCCGCGATCTCTTCCCGGTGATGGTGGCGCTCAGGCAATGGGGCGAGCAGCACCTGTTCGGGCCGGGCGAGAAGCACTCCTCGCTGATCGAGCGCGACAGCGGCCGCAAGGTCACGCTGACCGTGCAGACCGAGGATGGCCGTCCGATCGGCGCGGACGAGGCGATGATCCTGAAGGTGCCGGAGGCGGACGTGCAGGACTAGTCGAGCGAGGCCGGCTCTGCCTTGGGCAGCTTGGCGCGGTAGAGCAGCTTCCAGGCATCGGTGCCGAGCGCGAAATCCCTGCATTTGAGGTCGGCGAGCCGGCGGCCGCCTCTGGCGACGAGAACGCCGTCGCGTTCGCCCTGTCCTTTCACGATGATCGAATAGAGTGTGTAGCGCGTGTCGCCACGACCGAAGCGGACGATGTCGCCGCCGAAACCGGCATCACCGACGACGGCGGTGCTGAAGGCCTGGTCCGGTGGCATCGGCGCTTCCGGATGGATCAGCTCCATCGCTCCCTTGCGGCCGAAGCGATAGGTCAGCCTGCCTTGTCTCGGTCCAAGATCGGGCGAGGCGCAGAGCGAGGCGATCTTGCTGCCGATCGCGCAGGAGAAGATCGCCGTCTCGCTAGGCTGGCACAAGGAAGGTCGTGTATCGGCCAAAGCAGTGCCGCAGGAGAGAGCGGCCACGAGGGCGGCCACACAGCGTAAGTTCATCATTTCAGCCAGAGCCTCAGCGGTATCTTCCCGGCCTTGCCGCAATCGGCGAAGGCGACGCCGTCCTCTGCCAGGATGCCGGTCACCGCGCAGCTCTCCTCGCCAACCACCAGCATCGCGGCATAGCGCTGTCCATCGCGCCGCAGGCTGAGTGTGCCGATTTTCTCCGGGACCTCGCCCGGACCACAGATGGCGAGGTGCTTCAGCTTGATCGGCCCGGTGAAATCGCGCTTGCGCTTGGAAGCGGCTGACTCCGTCTCGACGAGTGTCGCCGTCACCGCCCATTCGCCGGCATAGCCATAGCGGCCGGTCAGCTCGAGCGCCTCGGCGGCGATCGGCATCATCGGCAACAGGGCCAGGAGCAGATGCGCGCGCATGATCCCTCGCAGTGGAAGGCGTTATGCTAGCCGCAGCGCCCGTGCCGCGCGAATCTGGGCTGCGCCCACTTCGCGGCGGCCTTGCGTCTCCACCTCTGGCGCATGACGGGCCCGCGTTCTATCCTCCACCATTCCCCAGACACAGGACGAGCCGAGCACCGATGGACAAGCGGGTCGAGACGCCGCCGGCGCAGGCGGCGCTTTCCCATGCCGACATCCGGTCGATCCTGATCGGGACCATGCTCGCCATGTTCCTGGCCGCGCTCGACCAGACCATTGTCGCGACCGCGATGCCGACGATCGGGCGCGAACTCGGCGACGTCGCCCATCTGCCTTGGGTCGTCACTGCCTATCTGCTCGCCTCGACGGCGGTGACGCCGCTCTATGGCAAGTTCGCCGACATCCATGGCCGGCGCGTCACCATGCTCGGCGGCATCGTGATCTTCGTGATCGGCTCGCTCGCCTGCGCGCTCGCGCCCTCGCTCTGGCTGCTGGTCGCCGCCCGTTTCGTGCAGGGGCTCGGCGGCGGCGGACTGATCGCCATGGCGCAGACCATCGTCGGCGACATGGTCCCGCCCAAGGAGCGCGGCAAATACCAGGTCTATTTCGCCACCGTCTTCTTCACCTCCTCGCTGCTCGGCCCGGTGCTCGGCGGCCTGATCGCCGAGGCGCTGCACTGGTCGGTGATCTTCTGGATCAACCTGCCGCTCGGAATCGGCGCCTATTGGATGACCGACAAGGCCCTGCAGCGCCTGCCGCGGCATGAGCGGCCGCACAAGCTCGACGTGCTCGGCGCGCTGCTGATGACCGGCGCGACCATGACACTGCTGCTCGCGCTGTCCTGGGGCGGCACGCATTATCCCTGGGGCTCGCCGCCGATCCTCGGCCTGGTCGCCGGCTCGACTTTGCTCTGGATCTGCTTCGCCTGGCGCCTGCGCACCGCGGACGAACCGCTGATCCCGCTGACCGTCCTGGCCAATCCGGTAGTCCGCAATGCCACCATCGCCGCCGGCTTCGGCATGGGCACCTTCATCGGCCTCACCATCTACCTGCCGCTCTATTTCGAGACCGTGGCGGGCCTGTCCGCCGCCAATTCCGGGCTCGGCCTGATCCCGCTGACCTGCGGCACGGTCCTCGGTGCAACCTCGTCCGGCCGGGCGATGGGCAGGCTGACGCATTACAAGCGCGTGCCGGTCGCGGGCTTGAGTCTCGCGCTCGTCGGCACCGCCGTGCTGATCGCCTATGGCGACCAGCTGCCGCTCTGGGCCTTCGGGCTCGTCCTCGCCCTGATCAGCGTCGGCTTCGGCATGCTCCTGCCGGTCGCGACCGTCTCGATCCAGAACGCCGTGCCGATGCACCAGCTCGGCACGGCCACCGGCACGGCCAATTTCTTCCGCCAGATCGGCGGGGCGCTGATCGTCGCCATCTTCGGCGCTATCGTGCTCGGCGGCATGGGTGCCAGCGGCGCCGGGCTCTCGGCCGAGACGCTCAAGGCCGGCGGCGTCGATCGCGCCACCATGGTTGGGCTGTTCCGCTATGTCTTCGCGGCGAGCTTTGCGGGATTCGCCTTGGCGCTGCTCTTCCTGTTACGCATGCAGGAGCTGCCGCTGCGTGGTTCGGCTCTCGCGGCTGCGAAGGAGGTGGCCGGGGATTAGCGGAACGGGCCGCTTCGTCGCGCGTTTGCCGCAAGCCCGTCACAGAGCGGTTGCAGCTTGAGCTGTCGCGTCAGAGGAGTAGCGCCATGTCCGATCTCGTCGTCATCGTCTATCCGACCGAAGCCAGGGCCGAGGAAATGCGGCAGAAGCTCTTCGGGCTGCAGAAGGAATACCTGATCCAGATCAGCGACGCCGCGATCGCGGTGATGCACGAGGATGGCAAGGTCAAGCTCAACCAGCTGCTCAACACCACCGCGCTCGGCGCGGCTTCCGGCGGCTTCTGGGGCCTGCTGATCGGCGCGATCTTCCTGATGCCGATCTTCGGTGCGGCGATCGGCGCCGCCTCCGGCGCGCTCGGCGGGGCGCTGAGCGATTACGGCGTCAACGACGCCTTCATGAAGGAGCTGTCCGCCAGCCTGCAGCCGGGCAATGCCGCGCTCTTCGTGCTGATCCAGAAGATGACGGGCGACAAGGTGCTCGAGGCGATCAAGGGCACCGGCGGGGTCGTGCTCAAGACCTCGCTCGACCATTCGCAGGAGCAGGCGCTGCGCGATGCGCTCGCCGCCTCGCCGGCTGCGCAGCGGCAGGAGCTGGCGCCGGGTTCAGCCGAGCCTGCGCCGAATCCGATCCCCGGCGCCTGAGCGCTAGTTGCGGGTGAGCGCGAGGGTAACCTCGCGCCTACCGCCGTTTGAAGCTCTGCTTGGCGATGGTGAGCGTGATGGTGCGGCCGGTCTCGGCCGAGCCTTCCATATTGTGCGCCTTGAGCTCGGCGCCGATCCCGGTCAGACGCAGGCCGGCAGGATCGTCGGGCAGGCTCCAGCTGTGGGTATCGGCATGGAAGGCGAGTGGCTGGTCGAAGCGGCCGCCAGCCCCTGCCAGGAAGGCGTTGATCTGGCCGATCGTGCCGGCCTTGGTCTGGTCGAGCCGGACGCGGTAGAGCGCACGCCGGCCGATCAGATCGAGCTCGACTCCGATGACGACATGCTCGGCCGGGTGGCGGGTGAAGACGCTGGTCGAGGAGACGCTGCGACGATCGATCGTCGCCTCGGCGTTCATGCGTACGACGCCGCCCATGTCGGTCGACAGGCGCTGGCCGGCGCTTGGCGCGCTGGCATCGGCCTCCGAGCCGATCGCGACCCTGATCGCCTGCCCGGCCAGCGGCTTGCCGGTCTCGTCGACGAGCTTCAGCGTCAGGTTGACCTGCTCGGCGCGCGGCTGTTGCGCTGAGAGGGTGAAGAGCGAGAGGGCTGCGGCGCTCAGAAGGGCCTTCATGGGCTCCGCTTTCTCCAGCTTTAGTCGCGCAGCAGTTCGTTGATGCCGGTCTTGGCGCGGGTCTGGGCGTCGACCGTCTTGACGATCACGGCGCAGTAGAGCGAGGGACCGGGCGTGCCGTCATTCAGCGGCTTGCCCGGCAGCGAGCCGGCGACCACGACCGAATAGGGCGGCACCTTGCCGACATGGACATGGCCGGTGGCGCGGTCGACGATCTTGGTGGTGGCCGAGATGAACACGCCCATGGCGAGTACCGAGCCTTCGCCGACGACGACGCCCTCGACCACCTCGGAGCGGGCGCCGATGAAGCAGTTGTCCTCGATGATGGTCGGGTTAGCCTGCAGCGGCTCAAGCACGCCGCCAATGCCGACGCCGCCGGAGAGATGCACGTTCTTGCCGATCTGGGCGCAGGAGCCGACCGTCGCCCAGGTGTCGACCATGGTGCCGGAATCGACATAGGCGCCGATATTGACGAAGGACGGCATCAGGATGACGTTCGGCGCGAGATAGGAGCCCTTGCGCGCCGCCGCCGGCGGCACGACGCGGAAGCCGGCGGCGCGGAAGCGGTTCTCGCCCCAGCCGGCGAACTTCGACGGCACCTTGTCCCAGAACACGCCTTCGCCCGGGCCATGCGCCATGATCTCGTTGTCGGCGAGGCGGAAGGAGAGCAGCACCGCCTTCTTCAGCCACTGATTCGTCACCCACTCGCCGCCGACCTTCTCGGCGACGCGGGCCTGGCCGGAATCGAGCAGTTCGATCGCCTGTTCGACCGCCTCGCGGATCGCGCCCTTGGTGCTGATGCCGATCTCGGCCCGGTTCTCCCAGGCGGCGTCGATCGTGGTGGCGAGATCGGTCAGGGACATGGAGCGGCTCTCTCGTCATGGTCGGCCTTGTGCCGACCATCCACGTTTTGCGACGTGGATGAAAAGGGGAAGACGTGGATGCTCGGGACAAGCCCGAGCATGACGCGGTGAGCGATGGCGGAACCATGCGGCGCCGTCAAGGCAAAGCGGGAACACCCGGGGCGCAAGCATGTTACAATCCCAGCGGAGCCAATTCAGCGGACGCGACAGATGACCCGGATTCTCACGATGCTTTTTGCCCTCGGTCTCGCCGGTACGGCGCTGGCGCAAGGGCGCCCGCAATCCCAGTCGCTCAGTTGCGCCGCCAACCGCCAGAGCGTCATCGCCAACGGCGCGATCGTACTCGGCACCGGTGGCTATACCTATGACCGTTTCGTGGTCCATCGCGGCTTCTGCCAGTTCGACGAATATGCCGATCCGGCCTGGGTGCCGGCCCGCGACACCCCGCAATGCTTCGTTGGCTACCGCTGCAAGAGCAATCGGCCCTGGGACGACTGAAAAGCCTCAGAAGCCCGTGCGCTGGCGGATCGCGGCCGCCAGCGTGCCGTCGTCGAGATAGTCGAGCTCGCCGCCGACCGGCACGCCATGGGCGAGCTTGGTCACCTTGATCTCGAGATGCGCCAGCAGGTCGGTGATGAAATGCGCGGTGGTCTGGCCTTCGACCGTGGCGTTGAGCGCGAGGATCACTTCCTTCACCGCCGGTTCCGAGGCGCGGGCGACGAGCGCGTCGAGCGTCAGGTTCTCAGGCCGGATACCGTCGAGCGCCGAGAGCACGCCGCCCAGCACGTGATATCGGCCGCCGACCGCGCCGGAGCGCTCCAGCGCCCAGAGATCGGCGATGTCCGCGACGACGACGATCAGGCTGTCGTCGCGGCGCGGATCGCGGCAGAGCCCGCACGGGTCGCTGGTGTCGACATTGCCGCAGGTCGAGCAGACGACGATGCGCTCGCGCGCCACCGCCATCGCCTCGGCCAGCGGGCCGAGCAATTGCTCGCGCTTCTTGACGAGATGGAGCGCGGCGCGCCTGGCCGAGCGGGGGCCCAGGCCCGGCAATTTGGCCAGGAGCTGGATCAGGCGCTCGATCTCGGGGCCGGCGATGGCTTTCGACATGGGTCTCTGGGGCGTCATGGTCGGCCTTGAGCCGACCATCTCGGGACAAGAGG
Source organism: Allobosea sp. CRIB-10 (assembly GCF_900112185.1). Taxonomy (GTDB): domain Bacteria; phylum Pseudomonadota; class Alphaproteobacteria; order Rhizobiales; family Beijerinckiaceae; genus Allobosea. The sequence continues at coordinate 109,773 of NZ_FOKP01000009.1, read as the reverse complement.
CATTCTGAAAGAGATGCCCGGGTCAAGCCCGGGCATGACTGCCTTCGACCCTCAGAACAGCTTCATGCCAGGCGGGATCGGCAGGCCGCGGGTGACCTCGGCCATCCGCTCCTGCACCGAGCGCTCGGCCTTGTTGCGGGCGTCGTTGCTGGCGGAGATGACGAGGTCCTCGAGGATCTCCTCCTCGCCCTGAACCATCAGGCTCGGGTCGATCTTCACCGATTTCAGCACGTTCTTGGCGGTCATCACCACCTTCACCAGACCGCCGCCGGCCGAGCCCTCGAATTCGAGCGTCTCGAGCTGGGCCTGCATGTCGGCCATTTTCTTCTGCATGTCCTGCGCCTGCTTCATCAGGCCCATCATGTCGCGCATGGCGGCGCTCCCTCGTCAGTTGTCGGTCCAGAATTCGACGCCGTCGAAATCGGGCTCGCTGTCGTCGAAGAGCGGCTCGGTTTCCGGCAGATCCTCGTCGCCACCGGCAGCGGTGGTCGGCGTCTCGGCTTCCGCCGCGCGCGGATCGCGGACGTCGACGATGCGTGCGCCCGGGAAACGCTCCATCACGGCGCGCACGGCCGGGTGGTTGGCGGCGTCGTTCTCGCGCTTGTCGCGCGCCGCCGCCGCCTGCTCGCGCAGCGTCGCCGTGCCCTCGGCGTTGACGACGGCAACCAGCCAGGTCTGGCCGGTCCATTCCTTCAGCCGCTTCGACAAATCGTTGGCGAGCATGCGGTTGCCATGCTCGGCCAGCGCGAACTCGATCCGGCCCTGCTCGAAGCGCACCAGGCGGACATCGCGCTCCAGCGCCAGCTTCATGGTGATGTCGCGCTGGCGCGAGGCGAGCGCGACGACCTCCTCGAAGCTCTGCGGCTGCGGCAGGGCGCTGGCGCGCGGCTGCGCGGCGGCAGGCATCGGATTGGCGCTGGCCAGCACCGGGCGGGCCGCGAGCGCGGTCGCACCACCGCCCGAGGGCGGGCGCGGCGCGGGCGAGCCATTGCCACCGACGGCGCCGCTGCCGTCGCGCAGCATCCGCAGCGCCTCGTCGGGCGTCGGCAGGTCGGCGGCATGAGCGAGGCGCACCAGCGCCATCTCGGCGGCCATCACCGGCCGGTCGGCCTGGCGGACTTCGCCGATCGCCTTCAGCAGCATCTGCCAGGCTCGGGCCAGCACGCGAATCGAGAGGCGCTGGGCGAAATCGGCGCCGCGTACCCGCTCGGCCTGGGACAGGCTTGAATCCTTGGCCGCCTCCGGCACGAGCTTGAGGCGGGTGACGAGATGGCTGAACTCGGCGAGGTCGGCGAGCACCACCGCCGGATCGGCCCCGGCGTCGTATTGTGCCCTGAGCTCGGTCAGGGCACCGGCGATGTCGCCCTTCATCGTGAGCTCGAACAGGTCGATCACGCGCGCCCGATCGGAGAGACCGAGCATCGTGCGGACTTCGTCCAGGGTGATCCTGCCGCCGGCATGGGCGATCGCCTGGTCGAGGATCGAGAGCGAATCGCGTACCGAGCCCTCGGCGGCGCGGGCCACGGCGGCGAGCGCCTCTCCTTCAGCCTCGATCCCTTCCGCCTGGCAGATCCTGTCGAGATGGCCGACGAGGAGGGCGGCATCGACGCGGCGCAGATCGAAGCGCTGGCAGCGCGACAGCACCGTCACCGGCACCTTGCGGATCTCGGTTGTGGCGAAGATGAACTTGGCGTGCGGCGGCGGCTCCTCCAGCGTCTTCAGGAAGGCGTTGAAGGCGCCTCCCGAGAGCATGTGGACCTCGTCGATGATGTAGACCTTGTAGCGCGCGCTGGTCGGGGCGTAGCGCACCGCGTCGTTGATCTGGCGGACATTGTCGACGCCGTTGTTCGAGGCGGCGTCGATCTCCATCACGTCGATATGGCGGCCCTCGACGATCGCCTGGCAGTGCACGCCGAACTGCGAGAGGTCGGTGGTCGGAGCGCCGCTGCCATCCGCGTTCTGATAGTTCAGCGCCCGCGCCAGGATACGCGCCGTCGTGGTCTTGCCGACACCGCGCACGCCGGTCAGCATCCAGGCCTGCGGAATGCGCCCGGCAGCAAACGCGTTGGTCAGCGTCCGGACCATGGCGTCCTGGCCGATCAGGTCGCCGAAATGCGCCGGCCGGTATTTGCGCGCCAGCACGCGGTAGCCCGCGGGCGCTGCGGCCGGGGCTGGCACCGGGGCCATGCCGGGGAAGCCCGGCTCGTCGGCGGGGACGGTCTCGTCGGTCATGCCCCTGCTTTCGCCAATCGCGGCGCGCCGGTCAACGGCGCATCTGCCATAGGAGAGCGCGAACGCGTCAGGAATGTGAGGAGGCGCGGCGCGCACGGTTCAAGCGCAGCCGAAGCTCGCGCTGAAGTAGGAGGTTGGACGAAGACCCGTTCGGTCTCGTTACGGCTGCTTCCTTCCGGACCTGACCGGGTTGGCGAGTGAGACGTCCCTCGCCAACCTCCCGGGCGCTATATCGGTATTTTGGGGGCTGAGCGCAAGCGACATCTTGCCGGCTCGCTCAGACGCGGATGAGCTTCGGCGGCGGTGAGTAGGCGCCGATGCAGCCGGTCGCCGCATGGAACCGGGCGATCTCGTCCTTGGGGAGATGGCCGAACCAGGCGGTGCGCAGATTGCTGCACCGCTCGAGCGGCCGCAGCGATTGCTCGGGCGTGCGGATGCCGATCAGCGTGATGTTCTCGAGGCTGCGCAGTTCTCCCAGCGGCTCGAATGAGGCGACCGTCAGCCGCTTGCTGCCGGAGTCCCAGCTCGGCGGCGTCTCGATCAGCAGTGTCCTGAGATTCTGAAGATGCGCAAGCGGCGCCAGATCGGTCACCTTCGGCAGGTGCAGCAGCCGCAGATACGTCAAGCTACCGAGCCCTTGGAGGAACGTCAGATCGGGATCCGGAATCGACATGATCGCCAGCTCTTCCAGGCCGGTGAAGGCAGCGACCGGTTTCAGAGTCCGGTATTTGCAGTTCCATATCCGGGCGGCGCGGTATCCGGCGGGGTCGGCGACCTCCGGAAACTGCCTCTGCGCATCCCATTCCCGGTCGAAAACAGGAGCGTGTCCGATGCCGGCGCTGGATAGGGGGGTGCTTGTCATGGCCGCGACCGTGCGGCGCATGCCGCTTAGGATTGACTTCATCCGCCCCATCCGCCATAAGCCCGCGACCTGCGCTGCCCCGGCAGCGCTGACCCTTATTGCATGACAGGCTTGGCTGACGCTGGCTTTCCCTCCGGGAGCCGTGTTCGCCCTGCCGAACAAGGCCCCGGAGACGGACCGTGAAGAGAACCTATCAACCCAGCAAGCTGGTGCGCAAGCGCCGCCACGGCTACCGCGCCCGCATGGCGACCAAGGGCGGCCGCAAGGTCATCGCCGCTCGTCGCGCCCACGGCCGCAAGCGCCTGTCGGCCTGATGAACTCAAGGCGCGCTTCAGGCGCGCCCGTTCCGGAAGACTGGCCAATCGCCATGCGCCTCGCCCGTCTGACGCAACGCAAGGACTTTCTCGCGGCGGCCGAGCACGGCCGCCGTTTTCGTTCGTCCGCCTTCACCGCGCAGGTCCTCGACAAGCCGGAACAGGAGGGTTTGCGCCTCGGCCTGACCGCCTCGCGTAAGACCGGCAACGCCGTGGTGCGCAACCGCATCCGCCGCCGCCTGCGCGCTGCCGCTGCACTTGCCCTCGCGGAGCAGACCGGCAAGCCCTGCGATCTCGTGATCGTCGCCCGACCAGAGACCGTGAACGCTGCGTTCACGGCCATGGTCGCTGACATTGCGGTCGCGCTCGACCGCGCCCGCCCGAGCGGCGGCAAGCGCCGCCCCGACCGGCGCTCCGCTTCGCGCCAAGCCTCATAGACGCCCGCCAGGGCCGCCAGCGAGACCGTTTTCAGACGATGATGATGAAAGAAGACAACCGCAATCTGCTGCTGGCGATCACGCTCTCGGTCGTCGTGCTGCTCGGCTGGCAATATTTCTACGGTCTGCCCCAGGCCGAGAAGCAGAAGCAGATCGCGCAGCAGAACCAGCAGACGCAGAGCCAGCAGGCAACTCAGCCGTCCGGCGCGCCGGCGGCTCCCGGCACCGCTCCGGCTCCGGGCCAGGGCAGCGCTCCGGCGCAGCCCGGCCAGGCACCCGTCACGGCCGCCACCGCCGCGACCCGCGAGGCGGCGCTCGCCGCCGGTCCGCGCCTCAAGATCGACACGCCCAAGATCGCCGGTTCGCTCTCGCTGACCGGCGCGCGCATCGACGACGTCTCGCTCAAGGCCTATCATGAGACGGTCGATCCGAAGAGCCCGATCATCGTGCTGCTCTCGCCGGCCGGCGGGCCGAATGCCTATTATTCCGATTTCGGCTGGGTTGCGGGGCCGGGCGCCAATGTCGCTTTGCCGAACGCGACGACGGTCTGGACTGCCGACAGCCAGGTCCTGACCGCGGCCAAGCCGGTGGTGCTGAGCTGGGATAACGGCCAGGGCCTCACCTTCAAGCGCACCATCGCGGTCGACGACAATGCGATGTTCTCGATCCGCGACGAGGTCGAGAACAAGGGCGCCAACGCCGTCACCCTCTACCCCTATGGCCAGGTCGTTCGCGTCGGCAAGCCGGCGACGCTCGGCTACTATGTGCTGCACGAGGGCATGATCGGCTCGCTCGGCGAGCAGGGTCTGCAGGAATACACCTATGACGCCATCGACAAGGAGCCGGCGCTCGGCTCGGCGACGCATGGCAAGGCCTGGAAGGATGTGGTCGGCGGCTTCGTCGGCATCACCGACAAGTATTGGGCCGCGGCCGCCATCCCCGACCAGGGCAAGAAATACGAGGGCCGCTATTCCTCGGTGCAGACCGGTTCGGTGCGCACCTATCAGGCCGACTTCCTCGGCGAAGCCGTCAATGTCGCGCCGGGCTCTTCGGCCAGCGCCTCCTCGCGCCTGTTCGCCGGCGCCAAGGAAGTGGCCGCGATCGACGGTTACGAAAAGAACCTCGGCATCAAGCGCTTCGAGCTGATGATCGACTGGGGCTGGTTCTATTTCATCACAAAGCCGATGTTCTACGTGATGGACTGGGTCTACAAGCATGTCGGCAATTTCGGCATCGCCATCCTGGTCGTGACCGTCCTGCTGAAACTGCTGTTCTTCCCGCTCGCCAACAAGTCCTACGCCTCGATGGCGAAGATGAAGGCGGTGCAGCCGGAGATGATGGCGATCCGCGAGCGCTATGCTGACGACAAGATGAAGCAGCAGCAGGCGCTGATGGAGCTGTACAAGACCCAGAAGATCAACCCGCTCGCCGGCTGCTGGCCGGTGCTGGTGCAGATCCCGGTCTTCTTCGCGCTCTACAAGATCCTGTTCATCACCATCGAGATGCGGCACGCGCCGTTCTATGGCTGGATCAAGGACCTCGCCGCGCCGGACCCGACCAATCTCTTCAACCTGTTCGGCCTCCTGCCGTTCACGCCGCCGGCCATGCTGCATCTCGGCATCTGGCCGATCCTGATGGGCATCACGATGTTCGTGCAGATGAAGATGAATCCGGAGCCGCCGGATCCGGTCCAGAAGATGATGTTCACCTGGATGCCGGTGTTCTTCACCTTCCTGCTCGGCTCGTTCCCGGCCGGCCTGGTGATCTACTGGAGCTGGAACAACCTGCTTTCGGTCGCCCAGCAGGGCTACATCATGCGCAAGCACGGCGTGAAGATCGAGCTCTGGGACAATCTCAAGGGCATGTTCAGCAAGAAGCCGGCGACCGCGAACGGCGCCGCCACGACGCCGAAGCCGGCGAACAGCAACAAGAAGTGAGGCCGCGGGGCGAGAGCCCCGGCCACGATGACATGGAACGCCGGACGCCTCTCGGGGCTCCGGCGTTTTTGTTTTGCGGATGGCCTCGTGCCGCTTCGCGGCTTGTCCGGGGCGGTGGCGATGTGCTTAGTGCCGCGCCATGCCCTTACCTGATCCCAAGACCCGCCATCCGATCGCCGGCTGGAAGGGCACGGCCTTCCTCAAGGCCGTGGTCGACCATCCGCTCGTCGAGGTCGGCGACTACAGCTACTATGATGACTCGCGCGGGCCCGAGCACTTCCTCGCCCGCTGCGTGCGCTATCATTTCGACTTCATCGGCGACCGGCTGATCATCGGCAAGTTCGTCGCGATCGCCCAGGCGGCGCAGTTCATCATGAACGGCGCCAACCATCCGATGGGCGGCTTCTCGACCTATCCGTTCGGCATGTTCGGTTTCGAGAACGTGCCCGACTTCACCCGCGACGGCCTCGGCCTGCGCGGCGACACCGTGATCGGCAACGATGTCTGGATCGGCCGCGAGGCGGTGATCATGCCCGGCGTCAGCATCGGCGACGGCGCGATCATCGGGACGCGCGCCCAGGTGTCCCGCGATGTGCCACCCTATGCCGTGGTGGTCGGCAATCCCGGCCGCGTCGTGAAGCTGCGTTTCGCGCCGGAGGTGATCTCGGCCCTGCTCGAAGTCCGCTGGTGGGACTGGGAGCCCGAGAAGATCGCACGCAACCTGCCCCTGATCGCCGGCGCGGACATCGACGCGCTGCGCGCCGCCGTGTAGGCAGGGGCGATGACCACAGATCAGACCGCGCCCTTCAGCGACGACGAACTCGAATCCGCCCGAAAACTCTTCGAGGGGCCGTGGGAGTTCGTCTGGGCCTCGACCCGGATCGACGATTTGCCGCCCATGGTCGGCCAGGAGATCGCCTTCGCCGGCCGCTCCAATGTCGGCAAGTCGAGCCTGATCAACGCGCTCACCCGCCGCAACGCGCTGGCGCGCACCTCGCACACGCCGGGCCGGACCCAACAGCTCAACTTCTTCCGCCAGGTCGGCCATGACGAGCGCCTGACCATCGTCGACATGCCCGGCTATGGCTATGCCGCCGTCGGCAAGGAGAAGGTCGCGGCCTGGACCAGGCTGATCCACGACTATCTGCGCGGCCGCGCCAATCTGATGAGGGTCTATGTGCTGATCGACGCCCGGCATGGCCTGAAGGATGTCGACGACGACGTGCTGAAGACGCTCGACAAGGCAGCGGTGTCCTATCAGGTGATCCTGACCAAGGGCGATGCGCTCAAGAAATCCGAACAGGAGGCCATGATTGCGGCGACCGCCGAGAAGATCAGGCGGCGCCCGGCCGCTTTTCCCGAGGTGCTGCTGACCTCCAGCGAGAAGGGGCTCGGCATCCCCGAGTTCCGGGCGGCGATCGCAAGGGCGCTGGCGGAGCGGGCCTGACGGCCTTGGCCGTCATCGCGAGCGGGGCGAAGCAATCCAGCTCGCAGAGCTCCTGGCCCCTGGGTTGCTTCGTCGCTTCGCTCCTCGCAATGACGGTGGAGCAGGATTGCGGCTATGCAATCTCGGACTTGCCTCGCGAGGGGACGACAAGCGCGGCTGAAAACCCCATCTTGCTGACGGGCGGCCCTGCCGCCGCAAGTTTGGAGCAGCCCCATGTCCGTAGCCGCCGACACCCAGGCCCAGCCCCGCAACGAGGCGCTCGATGCCCCCGTCCATATCGGCGCGGTCTCCCTGCGCGTGCGCGATCTCCCTGGCCTGACGGCATTCTATCGGGATGCGATCGGGCTTTCGGTGATCGAGCAGGATGCCGACCATGCCGTGCTCGGCGCGGGCGGGGAGCCGCTGGTGAAGCTGGAAGCCGGCGCACAGCACCCATCTTCGGCCGCCGGCCTGTTCCACATGGCGATCCTGCTGCCCTCGCGCCGCGATCTCGGCAACTGGCTGCGGCATGCAGCCGAGGCGCGCATCGGGCTGGAAGGCGCCTCGAACCATCTCGTCAGCGAGGCGCTCTATCTCTCCGATCCCGAGGGCAACGGCATCGAGGTCTATCGCGACCGCAGCCGCCCCGAATGGCCGCGCCTCGACGGCGGCCGGCTCAAGATGGCGACCGAGCGGCTCGACCTCGACGCGCTGCTGCGCGACGCCGACGGGCGCGCCTATGCCGGCATGCCGGAGCGCACGGTGATGGGCCACATCCATCTGCGCGTCGGCGATGTCGCAGAGGCCGAGCGCTTCTACCGCGATGCGCTCGGCTTCGAGGTGATGGTGCACTATCCCGGCGCGAGCTTCATGGCGACCGGCGGCTACCACCACCACATCGCCACCAACACCTGGCACAGCCGCGGCGCCGGCCCACGCCGCGAGAATGAGGCGGGTCTGGCGAGTTTCGAGCTTGTCGCGCGTGACGATGAGGCTCGCGCGGCGCTGAGCCGGCGCCTGGCGGCGTCCGGTGGCGATGCCGGATCGGCGGTCGATCCCTGGGGCAACCGGATCACGCTGCGAAACTGAGTATCTCAGCGCGCCAGCAGATGGCTGCGGCGCGTGCCGCTGCTATCCGGCCGAAAACCCATCGCCTCCCAGAAGGCGGATGCGCCGGCATCGGCGGCATTGAGCGAGAGCCGCGGCGCCAGCGCAAGGCCTTGCTGGATCAGCGCGCCGGCGAGCGCACGGCCGACGCCTTCGCGCCGGTTGCCCGGCCGGACATAGACATGGCGGATGCGCAGCAGATCGGGCGCCGGGTCGTAAGGGTCGGGCGTCACCGCGCCGATCGCCGCTAAAATGCCCTCGCGATAGACGGCGAACAGCGTGCTCCGCTCGTCCGTGCCGGCATAGCGCCCGGCATCCCATTCCTCCAGGATGCCTTCGACGAAGCGATAGCCCTCGGCCGCCGCCTCGTCCTGCAAGGCGGGCAGATCGTCCGGCAGGGCCTCGCTCAGCCGGACGATCTGCAGGCTCGCTGGGATCACAGACCTTCGAACAGGGCGCTGGAGATGTAGCGCTCGGCAAAGGAGGGGATGATCACCACGATCGTCTTGCCGGCATTCTCCGGCCGGGCGCCGACCTCCAGCGCCGCGGCGATGGCCGCGCCCGAGGAGATGCCGGCCGGGATGCCTTCGGCCTTGGCGAGTGCGCGCGCGGTCTCGAAGGCGGTCTGGTTGCCGACGGTGACGACCTCGTCGATCACGCCGCGGTCGAGGATGCCCGGCACGAAGCCGGCGCCGATGCCCTGGATCTTGTGCGGGCCGGGCTGGCCGCCCGACAGCACCGGCGAATCCTCCGGCTCGATCGCGACCATCTTCACCGACGGCTTCTTGGCCTTCAGCACCTGGCCGACGCCGGTGATGGTGCCGCCGGTGCCGACGCCGGAGATGACGATGTCGACGGCGCCATTGGTGTCGTTCCAGATCTCCTCCGCCGTGGTCTTGCGGTGGATCGCCGGATTGGCCGGGTTCTCGAACTGCTGCGGGATGATCGCGCCGGGAATCTCGTTCTTGAGCTCCTCGGCCTTGGCAACGGCGCCGCGCATGCCGCCGGGGCCGGGCGTCAGCACGAGCTCGGCGCCGAGGAAGGCCAGCATCTTGCGGCGCTCGAGCGACATCGTCTCGGGCATGACCAGGATGAGGCGATAGCCGCGCGCGGCGGCGACGAAGGCGAGTGCGATGCCGGTATTACCCGAGGTCGGCTCGATCAACGTGCCGCCCGGCTTGAGCGCGCCAGAGGCCTCGAGCGCATCGATCATGGCGACGCCGATGCGGTCCTTGACGCTGGAGATCGGGTTGAAGAATTCGAGCTTGGCCAGGATCGTCGCGTTGACGCCGCGCTCGGCCGGCAGGCGGTTCAAGCGAACCAGCGGGGTGTCGCCGATCGTGTCGGTGATCGAATTGTAGACGCGGCCGCGGCCGGGAACATGGGCGGGCTTCTGCGTTGCGTCGGCCATGGCGGCCTCCCTTGCTGGTGATCTAGGCGGGTCGTCTCGGATCGAGAACTTGCGCTCAAGCTAGCATCAAATCACAGAATATGTCGAGGAATGGAGTATTTAACATACTAGATTGTAAAATCTGTGTCGGCTGTCGGCTTCCCGGTCGCGGCGCGCTCTTCGGCCTCGCGACAAAGATCGGCCACGGTGACGGCGTCGAGCCTGGCGAGCCAGGCTTCCATGGCCTGCTGCATCATCGGATCGACCACGGCGTCCACCAAGGCCGAACGCGGCAGTGGCGGCAGGGTTTCGTCGGCATTGGCCTGCATCGCGGCGCGCACGATCTCGCCGGCGGTGATGCGGCGGCGCTCGCGCGCGAGTTCATAGCCGCCGCGCGGCCCCCGCACGCCCTTGAGGATCCCGACCCTGACCAGCGCCTGCAGCACCGTTTCGAGATGGCGCGGCGGCAATTCGTGCCGCGCCGCCAGTGCCTTGGCCGCAACCGGGGTGGGCCGGGCATGCAGGGCGATGTCGACTACTGCGGTGACCGCGAGCAGGCTACGGCGCGAGAGCTGGATCATGCCTTGCCTCCGGCGCCCCGCCGGGAGGCGGTGTCGCTCATCCCCGTCGAGCCGAAGCCACCAGCGCCACGCGTGGTTTCGCTGAGCTCCTCGACCTCGACGATTCCCACCTGCAGCACCGCGGCGACGACGAGTTGGGCGATGCGGTCGCCATGCGCGACGATGAAAGCCTCCTGGCCGTGATTGATCAGGATCACCTTGACCTCGCCGCGGTAGTCAGCATCGATCGTGCCGGGCGTATTGAGCAGTGTCACACCGTGGCGCAGTGCTAGGCCCGAGCGCGGCCTGACCTGGCCCTCGGTACCCTCAGGCAGTTCGAGCACGAGACCGGTCGGCACCAGCAGGCGCGCGCCCGGCACCAGCTCAAGCGGTCCGTCGGACAAGGCGGCGCGCAGATCGAGCCCGGCCGCGCCTGCGGTCTCGTAGGCCGGCAGCGGCAGATCGTGGGCGTGCGGCAGGCGCCGGATGCGGAGCGTCGCCATCGGCCGTCAGCCCTTGTGCGCCAGCAGATCGGCGAAATGCGCGACGAGGCGCGTCGCCACCTCCGCTTTCGGCAGGGTCGGCCAGGTCTCGACGCTGTCGGTGCTGACGAGGTGGACGGTGTTGGCGTCGCCACCCATCACCCCGGTGCCGCCGACGTCATTGGCCACGATCAGGTCGCAGCCCTTCTTCGCCAGCTTGGCGCGGGCATAGTCGACGACGTTCTGCGTCTCCGCGGCGAAGCCGACGACCAGGGCCGGCCGGTCAACCTCGCGCGCCGCGATGGTGGCGAGAATGTCGGGGTTCTCGACCAGAGCGAGGCTGGGCGGGCCCTTGCCGTCCTTTTTCATCTTCTGGCCGGCGGCATCGGCGCTGCGCCAGTCGGCGACGGCCGCGGCGAAGATCGCGATATCGGCCGGCAGTGCGCTTTCGGTCGCCGCCAGCATGTCGCGGGCGCTCTCGACATGGACGGTGTTGACCCCCACCGGATCGGCGATGGTCACCGGCCCGGAGATCAGCGTCACCTGCGCGCCCGCGGCCGCCGCGGCTGCCGCGATGGCGTGGCCCTGCTTGCCGGAGGAGCGGTTGGCGATATAGCGCACCGGGTCGATCGGCTCATGCGTCGGGCCGGAGGTGACGAGCACGCGCTTGCCCGCCAGCGGCTTCGGCCCGGATGGCGCGCCACCGGGCAGACGGCCCAGAAAGCCGATCGAGGGCGTCTGCCTGCTGTCGCCGGCGAGCGCCAATTCGATCGCGGCGAGCAGCTCATGCGGCTCGGCCATCCGGCCGGGGCCGCTCTCGCCGCGCTCGGCCATGGCGCCGGAATTGGGGCCTACGACGAGGACGCCATCCTTCTGCAGCGTCGCCATGTTACGCTGCGTCGCCGGATGCTGCCACATCCGCGGGTTCATGGCCGGGGCGATCAGGATCCGTTTATTCGTCGCCAGTAGCGCTGTGGAGGCGAGATCGTCGGCATGGCCGTTCGCCATCTTGGCGATGAGGTCGGCGGTGGCGGGCGCGACGACCAGAAGATCGGTCGAGCGCGACAGGGCGATATGGCCGATATCGGCCTCGTCCGTCAGCGAGAACAGGTCGGTGAAGCATTTCTCGCCCGCGAGCGAGGAGACCGCGAGCGGCGTCACGAACTGCTCGCCGGCCCTGGTCAGGATGCAGCGGCAGGCGATGCCGTGATCCTTCAGGCGCCGGATCAGCTCCAGGCACTTATAGGCGGCGATGCCGCCGCCGATGATCAAGAGGATGGAGCGGGAAGCGGACAAGGGCGTGGCTCCGGAAGGCAGGGCGCGCCGTTTGGTAGCATCGGCCGGGCCGGGCTGTCATGTGCCGTGCAACGCTGCACGAGAGGCGCGTCAGTGACGCATGTTGCAACCGCACCATGCGCTCGGCTAGTTGTTTTCGAAGGCTCCCTTGCGATCACCCAGCGACGAAGGCATCCCGATGAAGAAGGTTTTTCCTGACGCCAAGGCGGCGCTCGCCGGCGTCGTCAAGGATGGCATGACCATCATGGCCGGCGGTTTCGGCCTCTGCGGCATTCCCGATACGCTGATCGAGGCGATCCGCGACTCCGGCGCCAAGAACCTGACCTTCATCTCCAACAATGCCGGCGTCGACGGCGCCGGCCTCGGCATCCTGCTCGAGACCAAGCAGATTAGGAAGATGATCAGCTCTTACGTCGGCGAGAACAAGCTTTTCGCCGAGCAGTACCTTTCCGGCCAGCTCGAGCTCGAATTCAACCCTCAGGGCACGCTGGCCGAGCGCATCCGTGCCGGCGGCGCCGGCATCCCCGCCTTCTTCACCAAGACCGGCGTCGGCACACTGATCGCCGAAGGCAAGGAGGAGCGCGAGTTCGACGGCGAGCGCTACATCATGGAGCGCGGCCTCTTCGCCGACATCTCGATCGTCCATGCCTGGAAGGGCGATACCGAGGGCAACCTCGTCTACCGGAAGACGGCGCGCAACTTCAATCCGATGATGGCCTCGGCCTCGCGCATGACGATCGCCCAGGTCGAGCATCTCGTCCCGGCTGGCGAGATCGACCCGGACCAGATCCACACCCCTGGCATCTTCGTGAAGCGCATCGTGCACGTCGCCAATCCGGTGAAGCGCATCGAGCAGCGCACCGTGCGCAAGCGCGAAACGGCTTGAGAAGGAGATCAACGCATGGCCTGGACCCGTGAACAGATCGCCGCTCGCGCCGCCAAGGAGCTGAGGGACGGCTTCTACGTCAATCTCGGCATCGGCATACCCACCCTTGTCTCGAACTACATCCCCGACGGCATGAGCTTGCAGCTCCAGTCGGAGAACGGCATGCTCGGCATGGGCCCCTTCCCCTATGAGGGCGAGGAGGATCCCGACCTGATCAATGCCGGCAAGCAGACCATCACCGAACTGCCGACGACGAGCTATTTCTCCTCGTCCGACTCCTTCGGCATGATCCGCGGCGGCCATATCGACCTCTCCATCCTCGGGGCCATGCAGGTCGCCGAGAATGGCGACCTCGCCAACTGGATGATCCCCGGCAAGATGGTGAAGGGCATGGGCGGCGCCATGGACCTCGTCGCCGGCGTCAAGAAGGTCGTCGTGGTGATGGAGCACGTCGCCAAGAACAAGGACGGCTCGGAATCGCCGAAGCTGCTCAAGGCCTGCGACCTGCCGCTGACCGGCGCCGGCGTCGTCGACATGGTGATCACCGATCTCGGCGTCTTCGCGATTGACGAGAATGGCGGCGGCATGACCCTGATCGAGCTCGCCGAAGGCGTTACGCTCGACGAGATCAAGGCCAAGACGGAAGCGCCGTTCAAGGTCGCACTCTGACCTCGCAGAGCCGTGCCAGCGCCTCGGCAAAGGCGCGCGCGGCCGGGCCCATCGCCTCGTCGAGGCGGTGGGCGAGATAGGCTTCTGCCGGCAATTGCGCGTTCCGGCCGAGCGCCCCGGTCGCGACCCGGACCAGCCGGCCCTCGGCGAGATCGCGCTCGATCAGCCAGTGCGGCAGCCGGCCCCAGCCAAGTCCGGCCTGGATCATTGCATGCTTGGTGTCTTGCCCGGTGACGCGGCAGGTCTGCGGCGAGAGCACGTTGAAATCCTGCGCGCCCGAGATCGGCGTCGGGTCGATCTGCACGATCTGGAGATGCTGCGCGAGCTCGGAGCGGGTCAATTGGCGTCCATCGCCGGCCCGGGCGAGCGGATGCGTCGCTGCGACGACCGCGATCACCTCGATCGACGTGAGCGCCTCGATCGCGATGCGCGGGTCGCGAAAGTTCTCGCCGACGGTGATGGCGAGCGCGCTGCGTCGCTCCAGCAGCGCCGCGATCGGCCCGCCGAGCGGCTCGATGGCGAGCCGGATCGAGACGGAAGGATAGAGCTCGCGCAGGCCGCAGAGCGCTGCCCCGATCAGCGGAAACGGGAACAGCACGTCGATCGTCAGCGACAATTCGATCTCGACGCCCCGGCTCAGGCCATGGGCGCGGGCCTTCAAGGCGCCGACCCTCAGCAACACCTCCCTGATATCGGCGAGCAGGGCCTTGCCTTCCGCCGTAAGGGCAGGGCGATGGGCGGAGCGGTCGAACAGGGAAAGGCCGAGCTGAGCCTCGAGATTGGCGATGGCATGGCTGATTGCCGACTGTGCCCGCGACAGCCGCGCCGCGGCCGAACGGAAGCTGCCGGCTTCGGCTACGGTCACGAAGACTCGCATCTGGTCGAGGGTGAGCGCATCGAGCATGATCGATTTCCTTGATCGACTCGATGCCAATTATCTCACTTTTCGAGATCGGCTGAAACCCACATTTCCGGGCGACGCCGCAGCGCCATCCAAGGAACCGAGCATGGCCGATCATCCCGCAGAGATCATCGTCGCAAGATCGCGCTCATGACGGCCGCCGTCTCAACACAGGATGCCAGGACCGACTGGCTCGCCGTCTCCGTGGTCGTCGCCAGCGGCATCGTTGCGGCGCTGCAGGTCGGCAAGGCGGCGATCGCGATGCCATTGGTCCAGGCCGAATTCGGACTCGATCTCGGAACGCTGGGCTGGCTCGCATCGATCTTCGCCGTGCTCGGCATGGTCGGGGGCATCCCGGTCGGCACGCTCGCCATCGCGCTCGGCGCGCGAAACGTCCTCCTGCTCGGTCTGTTGGCCGTGGCCGTCGGCGCTTTCCTGGGCGCGGCGGCGCCGCGCTTTCCGATGCTGCTCGCCTCGCGCGTCGTCGAGGGGCTCGGTTTCCTGCTGATCATCATTGCCGGGCCGGCCATCCTCCAGCGTGTCGCCAGCCCGGATCGGCGCGACCTCGCCATGGCGGTGTGGAGCTGTTTCATGCCGACCGGCATCGCGCTCGCCATGCTGGCCGGGCTCTGGCTGACCGACTGGCGCATGATCTGGCAGGTCACCGGCGCTCTCGCCGTCATTGCCATCGTGCTGACGGGGCTGACCGTGCCGAAGTCGGATGGAGGTGCTGCGCCCTCCTGGACAGCTCTTGCCGGCGATGCCGGCGCGGTGCTGAGCACAAGCGGGCCGCTGCTGCTGGCGCTGACCTTCGCCCTCTACGCGCTGATGTTCTTCGCTCTGTTCAGTTTCCTACCGGTGCTGCTGATGCAGCGCATGCAGGTCTCGCTGGCGACGGCCGGCCTGCTCAGCGCCCTCGCGACCACCGGCAACATCGCTGGCAATCTCATCGCCGGTGTGCTGCTGTCGCGCGGCATCGGCCGGGCGAATCTGATCATCGCCGCAAGCCTCGCCATGGGCCTTTGCGGGATCGGCATCTTCCTCGGCCTGCTGCCTGATATTGCGACCTTCCTGCTCTGCGTGCTGTTCGCTGCGGCGGGCGGGCTGATCCCGGCGACATTGCTCGCCTCCGCTCCGCTCGCCGCACCGGCGACGCGATTGATGCCGGTCGTGGTCGGGCTGATGATGCAGGGCAGCAATCTCGGCCAGGTCGTCGGCCCCGTCGCGATCGGCGGCGTCATCGAGGCGCTGGGCTGGCCCTCGGCGGCCGGGCTGGTCGCCGCAGCCGCGCTGCTCGCCATGCTGACGGCGCTCGGCCTGCGCGGTGCGCTGCGTGGCGCCGCCTAGCGACGGCCATTGCGCCGTGGATCGTTCTCCCAGCCGGCGCGGACGAGCTCGGGCAGCTCGTGCTCCTCCTCGGGATAGCCGAGGCAGAGATAGCCGATCAGCTTCCACTCCACTGGGACGCTGAGGATGGCGGCGATCTCGGCCGGGTCGAGGATCGAGACCCAGCCGAGGCCGAGCCCATGGGCGCGGGCGGCGAGCCAGAACTGCGTGATCGCCGCGACGACCGAATAATCCAGCATCTCCGGCATGGTCCGTCGGCCGAGGCCGTGGCCCTGCGCCGTAGCGTGGTCGCAGAACACAGCGAACTGAATGGGCGCCTCGCGCAAACCTTCGAGCTTGAGGCGGGCATAGAGGGCCGCGCGCTCGCCCTCGTACTCCGCCAGTGCATTGGCATTGCAGTGGGAAAAGCTCGCCTGCATCGCAAGCCGCTGCTCGGGATTATCCACCCGCAGCCAGCGCCAGGGTTGCGAATGGCCGACCGAGGGCGAAAGCTGCATCAGCTCGAGCAGTTTCGTCAGCAATCCCTCCGGCACCGGCTCACGGCGGAAGCGCCGGACATCGCGACGCCAGGCGAAGAGCTCGCCGAGCTTGTCGCGGAAGCCGGCGTCGAAGGCGGGAGGCGCGCTCACGCGCCCTCCCGCATGGCGATGGCGTGGAAGAACGAGCCCGAAATGAGGCCGCGGCGACTGCCGGCGGGGGCAGGCGCCGAGCCATGCGGATCGGTGATCTCTGCGAAGGGTGGGTCCTCGCCTTGCGAGATCACCGTCGCATAGTGGAATTCGTGCCCGCTGAGCTTTGCGCCGGCGCGGCCGAGCGGCCCGTCCGCGGCAAGCACTGCATTGCGATAGCCCAGATTCATCTTGCGCTTGGCGAAGCTGGTCTCGACCGAGAGTAGCCCGGCCATGGCATGGCTGGCCCCGCCGGCGTCGATGAGAGTCTTGCCGAGCACCATATAGCCGCCGCACTCGCCATGGACCGGGCGGGTGCGGGCGAAGTCGCGCAGGCCGTCGAGAAAGCGCGAGGCGGCAGCGAGCCGGCCGGCATGCAGCTCGGGATAGCCGCCCGGCAGCCAGCAGGCATCGCACCCGTCAGGCGGCGGCTCGTCGGCGAGCGGCGAGAACGGCACGAGTTCGGTCCCCAGCGCGCGCCAGCCGGCCTCGACATGCGGGTAGACGAAGCTGAAGGCGGCGTCGCGGGCGATGGCGAGCCGCTTGCCGGGTGCCGGCAGTGGCGACATCTGTCGGCCAGAAGCGGGCAACGCGGTCGCACTTCCGGCAGCGATGACGGCGTCGAGATCGACCGCTGCCGCAACCGCTTCGGCCAACGCATCGAGGCGTTGGTGCAGATCCTCGGTCTCGCCGGCCTGGACCAGGCCGAGATGGCGCTCGGGCAGGATCAGGCTGGCTTCGCGCGGTAGCGCGCCGAACACTGGCAGGCCGATTCGCTCCATGCCGGCAGCCGCCAGCCGGCGATGCCGCTCGCTCGCGACCTTGTTGAGGATCACGCCGGCGACGCGAATGCGCTTGTCGTAGAGCATGCAGCCGAGCGCAACCGCTCCGGCCGATTGCGCCTGTCCGGAGACGTCGATGACCAGCACGACCGGCCAGCCGAGCAGCGCTGCGACGTCGGCGCCGGTGCCGGTATGCCCGTCGGGGCCGGGCACGCCGTCGAACAGCCCCATCGAGCCCTCGGCGACAATGATGTCCGCCGCTCCCGCCGCCTCATTGGCGATCTGGCCGAGCAGCGCGTCCGGCATCGCATAGCTGTCGAGATTGGCGCTGGGCGCGCCGGTCGCGGCGGCGTGGAAGGCCGGATCGATATAATCCGGCCCGCATTTCAGGCCGCGCACCTTGAGGCCGCGCCGGGTCAGCGCCCGCTGCAGGCCGAGCGTGATCGTGGTCTTGCCCGAGCCGGAGCGCGGCGCGGCGATGAGCAGGCCGCGGGTCGTCATGCCTGGCCTCCGCGCGGGCGGAAGCGGCGGTCATAACCGGTCGAATAGAGCGCGCTTTCGGAAAAGTCCTCGGCCACCAGCGCCGGCCCGACCAGGATCAGCGCGGTGCGTTCCAGCTCGGCCGCCCGGACCTGATCGGCGATGTCGCAGAGCCGCCCGCGCAGGATACGCTCCTCCGGCCAGGAGGCACGGAAGACGATCGCGACCGGACAGTCCGCGCCATAGAACGGCGTCAGTTCCTCTACGACCTGGTCGATGACATGGATCGAGAGATGGATGGCGAGCGTCGCGCCGGATGCCGCGAAGGTCGCCAGCTTTTCCTTGTCCGGCATGGCCGAGGCGCGGCCGGAGGTGCGGGTCAGCACCAGCGATTGCGCGACGCCGGGCAGCGTGAGTTCCCGTTTGAGCGCCGCCGCCGCGGCGGCGAAGGCCGGCACGCCCGGCGTGATCTCATAGGGGATGCCGAGCTGACCCAGCCGGCGCATCTGCTCGCCGGTCGCGCTCCAGATCGAAATGTCGCCGGAATGCAGCCGGGCGATGTCCTTGCCCTCGGCATGAGCGGCTTCGATCTCGGCGACGATCGCGTCGAGATCGAGCGGGGCAGTGTCGACGATGCGTGCGCCCGGCGGGCACCAGCCCAGCATCGCCTTGGGAATCAGCGAGCCCGCATAGAGGCAGACCGGGCAGGCGCCGATCAGTTCGCGCCCACGCAGGGTGATGAGGTCGATCGCGCCGGGGCCGGCGCCGATGAAATGGACGGTCACGCGGCGCTCCGGGCAAGGGCGCAGGTGACGCGGGCGGTGGCGATGCGCGGCTGGATCAGGGTCGCGCCCGGGCCGGCCGCGGCCAGCGCCGCCGCCTCGGCCACCGAGCCGACGCCATAGAGCCCGGAAATCCGGGTCGAGCGCGTGGCGCAGGCGGCCTCGAAGCCGGCGAGCGCCTCGTCGGGGATGGCGACGAGGGAGAGGTCATGCGCCTGCGCCACTGCCGCCAGCCCCGGCTCGTCCCGGCGCGAGGCAAGGGTCGCGAGGCGCTTGATCGCATCCGCGGGCAGGTTGGCGGCGGCCAGCGTCTGCGTCAGGCAGGCCTCGATATCGGCCTCCGATGTGCCCGGGCGCAGGCCGATGCCGGCGGTGACGTCGCTCACGGCTTTACCACGCGCCATTGCGTCACTGCCATCGCGGCGCGCCAGCCATGCATCGTCCCGATCGGATCGAGATGGGAGACGCCGATGCGGCGCAGATTGCCGCCATGGGCCGAGAACAGCCCGGCCAGCCTGGCTTCGCCCTCGATCGTCACCGCATTCGCCACCAACCGCCCGCGCGGCTTCAGCGCCGCGAAGGCGGCCTCGAAGACACCGGGATCGGTCAGCCCGCCGCCGATGAAGACGGCGTCCGGCGAGGCTTTTCCGGCGAAGCTCTCCGGTGCCTTGCCCTCGACGACCTCGAGCGGCGGCGCGCCGAGCGCCAGCCGGTTGCGGGCGATGCGGGCGGCGCGCTCCGGCCGCTCCTCGAAGGCGATCGCCCGGTTGTGGCGATGGCGCAGGCTCCATTCGATGCCGATCGAGCCAGAGCCGGCGCCGATGTCCCAGAGCAGTTCGCCGGCGCGGGGCGCCAATGCCGAGAGCGTGATCGCCCGGATATCGGCCTTGGTGAGCTGGCCGTCATGCTCGAACCAGTCGTCGGAGAGCCCGGTCACGAGGGGCAGGATACGGGCATCGCGGCTGGCGACGACCTCGATCGCCAGCAGGTTGAGCGGCACGATGCCATCCAGAGCGAAGGCGTCGGCTCGAGTCTGCCGGATGCGTTCGTTCGGGCCGCCGATCGTTTCCAGCACGGTGATCGTGCTTTCGCCGAAGCCGCGCGCGCTCATCAGCTGGGCGACGGCGAGCGGCGTCGAATCGTCCCAGGACAGGGCCAGCACGCGCGCGCCCGGCTGGAGAAAAGGGATGATCCTCTGAAGGGCACGGCCATGCAGCGAGACCAGCCCGCATTCCTCCTGCGGCCAGCGCATGCGCGTGCAGGCCATCGAGAAGGAGGAGAGCTGCGGGATGACGCGCATCTCGGCCGCTGGCACCGCCTTGGTCAGCCCGGCGCCGATGCCGTAATGGAACGGATCGCTGGTCGCCAGCACGCAGACATTGCGGCCCTTTTCGGCCAGAATCGCCGGCAGCGCATTGCGGAAAGGCTGCGGCCAGGGCCTGGCTTCACCGGGCACATCGCCGATCAGCTTGAGGTGGCGCTCGCCGCCAAAGACGATCTCGGCGCCCTCCAGCGCGGCCAAGGCTTCGGCGCAGAGGCCGGCGCGGCCATCCTCGCCGAGCCCGACCAGCGACAGCCAGGGTCCAGGGGGTGCGCTCGACAGCGTGGCGGTTTCAGGCGAAAACTGTTCCATGACGGTCCTCATCCTCGGCGGCACCAGCGAAGCGGCTGCGCTCGATCAGCTCCTGGCTGAACAGGCACCCGAGATTCGCGCCGTGATCTCGCTCGCAGGCCATACCGCCGACCCGCGTCCCTTGTCCTTGCCGACCCGCACCGGCGGCTTCGGCGGCATTGCCGGGCTCAGGCAATATCTCATCGACGAAGGCGTCGTCGCCGTCATCGATGCGACCCATCCCTTCGCCGCGATCATGCCTTATCATGCGCAAGCCGCCTGCAAGGCCGAAGGCGTGCCCCTGCTGGCGATCCGGCGCGAAAGCTGGAAGCCGCAGAACGGCGACCGCTGGAAGAGCGTGCCCGACATCGACGCTGCCGTCGAGGCGCTCGGCGATGAGCCGCGCCGGGTCTTCCTGACCATCGGCCGGCTCGAATTGCCGCATTTCTTCGCAGCTCCGCAGCACGAATACCTCATCCGCGTGATCGAGCCCGTGAACGATCTGCCGCTGCCGCACGCCAAGGTGTTGCAGCAGCGTGGGCCGTTCGAGGCCGCGGCCGAGGAGAAGCTGATGCGGGAGGAGGGTATCGAGGTTCTCGTCAGCAAGAATGCCGGCGGCCCGATGACACTCGGCAAGCTCGTCGCGGCGCGCCGGCTCGGGCTCCCGGTGATCATGGTCGAGCGGCCGCCCAAGCCCGATGTCGAGACCGTCGAGCATATCGATCAGGTCCTGCCCTGGCTGGTGACGCAGGGGCTCTTTGTAACCGAGCGCGGCGTATAGACGATCGGGTTTGCGCCCTCGCGGGCGATCAGCCGTGTCGCGCTGGCGCCGATCATCACCAGGGTCGCCATGTCGGCGGTCTCGGCTGTCGCAATGGCCTCGGCGAGCGTCAGGATGCGCAAGCTCTCATCGGGTCGCCCAACGGCGCGGGCGAAGATCACCGGCGTCTCGGGCGCGCGGATCGTCGCCGCCAGCTCCAGTGCCTTGTGGAGCTGCCAGGGCCGCGCCTTCGAAATCGGGTTGTAAAGCGAGATCACGAAATCGGCCGACAGCGCCGCGCTGAGGCGCGCCGTGACGACCTCCCAGGGCTTCAGGTTGTCGGAGAGCGAGATCGCGCAGAAATCGCCGCCGAGCGGCGCGCCGGCCTTGGCCGCGGCCGCCAGCATCGCGGTGATGCCGGGCTCGACTGCGATGGGAAGCTTGTGCCAATCCGGCTCGCCCGCTTCCAGCGCCTCGAACACCGCCGCCGCCATGGCAAAGACGCCAGGGTCGCCGCCGGAGACGACCGCGACGGCTCTCCCCTCGGCGGCAAGCATCAGCGCGTGCCGGGCACGCTCGACCTCGACGCGGTTGTCGGAGGCGTGCTTGGTCTGGCCATCGCGCACCGGCACACGGTCGAGATAGGGCCCGTAGCCGATAAGATCACTGGCCGCTTCGAGCGCAGCCAGCGCCGAGGGCGTGAGATAACGCGCCTCGCCTGGCCCGAGGCCGATGATGGCGAGCGAGCCGATCACAGCCGCCGCCCTTCGCCGGGGACGAGGATCATCGAGAAATAGGGCGCTTCGTCATCGGGCTTCTCCGCGAGGCGGGTCACCACCTGCCCGGCCATGGTGGCGCGCTCGACATAGATGGCGCGGTTGATCAGCCCGGCCGCTTGCAGCGCACGGCGCACTTTTGGCAGGTTGCGGCCGAGCTTCATGATCACGGCGGCATCGGTGTCGGCGAGCCGGCGCGTCAGTTCGCCCTCGGCGAGCGTGCCCGGCACCACCGTCATCACATCGTCGCCCCAGCTGATCGGGGCATCGGCGCGGGCCCAGGCGCCGGCCATGCCGGTCACGCCCGGGACCACCTCGGTCGGGAAGCGATGGGCGAGACGGCGCCACAAATGCATGAAGGAGCCGTAGAAGAAGGGGTCGCCGTCGCAGAGCACGGCGATGCTGCGGCCAGCCGCCATCTCGCCGGCGAGCTGCTCGGCCGCCTCATCGTAGAAGGCGGCGATCGGCCCGGTATAGCCCTCATCCTCGACCGGCACCTCGATCGTCACCGGGAAGGCGAGCTCGATCTCGCGGGCCGGATCCGGCGCGATGATCGCATCGGCGGTGATCCGGGCATTGCCGCGCCGGCCGCGCTTGCAGAAATGGACGAGACGGTCAGCCCTGAGGATGATGTCGCGGGCGCGCACCGTCATGTAGTCGGGATCGCCGGGGCCGAGGCCGACGCCATAGAGCAGAATGCGCGCTGCTTCGCCCACGCCGCTCATTCCTTCACCTGCGCCAGCGCGTTGACGGCCGCCGCCGCCATGGCCGAGCCGCCGCGCCGGCCGTGCACGACGAGGAAGGGCACGCGCCCGTCCTGCGCCAGCGCCTCCTTCGATTCCGCTGCGCCGACGAAGCCGACGGGAATGCCGATCACGGCAGCAGGCTTCGGCACGCCCTCGTCGAGCATGTCGAGCAGGCGGAACAGCGAGGTCGGCGCGTTGCCGATCACGACGACGGAACCTTCGAGATGCGGACGCCAGAGCTCCATCGCCGCGGCCGAGCGCGTCGTGCCCATTTCCTCGGCCAGCTTCGGCACGGACGGATCGGGAAGCGTGCAGATCACTTCGTTCTTCGCCGGAAGGCGGGCGCGAGTGACGCCATCTGCGACCATGCGGGCATCGCACAGGATCGGCGCGCCCTTTGCCAGCGCCATCTCGGCTGCTTCGGCGAAATCCGGCGACATCGCCACGTCCCTGGGCAGGTCGGTCATGCCGCAGGCATGGATCATGCGGACGACGACGCGCTCGGCCGTTCCGGAAAAGCGCGCCAGGTCGGATTCGGCCCGGATGATGGCGAAGGAGCGCTCGTAGATCGCGGCCCCGTCGCGGATATAGGCGTGACGCGTGTTCAACTTCCAACCTGCTTCTCATGCTGCGCCGCTTCCAGCAGCGCGCGGATGTCCTGACCCGGTTCGAGCCGGCGCACAAGTTCCCCGAGCGAAAGATGCGCGATCGCGTCATCGTCGGCGGTGCCAGCAACGATGACGTCATAGCGCCCGTCGCGGCCGACCAAGGTGAGGTCGGCTTTGCCCGGACGGGCACAGGACTTCGCGCAGCCAGAGACGTGGAGGCTTGCGCCGCTCGTCAGTAGTGGCGCCATCGCTTTGGTCAGCGCCGGGGCATCGGCCAGCGTCGGCATCCTGCCGCGGGCGCAGGCCGGCAAACCAGTACAGGCCGAGACCGAAAGACGTGGGTCGTTCGGCGCGACGATCAGCCCCTGATCGCGCAAGGCTTCCTGCAGGGCGCTCGCGGCGTCCGTCGAGACATCGCAGAAGGCTAGGCCGCGCCACGGGGATACCTTGATCTCGCTGATGCTGGCATTGTGGGCGAGTTCGCCCAGCCGCTGTAAGCCGGCGGTATCGGTCCGGCCGAAGGGTAATCCGGCCAGCGCTGCGACCTTGCTGTCCCGCTGGGCCACGAGGCCGACCGGTGAAGGCTTCGGCCGGATGGCTGGGAGCGGCATCGATCCGAGCCCGGACGATGTCGCCAGTACGTTTAGGGCCTCCGGCGCGAGATCGCGCATGCGGCGGATCCGTCCCGAGCTTTGCCCGCTTGCGGCGACGAAACCGTCGAGCAAACGGGCTGCCAGTATCGGGGCCTGATCCAAGGCGATTGGGCCGAACCAAAGCTCGCCCGGCAGGCCGAACGCGACTGCATCGATCGCGATCGCCCTTAGCCTGAGATCGGTGGCGAAACCATCGAGCGCCAGCGCGCCGCCGCCATCCACGACGATCGAGAACTTTGCCGGCAGGCCCGCGACGCCGCGCCCGGCATGCTCGACCGCCTCAACCAGCGCAGCGGTGTCGAGCAGTTCGTCCGCCGCCCGGCCGGCGAGCGGGGAAGTCAGCACCAGCCGGTTCGGGCCATCGCCCTCGGCTTCGTCGACGAGGCGAGCTGCCAGGAGATCATCGACCAGTGCCGGGTGCGCTTCTTCGCGGATGCCGCGCAATTGCAGATTGCCGCGGCCGGAGACCTCGATCTGGCCATTGCCATACCGGTGCGCCAGCTCGGCGACATGTGCGAGCTGGTCCGGCGTCAGCGCATTGCCCGGCGGATGCAGGCGCACCAGCAGTCCGTCGCCGGTCAGCATCGGCCGCAAGGTGCCGGGGCACCAGCCGCGCCGCATCGTCTCGCGGGCCGGGGCGCTCATTCCGCCGCCTCCCGCCCTTTGAGCATCGCGGCCGAGTTCGATCGGCTTGTCCAGAGCCCGCGCTCCTGGGCCTCCGCGAGACGGGAGCGGATCGAGGCGGCAGCCGGCGCATTCGCCTGCTCCAGCGCCTGCCAGATGGCGGGATCGCCGCAATAGGCCTGGAACACCGCATCGAACAGGCCGTCCGAGACCGCATCGGTCGCAGCCGCATAGACGAAGAGCGCGTCGACCGCCTCGGCCAATTCGGCCGCGCCGCGCCAGCCATGGGCGAGATGGCTTTCGATCCATTGGGGATGGCAGAGCCGGCCATGGACGATGCGCGAGACGTCCTCGGCCAGCGTCCTCGCCTTGGGCTTGTCCGGGTCGGAGGTGTCGAGGCTGTAAAGCGCCGCCTTGCCGCCTTGCGCCTGCATCGCCGCGACGAAGCCGCCGATCACGTCGGCGGCGCTGGTCGCTTCGAGGATGTCGCGGCCGGCGGTGTCGCTGACATGGATGAAGGCCTGCGCTTCGGCGACCCGGGTGGTGAAGCTCTCATCAGCCGCTGCGGCACCGTCAGGTCCGCCATAGGCATGGCTGGTGGCGGCGAGATACGCCTCGCCCAGTTCGGCGCGCGCCTGCCAGTCGCCATCGAGCGCCCGGTCCGCCATGGCGGCGCCGTAGCGGCCGGGCGCGGCGCCGAAAATGCGCGCGCCCGCCTCGCCGCGGCGATGGGCGGCGGCGGGCTCGTTCCACTCCTCCGGCTCGTCGAGGGCCGCGACGGCGCGCGCGGCTGCGTCGAGCAAGGCGATCTGCGCCGGAAAGGTGTCGCGGAAGGCGCCGGAGATGCGGATGGTGACGTCGGCGCGCGGCGCGGCGAGCTTGGCCTGCGGGATGATCGAGAAGCCGGTGACGCGGGTCGAGCCATGGTCCCAGAGCGGTTCCACACCCATCAGATGCAGGGCATGGGCGATGTCCTCGCCGCCCGAGCGCAAGGTCGGCGAGGCCCAGAGATCCATCACGATCCGGCGCGGATAGTCGCCCTCGTCCTGGAGATGCCTGGCGATCACGGCCTCGGCTGCTCTGGCACCGAGCTTGGCGGCCGAACGGGTCGGCAAGGCGCGCGGGTCGAGCGTCGAGAGATTGCGTCCGCTCGGCAGCACCTCCGGCCGGCCGCGATGTGGTGCGCCGGCGGGGCCGGGCTGCACGAAGCCGGCATCGAGCGCCTTCAGCAGATTGCGGCGTTCGTTCTCGGCGGAGATGGGATCGGCCTGCGAGGAGCCGAAGACATGCAAGCCGTTGCGGAAGGCGGTCTCGGCGAGGTCGCAGAGATGGGCGTCGAGTGCGGCGAGCGCGCTCGCCATGTCCTGATCGGGCGCGACGCCGCTCGCAGCGGCGAGGCCGGTCCGCTGGGCCCGGTCAATGATCTCGCGCGCGACCAGCTCGGCCCGGCGCGGATCGAGCACCTGCGCCTGCGAGTACTCCTCGACCAGGTCGCGCAGCAGCGCCGCTTCGCCGGCCGTGTCATGGCTCGCCAACGGCGGCGGCAAATGGCCGAGCGTCAGCGCCGAGAGCCGGCGCTTGGCCGGGGCCGCTTCGCCGGGATCGTCGACGACATAAGGGTAGATCACCGGCAGGGCGCCAACGGCGAGCCGCGGCCAGCAGGCGGCCGACAGCGCCACTGCCTTGCCGGGCAGCCATTCGGTCGTGCCATGGGTGCCGAGATGGATCAGCGCGTCGGCACGCAGGATTTTGCGCAGGCCGAGATAGAAGGCGAGATAGGCGTGCCCCGGCGGCGCGTCGGGGTCGTGATAGCGCGCCTTGCGATCGGGCGAAGCGTCGCGCGGCGGCTGCAGCGCGATGGCGAGCTTGCCGAAGCGCACGACGCGGAAACGGAAGGCTTCGCCGTCGCAGGCCGGGTTGGCTTCGGGTTGGCCGTGGCTGGCGAGCAGGATTTCGCGCGCGGTGGGTGGGATGGTGTCCAGCCAGGCGCGGTAGGCGGCAAGCGGAACAGCGAAGTCGGCGGGGCCTTCGGTCAGGGCCTGCATCAGATCAGCGCCGCCCAAGCTGGCGCTACCAGATGCAGCAGAGCCGATATCATAGCCGGTCTCGCCCAGCAGCTCCCGGATCGCCAGCGTGCTCTCCGGCGTATCGAGGCCGACGGCGAAACCGGCGCGGCCGCCGCGAGCGGGATAGTCGGACATCACCAAAGCGAGCTGGCGCTCGCTGCGTGGCTTGCGGCCGAGCGCGATCCAGTTTGCCGCAAGGTCGGCGAGAGCCGTGATGCCCTCGGCGTCTGGAGCCAGCCGCCGCACCGTCACGCCGGTCGCCGGGTCGGCGATTTCTTCCTTGAAGGCGACGGGGATGGCGCCAAGCCGTCCGTCGAATTCCGGCAGGGCCGCCTGCATGGCGAGGTCGGCGGCAGAGAGCCCGCGCGGCGATTCTATCCAGGCCTCCCGCGCACTGCCGACCGGTACGGCCTGCAGGATCGGGCAATCGGCGGCGTCGAGCACGAAGCCTTCGCCGTCGCGGGCGGAAAAGGCCGTGGTGGTGACGATCAGGGCTGGCTTGCGCGTTGCGATCAGCGCGGCGAGCTCGGCAACGACGCTCGCGTCCTTGAGGCTGGTCAGGGCGAGCGGCAGCGGGCTGAGGCCGCGCTGGGCGAGGGCCGCAGCGATCGCCTCTACCATCGCCGTGTCGCCTGCGGCGACGCCCGAGCGGTAGACGAGGATGGGAACCAATGGGGTATCGGCCGGCAGGGCAGCGAATGCTTCCCGCCAAGGCAGGGGCGTGGCGCTGGGGCCGAGGGCGAAGAGGATGGGGAGTTCGACCGGGGCAAGGTCGCGCCGGCCCTCATCCCCCTGCCGGGACCTTCTCCCCCGGGGGGAGAAGGGGGCTGACAGTGCCGCCTCGTCCTTCTCCCCTCGGGGGAGAAGGTGGCCCGGCGCAGCCGGGCCGGATGAGGGCAGCGCGGCGAGATGGTCCTCGATCCGCCCCAGCAGCCGCCGCATGTTCTCGGCGCCGCCACCGGCGTGGAAATAGCCGAGCAGGTCTACCGCCAACTCAGCCGGCACCGTGCCGTAGCCGGCCAGCCGCTCATCCGCCCGGTCGTCGCCGGGTAAGACCGCCAGTGCAACACCATGTCGTCTGCAGGCGGCGGCGATCTGCTCGACGCCGTAGCGCAGATAGTCGAGTCCGCCGAGGCAGCGCAGCAGCACGAAGCGCGAGCGGACAAGCGTCTTCTCGATCAGCAGGTCGATCGAGAGCGGATGCTTGAAGCGCCTGAGCGGCACCAGGCGAAGCGAGAACCCCTCCCCCTCGTGGGGAGGGGCAGGGGTGGGGGGCGAACGACTGGGTGAGCGCTCACCAAGCGGAACGCCCCCCATCCCCATACCCTTCCCCACAGGGGGGAAGGGAGGCGCTTGTGCCGGCAGCCGCTCGCCTGGCGAAGCCATGGATAGTCGGGACAGGCCCGACCATGACGACTGAGCCGCCGCCAGTGCTGAAAGATCGCTGTCGCTGAAGGAGAGGACGACGACGTCTCCCGGCGGCAGAGCGAGGTCGACGGCGTCTTCGCCGTCGTCGAGCCTCACTTCGCTGGTCGGGAGAAGATGCATCGCATCAGCCGGCGAACATGATGCCGAAAAGTGGGAACCGGTTTTCGGACGACATCATGGTCATCCCTGCAAAGCCGCTTCCACTGCGGCGCGGTCGAAGCCCTTGAGGCCGATCACCACGAGCCGGCCGTCGCGCGGCTCGTCCGCCCCCCAGGCGCGATCATAGTGATGGCCGACGCGCCGGCCGACACCCTGCACCACCAGCCGCATCGGCTTGCCGGGGATGCCGGCGAAGCCCTTGAGGCGCAGCACGCCCTCGGCCTCCGCCGCCTTGGCGAGGCGGGCAACGAGCTCTTCCGGCGAGCCGGCCTGCGGCAGCGGCAGCGCGACGCTGTCGAAATCGTCGTGGTCGTGATCCTCGCCCTCGCCGTGATGCGAGGGGCGGGCGGCAAGATCGGCCTCGGCCGCGGCGCCGAGGCCGATGATCAGCGCCGGCTCGACCTTGCCATGAGAGGTCTCGACCACCTTGATCGCCTTGGGCAGATGCTGGGCGATCTCGGCCTTGACCCGCTCGCGGCCTGCCGCGTCGACGAGGTCGCTCTTGTTGAGCAGGATCAGGTCGGCGCAGAGGATTTGGTCCTCGAACACCTCCTCCAGCGGGTTGTCGTGGTCGACCGCCTGGTCCTGCGCGGCCTGCGCCTTCAGCGCCTCCGGATCATCCGCGAACTGGCCCTCGGCCACCGCCGGCCCATCGACCACGGCGATGACGCCGTCGACGGTCACGCGCGAACGGATCGCCGGCCAGTTGAAGGCCTTGACCAGCGGCTTCGGCAAGGTAAGGCCGGAGGTCTCGATCAGGATGTGCTGCGGCGGGTTCGGCCGGTTCAAGAGCGTCTCCAGCGCCGGCACGAAATCGTCGGCGACGGTGCAGCAGATGCAGCCGTTCGGCAGTTCGACGATGTCCTCCTGCGTGCAGCCCTCGATGCCGCAGCCGGCGATGAAGGAGCCGTCGAAGCCGAGATCGCCGAACTCGTTGACGAGGACGGCGAGGCGCTTGCCGCCGGCATTCTCAAGCAGATGGCGGACGAGGGTGGTTTTGCCGGCGCCGAGGAAGCCGGTGATGATCGTGCACGGCACCTTGCCGAGGGCGGGATTCTGCGGAGCGTTCATTGATCTGATCCTTGTTTGCGCGGCAGAGGAGGCACGCGCGCGACCACGCCCTTGCGGAACGAGACGGGTCTTTCCTTCCAGGGAACGATGCCGTTGGCGCTGGCGGCGAATTTCTCCGCCCCGCTGACGATCTCGTCGAGATGCAGACCGGCGTCGAGATCGCCGATCAGATAGGTCCATTTGCCCTCGGCCGTAAGCGCGATCGTGCAGGGCCGCTTGCAGACGGAAAGGCATTCGACCGGGACGACGGCGATGCCGCTGCCGGCGAAGCGTTCGTCGAGCACAGCTGCGAGCGCGATGCCCGGCTGGTCATAGCCCTCCGGCAGGTCCTCGCGCTGGCGCCGGCAGACCGTGCAGACATGGATCGTACAGCCCGGCTCCTGCCGGGCCTCGGTCACGAGGGCGAGCTCGCCTTCGAGCATGACAACGCCTCCTTGTTCTGGTGCGGCCGTTTCCGGCCGCGCGAGGCGTCAGGCCGCCGCGGTCGCGACGCTGCGGCGCGTGACCCAGGGCCAGAGCACGCCGACGGCGAAGCCGGTGACGAGCCAGAGCGCGGCCTGGATGGCGAGCGAGAGCGCGGCGAAATGCGCAGCGATCTCGGCCGGCACCTTGCTGTCCGGCGCAGCCGGATGCGGCGCGCCGATCAGATGCGGCACCAGCAGCGCCAGCACGGCGAGCGCCCGCGCCCAGGAGGCCTCGACCCGCAGGAAGACGAAGAGCGCGCCGGCTGTGACAACTGCCGTCAGCAGCCACCAGAGCTGGCGCTGCTGCAATTCGGCTGCGGCGGAGCCCGGCAGTTCCGGCGCAAGGCCCATAGCCGGGGCGAGACCGAAGGCCAGGAAACCGCAGACGGCCCAGGCGAGCGTCCGGCGCTGGTCGATCTGCTCATTCGCCGCGATCATGCCGGCGAGCAGCAGAGCGGCGAAGCCGATCGCAGTGCCGATCGTCACCAGGCTGGTGAAGGCTGTGCGCTGCAAACCGTCCTGCGGCTTCCAGTCGTGCTCGCCAGTATGGTCCGCCCCGGCTTTCGGGTCGTTATGGGCGAGGATGATTTTGGCGTCGCCCGAGAAGGCGGCCTGCATCGGCGCGCCTTGCGACCGCAGCGCCGCCTCATAGGTCTCGGCCTTGAGGATCAGCGGGGTGGTGGTGACGTGCTGGAGCGCCGAGATCAGCAGCCCGGCCAGAAGCCCGGCCAGGATGCTGACCGTGAGAACACGCGTGACCATGTGCTTCCCCTCAATGACAGGGGAAAGCGAGGCCGTGACGGGTGTCGTGCGCCGCGTTGTGGACAGTGGACGAGGCGGCGAAGCCGACGGTGTAGATCAGCACGCAGCCGAGGATCAGCGCGGCGGCGACGGCTTTCGCCCGTTCCGAAACGCTGGCCTGGGTGGTGACGGTAGCCGTATTCATCTGGTTCTCCTTGGCCACCCCACCGGCAGCCTGCTGGACGACATCGGATGACGGCAGGTCTCCTGGCTTACGGCTTGATGTCCTGCACCGCCTTCCCGGTCGAGACCAGTGGCTGATGGCGCGGAACTCGCCGCTTACAGTTGCGGGGGCAGCCGCGGTCCTTCACCGCGTTCCCTTTTCACCTCGTCGTCGAGGCACCGTCATCGATGATCATTAGCCATCCGGTGGTCGCTGTGCAATGCAAGGCCCGACCGGAAAGCGCATGGCGGACCGCATGACCCATCCCTTGCTCACCCTCGTCCTCGGCGGCGCCCGCTCCGGCAAGAGCCACCATGCGGAAGCGCTGATCGAGGCGCTGCCGGCGCCCTGGACCTATATCGCCACCGCCCAGGCCTATGACGACGAGATGCGTGCCCGCATCGCCGAGCATCGGGCTCGCCGCTCGCGCGACTGGCAGACGGTCGATGCGCCGGTCGCGCTGCCCGAGGCGATCCGCAATGCGCCGGCCGGGCGGCCCATCCTCGTCGACTGCCTGACGCTCTGGCTGACCAATCTCCTGCTTGCCGAGCGCGACATCGCGATCGCGACCGGCGAACTGGTCGCCGCCTGCCGCGAGGCGAGCGCGCCGGTGGTGCTGGTCTCCAACGAGGTCGGCCTCGGCATCGTGCCCGACAATGCCCTCGCCCGCCGTTTCCGCGACGAGGCCGGCCGCCTGCATCAGCGGCTTGCGGCGCAGGCCGGGAGCGTGGTCTTCATGGTCGCCGGATTGCCGATGCAGGTGAAGTAGCGATGGACGAAACTGACGACGCGGCCCGCCACAAGGCGAAGATGGCAAAGCGCAAGGCGGTGCAGGACGCCGAGGTCGCCGGCAAGACGCTGGAAAAGGGCCTGCTGATCGTCAACACCGGCCCGGGCAAGGGCAAGTCGACCGCCGCCTTCGGCCTGATCCTGCGCGCGCTCGGCCATGGCTGGCGCATCGGCGTCGTGCAGTTCATCAAGGGCGCCTGGTCGACCGGCGAGCGCAAGGCGCTGGAGGCCTTCGGCGATCAGGTCTCCTGGCATTCGATGGGCGAGGGCTTCACCTGGGAAACGCAGGACAGGGCCCGCGACATCGCGGCCGCGACGAGAGCTTTCGAGAAAGCCAGGGAATTGATGGCCGACGAGGGCATCCGCTTGCTGGTTCTGGACGAGCTCAACATCGCCCTGCGCTACGACTACCTGCCGCTCGCCGACGTGGTTGCGGTGTTACAGGCCCGCCGGCCCGACCTCCACATCGTCGTCACCGGCCGCAATGCCAAGCCCGAGCTGATCGAAGCGGCGGATCTCGTCACCGAGATGACGCTGGTGAAGCATCACTTTGCCGCCGGGGTGAAGGCGCAGGAGGGGATCGAGTTCTAGAAGGCGAGCGCGGCAACGCTTCCAGCTGCCGCCAGCCCCCAGAGCAGCAGGCAGGCACGCCGGTAGAGGACGAGCGCCCGCCGGATATCCGCTGCGGTAGCTTCTGCCCTGCCATCGCCCATCCAGCCATCCTCGATCCTGACCGAGCCGTAGACGCGCGGGCCGGCGAGACGGAGCCCGAGAGCTCCCGCCATCGCCGCCTCCGGCCAGCCGGCATTGGGCGAGCGGTGGCGACCGGCGTCACGGCGCACGGCGCGCCAAGCCGCGCCGGCATCGGCCTGGCGGTCGAGCCCCGCGGCGGCGATCAGCAGCAGAGCAGTCAGCCGAGAAGCAGGCAGGTTGACGAGGTCGTCGAGCCGCGCCGCCCCCCAGCCGAAGGCGAGGTATCGCGGCGATTTGTGGCCGATCATCGAATCGGCGGTGTTGATCGCCTTGTAGAGCGCCCCGCCCGGCAGGCCGCCGAGCCCGAGCCAGAAGGCCGGCGCGACGATCCCGTCGGAAAAGTTCTCGGCGAGGCTCTCGATCGCAGCGCGCGCGACGCCGGCTTCGTCGAGGCTCTCGGGATCGCGCCCGACGATCATCGAAACGGCCTTGCGCCCGCCAACGAGTCCGCCTCGCTCCAGTCCGTCGGCAACGCGGGCGACATGCTCATGCAGGCTGCGCTGCGCCAGCAGGGTCGACGCCAGCAGCGCCAGCGGCAGCAAGGCGAGTGGTCCGGCGAGGCGGCAGAGCGCCACCAAGGCAAGTGAAGCCGCGAGCGTCACCCCGAGCAGGATCAGGAGCGCGGCGACGCCGGCCATGCGTCGCATCGCGAAGCTCATGGCTTCGCGATTGAGGCTCCGATCGAGCCGGCCGATCAGCGTGCCGATCCAGGTGACGGGATGGCCGATCCATGCGAACAGGCGCGCCGGATAGCCGATCGCCGCCTCGATCAGGAGGGCGGTGAGGAGGAGCGGCAGGCTTGCGGAGAGCGACATGGCGGCCGGGGAGACGAAGGAAGCGATCTGGCATGGCGGCGATCTCGCCACGGCCCGGGCGCTGTTTCCGCAGGCGCCCGAACCCTGGATCGATCTCTCGACCGGTATCAACCCGATCCCCTATCCGCTTCCGGAGCTGCCGTTAAGCCTGTGGCAGCGCCTGCCCGGCAAGAGGGACGAGGCGGCGCTGCTGGCGGCGGCCCGCGCGGCCTATCGCATTCGTCCGGAAAGCGGCCTCGTCGCCGCGCCCGGCACGCAGATCCTGATCGAGTTGCTGCCGCGTCTCATACCGGCAGCGAATGTCGCCGTGCTCGGCCCGACCTATGGCGAGCACGCGCCGGCTTGGCGCAAGGCGGGCGCGATTGTGCGCGAGATTGTCGATCTCGCCGCGATCGGCGACGCAAATGTCGTCGTCTTGGTCAATCCGAACAATCCGGACGGGCGCGTCGTCGCGCAGGAGACGTTGGTTGAATTGGCTGCTGCGCTTGCCGCACGAGGCGGCCTGCTGGTGGTTGACGAGGCTTTCGCCGATTTCGCGCCCGAGACCAGCCTGCCGCCGATCTTGCCCGATGGTGCACTGGTGCTGCGCTCCTTCGGCAAGGCCTATGGGCTGGCGGGCCTCAGGCTCGGTTTCGCGATCGGCGAGCCGCGTTTCACCGATGCTCTCCAGGCGATGCTCGGTCCCTGGGCGGTGGCCGGGCCGGCGCTGCATGTCGGAGCGGTCGCTCTCGGCGATGCGGTGTGGCTTTCCACGGCAGGAGAGGCCCGCGCGGCCGACAGCAAGCGGCTCGATGCACTCCTTGCTCCGCAGGGCCGGGTCGTCGGTGGGACGACACTCTACCGCCTGCTGGAGACGCCACGCGCCGCTTCGCTGTTTGAGACGCTCGGCCAGGCCGGGATCTATGTCCGCCGCTTCCAGCATGATCCGTCACGTCTACGCTTCGGCCTGCCGGGGAGCGAGGCGGAGTGGTCTCGTTTGGGGGAAGCGCTCGTGTCGGCTTGAACGTCGCTGCGCAGTCATCGCAGCCAGCGCATGCGGAGGCGTACGAGACGAAGCGGCGCCCCGACGTTATCGTCAGGTGATTCCAGCGATCCGGAGACAAGTCGCATGCAGCCTTGGCCGAAGCAGTCCGCCCTCACCATCGGCTTCGCCCATCCGGCGTATCAGATGCGCGACGAATATCTCGCCCGCAATGGCCAGGCGACGAGCTTCGAGGTCCGCAATCTCGACGACCTCAGGGCCCGCGCGCCGGAAGCCGATGTGCTGGTCGTTTCCGGGCTCTGGCGCAATGACATGCTGGAAGGGCTGAGCAGGCTGCGCTTCATCCAGTCGATCAGCGCTGGTACCGATCAGTTCGACAAGCAGAAGCTGGCCGCGGCCGGTGTGCGACTCGCCAGCGCCCAGGGCGGCAATGAGCGCGCTGTCGCCGAGCATGCCATTTCGCTGATCCTGGCGCTGACGCGTCAGCTCCATCTCGCCCGCGACAACCAGGCGAAAGCCCATTGGCGGCCGATGATCGGCGATCGTTCCCGTCGCGAGGACGAGCTCGGTGGCCGCACCCTGGTGATCGTCGGGCTCGGCCGCATCGGCCTGCGGCTCGCGGCGCTGGCTTCGGCCTTCGGCATGCGCGTCATCGGCGTGCGGCGCCGGCCGGGCTCGGAGCCGAATGTCGAGACGATCGTGCCGCCGGCTGAGTTGCATGCTGCGCTCGCCCAGGCCGATGTCGTTGCGCTGACCTGCCCGCTGACGCCGGAGACGGAGGGGCTGATCGATGCCGCCGCGCTCGCGGCGATGAAGCCGTCGGCCTACCTCATCAACGTCGCGCGAGGTCGCGTCGTCGAGGAGCCGGCTCTGATCTCGGCCCTAGAAGCCGGCCGGATCGCCGGCGCCGGCATCGATTGCGTCTATGAGGAGCCTTTGCCGGCCGCCTCGCCGCTCTGGAGCATGCCGCAGGTGCTGCTGACGCCGCACAGCGCGGGCGAGACCCGCGCGTATGAGAGCAATGTCGTCGACATCCTGTTCGACAATCTCGGCCGCCTGGAGCGTGGCGAGGCCGCGCTGCTTAACCGCGTCGTATGAACGGAGAAATTCCTGTCAATATTGGTTGATGATTGTTAATAACTTCCTGTTTGCATTCTAATTCCCATAACGCTTTTAAAATTTAATGCAATTCGGTCGCGTACAATAATATAGATTGTGGCGTCGTCAAATTTATTCTTGCCAATGTTTTTGTACCAATGCTTTGTTGATTCTTTGACGATTTTTTTTATCATTTTCTTTACGTCGCTAAAGCTACCGGGAACTTTTAAAAAAGCATTGTTAAAAATTATCTCGACAAATCCCATTTTGTAGGATGCGTCGATGGCTTCAACTAAAAGTCCTTGTGCAAAATTCATGTCGCCATAGGTGATTTCAGCTTCTTGAATTCGGTGATTTGGCCAGAAGAAACGCAAAATAGACCACGCTTCATTCTTGGTTATAAGAATTTCATCATGAGAAAAATTACGCAAGGTAGTTGCCATGCTGTCCTCTCTGTCCATTCTGCCAAAGTGAACTTTACAGTCCATCGTAGAGGGCTGAGCCTTGCGATGGATCCCGGCGCTCCGGCCGGGGTGACGGTGCAGGTCGACCGAAAATCGGCCTACATTCACCAGCGCGGACGCGGGCCGTAGCTGCCGTCGCAACCCACCAGCGGGCCGCCCGGATAGTAGTCGTCGATGATGATGTCCGGCATCTGGCAGCCACCACGGCTGACGCTGCGGGAGATGCGGCGGCGCTGCTGGCCGTAATCGTCGGGCTCGACCAAGACGGTGCGGCCGTCATAGCGCGGCTCGCCCGAGCGATCGACCGCCAGCTTCTGGGCCGGGCGCGGTGCCGGAGCTGCAACCCGCTGCGGAGCCTTCTCGGTGGCCTGCTGGCGCACCGGCGGAAGCGGCGCCGCGGCGACGTCGGTGTCCTTGCCGGCGGTCTGCGAGGCCGGGACGACCACGTCCTCGGCGCTGGCGCGCACCAGCTTCTGGACGCCGGTGTCGAGGGCGAGCGTGCGGAAGGAGGCATCGCCGCAGCCGCCGCAGCGGGCCGGATCGAGCGGGACGAGATCGACGCGGGCTTTGCCGTCGTCGGCAGCCTGGCCTTCGCCGGTGGCGCGGGCGGCGATCACCACCTTGCCGGCATCCTCGAGCTGCATCTCGATCAGCTGGGTCCGGAGCGCCCGGGCGCGGCGGTAGTTGACGACTTCGTCACCGCCCGAGACCAGGATGGCGAAGGGCGCGCCCTTGGGGGCATTGCCGCGGAAAATGTCGCGCAATTGGGTGATGGCGCGGCGGGCATCGGAGGTGACCTCCCAGCTGCCGGGCGCGAACGGGATCTGGCGCGTCGTCATGATCTCGCGGGCCGCCTG
Source organism: Allobosea sp. CRIB-10 (assembly GCF_900112185.1). Classification (GTDB taxonomy): domain Bacteria; phylum Pseudomonadota; class Alphaproteobacteria; order Rhizobiales; family Beijerinckiaceae; genus Allobosea. The sequence continues at coordinate 73,526 of NZ_FOKP01000009.1, read as the reverse complement.
GGCGACGCCGAACGAGACCGTGCGCGAGGAGAACTCCAGCTTCAAAGACTGCGGCCGCTCGGCGACCTTCGGTGCATCCGGGCTACCACCATCGCCCTGGGCCAAGCCGGCGCCGGCAGAGACGATGACGGCGAGGGCGGCGACGGCGAGACGCAGGCGGCTGCTGCGCTGGCGGGCGGTCTGGTCGAGCTGGAAGCCCATGGCGGGTCTCCTCATGACGGGGTGTGCGCTGGGCACGTTGTCAGGCCCTTGGTGATCCCTGAGCCGGTTTCGCGAATGCCGGCGCGAAGGCGGAGCCCGAATGATGACGCGCGCGCGTAGGAAGCCGGGCATTCATTCGCTGTTCAGGAAAAAATGCTGCGCGCGGCGAAAATCCGGCAAACCGTGGCAAAGCTTGGGCAACGCCATTGCCGCGACCCGCTTTCACCCGAGGGGCCGTCGCATTGTCGAGGCTACAGGACTATGCGAAGAGAGGGTAAACAGGGGGTCTGGCTATGAAGATCGCAGATGAGCGCAAGGACAACGTCGAGCTTCCGCAGATGATGTCGCGCCGCGCGCTCGGCGGATTCGTCCTTTCGCTGCCGCTGCTCAGCGCCGTTCCTGCACTGGCGCAGACTGACCAGGGCGCGACCAACATCCTGCGCTCGCTGGCGCCGCATGATCGCGTGCCGGGCAGTGGAGGCGGCAGGGTCGTCGTGCGCCGCACCGCTCCGGTCCCGCGCCGGGTGCGACCGCGCGGTTACGGCCAGGACGTCGTGATCGATCTGACGCGCCGCGTCGAGGTCACCGTCTTCTTCGACAACGACTCTTCGGTGCTGCGCCGGGGCGCCGAGGCCACGCTGCGGCGGCTCGCCGACGCGCTGCGTGACCCGATCCTGCTCGATCAGCGCTTCCTGATCGGTGGCCACACCAGTGCGGACGGGGATTACGACTACAATGTCGAGCTCTCCCGGGAGCGGGCATCCGTCGTGCGCGACTGGCTCGTTTCCTATGGCGGCATCGACTCCGGTCGTCTCGTCGCCCACGGCTTCGGCCCGGACATGCTGCGCAATCCGCGCAGTCCCTATTCGCCCGTCAACCGCCGCGTCGAGGTCATCGCCATCACCGGCTGAGTTTTACCGTCTTCCCGAAACAACCATCGCCTCAGGGGGCACCCGTCATGGCTTTGTTCAAGCGTCTCATGCTCGGCCTCGCGCTGCTGATCTCCTTCGCAGCCGTCGCTCACGCCCAATCGCCGAATTCCCGCATCAACCTCCTGGTGATGTCGGACGACGCCGATCCGGACACGGTTCCGCGCAACAACCGCATCTTCAACCGGGTTCAGCTCCAGCTCTCGGAGTACCTGAACACCCGCGGCTTCCAGGTTTATGACGAGACCAGCCTGGCGCTCGGCATCACCCAGACCGCCCGCGTCCGCCGCCGCGACGCCGAGCTGATCGAGATCGCCCGCGCCGTCTCGACCCCGGTCGACGCCATGGTCGTCTACCAGATCTACGCCTCGGCCCGCCGTGCCGTCGCGGCCGATATCCGCTTCCCCGAGATCCGCATCGCCGGCCGCGTGCTCAATGTCCGCTCCGGTCAGTTCATCGCGGCCTTCGAGGTGGGCGGCTTCCAGCTGCCCGCTTTGCCGAACCCCTGCAGCGCCGAGTGCCTGCTCGAGACCGTCGGCACCCATTCGCGCCTCCTCGCCGCTGATCTCGGCGCGGCGATCGCCCAGAAGCTCGAAGGCTTCGCCCGGCCGGCCGGTGGTGGCACCGCGGCTGTCGGCAAGGACGGCATCGTTCTCGGTGGTGGCGCCGGCGGCGGCGCGGCTCCGGTCGCGGCCAGCGGCGACGGCTGCACCAGCCTGCCGACCGACTACATGATCCAGCTGCGCGACTTCACCGCCACCGAGGTCGACCGGATCGAGGGCGAGTTCGTCCGCTGGGGCTGCTACCGCGCCCACCGCGCCACGCAGACCACCTCGACCTCGGCCGACTTCTTCTACTCCACCTCGGCCGACTCGGCCCGCCTGACCCGCAACTTCCGCCTGATGCTGGAGCTCGTCGGCCTGAATGGTCAGGTCAACTTCTCCGGCAACCGGCTGGTCGTCAGCAAGGTGGCGACCCGCTGATCGGAAGCTGGAGCCGGGTAACCATAAAACCCGGCCTGCCTTTGCGAAAAAGCCGCCCGGTCGACATCGACCGGGCGGCTTGTTACTTTAAATGTGGCAGCAATATGCGCCGGCTGGGCGCGAACGGGGCAGGAGGGGTTCCGTTCGCCGCGACCGGGTCAGCGTTCGATGCGGATATTTGAGACATGGATTGGGGCATTGACCCGGCACGGGTCGCGGAGATCAGCACGATCGCGTCTTCGCGCCGGTTTTCCGCGCGGGACACCGAGAAGTTCGTTCTCGCAATCACCGGTGGCGGCTCGGAGAATGCCGACCTGCCGCTCTGGGACATGCTGCAGGTGCTGTTCTCGCTCGGCGCGCTGACGGCGAACCCGCGCATGCCGGCCCGCGATGCAGCGATCGGCTGCCTGCTCGACGAGAGCGGCATCTTGCTGCGGCCTCTGCGCCAGGAGGGGCCGGTGCGCGCCGTGCTCGCCGGCGCGACGATCGAGGCCTCGGCGGCTGAGATCGTTCTGTCCTACGGCGCGGGCAAGGGCGAGGCCAAGACCCGCTCCTTCTCCTGGAGCCGGATCAGGCGCGCGCTCGGCCTCGCCGACTTCCTGTTCGCCGCCGAGGCCGACGAGCGCTCGGAGGGCGGGCTCGTGGCGCTGCGCACCGCGCTCGACGCTGTCTTCGCGTTGTCGTCCTTCGACGAGGACGGCATGAAGCGCGCCGTCCAGGAGCCGGCCCGCTTCATGCGGGCCTGGCGCCGGCGCCATCTCCCTTTGCTCGCCTTTGCCGACCTGATCCGCCAGCGCGAGGCCTTCCTCAACGCGTCGGGCCGGCGCGAGCGCCAGCGCGAGTTCGATCCGGACGATCTGATCGCGCTCTGGAGCTTCGCCTTGCTGCATGGCGAGACCTGGAGCTTCGCCCGCTTCACCGAGCGCTTCAGCGCGCTGATGCGCGAGGAGCGCTCCAGCGTCGGCCGCCGTGACTTCATGGCGCCGGCCTCGATGGATACGCTGATGGCGCGCCAGCCCTCGGAGAACCCGGAAGAGGCGCTGATCGCCTGGCTCGACCATCAGGCGATCCTCGGCGAACTCGAGGACGACGAGCCGCAGGAGGACGACGAGCCGGAAGAGGAGGATGAGGACGGTGTGGTGCGCGAGCGGGTCTACGCCGCGCTGATGCGCCTGCCGGCCGAGCCGAAATTCCTCAACAAGGAGGAACGCGAGTCGATCGGCCGGGCCCTAGCCATCCTGCCGCTCGCCCATGAGCAGCCGCTGACGCTGGCCCGCTCGCGCGCCGTCGCGCCCTGGGAGAACCGGCTGGTCGAGGCGAGTCGGCGCATCGCCGGCTCCAATCGCGGCCAGGTCGACCAGAGCCCGGAGGCTTTCGACTATGCCGGCATCGGCGCGGCCCTCGCTGCGCTCGGCAAGCGCCTCGACGAATTGCTGCTGATCGGCAACGCGCTCGAGGCGATCGAGGGGCCTCAGAGCGAGGCCGCCACGGCCGAGGGACAGAAGCTGCTGCGGCGCTGGCGCCATGATCGTGCCAGCTTCCGGATCGACGATGCGAAACTGGCGCTGATCTTCGCAAGGCATGGGGGAGCACTGAGAACGGTCGCAGCAGCCCTGCACCGGATCAACAGGCAACAGAAGCGCTTCGGCGAAACGACGGACCTGGTTGCCCAGGCCGCCAGCGACGAGGCGCGGTTCACCGACGTCTTTTCGCAGCGTTATCAAGGGCGATCGAAACGGCCATGACAGACTTCCTCAACCAGGGTCCGCTCGAGGACGACCCGCGCGTCGGCCGCGCCACGGCCCGCCTGGTTCTGGCGGCGCTCGCGAGCGCCGAGCCGGAAGAGACGGCCGCCGCGAGCATCAGCCGCGCCGATCTTTGGGCGCATGCCCGCCGCGTCCGCGGCGAGCCCGTCAATTTCGCCGCGGAGCGCGCAATCCGCACCGATCCGGAGGCGGCGCGGCTTTATCGCCGCCTGCTCTCCTTCCAGGCCGTGGCGCGTAGCGAGCTGGCCGCCGCCGCCTATGACAGCAGCGCCACCCATCGCCGTATCGGCTCCTTCGAGCTCGATGTGATCGAGGAGGACGATGCGCCGCCGGCCTTGGTCATCCAGTGCCTGTCGGAGACCGACCCGGCTCCGACCATGATCGAGGTCGTCTCGATCGAGGGCGTGGTCCGCCTGCCGCTGCCGGCGCCGGTCGACAAGCACATCGTCATCGACCTGCCGCGGCAGGATGCCGAGCGCGACCTCTTGCGATTGATGCTCGCCAATCCGCTCGCGGGCGTTTATCTGCTGTAAGGTCAGGAGCGCTGCCCCAAGCAGCGCTTTTGTCTGGCTGAGGGGACGGCAGGGCCTGCGAGAGAGGACGATGGGAGATCAAAACGTCAGGCGCTCCGGCGTCTTCGTCGTGGTGCCGACGACCGACCAGCCGATCATCCTGAAGAAGCTTGCCTGGTCGGCGCGCGTGCCGGTCTCCCGCGTCGTGCTGGCGACCGAGAGCTCCGAGGTCTGCGAGCCCTGGAGCACGCAGTACAGCAACCTGCTGCGCCCGGGCGAGCCCCTGCGTCAGATCCTCGGCCTGCCCGACGGCGGCAGTTATCGTCTCGCGGCTTCCGGCTCGATCGATCAGGGCAAGAGCTGGATGGTGCCGACGCTCGCGGCCCATTGCGCGCTTGCCCATGGCGAGGCTGTGACGCACAAAGCCTCCGAAGCCAAGCTGGTGATCTGGGGTACTGGTGCGATCGACCTCTCCGTCGCCGATACGGCGGGCGAGGCGCGGGTCACCCAGCAGGAATACCACCTCACCACCAAGATCGACCGCTGCCGCCATCTCTTCGCCGATGCCGAGCATGGCGCCACGCCCGTGCTGGCACTGGTGCCGCGGGGCGAGGAGGCCGAGCGCGCCGTCGCGATCCTCGGCAAGATCCTCGGTGGCCAACCGCATCATATCGTGGTGGTCTCTTCCCTCGCGGACATCGCTGCGCCGATCGATCTCTTCCTGCGCAACGGCTCCTTCGAACCGCAGGCCGCGGCGTCCGCGCCGGAGCGGCCGGCCGCACCGGGATCGTCTTCGATGGCCCTGAAACCGTTCGAGCCCAAAACCGCCGAGCAGCCCGCCCAGCCGCAGCCCGCGCACATGGCCGCGGCGCAGCCGGAGCAGACCCTCGTCCAGCCGCGTCCGGCCGGGGACGAGCCCTCGATCGCCGATGTCCTGAAGAGCCCGCAGGCGCCCAAGCCGCGGCGCTCGGTGCTCGGCGACAAGCCGGCCTCGACCTCCTCGACCTCGCGCCTGCCCGTGATCGCGGCCGCGGCCCTTGTGCTCGTCGCGGGTGCGGCGGGCGCCGGCTGGTATCTGACGCGTGGGACTGCGACCGAGGATCCCTATCAGGTCCCGCCGACGCTGACCCAGCCCGGGGCCAGCGGGACGACGCAGCCGAGCATCGGTCAGCAGGCCGGCAATCAGCAAAGCGCGACGGCGCCCTCGCTCGGACAGCCGACGGTGCCGTCGCTGGGGCAGCCGAGCGCCGGCGCCCAAGGCGGCTCCGTCGCGATGACGGGCTCCGCCCTGGCGCGGCTGGTGACCTTGTCCGCACCGGCCGGCAGCACCTGCGAGGCCCAGATCTACGAGCTGCGGCCGCGTTATAGCGAGACGGCGGTGGACGTCGGCGATATGGCGAGTGTTCTGATCGACGGCCAGGACATTTGCGGACTCGCGCTCGATCCCGTCGCGCCGGCCAAGGCGAAGTTCCAGAACGGGACGGGCCCGGCGGTGGTGGTTTCGAAGTCGACGGCGACCCGCGTGGTCTTCAACCCGAACGCGATCCGCGGCGGCATCGCGGCCTTCCCGGTGATCCAGTTCGAGGAGCCCAAGGCGCTCTCGGTCGAGATCAGGCGGCGCTGAGCCTGCGTTTTTCAGTAGGCGTGATCGACGTTGCATCCGCGGGGAACCCTTCTCCCCTCGGGGATTCCTCTGCAAAACGCCGATCGCTTTGGCTCCTCCCTTCCCTGTTGTGGGGGAAGGGTTGGGGATGGGCGACGAACGACCGGGCGAGCGGGGACTTGTAGAAGTGGATCGCCCCATTCCCGCGAGTTCGCTCCGACTTTGCGCCCCCTCCCCCTTGCCCCTCCCCGCAAGGGGGGGGCTCTGCGCCTCTCCCGGTTTCGCAGAGGAATCGATCCGGGAGAGGGGTTCCCGCGCTTATCTTGTCTGCCGTGCTCGCCCGAGAATGACGGCTGGCCGCCTGGTTCACAGCCCCCCGCGCGTCAGGCCGCGCCACAGGCCCCAGGGCGGCGGGTCGCTGGTCGGCGAGAGCTGGCGGATTGCCGCGAGCCGGCCAGCGATCAGCGCGATCGCGATCGAGGGCAGCGCCATCAGCATGTGATGCGAGGTCGCCGCGGCGATGAAGGTCATCGGCTGGCCCATCACCGGCAGGAGGCCGAGCGCGTTGCCCCAGGAGATGCTCCAGTGCAGCGAGAAGATCGTGGCGATGCCGACCAGGATGATCGCCATGCCCTTGTTTGCCCCCTCCTGGGCCGAGCCCATGGCGCGCTCGCGCATCAGGCTGACCGCCAGCGCCAGCAGCCCGAAGACGGTGATCACCTGCGCCGCCAGCAGCGCCAGCCCGGCCGGCAGGCCGAAGCGCACCATCAGGAAGGTGGCGATGAAGTCGTTCTGCACCACCGGCAGCCGGACGAGGTCGCTGACGGTGAAGCGGCTGACGGTTTCGTCCTGCTCTTCGCCCTTGCGCTCGGCGATCGGCGTGACGCGGGCGCCCGGCAGCATGGCGCAGAGCGAGACCGGCGAGGGCGGCAGTTCGTCGAGCGCCCGGCGGACCTCGACCGGCGTCTTGTCGAGGCCGAGATCGAGCCGCGCCAGCGTGCACGGCATCTCGGCGAGCGCGACCTTGGATTGCAGCAGCTGGAAGCCGAGATCGCGATGGATCACGTCCGGGCTGCGCTCCTGCGCCGCCGTCGCGGCGCGCTTGGTGGCATGGTCGAGGTCGTACCAGGTCAGCAAGCGCTCAGCCGGCACGCGCAGAGGGCCGCCGCGCGCCTTCTCGAGCACGTCGATGGCGGCAAGTCGCTCCTTGGGGAGGTTCCACTGGCCCGAGATCGCGTAGGTGACAAGGCCGGGGAAGACGTAGATCAGCGCCGCGTTGATGCCGAGCAGGATGACAAGCACCAGCGCCAGCACGCCGCCGCGCGGCCAGCCGAGCCGGCGGACCTTGCGCTGCGGCGCGTCGGCGCGGCGCAGAAAGACGCGCATGATCTCGACCAGGCGCTTCAGCGTGCTCGGCAGCAGGAAGGCGAAGGCGAGGACGACGGCGGTGATGATGATGATCAGCGCCGGCGAATAGTCGCTCTTCAGGAACGGCACCGCCGTCAGGAACAGGATGAAGACCAGCACCGTCGCGAGGCTGACCGTCAGCCAGGAGATGTAGTGGCGCTGGTTGTAGAAATAGTCGATGCGCGAGAAACCGAGGAAGATGTGCGCCAGCACCAGCACGAGCGCGATCTTGCCGAGCTCGACCGGCTGGAAACCGGCGACGCCGGTCTCGGTGCCGAGCACGCCCCAGGCGACGAAAGCGGCGAGGATCAGGATCGCCGGCACGGCGCGCAGGAGCTGGTCCTTGAAGCCGACGCCCATGAAGAAGGAGCGCGGCAGCGCCGCGATCGAGCGCTGCGGCTGGAAGGCGATCACCACCGCGACGACCGGGATGAGGTCGAAGAACAGCAGCTTGTTCTTCTCGGCATGGATGGTGAAGTCGGTCTTCTCGGCGTCGATGCCGAGCGCCGTCAGGGTCAGGCTGCCGAGGCAGCAGAGCATGACGAGGCCGAGCCAGGTCAGGCGAAGCGGCGTGGTGAAGCGCGGCCCGATCATGATCGCGATGCAGACGATCGCATAGGCGAGGATGGTGGCGTGCAGCGCCGCCTCATAGGAAATCGAGACGCCGCCGAGCCGCGACAGCTCCGGCGCCAGCACCAGCATGGTCGTCGCCCCGATGAAGGCGGTCGAGCCGAGCGCGCCGACCAGCCGGACCAGGATGGCGCTGCGCCGGAACAGAGTGGCGTGGTGCATGGCCGAGAGCACGCCGAACGCGGCGATGCCGAGGGTCAGCAGCAGGCGCACGATGCGCTCGACACCGTTGAGCGAGGCGAGCGGGTTGCCGAGCTCGGCTGCCGACATCGGCTGGCGCGGCGGCGTCACCACCGGCCGGACGCTGTCGGTCGTCGCGGCGGCGCGCAGGGCCTCGGCGTCGTCGGGCGCGAACCGGTGGGTCTTGCTCAGCGGCGTCAGGCGCAGCGGCAGGCGGCCGTTCGATTCCGCGCCGATCTCGACGGCATAGCGGGTGCGGCCGATGATCATGTGGCTGAGCCGCGCCGGCCCTTCGGGATCGAGCTCCCAGGCGATGTCGGTGAAATCGGTGATGCGCTGGTTGCCGCGCGCGAACACGACCGGCGGGCGCGGCGCATCGACGGCGTCGCCGGGGGCGAGGAAATAGCCGCCGCCGCGCGCGACGATGGTCAGCGCCTTGAACGGCAGGGCATTGGCGGCGATGTGGACTTCCTCGCGCACCGAGCAGGTCAGGCGGCCGCCGAGCGAGACGAGCTTGTCCTCGCCGCGCTCATCGGTGGCGATCAGGCCGGTGACGACGCCGCGGATGCGGTCGGCGCTGCTGAGCGGCTGGCAGACCGGCAGCGCATTGCCGTCGAGCCTGATCGTCGAGAGCGGGCCGGTCGAGTCGATGGTGAGCTTGCGGGCGCCTTGCTTGCCGGCCTCGGTCAGGGTCAGCGCCAGCCGCCCCGGCCGCGCCTCGTCGACCGCGATCGCGAGCGCGCCGGCGGCGATGCGGTCGCCGGGTTGGAAGCGCCAGCGCGCCGAGAAGCTGCCCGAGCCGTTGGCATAATCCAGCCAGAGCCGGCGGGTATTGGCGACGTTGCGGATGGTGACGCGCCCGTCGGGCTGGCGGGTGAGGGCGACATGGCGCGCCTCGGCCGCGTCGAAGCGCTGCGGCTGAAGGAGCTCGCGCCGGCCGATCGTCGCGGTCTCGCCGCGGGCAAGCGCAAGGTCGAGCCGTTCCAGGCTGACCACCGGCCGGGCGCTCTCGATCAGATGGGTGGTGTTGTGCCACCAGAAGCCGAGAACGGTCAGGCAGAGCGCGAGCAGCACGAGCCCGGTCACGGCCCCGCCGGCGCCGCCGATGCGGATGCGCGGCAGGCGGAACGGCCGCAGGGTCAGCCAGCGCCCCATCAGCTGGCGCAGCGCGGTGGTCTCGCTCACTTCTTGTCTCCGAGCGCGGCGACCTTGCCGAGCAGGCCGGCCATCAGGCGTCCGCAGGCGCGTCCGCCGGTTTCCCGCGTATGCGAGACCAGGCAGGTGAAGGCGACGCGCTTGCGCCCCGCGACATTGTCCATCCAGCCGGCGAACCAGGCTGAGTTCATGCCGTCAGTGGTGTCGGCGGTGCCGGTCTTGCCGTAGATGCGCTTGCGCACCTCGGGCGGCAGCGAGGCCATCACGCCGGCGGCTGTGCCGCCAGGCGAGTTGACCACGCCGTGGAGCCCGCGCTGGGCATCGTCGAGGAAGGGCTCGGCCTGGCGCGGATCCATGCCGGGGATGACCGGCTTGCCCTCGTTCGGCATCGGCGTCTCGGCGACGTCGGAGACCGGCTTCAGCACGCGCGGCAGGATGACCTTGCGGGCACCGACCGATCCATAGATCGAGGCCATGGCGATCGGCGTCGCGCGCACGCCCTGGCCGTAGGAGTTGGTGGCGAGGTCGATGCGTCTGGCATTGCGCTTGTCCTCGACCGCGAGGTCCAGCGCTTCGCCGGTCAGCCGCTGCGCGCCCGGCACGATGCCGCGGGTCAGGTCGACGCCGGGCTGGGCCAGCGTGCCCGGCTGGGTGATCGGGTAGAGATGCTCGGTCATCTGCGCCAGGATCGTGCCGGTGCGGCCGGGCACCGTCGTCGGCCGGCCGCCGACCTTGCGCCCGTCCATGGTCAGCGCCATGCCGGCGAACCACAGGTTCGACGACTTGATCAGCGCCTCGCAGAAACCGATTTGCGCCCCGCGGCCGGCATCGGGGCAGCCGCTCTGCGCCGGTGAGAGGATGCCGACATTGAAGCCGGCGCCGCCATAATTGGCGATCGCGACGCCGTCGACATTGAGGATGCCGCCGCCCGGGATGCCGAAGACCTGCGCCTGCTGCCCCGGCGGCATCCGGCCCATGATCATGTCGGCGAAGCGGGGCTGCTCGCGGATGCCGAGGATGCTGGCGAGACCGGTGACCAGCTTGAAGGTCGAGCCCGGCATGGTGTGGACGTCGCCGGCGCGCCAGCCATGGCCGGCGAGCGGGGAATCGCTGTCGCGGCCGGTCGAGAGCGCCTGGATGTCCCAGCTATGCATGCCGGGCACGAAATCGGGCCAGCTCGCCAGGCCGAGCAGCGCGCCCGGCTCGTCGCCGGCATCCATCAGCAGCACGACGGCGCGGCCGTCGCCCTGATCCGGCGGCTCCTGCTCGGGGGTGAGGTTGACCGGCAGCGGGCCGGGCTTGCGCGGGCGCTTACCCCGGCCGAGACGCTCGCCCATATGCTCGTAGACGGCGTCCTGCACCAGCTTCTGCAGGCGCGGCTCGATGGTGAGCGTCAGGTTCTCGCGGGTGCGGGCCCGGCCGAGCGCGGCCGAGAGCGAGCCGACATCGCCGGCGCCATAGCCGATCATCGCGGTCAGGCCGAGCTCGTCGACGATCGGCAGCGGCACGCCGTTATTGTCGAGCGCCGGCGTGCCGTCGGCGAAATAGAGCGCGCGGGCAGCGCCCGTGCGCCGCTGCGTGACCGCGCCGCGCCAGCCGAGCTCGCAGACGAGTTTGGTCTTGGCCCGCTCGCAATCGGCCTCGATATGCGCGGAGCGCCAGAGCTTGACCTTGCCGTCCTCGCTCTGCACGCCCGGCCCACCGAGGATTTCGCGGGCACGCGGCGGCACTGCCCGGACCGGCTGGCCCTCGAAGCCGATTTCGACGTCGCGCCGGCGCGCGCCGGTGATGGTGAAGCGCCAGCCATGCGGCAGCCCCTGCTGGGCCTCTTCGGCGCAGGTGGCGAAGTCGTCGCTGTCGGAGCAGACGCGCTCGGCGGCGATGGCGAGGCCGGCGATGCGCACGGTCTGCTCGTCGCGCTTGGGATCGAGATTGACCCGCTCATTGCCGACGACGATGCGCGCCGGCTCCAGGATCATGTCGACGGTGACGCGGCGATTGCCGGCCGGCAGCCGGGTCGAGAGCACGAGCCGGTCGTCCGGCGCCCGCAAGGGGCCGAACAGGGCCCAGTCGGAGAGCTGGTTGCCTCGGCGCTTGGCGAAATCGGCGAAGTCGCGCGGCGGCGGCACCGCATTCGGCATCACGTTGAGCGGTGCGGCGAGGTCGGTGGTCTGGGCGACGCGGGCAGTCCAGCTCGATGGGCGGCAGCCGGCCGGCACCACCGGCAGCGTCAGCGGCGTGCCGTCGGCGCAGCGCCGGTCGGGCGCACGGTCGTCGCGCGCGCCGGCGATCAGGAAGGAGTTGTTCCAGGCCAGCATTTCCGAGCGGATCTGCGCGCCGGCCGGCAGGTTGCACAGCCGGTCGAGCAAGGTGCGCGAGAAGTCCTTGGTGCCTTGCGGCGTCGGCACGGTCAGCGAGGCGTCGTAGAGCGCCTCGCAGGGCTGCGAGCGGATGACGGGGCCGGCCGGGTCGAGCCAGATCAGCCCGGTCGCGACGCCTTGCTGGAACAGGTCCTCGTTCGAGCGGCTGGTTTCGGTGAAATCAGGCTGCTTGATCCAGGCGCGGCTGGCGGCGAGCTCGCCGATCAGCCCGCCCGAGAGCCAGAGGAAGCCGACGATGGTGACGGTGCCGACCGTGACGGCGGTGACGCTGCGCTTCAGGCCGCGGAAGAGCGGATGGCTCATGGCGTCGCCTCCCGGAGCTCGACCACCAGCGGCCCGAGCACGAAGGGACCGTTCGGCGGGATGATGCTGGTCCCGGCCGCCTGCGGCTTGCGCCCGCCGAGGAGCCAGATGTCGCCCGCCGACTGCACGGCGACGCCGCCGGGCGCGGCCGCGATGAAGCCGACCGGATTGTGATCATAGAGATCGTCGAGGCGCTCGACCACGCCGGAGCCGAACTGGACGCGCACGGCCTCGCCCAGCCAGTCGAAAGTGCCGTAGCCGCGCGAGGACTGGTCCGGGCCGAAGGCGATCGGCGTCTGCTCGCGCGGCAGGCCGATATAGCCGAACTCGCCATCCTCCAGCATCAGCAGCGAGCGCCGCCGCCCGTCGAAGCTCAGGCTCTCGGCCCGGAACTCGCCGCCGACGCGGCTGTAGCGCAATTCGCGCCGGTCGTAGCGGCGGGCGTCGCGGCCCTGCACGACGATGCTGTCGCGTTGGGCCAGCATGGCCGACGACATCAGGCGCCCGCCATGGCTGCGCTCGACCCAGTAGCGCGCCATCCGCCGGCCGCCGAAATTCTCGGGGATGGCGAGGCCGACCACCGCGAGATGCGGGCCCTTGGGCGGCTGCGCCTGCAGGCGGGACGGCCTCCGGTCGAGCGTGACGTCGACGAGCCCCAGCGAGACGCGGCCGATCTGCGGGCGCACGCCGAGGATCTCGAAGCGGGCATCGACATTGCCGCCGGGCAAAGCCAGCGTCTCGACCTGGATCGCCTGGGCGCGCGCCTCCGGCGTCTGCGGCAGGGCAGTAAGCAGCGGCAGGCCGCCGGCATCGCGGGCGGAGGCATCGACCGGGTAGCGGCCGAGGAAGAAGATCGTGCCACCCGGCAGATCCGGATGCACCGCCGGCGTCAGCATCTCGCTGCGTGAGAAAGCGAAGCGCGCCTGGCCGGAGTAGAGCCCGCCCGGCGTGTTGACGCCGATGATCGGCTGGCCGATCGCGGTGTCGGCATCCTGTCGGATCACCACCTCGCCATGCGGCAGCCGGTTGTCGGCGGGCGGAGCATGGACGCCATGGCCGAGATAGACCGCGACCGGTGCGGTCGCGTGCAGGCTCTGCTCGACATGGACGGTGACGCCGATATCGGGGTCGATCACGTCGCGGAAGCGCTGCTCGATCCGGTCGGCGAGGAAGCGGCCGAGCTCCTGTGCGCCGGGCAGCGCCTCGGCGGTCAGCACCACCAGCGAGGTGAAGGGCACGTCGATCGGCTGCGGGCCGCTGCCGCCATCGGTGAGCGCGATGCTGCGATGCCGGTCGATCAGGTCCTCCAGCGAGGCCTTGCCGTCCTTGGCCGGCTGGCCGCCCGCGGTCAGGCTGAACACTGGCTTGCGCCAGAGGTTTTCGATGCCGGGCATCGCCTCGCCCGGCTCGCCGGCGACGGCGCGCAGGCAGGTCAGCCGCCGCGGGTCGTGCATCACCAGGTCCATGAGATCGGGCAGGGCCATGGCGTCAGCTCACTCGGGCAGAAAAGGCGGGGTGACGGGATTGCGGTCGCGACGAGGCGGGCCGAGCCCACCTTTGTGAACGCCAGAGCCGTTTTCGCGTGCGGGTCATGACGATCCTGCGACCCCTTCAGTAGATGCGCGAGACGCGGTCGTGCTCGATCCGCCAGCAGGCTTCCCAGCCCTCATTGGCGGCGACGACCGTGACCTTGCGGCTCACCGGCGACAGCACCTCGCTGATGATCTCGCAGACGCCGAAGCCGTCGAGCCCTTCGCGATGGGCTTCGACGATCGAATCGCCCTCGAGCAGCACCATCGGATCCTGGCCGTCGAGCAGCGGGCGCAGGCGGGACAGCGCCTTGCCTTGCGGGTCGAGCCCCGGGATCGTGCGCACGAACTGGAAGCGGCGGCCGAGATTGGCGCGCCCGCCCAGGCTTGGCGCTGTCTCGTCATGCTCGGCATGGATGCGCGCGCCCGACGCGATGTCGTAGCCGAGATAATGGATGCGTTCGGCGGCGAATTCGGTGCGCAGGCCGGTGGCGCCGAGATCGCGCATCTGCACCGCCATGGCGGCGATGCCGAGCGGGTTCTTGTGCTGCACGGCGCTGCCGGCCATGTCGCCCTCGATGCCGAGAATGGCCGCGCCGGCGATCACCGCCTTCTTCATCGCCGCCGGCGAGAATGGCCGCTCGAACGGGAAGGCGGCTCGGCTGGCCGCGGCTTCGGCCGCGATCGCCTCGAAGATCGGTGGCCAGAGCGCGGCGCGGCCGGTCGGCACCATGATCACGGTCGGCCGGCGCGCCGGGTTCGGGCCGGCGGCGCGGGCGAGGCGCGGCAGCAGGCCGCCGAGCACGGCGCCGATCTCCGTGAGGCGCTGCGAGGCCTCGCCGGCTCCCTTCTCCAGCGTTGCCCGCGAGACCTTCAGCACCAGCCGGCGCGTCCCGGCCTTGTCGGGCCCGTCGATCGCGAGCTGCAGGCCGGGCCGCTGCGTGACATCCGCCAATGCCGGCTCGTCCTGGGCGACGTAGAGGCCGGTTGGATCGCCGTCCGGCTTCAGCTCGGCAAGGACGATGTCGAAGGTCTCGTCGGCTGCATCCGCATCCCAGCGGTAAGCCGTGCCGGAAGCCTGCGCCGTCTCGCTGAGACGCGTGGCGAGACCAGCCTTGGCCTGTTTCACCGCATTGCGCAGCCAGCCGCGTGCCGCCAGAGCGGCAGCGTCCTCGCGCTGGATGGAGCGGGCAAGCGAGGCTTCGGCGAAGGCCGGTTGCCAATGCGCGTCCTGTCCGTCCATTGCCCGGTCGATCAAGGTCGCAGCGATGCCGGTCAGCGCCTCGTCGATCAGGTCGCCGCCGACAGGCAGGCCGAAGGTGGCGAGCGTCGCATGGGTGAGCCGGTCGCCGTCGCGGCGCAGCGAGGCGAGCGCGACGTCGCTGGTGCCGCCGCCGATGTCGAGCGTGACCAGCAGCGCCTCGCTTTGGTCGGGCACCGCGGCGCGTACCTCCGGCAGGCTGGCGACATAGCGCGCCGCCGCGACCGCTTCGGGCACGGTGACGGCCGCGTCCGGGAAGCTGGTCGCGCCGGGGAAGAGCCGCTCCAGCCGCTGCGCGAAGAGCTCGAGCGCGGCGCGGTAGCGCGAGGCGATCTCGTCGCCGATGCCGCTCGGGCAGGAGACCAGGATGCGCGGCACCACCGGGGGCGGCGCCTGGTCCTCGACGCGCAGGCGGTCCTCGCCGAGGCGCAGCACATAGAGGTCGACCAGTTCGTCGAGGACATCGGCGACCAAAGGCGCGATCTCGACCGTGTTGGTGGCGACGACGCGATCCGTGCCGGCGTCATAGCGGTGGACCTGATCGTTGAGTGTCAGCGAGACCGCGCCCGAGGTCAGCGCATGCTTGAGCGAGTCGATCCGTCGGCCGCCCTCCGGCAGGCCGGGCTGCGGCGGCGGAGCGGGAGCGGAGACGTCGTAGCGCCGCGCGAAAGCCTTGAGCCGGCGCGCGACGCTGGCGCGATCGGAGCCGATCAGCGCAAGATCCGGCAGGCTGTGCGGCGCATGGTCGGCGCGCAGATTGTTGCCGGAATCGAGCCCGACATGGCTCGGGATCAGCGGCGCGGCGCCGGCATCGTGCAGGGTCGCCTCGCCATGGCGCGGATCGACATGAGCGGCGAGCCAGGTGCCCAGCGCCAGCGGCTTGATCTCGGTCGCCCGGCCGGCGGCGCGCGGTGCGCCCGACCAGATCGAGGTGGCGGAAGCGCCAAGATCGATGCAGATCGGCAGGCGGTGGACGCGGCGGTTGTAGCGCAGCGGCAGGCTCGCCTGCGCGAAGGCCCGGCCAGCCTCGTCACCGGCCTTGATCGCCAGCGAGACGGTGATCTCGCCGCGCAGCACATTGGCGCCGCTGGTGCGCACGGCTCGCGACAAGCTCGTCGTCAGGTTCTGCATCGGCACGACGACGCGGCCGCGCCGGCCGAAATCGCCATCGCGCACGATCTCGAGCGGGAAAGGTGTCGGCGGCTCGGCGATCTCGCTCTCGCCCATGCGGCTGCTGACCTCGACGGTCAGCGGCGCGGTCCGGGTCAGCGGCCAGCGGCGCAGATCGATCACCAGCCCGTCGCAGCGCACGATCGAGGTCTCGTCGTCCGGGTCGACCTCGGCGTTGAGACCGCTCGCGATCTCGAACTGCGCGCTGCCTCCGAGCGGGCAGGTGAAATGCTCTCCGGCGATCGTCAGCGCGACCTCGCCGCGATTCTGGCTGCGGATCGGCACCGAACGGGATTCGAGCGCGCTCGACCAGGGCTTGGCCGGACCATCGCTGTCGTGGCCGGCGCCGTCCTGGCCGACCCAGCCGCCGAGCTTGGCGGTGAACCTGACCTGCAGTGGCGCCTTCGGATTGGCCTGGCTGGTCTCGTCGACGAAATCGAGCACGGCATCGCGCGTCAGCGTCACGTCGAGCCGCACCTCCTGGCCGGCCAGCGCCGGCGCATCGGCGAGCCAGATCAGATGCCGGCTGGTCGACGTGCCGCTATCCGGAAAGCGCCGCAGCGAGACCGAATGATCCATCGGCGCGGCGACGCCGAGCGAGAGATGCTGCGCCTTCAGGCCGAAGCAGCTCGCCTCGATGGTGAGCCCACGCCGGCCTTCGAGCACGATGTCGCGGGGGATGTCGACCGCGATCTGGCCGACCGCGAGCTGCTTGCCGGCCTGCAGTGAATCCAGGTCAATCTCGACCGGCTCGATCCGCCATTCCGGCTGGGAGGCGCCGGCGAGCGCCGCGATCTTGATGAGGCGCCGCGGCGATGCGCGGGTGCCGCCGGCGGTCTCGACAATGGTGGAGAAGGCGATTTCGAGGCTGGCGTCGCTGTCGACATCGGCCTGGGCCCGGTGGCTCGCGACCGCGCGCATCACGGCCTCGCGTTTCAATCCCAGCACCAGCCGCTCGCCGGCGCGGACCGCAGCCTTGTCGAGCAGGGCATTGCCCTGCAGCCAGCCGATGTCGGCGCCGCTCACCAGGCTCGGCGCATGCGAGACCAGCGAGACCGTCACCGCCTTGACCATGTCCTCCGGCGCCTCGAAGGCGAGGAGGTCGATCAGCTCGCCGCTGCGGTCGAGCGCGATGGTCGCGGAAAAGCTCCCGAGCCGGGTCTCGAGATTGTAGCAGGGCAGAGTGGTCATGCGTCCTGCCTCGAACCGGTGTTCGCCGTGACTTCGCCGGCGAGCGCGGTGCCCCAATGATGATCGAGCCCGGTCAGCGCGGCAGCGGCGGCGAGATAGCGCGGCAGCAGGTCGCCGCTGCCGGCCCTGAGCCGGCGATAGGCGGCGCCGAAACCGGTATCGTGCGGATCGGCCAGCGCTTTCCCGGCAAAGGGCACGCTGGCGAAGGCGGCATCCGCTTCATGCAGCGCCATCTGCGCCAGGAGCAGGCGGCCATAGCTTTCGAGGGTCGCGCGCAGCGCCTGGTTCCGTTCCGTCGTGCCGCCGGGCGGGCCGAGCAATGCGTCGATCTGCGCCGAAAGTCCCGTCAGGGCCGGGGCGAGGCTTTCGATATGTGCGAGCGAACCGGCGAACGGGCGACTCGTCGCGGTGAGCCGCGCGGCGCCCTTGACGGGGTCGCCGCTGCGATGGGCCCGGGCGGCGAGGCCGGGATATCCGGCCACGCCTTCCCAATTGCGGATGAGGTCCGCGGCGGCCGCTGCCTGTTCCACCTCGCGTCGCAAGCTGGCGAAATGGCCATGCAGCAGGACGATCTCGCCTGGGGTGAGCTCGCCGAGCCGGCGCGCCAGCTCATCGGTGATCGCCGCCGGCTGGCTCGCCTGCCGCGCCGCATCGCCGAGCTCGCTGCGCATGCGGGCGATCGTCTCGAGGCCGGGGGCGGGCTGCCGTTGCGGCTGCCGGCGCAGCTCGAACAGCAAGGTATCGAGCGGCGAGAGCCGGCGTTGCCCGCTACGCGTGGCGGCGTCCGCCATCGCCTGCTCGACCTCGGCGGCGAGTTCGGGCTCGATCCAGCTCTGATGGGCGCTGGCGGCGACATCGTGCAGCAGGCGCATGGCGCGCCGGTCGTGCCCGGCCAGCGCCATCGCCTCGCGGGCGAGCGCCTGTGGAAGCGCCGGATCCTCGTACCAGGCGAGAAGCCGGGCCAGCTCCGCCTCCGATCGATCCGCACCGGGTAGGGGCAGGAGCAGCCTGACCGTGCAGGCGCGGGCCGCGAGCTCCGGCTGCGCGCTCGTCCGCAGCAGCATGGCGATCTGCTCGCCGAGCGCGCGTTCGCCGAGCTCGTCGATCCGGCCCGCATCGATTCCGGTGGCGGCCGCCAGGGCTTCGAGCAGGCCGGCCGGAGCGGCGGGGGCCTTGGTCGTCGAGGTCTTGGCTCGTGCATCGAGCCGAGCCAGCGGGCCTGTCGGCGCTTGAGCGGCCCGCAGAGCGAGTTCGCTGAGCAGCGTGCCGAGGCGCGCCGGCCGGCTTGCGCTCGTCGCCCGCCACAGCCCTTCGGCCTGGCGCCCGGCGGCGAGCGCCAGATCGTCGTGCAGCGGCGAGGCCGTGCCGGACGCCGCGACCACGAGAGCATTGCCACCGGCCTGGCCGATGGTCAGCCCCGTCGCGGCAGACGCGCTGTAGCGCGCGCCATGCGGGGTCGCCGCGAAGACGCCATCCTGCCAGCGCAACGTCATCGGGCTGCCGCTGACCGCCTCGCCATCGCCGTTCCAGACGAGCTGGCGGCGCGGCTCGGCGAAGATGATGACGTCGTCCTCCTCGGCCCAGTCGGGAAGCGAAAGCAGACTATCCTTGGCCTCGGCGCGCGGCCGCAGCAGGCGAAAGCCGCGGCGCAGCGCGGCGACGCGGCCAAGGCCCGTCGCATCGACGTCGCGCTGGTCGGCCGGTGCCGCGGCCAGAGTGTCGAACTCGGCCTCGATGGCGAGCCGCAGGTCTTGGTCGATCTGCGACAGTGCCTGCCTGGCCTCGCGCATCGCCGCCGGCAGATGCGCCACCAGCAGCCCTTCGGCGATCGTCTCGCTGCCATCTCCGGTGAATGCGAGCGTCAGCCCGCCCGCCTCGCGACGGCGCGCCGTCAGCACGGTCGTCGCGGCGCGTTCATCGTCCGGATGCAGGAACGGGCCGACCAGCAGCCGATAGCCCTCGCTCTCCGAGCCGCTGGCGCGGTTCAACCCGGAGGCCATGGGTGCCGCTTCCAGAGCTGAGCCGGCACCGGCCGGTCCGGTCTGGACGGTCAGTGCACCGGCGTCGTCGAGATGAGCCTGCACCAGGGCCAGGCCGCCGGCGTTCCGGTCGGCCTCGGCGAGAGAGAGCCGGTCGTCGAGCTGCACCGGAATCGTGCTCAGCCGGCCATCGGCTTCAACCGTCACGGCGTGCACGGCCCGGCTCCCGGCAGGCAGAAGCGCGAACAGCGGCGCCGTTCCGGCGTCGGCGGCGGCGATCAGGCTGATGCGCCCGCCGGCCTCTTCCGCCGCGAGGAAGCGGACCGGTGCGCTATGCCGCCAGAGCGCGGCGATATGACCTGAGCCGTCCCAGATGACGGCGACCGGCGCCACGGAAAGAGTCACGGAAGCGGGCTCCGGGGAAGACGAGCTGAGCGGAACAACGGGGACGGACCTTGCGCGATGGCCCGCCGTCTTGCAAGACAGACCCCGGGCTCGACTTTCGTCACGCGGGCCTGATCTTGCGGCCATTTGGCCACCTCTGCGGAAACCTGCCTGCCCGGGACATGGGCTGCGGCATGGTGGCGGCTCGAATGGAGCGGAATGTGATGAGCGCAGAATCGGTTTGCTTCGCGGCCCTGCCGGCTGCTTTGCCGGCTGCGCTGGCTCAGGCGATTGCCGGCGAGGACGTTGCGCTGCGCCGGCTGGCCTTGTCCGAGGCTGCCGGGGCGGAGACGCACGAGGTCGAAGCGAGCTTCATCGCGCCGCGCCTGCTGCCGCGGCTGTTCCGCGATTCCGCCCAGGCTGCTTCGCAAGCCCAGGAGGCGCTCCAGGGCGCCGGCCGGCTGATCGTCCTGCTGCCGGTCGGACGCTATGACGACGGCGTCTGGGCGCCGATCATCGAGCGGATCCTGGCGGGGCTCGAGGCTGCGGTCGCCCGCCCGCGCGAGATCATCCTCGCCTGGAGCGGAATGGAGCCTTTCCTGGCGCCATTCGGTCGCCGCGCCGAGGAGGTCTGGAGCGATCCGCGCCTCGTGCCCGCCATGCTTGGCGTCCTCGAACGCTCGGCCCGTTCGCTTCCGGCTGTGCTCGACGCGGCTGCCGGGGTCCGTCGCGGCCTGGTTCGCTTCGAGCCTGCCGATGATGCGGGACCTGCGCGGGCGGCGCTGGCACTGGCCTGAGCACATCGACAGGCCGGTTACTTCCAGACCAGGGCGTTGGCGAGGTCGCGCCGGCCGCATTCGAGCGACATGGCGTTGACGGCGGCCCGATAGCCCTGCAGCGAATAGATCACATGCGCTGGCCGGCCGTCGGGCGCGGTGCCCCTGATCTCGAGCGTCGTGCCCCGGTTGTAGCCGGCGACCGCGTCCATATCGAGGATCGGCTGGCCGTTCGAGCCCTGCTTCATCGGACGGATGAAGTTGCCCGCCGCGGTCGGCGCAGCGTTGAGCCGGCGCGCCATGCCGCCGCCTTCCCGGATCACCGCCTCGAACGGCGTATTGGGCTTGTAATAGCGCTTGTCCTCGATCAGGTGCTGGAGATCGCCGTTTCCGACCCCGGCACTGCTCGCCTGCAGCAGGATGAACGGCGCTTGCTCGCGCCAGTAGCGCGGCCCGGCTTCCTGCGCCGCGGTATAGGCGAAGCAGGTGCGCTGGCCGGTGCGCGGATCCTCCGAGACGCTGGCGTACCAGTCCTGGAAGCGGCGCAGCAACCGGCCCGGCGCTTCCGGCATCAGCATGTCGCTGGTGTCGACCGCACGCGCCCGCAGCTGGAAGTCCTGCGCGACCGGGCCGGCGCTGGCGACGCGGATCGTATACTCGCCGGGGCGGAGCTTGTAGCGCCGCAGGTTCGGCCGGCTCGGATTGGCGATGTGGATCGTCTTCATCGGCGCATTGTTGCGCCCAAGCACGTCGACGGGGACGGCCGGGTGCGGCCCGCGCACGCTGGCTGTCGGGATGTCGACCTCGACATAGGATTCCTGCG
Source organism: Allobosea sp. CRIB-10 (assembly GCF_900112185.1). Lineage (GTDB taxonomy): Bacteria > Pseudomonadota > Alphaproteobacteria > Rhizobiales > Beijerinckiaceae > Allobosea. Next base: position 52,363 of record NZ_FOKP01000009.1, on the reverse strand, counting down.
CGACCAGGAAGGGATATTGCTGCAGCGCGCGACCGCCTTCGATGCGGGCATTGATCCGCATCGGTGTCTGGTCGAGCCGCGGCGTCTGCGTCTCCGGGCCGAGCGCGGCCCATTGCTGCATCGTCGGCAGCTCGTCGAGCGTCACCAGCCCGTCCTCGGAGATGGGAGTGGTGTTCCGGCGGTTGACGCTGACGGAGATGCGATAGCCGAGCGGGCGCGGGTCGACGGTGACCATTCCCTCCCAACGCTTGTCCTCGGCGCCGGCCGGATCATGGGCGATGACGAGCGAGACATGGCGTTCGGCCCGAATCTTGGTCTCCTTCTCCTCGGCGTTCTGCTTGCTCAGCGCGCGCCGCAGCTTGTCGGAGAAGAATTCCTGCCAGCCGGGGCTGACCGGCAGTCCGCTCAGCATCCTCACCGAGAGCGTGACCGGATTGGAGGTGTCGACCGAGGCGGCCCAGACGCCGGCCGCGACCCGGTTGAAGAGCTCGTCGGTCGAGCTGTACTCCTCGCCGATGAAGTCCTGCGAGACGGGGAAGGGGTCGAGGCTTGGCGAGCAGCTCTCATAGCCGTTCCAGCCATGCGCAGAGAGGTTGAAGCGCGTCGCCGCACCGACCTTGTAGCCGGAGGCTCGCACCTCGATCTGGATCTTGCTGAGCTGTTCCTTGTTGTCACCGGCCAGCGGATTGTCGAGCACGCCGGTGTCGACGATGCCCTTGATCGGGTCGAGGTCGAGCCAGGGCGCCATGGTGATGCCGGGGATGTTCGAGAATGCAGCCCGGATCTGCTGCATGATGTTGTTGCCCTGGTCGGTCGTGAACGCGTCCCGCGTCACGGGACGGGAGGCGATGCCGATGGTGACCGGCAGCTTGAGCTGGGGGCATTGCTGCTGGATGCGCTGCCACAGGATCTGGGCGGCGGAGCCGAACGGGTTGTAGGGGTCGAACCCCTGCATCATCTGCGTCTGCGCCGTCGCCTTCACTGGCGATGCCGCCGTGAGGCCGGCAACCGTCAGGCAAAGGATCCGTCTCGTCAGCGCTTTCGCAGTCATTTCGGTTCGGTACTCATGAGGTCCTCCCTCGCGAACGAGGGAGGACCGGTTCTGGTTTAGCCCGCGGCTCAGATGCCGGAGGCTTCGTTCGTGGCCAGATTGACCTCGACCTGGTCGGTACCGGCGGCCTTGCCCTCGCGGGTCACGCTGCGCTCGACCACGCGGATGCGCTGGCCCTGGCTGTTGTTATAGGTGCGCACGGTGCGGGCGCGCACGACGACCGCCTGGCCGCTCGAATTGCGGAAGCTCTGGACGTTCGAGCCGCCCGAGCGCGCCGCGATGTAGGCGGCCTCGCGGGCGCGCTCCTTCTCGATCGCGTCGGCGATGACGAGACCGGCGACACCGCCGATCAGGGCGCCGATCGCAGCGCCGCGCCAGCCGCCGGCCGCGCCGCCGATCAGGGCGCCGGCACCGGCGCCGAGCGCGCCACCAGCCGCGACACGCTCCTGCGACTGGGTGCAGCCGCCAAGCGCGAGCGCGCCCGCGACGAGAATGGTTCCGGCTTTCATGGTCTTGGCATGCATCACGTCACCCCAGTAAAAAGTTGCTTCCAAAATGGATGGTGCCAACAATCTGGTAGCCCTTGCAGCCGGCAGAGCCAGTTTCGCAGAAGCGGGCGGGACCATACGGCACCACACCTGGCATCTGTTCCATATTGGCCTTTTTTGGGCAAGGGCCGCCGTAGTTTGTCACGATTTTGCCAAGTTTTAAATTGTTCGCGTGCCGATGACGCCCCGTCGAGCCAAGAATGACAGGGCCTTGCGGGGTTTCGCCTGACGGCTGTTCGGCCGCATCGAGCGCCGCTGGCACGACATCTTTAAAAACACCGAGTTCATCTTTAACGCTTTTCCGGCAGCTGTGGTTAATTCGCCTCGGTCGGCCGCGAGCATCATCGCGCGGGGCTGCGCGTCGCGACTCGCATCGGCATGCCCTTGCCGGGGCGCAGGGTGATGCGCTGGACCGGCACCGGCGCCTCCTCGCCGGCATGCTCGAACTGCAGCCGCCGCAGCAGCGTCGCCAGCACGATCACCGCCTCGATCATGGCGAATTGCTGGCCGATGCAAATCCGGGGGCCGGCGCCGAAGGGCAGATAGGCAAAGCGCGAGATCGCCTCGCGGGCTCCCGGCAGAAAGCGCTCCGGCCGGAACCGGTCCGGCGCCTGCCAGAGTGTCTCGTGCCGGTGCAAGAGATAAGGCGAGACCACCACCAGCGCGCCCTTGGGAATGAAGCATGCGCCCGTGGCATCGTCGGCCAGCGCCGTGCGCGACAGCGACGGCACCGGCGGATAGAGCCGCATCGCCTCTTCGATGACGGCGCGGGTCAGCGCCAGGCGGCTCCCCGACAGGGCCGCAGCGGCGAGATCGTCGCCGGCTGCATCGATCTCGGCCTCGAGCGCTTCGCGCACGTCCGGGGCGAGCGAGATGAGATAGAGCGACCAGGTAAGGGCGTTGGCGGTGGTCTCGTGGCCCGCACCGATGAAGGTGACGATGTTGGCGCCGACCTCGGCGTCGCTGAGCCCGGTCCCGGTCTCGGGGTCGCGCGCCGCGAGCAGGGCATCGAGCAGATCCGGCTTCTCCGGCCGCCAGGTCCCGCCGGCGTGCAGCGCCTGCCGCTCGGCGATGATCGCCTTGACCTGGGCTTCGAAGAAGCTGATCGCCGGCCGCGCCATCCAGCGGCCGATGCGCGGCAGCCAGGACGGCGCGCCGAGCACGTCGAGTGGATCGATCCGGCCTTGCGTCTCGAAATAGCGGGTCAATGCCTTGCCGAAGGCGTCGGCGCCGCCGGCGATCGCGTTCGAGAACATCGTCTCGGCCAGGATGTCGTAGGTGACGCGGGTCATGTCTGCCGAGATGTCGACGATGCGGCCGCCGCGCCGGCGCGCCATGCGCTCGGCGGTCTTCTCTGCGGGTGCCACCATGCGCTGGGCCAAAGCCGTGACCGAGCGCGGCGTGAACAGCGGCGCCAAGGTCCGCCTTGCCCGCTTCCAGGCGTCGCCCTCGGCCGTGAGCAAGCCTTCGCCGAGGCCTGGCGCGAGGACAGTGCGCTGGAGATCGTCCTTGCGGTAGTTCGCCGCGTTCTCGACCAGCACATGCCGGACGACCTCCGGGTCGGAGACGACGACGCCATAGCCGAACAGGCCCTCGCCGGCGACGATCGGCTCGCGGAAATGACGCGCCCGCCAGATCGTCAGCGGGTTGCGGCGCAGGCGCAGCAGCAGTTCGAGCCGACCGAACTCATGTTCTTCCGGCACCGGAGCTGGCGGCCGACGCCGGCGAGCCTGGACCGCCGAAAGGGTCGCGTTCGCTGCGCTCATGAGATCTCTCCTTGCGGAGCCGAGGTCGGTCGTTTCGAACACTCCGATCGGAACCGGCTCTGAGGGCGACAATCTCCTTTCGGTTTTAGGCATTCCAAAGGCGCAAACCGCATGCCAACTCGCTCTGCGATTGTTGCATTGCAGAGAATAATTCGCGCAATCTTGTGCAGTGCACAATAAGTGTTATTTTAGGCATCCAAGGAGCCATCAAGATGCCCGAATACAAGAATCCTCCCCCGCGCGTCCTGCGCCCCCGCGTCGAGCTGCCGACCCTCGAGGAGGCGGTGACCGCGGCGCAGTGCATGAGCGATTCGCCGGATCAGCAGGCCGAACTCGCCGCCCAGCTGATGGGCGTGCCTGTCGCCGAGGTCGTGCCGCTGATCCGCAAGGCCGCGCACCGCACCACCGTGATGACGCCGAACCGCTCGGTCGTCGTGGTCCGCCGTCCGGCCCGCACCTTCTCACCGCGCCTCGCCGAGGCGATGCGGCGCTGAACGGCGCAGCCGACCACGCCTTAAAGCATTTCTGTGTTTCTCTGAATCACGGAAATGCTCTAGGCCTTTGTTTTATCGCATTTTTTTACGCGAACCGGTATCCACTTCGCTTGAAAATGCTCCAGTTCTGCCCATTGCGAACGCCGGAAGCCTGGAAGGGCCTCCGGCGTTTTGCGTTGCGGGGTCTCAGCTCGCCGAGCCGATCTTGTCGAGGATCGGGCAATCCGGCCGCTGGTCGCCATGGCAATGGCTGGCGAGGTGGCGCAACGTCGCCGCCATCGCCTGCAATGCAGCGGCTTTCTCTTCCAGTTCGGCGACATGCTTCAGCGCCAGCGACTTCACATCGGCGCTCGCCCGCGAGCGGTCGCGCCAGAGCGCCAGCAGCGAGCCCGTCTCCTCGACCGAGAAGCCGAGGCTGCGGGCCCGGCGCACGAAGCGCAGTGTGTGGACGTTCGGCTCGGCATAGACCCGATAGCCCGATTGCGAGCGCGCCGGCGGCTCGATCAGCCCGATCTGCTCGTAATAGCGGATCATCTTGGCGCTGACGCCGGAAGCCTCGGCGGCTTGTCCGATGTTCATCCCATCCTCCCGAAGGCAGTGGCCGGGGTAGCGCCCGGCCCGGTCGCTGTGGTGTCCTGCCGCACCGCGAAGCGGCGCAGCCGGAGCGCGTTGGCCAGCACGCTGACGCTGGAGAAGGCCATGGCGAAGCTGGCGAAGACCGGCGACATCAGCACGCCCCAGAGCGGGTAGAGCGCGCCGGCCGCAACCGGGATCAGCAGCACATTATAGCCGAAGGCCCAGCCGAGATTTTGGCGGATGTTCGTCATCGTCGCCTTGGAGAGGCCGATCGCCTCCGGCACATGGGTGAGATCGCCGGAGATCAGCACGATGTCGGCGCTCTCGATCGCAATGTCGGTGCCGGCGCCCATGGCGATGCCGATATCGGCCTGGGCCAGAGCCGGGGCGTCGTTGATGCCGTCGCCGACGAAGGCGACCTTGGCGCCGCCCTCCTGCAGGCGCTGGACGATCGCCGCCTTGTCGGTCGGCAGCACTTCGGCCTCGACCGCGTCGATGCCGAGGCGGGCTGCAATCGCTTCGGCGGTGGCCCGGTTGTCGCCGGTCACCATGACGATGCGCAGGCCGAGCGCCTTGAGAGTCGAGATCGCAGCCGGTGTCCCGGGCTTGATCTGGTCGGCCACGGCGACGAGGCCGGCGAGCCTGCCGTCGATCGCGACATAGAGCGGGCTCTCGCCGTCGCGGGCGAAGGCGGCAGCCTTGTCAGCCAGGTCGCCGAGCGCGACGCTGTGCTGCGCCATCAGCTTCTGCGAGCCGACGAGTATCTCGCGGCTTTCGACACGGGCGGAGATGCCGAGGCCGGGCTCGGCCGCGAAGCCAGTGGCCGGTGCGAGCGCAAGGCCACGCCGCTTCGCTTCCGCGATGATCGCCTCTGCGGAGGGGTGCTCGGAGGCGCTCTCGGCGGAGGCGGCGAGGCGCAAGGCCTCGTCTTCCGCAAATCCCGCGGCAACAACGAAATGGGTCACCTCGGGCCGGCCCTTGGTCAGCGTTCCCGTCTTGTCGAATGCGATGGTCGAAACCTCGCTCAGGCCCTGCAGCGCCGCGCCCTGGCTGAACAGGATGCCCAGCTCGGCGGCGCGGCCGGTGCCGACCATGATCGATGTCGGCGTCGCCAGGCCCATGGCGCACGGACAGGCGACGATCAGCACCGCGACGGCGTTGACGAGCGCGTAGGTCAAAGCGGGCGAGGGACCGAAGGCGAGCCAGGCCGCGAAGGTCAAAAGCGCGACGGCGATCACGGCCGGCACGAACCAGTTGGTGACGCGGTCGACCAGCGCCTGGATCGGCAGCTTGGCGCCTTGCGCCTGCTCGACCATGCGCAGGATCTGGGCGAGCAAGGTATCGGCGCCGACCTTCTCCGCCCGGAAGCGCAGCGCGCCGTTCCGGTTGATCGTGCCGCCGATCACGGCCGAGCCGACGCTCTTATGGGCGGGAGCCGGCTCGCCGGTCACCATGGCTTCGTCGACATGGGACGCGCCGTCGACGACCTCGCCATCGACCGGGATCTTCTCGCCCGGCCGGACCAGCACGAGGTCGCCGACCCGGACATGCTCGATCGCGATCTCGCTCTCGACGCCGTCGCGCAGCACGCGGGCCGAGCGCGCCTGCAATTGCACCAGCCGCTTGATCGCCTCGCTGGTGCGGCCCTTGGCGCGGGCCTCGAACCAGCGCCCGAGCAGGATCAGCGTGACGATCACTGCGCCTGTCTCGAAATAGGTGTAGTCCGTTCCGGCCGGCAGCCAGCCGGGCACGAAGGTCGCGACCACCGAATAGGCATAGGCCGCGCCGGCGCCGAGCATGACCAGCGCGTTCATGTCGGGTGCGCCGCGCAGAAGCGCCGGCCAGCCCTTCAGGAAGAAGCGCAGGCCCGGTCCGAACAGCACGATGGTGGTGAGGCCGAAGGCGAGGAGCTTCAGCACGAAGGCGTCGATGCGGGCATGGAGCCAGTGATGGAAGGCCTCGCTCAGATGCGGACCCATCTCGAGGATCATCAGCGGCAGGGTCGCCAGCGCCGCGACGACGACCGAGCGGCCGAGCGCGGCCTGCTCCGCCTGGCGGCGTGCGGCGGCGGCATCGCCGTCGTCGCTGCGCCCCTCGTCGAGGGGCCGAGCTTCATAGCCTGCAACCGTGACCGCCGCGACGAGCGCCGGCGTGATGCCGCCATCGGCCGCCCGCACAGTCGCCCGCTCGGTCGCGAGATTGACCTGCGCGCTCAAGACGCCCGGCACGGCGCGCAGCGCCTTCTCGACCCGGCCGACGCAGGACGCGCAGGTCATGCCGGAGATCGCCAGGGTGATGTCCGTCGCGCGCGGTTCGTAGCCGGCGCCGCGGATCGCATCGGCGACCGCGCTGGTGTCGGCACCGGCGAGCGTCACGCGCGCCTTGCCGGTCGCGAGGTTGACCGCGGCTCCGCCGACCCCCGGGACGGCGGCGATCGCCTTCTCGACCCGGCCGACACAGGACGCGCAGGTCATCCCGTCGACCGGAATATCGATCACGCTGGGTCCGGTTGCAGGCGTTTCATGCTTCGCATGCATCGTCATGACGCATCATCTTCCTTCTCTTGCTGGAAGATGGCTACACCTTCCCATCATGGGAAGGTCAAGCGGTTGTTTTTCGGCAACGGAGCTGGTTCGTCCAGCGACCGGCGAGACAGAAACCGGGTGTCGCCAGCCGGCCGCCGGGCGTTTCATCGCCGCCCGGGGATCGGCGAAGGAATTGGACGATGGCGACCACAGCGATCGGCAGCGCAAGAGTGCAATCGATCGAAGAGCGCGTGGCTGCGCTCGACTGGCAGGGGATCGAGAGCGAGCTGGACGAGCATGGTGTCGGCTTGACTGGTCCGTTGCTCGACGCTGGCGCCTGCGCTGCGCTGCGCGACCTCTATGGCGAGCCCGGGCATTTCCGCAGCCGCATCGTCATGGCGCGCCACGGCTTCGGACGCGGCGAATATCAGTACTTCGCCCATCCGCTGCCTGAGGCGATCGCGGCGCTGCGACCACTGATCTATACCCGGCTCGCGCCGATCGCCAATCGTTGGAACGCTTCGCTCGGAATCGACCAGCGCTATCCAGGCGCGCTCGACGACTTCCTCGCGCTCTGTCATGCGCGAGGCCAGGAGCGGCCGACGCCCTTGCTGCTGAAATACGGCGCCGGCGACTACAACTGCCTGCATCAGGATCTCTATGGCGACCTGTTCTTCCCGTTCCAGATGGTGATCTTGCTATCTGAGCCGGGCCGCGACTTCACCGGCGGCGAATTCACCGTGGTCGAGCAGCGCCCGCGCATGCAGTCCCGGCCGGAGGTCGTGCCGCTACGGCAGGGCGAGGCGGCGATCTTCGCCGTGCAGCATCGGCCGGTGCAGGGAACGCGCGGAACCTATCGCGTCAACCTGCGCCATGGCGTCAGCCGGGTGCGCTCCGGCGAGCGCTACACGACCGGGCTGATCTTCCACGATGCGCGCTGAGGGGCTGCTTCAGGCCTCGTCCAGCTTCAGGCCGCGGATGATCGCACCGAGCGCTGGTTCGTCGACGAGGTCGGCGGCGTCGGCCTGGGTGAACCATTGGCAGCGGCGTTGTTCCTGCTCGGGCCAGGTCGGCAGCTGTTCCGCCACCGCGAGCAGATGGAGCCTGACCTTGCACAGCACGAAATCGCGGGTGCGCCGTTTCCAATAGGTGTAGCGGCCAACCGGCTTCTTGCTGATCTCACCGACGAGCCCGGCTTCCTCCATGGCTTCGCGCGCAGCGGCTTCATGCCCCTTCAGCCCGCGGATCGGCCAGCCTTTCGGCACGATCCAGCGCTGCGTCTCGCGGGTCGTCACCAGCATGATCTCGACGATGCCGTCGGGCCTGCGCCGGTAAGGTATAGCGCCGATCTGTACCTTCGGCTCCGCCGCTCGCTTGCCGGCTGCCGCCTTTGCCACTCTTGCCAACCTTCCATTCGCTGCCCAAGCGGCAGCATATGGTGATTCGCATACGAACTCGCCAGTGGATTCCATAGCCGGCAATTCTTTTCAGCGGATTGCGATGCAGACGCCGCAATCCGCTGGCTGCCCTCACGAATTGGCGTGCCGGGTCGCCCCTGCTCGTCTCAGAGCTTCTTGCCGTCTTTGTCGAACTGCTTGAGGAAGGCGGTGAGGTCCGCGATTTCCTTCTCGTTCTTGATGCCGGCGAAGACCATCTTGGTGCCGGGGATCTTGGCCCGGGGATCCTTGATGTACTCGGCGAAGACGGCCTCGTCCCAGGTGATGTTGGCGCCCTTGTTGGCGGTCGAATAGCTGTAGCCCTCGACCGCGCCGGTGTGCCGGCCGAACAGGCCGTTGAGCTGCGGTCCGACCAGGTTCTTGGCGCCTTCGCCGATCTGGTGGCAGGCCCGGCACTTGTTCCACGAACGCTCGCCGGCCGAGACGTCCTGCGCCGAGGCAGGGAACGCGGCGAAGGCGGCGAAGGCAAGCAGTGCGGCCGGGGCGATCAGTCTCATGGGCAGCCTCATAGGGTCGGTTCTTTTCAGCTTAGACCCTTTCTGAGATAGCGCAGCCTGTCCCCTGGGATACAGGACAGTTCGTCGCGGCTGCTACAGGGCGCCGATCCACTCGGCGACATTGGCGGTGAAGGCATCGGGGCGCGAGATCGGAAAGTAATGCCCGCCCGTATCGAGCAGGGTCTTGCGGGCTCCGGGCATGGCCGCGGCGAGTTCCTCCTGGAGGAAAGCAGGGACGATCATGTCGTCGCGCGCGCCAAGGATCAGTGTCGGCGCAGCGATCTCTCCGGCCCACCTCGAAGCGTCGAAGGCGCGCAGTGCGCCGATCCGTTCGCGCACGATCTGCTTCGCTTCGGGTGTGTCCGGCGCGGTCGCGACCGCTGTCTCGTACACGCTCCAGTGCGCTTCGAGCCAGGTTGGCGGATAGGTCATCAACGCCGCGCTCGCCGCATAAGCGCGCGGATGCTGGTCGAGGATGGCGAGGCGGGTTTCGAACAGCGCGGTCATGTAGCGGTTCTGCTTCAGCCAGCTGCCGCTGACGATGAGCCCGTCGAAGCGGTCCGGCGCCTGGCGCGCCAGCGACAGACCGATGCAGCCACCCGTCGAGTGCCCGAGCACTGTGGCGCGCTCGACGCCGGCGGCGTCCAGCACGGCGAGACAGTCCTTGGCGAGCTGATCGATCGTGCAGGGGGCGCTGCCACGATCGCTGGAGCCGATGCCGCGCTGGTCGAAGCGCAGCACCTGGAAGGAACGGGCGAGCGTCGCGGCATTGTCGTCCCAGAAGGCGGTGCTGCCGGCGAGCCCGCTGACCAGCAGCAACGGTCGGCCCTGGCCCTGTGACAGGGCATGCAGCGTCGCGCCATCCGGCAGAGGCACCCGGAACTCGCCGTTGACCGCAACCCCTCCGGTCGTGCTCGAAGCCGCGTCGGAAGGCTCGTGCTGGTGCCGTCGCGCTTGTGTCATGGCTGCTTGTCCTCTGGCGCGGTCGGGCTGTCTGTCGGGCAGGATAGGCGGGATCGTTCGGCGCGTGAGTGCGCGGCGCCTTGACCTGGATCAAACCGCATTTGCGTCGCGATGGCTCGCGAGGAGCCGAGCGGGACGGTCCCATTGGCGGCTAGCCCTGCCATGCCGATCTCCCTTGCGTTTCCCCTGGCCAATGATCGCGCCGGGGGAGGCGGTGTTGTCCAGCCGCCTTTCTTCATGGCGGCATTGGCTTAGACGCAGAGCGGGGCTGCTGAAAAGGGCTTTGTCATGCGTCTGACGCAGGCGATGCCGGCTACAGGCAGTTGACCCAGAGCACGCGGGTGACGCCGTCATGCTGATTGGCGAAGCGGTGCGGCCGCGATGAGAGGAAGCGGAAGCTGTCGCCCTCGCGCATCACCCAGCTCTCGTTCTCGACATTGAGCAGCATGGTTCCGCTGAGCACGAGGCCGGCTTCCTCGCCATGATGGATATAGTGCTCGTCGCCGGTGCTGGCGCCCGGCTCCATCTCGACGATGAACAGGTTGAGCCTGGCACCCTCGGCCTGCGGGGTCAGCAATTGCTTGCGGATGCCGGAGCGCCAGAGCTGCAATTCGCCGCGATCGGCCTGGCGGACGATGGTCGCGGTCGGATCGTCCTGGCGCGCAACGGCCGGGAACAAGTCCGAGATCGCTGTGCCGAGCGCATCGGCGACGGCGGCGAGCACGCGCAATGTGGGCGAGGACAGGCCGCGCTCGATCTGGCTGAGGAAGCCGATCGACAGGCCGGTGCGGCTCGCGAGCTCCTCCAGCGACAGCCGGCGCGCGCGCCGGAGCTGGCGCAGCCGCGCCCCGATCTCGCGGTCGACATGCAGATGCGGCAGGTCGGCGGCAGGCAGGCTCATTGCGATTCCTTCTTCGTCTTTTTCATGTGCATGAAAATCGCTTGCCGGCAAGGCCGCTCTATGCTCGTATCTTCATGCTCATGAAAATTCGAGCCGGCGCCTCACTGGGTGCACGGACAAATGAGGGGACATTGCCATGGAACGCCGGACCTTTCTGACCCTATTGGCCGGAGGCGCCGTCGCCGCGTCTGTCTCGCCGGCCGCCGCCCAGTCCGTCCTCAAGGTCGGCTCGACCCCGACCGGCATCCCCTTCACCTTCCTGGACACCAAGACCAGCACGATCGAAGGCGTGATGGTCGACCTGATCAGGGAGGTCGGCAAGGAGGCCGGCTTCAAGGTCGAGGTCGAGGGCATGCAGTTCTCCACTCTGATAGCCGGTCTGACCAGCAACAAGATCGATCTGATCGCGGCCGCCATGTACATCACCCCGGCGCGCAAGGAGGCGATCGACTTCTCCGATCCGATCTACACCTATGGCGAGGGCCTGATGGTGCCGAAATCGGACGCCAAGGACTACAAGTCGGTCGACGAGCTCAAGGGCTATGTCGTCGGGGCCCAGGTCGGCACCGCCTATGTCGAGCCGCTGCAAAAGGGCGGCATCGTCTCCGAGGTCAAGATCTACAAGACCATCCCCGACATCCTCGCCGACGTGAATGCCGGCCGCATCCAGGCCGGCTTCGCCGACGGGCCGATCGTCGCCTACAATCTGCAGCAGGGCCTGTTCCCGCAGGTGCGGCTGGTGAAATCCTACCAGCCGATGTTCACCGGTTCGGTCGGCATCGGCGTGCGCAAGAGCGATGGCGAGCTCCTGAAGAAGGTCAACACGGCGCTCGCCAAGCTCAAGGCCGATGGCAGCCTCGCCAAGATCCTCGCCAAATGGGGTCTTGAATGAGCTCGCGCCCGGTGCGCTGACCTAAGCTCTCCATTCTTCATCGTGAGGCGGCGCCCGGCGCGCCGCCCGTTCGGATAGTTCGAGGCTCATGCAGACCATCCTGCGCGATGCCGGCACCTTCCTGCCGATCCTGCTCCAGGGCCTGAAGTTCACCATCCTGGTGACGCTCGGCTCGCTGGCGCTGTCCACCGTCCTGGGGCTGGTCTGGGCGCTGATGCGCGTCTCCGGCGTCGCCTGGCTCGCCTTCATCGCCAAGGTGATCGTCAACGTGCTGCGCGGCATCCCGATCCTGGTGCAGCTGTTCTACATCTACTTCGTCTTCCCCGAATTCGGCGTGGCATTGTCGGCGCTGCAGGCCTCGATCATCGGTCTCGGCATCGCCTATTCCGCCTATCATTCCGAGAATTTCCGCGCGGGCATCGAGGCGATCGATCATGGCCAGGTCGAAGCGGCCCAGTCGATCGGCATGGGCTGGTTCATGATGATGCGCCGGGTGATCCTGCCCCAGGCGATCAAGGTGATCCTGCCGCCCTACGGCAACATCATGATCATGATGCTGAAGGATTCCTCGCAGGCCTCGACCATCACCGTCGCCGAGCTGACGCTGCAGGGCCAGATCCTGGCCTCCTCGACCTTCAAGAACATGACGGTCTACACGCTGGTCGCGCTGCTCTACCTCTCGATGAGCCTGCCGCTGATCGCCTTCGTCGGCTGGCTGGAACGCCGCTTCGGCAAGGGAGCCAGGCGATGATCGAGCTCTCCGGCGTCACCAAGAGCTTTGGCTCCCATCAGGTGCTGAAAGGCATCACCGGCAGCGTCCAGCGCGGCGAGGTCGTCTGTCTGATCGGCCCGTCCGGCTCGGGCAAGTCGACGATCCTGCGCTGCATCAACGGGCTCGAATCCTATGATGGCGGCGCGATCACGGTCGACGGGGCGAAGGTCGATCGTGCCGACCGCTCGATCCAGGCCATCCGCACCGCCATGGCGATGGTGTTCCAGCGCTTCAACCTGTTCCCGCATCGGACTGCCCTCGAGAACGTCGTCGAGGGGCCGATCCATGTGAAGAAGGAGCCGGCCGCTGAAGCGCTGGCGCGTGGCCGCGATCTGCTCGCCCGCGTCGGCCTCGCCGACAAGTTCGGCGCCTATCCGGCCCAGCTCTCCGGCGGCCAGATGCAGCGCGTCGCCATCGCCCGTGCACTCGCCATGCAGCCCAAGGCGATCCTGTTCGACGAGCCGACCTCGGCGCTCGATCCTGAACTGGTCGGCGAGGTGCTCGGCGTGATGAAGAGCCTCGCCGAAGAGGGCATGACCATGCTGGTCGTCACCCATGAGATGGGTTTTGCCCGCGAGGTCGCCGACCGCGTCCTCTTCCTCGACGGCGGCGTCATCGTCGAGGAAGGCGCCGCCCGCGAGGTGCTGAGCGCGCCGCGCAATCCGCGCACGCAGGATTTTTTGCGCCGCGTGCTCAAGCCGATCTGAGGAGGCCACGATGGCAGAGCCCTTCCCGCTGCAGCCCTCGCTCTGGCACGCCACCGCCCCGGCGGCTGCGCAGACGCCGCCGCTCGCCGGCGATGCCCGCGCCGATGTCTGCATCGTCGGTGCCGGCTATGCCGGTCTCTCGACGGCATTGCATCTCGCCGAGGCCGGCGTCTCCGTCGTCGTGCTGGAAGCGCGCGAACCGGGCTGGGGCGCGTCGGGCCGCAATGGCGGGCAGGTCATCCCCGGCATCAAATACGATCCCAGCGAGATCGTCTCCAAATATGGGCCGGAGGCCGGCGCAGCCCTGGTCTCCTTCGTCGGCTCGACCGCCGATCTCGTCTTCGGGCTGATCGAGAAGCACGGCATGGACGTTCCGCATCGCCGCGCCGGCTGGATTCAGGGCGCGCATACGCCGGCCATGGTCGAGACGGTGAAGCGTCGGGCCGACGAATGGGGCATGCGCGGCGTCGCCGCCCGCTATCTCGATGCCGATGCTGCCAGCCGCCTGCTCGGTACTGACCGCTATCTCGGCGGTTGGCTCGACCCGCGCGGCGGCGGCGTCCAGCCGCTCGCCTATGCCCGCGGCCTCGCCCGTACCGCGCTGAAAGCAGGCGCCGCGATCCACGGCCAGAGCCCGGTGACCGGCCTTCGTCGTGACGGTGGTAACTGGGTCGTGAGCACCGCGCAGGGCGCCAGCGTCACCGCGCCGCGCGTGGTGGTCGCGACCAATGGCTATACCGGCGACCTGATCCCGAAACTGCGCCAGACGGTGATCCGGCCGAACTCCTTCATCGTCGCGACCGAGCCGCTTTCCGACAATCTCGCCGGCACGATCCTGCCGGAGGGTCAGGTCACCTCCGACACCCGCCAGTTGTTGCTCTATTTCCGCAAGGACCACACCAACCGCTTGCTGATGGGCGGGCGCGGCCCGTTCCGCGAGCCGCAGAGCGCCGACGACTGGGCTCATCTCGAGCGCGTCGTCGGCAAGATGTACCCGGAGGCCAGGGACCTGCGCATCGATTATCGCTGGTGCGGCCGCGTCGCGCTGACCCGCGATTTCCTGCCGCATCTGCACGAGCCTGAGCCAGGCTTGCTCGTCGACATCGGCTGCATGGGCCGCGGCGTCGGCCTGCAGACGGCGATGGGCAGGGCGATGGCGCACTATCTCTCGACTGGCGACAGAGCGAGCCTGCCTTTCCCGGTGACCTCGATCACGCCGCTGCCATTGCATGCGCTGAACGAGCTCTACGTCTCCGCCATCATCGCCTGGTATCGCCTGACCGATGGCGGCATGAAGGACCGCGCCGCTTGACCGGCGCCGGTTCCTGACGCAGGGCGGGGACATGAGCATCGTCCTCGCCTGCGATCTCGGCGGCACCTCCTTTCGCGCCGCCCTCGTCGATGACACCGGCGCCGTTCGCGCCCAGCACGCCATTGCCGGGCCGGTGAGCCGCGACGACCGTTCGGGTGCTTCCGAAATCGAGCCCGACGCCTGGTGGTCCCTGCTGGTCGAGACCTGCGCAGGCTTGGCCGCCGAGGCTCCGGCGCTGTTCGAGGCGATCGAGGCGGTCGCGATCTGCGGCGTCACCCGCACCCAAATATTCCTCGATCGCGATGGCAACTCATTGCGACCGGCCATGACCTGGAAGGATACACGCGCCGACGCATGCGCGGCTCGCCTGCGCGAGAGGCTGGGTACGGCTCATCCGGAAAGCGCCGCGGTCAACGCCTTCCATCCGCTCGCCCGCCTCGCCTGGCTGCGCGAGCAGGAGCCGGAGGTTTTTGGCAGGCTCGCCTGCCTGCTCGAGCCGAAGGACTATCTGAATTTCCGCCTGACCGGTCGGCGGGCCAGCGACCGCGTCTCGCTGGCGCGCTTGCTGGCTGCGGCGAGCCCGCATGGCAGCCATGATCTGCTGGCTGCGGCCGGCATTCCCGTTACGATCCTGCCGGAGATGCTGGAGCCTTGGGAGCAGGTAGCGCCGGTCCAGCCCGGCCTGCCCGCGCCGCTCGATCGTCTCGCCGGCAAGCCGGTCTTCTGCGCCTCGAACGACACCTGGGCGGCGGTGGTCGGCCTCGGCGCCATGCGCGACGGCTTCGCCTACAATATCTCCGGCACCACCGAGGTGCTCGGCGTCGTCGGCCGCGAGCCGGCACGGGCGGAAGGCCTGTTGACCGTCGACTGGCGCGGGCTCTTCCAGCTCGGCGGCCCCAGCCAGACCGGCGCCGACACCGTCTCCTGGCTGCTCGCGCTGCTCGGACGCGATGATTCAGCCGTCGGGCAGGAGATCGATGCGCTGCTCGCGGCGCCGCGCCAGCCTCAGCCCCTGCTCTTCCTGCCCTACCTCCAGGGCGAGCGCGTGCCTTACTGGGACCCGTCCCTGCGCAGCGCGCTCGTCGGGCTGAACCGCCGGCATGGACCGACCGACCTGGCCTTCGCGGTGCTGGAGGGCGTCGCCTGCCTCAATCGCATCGTGCTGGAACGGGCCGAAGCGGCCATCGGCCGCGCGGCGACCGAAATCCGCTTCGGTGGAGGCGCTGCGGCCAATCCGGTCTGGAGCCAGATCAAGGCCGATCTCTGCGGCCGGCCGGTCGTCGTCGCAGCCTCCAGGGAGCCCGGTCTGCTCGGCGCGGCGATCATCGCCTTCGCGGGGCTCGGCCGCTTTGCTTCCCTTGCTGACGCGCAGCAGGCGCTCGTCAGCGTCGCGCGCCGGTTCGAGCCCGATCAAGCCCGCAAGCCGGCCTATGACGCGCTCTATACTCTGTTCCGCCGGGCCGAGGATGCGCTGGCGCCGATCTCCCGCGATCTCGTCGCTGCCGCGCAGAATGGCGGGACGCTCGCCGACCTCGCGCGCCATGCGTCTGCGATCGCGAGCCTGCACGCCGATTGACGTTGCGGCGGGTGAGCTGGCGTCTTACCCAATTGGAACCAGTTTCCAGAGAGAGGTCCATGTCACCTTCGCGCCGTTTCGCCGCGTTTCATCGCTCCGCCGTCATCGGCAAGGCCGGCTGATGCCGAAGCCCGTTACCCTGATCACCGGCGCCTCCGGCGGCATCGGCAGCGCACTCGCGATGACGCTGGCACCGGCGCACAGGCTCGTCCTCTCCGGGCTGGAGGGGGGCCCGCTGGTCGAGCTGGCGGAGCGTCTCCAGGCCGAGGGCGCGGACGTCGCCGCCATGACCGGCGATGTCCGCGACCGTGGCCTCGCCGGAGCGTTGGTCGAGCTCGCGGTAGAGCGCTTTGGCCAGCTCGACAATCTCGTCACCGGCGCCGGCGCCTCGCGGCCGGTGCCGCTGGTCGAGATGGAGGACGAGGAATGGGACAAGCTCGTCGACATCAACCTGTCGGCCGTCTTCCGCGTCTCCAAGGCTGCCGCCCGGCGCATGATCGAGCAGGGCGAGGGCGGGGCGATCGTCCACATCTCGTCGATCGCGCATAGCAACGGCGGCGCCAACCTTGCCTATGGCTCGGCCAAGGGCGGCGTGGCGACGCTGACCTATGGCATGGCCCAGCAGCTCGGCCGCCATGCCATCCGCGTCAACGCGGTCGCGCCGGGGATCATCGACACGCCGATGGTGCGCGGCGGCTTCGCCAGAGAGTTCAACGCGCTGGTCGAAGGAGCCTCGCAGCGTACCCCGCTTGGGCGGCTCGGCCGTCCCGAGGATGTTGCGGGCGTCATCGCCTTCCTGCTCTCGCCGGCGGCGGCCTTCGTCACCGGCGCGCTGATCCCGGTCACCGGCGGCATCGAGATCCTCTCGCCGATCTCGGCGATCGCCAAGGGAAACGCCTGACGATGCGCGAGATCATCGGCCGCTACGGCACCGCGCTCGCAGGCCTCGTCCTGATCGTCTTCTTCGTCGCCTTCGCGCCGAACTTCGCGACGACGATGAACGTCATCAACGTGCTGAAGGATACGAGCTTCCTCGCCATCCTGGCGCTCGGCTTCACGCTCGCCCTGATCGTCTCCGAACTCGACCTCTCGATCGCCGAGGTCGCGAGCCTGTCGGCCGTCGTCACCGGCTGGCTCATCCAGGGACAGCAGCATCCCGCGCTCGCCGTCACAGCGGGGCTGCTGGTCGGGCTCCTCTGCGGCGCGGCCAATGGCTATGGCGTCACGGTGCTGCGCGTGCCCTCGCTGATCATGACGCTCGGCATCGCGGCGATCGCCAAGGGCTTCGCCTTCATGATCACGCAGGGCGTCGCCTTCGTCGGGCGCTGGCCGACCGGCTTTACCGGGCTGGCGCGCGGCTACAGCTTCGGCATCCCCAATCTCGTGCTCTGGCTCACCGCCGTCACGCTCCTGACTTACGGCCTGATCAAATGGACCCGTACCGGCGCGCATATGGTCGCAACCGGCGAGGCTGACGAGGCGGCCCGGCTCTCCGGCATCGCCACCGCCAGGATGAAGCGTATCGGCCTTCTGCTGACCGGGCTGTGCGCCGGCATCACCGCCGTGCTGCTCGCCGCCAACCTGTCCTCGGCCGCGCCGAACATGGCCGGCGACTACCTGCTCTACGCCATCGCCGCCGTGCTGCTGGGGATGACCATGTTCGAGCCCGGCAAGCCGAACATTCCCGGCACCGTCTTCGCCGCTCTGGTGCTGAAGGTGCTCGGCAACGGCTTGGTGCTGATGGGCGCAGCCTATTACGTTCAGGACATCGTTCTCGGGGTCATCATCATCGGCTCGGTCGCCTTTTCGGCCAGCGCGTTGAAGAAGGCGGCGTTCAAGGTCTGACAGTTCACAAGGACAACGAGGGGAGAGGTCGTCATGGTCGGTTTGAGGAAGATTCTGCTGGCGGCTGTCGCCGTCGTCGGGATGGCTCAGGAGGCGGGGGCTTTCGAGCTCGGTGTCATCGGCTTCCAGTTCTCGTCGGAGACGCATGCTCGCGTCGCCAATGCCGCTGCGGCCGCAGCCAGGGCCAAGGGCTGGACCGTCACGCTGCTGAACTCGGAAGGCGCGCTGCCCAAGCATGCCGAGCAGTTCGACGCGCTGATCGCCAAGAAGGTCGACGCGATCATCATCGCCATGGGCAAGCCGGTCGAGGCCGACGCCCAGTTCAAGGCGGCCAAGGACGCCAGGATCCCGGTGATCACCGTGCAGTCGGGCGCGAGCCCGCATGCGCTCTTCGACATCCAGACCAACGAGTACAAGGTCGGCGCGGAAGCCGCGCTCTACCTGCTCGGCCAGCTCGGCTATCAGGGCAACATCGTCACCGCCCGTTTCGATCTCAACGTCGCCTCGCGCATCCGCGGCAAGCTGCTCGACAACGTCCTCTCCGAGAACCAGGCCGTGAAGGAACTCGGCAAGTTCTCGATGGCCCGCACCCAGAGCTGGCGCGACGATGTCCGCGCCGGCATGCAGGCGCTGCTCCTGCAGAACCAGGGGAAGATCAACGGCATCTGGGCCTCGTTCGATGGGCAGGCCTACATCATCGACGACCTCTTGCAGGCCCAAGGCGTGAAGAAGGGCCAGATCCCGCTGGTCTCGGTCGATGGCGGCAAGGAGACCTATGCCCGCATCGCCGACCCGGCCTCGACCTTCACCGCCACCGTCTCGATCCCGTTCGAGGAGATGGGCAAGCAGGCGGTCGACGCGATCCAGACCATCGTCGTCGACAAGAAGCCGAAGGAGACGATCACCTCCGGCCCCTATCTCTTCACCGACGCCGTGCTGGTCGACAAGAACAACGTCCAGCAGTTCCTGAAGTGAAGGGCGAAGCGGCCACCGTTGCGTCATGGTCGGGCTTGTCCCGACCATCCACGTCTTCATTGGTCGAGGTCCGTGTTCAAGACGTGGATGCTCGCCACAAGGGCGAGCATGACGGGCAGTGCCTCCGGAGCGATCTGCGATGACCGCCACCCCCCTCCTCTCCCTCCGCGGCATCGGCAAGGCTTACGGCCCGGTCGTGGCGGTGCGCGAGGTCGATCTCGACATCTTTGCCGGCGAGGTCGTCGCCATCTGCGGCGACAACGGCGCTGGCAAGTCGAGCCTGATCAAGGTGATCTCCGGCGCCGAGGAGGCCACCTCGGGCACGCTTCATATGCGCGGCAAGGAGGTCGTCTTCGCCTCGCCGCATGATGCGCTGAGCCATGGCGTCGCGACGATCTACCAGGATCTCGCTCTGGCCCCGCGCCTCTCCATCGCCCAGAATGTCTTCATGGGCTCGGAGCTGACGCGGCCGCTGCTGCTGCCCTTCCTGCGTGTGCTCGACAAGAAGCGGATGGCGCAGGAGGCGCGCGGCTTCCTCAAGCAGCTCTCGGTCACGGTCGAGGACATGGAGCGGCCGGTCGAGCGGCTCTCGGGTGGCCAGCGCCAGGCGGTGGCGATTTCGCGCGCGCTGCGCTGGAAAGCCGAGATCATCATCATGGACGAGCCGACGGCGGCGCTCGGCGTCAAGGAGACCGCCCTCGTCCTCGACCTGATCCGCAAGCTCAAGGCCGACGGCAGGACGGTGCTGCTGATCAGCCACAACATGCGCGACGTCGTCGCGCTCGCCGACCGGGTGGTGATCATGGGCGCCGGCCGCAAATATGTCGACCAGCCGCTCGGTGACCTCACCGCCGACGATCTCAGCCACATGATCATGGCCGGCAACGCCCGGGCGGCTTGAGATGACCAGCGAAACCATCGTCATCGACACCGATCCCGGCCAGGACGACGCCGTCGCCCTGCTCCTTGCCTTCGCCAGCCCGGAGCTCGACCTCAAGGCGATCACCACCGTCGCCGGCAATGTCCCGCTCGCCCTGACCACCGCCAACGCGCTGCGCATCCGCGAGCTCGCCGGGCGCGAAGACGTGCCGGTCCATGCCGGCGCCGATCGGCCGCTGCTCTTCCCGCTCTCGACCGCCGAGTTCGTCTGCGGGCCCGACGGCCTCGCCGGCGCCGATTTGCCGCCCGCGCGCGGCAGGGCCAGCGCGACGCATGCCGTTGAGGCGCTGATTGCCATTCTGCGGTCCGCGCCCGACGACAGCGTCACGCTCTGCCCGCTCGGGCCGCTGACCAATCTCGCTTTGGCCTTTCGGCTGGCGCCGGACGTCCTGCCCAAGGTCAGGCGCATCGTGCTGATGGGCGGGGCGCTGGCGCTCGGCAACATCACCCCGGCGGCCGAGTTCAACGTCCATGTCGACCCGCATGCCGCCGCGATCGTCTTCGCCTGCAGCCGGCCGATCGTGATGTTCGGCCTCGGCGTCACCCATCAGGCGATCGCCTCCCATGAACAGGTCGCACGCCTGCTCTCGTTCGGCAACGCGACAGGCAAGGCGGTGCATGGCATGCTGACCCGGCCGCGACCCGGCGGGCTCGGCACTGGCGGTCATCCGATGCACGACCCCTGCGTGATCGCCTTCCTGCTCTGGCCGGAACTCTTTTCGGGGCGCGACTGTTGTGTCGAGGTCGAGGCTGGCGACGGTCCCTTGCGGGGCCGCACCACCATCGACTGGAACGGCCGGCTCAAGCGGCCGGCCAATGCCCATGTCGTCGCGAGCGTCGAGGCGGAAGCGCTGTTCCAGCGCCTGTTCGACCGGCTCGCGACGTTGCCGTGATCGGAGGCGGAAATGGCCCATTTCGTCGAGGAACTGCAGCTCGAGGCCGAGCGCGCGATTCTGGCGATGCAGACGGCCGCGCTCGCCGCCCGCCAGCTCCATGCCCGCGCCGAACTGATGCGCCATATGCTGACCACCGCCCGCAAGGTCGCCGGCAAGCCCAAGGCCGAGGCGGTCGAGACGGTGGTGCGCGAATGGATGGACGCCTGGAATCTCGGCCGGCAGGACTGGCCGCACATCGCCCGCGAGATGGAGGCCTTTACCGCCGCCTTCCACGACTATGCCAACGAGCCTGGTGACGGGAACGACGCCGCGCTGCGCCGCGCCTGCGATGCGCTCGATGCGGTGCTGGCGCGCGAAAACACCTCGATCAGCGACCAGATGGCCTTCCGCTCGCAATGCGCCCATCGCTGGTGGGAGCTGGTCGTGCCGGTGCCTAGCGATCTCCCGGGCGCCAAGCCGCGTCCCTCGGTACCGGCGCTCGATGCTGAGGTGCCGTTCTGGCAGTCCGGCTGCGCCGGATTCTGCCGCTGAGGGCCGGCCGATGCAGCCGCTCCAGCTGACGCTCCGCCCGGCCAGCCTCGCCGACGCCCAAGCCTGCCAGCGCCTGTCGGCTGCGGTCGGCTGGCCACATCGGCGCGAGGATTGGGAGTTCGCCCTGTCGCTCGGGCAGGGTTTCACGCTCTCGATCGAGGACGAGCTCGTCGGCGTCGGGCTCTGCTGGGGTTTCGGCACGAGCCACGCCACGCTCGGCACCATCATCGTCGCTCCGGACCAGCAGGGACAGGGCATCGGCAAGCTGCTAGTGGAGCGGCTGATCGCGGCGACGGAAGGGCGGACGCTCGGTCTCGTCGCTACGCCGCAGGGCGAGCCGCTCTATGCCCGCTACGGCTTCATCGCCATCGACGAGGTCCGCCAGCATCAGGGCGATTGGCCGGAACTCGCGGCGCCCGTGCTTGCCGCGAACGAGGTCATGCGCTCGGCCATCGCTGCCGATCTGCCGCTGCTGGCGCAGCTGGATAGCGAGGCGACGGGGTTGCCGCGTGCGCCAGTCCTCGAAGCCTTGCTGGCGCGCGGCCATGCCATCCTGATCGAGCGCGCCGGCGCGCCCGCCGGCTTCGGCTTCCTGCGCCGGCATGGCCGCGGCTGGCTGATCGGCCCGGTCGCTGCCGTTGATGACGCTGCCGCCTGCAATCTGATCGCGGCGCTGCTCGCCGCGCGTCGCGGCGATTTCGTCCGAATCGACGTGCCGGCTCGCAGCGGCCTCGGCGCCTGGCTGAGCGAATGCGGCCTGCCGCTCGTCGCCTCCGGCGCGGTGATGGCGCGCGGCGCGGCACCGGTCGCTCCCGGCCCGGCGCATCGCTTTGCCCTCGTCAACCAGGCAATGGGCTGACCAGCATCGCTGCCGCAGCGTGCGCGCCCAGCGCCTGCAGCCCGCTCCAGCCGTGCCAGATCGTGTAGAGCCCGACCAGGACGATCAGCAGGCTGGAGACATACGGCGCCCGCGCTGCGAGGGTCGATAGCCAGCTCGAACGCTTCTCGACGGCACGCAGGCTGAGCGAGGCGGCGACACCGACGGCCACCAGCGTGATCGCCAACCCGATCGAGAAGCACAGCACCAGTACCGCGCCGAGCGCGATCTCGCGCAGCTGCATGCAGATCAGCAGCACGGTGATCGCCGCCGGGCACGGGATCAGCCCGCCGGTCAGCCCGAACAGCACGATCTGCCAGGTCGTCACCGGCCGGTCGGCGAAGCGCTTGCGGATGTCATCGGCATGGACGCGTTGATGCGCGTCCATCGGCGCGTCGTCGGCGGCCTTGTCGTGGCTATGGCTGCGCCCATGCGAGTGACCAGGCGCGTGGGAATGTCCGTGGCTGTGGCCATGACCATGGGAGTGACCGTGACTGTGTCCATCGCTGGCTGGGCGCAGGGCACGCTGCTCGTTCCAGGTTCGCCACAGCATCCACGACGCGATTGCGATGATCAGCACGCCTGAGGCGAGCTGGAACCAGGGCTCGGTCGCTTCGGCATTGAAGTCGCGCGTCAGATAAAGGCCGCCGAGCACCACACCCCAGACGACGAGGGTATGCGAGAGCGTCGCGGCGAGCCCGAGCAACATGGCCTGTAGCACCGAGCCGCGGATGGCGACGATGAAGGCCGCCATCATCGTCTTGGAGTGGCCGGGCTCGAGTCCGTGCAGCGCGCCGAGCAGGATCGCGCTCGGAATGAACAGCCAGGCATGGCCGGCGCCCTGCGCCAGCAATTCGGTGAAGCTCGGCACGACATGGTGCTCCGGATCCGGAACGGATCGCGCGCTGCCGTGCCGTCCGGCCTTGCCGGAGCTGGTCGGGGGCGCCCGCTTCGTCCTCGCCCGCCCGACCATCGGGATGCGTCCGGTCTCGCGCCGGCGCCTGCCTGATCGGGTGCCGCTTGCTCAGCGGATGCCTCGCTCTATAACCTCCCGGGGAGGATAGGATCAAGACGGAAGGGCCGGGGAATGCAGGACGAGGAACACGCCCGGATCCACCATCACCGGCATCCGGAGATCATCACGCGGCTGAAGCGGGCCGAGGGGCATCTGCGCTCGACCATCGAGATGGTCGCCGATGTGCGCTCCTGCCTGGAGATCGCCCAGCAATTGCAGGCGGTCGAGGGCGCGATCGCCAATGCACGCAAGATCCTGATCCAGGAGCATATCGGCCACTGTCTCGAAGAGGCGGCCGGCAGTCTTCCGGCCGAGGCGCGCGGGCTGCTCGCCGAGTTCAAGGCGATGACCAAGTTCCTTTGAACGGCCGCTCGGGAATGGCCGGGTTGCCGAACTGGCGCTGGCGGTTCCAGCTTGCGTCGCGCAAGATCGCTTCTGAAACGATTTAAGTTCCAATCCAAGGGAGGAATGATGCTCGACGATCTCAAGGGGCTGCGCGCCCTTGTCACCGGCTCCAGCACCGGCATCGGCGCCGCCGTGGCCAAGGCCTATGCGGCCAATGGCATGCGCGTCGTCGTCCACTACAAGTCGAGCGAGGTCGAGGCGAACGCTGTTGCGGCCGAGATCAGGGCGGCCGGCGGCGAGGCGCATGTACTGCAGGCCGATGTCGCCGACAGCAAGCAGGCGGTCGATCTCGTCGACAAGGCCGCCGACAAGCTCGGCGGGCTCGACGTCCTCGTCAACAATGCGGGCGCGCTGGTGAAGCGCACGCCGATCGCCGAGATCGAGGACGAGTTCTTCGACAGCGTCGTCGACCTCAATGTCCGCTCGGTGGTGATGGCCTCGAAGGCGGCCCTGCCCTACCTGAAGAAATCCGGCGGCAAGTCGAGCGTGATCAATCTGAGCTCGATCGCGGCGCGCAATGGCGGCGGGCCCGGCTCCTCGCTCTATGCGAGCTCGAAGGCCTTCGTGCTCAATCTGACACGGGGCATGGCCAAGGAGTTCGTGCCCTTCGGCATTCGCGTCAACGGCGTCTCGCCTGGCGTGATCATGACGCCGTTCCACGAGCGCTATTCGACCGCCGAGCAGATCGAGGCCATGCGCAAGACAGTGCCGATGGAGCGTGTCGGCACGCCGCAGGATAATGTCGGCGTCTTCCTCTTCCTCGCCAGCCCGGCGATGAGCGGCTACATCACCGGCCAGACGATCGAGGTGAACGGCGGTCAGTACATGGTCTGACCGTCACTGTGGCTTCGGCGTCCTTGACGTAGCGGGCGGCGCACCAGCATGGTCTCGGCACCGTGTAGCTGGGTAGACCGTGATGCCGATCCGCCGCAAAGACTTGCCGACGCCGGCTGCCCTACGCGTCTTCGCGACGGTGTTCGCGACGATCTTCGTCGCCGGCTGTGCCGGCGACGTGCAGGGTGTGCTGAAGCCGGTGGCCTCGACCGTGCCGGGCACCAGCAAGGTCACCATGCTGGTCGCGACCACGCGCGCGGCCGATCCCGATGCCGGGGTGCTGTACTCCGGCGAGCGCGGCAAGCCGTCCTTTGCCGAGATGGTGATCTCACTGCCGCCCGACAGCCGCCGCAAGGTCGGCGAGGTGCAGTGGCCGAGCCGTTTGCCGGGCAATCCCGAGACCGACTTCGTCACGCTCAGGGTCGACAAGCTCGATGCCAAGACCGGGCTCGCCCGCTTGCACGAACGCGTCTCGCGCGTGCCGAAGCGCCGCGTCATGGTCTTCGTCCACGGCTTCAACAACCGCTTCGAGGATGCGGTCTATCGCTTCGCCCAGATCGTCCACGATTCCGACGCAAACGTCGTGCCGGTGCTGTTCACCTGGCCCTCGCGCGGCTCGCTCTTCGCTTATGGCTATGACCGCGAGAGCGCGACCTACTCACGCAATGCGCTCGAGAACCTGCTGCAGGCGCTGGCGCGCGATCCGGCCATCGGCGAGGTTTCGCTGCTCGCCCACTCGATGGGCAACTGGGTGGCGCTCGAGGCCTTGACCCAGATGGCGGTGCGCAATCGCGGTATCCCGCCGAAGATCGCCAATGTCATGCTCGCCTCGCCCGATGTCGACGCCGACGTCTTCCGCACCCAGATCGCGGAGATGAAAGGGCGGCGGCCGAATTTCACTTTGTTCGTCTCGCAGGACGATCGTGCGCTGGCGGTCTCACGCCGGGTCTGGGGCAACAAGGATCGCCTCGGCGCCGTCGATCCGGACGTCGAGCCCTACAAGAGCGAGTTCGAGACGGAAAAGATCGTTGTTCTGAACCTGACCAAGCTGCGCACCGGCGACAAGCTCAACCACGGCAAGTTCGCCGAAAGCCCGGACGTGGTGAAGCTGATCGGCACGCGTCTGGTCGACGGCCAGCCGATCACCGATTCCCGGGTCGGCCTCGGCGAGCGCCTGATCGAGGTGACCGGCAGCGCCGCCGCGGCAGTCGGTACCGCCGCCGGCATCGTCGTCTCCGCCCCGGTTGCCGTCATCGATCCACAGGCGCGTCGCCATCTCGGCGACCGGGTCGAACATCTCGGCAATAATATTCATGACACGGGCGCGGCGGTCGGCGACACCGTGACCACGCCGTTCCAGAACCCGAACCTCCCGCGCTGAGCGGAAGCCTTACCGGCTAAATCGCACCGGCACCGACAGAGAGATCGCGCCGCCGCCGCCGACGCCTGGCGGCGGAGCCGGGACCGGGCTGGCGCGGCGGATCATCGCCGCTGCTTCGGCATCGAGCGCGGAATCGCCCGACGAGCCGACGACGCGCGACGAGAGCACATTGCCGCTGCGGTCGATCGCGAAGGCGACCTGGACCGTGCCGGGACTCGCTCCACCGGGGAAACGCTTGTAGCGATTGAGATGGGCGATCAGCGAGCCGCGCCAAGAGGCGGTCGAGACCGTCGGCTGGCTCGCCGTGCCCTGGGCGGTGCTGGTCGGGGCCGAGGCGCGCTGCTCCGACGGTTTCGGCGCCACGGCCTCCTTGGCCCGCTGCTCGACCGGCTTGCGCTCGACGACCTTGGGCTTGGGCTTCGGCTTTTCCTTCTTCTCGACGACCTTCGGCGGCGGCTTCTTCTCCACCGGCTTCGGCTCCGGGGGAGGTGGCAGCAGCACGGCGTCGAGCTTCGGGATCTGCGGCAGCTCGGGCAGCTTGATCTCGGGTTGCTCGACCGGTGTCGGCTCGGGGATCGGCTCCGGCTCGGGCTCAGGTGGTGGCGTCTCCTTGACCGGCTCGGGTGGCGGTGGTTCAGGCTCGGCCCGCTCCGGCGCGACCGGCAGCTCCTCCGGCGGCGCCTCGGGCGCGACCGAGAGCGCGGCGAGTTCGATCATCACCGCCGGCTCCGGCGCGCCGGCAGCGGCTTCCGCCGGGCGCCAGTGCACGCCGACCCAGGCGAGCCCGCCATGGGCCGCGGCGACGGCGACGGCGGCGACGCTCCAGCGCAGCGCGGTCAGCCAGCGGCGATGCGGCGCGGTCGTGATCACGGCTTGCCAGCTCCCTGCGCCGCCCCCTGGCCGGTGTCTTCAAGGCCGACCAGCGCGATCTTGAGATAGCCGGCTTGGCGCAGCTTGTTCATCACCTCCATCAGCTCGCGATAGGCCACGGCCCCGTCGGCGCGCAGGAACACGCGCTGCTCGCGATCATTGCTGGTCTGGCGGTCGAGCGTGGCCTGCAACAGCTCGCGCGGCACCGTATCGTTGCCGAGGGCGAGCGACAGATCCTGCTTCACCGTCAGGAAGACCGGCTTCTCGGGCCGCGGCTGCGGCTGGGCGTTCGAGACCGGCAGGTCGACCGCGACGTCGACGGTCGAGAGCGGGGCCGCGACCATGAAGATGATCAGCAGCACCAGGATCACGTCGATGAACGGCGTGACGTTGATCTCGCTGACCTCGCCGAGATCGCCGTCCTGCGGCTCCTTGAGCGAAACCGCCATCGTCTCACTCCGCCGGAACGCGCGGCATGGCAGCCGGCTGGGCCGGCACCGCATGCAGATTGGTGCGAACCTGCTGCGCGGCCTGGCGGCGCATCCGTTCGAGATCGCGCGAGAGATGGCGCAGCACCTCGCCCGACGCGTCCGACAGCGTAGCGCGGTAGCCGGCGATGGCGCGGGCGAAGACATTGTAGATGATCACGGCCGGGATCGCGGCGACGAGGCCGATCGCGGTCGCCAGCAGCGCCTCGGCGATACCGGGCGCCACGACGGCGAGATTGGTCGTCTTCGACTGGCTGATGCCGATGAACGAGTTCATGATGCCCCAGACTGTGCCGAACAGGCCGACGAAGGGGGCGGTCGAGCCGATGGTGGCGAGCAGGCCGGTGCCGCGCGCCATGCTGCGGCCGGCTCTGGCCTCGATCCGCGACAGCGCGATCGCGACACGTTCCTTGATGCCGTCCTCGCCGAGATCGTCCGAGCGCTGGCGCTCGCTCTGGGCGGCGCCGACCAGCTCCGCGACGGTGCCGCGCGCCTGGCCCTTGCGGCCGGCGATCGCCCGCGCGGCCTCGTCCAGGCTGATCGATTCTTCCAGTCGGCGCACGGCGCGCTGCGCCCGCGTCTTGGCGGCAGCGAGTTCGAGCGCCTTGGCGAGCCAGATCGTCCAGGTCACCAGCGAGGCGAAGGCGAGGCCGAGCATCACCGCCTTCACGACGATGTCGGCCGCCATGAACATGCCCCAGGGCGACAGGTCATGCGGCAAGGTCGCCTGTCCTGCGATAGTCGGAGGGGCGGGAACTGTTGCGGGCATGGCGGCCTGGGGTGCCCCAGCCGCAGGCGTGGCAGCCGGCGTTGCTTGGGGCGGCGCTGCAGCCGTCGGCGCGGCGCCGCTCGGAGAAACCGGAGCGGCCTGACCAGCCGGAGCTGTCGCGGCAGGGGCAGGGGTCGAAGCAGCCGGTGCAGGGGCCGATCCGCCATGCGCGCCGGACGGGCTGGACTGCTGTGCTGGCGCCGTTTCGGCCGGAGCGGTCTGGGCGATGGCGACGACGTTCGCCATGGGCATGGCGGCAATGGTCGTCGCGAGCAGGACAGTGCCGATCAAACGCTGCATCGAATAGATCCGTGGTCTTTCGGCGCCCCTCCTTGGCGGGAGCGCTTTCCGGGCGGAGCTGCATCCGAGGCGCAGCGCCGGGCGACCGCGAGACGGCATCGGTGAGGACATCGTCGGCAGCGATCGTCCCCAGCAGTTAAACCAGAGCGAATTGGTTAGCAAATACAATAGTTTACATATATTCTAAAGTAAGGCTTCCACTGCTCTCCGTCCGGAACAGTTCAAGTATTCCGGATGCTTGGGCGGACTGCCGACTTGTTTCACCTTTGCGCGAGGACCGCGCCGGGATCGAGGGCGTCAGGCCGGCCGAACGACGCTGCTCAAGCGACATCCGACCCTCGATGCCTCAGACCGTGCCGGCGTCGACGATGAAGTTCTGGCCGGCGCACATGCGCGAGACGTCCGAGCAGAGGAAGAGCACCATCTGCGCGATGTCCTCCGGCAGGATCTCGCCCTTCAGCGCCTGCGCCGCCTGGTTGGCCGCGCCCTTCTCCGGCGTCCACCATTTGGTGCGCTGGGGCTCGGTCATCACCCAGCCCGGCGTGACGCAGTTGACCCTGATGCCGTCGGGCCCGAGCGCGCGTGCCAGCGAGCGGGTGAAGCCGATCACCGCCGATTTCGCCGTGGTGTAGGCGATCATGTGCGGCGATCCCTTCATCCATGAGGTCGAGGACAGGTTGACCAGCGCTCCGCCGCCGAGCCCGCGCATGTCCGGCGCCAGAGCCTGTGCCACGAACATCATCGGCCTGAGGTTCACGGCGAAGCGGTCGTCCCAGTACGCTTCGCTGACCGCATCGAAGTCATGCCGCTCGTCATGGCCGGCATTGTTGACGCCGATGGTGAAGGGACCGTGCAGGCCACGCGCCGCAGCGATCGCCGCCTGCGTCGCCGGGACGTCGCGCAGGTTGACCTGATGGAACGAGGCCGGGTTGCCGGCCGCTGTGAGCTCGGCTGCGAGCCGCTCGCCCCGTTCGGCGTCGATATCGAGGAAGGCGACCTTGCTGCCCTGCCGCGTCAGCGCCTCGACAATGGCGCGGCCGATGCCGTCGGCTCCGCCGGTGACCAGCGCCGCCTTGCCGGCGAGATCGGGATAGCTGGCTTCGACCCTCAACCGGCGAACTCCGCTGCGGCTAAGCCGGGCACATCGACCGGCAAGGTGAAGAGCCCGCCCGAGAACGGCGCTTCAGCCAGCACTCGCGAAGGGAGCCGGATGCGAGCCGTGGTGATGAACAGCGTCTTGAGGTCGGGCCCGCCGAAGGCGAGGCTGGTCGGGCGCGGCACCGGCAGCCAGACCTCGCGATCGAGCCGGCCGTCCGGCGCATAGCGGTGCAGGCACCAGCCATCCCAGATCGCGCACCAGACGAAGCCCTCGGCATCGACCGCGAGCCCGTCCGGCCGGCCGGCGACCTCGGCGAAGACGCGGCGATCGGCCAGCGTCCCGGTTTTGGCCTCGAACGCGTAGGCATAGATGCGGCTATGGGCGGAATCGACGAAGTAGAAGCTCCGTCCGTCCGGGCTCCAGTCGAGCCCGTTGGCGACGGTGAGCCCGCTCTCCTGCCGCTGCCAGGAGAGGTCCGGCGCGATCGCGTAGAGCGAGCCCGAAGCGCGGCTGGCGTCAAGCCGCATCGTCCCGGCCCAGAGCCGGCCCTGCCGGTCGCATTTGCCGTCATTGAAGCGATTGTCGGGGATGTCGGCCTCGGGATCGGCGAGCGGCGTCAGCCGGCCGCTGGCGAAATCGAAGGCCTCCAACCCCTCCTGCGTCAGCACCACCAGCCCGCCGCCGCGGCGGCCGAGCACGGCGCTGACCAGGCGCGGCAGCGTCACCTCCTCGTTGTTGCCGGTCGCCGGGTCGAAGCGGTTGACCGAGGGCGCGAGGATGTCGACCCAGTAGAGCCGCTGCTCACCGGCCGACCAGTAGGGCCCCTCGGCGAGATGGGCGCCCCAGGGCAGCACGCATTGCACGTTCGGATCGACCGGCCGGGCCGAGCGCGGCGCCGGGGAAATGTTCATCTGCGTCGCGCCGACATTGCCGGAGATCTGCCTCGCGGCCGCCATCAGGTCGCGGCCGGTGGTGTGCAGCCGCTCGCGCGTCAGCCGCGAAGACGGGCCGAACACGCCGATCGCCGCGACCGCCCGGCCGGTATGGTCGAAGATCGGCGCCGCGACCGAGGCGACGCCGGCGACATGCTCCTCCTGCGAGACAGCATAGCCGCGCGCCCGGGTCAGCGCGAGGTCGGCGGCGAGCGCTTCTTCCTCGGTGATGGTCGTCTCGGTGTAGCGCTCTAGCTTCAGACGATCCACGAGGGCGCGCTGCTCATGCGGCTGGACGAAGGCGAGCAGGGCCTTGCCGCCGGCGGTGCAATGCAGCGGCGCGCGCCGGCCGATCTCGATGCGGAAGCCATAGGGGCCGCCGCGGCTGCGCTGGTCGATATAGAGTACCTCGCCATTGTCGATGGCGCAAAGCGCGGCGGTCTCGCGCGTCTCCTCGGCCAGCCGGTCGAGCGCGGGCGCGCCGGCGCCGCGCAAATCGAAGGATTCCCAGACCCGGTGGGCGAGCTCGAACAGGCGGTGGCCGAGCCGGTAGGTGTTGTCGCTCTCCTCATGCCGGATCAGGCGGAAGGTCAGCAGCGTGTTGAGCATGCGCGCCAGCGTGCCCTTGGGCAGGCCCGTCGCGGCCTGCAGGTCGCGGAAGCGCGGCGGTGCCGGCGCCTCGCCGATCACGTCGAGGAGATAGAGGCCCTTGGCGAGGGCGGCTGCGCCGGTCGGGACGTCGCGCTCGTCCGGCGTCAGGACGCGCGCTTCGCCCGCGCCTGCGCCGCCTCGCCGATCATGCGCTCGAAGGTCCATTGCGGCTCAAATCCCAGTTCGGTCCGGGTCCTGGCGTTCGACGTCTCGTAGAAGACACCGGCGCCCGGCAGGTCGATGGTCTTCAACGGCAGTCCCGTCAACTCCGCCATCATCGGCAGCGCGGCGGCGAAGTCGACCGGCTCGGTCGCGCCGAGATTATAGGTGCGGCCGGCGGCCCGCTCGTCCGACAATGCCAGCAGGATGCCGGCGACCATGTCGCGGGTGTCGGTGATGTGCATGCGGAAGGGGCGGCCGGCCTCGTTGCGCGACAGCACCAGCGCCTCGCGCCCATCGTCGATGGCGCGCAGCGCCGCGACGGCGGCGGCATTGCCGAAACCCTCCTGCTGCCGGATTTTTGGCTGCAGGAAGAAGCGCGGGCCGGAGAAGAAGCTGCCGGGATCGAGCAGTTCCCCCGCATCCTGCGTGTGCGAGAAGCGCAGGATGGTCGCTGGAGTGCCGCTGGTCCGCTCGAAGAAGCGCACGATCTCTTCGCCGAGCAGCTTGCTCAAACCGTAGGGCGAGCGCGGCTTCAGCGGATGGTCCTCGTCGATCGGCTGATAATCCGGCACGTTCTCGGGATAGACCTCGCCGGAGGAGGCGAAGACGAGCCGCTTCGGCCTTACCGCCGCGGCCTCTTCCAGCAGCACACGGGTGCCCTCGACATTGGCTTGGAACAGCCTGTCCCGATCGGCGGGCAGCCAGGACATGAAGGCGCCGAGATGCAGGATCGCGTCAGTGCCCTGCACGGCCTCCCTCGCCGCAGCGCGATCGTCGAAGCCGCCGAGCACCTCGCGTAAAGCGGGGTGATCGATGCCGCTGGCGCGCAGGTCGAAGCCGGTGACGCGGTGGCCCGATGAGAGCAGTTCGCGGGCGACACGCGAGCCGACGCGCCCGGCGCTGCCGGTGACCAGGATCGTCTTCATCGGATCGCCTCGCCGCTGGCGGCATCGAAGACATGCAGGCGGGCCGGATCGAAGGACAGCGTCAGCGTCTCGCCCGGCGGGCGCAGCTCCGGATTGATCAATCGCGCGATCAGCGAGGTCCGCCGTGACTCATCGTCACCGCCGGAGCTCGCCTCGCGGCGATGCTCCTCGGGCAGGTCGACATAGACATATTGCTCGCTGCCGAGGCTCTCGATCAGCCGCGGGGTCACCGTGAACGAAATCGATCCCGGGCCGGCGGCGATGTGCTCGGGTCGAAGGCCGACGACGATCTCCCTGCCAGCGAGCGCGGCGGAGTTCGCGATCGGCAGCGCCACATCATGGCCGAACAGCTTCGCCATAACGCCGCCGCTGGCGGCCTGCGCCTTCGCCCTGAGGAAGTTCATGCCGGGCGAGCCGATGAAGCCGGCGACGAAGAGATTGGCCGGCTCGCGGAACATCACATCGGGCGAGGCGATCTGCTGGATCACGCCGTCCTTCATGATGACGATGCGATCGGCCATCGTCATCGCCTCGGTCTGGTCGTGGGTGACGTAGATCGTGGTGACACGCAGCCGCTTGTGCAGGGCGCTGATTTCGGCGCGGGTATGGACGCGCAGTTTGGCGTCGAGATTGGAGAGTGGCTCATCCATCAGGAAGGCCTGCGGCTCCCTCACGATCGCCCGGCCGAGCGCGACGCGCTGGCGCTGACCGCCGGAGAGGGCACGCGGCCGCCGCTCGAGCAGATGGTCGATGCCGAGGATTTTTGCGGCCTCGTTGACGCGCCGGTCGATCTCGCCGGCATCGGTGCCGCGCATCTTCAGGCCGAAACCCATGTTCTTGGCTACGGTGAGATGGGGGTAGAGCGCGTAGTTCTGGAAGACCATGGCGATGTCGCGGTCGCCCGGGGCGAGATCGGTGACGTCGCGCTCGCCGATCGCGATCGTGCCGGAGGAGGCTTCCTCCAGCCCGGCGAGGATCTTGAGCATGGTCGACTTGCCGCAGCCCGACGGGCCGACGAGGACGACGAATTCGCCATCGGCGATGTCGAGCGAGAATTCCTTGAGGACGGTGAGCCCGCCATAGGATTTGGTGACGCTGTCGATGCGGATTCCGGCCATGGGACGTCTCTACTTCTCGGCGCCGGCCGTCAGGCCGCCGACGAGATAGCGTTCGAGGAAGAGGTAGATCGCGAGGATCGGCAGGGCGACGAGGATGGAGGCGGCGGAGATGTCGCTCCAGTTCGAGATGTACTCGCCCTTCATCGTGGTGATGCCGAGATTGGCGGTCCAATTGCCCTGGGCGTTGGTCAGGAAGGTGCGGGCATATGCATAGTCCGACCAGGACAGCACGAAGCCGTAGAGCGCGGTCGCCGCCAGCCCCGGCGCCGAGACCGGCAGGATC
The DNA here is from genome assembly GCF_900112185.1 of Allobosea sp. CRIB-10. Taxonomy (GTDB): domain Bacteria; phylum Pseudomonadota; class Alphaproteobacteria; order Rhizobiales; family Beijerinckiaceae; genus Allobosea. The sequence continues at coordinate 19,030 of NZ_FOKP01000009.1, read as the reverse complement.
ACCCTGACCAGCGCGCCGAGCGGCGAGCAGCCATCGACCATCGCCGCCTGCTCGAGCTCGTGCGGGATCGTGTCGAAATAGCCCTTCAGCATCCAGGTGGTGAACGGGATGATCAGCGTGGCGTGGGCGAGGATGATCGACCAGAGGCTGCCGATCAGCTCGAGATTGCGGAAGATGCCGAAGAGCGGGATCACCAGCAGCGTCGCCGGCAGCATTTTGGCGGTCAGGATGAAGAGGCCGAGCGACTGGCCGCCGCGCACCCGGAAGCGCGACAGGCTGTAGCCGGCGAGCACCGAGACGACCATCGAGATCGCGACCGCGCCAATGGCGGCGAGGGCCGAATTGCCGAGCCAGAGCAGGATCGGTCGCTCTGCCATGATCTGGCCGAACACGCCCCAGCGCGGCTCGGCCGGCCAGAAGCTCGGCGGCAGTTGCCGCAGCTGGCTCGGTTCCGATAGCGCGGTGACGAGGAGCCAGTAGATCGGGAAGACCAGGATGGCGCAGGTTGCGATGACGAGCGCGTAGAGGGCAAACGCGCGGAGTGAGCGGCGTTTCACGACAGCGCCTCGCATTCATTCGCGCGGTCATCCCGGGCGACTGAAAGGAGACCCGGGATCCATTCCCGAGCATTTCCGAATAAGGTTCCGGAATGGATCCCGGATCGCCGCTTCGCTTCGTCCGGGATGACCATGCGGGGGGTGAACGCGATCCGGAAAATCATCGCCGCCTCCTCAGATATTGTCCGGAGCGCGGGCGATCATCAGCCGGCTCGCGATCACGCAGACGATCAGGGTGATGACGCCGATGGCGGAGGCGTAACCCATCTTGAAGAAGCCGAAGGCCTGCTCGTAGGTCATGATCGAGAGCGACTGCGTCGCCTTCAGCGGCCCGCCGCCGGTCAGCACGTAGATGATCGAGAAGTCGCGGAAGACCCAGAGCATCACCAGCACGAGCGTGACGCCGATCACCGGCATCAGCGAGGGGATGGTGATGTGGATGAGCCGCTGCCAGGCGCGGGCGCCGTCGACCTTGGCGGCGTTGTAGAAATCCTCGGGGATCGACTGCAGGCCGGCGAGCATCATGATCGAGACGAAGGGATAGCCCTTCCAGACCATCACCGTGCAGACGACGGCGAAGGCCGCCTCGGGCGAGGAGAACCAGTTGATCGTCTGATCGACCAGGCCGAGCTTGATGAAGAGCCAGTTCATCAGGCCGAAGGAGGAATCGAACAGCCAGGCGAAGATCACGACTGCGATCACTTCCGGGATCGCCCAGGGCAGGGCGACCAGCAGCCGCGCCAGCGCCTGGCCCTTGAAGCGGTTGTTGACCAACAGCGCCGTGCCGAGCCCGAGCAGGAAGCAGAAGAAGGAGACGATGGTGACGAGCTTAAACGTCACCCAGCAGGCGTTCCAGAAATCCTCGGAGGCGAAGAGGCGTTCGTAATTGGCGGTGGTGAACGGCCGCCGCGGCTGGTCGAGCCGGGCGATGTTGACGCTCTGGAAGGAGAGATCGACCGAGACGAACAGCGGATAGACGATGATCAGCGCAATCAGCAACACTGCCGGCGCCAGCAGGAGATAGCCGAGCCAGTGCCGCCGGCTCGGGCGGGCAAGGTCGAGGAAGGCTGATCGGGGCATGGGGCCTCCTTGCCGAAGCTCGTCATTCTCGGGCGGAGCGAAGCGCAGACCCGAGAATGACGAGAGGGCGCTGGTTTCCGAGATGGCCGGGTCAAGCCCGGCCATGACGGCACTCCGGCTACTGCTTCTGCAGCGCCTCGGCCTTGGCCTGCATCGTCGCCGCGACCGCCTTCGGGTCGAGGTCCTGGATGATCATGCGCTGCGATTCTTCCATGACCATCTTGGCGAACTCGTTGAACTGCAACTCCAGCCCCTTCGGGATGCGGTCGACCTTGGCGTCGGCTGCCGCTTTCGTCGCCTGCACCAAGAGGTCGAAATGCGGCGTGTCCTTGGTCGCGGCCGAGGTGTCGGCGCGCGGGGAGGGCGGCGGCGAGGCACCGAGCGTCGCATAGCTCGACTGGAACTTGTCCGAGGTCGCGATGGCGATGAAGTCCCAGACCAGCTTCTTGTTCTCCTTGGGCGCATCGGCGGCGATGCCGAGCACGTTGGAGGAGCCGCCGACCGGCGGCTTGAACGGCACCATGCCGAGCTTGATCTGGTCCTTGGCCTTGCCTTTCTGGATGATCGGGTAGAGCCAGGGCCCGTCCATCTTCATCGCGATCTTGCCGTCGGCGAACATCTGGCGGACCTCGCCGGCCGCCAGGTCGCGCGGGGTCAGGCTGGTCTTGACGATGGTCTTCCAGCGCGACAGGCCCTCGATCATCTGCGGCGTGTTGATCGTTACCTTGCCGGCATCGTTGGTCCAGCGCCCGCCGGCATCGAGCGTGTAGTTCATCATCTCGCTCATGTACTGGCCGCCGCCGCCCTTGGTCTCGTGGCCGGTGCCGAACTGGTCGACGATGCCGTCGCCGTTGACGTCCTTGGTCAGCTTCTGCGCGGCGGCGAGGAATTCGGCATAGGTCTTCGGAACGGCAAGACCTTCCTTCTTCAGCAGCTCTTCGTTGTAAGCGAAGATGTAGCCAAAATAGAGCATCATCGTGCAGACAGTCTGCTTGTTCCAGCTGCAGGTGTCCTGCCCGGCCCAGCCCTTGAGGTCGAGCTTGGCCTCCTTGATGTAAGGATCGAGCGGCTCCAGCCAGCCATTGTCGGCGAATTTCTGGAACTCGAAGGAGGCGAGGTGGACGATATCCGGCGGCTTGCCGCCGGCGAATAGCGTCGTCATCGTGTCGGCATAGGCGCCGCGCTCGACCTTGGTCCATTCGATCTTGACGCCGGGATGCGTCGCCTCGAACTCCTTGATCACCGAGCCCCACCAGTCGCCGACGCCGCGCTCGTCCTTCTGCCAGGAGACGAACTTGAGCACCTTGCCCTGCGCCCAGGCGGCGCCGGGGAGAAAGCCGGCGGCGAGCGCGAGCGCAGCCGCGGAGAATGCTAGCCTTGTCCTCGTCATGGTCTCCTCCTCCCTTGGTTTTTCTAGTCGCTAGAGCCGCTTCAGCAGCTTGAGCGCTTCCTTCGATGGCTCGACCCCGAGGCCTGGACCGCTCGGCAAACGATAGAAGCCGCCGCTGCAGTCCATGTCGCCCAAGAGCAATCGCCGGTTCGGCTCGAAGATCGAGTGCTGGAATTCATGGCACTCGACCGCCGACAGCGCCGAGGATGCATGCAGGCTCGCCGCGAGGAACAGGCCGATGCCAATCGTGGCATGCGGGATGACCCTGAGGTGGTGCGCCTGCGCATAGAGGCCGATGCGCATGAACTCGGTCACGCCCTTATGGCCCATCTCCGGCTGCACGATGGCGCAGGCCCGCCGAGCGGCGCGCGGCACGAGATCGTAGACGGTGCGCCATTCCTCGCCGGCCGCGACCGGCGTCGAGACCTTGGACGCCACATGGGCGAGACCGTCGAGATCCTCCGGCTTCACCGGCGCCTCGGCGAACCAGAGCCCATGCGGCTCCATCGCCCGGATCGCCGCGACGGCCTCTTCGCTGGTATGGACCCAGTGCATGTCGCAGGCGATGCGGGCTTGCGGGCCCAGCCGCTCGCGCAGCGTCGCGATCTCCGCGACATTGCCGTCATCGGCGACCGGCGCGGCGAACTTGAAGCTGCCGAAACCCTTGTCCTGCCATTCCGCCGCGAACTCGGCTCGCTCGGCCCGCGTCGGCTTGGGCAGGCCGGAGATGTACGCCGGCAAACGCTCATGTTTCTGCCCGCCGAGCAGCTTGACCAGCGGCAGGCTGGAAAGCTTGCCGCAGAGGTCCCAGAGCGCGATGTCGATCGCGGCGAGCGCGTCGAGATAGAAGCCGCCGGTATAGCCGCGCACCCGCATCAGGTCGTAGAGATCATCATGGATGACGCTGACGTCGCGCGGGTCGCGCCCGACGACGAAGGGGCCGAGCAGGTCGTCGATGATCGCCATCGTCGCGCCGGGGGCGACGATGCCATAGGTCTCGCCCCAGCCAACCGCGCCGCTTGCCGTCTCGATCCGCACGATCACGGTGCGGTCGACGGTCGGATAGACCGTGCGGTTGCCCTTGCGGACGATATAGCCGTGATCGTTGATGCGCTCGCCCTCGCGCAAGGCGCCGAGATAGGGCGTCTCGCGCGGAATGGTGATCGAGAAGACCTCGACGCGGGCGACGCGCTCGGCCATCAGACGCCTCCGGCGAGCGTCGGCTCGCGCGCATCGACTGTCATGAGGTCGGCGCAGGCATCCAGCCAGGCGTCGATCTCGGCGACATCGAGCGCATCCATCGGCGGCACCTTCGCCCGCACGACCTGGTTGGTCAGCACGCCGCGCCGCGTCAGCACATGCTTGGTGAAGGCCATGCGGAAATTGAACTGGATCACCAGCAGCGGCAGCGTCCGCATATAGAGATCGCGCGCGCGAGCGATGTCGCCGCTGCGATAGGCCCGGTCGATCGCGACATGGATGTCGGCGAACTCGACTGCCGGCATCGCGCCGCAAGCACCGCGATTGTATTCGTCGATCAGATAGCGCGCCCCGCCGCCGCCGATCACGCCTTTCAGATGCTCCGGCTTGCCGGCGGCGATCGCCGATATGGCGAGGCCAGACGGCAGCGTCTCCTCCTTGACATAGCTGATCGCCGGATTGGCGCCGACGATTTGCAGGATCGCCTCGTGCTTGAGGTCGGAGCCGCGCGGCGCCGGCGCGTTCTGCAGCACGATCTCGATGCCGGGCACGGCCGCGGCGATCTCGCCATAGAAGGCCGAGACCGCTTCCGCCGTCGCGCCGACGCTCTTGGGCGCCTGGATCATGACGTGGCGAATGCCGTTGGCCAGGGTCTCGCGGCAATGCGCGATCGCTTCGAGCGCGGTCGGGGCGCTCGCGCCGGCGACGATCGGGACGCGACCGCCGACTTTGCTGGCCACGACCTTCAGCAGCGTCGCCCGCTCGGCCGCGGTGAGTTCGTCGACCTCGCTGGCGAAGCCCGGGAACACCACGCCGTCGACGCCGCAGGCGAGGGCGAAGTCGACGATCCCCGCCATCGCCTCGGGATCGACAGCGCCCGCCTCGGTGAACGGCGTCGGCAACACCGGGAGCATGCCCTGCAGCACTGCGTTCCTCCAATCGATCCATATTATGGATCATTTGTTTTCTCATATGGACCGTACTTCTCATGCCTGAAACCGTCAAGCGGGCATGAAAAAGGCCGCCGGGTTTGCGCCCGGCGGCCTCGATAATTTCGCAGCTTCTGGCGGCGATCAGTGCTTGTGGGCTTCGGCCGGAGCGCGGGCGCCGACCGACTGCACGGAGAATTCGACCGGAACCGCTCCGGCCTTCTCGAAGGTCAGCGTGCCCTTGACCTTCTCGCCCTCCTTGAGCTGGCGCTTCAGATCCATGAACATGATGTGGTAGCCGCCGGGCTTCAGCTCGAGCTTGGCGCCGGGCTTGAGATCGAGGCCATCGGGCAGTCCGCGCATGGTCATCACGCCGTTGTTCATCGCCATTTCGTGGATCTCGACCTTGCCGGCGATCTCGCTGCTGCCGCCGATCAGGCGGTCGGGCGCAGCTCCGGTGTTGGTGACCGCGACATAGCCGCCGGCGACCTTGGCGCCGGCCGGCGTCGCGCGCGTCCAGGGCTGCTCGATCTTGAGCGGGCCGGCCGTGTAGTTCTGGGCGACGGCGGCGCCGCCGAGCGCCAGGGCGGCGACGGCGGTGTAAGCGAGGCGAGAGACCATCGGAAACTCCTTCGGTTGTGAAAGTTGGATCGGGTTCAGGGGCGGATGTCGAGCGTGTCCTTGAGACGGGTCATTTCGAAATCCGAGACCAGGATCTCGAGCTCGATGGTCCAGCGGCCTGCGACGGGAAGCGTCAGATTGCCAACCTGCCAGCTACCGTCCGCCTGCTTCGCAGCCTGCCGCTCGATCGGCTCGATGCCGGCTTCCGGCCGTGACAGGGCAAGCCGCAATTCCTTCGCCGCGAGCGAGCCGAACTGGCCGTCGAGCAGCGAGACGGTGATGGTCACAGGGCCGGTGCGGCCCGGCGTCACGCTGATGTCGGCCATCGCCTTGTCGGTGTGGATATGGACGGTGGCCGGCTGCGCTGCCGCGGCGGCGAGGGCGCGGGGCGGCGGCGTGAAGCGCCAGAGCGCGACGACAGCGAGGATGGCGACGATGATCGCGATCTCAGCCGCGATGATCCGGGTCAGCAGCGGTCGGGCGCTCGCGCGTCCAGACGCCGCCGCAGGCGTCAGCCGGTAGCGATTGAAGGCGCCGAGCCCGATCAGCATTGCGACGAGCACGAGCTTGCCGGTGAGCACGAGGCCGTAGGGTGTGGTGAGCAGGGCTTGCGGATGCTCGACCTGGACGATGGCGAGCGCTAGGCCGCTGAGCACGATGGCGAGCAGCAGCGCTGGAATCCGCCGCGAGAAGCGTCGCAGCGCCTGCACTCCCTCAGGCTGGCGCAGGCCGAAGGCGAGGGGCAGCAGTGCGCCCGCCCAGCCGGCCATGCCGACCGCGTGCAGGAACACGGCGGGGCGGGTCAGCATCTGCGGTTCGGCCGCACTGGCATGACCGCTCGCCGCGAGAGCCGTGCCGGCGCCAAGCCAGCCGAGGATTGCGACCAGGCGTCCGCTCTGATCGGGCATGCGGAGCGCGATCAGCGCGACGAGCAAAGCGAGACCGACCACCAGCGCAGTGCGGCCGAAGCTGCTCGCAGCCGCCGCCTGCCAGGCTGCAGGCTCCAACGCGCCGGACAGCGGCAGTGCCAGCGCATCGAGCCCCTGCGCCGCGAAGGCGACCGGCAGCGACAGCAGCCCGAGCACAAGGAAGCCCGCGATCGGCCGGCGCGCGGTTGCGGGAATGGGGGCGATCCACACCATGAAGGCGACACCGCCGATGCCCAAGGCGAGACCGAGATAAAGTCCGAGCTTGCCGAGCCAGAGCGCGATGCGGACCGCCGGCTCGGTCTGGTTGGCGGTGATGGCAGGCGCAGCACTCGGCGCCCCGACCGAGAACAGCACCGAGCCGCCGACCGGATGGCCGTCCTCGGAGACGACGCGCCAGCTCAGTATATGCGTGCCATGGGCAAGGTCGGCCGGTGCGATGATCGTGAGCGTCCGGTCCGCGAGCGCAAAGCGCGTCAGCGCGCGGCTCGTCCCGTCCGGGCCGATCAGGTTTAGCACCAGCGGCGCGACGGGTTCGCTGAAGCTCAGGCTGAATTCGCCGGGTGCGCTGGCGACGACCGCGCCGTCGGCCGGAACGGTCTTCGTCAGGGCGGCATGCGCCAGTGCCTGCCCCGCCGTCGCGAGCGAGGCGAGGGCGAGGCCGAGCAGGACGAGGATAAGGCGAAGCTGCCGGGTCATGCGGTCGGGCAACCGGGCTCGGAAGCCCGGCCGCGCTGCCTCACTTCTTCGGCGTCAGCTTCAGGCCGGGGGCCGGGAACTTGTAGTCGTCCGCCGCCTTGCCGGCCGCCGGGATCTCGATCCAGCGCTCGGTCGCGCCGCCCTCGCATTCCTGCACGACCGGCACGTAAAGCGTGGTCTCGGGCTTGAGATCGGCGGTCAGATAGGCGCGCAGGACGAACTCGTCATAGTGCTCGTCGAGCAGCTTGCCGCCGCTCCAGCTGACTTCGGTGACGCCTTCGGCCGTCGGCGTGCCGTAGTAGTCATAGGACTTCTCGTACTTGCCCTTGGTCGTCTCCAGCGCCCAGCCGGGCTTGGGCATCGGCTTGACCGCGATTACGCCCTCGGGGATGCGGACGCGGACATTGGTCGTGGCCGCGCCCTTGCAACCATGCGGCACGCGCAGCACGGCCTTGTAAGTCGAGCCGACCGGGGCCTGCTGGGTCTCCAGCGTGACATGAGCGAAGGCCGGGCCGGCAGCGAAAGCCGCGACGAGGGCGGCGAGCGAAAGCGATTTCATCGTCGAGAGTCCTAACGAAAGGGCGCCAGCACGGCCGGCGCAGCCGCTCGTGGCGGCCGGGGTTCGGGAAGCGCGCGCGATCCGGCAACGGGCCGTCGCGAATGAATGGAGTTGGGAGGGGCCGCTGGCGGCCGTCAGCAAGGGGCAGGCGACGCGAGCAGAGCGCGCAGGCCTATCCTGTTCAGACTCTGGCGGGCGGCGCGCGCGGATTCGCTGGAGATCGCCCGGCGGCGAAACCGGCCGGCAGGTCGAGCCGGCGCTGGAAGGCGACGAGATCGACGGCGCGATGGATGACCGGCAGAGAATTGCTCGGGGCGGCTGGAGCGCCGGTGCCGGAGAAAGCGCAGCCGAGCATGCAGCAGCTCATCAGCTCATGCGCGGCCGCCTCACCGTGCCCGGTCGGTCCTGCCGTCTCACCGGGCGCGCAGAGCGTCATCGCCAGCGAGCGGTCGAGGCTGAAGCTCGCCGCATTGGCGCCGGAGGCGAGGCCCGCGAAGATCGCCTGGAGCACGACGAGATAGGCCGCGGCCAGCGCGACCCAGCGTCTCATCCCTGCTCTGCGACGCCCTGCGGACAAAACCGATCCTCCTGCCGCTTCGATAGCATGGCTGCCGGCAGGGTCAATTTCCGTCAATGTCTCAGTGGCCGTGATGCTCGCAATGGCTATGGTCGGCCAGCGCCTCGATCACGGCGCAGTCGCTGGCGGCGACGCCGCCCGAGCAAACCGTTGCGATCCGGGCGAGTTCCGCCTCCAGCGAACGCAAACGTGCGATCTTGTCGCGCACTTCCTCGAGATGCTCGGCGGCGATCGCATGGGCTTCGTCGCAGGCCATGCCGGGTGTGTCCGAAAGCCGCAGCAGGGTGCGGATGCTCTCGACCGCGAAGCCGAGATCGCGCCCATGCTTGATGAAGGCGAGCCGCTCGACATGGGCGCGGCCATAGCGGCGCTGGTTGCCCTCGGAGCGCTCCGGCTCCGGCAGCAAGCCGACCTGCTCGTAATAGCGGATGGTCTCGACCTTGACCCCGGTCCGCTCGGCCAGCGTCCCGATCGGCACCACGCGCTCAAGGGACTTTGCGAGAGCTTTTGCCGGCCGCATGATTTTTCCTCTTGAAGCTGTAGTGGCTAGAGGTTGTAGGTAGGTGGTCCCGCAACGCTGTCAAGCGGAGACGACGCATGGCCACTGCCGCAAAAACCGAAACGGAAACGCTGTCCTGGAAGGTCGGCGGCATGGATTGCGCCAGTTGCGCCGCGAAGATTCGCGGTGCGGTCGAACGGCTGCCCGGTGTCTCCGATGTCCGTCTTTCGGTGATGTCGGAAACGCTGACGCTCGCCCTCGACGAGAGCCGAACGCGGCGCGACGCCGTCGAAAAGCGCGTCGTCAGTCTGGGCTATACGGCGACGCCGGCGAGCGCGCCGCGCGTGGCAACGCCGGAGCCGGCTTCGAGCTGCGGTTGCGGTCATGACCACGGCTCGGAAGAGAAGGCGCATGATCATGCGCGCGACCACGCTCACGACCACGACCGTGCCCATGGCAAGACCGGCAAGTCCGCCGACCATGGCCACGGCCTGCCCGGCCATGTCCATGAGCCGACGCCGGAAGGCGTCTCCTGGTACCAGACCGGCAAGGGCCGGCTCGTCCTCCTGACCGGGGCGCTGCTCGCCGGCGCCTGGCTTGCCAAGCTCGCCGTCTCGGATGCGGCCGCCTATTGGGCTTTCGTCGTCGCCTGCGTGATCGGCGTGGTGCCGGTGGCCCGCCGCGCTTTCGCAGCGGCCAGGGTCGGCGAGCCCTTCACCATCGAGATGCTGATGACGATCGCCGCGACCGGCGCGCTCGTCATCGGCGCGGCCGAGGAGGCGGCGCTGGTCGTCTTTCTCTTCGCCGTGGGCGAGGTGCTGGAAGGCGTCGCCGCCGACCGAGCCCGCGCCTCGATCCGCGCTCTCGGCGATCTCGTGCCGAAGACGGCTCTGGTCGAGGAAAACGGCGAGACCCGCCTGGTCGATGCTGCCGCGCTGACGGTCGGCCAGATCGTGCTGGTGCGTCCGGGCGATCGCATCCCGGCTGACGGCGCCATCAGCGACGGCATCTCCGGCATCGACGAGAGCCCGGTCACCGGCGAATCCGTGCCGAAGACCAAGGGTGTTGGCGATCCCGTCTATGCCGGCTCGGTCAATCGCGAGGCGGCGCTGCGCGTGCGCGTCGAGAAGGCGGCGCAGGACAACACCATCGCCCGCATCATCCGCCTGGTCGAGGAGGCGCAGGAAGCGCGCGCGCCGACCGAGCGCTTCATCGACCGCTTCTCGCGGATCTACATGCCGGCGATCGTCGGCCTCGCCATCCTGGTCGCACTGGTCCCGCCGCTCGCCTTTGGCGGCGAGTGGTCGGTCTGGATCTACCGGGCGCTGGCGCTGCTCTTGATAGGCTGCCCCTGCGCGCTGGTCATCTCGGTGCCGGCCTCGATCGCGGCGGCGCTCTCGACCGGCGCGCGCCAGGGCCTGCTGCTCAAGGGCGGCGTGGTGATCGAGGCGGCCGCGCGCACCGGCGTCGTCGCCTTCGACAAGACGGGAACGCTGACCGCGGGCGAGCCGCGCGTCACCGAAATCGTCGCGCTCGGTCGCGAGGAGCGCAAGGTCGTCGAGCTCGCCGCCGCCGTCGAGACCGGCTCCAGCCACCCGCTGGCGCTCGCCATCATCGCCCGCGCCAAGGCGGATGGCGTCCCGGTGCGTGCCGCCGCCAATGCGGCCGCGATCGCCGGCAAGGGCGTCACCGGCGAGCTCGACGGCATCGCCGTCTTCGTCGGCGCGCCACGTCATGCCCGGGATCGCGCCAGCTTCGATGCGGCGGCGCTGGAAGCGGTCGAGCGGCTCGAAACCGCCGGCAAGACGGTTGCTGCCGTCATCGCCGACGGTGAGCTCGCGGGCCTCATCGCCTTGTGCGACGAGCCGCGCGAGGATGCCGCTGCTGCCATCGCCGAGCTCAAGGCGCTCGGCGTCCGCTCGGTGATGCTGACCGGTGACAATGCCCGCACCGGCGCCGCCATCGCCGGCTCGCTCGGCCTGGAGCACAAGGCCGAATTGATGCCGGACGACAAGGTCACTGCGATCAAGGCGCTCTCGCGGGAGGCGCCGGTGATGATGGTCGGCGACGGCATCAACGACGCTCCCGCGCTGGCCGCCGCCACTATAGGCGTCGCGATGGGTTCGGGGACCGACGTCGCGCTGGAGACCGCCGATGGCGCCGTGCTGAAGAGCCGGGTGCGCGACATCGCCGCCATGATCCGGCTGGCCCGGGCGGCGATGGGCAATATCCGCGCCAATATCGCGATCGCGCTCGGCCTGAAGGCGGTGTTCCTGGTCACCAGCGTGCTCGGCTACACCGGCTTGTGGGTCGCGATCCTCGCCGATACCGGCGCGACCGTGCTGGTTACCGCGAACGCGCTGCGCCTGCTGCGCTTCGACGCCGGCAAGGCCGGCTGAGGAGCGCCGCATGTCCGGCATGGAGAGAGTGTTCTTCCGGCTCGGTGTCGCCAGAGAAGTCGCATGAGCTGGTCGCGCAGGCTAGCCTCTGTTGCCGCCGTCGCCCTCGCGGCCGCCGGGCTCGATCAGGCCAGCAAATGGCTGATGCTGGAGGTCGTGCTCAATCCGCCCCGGCTGATCGCGCTCACGCCCTTCCTCAACCTGCGCCTCGGCTTCAACACAGGCGTCAGCTTCGGCCTGTTCCGCGATACGCTCGAAGCCTGGCCGGGGCTGCTCGGGCTGTTCAAGTTCGCGGCCGGCTTCGGTCTTTTGGTCTGGGCGACGTTCGCCGGGCATCGCCTCGAACGTATCGGTCTTTCGCTGATGGCGGGCGGCGCCTTCGGCAACGCGATCGATCGCTGGCGCCAGGGCGCGGTCACCGACTTCCTCGACCTGCACTGGGGCGATTGGCACTGGCCGACCTTCAACGGCGCCGATATCGCACTGAGCTTCGGCGTAGTGCTGATGCTGCTGGCCGCGTTACCGGTGATGAACCGGAGAGACGGTCACGAGCAGCGCCTCTAGCCACCGCAATTTCGACACAGGCAGAACCGAAAGCCACACGATGGAATCGTTCATCGCCGCCTTGGTCTCGCTCCTGATCCTCGATCCGATCCAAGGCGCCATCACCCGCCAGCTCGGGGCCCTCGGCATTCCGCGCGACAGCGCCGAGAAGGTGGCGACTTGCGCTCGTGCCGCGGCGCCGACGATCGTGACGCGCATCGGCGAGAATCCGGGCTGGGGCATCGTCCAGATCGTCCGCTTCTGGACGGGGGCGGCGAGCCCGGATGTCGTGCTGGTCGAGATCGCGCCGCAATGCGCTGGCGCTGTCGAGACGGCCAAGCGCGCCATCGGCCGTTCGGCCTGACACATTGGGTCGGCACGCGCCGTTTACGGAAACGTCAATTGAACCTCGACCGGCCTGAGGTCGCAGGGTCGCGCGGTTTCCAGCCCATTCACGAGTCGTTAGCGCCAGACGCCGATAATTTTAGCCATGTCCGACCTCTCACTCTTCCGGCGTCTCCGGCGCTTCGCGCTGCTCGGCGTCGTCGCCCTTGCCCTGTCGTCCTGTGTCGGGATGGAGGGCGACAGCCGCGGCAACCAGCCATTGCCGGCCGCGCTCGTCTCGCAGATGTCGGCGAAGGGCATGAGCCAGGCCGACCCGATCGTCGTGCGCCTCTACAAGAAGGAGAGCGAGCTCGAGGTCTGGAAGCGCGACCGCTCCGGCCAATACGCTTTGCTCAAGACCTATCCGATGTGCCGCTGGTCGGGGCAGCTCGGCCCGAAGAAGCGCGAGGGCGATCGGCAGGCGCCGGAGGGCTTCTATACGGTGACGCCGGAGCTGATGAACCCGCGGTCGGCGTATTATCTGTCCTACAATCTCGGCTATCCGAACGCGCTGGAGAAGGCGCAAGGCTATACCGGCTCGGCCCTGATGATCCACGGCGCCTGCACCTCGGCCGGCTGCTACGCCATGACCGATGACGGTGTCACGGAACTCTATGGTCTCGCGCGCGAAGCCTTCGCCGGCGGCCAGCGCAGCTTCCAGGTCCAGGCCTTCCCCTTCCGGATGACGCCCGAGAACCTGGCGCGCCATCGCAGCAATCCGAACATCGCCTTCTGGCGCAATCTCAAGGAAGGTTCGGATCATTTCGAGGCGACGCGCCAACCGCCTCGGCTCGCGACCTGCGGCGGCCGCTACGTCTTCAATCCGGCAGGCGATGCCTCGGCCTTCGTCCCGGGCGCGCCGTGCCCGGCCTATGAGACCGATCCGGAGGTCGCGTCTCTGGTCTCCGCGCGCAGCGCCCGCGACGAGGCGCGCCTCGCCGAGCTCACCGGCAGCACGCCGGCGATGAGCTATGCGCTGATCGACGGCGGCATGCATCAGAGCTTCCGCAAGCTGCTGCGCAATATCGGGCCGGAACGGATGCAGCCCATGGTCGCCGGCAAGGTCGAGATCAGCGCGCCGCAGGCTGCACTGGCCGATCCCTATGGCGGTGGCGACGATGGGCCGCAGCAGGCATCGGTGACCGGGTCGATTTCGCCGCGTTGACGCCGGGCAAGCCGGCGGCCAGACAGAGCGCCATGCCGATCCTCAAGATCATCCGTTACGGCGCCTGGGCTGCTGTCATCCTTGTCGCCTTCGCCACCGGAGCGATCACGCTCGGCTGGTGGCGTGTCGACGGACCCGGCCGGCCGAGCTTGGGCGCGTCCGTATCGACCCCGCTGGCCGATGTCGGCGGTCCCTTCACCTCGACCGACCATACCGGCCGCAAGGTCTCGCAGGCCGACTATCTCGGCAAGCCGACGCTGGTCTTCTTCGGCTTCACCCATTGCCCGGAGGTCTGCCCGACCACGCTGTTCGAGCTCACCACCCTGCTCGGCAAGCTCGGCCCCGAGGCCGACAAGCTCAATGTGCTCTTCATCACCGTCGACCCCGAGCGCGACACGCCGGCGCAGCTTTCGCTCTATCTGCAATCCTTCGATCCGCGCATCGTCGGGCTCTCCGGCACGCAGGCCGAGGTCGACGCGGCGCTGAAGGCGTACAAGGCCTATGCCAGGCGCATCCCGACGCAGGACGGCTACACCATGGATCACACCGCCTCGGTCTATCTGATGGACGCGGAAGGGCGCTTCCGCAGCCTGATCGACTATCACGAGGAGCAGGACTCGGCGCTGGCGAAGGTCAAGTTGCTGCTGAAGCGCTGAAGGCCGTCATTCCGGGGCTTCGCGAAGGGAAGAGCCCGGAATCTATGACCACGACGCGCCTCCAGCGTCATTGCGAGGAGGCGAAGCCGACGAAGCGATCCAGGAGCGGCAGAGCACTACGATTGCTGGATTGCTGCGCTGCGCTCGCAATGACGGTGAACGTCGTGGTCATAGATTCCGGGCTCAGTCCTGGCGGCCTGCCCCGGAAAGACGGCGAGGTTCCAAGCAAAAGCCCTCACCGCCGGTTCATGAGGATCATCTTCTCCTGCGTCATGTCGCGCATGGTGTAGGGGATGCCGCCGATGCCGTAGCCGGATTGCTTGCGGCCGGCGAAGGGCATCCAGTCGGTCCGAAAGGCGGTGGGGTCGTTGACCATCACCGCGGAGGCGTCGAGCCGCTCGGCGACATGCAGGGCGACGTCGATGTCTTGCGCGAAGACGCTGCCCTGGAAGGCGACATCGAGCGAATTGGCCTGGGCGATGGCCTGGTCGAGCTTGCTGTAGCGATAGACGCAGACCAGCGGCCCGAACACCTCGAGCTGCGAGACCTTGGCGTCGGCGGCCGGGTCGAGCAGCACCGCCGGCTCCAACGTCGTCTCGGAGAGCCGCTTGCCGCCGGTCGCCAGCTTTGCCCCGCCCTTTACCGCTTCCTCGATCCAGCTCGCCACCCGGTCGACCTCCTTCGGCAGGATCAGCGGGCCGACCTCGGTCTCCTTCAGCACGGGATCGCCGGTGCGCAACTTGGCGACGCGCGCCACCAGCCGCTCGGTGAAGGCATCGGCGATCTCCTCATGCACGAAGATGCGCTGGGTCGACACGCAGACCTGGCCGGCATGGTAGAAGCCGCCCTTGACGACGGGCTCGATGATCCTGTCGAGATCGGCGCTGCGGTCGACGATCGCCGGCGCGGCCCCACCATGCTCCAGCGCCGAGCGCGCCCCATGCGCCAGCTTGGAGTGCAGGTACCAGCCGACCTTGGCCGAGCCGATGAAGCTGAGGAAGGCGATGCGCCGGTCGGTCACGAGCGCCTCTGCGAGCTCGTTCGTCTCCGGCATGAACATCTGGCACCAGGCTTCCGGCAGGCCGGCCTCGTGCACCAGCGCGACGAAGTCGCGGCAGCAGAGCGGCGTCGTGCTCGCCGGCTTGATGATCACCGGGCAGCCGACGGCGATCGCCGGCGCGACCTGGTGGACGATCAGGTTGAGCGGATGGTTGAAGGCCGAGATCGCCGCGACGATGCCGATCGGCTCCTTGGTGGTGAAGGCCCAGCGGTTCACGGCCGCCGGCGTCAGCCCCATCGGGACCTCGCGTCCACCGAAATTGCGGAGTTCGTCGGCGGCGTTATGGATGCCGTCGATGGCGCGCGTCGTCTCGATGATCGCATCGGTCAGCGGCTTGCCGCCTTCGCGCGCGATCTGGCGGGCGAAATGGTCGCGCTTGGCCGACAGCAGTTCGGCGAGCTTGCGCAGGATCGCGATCCGCTCATGGGGCTTGAGCCAGTGATCGCGATCACGGAAGACCTTCTCGGCTGCCTGCAGCTTGGCTTCGAGCGCCGCGGCATCGTCGGTGGCGATCTCCTCGATCGGGGCGCGATCATAGGCCTGGACCACTGTCAGCATCTCGGTTTCCTTCGGGCTTCCGGAGTCGTGCTGTTGCTGCTCTGCGCGCCGTCATTCCGGACAAGCTGCGAAGCAGCGTAGCTCCGGAATCCATCGTTCAGCGTAGGTCCCAATGATGGATTCCGGCGCTCCGCTTCGCTCCGGCCGGAATGACGACCAAATCTCAGCGGAACTGAGGGTGTTCGTTCAGGCCAGCTCGATATCCGGCGTCTTGTTGCGCAGTTCCTCGACAAGCACGCGGGTGTTCTCCGAATAGTCGATCGGCACCTCGACGAGATGCACGCCGCCGCCCTTGAAGGCCGCTTCCAATGTCGGGACCAGCTCGGCCGCCGAGCCGACGCGCGAACCCTTGGCGCCATAGGCTCTGGCATAGGCCACGAAATCGGGGTTGCCGAAGCTCATGCCGTAATCGGCGAAGCCGTCGACCGCCTGCTTCCAGCGGATCATACCATAGGCGCTGTCGTTGAGGACGACGACGACGAGGTTGAGGCGCAAGCGAACCGCGGTCTCCATCTCCTGGCTGTTCATCATGAAGCCGCCATCGCCGCAGACCGCCATGACCCGGCGCTGGGGATGCAGCATCGCCGCCATCATCGCCGAGGGCAGGCCGGCGCCCATCGTCGCCAGCGCATTGTCGAGCAGCAGCGTGTTGGCGACATGGGTGCGGTAATTGCGCGCGAACCAGATTTTATACATGCCGTTGTCGAGGCAGACCATGCCGTCCTCCGGCATCACGGCGCGGATGTCATGGACGATGCGCTGCGGCGTGATCGGGAAACGGTCTTCCTCGGAGCGGTCGTTGAGATGCGCTAGGATCTTCTGGCGCAATTCCAGCATGACCGGATCGGCTTCGAGCCGGCCGCCGAGCCGCTCGGCCAGTGCCGTGACGGTCGCGCCGATATCGCCGATCACCTCGGCATCGGGGTGGTAGACCTGCTCGACCGTCGCCGACTGGTAGCCGACATGGATCACCTTCGGCCCGCCGGCGCTCTTCATCAGGAAGGGCGGCTTCTCGACGGTGTCGTGGCCGATCGCGATGATCAGGTCGGCGCGGTCGACCGCTTGGTGGACATAATCACCCTCGGAAAGGGCGGCCGTGCCGACATAGAGGTTCGAGCCGCCGGTGACGGCGCCCTTGCCCATCTGGGTGTTGAAGAAGGGCAGCTTGATCCGCCGCACGAAATCGGAGAGCGGCTCGACCAGCCGCGGCCGGTTGCCGGCGGCGCCGATCATCACAAGCGGTCGCTTGGCCGCCACAATCATCTCGGCCGCGCGGGCGATCGCCCTCGGATCAGCCACCGGCTGCTCCAGCGGATGCACCGGGATCAGCGGCACGTCGGCGACCTCCTCACCGGCGATGTCTTCCGGCAGTTCGAGATGCACCGGGCCGGGCCGTTCCTCCATCGCGACGCGGAAGGCGTCGCGCACCACCGCCGGGATGCTGGCGGCGCTGACGATCTGCCGGGTCATCTTGGTCAGCGGCTTCATCGAGGCGACGACGTCGACGATCTGGAACCGCGCCTGCTTGGCGCTCATGATCGCCTTCTGCCCGGTGATCAGGATCATCGGCATGGCGCCGAGATGGGCATAGGCCGCGCCGGTCGAGAAGTTGAGCGCGCCGGGCCCGAGCGTCGCGATGCAGACGCCGGGCTTACCCGTCAGCCGGCCATGCGTCGCGGCCATGAAGGCCGCGGCCTGCTCATGCCGGGTCAGGACGAGCTCGATCTTCGAGGTCCGGAGCGACTCGACGACGTCGAGATTCTCCTCGCCTGGGACGCCAAAAATGCGGTCGACGCCCTCGTTCTCGAGGGCGGCCACCAGGAGATCGGAACCCTTCGTCATCGCCTTCTCCTGTCGGAAGCGCCTCTGTCCATGGGAAGGTAGGCCGCCTGCACGCGAAGGGAAAGCCGGCGCATGGCAGGGTTGCTAGCGCGGCAGGGAGATTCCTACGCCGCCAGCGCGCGCCTTCTCCAGGACGAGATGCGCCAGCGCGAGATCCGCCAGCGCGAAGCCGCGGAAGCAGAACAGTGAGCGCTTGGTCCCGGCGTCGGCGAGCGGCGCTTGCACGAGATCGGCGAGATCATGGCCGAAGCGGACGCTGGTGACCGGCTGGCCGTCGACATCATAGGGCGCCTGCGACTGGGCGAGGCTGTCGGTTGCCAGGATGTCGAAGGCGGGCAGGGCCTCTGGCAGCCAGCTGCGGCCGGTATCGACGGCGGCCGCAAAGGCCGCGCCCTTCATCCGCCTGGCGTCGAGGAACGGACACAAGCCCGGTGCTGCCGGCACCATCGAGATGACGAGGTCGGCTTGGGCGAGGAGCGTATCGGCATCGTCGACGATCTCGATGGCGAGGCCCCGCGCCGCGGCCATCTCCGCCAAGCGCTCGGCCGAACTGCGGCTGCGGCTCAGCATCAGCGCGTTGGCGAGATCAGGATAGAGATCATGGAAAGCGGCGAGGTGGGCATGAGCCTGCAGGCCGCAGCCGACGAAGCCGATCGTACGTGCATCCGGCGGCGCGAGCAGCGAGGCGGCGGCTGCCGACATTGCCGCGGTCCGCACCAGTGTGATCTCGTCGCCGTCGAGGATGGCGAGCGGTGCGCCGGTGGCATAGTCGCTGGCGCAGATCAGAGCGCTGACGCTTGGCACAGTGCTGCCCGGCTGTGACGGCGCGGAGGCGACCCATTTCACCGTGGCGATAGCCTGAGCCTCTGATGCTGCCGTCATCGCCTGAAAGGCGTGGCCGGGTCCGAGCGCGAGCGCGCTCTTCGGCAGGCTGCGGTTCAAGCCGGCGGCATGGTCGCAAAAGGCGCGAAGCACCGCCTCGCGCGCCTCAAGCGGGGACACGGCGCAGGCCCGCACATCCTTGTGCGAGAGATAGAGAAGGGGATTGCTCATCGCTCGGACCGCTTCGTGACGGGGGGATGATATAAGCTAGGCGGCCCATAGGATTTGGGTATGAGCACAGGATGGATGGCGGGCAAGGCCGGAACGAGCTTCCCGTGCCGAGCGGCTCCCTCAAGGAGCAGGCCGATCGCAGCTGTCATTCGATTTGGACCGGCCTGGCTGGCCCTATCCATTTGCCGGGTAAGCGCTAAGCCATTGAAAACACGCGATCTTCCAACCGAAATCCATTTTTGTCGAAAAACTTTCAAGAAGCGTGTTGACAGTCTGAGTGGGGTGCTCCTATAAAGCGGCCATCGAGACGGCGCCGCCGCTGGCGGGGCCGCT
>NZ_FOKP01000045.1 GCF_900112185.1 Allobosea sp. CRIB-10 | reverse complement strand
TCCTTGAATTCCGGTGCAAATCTCTGCGAACTCATGACCAACCTCCTATGCTCAAAGGATAGGTCGGCGATGTCTAACGGACCGGGGGCAGTCCAGAACGAGCGCGCCGCCATCGCAGCGCTGAAGCCCGGCGCCTGCGTGAGGAAGCGTTCAACAGCCGCGAGAAGCGCCGCATGGAATTTGTGGATGCGGTCCATGAGCAACTGACCCAACGGGACAAATTGACCGCAGTGCTGCGTCATCTCGAGAATGCAACGTCCAAGGTTGCTGCGAGAGTAAGCACAATGGCGACTTGGGTCCGGCAGCGCCTGAAACAGATCAATGCCCTGATCAGTCCCCATTTCCTCGATATTTCGGCGAGATCGTCGAAACTCGATTTCGCCGAGCCAGATCCTGAAACGGAATCAGAGAGTGGCAGCTTTTACTATTCGCCCCCCATCAACCTCCAACTCTGGTCTGTCAACGAGGAAAAGGGGCTGGCTACCTCATGCTCGCCGCTGGAATGGGCAAGCGCCTTGGCCCTCCCGATTGAGGAAGATGACACCGAATAGGTCTCTCAGACTGGCTGATACAAAACCGCGGCTTTCAGTCGTCAGAATTCGAGGGTTTGTATCAAGGCGACGAAGCAGAAGGTTTACCCTACACAGACTTTGCCAACTTAGTGGACGCTAATAGCCATACTTTCAAACTAGCTTTCGGTTTGAGTATGAGCTAAAAAAACTCACCATGAGTGAGCAAAGAGCAGGAAAGCTGAAGCGGCTTGAGCACCTTCTGCCGGAGGGCCTGCTCGTCGATTCCGCTTGGCTTTCGGCCCACAGCTACTCCACATCCTTACGCACCAAATATGTCGCCTCGGGCTGGCTCGAACAGCCGGCACGCCGTGTCTATCGCCGCCCCCGCGGACAACTGAGCTGGCAGCAGGTCGTCATCTCGCTGCAGACGCTCCTCGGCCACTCCCTTGCTGTTGGTGGCCGGACGGCTCTCGAACTGCAGGGCTATGCCCATTACCTCTCGCAAGGCAGTTCTGAAGTCCACCTTCACGGGCCCGCGAAGCCGCCTACCTGGCTCGCCACGCTGCCGCTCAAGGAACGATTCGTCTATCGCAACAGCGCGCCGCTCTTCGGGAGCGAGCTTGAGGAGCTTACCTTCCCTACCCTTGTTCCGGATCACGCCGGTAAGCAGGGTGATCGGACTCTCCAGGATGCCGGACTGCGCTCGCTTGGGTGGGGACAATGGGATTGGCCATTGACGGTTTCGGCACCTGAACGCGCGCTCCTCGAGCTTCTCGACGAGTTGCCGGATCGTGAAAGCTTCCATCAGGTCGACGTACTGATGGAGGGACTGAGCGATCTTGCTCCGCGACGGCTGCAGAATCTGCTTATCCGCTGTCGAAGCGTGAAGGTGAAACGCCTCTTCTTCTTCTTTGCCGATCGGCATCGCCACGCATGGCTCAAGCACATCGAGCGAGCCGCGATCGATCTTGGCTCGGGCAAGCGCATGCTGGTCAAGGAAGGGCGATACGACCCCGCCTACCAGATCACCGTGCCGAAAGAGATGAACGAGGCGCCCTGATGGCTTTCGCTGAGGCCTATCGAAGCCAAGTCGCGCTCCTGATCCGCACGCTGCCTTCCGTCGCAGCGGAAGAGTGTTTCGCGATGAAAGGCGGCACCGCCATCAATCTCTTCATCCGCGACCTGCCTCGGCTCTCGGTCGATATCGACCTGACCTATCTGCCGGTTCAGGATCGCGCGACCTCGCTAGCCGCAATCGACGCGTCGATGCTGCGCATCGCCCAGCGCATCGCTGAAGTTGTCCCTGGCGCCCGCGTCGCGCCTTCGCGCTCGCGCGAGAATATCGTCACCAAACTCGTGGTCCGCAGCGGCAGCGCGCAGATCAAGATCGAGGTCACGCCGGTCCTGCGGGGCTGCGTATTCGAGCCCGAGATGCGCCCTGTCTCACCCAACGTCGAAGACGAGTTCGGCTTTGCGGAAATGCGGATCGTCTCATTCCCCGATCTCTATGCCGGAAAGATCGTCGCCGCCTTGGACCGACAGCACCCTCGCGACTTGTTCGACGTTCGCGATCTGCTGGCCAATGAAGGCATCGACGAGGCGCTGCGCCGGGCCTTCCTCGTTTACCTCATCAGCCACGACCGCCCCATGGCCGAGGTGCTGGCAGTCCGGCGCAAAGACATAGCAGCTGAATTCGAGCGTGGCTTCGTCGGCATGACGCGGCAACCGGTCGATCTCGATCAGCTTCTGGCGGCGCGTGAGACTCTGGTCAGCGAGATTGTCGGCTCCATGCCTAACGCTCATCGCCAATTCCTGTCGGCGTTCGAAAGAGGCGAGCCCGATTGGTCAACAATCGGCTCGAAGGCCGCCGCTGATCTGCCGGCCGTGCGATGGCGGCAACAGAATCTCAATAGCCTGAGTGCCGAGAAGCGGGGGACGCTGGTGAAACAGCTTGAAGAGGCCCTGGCGAGATAGCCAAAAAGCCGGCGCTCATGCGCGATGGCCTTCATGCGGTCGCGCAGGGCAGCATCATCTTGCCTCACGAACTGGCGATCCACGCTCCGTTGGCCCGCCGACGCATCCGGAACCGTCTAGCGGCAAAACGCCCGACCCTGCCGGCACGCCATTCCATGCAGAAGCGTCTCAAACTATAGAAGCGTCATGCATTCGGAATGCGGAGAAGGGGCGACGCATGCCTTCGTTGGACTACGAGAACGAGAAGATCGTCTTCAGGGACTTCTACGACACATCCCGCGATACCATGGCTTCCGCCAAGGCCACAATGGAGACGCTTCTCCGCTCGCTTCTTGCCACCGATCCGGCCATCGCTGCGGCCAAAGTGGAGGGGCGCGTGAAGGATCGCGAGGAGTGCCTCAGCAAGTTCCGTCGGAAATACCAAACGGCGCTGGAAAGCACCAAGACTCCTTATTCGATCCGAACTCACATCACTGACCTTCTGGGACTGCGGATTGTCTGCTTTTATGAGGACGACGTCGAGCGGGTCCGCGATCTCGTCTCCGGCGAGTTCGAGGTTCTCGAGATCACCGACAAGACGGCCCAGATGCAGGGGACGGACAACGCCTTCGGCTACAAGGGCCTGCACATGGACCTCAGGCTCACCGAGGGCAGACGCGGCATGAAGGAGTATGCGGCCTATGCCGACTATCCCTTCGAGCTACAGATCCGCACGGTGGTCCAGGATTCCTGGAGCGTGCTGGATCACAAGATCAAGTACAAGAAATCCATCCCTCTCGACCTGAAGCGGCGCATCAACACTCTAGCCGCCCTCTTCGAACTCGCCGACCGCGAGTTCCGCGCAATCCGCGAAGGAACGACCGAGGCGTTGGATCGCACCGAGGAGTACGGCACGATCGAGGCCGAAAGCGCGAACCCCGAACCTGAGCCTGTCTCGACGCCGACTGGAAAGAGATCGGGCGGCTACACGCCTCTCGACGCGTTCAGCTTGCTCCGCATCGCAAGGCACTTTTTCAAAGACGGGGAATTTGAGCCCCCACAAAATCGATGGCTTCACGCAGGAGATTACGAAGCTCGTCCCAGGCATTTCGCGGGGCAAGTTCAACTTCTACATGAAGGAGACGATCGGCGACGTCCGGCGATACAAGACTGACTTCGAAGCGAGAGCGGACGGCGGCGCGATGAACCCGTTCACGGTCATGAGGCACTGCCTCTACGCAGCCGATTCCGCCAAGTTCGGCTCCATGCTGACGGACCGCGCGCGGGCGACATTCGACGAATGGCAAGCTGCAGAAGTCCGGGAACATGAATGACTACACTCGCGCGAGCGCGAACCGCACTAGCGGGACATCGAACGCGCGGCCATCCTTATGGCTGATTGGGCAGACGGCCTCGTCAGTACTTTAGCCATTCGAGGTAAGTGCCTCGAGATATCGGCCATCCCGCAGCGCCAGCGGCCGGGCAGCGCCAAGGGTGTGCTCTTCGTTACCCTGGAGGATGAGACCGGCATCGCCAATCTCGTGGCCTGGGCAAAGACCTTTGAGAAATTCCGGCGCAGCGTGCTGGCGAGCCGTATGCTCGGCGTCTACGATTGCATCCAACGCGAGGGTGATATCGTCCGTCTTGTCGCGCACCGCCTGATCGATCCCTCCGACACGCTGGCCAGCGTCGGAAAATCGCGAGACGTTCCCCCTGCCCCATGGCCGCAGCGATCAGCTTCGCAACGGCGATGCCGGCCCGGATCCGCGCGAGCTACCGCCTCGGGCCAAGCGCCCGCCAATCTCAGCAACAACTACGGCCATACCGACGAGCTTCGCCGAAATCTCGCAATTTCCACTAGCCCTGCGTTCCCAGCTTTCGCGGGGCTTGGCCGAAGATGATCGGCGCCTCCCGGAAGTGATCTGTAGCAAGGATCGCCGGAAGCTTCTCGATTGTCACATGGCTGTCCGAGTAACCCTTCGATCTCGTCCCGCTCTTGATGTTCGGATACTCCTTGAAGAGCGTCCCATTATATTCCGGCTTGAAGAGATTGATCAGCTTCGCCTCGACCTCATTGGTGAGCTCATGCGCGCCTGGCAACAGTTGCGGATTGTAGAATTTCTCAAAGCTTTCATTATCGTCTTCAAAGTCAAACTCGTGGACAATGGGCTCGACGCCATCCAGCTCGGGAAAGCCAGAATACGGAAAGATGGGATTATCGCCCATCCCGGTGATCGACAGCATAAGGATCGAGATCTCCAATGCAGGACGGGTCGTTAGCGTGCTTAACGGCTCTTCCAGCGTGAGTATCTTCTGCAGCTTCTCGTGCCCGGTATGACGCTGCCAAACGCGTTGCGAGAATGCCTGGCCAATGTAATGCACGCGATATTCGAGGAATGGAGCAACATCGCCTTCAATCGACACAGGCAACCCGTTGCCGATCACTTCATAGAGAATCTTCTGCGGTGTCTCCCAAGCCACGAACGTTTCGTCGTTTTTGAATATCTGAAACGCTGCAACGTCTCTGAACGGAGGCTCCTTGCTCGCAGGCTCTCGGTAATATTGGGCCTTCAGCAGCCCCTCTTCGTCCTTGGGAAGCCCGAGAGCAGATAGCCCCACCTTGCAGTGCAATGGTTGATTTACCCCGTCCACGATATCGAAAGTGAGTTCGCCATCATCGGCAACGAGATTGTCGAAGAACATGAGCGGCCGCTGGAGGATGAAATAGATCGTGGCA
Organism: Allobosea sp. CRIB-10; assembly: GCF_900112185.1. Taxonomy (GTDB): domain Bacteria; phylum Pseudomonadota; class Alphaproteobacteria; order Rhizobiales; family Beijerinckiaceae; genus Allobosea. The sequence goes on along the minus strand of NZ_FOKP01000045.1, from coordinate 9,619 downwards.
TTCTTTAGAAATTTCCGAACCACCTCCTCGCCCTTCAGAAACTCGTACTCATACGCCGAAACGATCGGATACGCAGTTGTTGCAACAATATCGATGAGCTTGATGCCCTTTATCGTTTCACTCACTCTCACCCCCACAGGCCGATATCAATCTTCTCAATATTCCGATCGGGCATCTCGAATCGTCTCCTGACGTAGACGCCCTCATCCATTGCCACGACCAATATAAGAAGTGCTCCGTTCGGAAGTTTTTATCCCATGCTTTGTGAACTTGCTCACTCCTTCCCTCCGCGCGTCGCTGAACTACTCGAGCGCGATCGCAGCCTCACACGCAATTTTCGTGAAGAGTCGATCACCGACGTCCTCATGGCCAGCTTGGTCGGCCTCGAGCCTTTCGGAATTCGGGTAGACTTTCCCGACGAGCCGACGACGGGCGGCGATATGGAGTGGATCTTCGCCGCACCGCTGGAGCTCAACAGCGGCTCCTATCTGCGCCTCGTCCTTCAGGCAAAACGGGCGCACTTTACCAAATTGAAAGCCGGCGGCTATTGGTACTATCACCATCTCGACTACGGCACCCCGAAGGGCGACCAAGCGCAAACGCTCGTCAATGCGGCCGGAACAGCGTTCCCGATTTATATCTTCTACAATCCCACCTCGGCGCTCGCCGCTAAAACCGCAACCTTGCCGGCCGTCGAAGGCATCAATCTCGTCTTCGCCCATCACGTCGCATTGGTGGTGAGGGGCGGCTGCGGCAAGAAGGCAAAGAAGATCGACGCCTGGCGCAAGCATTTCATGCCACTATCCGACATCCTCTGCTGGCCGACAACATTTGTGGCGGCAGCGCCCAACGTGCCCCCCGATGACGCGACGCTATTTGCCATCAACGGCGATGCCTTCACCTTGCCGAAGATGACGGGCGCATTCCACCCGGACATCATCGCGGAGCGCCTCAATCGCAAGCTCGACATTGCGCCTGTTCAAGATAGTAGCGGCGTGGATCGCGTAGCAGCACGGCCAACAAATCAAATCCCGCTCGATATCCGGCGCGCCATAGCCGGAGAAGTGAGCGCAAAAGATCGCAGGGAATTGCGACGTCCCCGCGTCATCCTCTCAACCCAGATGAAGCGCAGCGACCCGGATTTTGCGCAGCTTCAGGAACTGAGCCGACGCTAACCTTCAGGTGCAATCAAACCTGCTCGTGTCCGAGAAAGTCTGCATCCCACGTCACCCGATTGTCGTCGGCCACCCAGACCGTCGCAGCATGCCGCCCTTCAGGACGAAACGGTCCCGATGCGCAGAGATCGACAGGCGATAGAGCAGCCGTTCGAGCGCGAACCGCACCAGCAGGACGCCGAATCCGCAGACTTCCTTATGGCAGCACGCAATGCGAGGATTTTCCAGCTCCCGCAGCGAACACCGCCCCGCTCTTGGAGGCTGACCCTGGTTTCAGTCTCGGCCTCATGGGTCACCCCTCGTCGGGTCCGCTACGCAAGCGTGCGGTCAGGTTGGCTTCGCCCCTCTGATGACCCCGACCACGCCCGAAACACGTCGGGCGCCTGTCGAGCGGGGATGGTCCCCGCCTCCAGACAGGAGCCGGAACAATGTCCCTCGCAAACGCCCACGCTTTAGCCTTCAGCCTCGCCGACACCCTGATGGTCCCGATCGTCATCTTCCGCGCCGGCGACGGCACGCTCTCGGTCGCTCCCGCGGCCGAATAAGACGGCGAGGCAGACACGATCGGCGGGGAAATCGATCCCTTCGCCTGAACCGGATGGGGGCTTCGGCCTCCGCCTTCAGCCGCAGCTACTCAATGCGACCGAATCGGTTGGCCAGAAGCACGCCAATCTTCCTTGCAGATCGGCCACTTCCGGCTGGCATCACAGAGCAAGGGCGACTAAATTAGCCGTAGTTCTGGCGCGCGCGTAAGCCGTGGTGGGAGGTGATCAGGCATGATCACCGCCCGACAATCACGGGCCGCGCGCGCGTTGCTCGGTTGGACGCAGGGGACGCTCGCTGACAAGGCCTGCATATCGCTGACCGCGCTCAAGCGCCTCGAATCCGAGAATGGATTGGAGGTCTACGAGTCGACGCGCGATCAGGTTCGGCGGGCACTTGAGGCCGAAGGCATCGTCCTGCTCGCCACCGACAAGGGCAAAGGGGTGCTGCTGCATCATGACAAAAGCGATTCCGGGCTTGCCCACACGTAATAGGCGTTATTCGATGCCGGCAGGGGTAACGATCACTCTGCTTGGGGCCAGGGTGCGCTGATGGGAAAACCGCCTCCGGTATTTCTAGATGAACCACCAGAGAGCCAGACGCTCACGCCATATGACCGCGAGCATATGGTGCTCTATCTGCGGCTGCTCGACGCGGCGCGTGATGGTGCCGATTGGCGCGAAGCGGTCCGCATCCTCTTCGAGCTTGATCCCGCTTCCGATCCCGAACGCTGCCGCCGCATCCACGATTCCCATCTCGTGCGAGCCCGCTGGCTCAACGATCAGGGCTATCGCGAGCTCGCCCGTGAGAGCCGGCCAAAGCAATAAGGGCGATGCCCTGGCGGCATCACCCTTTGCCGTACGAGCTCGTTGACCGAGACAACCTATCCGCGAACTCTGCCTCCCCCCGCAAGCGGCGGAACGGGAGACACACGATGACACCAGATGCGTCCAACTGGCGCTCGGCGGCGACCTATCGCTATGTCGAAACTCTATCCGCCTCGGATCTCGCCTGGGAATGGCTGCGCCGGAATGACGGCTATGACCAGGATTTCGAGGCGCTGACCCGAACCACATCCGACCCGCAACCGCTACTGGCCCGGATGCGGGAACGGTGGGCCCTGCGATTTCCCGGTCGATCCCCTCAGCGCTCCGCCCACGGCGCCGGTGTTCTGGTCGTTCGAGGACGACGACAGCATCGTCCTGCTCGTTCCAGCCCCGGCTCATCTCATCAAGGATCGCGAAACCCCGAATCTGATCGCCGGCGCCACGTCGCATTCCGACGGGAGCTTCGTCGCCTACGATCTCGGCGGCGGACAGCGCCTCCAACTCGAACACCTCGGAGATAAACGGCAAGCGACGGCAGTTGCGGCGCTGGTCCTGCTCGATCGCGACGGCTTCGCCCGCCTGGAATCGATCCACCGTCTGCTCGCCGCGCTTTTCGGCCGCTCTGTCCCGCCCGATACCCGGCTCACCCCGCAGCAACGCCTCCGCTATCGCCGAATGCTGCAGGCGATCGACGGCTATCGTCATGGTGCCACCCAGCAGGAGATCGCCCAGGCGCTCCTGCGAACACCGCTGCTTGGCCGCGACGAGTGGCAGGCTTCTTCGGCGCGCCACTCGATCAAGACCCTGCTCAGGGATGCACGGTCTTTGATCGCGGGCGGCTATCGCAAGCTGCTTCGTCATCGCCGACGACCTTAGCTCATCGGAACGCCGCCCGCGGTGGGCGAATTTGATACCCCCCAAATTCGCCCTGCACCTCGTCGGTTTCGCTTCGCCATCGTGGCCCTCGTCAGCCGCTGCTCTCCAGCGGCCCTCACGAGCCCACGGAGGTTCGCGCAATGCGATCCGATCTCGCCGTTCTGCCGCCGCGCTTCCTGCGCACCAAGGAAGCCGCTGAATTCCTGAGCTTGTCCGCCCGGACGCTGGAAAAGCACCGCACCTATGGGACCGGCCCGGCCTATCGCAAGCTCGGCGGCCGCGTCGTCTATGCCGTCGACGACCTCCAGGCCTGGGCCGAGCGCGGAGCCGTCACCTCGACCTCCGATCCGCGTGGCACCGTCCTGCCGGCCAAGCGTCATACCCCGACGCCGCCGGCTCATCCCGGCCGCTACGCACGCTGATCGAGCAGCAGTTTCCCCTTGGCATCGCGACCTCGCCCTCTCTCGGAGCGCGGACAGCTCGATCTGTTCCAGGCGCTCCCCGGCGAGTTCGCTCCCCGCGACGCGCAGGACCTTATGGCCTATCCGTTCTTCTCCCTCGCGAAATCGAAACGCATCGCGCCGATCGACTTCAGGGCCGGTGACGTCACCATCCGCGTCGAGGCCGTGCCCGACCATGGCATGGCGACGATCTGGGACGCCGATATCCTGATCTGGGCCGCAAGCCAGATCGTCAATGCGCGTGATGCCGGCTTGCGCACGTCGCGGCTGATGGCGACGACGCCCTATGAGATCCTGACCTTCGTCGGCCGCGGTGTGTCGCTTCGCGATTACCTGCGCCTGAAGGCGGCGCTCGACCGGCTGCAATCCACCACCGTTGCGACCTCGATCCGCCAGCCGGCGGAAGGTCGCCGGCACCGCTTCTCCTGGATCAACGAATGGCAGGAGCGCACGGATCGCGATGGACGCCCGATCGGCATCGAGCTGATCCTGCCCGACTGGGTCTACCGCGCCGTGCTCGACGATGCGCTCGTGCTGACCATCGACCGAGCGTATTTCGACCTGACTGGCGGGCTCGAGCGCTGGCTCTATCGCATCGTGCGCAAGCATGGCGGGCGCCAGTCCTTCGGCTGGAGCTTCGACTTCGCTCACCTGCACCAGAAATCCGGCAGCCTCTCGCCGCTCAAGCATTTCGCCTACGACCTGCGCGAGATCATCCGCCGCCAGCCTCTGCCGGGCTACCGGCTCGCCCTCGCGCAACAGGCCGGCGGGGCCGAGATGCTCAGCTTCGTCGCCACCGATCCGGCCTTTTTCGCCCCGCCGCGCCCGCGACGGAAACCGTCCACGCGCTTTGGGGACAAGCTGTGAATTCACTCGTGCTATCGGGGACGGCCCCAATCGTGCCATCGGGGACCCGATCCTCGTGCTGTCGGGGACCGGAATCGGCGATTCATCGCCGCGATTCAAAGGCTTGCGGCGCCCGTAACTTCTCTAACTCAGATTCCTTCGGAATCTGTCTAACGTCCCCGCGCATTTTCGGGCTTGAGGATAACCCTGCCGAGTCGGTCGGGAGCGCGTCATGATCGTCGCGCTGCTCAATCAGAAGGGCGGCGTCGGCAAGACGACGCTCGCACTGCATCTCGCAGGCGAATGGGCCGGAAAGGGAAAGCGGGTCACGCTGATCGACGCGGATCCGCAGGGCTCGGCGCTCGACTGGTCGCAGCAGCGCAGTCGCGGCGGCCTGGAGCGCCGGTTCGGCGTCGTCGGCCTGGCGCGCGACACGCTCCATCGCGAGGCACCGGAGCTGGCGCACGATGCCGATCATGTGGTGATCGACGGACCGCCGCGCGTCGCCGGGCTGATGCGCTCGGCCCTGCTCGCTGCCGATCTCGTGCTGATCCCGGTCCAGCCCTCGCTGCTCGACGGCTGGGCCTCGGCCGCGATGCTGACCCTCCTGTCGGAAGCCCGCATTTATCGCCCGGAGCTGCGCGCGCGCTTCATCCTCAATCGCTGCGTTGCCCGCACCATCATCGCTCGCGAAACGGCTGAGACGCTTGCCGATCACGATCCGCCGGTGCTGCGCACGACGGTCGGACAGCGCGTCATCTACGCCGACGCCGCGCAGTCGGGCCGGCTCGCCTTCAAGATCGATGACGACGGCCCCGCCGCCCGCGAGATCGCCGCGCTCGTCACCGAAATCGATCGGATCTCGCCGTGAGCACGGGGCCCGGCAAGCGCGGTTTCGCAGCGCGTCCATCCAGTCCGGATGCGTGGATCAAGGCCTCCGACGGCCAGCTGAGCCGCGCAGCGGACGCCACTGCCTTCACGGCGCGACTGACCATCGACGTGACGCCTGAGCTGCGCGGCCAGATCAAGATCGCCGCGTTCGGGCGCGGCGTCACCGTCGCCGAGATGCTGCGCGAGCTGCTCGCGCGCGAGTTCCCGCTGTCCCCCGGAGACCCCTCATGACCGGCATCGCGCATTCCGGCCTACGTGGCCGTCCGCTGTCGGACGGACCTGCGCCCTTCACCACATTGGTCGAGCTGACCTTCCAGAAGCAGAAGATCGAGCATTGGATCCGGTTCGGCTCCACGAGCTACGAGCAGATCCACGACCGCCACCGGCGTATCGTCGGCTTCGCACCTGATAGCATCTTCGCCTTCGTCCGCTGGGCCGCCGGCCTGCATGGCACGATCATCTCGCGCATCGACATCGTGCGCGCGATCGGGCGTGGCGAGCCGTTCCAGACGCTGCCCTTCGTGCGCCCCGGCGGCGAGATTCTGCTCAAGCTCGAGAGCTGGCTCAAGGTCGAGCGCGTGCTGCAGGCGATCGATGCGATCGAGCGGCTCGACATCGAACCGGAAGCCGTCTCGCCCGATTACTGGCGCCATGTCCACAACCGCCTGACCGCAGGTACGGCGCCGCGTGCTTACAGCCGCGACCAGCATCGGGCGTTCCTGTTGCGCCGGCGGATCGAGCCATGACGCGCTGGCCCATCATCACGACGATGCTGGTCGGCATAGCCGCCGTCGCATTCGGCTGCGTCACGACCGCGCCGATCCGGCTGGTCTGGAACAGCTCGGCCAGCGTGCCGGTCGGACTCTACACGATTGCTACGGCGGAGCCGCTCGCGCTCTCGGACCTGGTCGCTGTGCGTGCGCCGGCGCCGATCGAGCGTTTCATGGTCGCTCGCGGTTCCATCGCCGCCGGCGTGCCGTTGCTGAAGCACGTTCGCGCTCTGCCAAGGCAGATCGTCTGTCGCGCCGGTAGCGTCATCACCATCGACGGCACCCCGTCGGGTGAGACCCTTGCGCGCGATCGCTACGGCCGCGAACTGCCGAATTGGCAGGGCTGCCGCGAGCTCGCTGAGGGCGAAATCTTCCTGATGAACGCGGCCCCCCACAGCTTCGACGGCCGCTACTTCGGGCCATTCCCAACCCGCTCCGTCATCGGCCGCGCGGTCGCGCTGTGGACCGACGAGGACGGTGACGGCCGCTTCCGCTGGCGCGCCTCAGCGCGCTGAACGCGCTCCGAACTTCATCACAACTGCAGCAGGAAGAAGCTCTCCATGACCCAGATCGGACAGTTTACGCGCCATGCAACCGGGTTTTCCGGGCGCGTCCACACGCTCGCGCTCAATCTCGATATCGCCATCGTGCCGGCCGAGCCGAGCGAGGCCGAGAACGCTCCGGACTATCGGCTGCATGCCGGTGACGACGACGGCCCGGAGATCCGCGCAGGCTGGACGCGCAACAGCGAGAAAACCGGCGAGTACTTCTCGATCCACCTCGACGATCCGAGCTTTGCGCAGCCGATCCGCGGAAGACTGTTCCGGAACGGCGACGATGCAGCCTCCTGGTCGCTGCATTGGACCCGCCCGCGCGAGCGCGGCGAGAAGGGCTGAGCGATGCCCGATCGTCGCGACAGCACCCGCCGCCTGGCCCTCCTTCTCCTTTCCGGCCTGATCACCGGATCGGCTTCGATCGGCATGATGATGACGCCCGCGACTGCCATCGAGCAGGCCGCGCCGCGCGATCCGCATGGCGCTCATATTGCCAAAGCCGCACGGCGCTTCGGCATTCCCGCAGACTGGATCCGCGCGGTCATGCGCATTGAGAGCGCTGGCGATGTCCGCGCTGTTTCCGCCAAAGGCGCGCGCGGCCTGATGCAGATCATGCCGACGACCTGGGCAGAACTGCGCGCCCAATTGCAGCTCGGCTCCGATCCCTACAATCCGCGCGACAACATCCTGGCCGGCACCGCCTATCTGCGCGAACTGCACGATCGCTACGGTTCGCCGGGGTTTCTGGCGGCCTACAATGCCGGGCCGGGGCGCTACGAAGAGCATCTCGCCGGGCGCCCATTGCCGGCCGATACGCGCACTTATGTGGCGATGCTCCGCCCTCTTATCGGGGGCGGTCCGCTCGCCGAGATCGTGCCGACCGCCCTGGCATCGCCCCGCGCATTGCCGCGCCGCTGGCAGGATGCGCCCCTCTTCATCGGAGCGGGTTCTGCAGCCCCGGCACCATCCGAGCAGCGTCCTGCGGTGATGGCTGAACGCTTCTCGTCCCGCACACACTCTGCCGTCGCGCCACAATCGAACGGTTTGTTCGCCGCGCGACCGGGCGAAAGGACGACGCCGTGAGCGCGTTCGGCACCCATCGCATGGTCTCGGGCTCCAGTGTGACATGGCGTGCCGGAAGGGTGGAGGCTGGCAGCGACCGATTAGGAGGGCAAGATAAAAGCGCCAGCGCGGTCGGCGCTCAAGCCATTGACATGGCTTGGCTTTCTCCCCGCATGGCGGGCGGTCGCGGGCATGCTGCCCGGTTTTTGGCAATGATTTCAACGGCTGCGCATGCACGAAGCGCCGCCGCCTCGCCGCGGTGGCCGCGATGAGCGAGGGCGACAGCGACTTTCGCATCAAGCCCGGCCGCATCCGCTCGACGCGCGCGCCCAAGGCCAAGAGCTTCATCCAGAAAGTCCTGCGCGCCGCCCAAAAGGCCGGGCATCATAAGGGCTGCTTTTCAAAGACCTCGACCGGTGCGCGGCGCGGTCTCTCGACCTTCGGCCGCGGCCGTAATGTCTTCGGCCGCTCGCGTCTGTTCGGCAGTTCGCGCCGTGTCGTGGTGGCCGCCCGCATCGCCCGCCATCAGGGCAAAGCCTTCCGCTCGGCGCCACTGACCAGCCATGTCGGCTACCTCAAGCGCGAAGGCGTCAGCCGCGACGGCGAGAAAGGCGTCCTGTTCGACGCCAATACGGATCGCGCTGACGACCTCGCCTTCGGCGAGCGCTGCAAGGACGACCGGCATCACTTCCGCTTCATCATCTCGCCGGAAGACGCGGCCGAGATGACCGACCTCAAGGCGTTCACCCGCGATCTCGCCCGGCAAATCGAGGCCGATCTCGGCACCCGCCTCGACTGGGTCGCCGTCGATCACTGGAACACCGACAATCCCCATGTCCATCTGCTGGTGCGCGGCGTCGACGAGACAGGCGCCGATCTCGTGATCTCGCGCGACTATATCAGCCGTGGCCTGCGTTCCCGCGCCGAGGACCTGGTCGATATCGAGCTCGGCCCGAAGCCCGACCATGAGATCCGCAACGCGCTGGAAAAGGAGATTGGTGCCGAGCGCTGGACCCGCATCGATGGCGAGATTAGGCGCGCCGTCGACGAAACCGGCTTCGTCGATCTGCGACCCGATCAGCAGGGTCGGTCCGATCCCGAACTGCGCCGCCTCATGGTTGGCCGCCTCCTACACCTCGAGAAGATGGGCCTCGCTTTCGAGGGTGAACCCGGCCAGTGGACGGTCGGGCTCGAAGCCGAGCGCACGCTGCGCGATCTCGGCATCCGCGGCGACATCACCAAGACCATGCACCGTGCCTTCACGGAGCACGGCCAGGATCGCGGCTTCTCCGATTTCGTGATCGACGGAAGCGCAGCCGAAGCGCCGATCATCGGCCGGCTCGTCGATCGCGGCCTGCATGACGAGCTGAGCGGTGAAGCCTATGCCGTCATCGATGGCGTCGACGGGCGCGCGCACCATGTCCGCTTTCGCGGTGTCGAAGCTTTCGAGCAGGCACCGGCCAATGGCGGCATCGTCGAAGTGAGACGTTTCGGCGGCCCGGAGGACGAGCGCCCGACCCTATGGTCGAGACTCAACGCAGCCAGTAGGCGACGAGAGCGGCGAGGCAGAGCGAGGCCAGATAGTTCCTGGCGAGCTTGTCGTAGCGGGTCGCG
>NZ_FOKP01000038.1 GCF_900112185.1 Allobosea sp. CRIB-10 | reverse complement strand
CCCATCGGCCATCATTGTCCTCCTCGCTCGCACAGGCGATGACCGTGGCATCAACCATCGTGCCGGTCTTGACCGTGACCGCCCTGGCCTTGAGCGTAAGCGGTACGCCGAGCGCACCTTTCCGCCGGAGATCTGAGGGTCGATGTTGGAAGCCTGTGAGGGCTTCGACACATGACGATTTCAGAGCATACGCTTAAAACCAGCGCGGATGAGCCGGTCCGGCGGTTCGAGGTTTTTACCGGAGCGGGACGCCGGCGGGATTGGTCGGACGACGACAAGGCGCGGATCGTGGCGGAAAGCTACGAGCCTGGCGCCACAGTGAGCGATGTCGCGCGCCGCCATGCGATGTCGCCGCAGCAGTTGTTCGGCTGGCGCCGCCTCCTGCGTCGCGCATCCGAGACGGTGTCGCCACGATCCGCGTCGATGTTCGTGCCGGCAGTGATCGAAGCGGCGGTCGCGGAGCCAAAGCCGGCCCGGCAGTCTGCCAAGCGTCGTCGTCGCACGCGACGCGCTTCCGGCGGGTCCAGCGACGGGATCGAGTTTGAGATTGACGGCGTCGTGGTGCGTATCGGCTCGGGGGCGAGCCCGAAGGCGATCGCCGCGGTCATCGGCGCGCTGAAAGGCGGGTCGTGATCGGTCCGACCGGCGCGGTCCGCGTCATGATCGCGACGAAGCCGGTCGACTTCCGCAAGGGCGCGGAGGGCCTGGCCGCAGTGGTGCGCGAGAGCATGGGCGCCGATCGTTCTCCGGCGCGGTCTATGTGTTCCGGGCGCGGCGTGCCGACCGGATCAAGTTGGTCTACTTCGATGGGACGGGCGTTTGCCTGTTCTCGAAGAGGCTGGAAGATGGCAAGTTCCAGTGGCCCACGATTGCCGACGGCGTCGTGCGGCTGACGGCGGCGCAGCTTCAAGCCTTGCTGGAAGGCCTGGACTGGCGCCGGGTGCATGAGCGGCGCCAGACGCGCGTTCCAATCGCCGCAAGTTGATCGTTCGGTACTGGCAAGCCACTGTAATCCATGATTGAATCGGCTTCGTGAGCGACGCGGCCAAACCAGCGACCAATGATCCGATCGCGCTTCGGACGATGCTCGCGGAGGAGCGAGCCGAGAACGAGCGGCTGCGACAGATCATCAAGGAGTTGCAGCGCCATCGCTTCGGCCGCCGGGCCGAGAGCCTGCCAGTCGACCAGTTGCTGCTGGGGCTCGAGGAGGCCGAGCAGATCGAGGCCGACGGCTTTGCCGGCGAGGAGGCCGCCGATCCTGGCAAACGGGCCGACCGGGCCAGGAAGCGCCGTGCCAACCGCGGGTCGCTGCCCGCGCACCTGCCGCGGGGCGAGCAGATCATCGACATCCAGGAGAAAGCTTGCCCGTGCTGCCGGGGTGCGCTGCATGCGATGGGCGAGGATGTCTCGGAGCGTCTCGATATCATCCCTGCCCAGTTCCGCGTGATCGTGACGCGCCGCCCGAAATACGCCTGCCGTGCCTGCGAGGAGGTGGTGGTCCAGGCGCCGGCACCTGCCCGGCTCGTCGAGGGCGGCATCCCGACCGAGGCGACCGTCGCCTACGTTCTCGTCTCCAAATACGCCGACCACCTGCCGCTTTATCGGCAGACCCAGATCTATGCCCGGTAGGGCATGAACCTCGACCGCTCGACCCTGGCTGACTGGGTCGGCAAGGCAGCCTTCCTCCTGCGGCCCGTGCATGCGCGTCTGTTCGAGCGACTGAAGGCATCGACCAAGCTCTTCGCCGACGAGACCACGGCGCCGGTGCTCGATCCGGGCCGCGGCCGAACCAAGACCGGCCAGCTCTTCGCCTATGCTCGCGACGACCGTCCCTCGGGCGGCGGCGATCCGCCGGGCGTGGCCTATATCTACGCTCCCGACCGCAAGGCCGAGCAGCCGATCCGGCCTCTTCAAGGCTTCGCCGGCGTGCTGCAGGTCGATGGCTACGCAGGCTACAGGCTCCTGGCCGAGCGCAACGCGGTGAGCCTGGCGTTCTGCTGGAGTCATGTCCGGCGCAAGTTCTACGAGCTCGCCCAATCAGGCCCGGCGCCGATCGCCACGGAAGCCCTCGCGCGCATCGCGATGCTCTACCAGGTCGAAGGCGAAATCCGCGGCCGCGCGGCCGAGGAACGTCAGGCCGCCAGGCAGGCCAGAAGCCGTCCCATTGTCGCGGCGTTGGAGCCGTGGCTCAGGGAGAAGCTCGGCCTCGTCAGCCAGAAGAGCAAACTCGCCGAGGCCATCCGCTACGCACTCTCGCGATGGGCCGGCCTCAGTCGCTTCCTCAACGACGGCCGCATCGAAATCGACTCCAACGTGGTCGAGCGTGCTATCCGACCGATCGCCTTGAACCGCAAGAATGCGCTCTTCGCAGGCTCCGACGGCGGCGGCGAGCACTGGGCCGTCATCGCTTCGCTGGTGGAAACCTGCAAGCTCAACGGTGTCGACCCGCAAGCCTATCTCGCCGACGTCATCGCCCGCATCGTCGCTGGCCACCCGCAAAGCCAGCTCGACGACCTGCTGCCATGGGCCTACGCGCCTCAGCCGCTCAAGGCCGTGGCCTGAAAACAGCGGTTACCCTTGAGCTGGGCTGTCGCAGTCTCGAACAAGGTCCGAGCTTGTGCTCAACCAGCTTTCCACGATAGCGCACGAAGGCAGTGCGCTCCGGGGGGCGCCTCGGAGCGCGAGAACCCGCAAAAGCGGCGGAACGAGGCGCGGTCATCGAGCGCCTCGGCCAGCTTCATATCGGACAGATCATACCAGACCGACAGCAGCAGGGTCTTGAACATTGCCAGGGGAGGCCGGGCCAACTCACCCTTCGTCGCCGAATAGAGCGGCCTGAGCAACTCCGCGACAGGATTTCAATCAATCAGGCCGTCGAGCTCGTCCAGCGACGACACGCTCCGCGCGCCGATCACAAAGCCAAGCTGCTCCTGGCCGATCGAACGATGCGCCATCGTCGCTCTCCATCTCGGAAAGCCTAACGGAAGCAGATATCAAAAGCGCCATCTCCGCAGACCCGCGCACAGGTCTCTCTGGAGCCTCGGACATTTAATCGGGCGCATACCCTGCGTGTTTGAAGAGGTTTCGGCACTCGGCTGGTGAGAAGAGTTGGCAGACATCTCCGACGGCCTTCCAGAGTGCGTCGAAGGTCCGTGCGGCGGCGGCTCGCAGATGGCCTTGAGTTTTGCGAAGGCCATTTCGATCGGATTGAGATCGGGACTGTAGGGCGACAGGAAGAGGAACCAGGCGCCCCTGTCGGCGAGGCATTTGGCGGCGTGGTCGCTTTTGTGGACGGCGAGATTGTCGAGGATGACGATGTCGCCCTTCGAGAGCGTGGGAGCGAGCTGGGTCTTGAGATAGAGATAGAAGGCGATGCGATCCATTGCCCTATTGACGATCTATGGGGCAGTCAGGCCATAGCGGCGTACCCATCCGGCGAAGGCCGCCTTGCGGAGGTGGGGCGATGACCTGAAATCCTAGGGGTAATCCTAGGAGCAGTCAGATGTCCATGTCGCGAGTGGAGGTGATCACCTCGGTGGGAGGCCGAGGCCGCAGCTTCCTCCGTCGAGGCGACAATCGCCCATTTTAAGCTCATGATCGAGAAGCTCAAACGCGAGCTCTACGGCCAGCGCTCAGAGCGCACGGCGCGACTCATCGTCCGGATGGAGCTCCAGCTCGACGAGTTGGAGGCCAGAGCCACCGAGAATGAGATCGTGACGCAGGAGATTGCGTGCCTGGCATCACTGCCGGCGCCCGCTCCACGCCGGAGGCCCGCTCGCAAGCCCTTCCCCGAGCACCTGCCGCGTGAGCGCGTCATCGTGCCGGCGCCGACCAATTGCCCCTGCTGCGGCTCAATGAAACTGTCGAAGCTCGGAGAGGACGTCACCGAGACCCTCGAGATCGTGTCGCGATCCTGGAAGGTGATCCAGACGGTCCGCGAGAAGTTCACCTGCCGCCAGTGTGAGGCGATCACTCAGCCGCAGGCGCCCTTCCATGTGACGCCGCGTGGCTTCATGGGGCCGAACCTGCTGGCGACAATCTTCTTTGAGAAGTTCGGGCAGCATCAGCCCTTTTTAACCGGCAAAGCGAACGCTATGCCCGCGAGGGCATCGACCTCTCGGTCTCCGCTCTCGCCGACCAGGTCGGCGCGGCGACTGCGGCGCTGAAGCTGCTGCATGAGCTGATCGTTCGGCACGTCATGGCGGCGGAGCGCCTGCACACCGACGACACCACCGTGCCGATCCTGGCCAAGGGCAAGACCGATCCGGGCCGGAGCTGGACCTATGGCGTGACGATCGCCCCTTCGGCGGTGCCGGTCCGCCGGCGGCCCTCTACTTCGCCTCGCGCGACAGGCGGCAAGAGCATCCGGACGCGCAACTCGCGGGTTGGCGGGGCATCCTCCAGGCCGACGCCTACGGCAGTTACAACGGTCTGTATGATCCCGCGCGTCCGGGCGGATCGGTCACGTCGGCGCTTTGCTGGTCACATGCCAGGAGGGGCTTCTTCGACCTTGCCGACATCGCCGCAAGCGCGCTGCGCGGGCCAAGCGCGGCGCCGGTGTCGCCGATTGCATTGGAGGCGGTGAAGCGCATCGACGCTCTCTTCGAGATCGAACGCGGGATCAACGGCTTGAGCGCGGAGGAGCGCCGCGGCGCCAGGCAGAAGCTCAGCCGGCCGCTGGTCGATGACCTGCACGCCTGGCTCGGCGAGCAGCACCTCAAGCTGTCCCGCTCGGCGTCGGTCGCCAAGCTGATCGATTACATGCTCCGGCGCTGGAACGGCTTTACAACCGTCCTCGATGACGGCCGTGCCTGCTTGTCGAACAATGCAGCGGAGCGCGCCTTGCGCGGCTTCGCCTTGGGAAGGAAGGAATGGCTCTTCGCCGGCTCCGACCGAGGCGCCGAGCGCGCAGCCGCCATGGCGACATTGATCACAACGGCGAAGCTCAACGACGGCGACCCACAGGCCTGGCTTGCCGACGTGGTCGCCCGCATCGCAGGGGTACCCTAGGGCCGGCTTGCCGAACTGTTGCCGTGGAACTGGCAAACCGGCCCCCCCGATCGCCTGGAAGCCGCCTGACGGCATGGCCGCCGACGCCAACATCTTCACCATCGCGCTCGCGGCCCAGATGCTGGGCGAAACCGAAGATCGGCTCTGGGCACTCGCCGACCAGATGTATCCGGAGGACGGCCTCGTCTGGATCCATGACACGGATGGACGCCAGACCATGGCCTTTACGTCCCGCGGTCTCGAAACCCTCAGGGATCTGATTGCCGATCAGCCCTCGACCGAAAGCTGAACTCCCGCGGCCCGCGCCGAATGCTCACATGGCAGCGCAGGCCGACGATGAAGCTCTGGGTTCGCCAGTGTCCGAAGGGCGCCGAGGCAGGCAGTCTCTTTCCGCGCAGGCTGCGACCGCGCAGCCTGATCATCTTGGTATTGATCGCGGTCTCGTCGATGAAGACGAGCCAATGAGGTTCAAGCCGCATCAGCGGCTGTCGGCGCGTGATCCAGAGATTGCGCTGCTCCGCGATGTCCACGCGTGCGCATTGCGATGCCATCAGCGGTTTTTTTATATATGTGAAGCCCAACCGGCACAGGAACCGCGACAGGACCGCCGGTGCCGCGCGCGTCCCTGTCGTCTGCACCAGCCGTGCGGCGAGTTTCGGCATGGTCATGTCGGGCGTGGCTTCCACCTGAGCAACCAAGGAAGACGCGGTGCTCATCCAACCTGCTGCCGGGCGGCCGTCCCCGGCGGGCCGGACGCAACGTCTTCAGCCGGGCCGCGCGCTGAAGCAGTTTCACCGCGAAACTCTCGCTCACCCCGAAATGGCACGCCGCCGCTCGACGCCAATGACCCGCCGCGACCAAGCTGGCAACCCGTTCACGAAGATCGTTCGAATAGCTGCGACCCATGATCCGCCTCCAAAACGGTGAATCACAAAGCCGCACCAAAGGGAATCCCGCGATTCCGATTTCAAGTCCGACGATCTAGTCTCGCAACGCGATGCTCGGCTCGGGTTGCGTCTCTCCAAGCGTGTTCTGAAAATTCGCGATGCTCGCACGCCCGCCTTCACCCAAGGGCTCCAGCGTCGCTGACGGATGTTTCCAGGACGTGTTCAAACACGTCAGCCTTCGGTGCCCGGGAAGAGCGCGCTTGTTCGATCGATAGCGATCGGCCGGATCGCGCAGGCAACGTACACGCAAAAGAAACTCTCGTTTCTGAAGCGCCTATCCCCAAGTTTGTATGCCAGCACAGCCGACGCGGGAGACGTCACTTACCTGGCCTCGCAAGCGAACAAGGCCGCTGGATCATTACCTGCCTTTGCTCGGCGATTGAAGCACCCGAACGAGCTCCCCCAACCGCTTGATTTGCCGTCAAGGTGACGATCGACAAATGAGTCTGCCAGTCCAGCGGGTCAGCGCTCAGTTCCTGCTTGAGAAGCGGTCTCTCTCAGCGGCGCCAGGATGTAGTCAATCACGCGGCGAGAACCGGTACGAATTTCGACTGTCACCATCATGCCTGGAGACAACGAAACCGGCTTACCGTCGACGGCGATATGATTCTGGCCCAGTTCCACCGTCACCGGAAAAACCAGATTCTGAACTCGGCTCGTGCCGGTCCCCGTGCCGGAGTTGTTAGACCGAGCCGCCGACGCAGCGTCGGTGATTCCCGCATCCCTTTCATCAACCGCGTCAGGCGAAATGCGACGCACGACACCCGGAATAAAACCATAGCGAGCAAAGGGTAACGAATCCACCTTGATCACGGCCGCTTGCCCGAGTTCTACGAATGCGATGTCCCGGTTTTGTATAAGCGCTTCGACCTCTAGCTTTCCCTCGGTAGGAACCACAACCAGAACCGGCTGCCCGGTGGTCACAACTTGTCCGACCGTGGTTACCGCTAGTTGTTGGACGACCCCGTCAGTTGGAGCAAAGAGTTTTGTTCGGTCTAGCCGCGACGTAGCCTTGACGACGGTTTGCCGGAGTTCATCACGTCGGCGCTCGGCGTCTGTGATCTTGCCGGTCTGAGTTGCCAGAAACTCAAGCTTGAGCTGCTCGATACGCCGACTGAGGGAGGTTTGACCGGCTGCGTTCTCGAGCAGCTGACCCTTGTCGTAGGCGAGGCTGGTTTGTTGCTCGGCGAGCAGTTGCAAGGCATCGATGACGGACGCCCGGCTGCCCGCTTGGCGGGACAACAGCGTCTCGCGCATTTGGGCGCGTTCGTTGAGGAGGCTCATGAGCGATTCGCGGGCCGTGATGCTAATGACCAATCGCTCGCGCTGCGCCACACGCTCCGCGAGTTGCGCCTGCAACGTCGAGCGTTGCGCCCTGTATTGGCCGAGCTCAGCCGCCAGCTGCGTTTCTTGGCGCGTTCTCAACGCCGCACTGACGTTGGACGCAAATTCAAGGGCCTGCTCAGGAGCATCGTCACGCGCGGCGGCTAAAGCCGCATTCCGTCTGATGATCTCGGCGTCGATGGCCTGCAGTTCCTGGACAGCCGCGGTACGATCCGCTTCGGCCTCTGTCGGATCGAGTTCGATGAGAAGATCGCCGGCTTTCACGTGCGAGCCATTTGTCACGTAGATCGCCTGCACCCGACCAGGATCGATTGGCTGGAGGATCTTCGAGCGCCCGCTAGGCTGAATGCGACCTTGGGCAATAGCGTGAATATCGAGATGAGCGAACCAACTCCAGGCGATGAGCGCCGCCAGAATGCCGCACAGCAACCACAGCATCCAACTGGCGCGCGGCGACTCGGGTGTTTCCAGGATCTCCAGATGCGCGGGCAGGAACTCGAGATCCTCGCGCTCGAAGCCCGTGCTGCGCTTCGGAACCAGAGCGAGCCCCTTGGCGCTGCTTTTGAAGTTGTCTTGTCGGACCAGCGCGTTCATTCGCCAACCTCTCCAGCCTGAATTCGCCACAGCCGCCCGTAGAGGCTCGTCGGCATCTCAAGCAACTCGCGATGAGACCCGTCTTCGACGATTTTTCCGTCTTGTAGCGCAATGATACGATCACAGCCGCGGACCGCTGCGAGGCGATGCGCGATGACGATCACCGTTCGCCCGCGCACGATGTGGCGCATGTTCTCCTGAATGATGCGCTCGCTCTCATAGTCCAGCGCGCTGGTCGCTTCGTCCAAGATCAGGATGCGCGGATTCATGGCTAGTGCGCGCGCAATCGCCAAGCGCTGACGCTGTCCGCCAGACAGGTTTGCACCGCGCTCCTCGATCATCGTGTCGTAACCGAGGGGCAAACGCGTGATGAATTCGTCGGCGCCCGACAACCTGGCCACCTGGATCACCTGAGCCCGCGACAGTGCGGGGTTCGCGAGCGCGATGTTGTCGTGAACGGTCTTATGAAACAGCAGATTTTCCTGAAGCACGACGCCGACCTGCCGCCGCAACGAGGCAGGGTCGACCTGCGCGATATCGATCCCATCGACCATGATCTGACCACGTTCCGGCACGTAAAGTCGCTGGATGAGTTTCGTTAGCGTCGATTTGCCCGAACCAGACGGCCCAACAATGCCGATGACCTGTCCGGCCGGAATCTTCAAGCTGACATTGCTCAGAACTTCACGCGAACCTTCCTGATAGCGGAACGTGACATTCTTGATTTGAACGTCGCCTTTCAGAGTCGGCAGGTTTGCTTGAACAAGAGCAGAACTTTCAGGGTAATTGTTCAAGACATCGCCAAGTCGATCGACGGAGATTTTAACTTGCTGAAAGTCCTGCCAAAGCTGAGAGAGCCTCAGCACAGGGGCTGTCACTTGATTCAGAATCATATTGAAGGCGATCAAAGCGCCCACTGTCAGATCGCCTTGGATGACAGCCTGCGCTCCAAAGTAAAGCACCAAAGCCGTGGTCAGCTTGGTTACGAACTGAATCGCGTTCTGACCCGTGTTGGCCACAGACAGCGCGTTGAAGGATGACCTCACATAGGCTGCCAAGCGCTCTTCCCATTGAGCGCGCAGCACAGGCTCCACGGCCATGGCCTTGACGGTCTGCACGCCGACGATCGATTCGACTAGAAACTGCGTGCTCAGCGCACCTTTCTCGAATTTCTCCTTCATACGCGCCTGCAAGGAGGGCCGCGTCAGAGCCGCGATGATCACGTAGCAAGGCAGCGACAGAACCGCGATCGTCGCCAAGAAAGGCGAGTACATAAACAGGATCGCGATGAAGATGACCGCGAAGATCAGATCGAGCCCGGATGCGAGCCCCTGCCCTGTCAGGAAGTTGCGGATGCTCTCGAGCTCGCGCACGCGCGCAACCGTTTGGCCCGTCGCGCGTGTTTCGAAATAGCTGAGCGGCAGCCGCAGCAAGTGATCGAACAGTTTGGCTCCGAGCTCGACATCGATCCGGCTTGCGGTGTGCGCCAAGACATATGTTCGCAGCCACTGCAAGGACACGTGGAAGACGCCGAGCCCGATAAGTCCGACCACGACGAGGACCAGGGTCGAATAACCCCGGTGAACCAGCACTTTGTCGATGGTGATCTGGAACAGCAGCGGGGTAGCCAGCGCGCAAAGCTGCACGAAAAGCGAAGCGACGAGCACGCTGCTGAGTGCGCGGCGATACTTCCACAGCGAAGGCAAAAACCAGTGAAGGCCGAAATTGCCGGGAACCTGCTCCAGTGTGAAGCGTTTCGTAATCAGAATGGCCGTTCCGGACCACTCGGCCTCGAGTTCATCGGCAGTGAGGTTTCGCGCCTCGCGGCTCGCCGCATCGACGATGCGCATGCGGCCATCTTGATGAAGACGCCCGTATATCGCGAAGCGACCATCCTTCAATTCGAGGATCGCCGGTAACGGCATTTTCTGCAGGGACGCGACGCTCGTGCGCGAGGATCTGCGGATCTTCAGGCGCAGCCGCCGGCCGGCGCGAACCAAATCCACCGCACTCGCGGGACGATTACCGATACCGAGCTCATGCCGAACCTGACCGATATCGCAAGCGACGCGATGGAAAGCGGCGACCAGCGCCAAGGCGGCAAGGCCGCTGTCGGGCGCAGCCGAAGGTGCGGCCTGGCTAGCCGCAGGTTGGGCTTGAGATTGAACGGCGCTTGACGGCATCGATTTCTAACCCAAACAAACGGATCGGCGCCCCTCGGACGGACGGCGCCGAACTTCAACATCCGCAATCGTGGAGGGAGTTGTACTACGGTTAGCCCTGATGACAAAGGCGCCGTGCCCCAGCGAGCTGCCCTATGGGGAGATTGTGGCGAAGTTGAGCTTAGGAGTCTCTCGCCAAATCCTTAATGTTGAAGAGTGCATGACTGACCTCGTCAACCTTTCTCAGGTTCTAAGGTGACGATGCCCATCTTTAGAAGCCAGGCGATTGCCAAAAAGAGCTGTGTCCGGGGCATATCGGGATGAGCGGCGGCGATGGCGCTCAGGTTGGCCGCCTCGTTCTCGAGCGTGGCGAGAATCTGCGCGACCAGAGCCTCCGGCGGCAAGACCGGGGCGCTGTAGTTGACCGAAGCGAGCACGCGACGGTCGCCGGCAGCGCTGGGTTCGATCCCCGGCCTCAGTCGCACGCGGCTCGTCCAAGACAGCGCCCTGGTCGGATACGTCCTGAACAGCGCGAACGGGTCGGGCCGGTCGGGCCGGCGGGCGTTCGCAAGCTCTGGCGTCGTGTTCGGATCAGCGCGGCGGCGCTCCGCCAGCTCCTCCCATAGGGCTTGGTAGCGCCTGAAGACGACACGCCAATCGAACAGCTCGGCGACGCGCCGGCGCCCGGCCGCGCCCATCCGCCGGCGTAGCTCCGGGTCAGCGACCAGTTTTTCGTAGGCGTCGGCCGCCGCCTCGACATCGACTGCAACGAACTGGCTGACCGAGCCGACATAGACGTCGTAGTTATCGACATGTTGGTCGAACCGATCGGCGAGGATCGCGCCTGCGCCCGGCGGCGGCATGTGGGTCGCTACGCGGAACCCGTCTACGCCGTCACGCACCGTATCCTTGTAGCCGTCCCAGTCGCTGACGACGACGGGCAGGCCCGCCGCCATGGCCTCCAACGGAGTCAGGCCGAAGGTCTCCTGAATATTGTCGGAGAGCGACGTAAAAAGATCGGCGGCCGCCCAGGCCCGCTCCCTGTTGAGGTCGTCGGCGCCGTCCAGCCGCAGGAGCCGGACAGACGGGGCGAAGCGGCGCGCCTCGGACTCGAATGCACTGGCAACGGCTTCGCTCGGCGCCTGACCAAAGAGGATCAGGCTGATCGGCTTTCCTGTGCGCTGGGCTGCTTGTTCCAGCCCCAGGAACATGGGCATGGGATGGGCCTTGGCGTGAAAGCTCAGGCGCCCGACAAAAAGGGCCGCGACATCGTCGGGGCCCAGCTGGAGCGCTGCGCGGGCCGCGGTGCGCTGGTCGGCGGAGAAGACGAAGTCGGCACCGTGAACCCCGAGTGGAATCATCGGCAGCTGCGGGAGCGTGAAGCGGGTCGCACCGAGGCGGGCGCGCAGATGCTCGATCTGGGTCTCGAGCAGGGCTCGCGTGACGTCGCGCGCGACGGTCGACGTGCAGATCAGCGCGTCCCAGGAATACAGGGGGGCCAGCGGCAGGTTCGCCAGCGTCGTCATCGCGCCCTGCGAGGACAATGTGTGCGTGACGCCGCAAAGACTGTAGCTGCGCGGCGCCGCCATCTGCTGGCGCCGCCAGGCATCGTCCCCGATGCCTGGATCGGCACGGTAAAGCAGGCCTGCCTGCGCCAGCTTCGCCGGCTCGCTCCAAGGGATGAAACGGAGCTCCGGCGGCGTCGAGCTCAGTGCCTGTGCGTCCCGGCCGAAAAGCTCGGCCGATTGGCGGTTCAGGGCGTAGCACCAGATGCGCTCTGGCTGAGCCTCGAGGGCCGCCCTGAGGAAGCCGAGCCCGGCGGATTGCCGGCCCATCAGCTTGCCACGCGTGTCGAAGACATTGGGCGCATAGGTCAGCGCGAATTGCATCGGGACCACCTCATGGAAAAGGGGGCGGCCGAAGCCGCCCCCTCTGTCGCCGTTGCTGGATCCGGCGGCGAAAGCCGCCGGACATCATCACGCGATGAAGTCGCCCTTGTCGAACGTACCGGTGGAGCCGGTGACGCGGACCAGGTAATCGCCAGCAGTGGTGTAAGTACCGCTGCCGTCGATATCGACCACCGCGAAGGTGTCCGAACCTGAGGTGAACGTTGCGGCAGCAATAGTACCGGCGCCACCACCGGCTCCGAAGGCAGCCGCAACAGCGGCGTTGGCCTGGGTGTCAAGGTCACCACCAGCCACAGTGTTCAAGCCGAGGTAGAACGTCGCTGCGACACCGGTCGCAATCTTGTCCTGATCAGCATTGAAGTCCGTGATGATGTCGGAGCTGTTCGCACCACCTTGGTCACCGCCAACAGCGGTAAACAGGTCGTTGCCAGCGCCACCGCTCATGGTGTCGACGCCCGTGCCGCCAGTGATGCTATCATTGCCGGCGCCACCGAAGATGAGGTCATTGCCAGCGCCGGCGCTGAAGATATCGCTGCCGTCGACCGAACCGGCCGAGTCCGCTCCACCGTAGATGGTGTCGTTGCCGGCGTCGCCGATGATCGAGTCGTTGCCTTCGCCACCGTAGACGAGGTCGTTATTGGCACCGCCGATGACCGAGTCGTTACCCAGGCCCGCGAAGACGGTGCTGTTGCCAGCGCCAGAGGCGATGACGTCATTGCCTTCGTTGCCGTAGATGAAATCGTTGCCGCCAGCGGCAACGATCGAGTCGTTACCCGCGCCGCCGATCAGGGTGTTATTGCCAGCGCCAGCATCGATCGTGTCGTTGCCGCCGTTGCCGAAGATCAGGTCGTTGCCGGTGGTGGTCGTGATGACGTCAGCGCCGTCGGTCGAGTCAACGCCACCGACGATGGTGTTGTTGCCGGCATTAGAGGCAACGGTGTCAGCACCTTCGCCGAGATAGATCAGATCGTTGCCGGCAAGCGTGCCAACGACCGAGTCATCGCCCTGGCCGGCATAAATCGTGTTCGCACCACCAAGATCCGAGATCGTGTCGTTGCCCTCGTTGCCGAAGATGAAGTCGTTGCCGACATCGGCCGAGATGTTGTCCGCTCCAACGCCACCCACAACGGTGTTGTTGCCAGCGCCGGCGCTGATGACATCGCTGCCGCCGTTGCCGAAGATCACGTCGTTGCCGTTGCCGCCCGTGAGATTGTCGTTGCCGTCAGCCGAATCCTGGCCGCCGACGATCGTATCATCGCCGTCATCACCGAGGATCGTGTCCTGGCCTTCATTGCCATAGAGCTGGTCGTTGCCGACACCGCCGACGATGCTGTCATCGTCCGTGCCGCCATAGATGATGTCCGTGCCATCACCACCGACCAGGGAGTCGTTGCCCTGATTGCCGTAAAGAACGTCGTTGCCGGTGCCGCCCGTGAGCTGATCATTGCCGGCCAGACCGACGGCGCTGCCGCCAGAGTTGTCGCCCGCGAAAACGTCGGCCGCCGCCGTACCCGTAAACGTATAAGCCATTTCCAAACCTCCGAAAGGTGGCGCTTTTTTGTGCCCTTCGAGCAGCTGCCCGTCAGGCCGTCTCCAGCGAGCGCCAACGCCTTGATTGTCGCGGCCCCCTGAGATCATAGTCGTGGTACATTACCAAGAGGCGGGGGGCAAGACCGATATCATCTCGATTTTAGCAGGTTTTTCCACTGTGACGCCCCGGCCACACCCCGATTAAATGCTTATACAGCCGACTTAGGGCTTAGCCGCAGTTGAAAGGTGCGAAGCTGGTTCCGTGCCGAAGAGGCTCGCCCGTTCGGAGAAGGCTTGAGTCAGCGGCTGGCGCCGCCGCCAGAGATCGCGATACCAGTCGAGCCGTGGCGCGGGGTCGAAGCGACGTGCGCGCGCGATCTCGGCGCGGGCCGCGGCGCCGAGTTGTGCCCGGAGGCCAGGCTCGCCATGGAGACGCGCCAAGGCCTGGGCGAAGCCAGCGGGATCGCTGGCGATCAGGCCGGTCTCACCGTCTCGCACCGATTCGCCATAAACAACCGGGCTTGCGATGACGGCGAGGCCGCGGCTCGCGGCTTCGACAAATTTGATGTCGCTCTTGAAGCGTTCGCCGGCGGCGCCCTCCAGCGGCATCAGCGCAATGTCGCAACGCGCCATCGTCGCCAGATAGGCGTCATAAGGCAAAGCGGGGCTGAAATGCTTGCGCACCGGTCCGAGCGCTTCGAAGAAGGCCTTGTCGTGGACGACGACGAATTCGATGTCGGGATGGGCCGCGGCATATGGCGCGAGCGCGGCCGCGACCTGCGCCGAGATGCCCTCGCGATTCAAGGCACCGAAGAACACCCGCAAAGCGTTGTCGCCACGGGCGGGGACCGGTTGCGGCAGCGCGAAAGCATCGTTGCGAAAAACCGCGACCTCGGGATTATGCGGGCGGATTGCGTCGGCCAGTGCCTCGGTCGATGTCTGCACCGCATGGACGAGGCGGACGAAATCCCATGACTCCTCCTGCAGCGCGCGTTTATGGACGGCCGCGAGCAATTCAGGGTGGTCGTCGAGCTCGGCCACCACGATCCAGCCGGCGCCGATCATCTGGCGCATGGAATGAAGCCACGCCGCCCGGTCGCCGATCGAGACGCGCTGCAGGACCGCGATCTTGGGCTGCTCAACCGGAAGCCGCGGCAGCTCAATCTTGCGCTCGGACAGTGATGTGGTTGTGCCGGGAGCCTTGGCGAGTTCCTTGAGCGGCAGATGCGTGCGCGCGTCGAGAAAGGCCGGGGCCATCGCCGCGAGATGAATGTGGAGCGCCGGGGCCGCGGGCTCTGCAGCCGGGGTCGCGGGCTTCGCTGGTGCGGGCCGGGCGGCGGCCGAGAGCTTGCGGCTTTCCTCGATGGCGCCACCGAGCCGGAAATAGATCGCGCGAACCTCCTCCGGCCGCGCCGCGGCGGCCGCAAAGAAATCGATCAGTTCTCGGGGGATTTCCGGTCCGTACCCCAGGACACCCAAGCCGTGACCGTGCAAAAACTCGAAGGAAGGCCTCGTCGGCGCCAGTTCCGCCCAGAGCTTCCAGACGCCGAAATCACGCTCGCGCACATTGGTGTCGTGAAACAGCACCACCGCCCGCTCCGAGAGCTTCGGCAGCCAGGTCTCGTAATCCTCCTTGGCGTCCTCGTAGAAATGCCGCCCGTCGATATGAAGCAGATCGACGCTGCCATCGGCGAAATGCGGGGCGGCCTCGTCGAAGCGGGCCCGCACCAGGCGCGAAAACGCCGAGTAGCGCGGATCGTGCCAGGCTTTCAACTCATGGAGGATCTGGTCGGAATACTGACCGGCATGCTCGTCGCCCTGCCACGTATCGACGGCGTAGCAGCGCGTCTCGAGCCCAAGCCGCTGCACGGCCTGGCAAAAGGCCAGATAGGAATAGCCGCGATGCGTCCCGAGCTCGACGATGGTGCGAGGCTTCAGCGCCTGCGTCAGCCAAAAGGCGAAGGGGCCATGCTGGAGCCAAGCCGAGAGCTGGATGTTTTCCGGCCACCAGAAGGAGGCAGGCGACAGGAACGCATTGAGATCGGTCGGGGCTACAGCCGGGGCGGCGGTCATGCAATGGGCTCTCAGATACGAACGGGGGCGGGAATGTCACCCGGCCGCGACAGGAGCCGGCGCCCCCAGCGCTGGGCAGGGCGCTCGATCCGCGCGTGGACGAGCCAGGCGAGCAGGAGCGAGACCGGCGCCGAGAGCAGGACCGCGGCCCAGGCCGGCAGCGCGAGGGCCGGCGCGGCAAGTCCTGCCAGGTTCGCCAGCGAACAATGAAGCAGGTAGAGCGGGTAGGAGACGAGGCCGAGCCAGGCGAAGACACGCAGCGCTGTGCCGGCCCGCGACAAGCCGGAGGCGAGAAAGAGCGCGGTCGCCATCGCCAGGGCGAACAGACCGTAGACCGGCCCGGAGACCTGGGCGAAATCGCCGCGGCCGAGAAAGGTCGTGGCCAGCGCGAGTAACAAAGCGAAGCGGCCCGCTGAACCCATCTCCCGTTCGCGCCAGCGATAGAGCATCATGCCCGCGACGAAGAAGGGCGAGAACTGCGGCGCGACGACGATATAGGCAAGCTGAACCCAAGGTCTTTCGGCGTCGAACGCCATCGCGCCGGGGGCGACGATCCGGTAGATCAGCCCGGCCGCGAGCCAGCCCAGCGCGATCGCCTCGATCCGCGCCGTGGCTCCGAGCCGAACGACGATCGTCATGCCCAGATAAAAGGAAAGCTCGAAGGCCAGGGTCCAATAGGGGTTGGTGATGTTCGGCACGCCGAGAAAGGACTGCAGCATCGTCGCGTTCACCAGAACCGCGGCGAGGTCATATTTGCCAACGGCGAGCACGTAGAGCGCCGTGACGAGCACCGACACCCAATAGGCCGGATAGAGCCGGACCATGCGCGCCAGCCAGAATTCGCCGGCCTCGGGCCTGCGTGCCACGACCATCATGATCACGAAACCGCTGACCATGAAGAAGAATTCGACGCCCAGGAGACCATAGCGAAAGAGCTGATCGGGGTTCGGCGTCGCGAATGCGATATGCTCCCAATGGAACAATGCCACCGACAGAGCCGCGATCCCGCGCATAGCGTCCACGCCCGGAAGACGGCGCTCGGGGGTTGCAGGATGAGAGCTCAGCTGTTTCACAGCTTGGCACTACCTTGAGCGATCCCCGATCGCAAGACATGGGCGCCGCGGCTCTTCGCGAGCCGCGGCGCCCGCATCTCCGGAGTGCCTCGTGGCCCGCCTCACTGCCATTCAAGCGCTGCGCGCCTTCGCCGCAATCGCGGTCCTGCTTGCGCACGCCATCGGCGACATCACTGCCAGGGCAGGCATCGAGCTCGTGCCCCGGATCGCGGCCGGGGCAGCGGGGGTTGATCTCTTCTTCGTCATCTCCGGCTTCATCATGGTCTATTCCAGCCAGCAGCTGGTCGGTCGCCCGGGGGCGGGCCGGATGTTTCTCGCCCGGAGACTCGCCCGCATCGTCCCGCTCTACTGGCTGGTGACGCTCGTCTATCTCCTGATGCAGATGGCGCAGGGAAAATGGCAGGTCCTCCAGCCCGACTGGATCCTGGCATCGCTGCTGTTCCTACCCTTTCCGGGGGTCACGGGCGCGGGTCTCTCACCCATTTACGGCATCGGCTGGACCTTGAATTTCGAGATGATGTTCTACCTCGTCTTCGCAATCGCGCTGAGCTCGTGCCGGCTTGGTCCGGGGCGGATCGTCGCCATCGTCCTGCTCGTCGCCGTCGCGATCGCCGGCATCGTGCCGCTGCCGCCGGTCCTGCGCTATTGGTCGCATGAGATCGTGCTCGATTTCGTTTTCGGCATCGCCATCGCCTCCGCATTCCTAAGCGGCCGGCACCTCCCGCGCGCCGCAGGCGCGGCACTGGTCGCTGCGGGGGCCGCGGGCCTGGCGACGAGCACTGCCCTCGGTTTCATGGCAGGACTGCCCGACCAGGCGACAATTGCGCCGCGCAGTCTGGCCTGGGGATTGCCGATGGCGCTTATCGTTGCCGGCGTCGTGCTGACACCGTCTTCGGTGCCGAACACGCCCAGCGCGGTCGGCCACGCGGTCAGCCGTCTCGGCGACGCCTCCTACTCGATCTATCTCCTTCATCCGCTTGTGATCGTTGCGATGCGCCCGGCGCTGCCTGCAGCCGTGGCAGCGCTCGGCCCGGTTGCGGGCGCCCTCCTGCATCTCGCGCTCGTTCTAGCCCTCGTGCTGGCGGCGTCGCTCGCAAGCTTTGCCGCCTTCGAAAGGCCCATGGCGACACTTCTTCTGGGCCGCCGCGACGAGAGCAGATCCTGAAAGGCCGTCCGGGACGCCCAAGCGATGGTTTACCGGAATCGCCGGTTACGCTACAGCGCGCCGAGCGGCAGAGCTAAAGGCATCAGAGCATCCGATGAACGACTGGGGACAGGGCTACGTCACCGACGTCGACTACACGCACGGCTTCTATAGAGATTTAGCTCCCGGCTTCCTGCGGCTATTGTGCCGGCTTCAAGGCGTCGCGGAGCCGCCGGGGCCCCTCACATATCTCGAACTTGGCTGCGGCCAGGGCTTTGCGCTGAACGCTCTCGCCGCCGCAAATCCTGATGATCGCTTCGTCGGGGTCGATTTCATGCCCTCGCAGATCGTTGGCGCCCGACGGCTCGCAGAGCGCGCCGAACTCGACAACGTCACTTTCCTGGAGCGAAGCTTTGACGAACTGGTCGATCGCGACGACCTGCCGGCTTGTGACATCATTGTCCTACACGGCGTCTACAGCTGGGTCGGGCCTGCGCAGCGGGAGGCGATCCGCAAGATCATTCTACGCCATCTCAAGGCCGGCGGTCTGGTGTATCTGTCGTATAACTGCATGGTGGGCTGGGCCCAGTTTTTGCCTTTCCAGCGGCTGTTGCGCGATCTGGCGGTTTCGCGAGGCGGCGTCGAGGCGGCCACCGAAACGTTCGGCCGGATCCGCGAGCTGGCGGCGACGAATATCGGCTATTTCGCCGACAACGCGGCGATCAAGGCGCTGCTCACGGATTTGGAGAAGCGGGATGCACGCTATCTCGCGCATGAGTATCTGAATGGCAACTGGGAGCCGCTCTACTTTCACGATGTCGATCGCGAACTGCGCAGTTGCAGGCTCAGCTTCATCGGCTCGGCGAGCCCTGCGGACAATGTCCCCAAATTCGCGGCCGCGCCCGAGGCGGCTGCGCTGCAGCAGAGCGAGCGCGACCCAGCGCTGCGAGAACTGGTCAAGGACATCGCGCTCGGCCGCCGGTTCCGCAAGGACGTCTATCAGCGCGGTCCTGTGCGGCTTGACGCTGGAGAGCGCGGGGAGGCTCTCGCCGATACGGTCTTCGCCCTGACAAAGCCGCGGGGGAGCATCCCGCTGAAGGCCCCGGTGCCTCTCGGGACCCTAGAACTGCGCAGGCCGGTCTATGCCGCGATCTTCGACGCGCTCGACCTCGGACCTCGAACGCTCGGTGCCATCGCGGGTGGCCCCGACGGACTGCATGAGGTCGTGACCGTGCTCATGCAGACGGGCGCGATCCACCCCTGCGTGGCGCCGGGCGTAGCCGGCGGCGCGGCCGCGCGGCTGAACCGGGCCATCACCGAAACGAGCGAGGACCGTCAGCGTTTCGGCTTCGTCGCATCCCCGGTCATCGGCACTGCCATTCCCGTCCCCGCCGCAATGCGCAGCGTCCTGTCGATCTGTCTCTCCACGCCGGATCTGGAAGACCTTGAAATCGCGGAGCAGGTCAAAGCTGCCGCAAACCGGGAGCCAGTCCCGGACAGCGAGAACGAGCTCTCCGCTGCAGATATCGGGCAGCAGCGTCGAAGCTGGCGACAGCTCGGAATAATTTCGTGAGCAAGGTTGAACAACTAATGACGCAGAAGCGCACCTATCTGTTCATCCACCAGAATATGCCGGCCCAGTTTCTGCACCTTTGCCGCTATCTGCGTGACCATGGCCACCGCGTCGTCTTCATCACACGCAACAAAACAAATCATCTCCAGGGCGTGACCAAGGTCAGCTACGAAACAACGCGCGGCCCCCATAAGGACAGCCACGTTTATTTGCGCGCGGCGGAGGACGGCGTGCTCCATGGGCAGGCCGTCTTTCGCGCGATCAAGCAGCAGCTCGGCCCCAATTTCAAGCCGGATATCGTTATTGGCCATGCGGGTTGGGGCGAGATGCTCCTCGTCAAGGAAGCTTTCCCGGATGTCCCGGTGCTTTCTTATTTCGAGTTTTTCTATCGCAGCAGAGGCCAGGACCTCGGATTCGATAGCGAATATATGCCGGATCTCGACACGATGCTGGCGACGCCCATCAAAAACACAATCAATCTGCTATCGGGCGAGGCCTGCGACTGGGGGCTGACGCCGACGCGTTGGCAGTTCAGCACCTATCCCACTGGGATCCAGTCGAAAATGTCCGTCATCCATGAGGGCGTCGACACCCAGGCCATCCGTCCGAAAGACGATGCTAGCTTCACCACACCCAGCGGCAAGGTTCTGAAAGCCGGGCAGAAGATCGTCACCTTCGTCGCCCGCAATCTGGAGCCCTATCGCGGCTTCCATATTTTTATGCGGGCCTTACCCGAGATCCAGCGGCGACATCCCGACGCAGAAATCCTGATCGTCGGGTCGGAAGGCACCAGTTACGGCCGCAAGTTGCCAGAGGGCGACAGTTACAAAAAGCGTATGCTAGCCGAGGTGTCGTTCGATCCAGAGACTGTGCATTTCACCGGCCATCTTGACACGCCGCGCTTCCGAGAGGTGATGCAGGTGTCTTCGGCGCATATTTATCTGACTTATCCATTCGTGCTTTCCTGGTCGATGCTAGAAGCGATGGCGTCCGGCTGCCTACTGATCGGGTCACGCACAGCGCCGGTCGAGGAGGTGCTGATCGACGGGCGGAACGGGTTGCTGGTCGACTTTTTCGACAGGCAGGGGCTCGTCGACAGGATCTGCGAAGCCCTTGCCAAGCCGGAGCGCTTCATCGAGATGCGCCGCGCCGCCCGCGAAACCGTCGTTGCGCATTACGATCTTCGTTCGCACTGCCTGCCGCGCCAGCTCGGTCTGATCGCCCATCTGATCGGCTCGCGATGAACCTGGCGGCCCAGACCCCGCTCGAGCGGCAAAATTCATTCGATCTGATCCGTTTGTTTGCAGCGCTTTGCGTTCTGATTAGCCACCAGCTTGGCATGGCCGGCTACCCTGAACTCCCACTGGGTCCGCTGGGTATCGCGCTTGCCAGTACGGGACTCTACATCTTCTTCGCCCTGAGCGGATACCTCGTCTGCCACAGCTGGCTGCGGGCGCCTTCGCTACGGCGCTTTTTGAAGGCACGCGTTCTGCGGATTTATCCAGCCTTCATCGTCAATATCGGCTTTTGCGTCCTGTTTGGCGCTATGCTGACGACATTGTCTGCGAGCGACTATTGGCTCTCTGCCCAAACTTGGCGATTCATCGTCTTAAACGCGCCGATCCTGACGGTTCCCACCCAGTTCACATTGCCGGGCGTTTTCGTCGACGCGCGCTGGCCGATCGTTAATGGCTCCATCTGGACGATCAAATACGAATTGCTTTGCTATCTCGCTAGCGCAGCGCTGATGCTGGCGACTGGCACGCGCAAGGCGCTGGCTCGCAACGCACTGGCGATCGTGCTTTTTTTACTGATAACCGCCTACGTTTATCGAATCTCGGTTTACGAGCCCCCCCAAGGCGAGGCTTTTTTTGGCTACTACAATGCTTTCAACCTGCTGCGGTTCTTCATGACGTTCGCAGCAGGCGCTCTTTATGCGCTGAGCGAGCCGCTTTCGGACCGCGCGCGGCTCGTTTTTCTGGCGGTTCCCGCAGCCCTGATCATATTCGGTCCGAGCCCGGAGTTCAGCCGGGCGGGCATCATTCTGCTGCTGGTCTTGCTTATGATCGAGGTCGGCAAGACGGAAATCTTCTTTAGCTCGGCGTATCGCAGGGTCGGCGACTTGTCCTACGGCACCTTTCTTTATGGCTATCCCATCCAAAATCTGCTGATGACCCGCTATTACAACGGCAGCAATTTTTCGATCGTGACCGCTGCTACGGTCACGATCGTTTTGGCCATCGCCTGGCTCTCCTGGCGGCTGGTCGAGAAGCCGTTTCTTCGAAATAAATGACGATTTTGAGTCATGCTACGATGGTATGCTGTTTGCGCCGGACCGCCTATGGCGGCTGCCGCACGACGCGATTTTCTGGCTATGGAGAAGTTCATCTGCATTGATGGCGCGGGTGTCTCGGTCGATCTTGCAACTGTGGCGGCCACCCGGCGCGCCCCCTTTTGCCTCCCGTCAACACCGCGGGATGCCTGGAACATCACGGGCTACAGGCGGAAATATAGGCTATTATTCTCAAGCTTACCACGATGGGAAACTTGCCAACCGGCTGCGGTCTATGCTTTGGGGACGCCGAAGATAGCCCGATCGTATCGGCGCGTAGGAAGGTATTGATGGCTCTGTTGATGCGAGGAGCCGCCGACGTGGCCGGCGGATTTGGCGTCTGGCGCATCTGGTGGATGCTGGCGAAGAACGACATCGTGCGTCGCTATCGTCGCTCGCGAGTCGGCCAGCTTTGGCTGACGCTGAGCATGGCTGTGCTGATTTTCGGCATGGGCGCCGTGTATGCCTCTCTGTTTGGGACGTCGATGGCCGACTACCTCCCTCACTTGGGCACGAGTCTGGTAATGTGGGGGTTAATATCGACCACAATAATCGAAAGCTGCTCAGGTTTTACTGACAACGAGAATATTATCCGTCAAGTTGCACTCCCACGATTTACCTATATACTTCGGACGATTTTTAGAAACATCATTGTATTTGCGCATAACTTGACCATACTCCCATTTCTTTACGTTTTGACTGGATCTCAAATGAATTGGCATATGGCTTTGTTCATACCGGGTATTCTCATCGTTATTATAAATTTGGCCTGGATTGGATATATTCTTGCGATTGTATCGGCGCGATTTCGAGATATTCCTCAGATCGTAGCTAGCTTGGTCCAAATCGCATTCTTCGTGTCGCCGGTCGTTTTCAAGCCGTCTCAGCTCCGCTTCGATCACCCGGTGCTGATCCTCAATCCATTCGCGAGCATGCTCGATGTGGTGCGAGAGCCACTTTTGGGCAATTTACCTCATGTATCTTCCTATCTGATTTTGCTTGGACTGCTCATCTTTGGGTGGCTGTTGGCATTATATTTCTCGGGAAAATATTCAAATCGTATTGTTTATTGGCTTTGAGGGTAAAATGGCTCATATCATCCTCGACAAAACCGGTGTCGAATTGGCCATCTACAATACGCGTGGCCGGGCTCTCAAAAGCGAGATCCTCCGTCGGACGGTCGGCGGCGGATTGCAGGATGTACACGACAGCAGTGTTCAGGTCGTCAACGCGCTGAAAGAAGTCAGCTTTGAAGCCGCAGATGGAGACCGCATTGGCATCGTTGGCGGGAACGGCGCCGGAAAAAGCACTCTGCTGCGGGTACTGAGCCGTGTGTATCCCCCAACGTCGGGGCGTGCAGTCATCTCTGGCCGCGTGTCATCGCTGATCGATCTGTCGATGGGAATGGACACGGACGCGACCGGCTATGAGAACATCGAGATGCGCGGCATCATGCTCGGCCTCAATCGCAAGCAGGCGCAAGCGCTGATCCCCGACATCGAGGAGTTCAGTGAACTCGGCGAGTTTCTCTCGCTTCCGATCCGAACCTATTCCAGTGGCATGATGCTGCGCCTGGCGTTTGCGGTTTCGACGGCGGTGCACCCGGAAATTCTCGTGATCGATGAAATCATTGGCGCTGGCGACGCCGCCTTCGCTGAGAAAGCGCAGAAGAGGCTACAGCAACTCATCGAGAAGGCCAGCATCATGTTTCTGGCATCCCACGACAACACGACGATCGAACGTCTGTGTACGCGAGCGCTTTGGATGAAGAGCGGACGTCTGATGATGGACGGTTCACCCGAAGCCGTTCTCGCCGCTTACAAGGCGGACAAAGACAAGTGAGTTGCCGCGGCGAAGATAAGCAGCAGGCCGGTTTTCCTCGCGGCCGTCTTGAACTCGGTTCGCAGGCGGCTCATTTACCTAATCGAGATCGAAACCCGGATTTCAATCTCGGCTGGGCCAAGCATGGCGTCTGACATGCATCTATCCAGAACTCACCGAGCTTTGGCTATCACACGACATTATTGGCAGAAATTGAAGGCTAATACCCTCGGTCGACTCTTCGTATCCAACGGTGGCAAGAAGATAAGGCGTGAATTGGCTGCCTTTGGCACCCGGCCTCGCACCCCGAAGCTGAACATCGCTTTCGTCGCACATGTCTTCTACCTCGACCTGGTCGAAGAGATCATCGAGTTGCGTGGCGTTTTCGAACAGACCGTGCCGATCCATCTGACTGTTCCTCATGACAAGGCGGCGGAACTCGCAAAACGTCTTAGCGGCCTCGACGAGATCCATCTGCACCCTTGTGAAAACCGAGGTCGCGACATCGCACCTTTCTTGTCGCTACTCTCTGCGGGCGTCTTCGACACGTTCGACGCGGTGCTGAAGCTTCATACCAAGCGCAGCCCGCATCTGCTCGACGGCGATCTGCGACGCAAACTGCTTTTTGCTTCGCTATGTGGCGAGCGCTCCGCGACCTATCGCATGCTGCACGCGTTTGAAGAGCCCGAAACGGGATTGGTTGGGTGGAGAGACTGCTTCCGCACCGACCCCGTGTATTGGATGGCCAATCGGGATCGCGTCCTGACCATTGCAAGGACGATGAATGCGGAAGACGCTATGAGGCTCGGCTTTTTTGAGGGTTCGATGTTCTGGTTCAGGCCGAAGGCGCTCAAGCCGCTACGTGAGCTTCGGCTTCAGCCCGCTTCCTTCGAACCGGAGGCAGCCCAGCTCGATGGCACGCTACACCATGCCATCGAACGCTGCTTCACGATCGCGGCCTGGTCACGCGGCTATACGGTCCGTGACACCCGCGGGCGCGTCCTCTAGAACTCTCCACGCAGATGCGTTCGCGGGAGAAGTGCTGCGCATTCATCGATTGGTCCAGAAATCGGTCGCTCTGGGCAGGGCTATGTCCCGGCATTTGGTGTGGTCGAATGCGGAATATTGTGGAAGCGTCTAATCCGGATGTCCGAACGGACCGTGGCACGCTTGGCGGCTCTCCGCCGCCTGGCAGCGACATGTCGATCAAGCTCAACGCAGGGTGTGTATGCGACGTAGAACACTTATTCGACAGAGCGCGATCGCTTGGCCGATCATCCCTGGCCTGATTCGCATCGTGCGTTTGGCAGCCAGCTTCCGCTTCCCCGAACTCACAATCGAGCTCTTAGCCCAGTTTCGCTTCTGGCGTGCTCGGCGGCGTGTTGCGGCAAGCGGCATCTTTGACGCGCCCTTCTATCAAGCGCAGTTCGAAACGGCCCCTGCCGATCCTATATCTCATTATCTTCGTACCGCAGCGGAGGAAGGACGTTGGCCTCATCCGCTGTTCGATTCGGAATGGTATCTCGCGCAGAACGCGGATGTTAAAGCATCCGGCCTGAACCCCCTGCTCCACTACATCATGACCTGGCAAACAGAGGGCCGGCGCACCAATCCCTATTTTGATCCGCGATGGTATTTGACTGCAAACCCTGACGCGCGGGGATCCGGGCTCGACCCGCTTTCGCATTATTTGCGGATCGGCGCCGCCGAGGGAGCCGATCCGTCACCTGATTTCGCGACGCGCTGGTACGGTGAACAGAACGCAGACGATCTCCCCAAAGGGACCAATCCACTTGTGCACTTCCTTCATCACGGGCGTCACCAAGGCCTAGCCCCGTGTCTGCGATCGTTCCGCTTCGTTCACGGCAGGCCTGTCGAGGAGGCCCAGCTCTTCGGACCCGACCGTCTCCCCGCCCTTGGTAATGAGATCGCCCTGTTCGTCACGCACTCGCTGGACGGGCGGCTCAAGCCCCACCTGCGGACTTATCTGAGCGCACTGCACGCCGAAGGGATCAGCGTCATCCTGATCGTGGCGGCCGATCGCCCTCTCCAATCGACGGAGCCATGGCTGTCTTCATTAGTAACCTGCGTCTTCGTGCGTCAGAACATCGGCTATGATTTCGCAGCCTGGTCACATCTGTTGCGTCGGCATCGCGAGCTCGGCAATGCTGAAATCCTTTATCTGCTGAACGACAGCCTGATCGGTCCGGTGGATCAGGCCGCATTCGGGGACGTCATCCGCCGAATTCGTCTCAGCGGCGCCGATATCGTGGGCCTGACCGAAAATCGCGAGCGGGGATGGCACGTTCAGAGCTACTTCCTTGCCATCAAACGAGCCGCGCTCGTATCAGTTGCCTTCCATGAATTCATGCTGGACGTCGTTTCCTTCGCCGACAAGATGGACGTCATCGATACGTTCGAAGTAAAAATGGCCTCTCGCTTGCAGGCGGCCGGCCTCACGGTCGAGGTGCTGTTCCCGACCAACGCGCTCCACAACCCGACCTTGCACGATTGGAAGGGCCTGCTTACTCGCGGGTTTCCGTTCATCAAGGTCATGGCGATCCGCGACACCATTCAAGGCGTTGATAAGAACGGTTGGGAAGCGGCTCTCAGTGCCAAGGGTTATGATGTCTCGCTCGTGCACGCATTGCTACAGACTTGGCTTCAGCCGATTGTCGATGCTGACACCCCGTCAGAAGCGCTGCTCTCCGACCACACCGACATAGAAAGCGCCTCGGCGCCTAGGATCGGCTACTTCGGACCGCTGAATTACGACAATGGACTTGGCTTCGCGGCGCGTGGTTATGTGAGCGCGCTCATGCAGCGCAGGCTGCAACTCGGCGTATACAGCATCCACCGCCCGTTCAATGCGTATCGCCGCATGGTTCCATCAGTCGACTTCGCTGATTTCGATGGCGACTGTGACATCGCCATCATCCATCTGAACCCTGACGCTTGGGGCACTCTGCTGAACGAGCGTCAATTGCAGCTCATCGCCGCCGCCCGATCGCGCATTGGTCTGTTCGTGTGGGAATCGCGCACGATACCGGACTATCTCATCAAGGGCTTTCATCAGGTCGATCGTATCTGGGCGCCCAGCCGCTTTTGTGGGGAAAGCTACGCCGCCGTGACGGACAAGCCGATCGATATCGTGCCGCATGTCGTCGAACCCGTTTCTATGAGCGCGAGCGATCGAAGCATGGCTCAGATGGCCGCCCGCCTCGGCCTAGCCGGGTCCGACCGTCTGATTCTCTATGTGTTCGACGCTTCCAGCTATGTCGCCCGCAAAAACCCCCAAGGCCTTATACGCGCATTTGCGAAAAGCGGCTTGGCTCGCGAGGGCTGGAAGCTGCTCCTAAAGACGAAGAATCTTCGACAAAGTTCGCCTGACTGGCTCGAGCTCCAGCAATTGCTCGTTTATTCGGACAATGTCGTGCTAATCGATCAAAACATGTCGACCACGGAAATAGGTGTGTTGCTCGATCTTGCGGAAATCTACGCATCCAGCCATTGCTGCGAGGGTTTCGGGCTGACCATCGCTGAGGCTCTGGCACGTGGCAAGCGTGTCGTCGCGACGAATTATGGCGGCAGCTGCGACTTCCTAACTGAAGAAACCGGCTTTCCGGTCGAATTCCAGGAGTTCCGTCTATCCTCCGACATCGGGCCCTACCGCGCAGGCACAATCTGGGCGGCGGTTGACGAAGACCATTTTGCATTCTGTCTCGCCTCTGCGGCCCGTCTGAGCCGATCGAAACAGCGCGAGCTGGCGGGCGCCGCCCGTGCGATGGTTCGCGATACCTTATCGGCGAAAGCGGTGGCCTCACGCATGAACGCCAGCCTAATGCGGGCATGGTCCGAGCCACCAACCATCTACGCGATCTAGTCACCGGCTGCTGGAAATCCCGCATGTCGCCGTTCGCGCTCCAGTCGATCGCCCTCACCGATAGAGGCAACCAGGAAGTCCCGTGGACGATCGTCACGGAGCCATCGGACGAGTGGGTGGTGCTGGCGGACCGGGGCTGCCGCATCAATCCGAAGTTGAATCCGATGCTGATGCGGGCCGCCGCGACGAGGCCGGACATCACAATCTTCTTCGGCGACGAGGTCGTCGTCTCCGGCGAGGACTGCCAACATTTCCAGACCGTCCTCAAACCCGAGTTCGATCTGACGCAGCTCTTGGCGATCGACTA
The DNA here is from genome assembly GCF_900112185.1 of Allobosea sp. CRIB-10. Lineage (GTDB taxonomy): Bacteria > Pseudomonadota > Alphaproteobacteria > Rhizobiales > Beijerinckiaceae > Allobosea. The sequence continues at coordinate 12,738 of NZ_FOKP01000038.1, read as the reverse complement.
TATTGGGTGGCCGCTGCTCGTTCAGGCGCGGGTTTTCGAGGCCGTTGCAACGCGGTGTGACGCTCGATCGGAGGCGTTCACTTACGAATTTCTGCTGAGGGCGGTTTCCGCCGGTCACGGTATCGGACGCATTCCGGATATTCTCAGCAGCAGAGGCGAACGCGTGCGACGCGCCACAGCGCACGCCAGGCAAGCGATCGCCGCCGCCTGGATGGCGGAAGTCGATGCCGAAAGCGAGATTGTTCCCGGCCAGGCTGCGGGAATTTCGCACATGTCGAGGCGCTTCGTTGACTATCCGCCTCTCAGCATCGTCGTGCCTGCCCCCGTGCAGGAAGGTCGCTTCGGCGCTTCAAAAATGCCCATCGTGCCGAGCTTCATCGAGGGCTTGGATGGAGATTCCTGGCCGGCTGACCGGCTCACGATCCTTGTGGAAAGCTATGGAGGAGACCACGGAGTTTGTCCGGATCCGCGCTGGCCGTTTGCCGTCGAACGCGTCGCCGTGGATGCCGGGAATGGGCGGGTGCAACGACTGAATGAACTTTGGCGCCGATCGAAAACCGACCATGTGATCTTCGTCGATAGCGACGCGGCCGCGCATGATCAGGATTGGCTGCGTGCGCTGATGAGTTTCGCGATGATCGACGATGTCGGAGCCGTCGGGGCACGGCTTCTCGATCGCAACGGCGCAGTTAAGCCGATCGGAATCGCAAGCGAAGATCAGAGGCGGGCCTTAGTTTCTCGGAATGCGGCCATGGTGGCAGGATTGGGCTTGTCTCTACCGGACGTTCAGCACGAATGCTCCATGGTGCCGGGCACGGTCCTCGCAACCCGCAGGAGTGTTTTGGAGCGGATCGGCGGGTTCGACGAACGCTTCGAGACCAACCTTTACGATCTCGACGCCTGTCTGAGGCTGAGAATGCTCGGATACCGGATCATACACACACCCGATGCCGAGCTGATAGTGAACGCGGATGCTGCGTTGGAGCATCGCTCGGGATCCGATATCAGCCTTTTCCTGCAGCGCTGGCGCGATTTTCTGAATGAAGATCCGGCCGGGCACCCCCGCCTGACGAACCAAGCGGCCATGGCGACGTCTGGGCATCATTTGCTGCCCGATTGGGCCAGGTCATCGCCTTAGGCGCGACAGGTGTTGGGCTTCGGTCTCTTCGAAGATGCCGCGGTCGGGGTCGACGGCTTCGCCGCGCCTGTTTGCAATTGACAAACGCCACCGTGCATCCGCAAAAGGGCCGGGCTCAAGGCAGTTCTATACCCTCATGGCCCGCCGCGAGCTCGCTACAGGACCTTCTCGATGGACGCTCACCTCCGCGCGCTTGAAGCGGAATCGATTCGAATTTTAAGGGAGGCTCGAGCTCTGTTTCAGCGTCCGGTGATGCTGTATTCGGTCGGCAAGGATTCATCCGTGCTGCTGCATCTGGCGAGGAAGGCTTTTGCCCCGACAGCGATTCCTCTGCCTCTCATGCATATCAACACGACCTTCAAGTTCCGGGAGATGATCTCGTTTCGGGACAACATCGTCGAAGCGGCCGGTGTGAAGCTGATCGAAGAGATCAACCAAGCTGCACTGGACGAAGGCATCAATCCCTTCGATCATGATGCGTCCCACTACACCGCGCTGATGAAGACCGTCCCGCTACGTCAGGCGATCGATCGTCACGGTTTCGACGTCGCGATCGGGGGAGCGCGGCGAGACGAGGAGCGGTCGAGATCAAAAGAGCGCGTGTTTTCGCTGCGAGAGCCGGGACATGTTTGGGATCCCCGCAATCAGCGGCCGGAATTCTTCAATCTCTACAACACCCAGCTCGAGCCGGGCGCGACCATGCGCTGCTTCCCGCTATCGAATTGGACCGAACTGGATATCTGGCGGTACATTCTGGCGGAGGGCATCGCGGTCGTCCCACTTTACTTCGCCCAGAAGCGCCCCGTCATTCGCAGGAATGGCCAACTCATCATGGTCGACGACGATCGCCTGCCCGTACGGGCGGAGGAGCGTGTCGAGGAGATGAAAGTGCGGTTTCGAACACTCGGCTGCTATCCGCTCACTGCCGCGATCGAATCCAGCGCAGAAACCCTCGAAGACATCATCGCCGAGCTGTTGGCCAGCAAGCGCTCCGAGCGGGTGGGTCGCATCATCGACCATGTCGGCTCTTCGATGGAAGACAAGAAGCGTGAGGGTTACTTCTGATGCTGCCGTCCCAGTCTTCGCAGGGGGCGGATCTGAAGCTGTCGACCCACGGCAGGGCGCGCTTGCGCCTCATGACCTGCGGGTCGGTGGACGATGGCAAGTCGACGTTGATCGGCCGGCTGCTGCTCGAATCCGGGGCTGTTTTCGAGGATCATCTCGAAGAGGCTCTGCGCTCCAGCGGTGGGGCTGATTTGGATTTGTCCTTCCTGGTCGATGGCCTCAAGAGCGAGCGTGAACAGGGCATCACGATCGACGTCGCCTATCGCTATTTTGCGACGCTGAAGCGGTCTTTTCTCATCGCCGACGCGCCCGGTCATGAGCAGTACACACGCAATCAGGCGGCGGCCGCGTCGCAAACGCAGCTAGCGGTAGTGCTGATCTCGGCCAAGGATGGCGTTCAGATCCAGACGCGTCGCCACCTCGCGATCGCCTCGCTGTTCGGCGTCAAAGATGTGGTCCTTGCGGTGAACAAGATCGACCTCGTCGATGATGCCAAGGCAAGGTTCGGCACCATTGTCGCCGAATTGCGCCAACTCGTCGGCGTGCTCTCCATGAACGTGGCGGCGGCAATCCCGATCTCAGCGAAACTCGGGGCCAATGTCGTGACGCTAAGCGAAACCACACCCTGGTATGCGGGCCCAACGCTACTGGACGTGCTCGAAAACTTTGAACCTACGCCTACGACATGCGGCGAGCGCACGATCCTGCCGATCAGCCTGACAGGGCGCTTCGAAGGCGGTGGCCGCGTCTCTTATGGTACGCTCGAAGCCGGCACAATTCGTGAAGGAGACGACCTCGTCTCAGAGCTTGGCCTGAGGGCGAAGGTGACGCGCCTTTGGCGTGCGGGCGAGATTAGCCCGATGGCGAAGGCCGGGGATCCTCTGGCGGTCGAGCTGCTGCCGCAGATCGACCTGGGGCGAGGCGCGGTTCTGACAAAAGCGGAGGGTGATCTGCCGCTGGCCACCCAGTTGCGCGGGCGCATGGTCTGGCTTTCACCGGAAGGGCCACAGCCGAACCGCGCCTATGATCTGCAGATCGGTACCGGCCGCAGCTCGGCGACCTTGACCCGCCTCGAAGGGGTGCTCAATCTCGACGCTTCGGCCGTGCTGACCCCGGCCGAAGAGGTGCAGCCAAACGATATCGCCATTGCGCGATTGAATTTGACGACTCCGCTCGTTGCCCTCAGCTTCGCCGAGAGCCGCGAGCTCGGGGCTTTCCTTCTCGTCGACCGCATGACGCGCAGGTCGGTCGCCGCCGGCGTCGTGCTCTCGATCGAGCGGCGCGCAGGCGACACTCCCTGGCAGTCCGTCGACGTCAAGCCCGCAGACCGGGCCCGGCTGATGGGACAGGTGCCCTTCGTCGTCTGGCTTACGGGCTTGTCCGGCGCCGGAAAAAGCACGATCGCCAATCTGCTGGACCGGCAGCTTCAGACCCGCGGTCGCCATTCCGCGATCCTCGATGGTGATAACCTGCGTCAAGGACTCAACGCCGATCTCGGCTTTACGGATGCAGACCGCACGGAGAATACCCGGCGCGTTGGTGAGGTCGCCGCGCTGATGGCCGATGCAGGCTTGGTGGTGATCGTTTCGCTGATCTCGCCCTTTCAACGCGATCGGGATGCTGCGCGAGTGGCAGTAGGGCCCGAGCGTTTCCTCGAGGTGTTCGTCGACGCGCCGCTTGAGATCTGCCAGCAGCGTGATCCGAAGGGTATGTATGCTCGAGCCAAAAGTGGGAATCTGCCGCGCTTCACCGGCATCGGCGCTGATTATGAGGCACCTGTCGAGCCTGACGTTCACCTGCGAACCGACCAGGCCGATCCGAACGAGGGAGTATCGACGATTTTGGCAGTGCTTCGGAAGCGTGGCCTGCCTATCTAACAGTCGCTGAGCCTGGCGAGCCGGTGCCTCGCTCCGCCGCTTGGCGCACCAAGTTGCACGGTCGCCGCAGTTCATGGCAACAGCACAGACAATGCGCCAGCTACGCGAGCCGGCAACGAAGAAACGGGAGAATAGGGTGACCGGAAAGACTGCGGTGCTGATCACCGGCATGCATCGGAGCGGCACCTCCGCATTGGCGCGTTGTGTCTCGCTTCTAGGAGCAAAACTCCCGGACATGCTCGTCCCTGCCAATGCGGGAAACCCGGAAGGGCATTGGGAACCCAAAGCCGTCGTCGATCTGAACGACCGGATGCTCGCGGACGCCGGATCCGAAGTCTATTCGATGATTGATTTTGGTCGCGCTTGGTTCGACTCGGCTCGTGCTCAGCTTTTTCGCGAGGAAGCCGCCAAGCTTGTCGAAAGCGCCTATGACGGCGACCCTTTCATCATCATCAAGGATCCGAGGACGGCTCTTCTGCTGCCCATTTGGGAAGATGCGCTGCGTCGATTGGACTATCGGGTGGTCCATATCCTACCACTGCGATCACCAGCTGAGGTCGCAGACTCGCTGAGGCGGCGGCATCTCAAGGATTTCCCCTATGACGGATGGGCTGCTCCGCGCGGCGAATTCGTCTGGATGCGCTATACCTTGTCGGCTGTGCAGGGGACCCGCCCGTCGCCGCGGGCTTTCGTCAGGTACGAGGACCTGCTCGCCGATTGGCGTCGCGAGATGCGCCGCGTCGCGCAGGAAACAAATATTACGTGGCCGAGGCTGGGATCGATCGAGGCCGAGCGTGCGATCGACGGTTTTCTCCATGGGCCCGAAGCTGGTCCGGTCCATCGTGATGCGATCGGCGATGGAGAAGCGCTTTCGTCAGTCACGCCGAGCCAGCTGGCGGAGCGGTTTTACCGGACCCTGTCGGAACGGGGCGATGACCAGCAAGCGACCGACGCCATCGCCTCCGAGTTCGCGACCCGAACCACAAGGATGGGCGAGCTCCTGGCTGCGTTCGAGGCAATGTATCCGGTCGTCTGGCGCTATTACGAGGAGTCGACGCGCGCCGCGGCGCAGATCGAGTCGGCTCGACGGACGGAAGCCGGGATGCATCAGGCCATCCAGGCTCTCTGGACCAAGCTGAACGAGCATGTCGACGACAAAGGCGCATTGCGACAACTGCTCGATTCGACCAGCGAACGTGCACGAAGCTTCGAACAGCACGCCATCTCCTTCGATTTCGAGCGCGAGGAGCTTAAAAAGCTCATCGCCGAATTGCGGAATCTCTACGATCACGAGGTCGCGGTTCGGCGCGACGCGGAGGAAGGGCGCGAAGCGCTGCGCGATCATGCCGCGGCGCTGCATCGCCAGCTCGAGCAAGCCGAGCAGGACCGCGAGGCGCTTCGCAATCATGCCGCCGAGGTGCATCGCCAGCTCGATGAGCGCAGTGTGGAATGCGAGAATGCTCATCAGGCACTCCGCGGGATCCACCGGTCCTTGGCTTGGCGACTGAGCGCTCCGCTCCGGGCCGTGGCGCGGCTCACAAGAGCAGTCTCGGGACGCGCCCGATGAGGATTGCACTCGTTGCCAGCGAGATTCTCGGCGCCTACAAGAATGGCGGCATCGGCACTGCGACGTCCCATCTCGCTTGCCATCTGGCGCGATCCGGTTTCGACATTGCCGTCATTTATACGGGCGCCGCGCCGGTCGACTATGCTCATCCCTGGTTGAAGCGACTCCACACTGCCGGGGTGAAGGTTACGCATCTTCACTATGCGGGGATCGAAGTTTATCCTGAGTGGCTTCGCGAAAGCACGGTGATCTTCGATTATCTGCGGCACGAGACCTTCGACCTCGTTCTTTTCCAGGATTGGGAGGGTAGCGGCTTCGCTTCGGTCATCGCTAGGCAATGCGGTGTCGCTCTGGGCGGGACGCGGTTGGGGGTGATCGCTCACGGCCCCACAGAATGGCTACTCGACGCCAACAGGACAGCAGCCCGAAGCCAGCGCACACTCGCCCAACTGCACATGGAGCGAAGTGTGTTCCTCGGTGCGGACGACGTCATCTGCCCGTCCGAGCATATGCGAAGCTTCGTGACCGCTCATTTCGACCGGCCGACTGGCGCCCCACAGGCTTTGCCGCTCTATCTGTGGTCCGATCCCGAGAGTGATCGGGTGGCTCGGCGCGAACGGCCACTGGATCAGGTGCGGAGACTGGGCTTTTTCGGCCGGCTCGAAGAGCGCAAAGGCATCGAGATTTTTCTGAATGCCATCGTCGACGAGACGCTGGCTTTCAAGGATTTCGACGTTATGTTCGTCGGAAAGGCGGCATCTCGCCGTCGCGAGGACATCCAAGCTTTCGTCGATGCCCGGCGTCCGTGGCTGGGGTCTCGCTTGGCGTTTTTCGAAGACCTCGATACCGACTCGGCGCAGGCACTGCTCGTCGAACGCGATTGTCTGGCCGTCATTCCCTCGCTGATAGACAATGCGCCCTGTGTCATCTCGGAATGCCTGAGGCGCAACATTCCTTTCCTTTCCACGCGCGCTGGCGGCATCCCCGAGCTCGTCGCGCCGACCGATCGCGACCGCGTGCTCGTGGAACCGACTGCCCGCGCTCTTGCCGCAAGGCTGGCGACATCGCTCGGTCAACCTTACGCCGCGGCCTCTCCCTCCTATGACGAAGCCGATATCGGCACTCGTTGGATCGAGTGGGTGGAAGCGCGTCGACCGGTTCCGCTGACCGTCGATACCACCGGTCAAAATCCGGGCGGCTCCGTAGAAGTTGCATTGCCTGCAACGGTGGCCGATATCGAGAGCCCTATCGTCAGCGTCGTGGTCACCCATTACGAACGACCTGCGCTGGTCCGCGAAACGCTGCGCTCTCTTGCTGTGCAGAGCTTTCGCGACTTCGAAGTGCTGCTGGTCGATGACGGCAGCCCTTCGCCGGAGGCGCAGAACGGTCTGACGGCCCTGGCGAATGAGCTCTGGCCTTTCGAGCTCAAACTCATCAGGCAGGCTAACGCTTATCTTGGCGCGGCTCGCAACACCGGCATCGCGGCGGCGCGTGCGCCCTTCGTAATCTTCATGGACGACGACAACATCGCGTTTCCCACTATGATTGAGACGCTGGTCCGAGCCATCGAGCGGGCGCAGGCGGATATCGTCACGAGCCAGATGCTCATCTTCAGGGAACCGACCGGCCAACCCGATCTCGATCTGGTCGATGGCGGCGAGCGCTGGGCTTTCACCGGGGGGCCGGCCGAACTCGGACTGTCGATCAATTGCTATGGCGATGCGACCGGCATCTATCGCTGCGACGTCTTCGAGCGGATCGGTCGCTTCCATGAATGGCACGGGATCGGCCATGAGGACTGGCATCTGCATGCGCGGGCCAACCTTGCAGGCTTGCAGCAGCTGTCTCTGCCCGTTCCTCTGTTCTGGTACCGACGGGTGCAGACTGGAATGCTAAACAGTACCGACCGCTACGCCAATAATCGCATCATCTGGGATCTCTATCGACAGTCGCTGCCGGCCAATCTTTCGCGCCTCGTCGACCTCGCGATCCGCAACGACCTCGTGCCCTGAGCGCCCGAAAGGACTAGCGATGAAGCTTTCTCCGGAGGATGCGAACTGGTTCGCGCAGGTTCAGGGCGAGTGGATGCGGCGGGTGAAGCCGCATCAGGAACCACTGGGCCGCCACGTCTTCGACGTTCCGCCCAAGCTGGAGCAGTCGGCGGTGGAAGGTGCGACGCTCTACGCCGACCGCGTCGAGGCGATGAGAAGTCTTCCACGCGGCGGTTGCGTCGCAGAGGTCGGCACTCAGACCGGCTGGTTCGCGGAGCGCATCGTTGATTACCTCCAACCGCGTGAGCTGCATCTCTTCGACCTGTCGTTCGATCTTCTCGACGCGCAGCGCCCCGCTCTCCGGGCAAGACCCGAGGTTGTCATCCACCACGGCGACTCGTCTCAGCAACTGGCCCTGCTCCCGGACGGGCATTTCGACTGGATCTACGTCGACGGCGATCACGGACTCGAGGGCGTCAAGCGCGATGCCGCCGTCGCCCTCCACAAGATCAAGCGGGACGGCGTTCTCGTTTTCAACGATTATACGCCGTGGAGCATCATGGAATTAGCCGATTACGGCGTGATGCCGGTCGTGAATGGGCTGCTTTCCAGCGGCGAGTGGCGGGTGCGCTATTTGGCGCTACACCCCCATATGTATTGCGATATCGCCATTGCGCGCCGCTAACAGTGATCCCGGCTCCTCGTTCGGATTACAGCACGAGGTATTTTCACCGAGGCGACGCATCGCGCTCAAGGAGAGCCAGGCGCTTAAGACATCAATCATGACGGATATGCAGCGCCCCGACTGACATCAACCGGACCGCCGTCTTCCCTTTTTCTTCATGGCCCGCTATCGCTGCCGGCAACAAATGGATTTCTCGGCGCCCATGCGTGTTCTGTTTCTCGACACCAAACCGAATAACCCGAATCGCTATATCGCGAAGGCGGCATTCTCGGCTCTGAAAGAGAACGATCACGTCAGCGAGGCCGTCTGGGTCGAGTATGGCAACGCACTGATCCAGGCGCGGGAGCAGGACTTCGATGCCTTCATCGCTTTCGATGGAGAAGAGGCTGATAATTTCGTCGTTCGAAACCTGGCCGAGCTGATTCCACGCTCAGCCATTTGGTTTACAGAAGATCCATACGAGACTTATCGCAACACCAAGGTGACGACGTCCTTCGATCTCGCCTTTTCGAACGATCGGGCCTCCGTTCAAGCCTATGGTCCTAAGGGGCGATATCTGCCGCTCGGTGCCGATCCTGGCATGTTTCGTGCGATCAATGTTGCGGAAGCCTCTCACGATATCTTCTTCGCGGGAACGGCTTGGCCCAATCGCCTCGATTTTCTGAGGAAACTGCGGATCGCCCGGCCATCTCTGCGGCTCAACCTCGCGCTCGTCTCGAACGCAGCCCTGTCCGAGCACGTCGCAGCATACGCCGACGAGTTTTCGTTCGGGCGTGGCCTCGCCATGCGCGATTTCTGCAGCGCGGCGAACCGCGCTAGACTTACGCTGACGCTGCCGCGGGCCTTTTCGACCGATCCCGACAATCCCACAGCTGCGAGCGACACGCCAGGGCCGCGCTTTTTCGAAGTCGCCCTGGCAGGTTCGACGCAACTCGTCGACCGCTCCATCGCCGCAACGGCCGCCGATTTTCTGCCGTCAACTGCGTTTCTGGCGTATGACGATTTCGATCAATGTCTCGGCTTGATCGATCGAACGCTCGCTGACGAGGACTCGCTCCACCGGATCGCGGCTGAGGCGCAGAACGTGACCCTTGAGCGTCACCTCTACGCCAATCGCATCGCCGCAATCGTCGATGAGCTCATTGCCTTGGAGCCTCGGCCCCGCCGTGAGTCCCATGCGCAGCCCAAGATCCTCATCATCAGCCATAACTCGGTCGCGCAAGGCTGGTTTGGCGGTTCGGAGATCTACGCCGACCATCTGCTGACCGGCCTCGACGCGGACGTCGCGATGATGGCGCCCGTTGTCAGCGAATACGGGATCACCGAGTACCGGGTTACCGATCGAACCGGTGCGGAGATCGATCGGGTGGTCATCGATCAGCCGGTCTTGCAAGGCGATCTCGTGCATGAAGGATTTGAACAAGAATTCCAGGCTTTGCTAGCTCGGCACGCATTCGATGTCGTTCATGTGAACCATCTAATTCGCTATCCGGTTTCATCGCTGGCGTTCGCGAAAGCTTCAGGCGCAAAGGTCACTTTCAGCCTGCATGACTATTATCTTGCCTGCGAAAACTTCACGCTGCTCGGCTTCGAGGGGCGTTATTGCGATATTCCCAACAGGCCGCCTGCAACCTGCACCATTTGCCTGTCCCGGATGCGCGATTTCCCTATGGTCCAGCAGGCCCCCCGCCTGCGCATGATGCGTGAGATGAGTCACCATATTGATCGGGTCCTGTACGGTTCCGAGGCGAGCTGGTCGATCTTCTCGGCCCTTTTTCCTCATCTGCAGGATCGTGGACAGCTTCTTGCCCCACCCGTGTCGGTTCCGCCGCAGCCGGCGAACAGGACCGGTCCGAAGCGACTGCGCGTTGCGGTTCTCGGCAACTTCAGCAGCGTCAAAGGGGCAGATACGTTGCTGAAAGTATTTGAGGGCGCGCATGCACTCGACATCAGCTTCGACATCTTCGGCCGCGTCGACAGCGAATATCTGCCTGCCCTGGCGCGAATACAAAGCGTTGAGATCAAGCAGCACGGGATCTTCCCACCCGGGAAACCGCCATCGGAAATTTATGACTGCTGCGTCGCCTTGATCCTGTCGCCATGGCCCGAAACATACTGCATGACCTTGTCGGAACTACAGATGATGGGAATCGTGCCGATCACGACGGATATCGGTGGCCAGGGCGAGCGCGTTCGGCACGAGGTCGACGGGCTGAAGGTCCCGATCAGCGATCCGTCTGCAGTTATCCTCGCTCTAAGGCGGCTCTCGGCCAATCCTCAGGATATCGACCGGATGGCTGCCGCGCTCAGGAAGCTCTCTTACGACGGTCCCGCAGCCTTCGCCGCCAAAGCGGACAGCATCTTTGCAGACGTCGTCGGCTCTGCAGCGCGTTTGACGCCAAGCCAGACGGGTCATCGTGTCTTCAGGTCCGATGAGATTGGCATCTTTCTAGCCGCAAAGCGGTTCATCACGCCTAATCGCGTGACGATCGCGAGAGAACCGATCGTGGCCGACAATCTCATGACGGTTGCGAATGCCGTCGCACCCCATATCGCCCATGGCTGGCGAGACCGAATGAGTTTTTCCCGCGTTCTCATGGGACGGTTCACGCGGATAGCCCGCGAGGACGGAACGATGGCCGCATTCCGTCGTTCTGCCGCCTGGGCGCGATTCTGGTTCATTAGACGGGTGCGCCGTCGGTAATGGGTTTGGGAAGCCCTCAGCGCGCTTGCAATGACATTTGTTGCGCAGCCCGCAGAACGAAGGCGCACGCCGCACGATTCCGACTGGAGTGTCGACTTTGAAGACGTTGAAGCGAGCACTGATCGTCGGGGGAGCGTCCGACGAGTTGAACACGAACAGCATTCTGCGCCAATTCGTTGCGGAGGGGATGCAGACCGCTTTCCCCGAGGCGCTCATCGTCGAATGCGGCCCCGATCGTGCCCGCGATCACGTCCGAAATTTGTTGCCGGAGCTGGTGCTCATCTTCGGCTCGATCATGCTCGACGACGTCGATCATCTTCCTGCCGTGGAGACCGCGCGGCGGGCGGGCGGGCGGATCGCGTTCTGGCTTCACGACGATCCCTACGAATTCGATTCCGCGTATCGCGCCTTGCCGATGGCCGATGTGATCTTCACCAACGAAGTCGCATGCCTTGACTTCTATCCAGCTTCAGTCCCGACGCATCATTTGCCGCTGGGCGCGTCGATCACGCGTCATTTCAGGCCCGTTGGCTACAGATCGGGCGCCGATCTGTTCTTTTGCGGCCATATGTACCCCAACAGGCAAGACGTTCTTTCTGGGATCGAGTCCTTAAGCGAACTCGACGCAATGAACATCGTCTTCTGCGGATCGTCAGATTCGCCGATAGTCAGCCCTCATTGGACGGGTCTCAGGCTCAGCAATGCCGCCCTCGCGGACTTCAACAATACGTCGCTGTCTGTTCTAAACGTTGGCAGAGAGCTGGATCTGGCGAATGCACGCTTCGATGTGAAACCGGCAACGCCTGGTCCGCGGACATTCGAGGCGGCCATGTCGGGAGCAACGCAGATATTCTTCGGCCCCGGCCACGAGATCGAGCGCTACTTTGAACCCGGACACGAATGCCTGCGTGCGTTGAGCCATGAAGAGCTTGTCGACCATGTCGCGCGCTTGAAAAGGGAGCCTACTACCAGCATCGCGATCGGTAGCGCTGCCCAGGCGCGCGCTCGGCGCGACCACAGCTATGCCGACCGCGCGAAGATCCTCGTTTCGCACGTCTAAGTAAGAGCAGAGTTCTGGAGATTGCCATGCTCGTCCGAAATCGCTTTCCGGAATTTCAGCTGGAGACTATCCGAGCCGCTTGGGTGGGCAGAGCAAACCTTTAATGATGAGATTTGTGCGCGGGTCTGCGGAGATGGCGCTTTTGATATCTGCTTCCGTTAGGCTTTCCGAGATGGAGAGCGACGATGGCGCATCGGTCGATCGGCCAGGAGCAGCTTGGCTTTGTGATCGGCGCGCGGAGCGTGTCGTCGCTGGACGAGCTCGACGGCCTGATTGATTGAAATCCTGTCGCGGAGTTGCTCAGGCCGCTCTATTCGGCGACGAAGGGTGAGTTGGCCCGGCCTCCCCTGGCAATGTTCAAGACCCTGCTGCTGTCGGTCTGGTACGATCTGTCCGATATTGAAGCTGGCCGAGGCGCTCGATGACCGCGCCTCGTTCCGCCGCTTTTGCGGGTTCTCGCGCTCCGAGGCGCCCCCGGAGCGCACTGCCTTCGTGCGCTATCGTGGAAAGCTGGTTGAGCACAAGCTCGGACCTTGTTCGAGACTGCGACAGCCCAGCTCAAGGCCAGGGCGGTCACGGTCAAGACCGGCACGATGGTTGATGCCACGGTCATCGCCTGTGCGAGCGAGGAGGACAATGATGGCCGATGGG
>NZ_FOKP01000036.1 GCF_900112185.1 Allobosea sp. CRIB-10 | reverse complement strand
TCACCCACGGGCTTGGTGTCCCTCAGGGCTGTCGGTCTTCCACCTGCCACCGCAACCGCTGGTATAGCAGATGAGGCAAAATGAGAGTTACAAGGGCAAAAGGCTTCGCCTCACATCGGCAGCGACGAGGTCTTCTTGATCGTCCGCAGCGTCAGGGTCGACTGCACCCGGGTGACGCCCGGCAACTGCGTGATGATGTCGGTGTGGATGCGCTCGAAGTCGGCGCTGTCGCGATAGATCACCCGCATCAGATAGTCGTGCGCGCCGGCGAGCAGATGGCATTCGAGGATCTCCGGCAGGTCCTGCACGGCCTTCTCGAAGCTCTCCAGCGAGGCCCGGCCCTGCTGGTCGAGCGTGACGAAGACGAAGGCGGTGCCGGGGAAGCCGGCGATGCGCTCGTCGAGCATCATCACATAGCCGCGGATCAGCCCGCTCTCCTCGAGCTGGCGCACGCGGCGCAGGCAGGCCGAGGGCGAGAGATGCACCTTCTCGGCAAGGTCCGAATTGGTGATCCGGCCATCCTTCTGGAGGATGCGCAGGATCGTCCTGTCGCGCGAATCGAGTTCGATCTGCATCGCTGGGGCGTCGTCCCGTGGGCCGGCGGCGTCTGACGCCGTCGCCGGAAAGCGCAGATGTTTCTGCGCAAAAAGCGCGCTTGGCAAGCATGATCTTGCGCGCAGGCCCGCATTGGCCGCATGGCGGCGCCGTCACAGCGGCCTGTGCCGCAGGATCGTGCAGCGCAGCATGCCGCTGCGACAGGCCACACCGCTGGCCGTCTGCGCAAAAATGTTTACAACTGAACTATCTCGTTCGGGACGCTTCCGATGAATCTCTGGTTTCGCCTGATCTGGCTGCTGCTGACGCGGCCCTTCCAGCCCAAGTTGAAGCCGCCTTTCGAGGCCTCGATCCTGCCCTTCCGGGTCTGGCTCCACGATCTCGACACCAGCCTTCACATGAACAATGCGCGCTATTGGGGGCTGATGGACCTCGGCCGCGCCGACCTGATGCTGCGCAGCGGCCTCTGGCGGGCGATCCTGCGCCATGGCTGGGTCCCGGTGGTCAATTGCGGCACGATCCGCTTCCGCCGCGAGGTCCGCCTGTTCCGGGCGCTCAGGCTGGAGACGCGGCTGCTCTGCTGGAGCGAGGGCTGGGTCGTGATCCAGCACCGCATCCTCGCCGACGGCCGCGACGGCAAGGAGATCGTCGCCGCCGTCGCGCTCGTGCGGGCTGCGCTCTATGACCGCAAGGGCAGGGCCTATGTGCCGGCAGCCCGCCTCTTCGCCGAGATGGGCGTCACGGCGGAAAGCCCGGAACCGAGCCCGGAGGTCGCGGCCTTTCTCGCGGCCGAGGAGGCGTTGCGGCAGGCGGGCGCGGCGGGGCAGGGGGCGGCGGAGCCCATTCCGGAATAGACCTTTCACCCTACACCGCGTCGTCCCGGGCGTAGCGAAGCGTAGGCCCGGGATGACAAGCTACTCGCGAAAAACGCGTGTGACCCCTTTTTACTCCGCCGCCAACCTCGTCGCGCGCCATTGCGCCAGCAGTGCCCGTAGCGCACCCGGCTTCAGCGGCTTGTTCAAGACATGGATGTCGAGCGCCGCCGCTTCCTCCCGAACCTCCGGCGAGCGGTCGGCGGTCAAGAGGATCGCCGGCAGGCCGCCGACGCTCTGCCGCAGCGCCGAGATCAGCGCGATGCCGTTCTCGCCGTGGTCGAGATGGTAGTCGGCGATCAGGACATCAGGCGTGCCGCTGTTGGCGATGACCGCGGAAGCTTCGTCGAGATCGCACGCAGTCTCGACCTTGCAGCCCCAGCCGCCGAGCAGCAGGCGCATCCCGTCGAGGATCGTCGGTTCGTTGTCGATTGCGAGCAGTTTCAGGCCCGCGAGTTGGCTGCTGGACGGAGTGTTGCGTGCCGCGGCCGTCGTCGCCATCGCCGGCAAGGGCGCGGCGCGCGGCACCAGGATCGAGAAGCGCGTGCCGCGGCCCGGTGTCGAGGTGAGCGCGAGCTTGTGGTCGAGCGTGCGGGCGATCCGCTCGACGATCGAGAGCCCAAGGCCGAGCCCGCGCGCGACCTTGGCGCCCTGATCGAGCCGCTGGAACTCGCGGAACACGGTCTTCTGCTTGCTCGCGGGAATGCCGAGCCCGGTATCGAGAACCTCGATCGCGACTTGGCCCTCGCGCCGGCGGCAGCCGACCAGCACCTTGCCGTTCGGCGTGTACTTGATCGCGTTCGAGACCAGGTTCTGTAGCAGGCGGCGCAGCAGGCGCCGGTCGGAGCGGACCGTCGCCGCGGTCGTGACGAAGATGAGCTGGAGCCCCTTTTCCTGCGCGCTCGGCTCGAATTCGCGCTGCAACTGCCGCATCAATTCGTCGAGGCGGAAGGTGCTGATCTCGGGCTTGAGCGCGCCGCCGTCGAGCCGCGAGATCTCCAGCAGCGCGGTCAGGATCTCCTCGACCGCGTCGAGCGAGGCGTCGATGTTCTCGGCAAGGTCGGGCTGCGAGCTGCTGCGGTCGCGCTCGACCAGAGCGGAGGCATAAAGCCGGGCTGCGTTCAGAGGTTGAAGAATATCGTGGCTGGCGGCGGCGAGGAAGCGCGTCTTCGAGGCGTTGGCTTCGTCGGCCTCGGCCTTGGCGCGCTGCAATTCGGTGTTGACGTGCCGGATCTCCTCGGTGCGCTCGGCGACGCGCTTTTCCAGCGTCTCGTTGGTCCGCTCGAGCTCCTCCTCGGCGGCGACCGAGTCGGTGATGTCGGTATAGGTGGTGACGATGCCGCCATCGGGCAGCGGGTTCGAGCGGATCTCGATCACGTTCTTCGAGGGATAGAGCCTGAGCCGGACCGGCTCGCGATCGTTGATGAAGCTCTCCAGCCGCGCCGCCATCAATTCGTCCTGCGGGCCGGCGCCATAGGCGCCGCGCTGGGCGTTGTAGCGCACGATCTCGTCGAGCCCGGTGCCGAAGCGGACCAGCGAGGGCGGCAAATCGTAGAGCTGGATGAAGGCCTTGTTCCAGGCGAGCAGGCGCAGATCCCGGTCGAGCACGGTGATGCCCTGGCCGGCATGGTCGAGGCCATTTTGAAGGATGTCGCGATTGTATTGCAGGGCTGCCGAGGCGTCGTCGAGCAGCTTGAAGGCCGCCTCGGTCGAGAGGTTGCGCCGCTTCAGCAGCAATGACAGCACGAGTCGCGAGGAGGCGGCGCCGATCGCCGAGGACAGCAGATGCTCGCCGAAGCGCAGCATGTGGATGTCGGCCTCGCGCGTGCCGTTCAGCACCTCGCCGCGCGAATGGGCGAAGCCCTCGAAGGCGCGCTGCGTCCGCTCCTGGCCGAGATAGCGCCCGATCGTCGATTGCAGCTCTGCCTCGGTGACGCTCGAGCGCCAGAGCGAGAAGGACTGGGCCATGGTCGCCCGATCGGACTCGACGAAGGCATTGGCCTGCAGGCGCTCCATCGCACTCGCCGGGCGAACCAGGGAGAAGCCGATATAGCAGGCGAGGTTGATGCCGAGGCTCCAGAGCACACCATGCGGTAGGGCCGGCAGCGACAGGCCGAAAAGCGCCTCCGGCCGCAGGGCGGCGATGCCGAGCGGCCCGTGCGCGACGATCTCCGCCCAATAGCCGCCGGGATTGGCGAGACTCGGCATCAGCAGCGTGTAGAGCCAGGTCAGCAGGCCGGCCGACAGCCCGGCGGCGGCGCCGAGCGCCGTGCCGCGCCGCCAGATCAGCCCGCCGAAGAAGGCCGGCGCGATCTGTGCGGTGGCGGCGAAGGACAGCAGGCCGATCGAGACCAGCGCCGCTTCGCCCGCGGCGCGGTAATAGGCATAGCCGAGCAGGATCACCGCGACGATGGCGAGCCGCCTGATATGCACCACCTGCGAGCCGAGATCGCCACCGGTCGAGCTGTTGCGACGGCCCCCGCCGCTCTCGAGCAGCGCAGCCGCCTGCTCGGGATCGACGCTGACGCCGCGCCCGCGCAGCAGCAGCGGCGTGACGAGGTGGTTCGAGATCATGATGGCGAGTGCGACCGAGGCGACGATCACCATCGCGGTTCCCGCCGAAAGCCCGCCGATGAAGACGAAGAGCGCGATCAGGCCGGCCTGCTTCTCCAACGGTAGCAGCAGCACGGTCATGTCGCGGTCGACCGCCGTCCCCGGCAGCAGGACTTCGCCCGCCGCCGCCAGCGGCAGCACGAACAGGTTGATCAGCACGAGATAGAGCGGAAACATCCAGGCGGCGCGGCGCACGTCGCGGACGTCGCGGTTCTCGACGATCGCCATGTGGAATTGCCGCGCCAGCAGCAGCGCGGCGCAGGAGGACAGCGCCGTCAGCGTCAGGAACATCGGCCAGCTTGAGGTCCGGTCCCAGATCGGCGGCCGGTCGCCCGCCGCCCGCGCCGCCTGGGCGAAGAGGTCGCCTGCGCCGTCGAACAGGCCGTAGACGACGAAGACGCCGAGCGCGAGGAAGGCGACGAGCTTGACCAGCGACTCCGCCGCGATCGCCAGCACCAACCCGTCCTGGTGCTCCGTCGCGTCGATGTGGCGGGTACCGAAGGCGCAGGCGAAGCCGGCGAGCACCAGCGCGACCAGGAAGGCGAGGTCGCTCAGCACCGGCATGTCGGTCATCGGCGGCGGGCCGCCGGCCGCGGCGAAGAACACCGAAAGCGAGTTCGCCACTGCCTTCAATTGCAGGGCGATATAGGGCAGCGCGCCGACCACCGCGACGATGCAGACCAGCGCAGCGACGCGCTCGCTCTTGCCATAGCGCGCGCCGACGAAGTCGGCGATCGAGGTGATGTTCTGCGATTTGGCGATGTCGACGATGCGGGCGACGAAGCGGTGGCCGAGCCCGATGACCAGCGCCGGGCCGACATAGATGCCGAGGAAGTCGAAGCCCGCCCGGTTGGCGAACCCGACCGAGCCGTAGAAGGTCCAGGAGGTGCAGTAGACCCCGAGCGCCAGCGCATAGATCGTGGTGCGCGCCCGCCCGCTCATCAGGCGGCGCCCGGCCGTGTCCGCGAGATGGGCGATCGCGAACAGCACGCAGAGATAGCCGAGGGCGCTCAGGACGACGGACCAGGCCGGGAGCATCGCACCTCCTTGCAACGGCGCTCGCCGGCAAATCTATCGCTGTGGCGCTGCCGCCGCCATCGGCCTTTCGGCCTGTCCTCAGGCTGCTGCCTGGACCTGCGCCAGCCGCTCCAGCCGCCGCTCGCCCCAGGCATGCATGGCGCGGACGATCGCTTCGAGCGAGCGGCCTTCCTCGGTCAGGGCATAGTCGACCCGCGGCGGCACCTGCGCATAGACCGTGCGCAGGACGAGCCCGCACTCTTCCAGCTCGCGCAATTGCCGGGTCAGCATGCGCTGCGTCGCGCTCGGCAGCTTCCGGCGTATCTCGTTGAAGCGCAGCGTGCCGGAGAGCAGGTGGTAGACGATCACGCCCTTCCACTTGCCGTCGATCAAGTCGAGCGTCGCCTCGACCGGGCAGCCGGCGGCGCAATCATAGCGCTTCTTCGTCTTCAGCATCCTACAGTATCCATTGTGATACTACTGGTCCGATTTGTGCGTATTGCAGCTATCGAGCCTAACAGTATCTCTTGGCCCGCAACAGGAGATATTCCGATGAAGGCCGTTGGCTACCGCGCATCCCATCCGATCGAGCATCCCGAGGCGCTGCTCGACCTCACCCTCGACAAGCCCGAAGCAGCCGGCCGTGATCTGCTGGTCAGGGTCGAGGCGGTCTCGGTCAATCCGGTCGACACCAAGATGCGCCTGCGCTCGCAGCCCGAGCCGGGTGGCGTCAAGGTGCTCGGCTGGGACGCTGCCGGCACCGTCGAGGCGGTCGGCCCGGACGCGACCCTGTTCAAGCCGGGAGACAAGGTCTTCTGTGCCGGCGCGATCGGCCGTTCGGGTACGAATGCCGAATATCATCTGGTCGACGAGCGGGTCGTCGGGCGCCGGCCAGCCTCGCTCTCGGTCGCGGAAGCTGCCGCGCTGCCGCTGACTGCGATCACAGCCTGGGAGGCGCTGTTCGACCGGCTCGACATCCGCCGGGCGGTGCCGGGCGCGGCGAATGCGCTGCTCATCATCGGCGGCGCCGGCGGGGTCGGCTCGATCGCGATCCAGCTCGCCAGGCAGCTCAGCGATGTCACCGTGATCGCGACCGCCTCGCGGCCGGAAACGCAGAACTGGGTCAGGGACCTCGGCGCCCACCATGTCGTTGATCACACCAGGCCGCTGGCCGCTCAAGTCGCAGCGCTCGGCATCGGCGCGCCGGCCTTCGTTTTCTCGACCACCCAGACCGACCGGCATTTCGACGAGATCGTCGACTTGATCGCGCCGCAGGGCCGCCTCGGCCTGATCGACGATCCCGCGCCGATCGATGTGACGAAGCTGAAGCGCAAGAGCGTCTCGCTGCACTGGGAGCTGATGTTCACGCGCTCCATCTTCGGCACCGCCGATATCGAGGCCCAGCATCTGCTGCTCAACGAGGTCAGCGCCATGGTCGACGCCGGCACGCTCAGGACCACGCTCGGCGAGCATTTCGGCAGGATCGACGCGGCCAACCTCAAGCGAGCTCATGCCTTGGTCGAAAGCGGCAAGGCCAGGGGCAAGATCGTCCTCGAAGGCTTCTGAGGACTGTCGGCGGCTGCGGCAACGGCCGATCGTTGCCGCAGTGTTCGCCGTGGCACAATCTTCGCTTGATGGGTGATCTGCGCTGAAATTGGTCTGTTTCGAAAGAAAAGACCGAGGAAAACAGCCTCAAAGCTGTTTCCAGCGCCTGCGCCGGTGGTCTAGCGTGCGAGCGGGGGGCGGCATTGCTCAGCGTGGTGCCGAAGACTGGCCAGGCATTCGGAAAGGCGCGCCATGATCAAGGAATTCAAGGAATTTGCCCTGAAGGGCAATGTCGTCGATCTCGCCATCGGCGTGATCATCGGCGCAGCCTTCGGCAAGATCGTCGAATCGCTGGTCGGCGACATCATCATGCCGTTGATCGGCGCGATCGGCAGCGTCGACTTCTCCAACTACTTCATCGGCCTCAACAGCGCCGTCACCGCGCCGGTTCTCGTCGACGCCAAGAAGCAGGGCGCTGTCCTCGCCTATGGCAGCTTCCTCACCATCGCGGTCAACTTCCTGATCATCGCCTTCGTGCTGTTCATGGTCGTCAAGGGTATCAACACGCTCCGGCGCAAGGAGGCGGAAAAGCCGGCAGAGCCGGTGGCGCCGCCGCAGGACATCGCCCTGCTCAGCGAGATCCGCGACCTGCTGAAGCAGAAGGCCTGACGGGCTCTCTGGAGCGGGCCGACCCGCCCGGCCCGCTCCGCGATCCATCACCGCGACCGATCGGGTCGATCTCGTCATTTCATGCCGCGGCGGCGCTTTCTGCGTTAGATTGACGTGCATGTCTCTTGCGACGGATCGCCCGAAGGATCGCTCATGAACATGCACGCCCCGGCCGGCACCAGCCTGATCGCCGACCTGCGCCCCGAGGCGCGCAACGCCCCCGAGAGCGGCATCGTCGAGGTCGTCAACCACGGCCGGCTCAAGCCCGGTCTTATCCCGCTCTGGGTCGGCGAAGGCGACTTGCCGACGCCGGACTTCATCGTCCGCGCCGCCAACAAATCGCTGGCCGATGGCGAGACCTTCTACACCTGGCAGCGCGGCATCCCCGAGCTGCGCGAGGCGCTGGCGCGCTACCACAGCGCGCTCTATGGCCGGCCCTTCGCCATGGACCGCTTTTATGTCACCGGCTCCGGCATGCAGTCGGTCCAGATCGCGGTCCGGCTGATCGCCGGCGTCGGCGACGAACTGATCATCCCGACCCCCGCCTGGCCGAATTTCGCTGCTGCCATGGGCGTCGCCGGCGCCAATCCGGTCTGCGTTCCCATGCAATTCAAGGATGGTCGCTTCACGCTCGACCTCGAAAAGCTGGAAGCGGCGATCTCGCCGCGCACCCGCGCCTTCGTCATCAACTCCCCGGCCAATCCGACCGGCTGGACCGCGACGCGCGACGAGCTCGCCGCCATCCTCGCGATCGCCCGCAAATACGGCATCTGGATCATCGCCGACGAGATCTATGCCCGCTTCGTCTATGACGGTTCGCCGCGGGCTGCTTCGTTCCATGACGTGATGGAGCAGGAGGACCGCATTCTCTTCGTCCAGACCTTCTCGAAGAACTGGGCGATGACCGGCTGGCGCGTCGGCTGGATCGAGGTGCCGCCAGCCTTCGGCCAGATCGTCGAGAACCTGATCCAGTACTCGACCTCCGGTTCGCCGGTCTTCGTCCAGCGCGCCGCCATCGCGGCGCTGGAGGAAGGCGAGCCCTTCGTCGCCGAGCAGATCGCCCGCGCCACCGAAGGCCGCCGCATCGTCGCCGAGGGCCTGAAGGCGACCAACCGCGTCAACCTGCAGGCGCCGGACGGCGCCTTCTACCAGTTCTTTAGCGTCGACGGCTGGACCGATTCCCGCAAACTGGCGATCGAACTGGTCGATACGGCCAATGTCGGCCTCGCGCCGGGCACCGCCTTCGGCCCCGGTGGCGAGACCGGCCTGCGCTTCTGCTTCGCCCGCAAGGCCTCGGACCTCCATGAGGCGGTGGCGCGGCTGCAAAAGGCGCTGGCGGGCTGACCGCCAATGTCATGCCCTGCTTGCAGCAGAGGCGTTTGACCTGACGGCTATCGGCCTTCATTGATGCAGCGGTGCGCAGTTCTGGCGCATCGCGAGCGTCATGCCTGTTCCGAGCTACGTCCCCTACCATCTGCGAACCTTGTCGCGCGAAGCGGCAGTGATCGCCTGCGCGGCGGTCGGCGGTACGCTCTTCACCTTGCTGGGGGTTCCGGCGGCCTGGCTCTCCGGCTCGATGCTCGTGGTCTCCGTTCTCGGCATCACCCGGCCGCTGCCGGACCTTCGCCGCCCCTGGTTCGATTCGACCATGGTGATGTCCGGCGCGCTGATCGGCTCGGCGGCGACGCCCGAGGCGCTCGCCGCGACGGCGCGTTATCCCGGCTCGCTGCTCGTCCTCGTGGTCGGCCTCCTCGCTATCATGCTGGCGACGGGGGCCTATCTGCGCTTCGTCGCACGCTGGAGCTGGATCGATTCGCTCCTCGCCGCCGCGCCCGGCGCGCTCTCGGCCGTGATCTCGGTGGCGCAGGACAAGGGCGCCAATATCGGCCGCATCGCCGCGATCCAGCTCTTCCGCATCCTCGTCCTGGTCGCGGTCCTGCCCAGCATCATGAAGCTGAGCAGCGGTGGGCCGCTCGCTCTGCCGCCTCCGGTCGCGGTCGCGAGCGTCGGCGACCTGGCGCTGCTGCTCGGCTGTGGTCTCGTCACCGGGCTTGTCTTTGAGCGGATCGGCATCACCGCGCCCTTCATTCTCGGCGCGACCCTGGCGAGCGCGGTGCTGCATGGCACCGGCCTCGTCCAGGGCACGATGCCGCCGGAGATCGCGATTGCGGTGATGGTGATGCTCGGCGCCGCCATGGGCGGGCGCGTCTCGAACCTCAAGGGGGGCGAGATCGCGGCGCTGTTTCCGCTCGCGATCGGCGGCTTCGTCGTCTCGATGGCGGTCGCCTTCGCCTTCGCCTGGCCGGCGGCCTGGCTCGCCGGCGTGCCCTATGCCAGCGCCATGGCCGCCTTTGCGCCGGGCGGCCTCGAGGCGATGGCGCTGCTCGCCTTCGCCATGGGGCTCGATCCGCTCTATGTCGGCGCGCACCATCTGGTGCGCTTCATGCTGCTCGGCCTGCTGATGCCTGTCCTCGTCGGCTGGGTGAAACCGGAGAAGCCCCCGGGCGGTTGAGGCTCAGCCCACGCCGTTGGTGTGCGTCATCAGCGAATAGAGCGAGGTCGTGCCGCAGATGAACAGGCGGTTCCGCTTGGGTCCGCCGAAGCACAGATTGGCGACCACCTCCGGCACCAGCACCTTGCCGATCAGCGTGCCGTCCGGGGCGTAGACGTGGAGACCGTCGGCTGCGCTGCTCCAGAGCCGGCCCTCGACGTCGAAACGGAAGCCGTCGAACAGCCCGGCCGTGCAGGTGGCGAAGACCGAGGAGGCGCCGAGCTTGGCGCCGTCGCCGGTCACCGCGAACTTGCGGATATGGCGCGGCCCGTTCTCTGGGTCATGGCTTGCGCCGGTGTCGGCGATATAGAGCGCGCTCTCGTCGGGCGAGAAGGCGAGGCCGTTCGGCTTGACGAAATCATCGGCGACGATGGCGATCTCGCCGCTCTGCGGATCGATGCGATAGACGTTGCAGCGGCCGATCTCGCTCTGCGCCTTGTCGCCCTCGTAATCGGTGAGGATGCCGTAATCGGGGTCGGTGAACCAGATCGAGCCGTCAGACTTCACCACCACGTCGTTTGGCGAATTCAGGCGATTGCCCTGATAGTGGCTCGCCAGCACGGTGACCGAGCCGTCATGCTCGGTGCGCGTCACCTGTCGCCCGCCATGCTCGCAGGTGACGAGCCGGCCTTGCCGGTCGACGGTGTTGCCGTTCGAATTGCGCGCCGGCTGGCGGAAGGTGCCGACCTCACCTGTGAGGGCGTCGTAGCGCAGCATCCGGTCGTTCGGGATGTCCGACCAGACAAGCGTCTGATGCGCCGGGAACCAGGCTGGCCCCTCGGACCAGCGTGCCCCGGTCCACAGCCGCTCCATCCGGGCCGAGCCGGGCACGATCCGATGGAAGCGCGGGTCGAGCACCTCGACGCGAAAACCTTCGATGAAGCCGAACGTCATGCCTGTCCTCCCTGGCGGAGCGGCAAGATCGGCGATCGCGGCTGTGGAGGCAATCGCGCGAGGCACAGGGGCAGCATGTCCGGGCGTCATTCTCGGGCGAAGCGAAGCGCAGGCCCGAGAATCTCTGGACAAGAAGGCACTGGCCCGAGCCCAATTCTGCCTGAGATGCTCGGGTCAAGCCCGAGCATGACGTGCTCGGTCATTCGGCTGCGATCACCCCAGCCGGAATCGCCTCCTCGATCCCCGCCTGGGCCAGTCTTGCAGGAAGCGGCCCGCCCGTCGCCCAGTCGAGCAGCTCGGCGGTGTGCAGAATCGGCGTCGTCGCGCCGCGATCGGCAAAACCCTTCGCGATCTGGGTGATGCAGCCGATATTGCCGGTGGCGACGAGGTCCGGCTTGGTGCGCTGGATGTTGCCGACCTTGCGCTCGCGCAACTGCCCGGCGATCTCCGGTTGCAGGATGTTGTAGACGCCGGCCGAGCCGCAGCAGATATGGCCCTCCGGCACCTCCTTCACGCGGAAGCCGGCCCGCGCCAGCAGGCGCTTCGGCCCGTCCTTCAGCTGCTGGCCGTGCTGCATCGAGCAGGCCGAGTGGTAGGCGACGGTCAGGTCGAAGCTGCGGACCGGCGCGATCTCCAACGTCTCGACGAACTCGGTCACGTCCTTGGCGAGGCCGGCGACCGTCGCCGCCTTCTCGGCATAGGCCGGCTCATTGCGGAACATGAAGCCGTAATCCTTGATCGTTGTGCCGCAGCCGGACGCCGTGATCAGGATCGCATCGAGACCCTCGCCCTCGATTTCCGCCATCCAGGCGTCGATATTGGCGCGGGCAAAAGCGAGCGCGTCGTGCTCGCGGCCCATATGATGGACAAGCGCGCCGCAGCAACCTTCGCCCTTGGGCAGCACCACCTCGACGCCATGGCGGGTGAGCAGGCGGATCGTCGCCTCGTTGATCCCGGGATCCAGCACCGGCTGAGCGCAGCCCGAGAGGATGGCGACGCGCCTGCGCCGTTCGCCTTCGGCCGGAAACGAGGCCGGCCCTTCCATCGTCGAGCGATCGGGCAGGCTCCAGGGCGCCAGCGCCAGCATCGCCTTCAGGCGCGCACCGATGACGGGCAGGGCGCCGAGCGCTCCCGCCAGAGGCTTGCCGAGGCGGGCCGCCAGCATGGCGAGGCGGAAGCGCCCGGGATAGGGCAGGATCGCCGAGAGGATCGCCCGCAGCGTCCGGTCGGCGACGGGCCGCTCATAGGTCTCCTCGATATGGGCGCGGGCATGGTCGACGAGGTGCATGTAGTGCACGCCCGAGGGGCAGGTCGTCATGCAGGACAGGCAGGAGAGGCAGCGGTCGACATGCTTGACCACATCCGGCGTCGCCGGCTTGCCGCTCTCCAGCATGTCCTTGATCTGGTAGATGCGCCCGCGGGGGGAATCGAGCTCGTCGCCGAGCAAGAGATAGGTCGGGCAGGTCGCGGTGCAGAAGCCGCAATGCACGCAGGTGCGCAGGATCTTCTCGGAGACCGGAAGACGCGGATCGGAGGCGAGGAGCTCGGGCGTGAAGTTGGTCTGCATGATCCTACACCGTCATGCTCGGCCTCGTGCCGAGCATCCACGTCTTGAACACGTTCCTCGTCAAACGAAGACGTGGATGGCCGGGACAAGCCCGACCATGACGACGACACGCCATCTCACACCCCCGCATACATCCGGCCGGGCTCGAACACGCCTTCCGGATCGAAGCTCTTCTTGATGCCCACCGTCACCCGCATCAATGGCTCGGAGAGCGGCTCGAAGACGGGAACCGCTGTCCGCACCGCATCGGGCGCCCGCACCAGCGTCGCATGGCCGCCGAAGGGCTTCAGCGCCGCGCGGATCGCAGTTGCGCCGGCATCGCCTTCCGTCGGCACGGCGAGCCAGACGAGGCCGCCGCCCCAATCATAAAACCAGCGCGCGCGCGGCACGCTGCGCGCGATCGCGCCCGTCGCCTTCGGCCCGTTCCCCGGAGCAAGCGAAAGCCGCCAGACCGCCTCCTGCGTGCCGGCGAAGAAGGCGGCATCGCGCACCTCGCGCCAGAGCACGTCCGAGGCGCGGCCTTCGATCAGCTCGGGCCGGCCATAGCCCTTGAGCAGGCGCGCCAGCTCGGCGGCGCGATAGCTGATCGAGGCGGAAAAATTCTCCAGCCTGAGCAGCGTGCGCGCCTGCTCCGCGCCGATGCCTGCCGGCAGATGCGCCGCCGCCATCGGCTCGAAAGGCGAGCCGAGCGCGCCCGAGAGGAGCGCCACCGCCGCCTCGTCGGCGAGGTCCTCCCAGATCAGCGTCACCACGCGCTCCGGCCGCGGCAGGACGCGGAAGGTGACTTCGGTGAGGAAGCCGAGCGTGCCGAAGCTGCCGGAGACGAGCTTGACCAGGTCGAGGCCGGTGACGTTCTTCATCACGCGTCCGCCCGATTTCACCAGCTCGCCGCGGCCGTTGATCAGCTTGATGCCGATCAGGGAATCGCGGGCGGCGCCGGCATTGATCCGCCGTGGGCCGGAGATGTTGCCGGCCGCGATCGCTCCGATCGTCGGCTCGCCCTCCGTGCCGAACAGGGCGCGATGATCCATCGGCTCGAAGGGTAGCATCTGGCCGCGGCTTGCCAGCGTGTCTTCGATCAGTTTCAGCGGCGTGCCGGCTTTTGCGCCGATCACCATCTCGGAGGGTTCGTACAGGGTGATGCCGGTGAGTTCGGCGCTGGAGATGGTGCTGACGGCGTTGTCCGGCCGGCCGAGGCCGGAGCGGGTGCCGCCGCCGCGGATGGCGAGCGGAACGCGCGCCTCGACGATCGAGGCGACGACGGCGCAGGCCTGCGCCTCGGTGGTAGGAGTGTGGAGCATCAGGCGCCCACCGCTGTCATTCCGGGGCTTCGCATCGCGAAGAACCCGGAACCCACGACTGGGCATCGCCGGTCAGGACAGCCCTTCATAGAAATCCTTCCATTCCGGATTCATGTCTTCGATGAGCTTGATCTTCCAGGCTCTGCGCCATTTCTTCAGGACCTTCTCCCGGTCGATCGCATCCCTGACATCCTCGAACTGTTCGTACCAGACCAGCCGGTCGACCCCGTAGCGGCTCGTGAATCCGATGTTCCGTTTCGATTTGTGCTCATGGGCACGCCTCGCCAGATCGTTTGTGATGCCCAGGTAGAGCGTACCGCTTCGTTTGCTGGCCATGAGGTAGACGAAATACGCCATCCGCTCACCCGGTCGTGGGTTCCGGGTTCTCGCTGCGCGAGCCCCGGAATGACAAAGCTCACGCCGCGATCCGCCCTTCGAGCGGAAACACCTTGGCCGGATTCATCAGCCAGCGCGGATCGAACACCGCCCTGACCCGCTGCTGCTGGTGCAGGTCGGCCTCGTTGAACTGAAAGGTCATCAGGTCGCGCTTCTCGATGCCGACGCCATGTTCGCCGGTCAGGCAGCCGCCGACCTCGACGCAGAGCTTGAGGATGTCGTTGCCGGCGTCTTCGGCCTTCTGCGCCTCGACCGGATCGTTGCAGTTGTAGAGGATCAGCGGGTGGAGATTGCCGTCGCCGGCATGGAAGACATTGGCGACGCGCAGGCCATAGCCCTTGACGATCGCGTCCATGCGCTCGAGCA
Organism: Allobosea sp. CRIB-10; assembly: GCF_900112185.1. Taxonomy (GTDB): domain Bacteria; phylum Pseudomonadota; class Alphaproteobacteria; order Rhizobiales; family Beijerinckiaceae; genus Allobosea. Next base: position 27,061 of record NZ_FOKP01000036.1, on the reverse strand, counting down.
CGTAGGGCAATTGCCCGGTCGGGATCGTGCCGTCCATGCAGATATAGTCGGCGATGCGGCCGGTCGCGCCGAAGGCGGATTTGCGGCCCTTCCAGATCGCCGCCGTCTCCATCGCCGACTTGCTCTCCTTGACCGTGCCGACGCCATGTTCCCTGGCGATCGCGACGATGCGGGCGAGCTGGGCGTCCATCTCGGCCTCCGAGCCCTCGACCTCGATGATCAGCAGCGCGCCGCAATCCATCGGATAGCCGGCATGGGCGAAGGCTTCGCAGATCTCGATCGCCGGCTTGTCCATGAACTCCATCGCCACCGGGATGATCCCGGCGCCGATGATGGCGGCGACCGCGGCGCCCGCCTCGACGCTGGTCGGAAAGCCGAACAGGACGGGGCGCGCGCCTTCAGCCTGGCGCAGGATGCGCACCGTCGCCTCGGTGACGATGCCGAGCTGGCCCTCCGAGCCGTTGATCAGGCCGAGCAAATCGTAGCCGGGCGAATCGAGGTGGGAACCACCAATTTCAACGACACTGCCGTCGAGCATTACCAGCGTGACGCCGAGGACATTGTTGGTGGTGACGCCGTATTTCAGGCAATGCGCGCCGCCGGAGTTCATTCCGATATTGCCGCCGATCGAGCAGGCGAGCTGCGACGACGGGTCGGGCGCATAGAAGAAGCCGTCGGCCGAGACGGCGCCGCTGACGGCGAGATTGGTGACGCCGGCCTGCACCTTCGCGATCCGGCTGGCGTAGTCGATTTCGAGGATGCGGTTCATCTTGGAGACGCCGATCACCACCGCGTCCTCCTGCGGGATCGCGCCGCCGGCGAGCGAGGTGCCGGCGCCGCGCGGCACCACCGGCACGCCCGCTTCCGAGCAGTAGCGCAGCACCGCCGCGACCTCCTGCGTGGTCGAGGGCAGCACCACGGCGAGCGGCATGCGGCGATAGGCGGTCAGCGCATCGGTCTCATAGGGGCGGCGCTCGTCCTCGGAGGTGATCAGCGCATCGGGCGCGACCAGTCGGCTGAGGCCGGCGAGGATCGAATCGCGACGGGCGAGGATGCCGGCATCGGGCGCCGGAAAAGCGATCGCACTCATGACACTCCGTCCTTGCTCTCTCCGATCCTCACGCGACTCTAGAATACTTCCATAGACGGCGCAGCGCGAGTAACGTGCATGATTATTTCCAAAACGGAAAAGATGGAGGGCGGATGGATCGGTTCGGCGACCTCGACGTCTTCGCGCATGTCGTCACGGCCAGGAGCATGTCAGCCGCCGCCCGCGAGCTCAGTCTTTCACCGGCCGTCATCTCCAAGCGCATCCGCCGCCTGGAGGACCGGCTCGGCGTGCGCCTGCTCCAGCGCACCACGCGCCAGCTCTCGCTGACGGAGGCCGGCCAGGGTTTCTACGAGCGGGTGGTCTCGATCCTCGGCTCGATCGAGGAGGCGGAGGCCTGGGTCGCCAGCGGCGCCGGTCAGGCGCGCGGGACCCTGCGTGTCTCGGCCCCGACCTCGTTCGGGCGCATGCATGTCGCGCCGCATCTCAAACCCTTCCTCGACGCCAACCCGGCGGTGAACGTCGAACTGATCCTCAGCGACGCCTTCGTCGAGATCGTCGCCGAGGGCTTCGACCTGGCGGTGCGGATCGCCGATCTGCGCGATTCCAGCCTGGTGGCGAAGCGGCTGGCACCGAACCATCGCGTGCTTTGCGCGACGCCGGGCTATCTTGCTGCCCATGGGGTTCCCGAGACGATCGAGGACCTGTCGCGCCATACGCTCGTCGCCCACAATGCCGACCAATGGCGGCTCGACGGGCCGGAAGGGCAGGTGACTGTCCGTCTCAACGGGCCGCTGCGGACCAATTCCAGCGAAGTCGTGCGCGAGGCGCTGCTGGCCGGTGTCGGCATCGCCCTGCGTTCGACCTGGGATGTCGGGCCTGAGCTGCAATCGGGGGCCTTGGTCCGGGTGCTGCCGGACTATTCGGTCGGCAAGCGCGTCGCCGTCTATGCGGTCTATCCGAGCCGCCGGCATATGGAGCAGAAGGTGCGCGCCTTCGTCGATTATCTTGCAGAGCTTTATGGCGCGACGCCGTATTGGGATGAAGGATTGGCGTTGTAGAAAGCGCTTGCTCCAGGAAAGCTGTAAACGTCAATATCCTTATGAATATTGGCGAGAATGCTTCTATCCTTTCCCTGCCGCAACGGAATCCATGCCTGTGACGAATTGTTTCAGCTCGCGTTTCGCCGCTTTGCCATGTGTCGCACTGCCGACCGGCTCCGGCTGTGTCCGCGGCATAGGCACGGGGCAGGTCGTCGACCGCGTGGTCGAGAAGGGCGAGCTGCAAGGCTTCACATTCAACGAGCCGCCTTACGACGACAGCTACATCAATCTGCCTGCGGCCTACGATATCAGGGATCGTGCGGCCTATGCACGCCTCCAGGCCGCGTTCGACGACCTGTTCCGAAAGGGCACCCGCCTCAAGATCAGGTCCGTCGCATGCGGGGCTGCCGGCAGGATCGTCAAGCTGGTGTCGGCCACGCTCATCGGCGCCCCGCCGGCACCAGGAGTGGCAGCGGTTCCGGCTCCAGCGCCCACTCCCCCTATATCGGCTCCCGCCGCGCCCGCTGCTCCGCCTGCCGCACCGCCGCCGGCTCCCGCCGCGGCCGAGCCGATGGATGCACTGCTGCGTTCTCCCGACAGCCCTGCGAAGCCGGCCATCGCTCCGAAGGTCGACGAGCCGCCTGCTCCTGCCGCCACCCAGGCGAAGCCTGCCGCCGAGCCGCCGGCCGGTGCCGCCGCCGACGTGCCCAAGACGGCCACGGCAACGCCGCCGGCCGCGCCGCGCAAGCCGTCGCGCTGGCGGTTGACCCAGCGACGAAGGTCCAGGTCGATCTCGAAATCCAGTCGAACGATCGCGCTTTCGGCTTTTCTTTCAGCTGCGGTAAGGACGCCAGGGGGCGCCTGGCGATCAGCAACTGGTTCGTGCCCCCGCGCAACTGGACGATATCGAAATCGCCGACGCCGGCCTCGATCGACGGGCGCCCGCAGCGCTGGGAAATCGATGGCGCCGACGAAGGTCTCGTCTTCAGTGATCCCGCTGGAAGCAGCAGCGGCCTTTCGACGTTGTCAGCGGCGGCGCACTGAATTGGCGCGCGGCCAGCGCCTTGTCGTCAACGGGCGCATGGATCGCGGAGGCCGGGCCCGTGATGCGGTGTTCGACATTTCCGGCGGCGATGAGGCTTTCGCCTCGCTCGAGGCTCGCTGCCGCGCGCTTCGCGGCTGAGGCGGGAGCCGGCTGCCGCCTCTAGAACGAGCCGAACGCAGCAACCTGCGCTCAGCCGGATTGCGCCGCCGTGCTTGCCCCTGGCGGCTCAGCGGGCTAACCCGCTGTCCAACGATTTCCAGCGTTTCCAGCATCCGAGACACGTACCCATGTCCGCCGACAAGTCCGCCCCTGCCAAGCTGAAGGCCCGCCAGCCGCGCGGTTTCGTCGATCGCGGCCCGGCCGATGTCGCCGCCACCGAGCGTATGCTCGCTGTGATCCGCGGGAGCTTCTCGCTTTATGGCTTCGATCCGGTCGAGACACCCTTCGTCGAATACACCGACGCGCTCGGAAAATTCCTGCCGGACCAGGACCGGCCGAACGAGGGCGTCTTCTCCTTCCGGGACGATGACGAGCAGTGGCTCTCGCTGCGCTATGACCTGACCGCGCCTCTCGCCCGCCATGTCGCCGAGAATTTCGACGCGCTGCCGAAACCCTATCGCGGCTATCAAGTCGGCTATGTCTTCCGCAACGAGAAGCCGGGGCCGGGCCGCTTCCGCCAGTTCATGCAGTTCGACGCCGACATCGTCGGCTCGGGCAGCGTCGCGGCCGATGCCGAGATCTGCATGCTCGCCGCCGACACGATGGAGAAGCTCGGCATCAAGCGCGGCAACTATGTCGTCAAGGTCAATAACCGCAAGGTGCTCGATGGTGTGATGGACGCTGCCGGCATCGATCGGGATGCGCGCCTGACAGTGCTCCGGGCGGTGGACAAGGCCGACAAGTTCCCACTCGAAGAGGTCGGCAAGCTCCTGCGCGGTGGGCGCAAGGACGAGAGCGGGGATTTCACCAAGGGCGCGGGCCTGTCCGAGGCTCAGGCCGAGACGATCCTCCGCTACCTCGCCGTTGGCCAGCGGCTGGCCGAGCTCGGCAAATCGACCGCCTCCGACAGTGCCAGGTCGGCTGAGTTGTCCGCCGAGGCCGTCACGGAACTGCGCAAGTTGGTCGAGGGCGCCGAGAACGGCGTGGCCGGGATCGAGGAACTCGAACAGATCAGGGAACTGGTCACCGCCGCGGGCTATCTCGGCCGCATCATCATCGACCCCTCCGTCGTCCGCGGCCTCGAATACTACACCGGCCCGGTCTACGAGGTGGAACTGACCTTCCCGGTCACCAATGAGGACGGCCAGGTCGTTCGTTTCGGCTCGGTCGCCGGCGGCGGGCGTTATGACGGTCTCGTCGGCCGCTTTCGGCCGGAGCCCGTGCCGGCGGCTGGCTTCTCGATCGGCGTCTCCCGGCTCTATTCGGCGCTGAAGGCGGTGAAGTCGCCGATCGTCGACCAGAAGAACGAGCTGCCGCTGGTCGTCGTCACTGCGATGGACAACAAGTCGCCGGAGTTCATGCCGGCCTATCAGGCTTTCGTTGCGCAGCTGCGCCAGGCCGAGGACGGGCAGGGCAGGGCGCTCTGCCGGGCCGATCTCTATCTCGGCTCCTCCGGCTTCAACGCCCAGATGAAATATGCCGACCGGCGCGGCGCGGCCTGCGCGGTGATCCAGGGCTCGTCCGAGCGCGAGGCCGGCACCGTCGTGATCAAGGACCTGATCCTCGGCGCCGAACTCGCCGCGGCGAGCCGCGACGTCAAGGATTCCGCCGAGCACAAGGAGCGGCAGGCGCAGGCGCAGTTCTCGGTGCCGGTGGGCGAGCTGGTCGAGGGGGTGAGAAGGGTGCTGGGGCGGTATTCATAAGGCGTCATGCTCGGGGTTGACCCCAGCCTCCGCCGTCATGCTCGCCCTTGTGGCGAGCATCCACGTCTTGAACACGACCTTGGGGGACGGAAGACGTGGATGGTCGGGACAAGCCCGACCATGACGGCCGCCCCTCCGGATTCCCGTTCACCCAATTCCCTAAAAGCCGTCGAAAATCGCGGGCGTCCCTGCTAGGACAGCGCCGCAACAGGGTTTTTGTAAAGTGCCGGCCATGCGCTCAAAGCTCGAGACCGTGATCGCGCCGTTCGAGCGCGAAGGCTATCGGCGCGCCGAGCCGGCGATCCTGCAGCCCGTCGAGCCTTTTCTCGACCTCTCCGGCGAGGATATCCGCCGCCGCATCTTCCTGACGCAGGACGATGACGGGCGCGAATGGTGCCTGCGGCCGGAATACACCATCCCCGTCGCGCTGGCCCATATCGCCGCCCATGCCAGCGAGCCGGCGTCCTATACCTATGCCGGACCGGTCTTCCGCATGCGCGGCGCCAACGAGCCGAGCGAGTTCGCCCAGGCCGGCCTCGAATCCTTCGGCCGAACCGATTTCGCCGCCGCCGACGCCGAGATCATGGCGCTGACCGTCGAATCCGCCGCCGCGCTCGGCCTGACCCGGCCGCGCCTGCTGATGGGCGATGTCGCGCTGCTGACCGCGCTGCTCGACCGGCTCGGCGTGCCGCAGGCCGCTCGTCGCCGGCTGATGCGCGCCGTCGCGCAGGGCAAGGGCGCCGATGCCGTCGCCGCGCTCGAACCGCCGGCGGGCGAGGTCGAGCATGCCCATGCCGGCCTGCTCAAGGCGCTGGAGGGGCAGGACCCCAAGGCGGCGCGCGCCTTCGTCGAGGACGTGCTCTCGATCGCCGGCATCTCGACCGTCGGCGGCCGCTCGGCCGGTGACATCGCCGAGCGCTTCCTGGCGCGGGCGGCCGAGCGCGACAATCCGGTCAATGGCGAGGCGAGCGGCGTGATCGCGCATGCGCTGGCGATCGGCGGCGATCCCGACGGCGCCTCCGCCGCCTTGCGCAAGCTCGCGGACAACGCCGGGCTCGACCTCTCCGCCGCGCTCGACGCCTTCGACGAGCGCACCGGCTTCCTCGCCGCGCGCGGCGTCGATGTCGCCAACATCTCGTTCTCGGCGGGCTTTGCCCGCAATCTCGACTACTACACCGGCTTCATCTTCGAATTGCACGATCCGGCCCGGCCGGACCTGAAGCCGATCGCCGGCGGCGGCCGCTATGACGGCGTGCTGCAGCGCCTCGGTGCGCCTGCGCCGGTGCCGGCCGTCGGCGCCTCGCTCTGGCTCGACCGTCTCGCGGGAGGCAAGGCATGAGCGGGACCATGACGCAGAATTCGACGGCCGACGCGCCTTTGGTCCTCGCCGTGCCCTCCAAGGGCCGGCTGCAGGAAAACGCCACCGCCTTTTTCGGCCGCGCCGGCCTCTCCTTCGTGCAGGCGCGCGGCCAGCGCGAATATCGCGGCCAGATCGCCGGGCTCGGCGGGGCCGAGGTCGCCTATCTCTCGGCCTCGGAGATCGTCGCGCAGCTCTCGTCGGGCGCCGCCCATCTCGGCATCACCGGCGAGGATCTGGTGCGCGAGCAGGTTGCCGATGCCGATGCCAGCATGGTGCTGCTGGCGCCGCTCGGCTTCGGCCAGGCCAATGTCGTCGTCGCCGTGCCGCAGGCTTGGATCGATGTCCGCACCATGGCCGATCTCGACGACGTCGCCGCGACCATGCGCGCCCGCACCGGCCGCAAACTGCGCGTCGCCACGAAGTATGTGAACCTGACCCGCCGCTTCTTCGCCAATCACGGCCTCGCCGATTACCGGATCGTGGAGAGCCTGGGCGCGACCGAGGGCGCCCCGGCTGCAGGCACCGCCGAGATCGTCGTCGACATCACCACCACCGGCGCGACGCTATCGGCAAATGCACTGAAAGTACTGGACGACGGCGTGATCCTGGCCTCGGAAGCCAACCTCGTTGCCTCCGTGCGCGCGCCCTGGGGCAAGCAGGCGCGCGATGCCGCCGCTGCCATCCTCGCGCGCATCGCCGCCGAAGAGGAGGCGCGCTCGCTGCGCGAGGTCCGCGCCGTGCTCAACGCCGTCTCGCCGCAGCGGCTGGGCGAGATCGCGCATCGGCTTGGCGCGCGCCTGCCGTTCGGCGCGGCCGGCAGCGACGGTGTCGTCACCCTTCATTGCCCGCGCAAGGCGGTGTTCCCGCTGGTCGAGGAGCTGGGCAAGGCCGGCGCCGACGACATCACGGTGCGCACGCTCGATTATGTCTTCCGCCGGTCCAACCCGCTGATCGAGCGGCTGCTCGCGCGCATCTGACGCGCCGGATTCCCGACGCAATGTCCGGGTAAGTCACCCGGGCGAGGCGATTTCAGTGCAAGTCGTACCAAAAGCGGTGCGATCGAGACTTGCGCTTGCCACCGCGATCGGTGCAGTGGGAAGTGTCGGGTTCTCCTACGGGCCGTCGCGCTCTTTCCAATCGGGGTCTGGACCAGTTGAATACGCAGTCGCGCCTTGGCCTCCTGGCCGCTCTCGTTCTCTCGGTGTCGCCCATGCTGGTGAGTGATGCGCTCGCCCAGCGCCGCCAGCAGATGCCTTCTCGCAGTGAGCAGCCTGGTGGGGAGGCTCCGCCGCCACGGCAGGAGAAGAACTTCCCGTTCGACGCCTCCTGGACGATCAGGCAGATGAACGGCAAGCCGGTCACCGGCTATCGCGCCACGCTGAAGGTCGATTCAAATCTTCGCGGCACCGGCTTCGGTGGCTGCAACACTTTCTCGGCCTCGGCCTATCCGCTGCGCCAGCAGGCTTTCGCAGTCGGCCCCATCGCGGTGACCAAGATGGCCTGCGACAAAGGCGCCTCGGATTTCGAACGCAGCTATCTGATGGCGCTGCGCACGGCCCGGCAATGGGACCTGGTCGAAGGCCGCCTCGTCCTCAAGACCGGTTCCGGCGAGATCCGCTTCGACCGCGGCATTTGACGGACGCTTCGGCGTCATTCCGGGGCGCCGCCCAGCGGCGAACCCGGAATCCAGAACCGACGTCGGTGGTGGCAAGGGCGCGAGAGCCGACGGTTAGTTCTCCGATCGGGCATCGGTTCTGGGTTCCGGGCTCAGGCCCTTGACCTGCCCCGGAATGACGGCTGAGCGTTACCCGCCTGTCTGATCTTCCTACCCCGCCTCGGCCATCGACTTCGCCTTCGGGCTGAAGGTGCCATCGGCATTCTTCTCCATCGCGATCAACTCGTCATGCATGGCGCGCAGCGTCGAGCGATGGCCGATCGAGACGATGCTGGCCTGTGGCAGCTCGCGCCGGATCACCTCGTAGATTTCGCCTTCGAGCTTCTCGTCGAGCGAGGCGGTGGCCTCGTCGAGGAAGAGCCAGTCGGGCTTTGCCAGCAGGGCCCGCGCGACCGCGAGGCGCTGCTGCTCGCCGCCGGAGAGGCGCTGCCCCCAGAGATCGACCTCGTCGAGCCGGCCGGTGAGATGGCCGAGCTTGACCTTCTCCATCGCCGCGTGAATCTCGGCGTCGCTGAAGACGTCGGGCTCCGACGGATAAGCGAGCGCGGCGCGTAGTGAGCCCTGCGGCAGATAGGGCCGCTGCGGCAGCACCAACATGCGCTGTCCCTGCGGCGTCGCAACCTTGCCCACGCCGAACGGCCAGATGCCGGCGAGCGCGCGGAACAAGGTCGATTTGCCCGAGCCGGAAGGGCCGATCATCAGTGTCGCGCGCCCGGCAGGCAAAGCGAGGTCCGACGCCTGCACGATTGGCTGCCCGTTCGGCAGGTTGAGCGCGAGCGTCTCGATCGTGGCGTCCTTGACCGGCTTCTCGGTGATGTCGATCGCCGCGCCTTCGCCGCCGGCAGCCTGCGCGTCCGCCTTGGCAATGGCCTGTTCGAAGGTGGTGAGGCGGTTGATCGAGGCGAGATAGGAGGCGATCGACTGGTAGCTGTTGATGAAGAAGGACATCGCCGTCTCGACCCGGCCGAATGCCGAGGCGACCTGAGTCAGCACGCCGAAGGCGATCTGGCCGCCGAAATAATAGGGCGCCAGCAGGACGTAAGGGATGACGACATTGGCCTGGTTGTAGGACAGGGTGAAGGTCGTCAGCTTCAGCTTGCGCCAGAGCAGCCGGTAGAAGTTGTCGACGATGCCGCCGAAGGTCTCGCTGAGATGGCGCCGCTCGGCGCCTTCGCCGCGCATCAGCGCGATCTGCTCGGAATATTCGCGCAGGCGGGCGAGGGCGAAGCGGAAGTTCGCCTCGCGCCGCTCCTGCTCGAATTCCAGCGCGATCAGTGGCTTGCCGATCAGATGGGTGACCCAGGTCGCGAGTGCGGCATAGACCAGCGTCGCCCAGAAGATGAAGCCGGGGATGACGATGTCGGTGCCGGGCACGGTGATCGCCACCGGAATCGACCACAGAACGATCGAGAACGACACCAGCGTCGAGACTTGGGTGATCAGCGTCAGCGAGAAGCTGTAGGTCTGGTTCAGGAAGGAGCGGGTGTCTTCCGAGATGCGCTGGTCGGGGTTGTCGGCCGTGCCGGCGAGCGAGATGCGGTAATGGTTGCCGTTGCCGAGCCAGCGCCTGTTGTACTCGGCCGCCATCCATTCGCGCCAGCGGATCAGCAGCACGGACTGCGCGACCGTCTCGATCAGGTAGCTGATCACCGAGATCGCCGCCCAGACGCAGAAGACGTTGACGAGCTGCTCCCAGAAGACAGGTGCGTTCTTCTCCTGCAGGGCGTTGTTGAAGTCGCGGTAGAAGAAGTTGATGCGCAGGGAGATGCCGACCTGCGCCTGGTTGAGCACGATCAGGAAGACGACGAGCGCGACCGCGAAGGTGCCCAGGCGCATGCGGTAGCGGCCGAACGGCCCGAGATTGGCGATCTGCGGTTCGGAGGATTCGAAATAGGGCGAAGCAATGCGGGCGATGCGCTGCACCACCGGCACGAAGGAGACCAGGTAGATCAGGATGCCGAAGACGGCGACCGTGGTGGCGAGGCTCGCCGGCGGCGCGACCGCCTGCCAGGCGGCGGGCCAGAGCCCGATCTGGGCCATCAGCGTTCCGGCGCCGAAGAGGACGTACTCCGTGCCGAAAATGCCGGAGAAGATCTTCAGGAAGAACGGGATGGTGGTCGCCCGGAAGGTCGCGAAGGCGAGCAAAACGCCGACCACGCCGAGGCCGAGGATCCCGGCGCTGCCGCTTTGCTGGCTGACCACGAGCGCGATCACGGCGAGCGCGGCGACGGCGAAACTCAACAGGCGCATGGCGTCGTCCTTGTCGGGGAATCAGCGCGGATAGGCGCTGCGTAGGAGAGAGCGTTGTAGATCAGCCCTGCGCACAAAAAAGGCCCGGCTCAAGGCCGGGCCGCGCTTTTTCAGCGTTTTGTGATGGGCCTCAATCCTTGTCGACCGAATAGGCGCCGGCGCCGGCCGCGAACAGCATGAGGAAGCCGCCTGCGACCGCGAGGTTCTTCATGAACAGCAGCTGCTGCATCGGCTGCGCCCAGTTCATGTGGAACAGCACCGAGGCGGCGATGGTGAAGGCGAACAAGGCGAGGGCCGTGAGGCGGGTCTTGTAGCCGACGACGATCATCAGGCCGCCGATCAGCTCGACGATGATCACCAGCGGCAGCAGGATGCCGGGCACGCCGGCCGAACCCATATAGGCTTGCGTGCCGGCATAGCCGTTGATCTTGGACCAGCCGCCGAGCACGAACATCAGGGCGAGCAATATGCGGCCGACGAGCTTGGCGGCATCGCCCAAAGCAGGGTTGTTCATGAAGTGACCCCCGAAAGCAGGGCGCGGCAGGATGCCGCACCTGTCGCGATCTAGGGCCTACAACCAAAGTCGATGCAAGCCTGTGGGAGCTCGTAGCTGTGCAAAGCGCCGCAGCCAACGAAAAAGGCCCGGCTTGCGCCGGGCCTTCCGTAGTCTCGAAGACTGGGGCTGGATCAGAAGTCCATGCCGCCCATGCCGCCGCCGCCCATCGGGGGCATCGGGGCGTCCTTCTTCGGCGTCTCGGCGATCATCGCCTCGGTGGTGATCAGCAGGCCGGCGATCGAAGCCGCGTCCTGGATCGCCGTGCGCACGACCTTGGTCGGGTCGATGATGCCGGCCTTGACCAGATCGCCGTACTCGCCGGTCTGGGCGTTGTAGCCCCAGGCGTAGTCCTTCGACTCCAGCAGCTTGCCGATCACGACCGCGCCGTCATCGCCGGCGTTGTCGACGATCTGGCGAGCCGGGGCGGCGATCGCCTTGCGGACGATCTCGACGCCGGTCTTCTGGTCGTCGTTCTGGGTCTTGATCGACTTGACCGAGTTCAGGGCGCGCAGCAGGGCGACGCCGCCGCCCGGCAGGATGCCTTCTTCCACCGCAGCGCGGGTGGCGTTCAGGGCATCGTCGACGCGGTCCTTCTTCTCCTTGACCTCGACCTCGGTCGCGCCGCCGACGCGGATGACCGCGACGCCGCCGGCGAGCTTGGCCAGACGCTCCTGGAGCTTCTCACGGTCGTAGTCCGAGGTGGTCTCCTCGATCTGCGCCTTGATCTGCGCGACGCGGCCCTCGATGTCCTTCTTCTTGCCGGCGCCGTCGATGATCGTGGTGTTCTCCTTCTCGATGCGCACCTTCTTGGCGCGGCCGAGCATGTTGAGCGTCACGGTCTCGAGCTTGATGCCGAGGTCTTCCGAGATCATCTGGCCGGCGGTCAGGATCGAAATGTCCTCGAGCATGGCCTTGCGGCGGTCACCGAAGCCCGGCGCCTTGACGGCCGCGACCTTCAGGCCGCCACGGAGCTTGTTGACGACGAGCGTGGCCAGGGCCTCGCCCTCGACGTCCTCGGCGATGATCAGGAGCGGCTTGCCGGTCTGCACCACGGCCTCGAGGATCGGCAGCATCGCCTGGAGCGACGACAGCTTCTTCTCGAAGATGAGGATGTAGGGGTCCTCGAGCTCGGCGACCATCTTCTCGGCGTTGGTGATGAAGTACGGCGAGAGGTAACCGCGGTCGAACTGCATGCCCTCGACGACGTCGAGCTCGGTGTCGGCGGTCTTGGCTTCCTCGACGGTGATGACACCCTCGTTGCCAACCTTCTGCATCGCGGTCGAGATCATCTTGCCGACCGACTCGTCGCCGTTCGCCGAGATGGTGCCGACCTGCGCGACTTCCGCGTTGGACGTGACCTTCTTGGAGTTCTTCTTGAGGTCGGCGACGATGGCCTCGACGGCGAGGTCGATGCCGCGCTTCAGGTCCATCGGGTTCATGCCGGCCGCAACCGACTTGGCGCCTTCACGGACGATCGCCTGGGCGAGAACGGTGGCGGTGGTGGTGCCGTCGCCGGCATGGTCGTTCTGGCGCGAAGCGACTTCGCGGACCATCTGGGCGCCCATGTTCTCGAACTTGTCGGCGAGCTCGATCTCCTTGGCGACGGTGACGCCGTCCTTGGTGATGCGCGGCGCGCCGAAACTCTTCTCGATCACGACGTTGCGGCCCTTGGGACCCAGCGTGACCTTCACGGCGTTGGCGAGGATGTCCACGCCGCGCAGCATCTTGTCGCGGGCGTCGGTGGAAAAGCGAACTTCTTTGGCAGCCATGAGACTACTCCTGATTGAACTCTACGGACGGGTGGGCGTCAGGCTGCTCAGCCGACGATGCCCATGATGTCGGATTCCTTCATGATCAGGAGATCCTGGCCGTCGATCTTGACCTCGGTGCCGCTCCACTTGCCGAAGAGGACGCGATCGCCCTTCTTGACATCGAGCGCAACCAGCTTGCCGGCGTCGTCGCGGGCGCCGGGGCCGATGGCGACGATCTCGCCCTCCTGGGGCTTTTCCTTGGCGGTATCGGGGATGATGATGCCACCCTTGGTCTTCTCTTCGCCGTCAAGGCGACGGACCACAACGCGGTCATGCAGCGGACGGAACTTCATGGTTCTGTCTTCCTCTCGGTCTTATTCTGGACGGGCTCGTGACCGGCCCGTGAAAGGGGTCTGTTAGCAGTCTCACCAAGTGAGTGCTAACCGACGTCGCGGAGATAGGCGCGGGGTCCGCAGGAGTCAAGGAATCCGCAGCGCAAAAGGTGAATGCGGCGACCGGCCGCCGATCTGCGCTGCTGCGGGCGCACGTTAAACCGGCTATCGTGGCGAGATGACGACGTCCGCGCCCGATCTCCAGCTCGACGACATCGCCCGCTCCTGCGTGGTGCTGCATGTGCGCATGACGGCGCGGGCCGTGACCCGCGCCTATGACGAGGCGATGCGGCCGAGCGGCCTGAAGATCACCCAGTTCGTGCTGCTCTCTGCGCTCTCGACCGGCGCCTGGCGTTCGGTCACCGAGCTCGCCGACCGTTTCGCGCTGGAGCGGACCTCGCTGACGCGCAACCTGCAACTGCTCGCCGCCGAGAAGCTGATCGAGCCTGTCGACTGCAAGGGCCGGGCGCTGACCTATGCCGTGACCAATAAGGGCCGCGCCGCGATCGAAGCGGCGATCCCCTATTGGCGCGCGGCGCAGGAGCGGATCGAGGGCGGGCTCGGCCAGGAGCGCTGGAGTCAGACGCGCGACAATCTCAGGACGATCCGGCGGGCGGCGAGGGAAGTCGGCTGACCCTGCATCGGCTGGCTTGACCGCCATCCAGCTCGATCTTTATCGTGCATCTACACGTTAGAGATGGAGTCGTCGCATGTCCCGCCAGGTCGGTGTCGTCAGCCGTGATGTCTTGCTCGCGGAGGATGGCGTCTCCTTCCTGCGTGGGATGATCGAGGGTCGCCATCCCGGCCCGCCCTTCGCCGATGCGATGGATTTCGACATCGCCGAGGCCGAGGAGGGCAGGGTGGTCTTCGTCGGCACACCCTCGCCGCGCTTCTTCAACCCGCTCGGAACGATCCATGGCGGCTGGACGGCGACGATCCTCGATTCCGCCATGGCCTGCGCCGTGCATTCGACACTACGGGTCGGCGAGGGCTACACCACGCTGGAGATGAAGCTGAACTATGTCCGCCCGGTCATGCCCGGCAACGGCCCGGTGCGCTGCGAGGGCAGGCTGATCCATCGCGGCGGCTCGGTTGCGACCAGCGAGGGCAGGCTGGTCGACGCACATGGCAAGCTGCTGGCGCACGGCACCGAGACCTGCATGATCTTCGGTGCGAAGGCGGGCGCAGGCCGCTGAGCCGTCGCACCCGTCTCCAGACAGGAGCGACCCGTGACGTTCGCGCCATTCACCGAGGCTGCCGTGGAAGCGAGGTTTCGGTCGCTGCCGGAGCCGCTTCAGCCTTCGATGCTGCGCCTGCGCCAGGTGATCCTCGATGTTGCGGAAAGAAACTCCGAGATCGGCCCCCTGACGGAAACCTTGAAATGGGGGGAGCCGGCCTGGTTGCCCAAACGGGCGAGGACGGGGACGACCGTTCGGGCGGACGCGCTGAAAGGCTCGGCGACGCATTACGCGCTCTACGTCCATTGCCAGACGAGCCTGATCGAGACGTATCGGCGCCATTATCCCGGTGAGTTCAGCTATGACGGCAACCGGGCGCTGATCTTTTCGGTCGAAAAGGAGCCGCCGGCCGAGCCGCTGGCGCATTGCATTGCGCTCGCACTGACCTATCACCGCTGGGCAAAGCGTTGAGGCCGCTCAGGCGCCGCGATAAGCGCTCGGGCTCGCGCCCATCACTCGCCTGAAGCGCCGGTTGAAGGTCGAGAGGTCGCCGAAGCCGCAATCGAAGGCGATGTTGGCAACCGGCTGCCCGGTCCGGCGCAGCAGCAGCGCCGCACGGTGCAGGCGGGTCCGGAGCACGTACTGGTGCGGCGTCATCCCGACCAGCGTCCGGAACGTCCGCAGGAAATGATAGGGGCTCATCGCCGCCTGCCGGGCCAGCGCGTCGAGCGAGAGCGCTTCGTCGCAATGCGCCTCGATATGGCGCAGCGCCCGCGTGATCCGGCGCTGGTCGCGGGTGCTGGGCATCTCGGTTCGGGCTTTCGCGCCCGACAGAAGGCTCGTCACGGCGCCGGCGAGACGCAGCGCGGTCTCTTCGAGACATTCGGGATGATCCGCAGCGACCTCCGCCGCGGCAATGATGCTGGCGAAAGCGGGCAACGGCGGCAGATGAGCCTGCGTGAAACCCGCCTGCCGAGCGCCCGGCACGGCCGCGACGATGCCTTCGAGCCAGGCCGGCTCGAACTGGAAGGCGAGACAGTGGTCGCCCGCTGCATGTTCATGGCCGCATTCGAAACAGGCGCCGCGATTGCCGAGCAGCAGCGAGCCCGGCGCCAGCACGGCGCTGCCTTGCGTCGAGCGATAACGGAACGAGCCGCTGCGGACGATGGCGATGCAGTGCTGCGGGTGCTCCTCCTCGAAGGCCCGGTCGTCCGGGCCGGCCGTGCAGACGATGTCGCTGACCCGCCAGCCGGGGCCTGACGCGAGGATATGTGCGGTGGCGGTCATGTCAGCGAGTTTAGCAGTTTTTCCCAAGCGCGGCCCGAGGCTCCGGGTCTAGCTGGGCGCCAACTTGATCCAGACGGAGCCCGATCATGACAGCAGCGCCATCGACGCTGGCCGACGTCCTCATCTCCGCCGAGCCGGCGCCTGACTACGCCGACAAGCTCGCCCTCTACGGCCAGTTCGTCGGCGCTTGGACCGTGGATGCAGTGATGCATGCCGACGACGGCCAGCGCCGTGAGGCCAGGGGCCACATTAATTTCGGCTGGGTGCTCTGCGGCCGCGCCGTGCAGGACGTCTGGATTCTGCCGGGCTTCTTCCACGGCACGACGCTACGCGTCTACGACCCCGCCCAGGACGCCTGGCACATCCGCTGGAACGACCCGGTCAAGCAGTACTACACGCACCAGCTCGGTCGCGCCGAGGGCCGGGATATCATCCAGCACGGCAGGCTCGAGGACGGCACGGCGATCCGCTGGCGCTTCACCGAGATCACCCCGGACTCGTTCCACTGGATCGGCGACCGCTCGCGCGACGACGGCGCGAGCTGGCAGGTCGAGGCCGATTTCAGGGCCAAGCGCGTCAAAGTCTGAGAGAGGAAAGCCATGTTCGATCACGTTTCCATCGGCGTTCGCGAGATCGCCCGCACGAAGCGCTTCTATGACGCCGCTCTCGGCGCGCTCGGTTATGATTGCCTGAGCGCGGATGAAAGCTCGCTCGGCTACGGCAAGGACGGTGTCGGCCTCTGGATCGGCGCAGTCCCGGCGCCGGTGCCGCCGGACCGTGACTCCAACCTGCATTTCTGCTTCGTCGCGCCGACGCGCCAGAGCGTCGATGCCTTCCATGCGGCTGCGTTGGCGGCGGGTGGCGCCGACAACGGCAAGCCGGGCCTGCGCGAATCCTACGGCCCCGACTATTACGCCGCCTTCGTCGTCGATCCCGACGGTTATCGGCTGGAGGCTTATTGCAGCAAGCCGGCCTGAGGCTGTTGCAGCAGGGCTAATGTTCGGGCGGCAGGTCGTGCGCCGCCCATTCGCTGCGCGGGATCGCCTCGCCGACGCGGAACTGGAAGCCAGCGACCTTGCCGTTCGCTGCCATCTCGCAGCGGAAGCGCAGTCCGTACCATTGCTTGCGGCTGCGGAAGGCGGCGCCCTCGGCCTCCAGCACGGCCTTCGTCAGCTTCGTGCCGGCCATGGCGAAGGCGACGACGCGGTCCGGCTCGAAATCCGCCTTCCAGGCATGGATCTGGCTCATGGCTTCGAGATTGCAGAGCTGCTCGACGCGCTCGCTTGCCTCGAGCGTCTTCAGCGCCTCGCGCGTTCCCCGGCTGCGCGGATGGGCCAGCACGCTCTCGGAATGCAGCGTCCGGGCCGTGATCATCGCCGGCGGCTCGGCCGGCGGAGGAACCGGCGGGGCCGCCGGCTTATCCGGAGGCGCAGTGGTGGGAGCTGATTGCGGAGGCGATGCGATCTCAGCAGCTGGCGGAGGGGCCGGCGCCTGAACAGGCACGGGCGGCGGTGCTGGAGGTATCAGCGCCTCAGGGCCGACCAACTCGACCTCGACACTGGCCTCGTCCCCCGGAAGGTGGCCGCTGAAGGCTCTGGCGGCGAGCAGTGCGCCGAGCAAGGCGAGATGCAGGCAGAACGCGACGGCGAGGCCGGGTTCGCGAAGGGCGCGAGCAGCGGGGCCGGGGCGCTGCATGCCTGGCGTCAATCACCGGTGGAGCGGAAGGTGGGCATGCGCGGTCGGTCGCTCCCCTCAAGCGGTTTCGTGCAGAAGTCCGACCAAGCCGGCGATTTTGCGGCAGGCTCCCAACTGAGGGGCGAATTCGGCACTAACGCCGGCTGACGGCGAAGGCTCCGGCGACGATCAGCACCGCGCCGGCATAGGTGGTCCAGAGCGGGGCTTCGCCGAAGACGAACCAGCCGAGCAGGCTCGCCCAGACCAGCGCCGTGTACTCGATCGGCGCCAGCCGCGAGGCTGGCGCGCGGGCGAAGGCCGAGGTCAGCGAGAGATGACCAGCGACGCCGAGCGCGCCGGCGCCGAGATAGGCGAGCAGGTCACCGCCGCTCATCGGCACGAAAAAGAAGGATGCCGGCCAGGCCAGGCACAGTGCCGGCCCGGCATTCTGGAACAGCACGATGATCGCCGGATGCTCCTTCACCGCGATCCGGCGCAGCAGGATCAGGTTGAAGGCATAGGACACCGCTGAGACCAGCGCCGCGGCGACGCCGAGCTCGGCTCCGGTGACGCCGCCTTGCAAACGCGGCCAGACCATCACCAGCATGCCGGCGAAGCCGAAGCCGAGCGCCTGCAGGATGCGCCCGTCGAGGCGTTCCTTCAGGATCAGCGCCCCGAGCAGGGCGACGAAGACAGGCGCCAGGAAGGAGAGGGTCAGCGCCTCCGCCAGCGGCAGCACCGAGATCGAATAGAAGAAGCTGCCGGCGGTGACAATGACCAGCGGTACGCGAACGCTGTTGCCGATCAGGCTCGCTCGCGTCGGCTTGGCCGGCCGCAGGACCGCGACGACGATGATCGCGCAGACCGCGCCTGCGGCGAAGCGCATGAACAGCGCCATCAGGAACGGATGCTGCTGCATCTGGGCCTTGATCACCGCATCCATCGCGGTGAGCAGCGCGATGCCGAGAACCGCCCGCAGCGCCGTGTTGAGGTTCATGTCCGAGCCGGGGCGAGCGGCTTGCGGAAATGGTATTCCCAGGTCGAGGAGACGTCGGCGAGATAGCGCTCGCCCGGCCAGCGCACGAAGCCGAGCTTCTCGTAGAAGCGGTGGCCGCGGGCGAACTTGCTGTCCGACCACAGCATCATCTCCCGGTAGCCGCCGGCCTCGGCGAAAGCGAGTGTCTGCGCAAACAGCGTCTGCGCCAGGCCGCTGCCGCGCTGGCTCGGATCGGCATAGACCTTGAACAGTTCGACCGCGTTCTGGTCTGGCACCGGCACGACGGCGATCGAGCCGGCGATGCGCCCGTCCGGCCCATCGGCGACCCAGAGCCTGCCGCCCTTTTCGGCATAGTGGCTGGCGGGGCGGCGCAGCTCCGGGAATTCCGACCACTCGAAGAAGCAGTTCGGATATTCGGCGAAGGTCGCGGCGATCAGGGTGGCGAGCGGCTCCGAATCAGCGTCGGTGGCGTCGCGCAGGACGGGCAGGGCGGTCATGACCACCCGCTTAGGCCCAATGCGGGCTGCTGCAAAGATGGGCGGCTCGCGCTCCTGCCATGCCGTTACCGCAGCAATGCCAGCGCGGCGTCCGCGGTCAGCTTCAACGCGGCGGCCGCGAGCAGCAGATAGCAGGCAAAGAACAGCCGCTTCTGGTCGAGCCGTTCATGCAGCCAGCGGCCGACCCAGACACCGATCGGCGCCGCCGGCAGCAAGGCGAGCGCGGCCCAGAGCGCCTGCGGCTGTTTCAGCCCGAGCGCCAGATAGGGCGGCAGCTTCAGGAGGTTGCCGAGCATGAAGAAGGCGATGGTGGTGCCGACAAAGGCGGTCTTGGAGAGGCCGCGCGCCAGCAGGTACATGGCGACGGGCGGCCCGCCGGCATGGGCGACGAAGGTGGTGAAGCCCGAGGCTGTTCCTGCCAGCAGCGCGAGGGGGGCGAAACCGGCAATTGGCCTGCTGGCGCGGTCCGGCCGCGCAGGAACCAATGCGCCGTGAAGGCGAGGGTAACGAGGCCGATGATCAGCGTGACGATGCGCGCATCGACGATGAGGAAGACGGCATAGCCGATCGCGATGCCGAGGATCAGGCCGGGGATCAGCCAGACGAGGTCCTTCTTCGACCAGGTCGAGACGCCGAAGCTGCCGATGGCGACGAGGTCCATCGCCGCGACCAACAGCGCGACCATGATCCCGGCCTGCAGCGGATCGACGACGAGCGCCAGCAGCGGCACGCCCAGAATGGCGAGCCCGCCACCGAACGCGCCCTTGCCGATGCCGACCAGCAGGGTGGTGGTCCAGCCGACGAGATAGAACAGCGGATCGCTCGGCATTCGTTCAGTCTTTCGTGCTGGCGGGCGGCCAGGCCGTGCCAGTTTCCGCTTGGACATCCGGAGTTTGGCGATTAGGCGGAATCAGCGCAGTCATGCGCGGCTGGCGCCGAGCCGGCAGGCCCTTTCGCGATGGCGTCATGACCGTT
This sequence comes from Allobosea sp. CRIB-10, assembly GCF_900112185.1. Classification (GTDB taxonomy): domain Bacteria; phylum Pseudomonadota; class Alphaproteobacteria; order Rhizobiales; family Beijerinckiaceae; genus Allobosea. Next base: position 7,471 of record NZ_FOKP01000036.1, on the reverse strand, counting down.
CTCCTGCCCTTCGTGATCAATGCCGGGCTGAACTTCGCCCTCGGGCTGCTCATCGCCTATTTCCTCGGCCCCGCCGAATTCGGCCGCTACGCCATCGGCGCGGCGATCATCGTCGTGCTCAACACCGCGCTACTCGACTGGATCAGGCTCTCTGCCGTCCGCTTCTACTCGCAGAAGAGCCGCGAGGAACAGCCGCGAATCAGGGCGACGCTCGATGTGCTGAGCGCGGGCATGACCATCGCGCTCACCGGCCTGCTCGTCGCGGCCGTGGTCGCGGGCGTCGATTTCGGCCTGCCGGTCATGCTGGTCGCGGCTTCGGTGCTGGGCGGCATCTGTGCCGGCCTGTTCGACTATCACGGCGCGATCGCCCGGGCGCGCTTCCTCGATGCCGCCTATGCCCGCCTCGTCATCGTCAAGAACGTGCTCGCGCTGCTTCTGATGGTCGGCGGCGCCTGGTGGACGCGCGATCCAACGATCGTGATGTTCGGCGGCGTCGTCAGTATCATGGCGGCGCTGCTCGCCGTCCGGCGCTCGCTCGCCGATGCGCCGCTAGCCTGGTCGGCCGCCAGCCGCGACCTCGCACTCGACTTCGCCCGCTATGCCCTGCCGCTGGTCGGCGCCAACGCGATCTATTCGCTGATTCCGCTGCTGAACCGCTCGCTGCTCGCCGATGCCTATGGCTTCGCCGAGGCCGGCTATTTCTCGCTCGCGGCCGATATGGGCCTGCGCCTGTTCGGCACGCTCGCGGCAACGCTCGAGATCGTCATGCTGCGCGAGGTGCTTCGGCTCGACGAGACCAAGGGCCGGCGCGCGGCGCAAAGGCGCATCGCCGACAATCTGGTGATCGTGCTGATGGTGGCGCTGCCGGTGGCGGCCGGCCTGTTCCTGGTGCTGCCGGCCTTCGAGAAGCTGCTGGTGCCGGTGGCGTTCCACGGCCGTTTCGCCGCCTACATGCTGCTGCTGCTGCCGGGTTTCGTCGCGCTGACCATCTTCGTCGGCGGGCTCTATCCCGTCTTCCTGCTCGGCAAGCGCACGGGCATGGTGACCTTCGCCGCCTGCGCCGGCCTCGCCGCCAACCTCGCGTTCGTCTTCGGCGCCGTCGCGGCCGGGCCGGAACGGTTCGCGCTTGGCCAGACCGTCAGCTTCCTGACCGTTCTCGTCATCACTGGCTGGATGGCGCTACGGATCTTGCCTGTCCTGCCGAAGCTGCGCGACATCGGCTTGATCATCGTTGCGGTTGCTGTGATGGCGGCGGCGGTCTGGCCGCTCTCCGGGCGCCTTTCGCCCTTGCCCGAATTGCTGCTGCAGGCCGCGCTCGGCACCGTCGTCTATGGCGGGCTGATGCTGGCCTTCGACGTGGCGCGCTGCCGGACATTGCTGCGGCTCTGGCTCGCCATGCGCAAGCGGGGAGCATGAACCCGACGTTTACCGCGTTTGCTTGCGGATCGCTAAGGTTAACCTGGGGAATTCGAGCGTTTAAGTCGTTTCCGGGGCCGATAAAGTCAACGATTCACCATTCATTTCAACGCATCGCCTCACGCTTCAAGCCTGTTGCGTAAAGAGAGTTGCGTCATGCGTCCGCTCTATGTTGTTCCCTTTGTCGTGTTCGGCGGCCTGCTGCAGGCGTCGGCACAAGCCAATGCCCAGACCTATTGGCGTCCCGCCGACCCGATGGTCACGCATTCGGCCGGCCGCGGCCAGTATGGCGGCGGTTTCATCGAGATGCTGATGACCGGCCAGGACCCGACCGATTATGGTCGGGGCGGGGCGGTCTATAACCGGCCGCCGCGCGGCGCCTATGGCCAGCAGCCGCAGACGCGCCGCCTCTCCGACTACGAGGCGCCGGTGCCGATCCAGGGCGACCCGATGGAGCCGCGCCGCGAGCGTCGTTCCGCCGCGCTCGGCGAGCCGATCCCGGCCGAGCGGCCGATCGCGCGCACCCTCGATCCGCGCTTCCAGAAGCAGGAAGTCGCCTATAGCGGCCCGCACAAGCCCGGCACCATCATCATCGACACGCCGCAGCGCTTCCTCTTCCTGGTCCAGCCGGGTGGCCGGGCCCTGCGCTACGGCATCGGCGTCGGCCGCCCCGGTTTTGAATGGGCCGGCATGAAGGCGGTCACCCGCAAGGCCGAATGGCCGAGCTGGACGCCGCCGGCCGAAATGCTGAAGCGCCGGCCCGACCTGCCGCGTTTCATGGCCGGCGGTCCCGAGAACCCGATGGGTGCGCGTGCGCTCTATCTCGGCTCCTCGCTCTACCGCATCCACGGCACCAACGAGCCGAACACGATCGGCCAGGCGGTCTCCTCCGGCTGCATCCGCATGAACAACGAGGACGTGATCGACCTCTACGAGCGGGTGCGCGTCGGCGCGAAGGTCTTGGTGATCTGAGCCGAGCGGGACACGCTCAAAAAGAAAAGGCCCGCCTGTCGCCAGGCGGGCCTCGTCATTTCAAGGGCTGGCGTCAGGCTCAGGCCCACTCGTCGTCGCCACCGAAGCCGCCCGAGCCGTCATCATAGCTGCCATCGTCGTAATTGGCGTCCTGATAGCTCGGCTCCTGCTGCGGTTCTGCCGCCGGCTGCTGGTCGGCAGCCGTCTGGGTGTCCTTGGCCGCATCGTTGTTCTGCGACGCGTCCTTGTTCTCCGCAGCCTGCGCAGCCTCGGCCGGCTTGGCCTCGGAGCCGCTCTTGCTGCCGCTGAAGGCGTTCATCAGCATGTTGCCGGCGACCATGCCGCCGGCGACGCCGGCCGCGGTCGTCAATGCGCCCGCCAGGAAGCCGCCGCCGCGGGCAGGAGGCTGGGCCGCCTGATTCTGCCAGGGGCCAGGCGCGGCGCCCATGCCCTGCTGCGGCGCCATGCCCGGCTGAGGCGCTGCCGCCTGGCCGCCCCAAGGCGGCGAAGCCGGTTGCGGTGCGGCGCCGCCGCGCTGCGGGAAGGATGGCACCGAGCCGGAGCGGGCCGGCTGGCTCGCGCCGCCGCCGAAAATGCCCGACAGGAAGCCGCCGGATTGCTGAGCCGGGGCTGGCGCGGGCGGCTGGCGGCGCAGCTGCTCGATCTCGGCCTGAGCCTGTTCGAGCTGAGCCTGCTGATTGGCCAGAGCCTGCTCCTGGACATAGATCGTTTGCGCCATCGCATAGACGGCATAGGGCTGCTCGCGCAGGCGGTCAGCGATGAAACGTTCAGCCTCGGGGTCGCGGGGCTGATTGGCCGCCTGACGCAGGCGGTCGAAAATCCCGGCGATCACGTCGCGTTCCTGCGGCGTCATCGTCATCTCCTCTCATGTTGGACAGAGCGGTCGCCCTGTCGCTTCGAAAGGTGGTGACGGCTTATGACGCTATCAAGGCGGCGGCCCAATCCCATTCTGTCGCGCTCAAACGGAATCGTCCGCCAAGCGTGTGTGGCGCGCGAACCCTTCCCCCTTGTGGGGAGGGGCAGGGGTGGGGGGCGCAAAGTCGGGGCGAATTCGCCGGGAGCCCGCCGATCCGCTTCTACCAGCCACCTTCTACCCAGTCGTTCGCCCCCCATCCCCATCCCTTCCCCACGAGGGGGAAGGGAAGAACGCAGGCGATCGGCCTTTCAGAGAGGAAAGCGCAGCCCGTTAGGCGTTGCCGACATTGACATAGGTGAAGCCGCGCTCGCGCATCTCGCCGGAGCGGTAGATGTTGCGCAGATCGACCACGACGGGATGACGCAGCGCCGCCTTGACGCGGCCGAGGTCGAGCGCCCGGAAGGCATCCCATTCGGTGACGATCACCAGCGCATCCGCCCCTTCGAGGCAGGAATAGGCGTCCGGCGCGTAGGCGATCTCCGGCATCAGCGGCTTGGCGCTCGCCATCGCCTCGGGATCATAGGCGGTGATCTCGGCGCCGGCATCGAGCAGCGCCGTCACGATCGAGAGCGAGGGCGCCTCCCGCATGTCGTCGGTGTTGGGCTTGAAGGCGAGGCCGAGGATGGCGATGCGCTTGCCCCTGACCGAGCCGCCGCAGGCGGCGATGACCTTGCGTGCCATCGCGCGCTTGCGCTGGTCATTGACCGCGACCACCGTCTCGACGAGGCGCAGCGGGCTCTCCATGTCCTGCGCAGTCTTGATCAGGGCGAGCGTGTCCTTCGGGAAGCAGGAGCCACCATAGCCCGGGCCGGCATGCAGGAACTTGCCGCCGATCCGGTTGTCGAGGCCGATGCCGCGCGCCACCTCCTGGACATTGGCGCCGACCCGCTCGCACAGATCCGCCATCTCGTTGATGAAGGTGATCTTGGTCGCGAGGAAGGCGTTGCCGGCGTATTTGATCAGCTCCGAGGTCCGCCGCGCCGTGAACAGCAGCGGCGCCGCATTGAGATAGAGCGGCCGGTAGAGGTCCTCCATCACCTTGCGGGCGCGATCGTCCTCGGTTCCGATCACGATCCGGTCCGGGCGCTTGAAGTCGGCGATCGCCGCGCCTTCGCGCAGGAATTCCGGGTTGGAGACGACGGCGAAATCGGCATCGGCCCGCGTCTCGCGCATGATCCGCTCGACCTCGTCGCCGGTGCCGACCGGCACGGTCGACTTGGTCACGACCACGGTGAACCCCTCGATCGCCGCGACGACGTCGCGCGCCGCCTGGTGCACGTAAGTCAGGTCGGCATGGCCGTCGCCGCGGCGCGAGGGCGTGCCGACCGCGATGAAGACCGCGTCCGCCGCCGCCACCGGCCCCGCGAGCTCGGTGGTGAAGGAGAGCCGCCCGGCACGGACATTGTTGGCGACGAGGTCGTCGAGGCCGGGTTCGTAGATCGGGATCTCGCCGCGCTTCAGGGCGGCGATCTTGCCGGCGTCGGTGTCGACGCAGGTCACCTCATGGCCGAAATCGGCGAAGCAAGCTCCGGAGACCAGGCCGACATAGCCTGAACCGATCATCGTCACGCGCATCTGGCGGTCTCATCGTCTCGTCGGCGGGCTGCCGACCGGCAGGGCGTAGCGCAAAACCGCGTCGAGGCAAATCGCAGCCGCCCGGGGCTGGGGGAGTAGCCCGATCTGGCAAAGGAAGCGTGACGGCGCCGCGGCGACAAAAAAGGGCGGCTTGCGAGCCGCCCTTTCCGAAAGCTGCCGGCTGAGCCGGCCATGCACGCTCAGATGAAGTCGTCAGGCGGCAGCGGCGCGTCCGTCTCGTCGAGCTCCGGTTCGCCGATCGGGTTGCGGTTCAGCACGACGACGGGGGTCCCGATCGGAACGCGGCTGTGCAGATCGATGATATCCTGGTTGAACAGGCGGATGCAGCCCGAGGACACGGCCTTGCCGATCGACCAGGGCTCGCTCGTGCCGTGGATACGGTAGAGCGTGTCCCTGTTGCCCTGATAGAGATAGAGGGCGCGCGCGCCGAGCGGGTTCTCGAGGCCGCCCGCCATGCCGCCGGCCCAACGCGCGTTGCGCTCCGGCTCGCGGGCGATCATCGCGGCGGTCGGCGTCCAGCGCGGCCATTCGGCCTTGCGGGCGACGGTGGCGCGGCCACGCCAGGACATGCCCTGCTTGCCGACGCCGATGCCGTAGCGGATGGCGCGGCCGTTCTCGCGGACGAGATAGAGATAGCGGGCCGAGGTGTCGACCACGATCGTGCCGGGGCGCTCCGGCGTCTGGTAATTGACCTCCTGGCGCAGGAAGCGCGTCTCGACCTCGTCGATGTCGGTCGCCGGCAGCGGATGCCGCTCATCCGGCCGCTCGTCATACATCGACAGGAAAGCGGCGTTCTGGTGGACCGGCGTCCTGACTTCATAGGCCTGCTGCGGACCGGTGACACAGCCGGCCAGGCCGACAGGCACGAAGGCCGAGGCCATCGTCAGGAAGCGGCGGCGGGAACAGGTGGCGGAGGCATCAGGCTGGGAGGACATAACTCGGCTCTTCGTGGGCGGCTGGCAGCGACAACATGCGAATTGCCGACAAGTTCCAAGGAGTTCCCGTCGGCGGACCCTTACCACTTCACGGCCCCGCATGGCGCCGGGGTGAAAAGGATGTGGCGAAATGATGGCCGACGCAGAGCGTGGCCTGAATGCCACAGTGCGACATGCTGGCACCGCATGGCGAAGCGAGTTGCCACTTATGCGCGCATCAACTTAAAAATGAGCGCAAAAGGGAGGCTTTTGCTATGCTTTTCGGCAGCGTGCTGACGCATGGGTAAGCAGTTTAAAGGCCCTTTAACCGTTACCGGCAAAGCTTTTAAAGCCTCATGGCTTCGGTGCCTGGTCATGCCGAACGATTAAGCGCCGGTCACCGCTTCGACCGTGCAAAAAGCACGAGCAAGAACATGAAATCGATCCGCTTCAAAGTGCTGGCGATGCTGGGGATCATCGTCGCCGGTGCCGTGCTCTCGGCGGCTCTGAGCCTCTATGCCTTGTCGCGCTCGAACGATCTCAACGCGCGCTCAGATATCCAAGGCGAGATCGCTCTGGTCACCGAGCGGATCAACACGCAGGTCTTCGCCGTGGTGATGGATTCCCGCGGCATCTACATGTCGAAGGATGCAAAGGAAGCCGAGGCCTTCGCCAAGCCCAAGGAGGCGCGCTTTCCGGTGATGCGCAAGCTCGCCGCCGATCTGGTCGCCCTTGTCCCGGCGGCGGAACGCGAGACCGCGCTGAAGCTGCAGAAGTCGGTCGAGGACTTCATCGCCTTCCGTAGCGAGACGATCCGGCTCGGCCGCGAGGTCTCGACCGCCGCCGCCAACCAGCAGGGCAACAACGATCAGAACCGCGCCAATCGCAAGGCGCTCAACGATCAGCTCGTCGCTTTCGGCAAGCGCAACGAGGACGTCGGCAACAGGCTGTCGGTCGAAGCGGCCGAATTCACGCGCCAGATCCAGTGGATCCTGCCTGTGGTGCTGCTCGGGGCGCTGCTGGCTTCGATCGCTGCCGCCATTTTGTTCGCGCAACGCTCGATCACGCGGCCGCTGCTCGACCTGAGCGGCAGCATGAGTCGCCTGACGGCGGGCGAGACGGACATCGCGGTCCCGCATACGAAGCGGCAGGACGAAATCGGGGATATGGCGCGGGCCGTGGCGGTACTCCGTCAGAGCACCGAACAGGTCGCTTTGCTACAGGAGCAGGAGCGTTCAGCCGCGGCGGAACGCATTCGCTCGGCTGATGCGATGGCGGTGGTCGTGTCGGATGTCGGGGAGGTCGTTGCCGCAGCGGCTGCGGGGGATTTCTCGGCCCGGCTCCAGGTCGAGGATGCCGACGAGCAGATGCAGAAGCTGGTCGCCGGCATCAACGAGATCAACGCCGTGGTCGATTCGGCGACGACCGAGTTCGTCGAGGTTCTCAACGCTCTGGCCGCCGGCGACCTCACCCGTCAGGTGCCGACCGCCTATCGCGGCCGCTTCGCCGAGCTCAAGGACGCCGTCAACGAGACGATCGTGCGCCTCTCGGCAACCGTCTCGACGATCCAGGTGACGGCCTGCGATGTCGGCATCGCGGCGCGCGAGATCAACATGGGCGCCGACGATCTGTCGAA
>NZ_FOKP01000037.1 GCF_900112185.1 Allobosea sp. CRIB-10 | reverse complement strand
CGCGACCCGCTACGACAAGCTCGCCAGGAACTATCTGGCCTCGCTCTGCCTCGCCGCTCTCGTCGCCTACTGGCTGCGTTGAGTCTCGACCATAGTGCCCGTCTGGCGCAACCGTCTGCTCACGGAAATTACCCCTGACGATCTCCGGGCGCACTGCGGCAAGATTGTCGAACGTGGCGCGCCAGCTACTGCGATCCACGTTCGGGATATCCTGAAGCAGGTCTACGGATTTGCGATCCTCCACGGTGAGAAGATTGCCAACCCCGCTGACGATGTGGGGCCGGCCTCGATCGCGAATTTCGTGCCGAGGGATCGCTCGCTCTCCCCCTCGGAGATTCGAGTGATGTTGAGGCAATTGGAGCATGTCGCCACGCTGCCGACCATCCGTTTGGGTCTTCGCCTCTTTCTGCTCACGAGGGTTCGCAAAAGCGAGCTTCAGGACGCGACATGGGATGAGGTGGATTTCGAGAACGCCGTCTGGACGATTCCGAAAGAGCGGATGAAGCGCTCCAAGGCGCATAACGTCTACCTGTCGCGCCAGACTCGCCATAGCGGTGGGCGAGGGAGATTGCCTCGGCGACGGGTTGAACCACGCCCGTTTCGTTATTGACCATCATGACTGAGGCCAGCAGCAGTCGCTCATCGACGAGATCGGCGAAGGCGGCGAGGTCGAGGCGACCGGCCGCATCCACCGGCGCGTGGATGACTTCGAGACCAGCGTCGGCCAGGGAGCGCGCGGCTTCAAGCACCGACTTGTGCTCAATCGCCGAGACGACCAAGCGGTTTCGCGTCGATCCAGAGGTTCGCAAGGTCTGCGCTACGCCGAGAAGCGCCAAATTGTTCGCCTCAGTGGCTCCGGAGGTGAAGACGATTTCCGCGGGCGCTGCCCCGATGAGCTCGGCCACCGCTGCGCGGCCCGTCGCCACGATCGCGGCCGCCCCCTCGCCAGCGCCATTTGGTGATCCCGCATTCCCGGGCAGGTCCCAAGCGGCCAGCATAGCCGCCCGTGCCTCAGGGGCCAGAGGCTGAGTGGCGAAGCCGTCGAGATAGATTGGTCCGTGGGCCACGATAGGGGAATCGCTGAATGATGTCTTGTCGATGCCCTGGACGGTAGCGGCAGGACGGCGGACTTCCAAGGGACAAGGTTCCCGGTGCCTAGCGCGGCCAGACGTAGTGGGTACCTGCGGATAGAAATTGGTCGGTCTACTATCCAGCTATTGATGGAGGGGGAATAAAGATGTGAAATATCAATATCTTACGGAAGTTCGTGTGCAGAGTCCGTCCCCAAATGTTCCCGTTTTCTTTTGTTTCCGTTCTTCCGGCAAGATAACCGGAAATCCGTGCAAACGTCCCGGTGACCGCCTTCCTTGATCTGCGCTGCGAGGAGGCACCGCCGGCAGATCGGCCTCTTTCCGCGCAAGTGATCTCGGAGCGATTATCTCGCATTTCAGATGCGCGATAATTCTTGATATGCGATGCTCAAGAAAATTCCCGCGGACGTTCTGCAGGGTGAACTCGCAGCCCTTGGAGAGCGGCTGTTTCACTAGGTGCGCGGCCCTACGCCCAGAGTCAGACCCCGCGGCTGTCCGGGGTCCAGATCAGGCGCCGATGTGCCTGACCACTGACGGGCACCTTGGTGCCGGCCATTGAGCAGCCGTTTACCCATATCTTCAAGTCGGTCGGCACCGCCGGCTTCGAGACGTTGCCGGTCGTCGAGTAGCTTTGCCTCGAGCTCGGTCGGGCCGTGGGCTAGAGGTGCCCGAAGCCGCTTTGATCGACATGCCTGACGGCATGCGCCAGCCCTCCTCGTTGAGTGTTTCGATATCCGTCGAAGCGCTGAGGACCGCCGCATGCTGGCGATGGAGGATTTCTGCCCGGTACTGGGGCTCCCGAACTCGGCGAAACATGACGCCACGATCGAGCGCATGGCGCGGGGATTGCGCCCGTTGTCGGCCGACCCGGCTGCCGATCTCGAAATCCTGTTCCGGCGCGCTCTGTTCACGTGGTGCATCGCCGACGGCGACATGGTGGCTCCCCATCACGATGGATGCTGTCTTCTGCATCGAAGCGGACGAGGACACCCTGGCCCGCTTCCGCAAGCCGGAGATATTCAACACCGATCAGGGCTCGCAGTTCACCAGCCGCAAGTTCACCAGCCTGCTGATCGGAGCCGACATCAGGACCAGCATGGACGGCAAGGGCGCTTGGCGCGACAACGTCTTTGTTGAGCGCCTCTGAAAATCGGTCGAATACAAGGCGTCTAATTGCGCGCTTATGCCAGCGTATGGGAGGCCCGCGCGTCGATCGGCCGGTATCTCACCTTCTACAGCCACCAGCTGCTCCATGGCGGACAGCCGCCCGCCGTGGTCTATTTCAACGCCATCGAAACCGACCCGCCAGCCAAAGAGAGTAGCTTAAACCCGCCGGATATCTGTCCAAGAATCCGAGAGTAGCTCAGCTCCCATACGTCACCCGAAAGATTGACAGCGCCAAGGGACTATTTAACAATCATTGCAACTTATAGGGGGGAATGGTGCAGACGGAAAAATCGTCAGCCCTGTATGACAATGTGCTGGCAAGCGACCGGCGTCGCGCCCTTACCTCACGATCGAGCCCTCTAGCCGGTCGTAGCTTTCGTTCCCGACTGGAATTCTCTCTCCTCGGGTCGAAGAGACAACGCGGCATATCTCACCAGTGATAGTCAACCTCCACTCCGCGCCGGAATGAGAAATTGCGATCTCCGCTGCGAGGGGGGAATGACACTCAAACGATCAATTTTAAGATTCGATCTGGTCAAATACCGCAGTACGCATCGGGGTCTCCTATCGAATCTTCGACTCCGCCCGGCAGGCCGTTGACGTGAACGGCCCAGTAAAGCGAAACGCAAACTCGCATTGGGCTCACCCGATATGCTTAGGCTGATCTACCGGTTCGGAAACATCACGGCCGGGGCCATGCCGGTCCAGGTTACCGACGGACTTCCCCGTATCGGGGCGAGAACTCTGGCCGCCGCCGCCGTCCTTTCAGTCCTGTTGGGTTTCGGCTTTCACATGCTCTTCAAAGGTCTGACGGGTTGGCTCGTCGTCAACCCTCTGGTTGGGGTTCTGGTGGGCGATCCCGTGGCCGATACGTCTATCGTCGATCCGAGGGCCATGGATCGAGGCGGCAAGCGCTGGGCCTATACTTGGGCAGTTCTCAACGCGCCGCTATACGCCGAGCGGGCGACGTTGGAAAACACCACGGCACCTTCCGAGGTGGTGAAATATGATAAGCCTGTCCTACAGAGACAGAGCCTCAACTGGCTCTATTTCGATCTTATAGGGACGTATTTCGGCAGCGACGTTTCCGCCATCCAGATCTACGAATATCTCCTTCCGGAATGCAACAGAGACACAGCGGAAGCGCAGAAGGCCTGCCAGCAAGCCCTCTTGAAAGGGTCCTACTACGCCGCTGGTCACCTGAAAAAGAACGCGCTATTCATCGCGTATCGACTACAGTCCGGGCCAATACAGTTCATCTGCCTTTATATATTTTCCATTGGAGTGCTCATCCTGTTTCTGCGGGAACGGCGAGCCGCGGAGCTTCTAGAATACGCACTGAATGGAGAGAATTTCGGCAAGCGATTCTCCGGCGTACAGGATAAAGACCTCACCGAGCTGTCCTTCAGAGAGTATATGTTCAAGTTCTGGCAGAAAAAGATCGCAGATAATCGCAATAATGATTATGCTTCGCTGGAGGAGCATCTGCGCCAGTTTCGTACGATCCTCTACGAGCCGGGCGACGAGAACGAGCGCAAAGTCTTGATGTCCGAGAAGGCGGCTCACCTGCGCCGATACCATTCGGCTCTTTCCATGACCGTCCAGAAACAACCGGATGATTTGAAGGCGATGACCATCGACCGGCGGCATCGTGAAGTTCTACCTCGGATGATCCTGCGCGTCATCGCCGCCTTCGTGGTGGATCAAGCTCACTTTCCCAATGTTGCCAGGGAGCGTGCAGCTGCTGCCCTCGAGCACAGCGTGGACGAGCTCGCTGCCGTGCTCACGGTCGATCGCGATCTGTTTTCCCGTTGTGTCGAGCTTGTTCCGGTCGTCGGATTCTTCGGAACGGTCTGGGGCTTGTCGTTGGCGATGCTCGGGGCCAACGACGTCATTCGTGCGCAGGACTCGGCATGGTTCTACAACCTGGCGGAAAATGCCACGTTCGTGACCCAGGCATTGATCGATTCCAAGCCGGAGAGACAGCAGCTTGCCCTCGATGGCATGCTGAGCGCATTGAGCATCAAATTCGATACGACCGGCTACGCGCTGCTGCTGATGTTCTTCCTCATCATATTCGGCGCGCGCGCGGCGCGACGGGAGGATCGGGCTCTCTCAATCATCCATTCGACCGTCAACGAGAGCACGCTCTCGGTTCTGCCCACCTACGGCAATATCCGCCCGGCGGTCCTCACGTTGCCGCCGCCCGTGTCCGGCGCAGCGAAGACGGACGACCTGAGCGTGCGGTCGTGAGCGGAAAAATCGGGACCGGTCGCTGGACCAGACAGACGGGGCATACGCGTCCGTTTGGAATGTCCTTCGTCGATCTCGTGGCATCCGCGCTCGTCTGCGTCATCGCCCTCCTGATCCTCTGGCTGCAGTTCATCGATCCGCTCGGGCTCGTGCCCGGCAGACGAAGCGACTCCATCGGTGCCGATGCGAAGAGCTCCGGAAACGTCGGCGAGTCGGGCACCGCCGTTCACGGAGCGCTAGTTTCGGTCTTGGCCAAATGGAAGCACGGGGCCTCGGGCAAGCTCGAGGTGGCTTTGAACTGCGATAATCGTGCCGAGGACACGAAGTTCATCGAGCTCAACTCCAGCCGCTATGCTGAAGTGAGTTTTCGTTTCGCCGACGTCGCCGAGAAATGCACGCTCAGGACAAGGTCAGGCGATGGTGTCCCCGGGGATGTCACGCTTCACGTCCGAAGCATCGTGTATGGAGTCCGGTTCTACCAAGTCGTCATGGACGTCGCCGCCGCGAAAGACGGAGTGCCGTTGCTCGCCGATGCCGCCGCAACAGCCGTATGGCGGGCGTTGAAAGAAACGCAGCGCAAAGAGTGGATATTCAAATGGAACAGAGGCGGTGATGCGAAGACGACACGGTGATGCCTCGGAGTCGGAGATTCCGGTTCTGCCTCTCGTGGACATCCTGTTTTCCGCCTTCGCGGCCGTACTCGGCACGGCGACCGTCGTCGTTGCGATGATGCGCACGCGAGAGCCGGACGTGAAGCCGCAGCCTCTTCCTTTCTTCACGCTGGTGGCGAAGTCGACGGGCGTTGCCTGTCCCCTCGACAGGATCGAACCGGGATTCGTCGTCAGCAGTGGAGGCGAGCCTGGAGTCCTGTACTCGCCATATACCCAGGCGAACCAGGCAGCAGACAGCATCAATGGCCGTCCTGGGCTCAAGGCATGGTACATCGCCGATACAGGTCCGGGGGGAGGGTTGAGGAATGCCTGCAAGGCCCCGGCTTCCTGCGTGAAAGCCGAGCTGGCCTTGCTCACCGCCCAGGTCGAGCGCTTCGAGGTCAAACCAATCGTCGAAGGCTGTTCCAACTCCGTGGAGATCGCGTTCGAGATGGGTGTCATCGCCGACGATCAGTTGGCGGGGTTGAAAACCACGGCGCCCAGCCAGGTCCAGCCCATTGGCATCAGTGTGACGAAATGATGAGAACCGATCTGCGAAGCATCGTCTGCACCCTCCTGCTGGCGGCCGCGGTGGTGTGCATCGGACTGAGCGGGGCAAGGGCCGTCGAGGTCTCGGACCTGGGTGCCCGGAGATTGACGGTAACCTCGGCGGTCACGGATCTGCGCCGCCTGCGCAATGAATTCTGCGACATTCTGCTCCTGCTCGAGGGGCTGAAGATTGGAATGTCGCCCTGTCCATCCACGAAGTCGTGGACAGAGGACAGCTTCGACCGCTCTCCGGCGCCCGAGTTGCTGGAAGGGATCACGGACGACGCGCGCCGCGCGGTTCTGGCCTTCCAGCACTTGCTGGATGTGTTCTGCGAGCGGCACGATCCCCTCAATCCCCTCGGTGCCCTCAGAGAGTGCTGGCGCGATATACCCGGCAAGCGCCTCGAAGCGATCCGGCTTGCATCAGAGAAGCTCTATCTGCGGGCATCCGAGGGGGAGGGCGAGGCCCGAGACGATGCGGCGCGAATCGTCAAGCAGGAGGGGGAACGCGCGCTGGCGGCCATTGCGGTGCTCGGCCGCCAGTGGGCGCGACAGAAGTTCACGGCCGCGGGCGCAGGCAGCGGAGAGCTTGAGCCGCAGCTCAAATGCGTGGCGGGCCGGGCGCAGCCGGTCGTTCCCGGGGAAATAGAGAAGGCCTACGCGGCGCTCAAGGAGCTCGGGGCGGGCGAGAAGCTCAGGAGGGCACGGAGCTACTTTGCCGATATCAAGGTTGCGCTGACGCGGGCCGCTGACGCGCTCGCGGGCAAGATCGACGCTGCAGCGCTGGACCGGCTGTGCGAGCTTGCTGCGGCGGTCGATGCGCGGACCAACAGTCGCTTCGATCAACTCGTCGCACACCCCGACTCCGACCCGCGCGTCGCGGCCGACGCCACGCTGGTCGCGGCGCATCGCAAGCGGCTGTGCGATCTCGCCGACGCGGCGGACCAAGGCCTGTGCCGACCCGAAGCGGGCGACGACACGGCGGTATTCTCGAACTATCTGCGGTCTGCTTTCAGAAGCTGGTACAAGGCGAATGCATTGCTCGGAGCGGCACTGAACAAAGTCCAGGCCGCGACTTTTGCTGAGCGACAGCAGAAGAGCATCAGCGGGCTTCGGGGCATTGCCAACGCCGCGGCTGCCGCGGAGGTGCCCCGCGTATCGATGATCATCGCCAATATTCTAGCGCGAGACCTGGTGCAGACACATCCTCGCCCAAGCGGCGCCGAGGCTGGTGTCGAGGATACGCGTTCGCTCATCGGCAGGATCGGGACGCGCCTCAATGCGTTGGCGAAAACCAATACGGAAGCCGGCGGGACATGTGCCCCGGTCGATGCTGCCAAGGTCATGAAGAGCGTCAATACCCTTGCGGCCGAGTTGTCCGCCAGGATCGAACAGCTGGACAAGCAGGCCGACGCCAAACAGCGTTCCGCGCTCGTCGACGGGACCGCGGCATTTCTTGCACAAGCGATCTCTGCTTCCGATCTCTCGGAGATCGCAACCGCCGTGAGGCAGCTCGGCGCCCTGACAAATCGCATCGAGCTTGGTGAGCTGTCGGCCGCCGGCAGCGGTCTGGTCTTCGCCGCTACGTTGCAGTCCGTCTGCCTGTCGGGCGAGATCGTGAAATTCGAGCTCACTCTCGGCCTGGAAGCCAAGGCGCCCGCGGAGAAGCAGCAAGAGCAGGATCTCGCAAGCCGGGACGTCAACGTCGACGGCCCGACGATGTCGCTGCCGCTTCGCCGCTCCGTCGCGGTCGAATTCGCGCTTTCCGATTTTCAGTCGGCGCTGACCGGCGGCAGGCTGGAAACGACCTTGAAGGACGCGCTCAAGTCCCGTATGCCGCGGACGTTCACGGTGGATCTTGCAGACTTGTGCTCCATCGCGGTGATTCTCGAGACATCGGGCGACGGGTCGCAGACCGAATGCCGATGGCCCTCGGCGATTCCGCTGCCGGCCGGAGCTGCCCTGGCGATCAACCCGCAGCTCGATCAGGCCACGATCAGCTTTCCGGACTGGCTGCGACGGGCGCTGCCGGACACGTGTCCGGCCTCCTTCGCGCTGGCGAAAGGCGGCGACTCAGCGGCCATCCTCGATTGCCTGAAGGCCGACTTGAAAGGCGCGGCGGACAAGATCGACGTCGGCCTCGACGCATTGCTCGGAGAGCATCTGGCGGCGCTGCGTGACAAGGCGCGGAATGCGCTGAGCGCCGCGCTGACGCCAGGGTTGCGGCAGCGGATCGACGGCGGGGGTGCCTTCTCGAAATGCGTACCCGAGGTGACGGTGACGATCGCGAATGGCGGCGGCGCCATGCCGTCCGGTCGAGTTCTCGATCAAATTCGCAAGAGCGTTGCCATCGTCGATCGGCCGGATGGCATCGGGGATAAGGAGCAGGCGTTCACTCCGACTGCGCAGCTGCCGCTTCTCGAGCTGAGCGCGCGTCTGTCGATGGCAGCATGCTTTACCGCGCTCGATCCATCGAGCACCGAGCGGCGCACGCTCGGCATCTGGAGCGACCTCGACGTCAGCTGGGTGTCGACCCTTAGCGCAAGGATTCCCGGCTTTGGTCATGAGCCGGGCGCCCCAGGGCAAGATCCGCTGGCGGCCTGGGATCGGGCTTTCGGCGAGCTGCGGCTCGGCAAAGCATCGGACATGCTTGTCTGGGACAACCCTGCACCGCCCAAGGTCGCCGACCTCGACAGAGATGCGTTCGCAACAGCTCTGCTGCGCTCCGGCCATTTCGAGCTTTGTGCGGCGGAGGGTAATAGTGCGGAGAATCTGTTCTTCTGGCCGATGGCACTGACCGACGACGACAAAAGAAGTCTGCCCTGCACGACGCCGCGCTCCGGGCCAGGCATGCGCGTCGCCACTGGTCCGGATTACAAGTCCCTGCGGATCGTCGCTGACGGCATGCCGTTCGCCACGATCATGGGCAAGCTGGGAGGCGACATTTCGATCAGGCTCGAGCAAGCAGGAATTGCCTTCGGCGCCACGCCTCGGCCTGTTGCCGGCGCACAATCGTGCGCAACCGCAGCGCTCGAGGCCTCCAATATGGTTGCGTTCAAGCTCGACGCGGCAAAATTCTCGGCTTACGGCCCGCCGCGTGATCTTGGTGACCTGCAGGTCATCATCGGCTGGAGGCAAGACGAGCCGGCGATCATATCCCTCGTCAGCCACACGCGGCTGACCGCGCTCGAGGAGCCCATCAGGTCGGTCGCCGGCATCGCGCGAGACTTGCAGATTTACGGACTGACGGTCCGGAACGGCCGAGTCCTCCCGTGTATCGCCGGTCTCAATTCGGACGCGCTGGCCGTTTCGGTCGGCAGCACGTTCTTCGAAGAACTCCTTTCATCGGAGGCCGCGCGACGGTTCGGTGAGGTGGTGGACGTCGCTGGCGCCGCGACAACTTTGAAAAGCTTCATCCAGGACAAGCAGCCGACGGGAAGGCGCTATGAGGAGGCCAAGGCGGCTTCCGACCAGCTTGCCATCAAGTTGAGAACATGCCGCTCGAGGGATGCGACCAGCGCCACATTCCTCACCTGCGACTACGAATTGTCTTTCCTTGCGTGCAAAGCCGGGCTGCGCGTCGATCAGAGCGATCTTCGATCCGACGGGCCGCGAGTTCTCGCGGTGAATCTCATCAACGTGCTGGGACGTTGCACACCGGCGGCCCTGTCCGGCCTGTTCGGTACGACCGACAGCCTTGGGGACCGGCCGCTCGAGCTGGCGGAGCTCAGGCTTCGCGTCGACGATACCGTCCGACTTGAAGGCAAATTCGTGCCTCGCGCGGCGGCGCAGCAGGGTGCTGCCGCCACTGGTTGCGTCGGTAAGCTCGCGGGCGTCAGCCTCGACTTTGCAGTGGTGGCCGGGGGCGGGGCCCAGTTCACGCCGGGCGGCGTCGGCGCGCTTGGCAAATGCGCCGAGGAATATGCAAAGGGCCGCATAGCGGACGCGTTGCTGCCAACCAACCTGAAGGACAACATCGAGGCGCTGCGGGAGCGAATCGGTCTGATCGCGAAGGATTGGTTCGACGGCCTGGGAAAATTCGGACAGTGTGGAACACTTCGCGCAGAGGGATGGATCAACGTCAGATGCACCGAAATCAAATTCGCTGATGCCCGGCGCGACACGGAGTGGAGCAACCTCTCGACTGCCTGGTGCAACGTCATTGCCGATCCGATCAAGGCTTTGCTCGCAGGACAGAACATCGATCCGGCGCAGGAGTGTCGAAAAGCGCTGGAGGTCGATTGCAGTGCCGCGCATCCCCTCTGCGGCGTGACCGTCGGGTCGGCACACACGTTCGAAGCAAAGTCACCGTTCGCAGATGGACAGACGCTCCTCAAGGTCTCCGCAAGATACCAGATCCCGGACAGGTTAGATATCGATACGACCTTCTGCGAGAGCGCCGATATCGAGAAGACCGTCGGCTTTCTGCATATCAAGCTGAAGCCCGGATGCGCTGGTGGCGAGACCATCAAGCTCGACGGCATGATCTCGGTCACGGATAAATTTCCCTGGCCGGTGCCGCCGACGCCGATTTCGCTGTTCTACAACTTCAAGACAGGTGCCCTCAAGATCGACGGCGACGGCCTAGATTGGCGCCCGATGCTCAACAAGGCGCTGAGCCAGGCCATTCGCGGCCGGACGTTGAGCATTGCCGATGTCCAGATCAGGGCAGAGAGCGTTGACGTCGACGCGAAAAATCGGGTTACCGTCACCGGCACGATCATTCTCGATTGGGTGGAGCGGATCGAGGCGCCGAGCTTCCAGGTCGTCTTCGACCTGCTCAACGGGCGGACCGAGCTCCAGATACCGAACGCGCTCGATCAGATTCTTGCCAACGTGCTCAACCGCTTCGCCTCGAAGGTCAACATTCCGGGCGCCACGAAGGTGGAAATCATCAAGGTCACGAGGAACAAGACAACCCAGATACCAAATGGCGTCACCGCAAGGGTGACGATCCCCGCCAAGATGTTCAAGGCGACCCTTCCGCCGCTCACCATCGATCGATCGGGCGTGCGATTCGCCAAGCCGTTCGAGGTGAAGCTCGAGTTCGAAGCGGAGATCGCGATACCTCCAATCTCGTTGTCGAAGATCAGAGGGACGATCGGCGAACGCGCCCTTTCCCTGGGTGCCGACGCAACGCTTGCTCAGGCGTCGCTCGCCTATCTGCTGAAGGCCAAAGGCGATTTCACCGTTCCGTTCGACCTGCGCAATGACATCGTCGCACAAGAGCGGATGGTCGCGTTCACCGTGATCCCGCTCGGCGAGTCGACGAGCCGAATCAACGTCAGCAAACTGATGATGAGCCGGACGATCGATATCGGCGGCGCGCTCAAGCCGATCATCTGGCTGTTCGGAGAGGCGAAGATTACGACCCAGAGCCTCACCGGGAGGACCAACCTTGCGGTGTTCGAAGCCGATCTCGCGAAAGCCGACTTGAATGTCGACTTCCGAACGGGCCTCGTCAAGGCTCTCGGGAATGCCGACATCGGCATCGGAAAGCTGGCGTTCGTCTTCAATGGCAAGCAGTTCGCCTTGAACCCGCGGCTGGAGATGAGCGGAAAGATCCACGTCGGAAAGTTCGACCTGTCCAGCTTCAATATTCTGGCGCGAGCCGATTCCGCCGCCGTCAAGTTCAAGGTGCTTGGGATATCGCTCGGTTTCGTCACGCCGCGCCTCAAGGATATCAACGAGGACATGATCAAGAAGCTGATCGAGCAGCTGATCAGCTTCGACCTCAAGGACCTGGGCAAGGCCCTGGAAGCTATCCTGAGCGGCAACCTGACGATCAATCCGTTCTCAGGCTTCGGCAAGGACAGCGGGAACGGGGTCGCGAATGGCGACGGTGACGGCGCTGAGGGCGGCGAGGGGGGAAAAGGGGGCGAGGGCAACGACGGAGGCGCGGTCGGCTCGTTTCCCGCCGCCGGCCAAGACCTGGCGGCGCAAGGGCCGCCGAGCAACTCGAATCCCGCCGCAACCGCGGCAGCGGCGGAGCAAGCGAAAGCCGAGGCCGAAAAGCTGGGTCAGCAGGCCGTTTCGGAAGGCGCCAAACAAGGCGGCAGCAAGCCACTGCTGAATCCCGCAGGCAAACTGGCGATGAGCTTCCTCACGGCCGCCAACGGCAAGATTTCCGGTGCGCTGGCGCCGCCGGGGGAGGAGAACGCGCCGCCATTCGTCACGCTCGAGCCCGGCGCCTCTCCGCACGAGAATTTTGTCCCCGTGCCGAGCGGCTCTCCGCGCCTCAGCATCGTCAAAACGCCGGTGCTGCTCGAGAAGAATATCTTCGTCGCCGCGGAAGCGTCGAAGACGTTGTATCTGCCGCCGGCGGAGAAGAGGAACGTTGCCGAGAGTCCGATCAAGGGCGTTTGCGCAGGCAGCGCATCGGAGGTGGACCTGCTCCTGTTCGGCAATGGGGCGAACGCCAGCAAGCCCAAGTCGCTGCCGGCGGGCCTGCTAGGCCTCTGCCTCGAGGGCTTGAAGGACGTCGCCAGCCGGCCTGAGGCCAGCGATCTGTTGCTCGCCGGGCTTCGCGTTGCGTCGCTCGCTCTGCCCGATGATCCCAAGCCAGGCGCTCCGCTTCGCTCGACCTGGTTTGAGTGCAAGCTCGACGGCGGCAAGCTGACCGGGCTCGCGATGCTGGTCACCCACGAGCTGGCCTCCCACATCATCGTGCAACGCCCCAACAAGGTTCTGACCTACTACAAGATGGCGGGCTTTCCTCATGACAAGTCCTCGGAGCACATTGCGCGCGTTTGTGAGCTGCTGAAGACGGCCCGGGAGGACGATGAGGATCAGCCGATCGACGTGCTGCAAATCAAGGAGGGCGAAAAGGACTTGTTCACTGCCGCCCGCCTCGCCCGCGGCGAGTTCAAGTTCGAACGCGAATGGAAGGAGATCGACAAGCCCTCGGACCCCGTGCCCCCCAACCCGTGGACCCATTCGCCGGACACGATTGGCCAAGACATTCGCGAGGCGATCGATCAGCAGAACCGCGACATCCAGGCGCGAGCCCCCAGAGGCAAGGCCGAGAAAAGCACGCCGGCCAGTGGCGGCGGCGGGAACGCGCTGTGCGTCGTGGGCAAGGACGGCGCGCCTGCCCTTGCAGAGAAGAACGACATACCCTTCCTGATCCTCGAAACGGCTTCCGTCCAACATCGGGGGCTCACCTTTCCGGGCTTTTCCCCAGCCACGTGCGGGCCGGCCGGCACGGAACGGACGACGCTGGTGATCTATTACAAGGCGATGCCGGGCATCGGACGTTTCAGCCATGCGGGCGACGAATGCGCTCTGCAGATGTTCTGGAACGAGAATGGCGAGAAGCGCAGCGCATTCATCGATGTCTCGAAGAATCTGTGCGCGGTGCATGGCAAAGAGGCCAATCGCCAGATCTTCTACCGCGACATGTATCTCATCATGGATCAGTTGATGGACTGCATGGACCTCAGAGAGGCCAACATGCTTTCCTGTCTCGTGGTAGGCAGCCGGCCGCTGGCTGTCGGTGGAGGGTGGTCGGACACTCGCCGCCTGGTCATTGCGGCGACGAGCGATGAAAGCAGCGTAAAGGTGTGGGCCGGGCCTATCGAGTGGAGCACCACGTCGTCAAGCAAGCCGCTCAAAGGCGACCCTGCGGCCCTCAGGGCGCTGATCAGCCGCGATTGGACCCACCAGAGCGTCAATGCATTTGCCGACTGGATCGCCCGGCGAAAGGACCCGGATATCGAGCTGGTGCTGATGCAGGGAGAGACCGCTACCTTCAGTTCCAGTTCCGCAGCGCTCAGGTTGAATCTCCAGACAGGCGGCACGACTGAATTCCGCTTCATTGGCGGCGCGCAGAACCGGACCAAGGACGTGGTGCGCGCGGTGTTGCAAGCCATACCACCCACCTCTCCGCCCGGCGGCGGGGTGGTCGACGTTGCGCTCATCGATCGGACCGCCCCCGGCATCGTGACCTTCGCGGTCAGGCAGGAGCCCAGCAGCGATCGTTGGGACGTGCGGGAAGGGAACCAGGCCGCAAACAGGGTTCTGGTCGGCGTGAAGAATGAGGATCTCGTCCCGTCTTTCGGCGTCGCAATCAAGCGCATGCTCGAGAGCAAGACCGGCGACATCGAACTCGCCCGGAATTCTCACTCCATTCTGCTGGCGAGTGGTCCGACGGCCCTGGTTGCGGCCAAGGGTGCAGCCGCTTGCGTCGACGAGCTGCTGCCGCAGTCGGTCGGAGGCGTGCTCGGACCCGCGCTGGTAAAAGCGTGGCTCAGGGACTTTCCGCGCTCGCTGGTGCGCGCCACCAGATGCGTCGAGGGTGGGGCAACGCTGAATATCCCGAGGAAGCCGTTCGACAGCGCCGCCAAGCTCACTGTCGTCGACTATGAAGCAGGAACGCTGTCCACAAACCGAGCGTCTCACGTCGTCATGCCCGACGGCTGGGTGTTGACCGTGGTGCGCATCGCCGACGAGGACACGAGCCTGGTTGCGGCGGAGCGTCACCTGCTCGAATATGCGGCCGGCGCGAAGGACAAGCCTGCTCTGGTCACCCTGCTCGGCAAGATCGGCAACGACAAGCTGCGTTACGGCTTCGGCGCCGACGCTGTCGATGAAACCGGGCTTGCGGGATCGGATTTCGTCTGTCCGTTGGACGATCCGGAGATTTTCTCGAAGGCCTCGCCGGTCGTCAACGTCTTTCTTGCTTCCCTCGGCGATGAGTGCCGACGTCCGGAGTTTTCGATCAAGCGAGTGTCGTTCGCTCAACTGAACCGCCCGGGTGGCAGCATTCATGTCGTGACGGCACCAAGGCTCGACGCGCAGGCAACCTGGTCGGTTCACTATGGCCCGGCGGCGGGCCCCAATCGCGCGGTCATCAGTGCGCGGGTCAAGATGGCCGACCCCGCCACCGACGAGGAGGCGAAGGGCCTTCTGGGAGGCCTTGCCCGCGCCTGGTCCGAGCCCGCGCAGGGGGAAGCTCTCCCAGCCGATAATGCCCGTGCTGAGTTCGATCTTCGCAAACATTGTGAGGAAGGAGCCTGCGTCGCGGTTGCCGCGCCGACCGGCGTCAAGGACAGTGTCTATGTCTCAGCCGTCACGGCGGGGCAGGCTCCTCAGTTCTGGCCACTGGCCCGCGCTGGCCCCGAGGCAAAGGACCCCTTCGCGGGCCTCGGTGACAAGCGCGGAGCAGCGGTCAAGATGTTGCACGAGGATCTGCAGCAACTTGATGCCGGCGACCGGTCGCGCGGCGCGGAAGCAACCCGGGCTTTCTGCACGGCAGAGGGAGAGAGCTCGCTCTGGCCGAGACTGTCGGTTGCGGCGAGGCTGTCACCTCACATCTCGATCTATGATTCATTGGATGAGATCGATTCCGCCAGGCAGCTCTCGGTTATCGCGCATTCGATACCAAGCTGCGCATGGTTGAGGCAGGCTGTTGGGGCCAACCTTCGACGTGAGGTCTCGACTCTGCTGGCGATCGGGCCAACAGGGAATCCGCGCGAGTTGTGGGTGGGCACACCGTCGCTCGCGCAAGAGACCGTCTATTCTCGCTCCGGCAACAACCCTTGCAGCATCACCTCGGTGCTGTCCGGTCAAGCCACGTTCGCCGCCCTGTCCGAGCGGCCCGGGAGCCTCGACTGCCCGTCCAGACTGCTCGCGCGCGTGATTGGCGCGCGACTTGATGTACAAGAGCCTGGCGCACAAGAGCCTGGCACACAGGGACCCGGCGCACCCCTTAAACGAATGATTCTTCTCGATTCGACCTCCGCGTCTGCCTGGGTGGAGACGAAAGCGGGCTTCAAGCAAATCCTCCTGAGCGATCGACCGACCGCCTACACCGACACGCATTGGCGATTGCTCGAGGACAGCGACCTGGCCGACGAGCAGGCCGCACCGTCGCATATGGCCACGCTGGACGAGGGCGGCATCGAACAGTTGCTCCTGGTGGTTCCCACGTCGACGAGTGCGCGCCTGATCCTCCGCCGGGTCGATGCGCAGCCCGCCGAGGTGCAGGTGGTCGGGCTTCCAAAGGACACACGGCAACCTCGCGTGCGTGCGGCGCTCCGAGCGCTCCAGGGGCGCGGGAAGATTCCTGCCGGCCTGGCATTCAATGCGTCCGGCGATCCGGACAGCTCGGTGTTCTGGTTCGTCGATAAGGGTCTGGAGCACGCCGAGCTTTACAGAAGCTACGGAAGCAGCCTCCTTCAGAAACAGACGACGCTTCGACGTGAACCAGCTGTGGATCTGTCGGCGATCATGAGCAAGCTGGCGGCAGCGAATCCGCAGATCGTTTCCGCGATCGAGAAGAACGATCGGGCCGATAGGCCGACCCTACTCCGAATGGAGGCGAGCCGACTGGCTGCAGTGACCCCGGAAGAGCTCGTCGTGCAGACCGAGAATGCCATGCAAGGCGTGACATTCTCCGCCGCGATCCAATCGGCCGAGCCGTTTCCGGCGATGCCGATGATCGATGCCCTGCTGGCATTTCTGGTCGCGGATTTGGACCGGTGCTCGATGCGTGCCTGCTCGGCCGGGGGCAGCGATGACAAATTCGTGCTGCTGGATGGACGCAGTGCCACCTTTGGCAAGCGAGGTGACCTCGCCTTCGGGCACGCCACGATTGTTGGCGAGCAACCGGTCCAGCTCGCCACGCTGGAGCGCGTGCTTGCCATAGCTGCCGATGATCAACTCGCCGCGAAGGAGAGCACGCTCATCATTCTGGGCGCGAGAGAGGGCGTTCTCGCCAATGCGGCGAGCTTGAGGGGCACGGTTTTCTCCTCGAACGGCGGTCGACAAGTGCATCTGCGTCAGGAGCTTGCCGGCCGGCTTCGCAAGGACGTCTCCAGCGTGCTATCCCAGTTTCGAGAACCACTGGCAGAGCGCCTGCAGAGCCTGCGTGACGACGAGGCAGTTGGTCTGACAGGCGGAGTCAGATCGCGCATCTTTGCCTGTGGCACGCAGGGGCTGACAATACTGAACGATGCCGAGAATTGGAGAATAAGCTCCAACGACAAGATTTCGGCCGGATTCTGTGCGGCGCTCGAACAGAGAGATCTGCGACTAAGTGAAAAGGGTGAGTGGGAACTCGCCGGCCGCAACGATGCCTTCATTCTATTCCAGAAATCGGGCGAGGGTTTCGCCGTACGAGTCTGGACCCCTCAGCGAGACCTCGAACACAGTTTGACGCTTCCATTCACGCCTGCTTCTCCACCGTCCACGAGCGTTCCGCCCCTTGAGCACGAAGCGC
This sequence comes from Allobosea sp. CRIB-10, assembly GCF_900112185.1. Lineage (GTDB taxonomy): Bacteria > Pseudomonadota > Alphaproteobacteria > Rhizobiales > Beijerinckiaceae > Allobosea. Next base: position 24,434 of record NZ_FOKP01000037.1, on the reverse strand, counting down.
GCGAGACCGCGTTGGATTGCAACGCGATCGATGCTGTCAATGCCGTTGGCCTTGGCTACTGGTTGCGCGGTGTTGGAACGAGCTGGAAATGTACGCTCAAGCTCGCGGCAGCGAATGAATCCCCGGAATTCATCCTGTTACAATCCACTCTTCTCATGGACGTCCCTGCTGCCGGCAATGCTGGCCGCCTGACGGCAAGCGCGCAGATTGCGCGCCGAGACCAGGAGGTACGGGGAGGTGAGATGACGCGCCAGGGTATTGTGCCGTCGGTCCTCCACACTGACGTGCTCGCGGCGCTGGCCGGACGCGTGCGTGAGACCTGTCCCGAGGCGAAGCACGTTCGGGCAAGCGAGATTGAGCTGGGAGAAGAGCGACCTGTCGTATTTTGGCGCAACCCGAGTTCGAGCGAAAAGGCGTGCAGCTCCGGTGTACTTGCCTGGCAACGAGACAGGGCCTCTCGTCTGCAGACGTTCGCCGGCGCTCCCGGGTTGATCGAGTTGCTCGGCCAGGAGCTTCTTGGCGGCAAAACACCTATCCTCTCTGGCTCGCGTCTTACACTTCACGAGCTTCTGCGCGAGCAAGGCATGATCGTCTCCAATTCGGATGCAACCGAACCCGACTTGATCGTGGTCCCTTATGGTTCGCCGCCAATGGGACGGACGACGAAGCATGTTGCGGAAGAGTGGGGCAAGGTTTGCGGCCGTCATGCTGTCGGATCGGGGTGTTCATCCGTGTCTGCGATGGAGTTGGCCCGGGCCGCATTGGCGGGTACCCGCAGGATCAGAGACGACTTCGTGTCGCCGGAAGACCCTTTCGCATTCTGGCGTCACATTGGCGAGGGGGCCGGCAACGCGCCTTTGCAATAGGGCGGCACGGTAGAGCGCGATTTCTTGCCTTAGGCCGATGAGAGGGACCCACAATGATCCGATCAATGCCACTGGCGCTGATGTTGTCGGCTGCCTCATTCTCTAACAACGCGGAGGCGCAAAGCGGGGGGTGCCTCGCGTCATTCAATGTGGACTCCGGCAAGACCCTGAACTATTTCGGCTGGCTGCCGACCAAGTCCAGTCCGGGGCTAAGCTCGATGAGCTGCGGCGCGGCGGACGCGTTGCGAACCGAGATCTTCGTAAAATATGTGGAAGTGATTAGAGCGAAAGCTTTGACGCCATCGGCTTATGCCGCGGAGCTGAGCGCACGTCGACGCACGCTCATCCAACAGCGCGATGACTTACGAAAAAGTCTAGATTCGAAGGCATCGATCGAGGCCGCAACCACGATAGGGAAGGTCGCGAGCTTTGAGGTGGCAAAAACGTCGATGCTGCTCGGCTGCTTTGCTCCAGAGACCGGCGTTGGCGCCGTCGTATGTGCACGCGGAATCGTAATGACGTTCGTCACCGGCTGGAACCTTTTCAAGCGGAACGTGACCGATGCTCAGCTTCGGGCTTACCTCAACACACTGGACCAATATATCGCCGACACGCAGGCGGCATACGATCGCGAAACAAAGCGAACGTCGCCCGCCGAAATTCAGAAAGTCGCCGAGAACGCTGCGCAAGCGTTCGCTGGTCTCTGCAAGGCGATCCAGGAGTATTGCCTGAAATAATCGACTTACTCAGGGCCTTTGCAGAGTTAGCAAATTTGCCATAAAGGGCCAGCCGTTCTGAACACTTCTAGTTGCTTCAAATCTTGATCAATTCAATTTTCGCGCTATTTCTGATATTCTTCATCATCGCGGTGATTTAAATACTGCTATGTGGGTCTCTTTTTCGGGTGGTATTTTGGCTTGAGCAGAGGAGAGATCGAAGAACTGACAGGATGCAGCACTTAGAGCGATCTGCGTATCTGGCAGGCTAAGACTTGAGCGCCTTGTTTTCAGGGTTTCGCGGCAGAACGGAGCCAAGAGCGGCTGGTGCTTACGATACGATGCGACTAGTCATTCTGCCGCAGGCGCTGCGGACTGTGCTCCCGCGCATCGTCAACACTTTCTTCGGGCCGTTAAAGGATGCGACGCTGGTAACCATCGTCAGCGTCTTCAACTTCCCTATCTCTTTCTGACCGATCTCACTTCTCAATCTGGCGGGATTGCCGGCGTCGTGCCATATGCCTGACCATCTCGCCCTAGGCGGTTCAGCCGAAAGTGGCCATCTGCGCCCCGCCGCCTTGCTGTCGATGTAACGAGCTGGGGCATCCTAGCGAGATCTGATGCAAGCGCTTTGGCCTCGCAACGAAGCGATATGGCTTGCTCCCGACAATGACCTGCGTTCCCAATTCCTGCGGTTTCTGCGGGTCGCTTCGAAGTCAGGGCAGGGCGGATCGAGACCTTCATGTCCGAGCCCAATCGCGCCATGGTGTCCATCCAGCGCCGAGGCGGCACCGATCACGCTCGATCGAGTTTGATGGACTGGAGGGATTGCTGTTATAATTCAATTGGTTGTTTTTGGTTCTGTGTGTAAGCGCCTTGCCGCTCCCCTCGTTGGGTACATGAGCTGAATGTGGCAGCCTCCTCCGATTGGCGAGACGGAGGATCGTGGTGGAAGCAGACGTCGAAATGGACGTCCATTTGGACGTCGCGACACCTGGCTACGTAGGCCGGCTTGAGGTTGTTGAAGGTCCGACGGGGCGGCGGGTTCGCACGGAGGGCGAAAGGGCCCGGATAGCGGCGGAGGGCTTGGTGCCGGGGGCGCAGGTGGCGGTGGTCGCGCGCAAGCACGGCGCGACACGCTCGCAGGTCTATGATTGGCGGCGGCGCCTTCGTCTGGGAGAGCTGGCCCTTCCGGAGAGCCGGGAGCCGCTGTTCGCGCCGCTGCTGGTGGAAGAAGCGCCGTCGCCCGGACTGCCGACGAAGCCGGCGAAATCGGCACCGGCGAAGTTTGAGATCGTGATCGACGGCATGGTGATCCGCACGGCGGTCGAGGTCGAGCAGTTGGCGCAGTTGATCCGTGCGGTGCGGGCCTCGCGATGATTGCGCCGGGCGCCGATCTGAAGATCTACATGGCGACGCGCCCTGTCGATTTCCGTCGCGGCCTCGACGGGCTGGCGGCGACGGCGCAGGAGGTTCTCGGCCTTGATCCCTATAGTGGCGCGGCCTTCGTCTTCCGCGCCAAAAGGGCGGACCGGATCAAGATTTTGGTCTGGGATCGCACCGGGTTAGTTCTGATACACAAGCGCCTGGAGGGTTCGAAGTTCGTGTGGCCGCAGGTTCGCAACGGCGTGATGAGAATGTCGCCTGCGATGTTCGCGGCCTTGTTTGGTTCGCCCCGAGCGGGCCCGGCGTCCGCAGCTTGCCGGGTGAGTGCGGCACACTGACTCAGGTCTGCGCCGGGCATGGCACTGAGGGCGGATCCATGCTCGAAATAGTGGATGAACGTCGCCGTTCTCCATGGTGAGGTCGAGCGTCTGAAGGCCGAGCTGGCACAGACGCAAGAGGCCCCTGGCTCAGTCCGAGGAAGCGCGGCGGCGGTTGGAGAGCATCGTCAGCGACCTCCAGCGCGAGAAGTTCGGGGCCAGGTCCGAGAAGCTCTCCGGCGAGCAATACCATCTACCGCTGGAGGACGTCGAAATCGCCCAGGGCGTGCTCGACGCCGCCCATGAGAAGGCGCAGCGGATCATCAAGGGCCGCCCGGACGGCGCCGGCGCGTCTCACCGGCGCAACCGCGGTGACCTGCCGGCCCATCTGCCGCGGGTGGACTGTGTGCAAAATCTTTGCACGCACGTTCCACTTCTCTTCTCTTTTCGTGCGCGCTCTGCACTATCCGAAGCTTGGCAAAAAATGGGGATCAGGGGCGTTGGATTCAAACATGGCTCGCAATGGCTATGCGCTAGAGCCGCCCAGATTGACAGCGAGGCTAGAGCAGCAACATTCGGAAGCGATGTTGACTTCGATCGACGTTGTTTTGACAGAAAATCGCATGTCCCAGCTCGCACACGCGAAGATCGAAAAACAGCTCATCCTCGCGTTCGTCGTACGTATTCCTTTCATCTACAAAATCGGCGATGACCCCTTGCGGGCCGCAAACTCTAACGCAAATTGACAATGCGTTCGCATCTTGCTCACGCATCGAGGCTGAAGTTGATCGTCTTAAATTCTATGAAGCGTTGTTTGACGCACTCTGTCGATACCGGAAGCAAGCCGATTTATCATCAGCGTCAGGCTTGGCATGAGACATGCGAATGAACTTTCGGATCTTTAAGGATCTTCTTTATATCCGTGCGAAGTGGCGAGAATGACTGCGTGAGCGTCTACGTCGATCACACCGCGCCGGACCAGATCGCGCAGACCGGTTAACCCGGCCGCGCTTGAAAGCTCCAGATATAGCCCCGCTTTTGCAAGCTTCTTTTGATCTTCGGAAACGCACCTCTCGGCCACAGCGACGGCCGATCCATTGGTCTTGCGCAATGCGTCGATTGCTTGATAGGCGACCGTATTGCCGCCAAGCGATGTCATGCGCGACATTCCGCGGAAGGAAGTACGATAGTCGGCGCCGGACTGGACCTGCTCGATGCGCGGGAATGGCTCGACCGCATGCACACGCGGTATCGTCTCCAGCGCGCCCGCACTCCTCAAATCGCAAAAGCCTTGGGCGACGCCCCATAGGACATCGCCTCGCGATGTTGGGACAAGCACGTCGGTGACAGGCAGCTCTTGCCATTGACTGGCTAATTCAATCGCAATAGCGCGATATCCATCGACCCCGAAAGGATTACTGCCGACTGCCGGAAGGAGATAATTGTTAGCGGGATACCACTCACCGGTGCGCGATTTCTCTCGGACCAACTGCCAGCGCTCGTCAGGTGTCTGCGCCATGACGATGGAGGCACCATACATTTTGATGGCGCGCCGCCAGTTCGCACTCATATTGGGGGTCGTTACCACGACACATTCCAAGCCCACATGAGCGGCATAGGCGGCAAGCGATGCGCCCGCATTGCCGCTTGATGCGATGGCAACCGTCCTAGCGTCAGCAGCCCGCGCACGTTGTACCAAAACCGCGCTCATGCGGTCCTTGTGGGATCCGGTCGGATTGGCGCCCTCAAATTTAACGCTGAGCGCGGCAACCCCGACGTTACGTGCCAGTTGCGGTAGCGCGTAGAATGGCGTGTTGCCTTCGCCCAAAAGGGTCTGCGGATAGACAAGCCACTTACTGGAATTGTGGCTTTTCACTGCCGCGGGAAAACTGCGATAATCGATTTGGAGACTGGAAGGCATCGATGCGGCCGCACAGGCGGGACAACCTTCAAGGTAATCCGTCAGCGGGAAGCTCTCAGCACACCGAATGCAGCGCATGCCGACCGCATTGCTGTTCGCAATTGGCAAGGAAGAGCGCGTCATCGAGATATCCGCATCAGCTCATGCCGCGCGGGGAGCGATTGCGGCAGATCATCATTACGCACAGATGGCGCCAAACAGCACAGAATCACGAGGGCTCCTCCGCTGCCCGCCTCTTGATCGGTAAAGTGATAGAGCAGGCCAGACGGTCAAACGGTGACTCTATGATGCCGACGATCTCAATATCGGCATTGGTCGTCGACTGATGATAGGCGCGGCGCAAGACCGGGTAGCCGGCCGGAATCGAGAACGCCTCCTGGGCGTATGTCGAGGCCGGGGCAGCATCGATTACGAGCCGCCTCTCCGTGGGAGCGACGTTGATACTTTTCAGGGCATCCGTCGTCAGGCTGCGGCCGAACTCTTCAACAAGCGAGTCCGGCATAGTTGTTGAGACATAGATCACATAATACATGATCGGCAGGTCGCCTGCGCAGGCAAGCTTCCGAATGCAGAACTTGATGCCTCCGGATTTGTCGAAAGCGCGTAAGCTCGGATCAGTTATCATTTCTCGCGTGATGGAAATGAGCTGCATCGTCAGCTTCTGACCATGCCGCCGCGCGTCCTCCGTCGACGACATGCCCACATCCAGCTCGCGCAAGAAGCGACGCTGCTGTTTGACGAACGTACCCTTCCCGGCGACTGCAGTGAGTAGACCCGACGTCTGCAGATCCCTCAGAGCTCGCTTTACGGTGATGGCGCTAACGCCGAATTCATCGCTAAGTTGCGCGGCCGAGGGAATGGCGCCTCCCTCAAGATAGGTTCCATCGGCGATCCGCTTCCGGATCTCTTCGCGCACGCCTTCATGAAGTGAGCTCATGCTTCTCCCCGATGGCTTCCAGAATCGCCGCATTCATCGATTGTTGACATACCTGGTATACCTAGTTTAACGATCATTTCCTGTCAAACGCGGAGGCGCAAATGCTCAAGATTTCGCTTGGCACTTTTCGATCATTGTTCATGGGCGGGGTTACGATTGTGGCGATGGGTGCAACGACACTCAACGCCCAAGCGAAAACGACGCTGGAGCGGATTATCTCGTCCGGCAAGATCACTATCGGCATCCACAACAGGGCTCCATGGGGCTTTCGCGGCGTCGATGGTCAGGCAACTGGCTTTCATCCAGATCTCATTCGGGCCGCTTTCGCGCCGCTAGGGGTGAAAGAGGTCGAGTTCGTCATCGCCGACCTCGGCGCCCTCATTCCAGGGCTGCTTGCTGATCGAGCCGACGCGGTGGCTTCCGGCTTTTCCATTACGCCAGCTCGGTGCGAACAAGTGGCCTTTGGCGAGCCGGAACTGGCGATCGGCGACGCGGTCATTGTACAGGCGGGAAACCCGCACGGCATTCACAGCTATGCCGACATCGTGAAAAATCCCAAATTATCGATTGGGGGATCGCGTGGCAGCGCCAATCTAGCCAACGCCAAGGCGGCCGGTATTCCAGCCTCGCAGATCCAGCAATTTCAGAACACTGAGTCGTCGGTTTCCGCCATCATGGCAGGCCGCGTCCAAGCCGTGGCGTTCTCCAGTGGTTCCGTAGTTTCATTGTTGCAAGATCCACGAGTCACCGGTCTGGAACGTGCGATGCCGTTTCAGGGCTATATCAAGCCGGATGGCAAGCCCGCGGCCAACTATAGCGGCATCGCCTTCCGCAAGGGCGACGCCGAATTGAAGGCCGCATACGACAAACGCCTTGCCGAGCTCAGGGCCGATGGCGGTTTAGTAGCAATAGCAAAGCGCTACGGCTTCACGGCAGACGAAATCGCGTCTGACTCCGTGAAAGCGGCAGAGCTTTGCGCAGACAAAATGTAAGTGGCTTCAGGTTACAGCCGTGAGCCAGATCGAGATCATCCAGAACATCTTCCAGGGGTTTGGGGTAACAGCCACCGTTACGATCCTTGGTCTGATCTACGCCATCCCCTTCGCCCTTGTGGCGGGCGTCCTGCAGTACGTTCTTTTAGGCCTGCCCCGCACACTCGTGACTGCGGTGATTGAGTTCTGGAGAAGCTCCCCGGTCATCGTCCTGCTGTTCGTCTTTTACTATAGCTTGCCGGCATTTGGCATACGGCTCTCCAGCACGACCGTTGCAGCCATGGTCCTCGGCCTCAATATCGGCGGCTACGGCAGCCAAGCGGTGCGTGCCGCTCTACAAGCTCTGCCACGCGGCCAGGTCGAGGCAGGATTGGCGCTTGGACTCAAACGCTGGACGGTCCTTGGCTGCATCGAGTTGCCGCAGGCGATCCGCTCGATGATCCCGACCTTCATCAATCAGCTCATCCAACTGATCAAGGGGACGGCGTTGGTTTCACTGATCGCCCTGACCGATATGACCTATCGCGCCAAAGAACTCGCTCAGATCGAGTACAATCCAGTCGGAATCTATTCAGGCCTGCTACTGGCCTATCTGGCCCTTTGTTATCCGGTGACGATCTTTGGCCGTCGCCTGGAGCGGCGCTCCAGCTTCGGGGGGAGACAGCGTGAGCTTTGACCTCAACTTCGCGCTCGCGACGCTCCAGACGATCTTGTCGGCGCTTTCGACGACGATATGGGTAAGCATTGTCAGCTCGCTCGGCGCGGCCGTCCTTGGCTTTCTCTGGGAAATCTTGCGACGAACCTCCATGCCCCTTGGCTGGGTCATGCAGGTCATGATCGACTCGATTCGTTCGACGCCCCTTCTGGTGCAGATTTACACGCTTTACTTCGTGTTTCCCTACTACGGCGTCACCTTGCCTGCGCTTGCGGTCGGCATCATCGCGTTGAGCGTCTATTATTCCGGCTATCTCGCGGAGATCTTTAAGGCAGGAATCGATGCCATTGACCCAGGCCAGTTCGATGCAGCCAAGGCTTTAGGCATCGGGCGGATCACAACGATTTTCCTGATAGTAGCGCCGCAGATGCTACGCAACATCGCAGCGCCGATGGGCAATTACTTCATCTCACTTCTCAAGGCCACGCCTTATCTGGCAGTCATCGCGGTTCCGGAAATGTTTGGCAGCGCCCTCGATGTCGCGTCTGACACCTTCCGATATGCCGAGCCGATGCTTGCAGCTGGTCTAATCTTCCTCTTGCTTTCTGTGTCCATCGCGCAACTCGTCAAGATGTTGGAGCAGCGCTTGCTGGCGAGGGGCAAAAGATAGGCTCCGGCGGTTGGATAATTAAAAGTTCCCGCACCAAGCTGGGTCATTTCGGCGGCATAAGATTTCGAACGCGCGCGATAGATCTGAATGAGGTTCAAAAAACATGCTTCCACAATCTGAAGCAATCGTAGAAATCGTGGGTCTCAACAAATGGTTTGGTGCGCTCCATGTCTTGGATGGCATCGACCTGTCGGTCTCTAGCGGGGCACGGATCGTTGTCTGCGGCCCGTCAGGATCGGGCAAGTCGACACTGATCCGTTGCATAAATGGGCTGGAAACCTACCAAGCGGGCACGCTCCGTCTCGCCGGGATCGTTCTCGGCCAAGCTGCGGGGGCCAGCGCCGCCGCACGGCGTCAGACCGGTATGGTCTTCCAGAGCTTTAACCTCTTCCCGCATCTGACAGTGCTTTCCAATTGTACGCTCGCGCTGCGCCGCGTCGCCGGCAAATCCCGCGGCGAGGCCGAAGATATCGCCATGGCGTATCTGGAAAAAGTGAGAATACCCGAGAAGGCGAAATCCTATCCAGGGCAGCTCTCGGGCGGACAGCAGCAGCGCGTAGCGATCGCACGCGCGCTCTGCCTCAACCCTCGCATCATGCTCTTCGACGAGCCGACATCTGCGCTTGACCCCGAAATGATCAAGGAGGTGCTCGACGTCATGACAGCGCTGGCGCGCGACGGAATGACGATGCTGTGCGTTACCCACGAGATGGGATTCGCGCGCGAGGTCGCCGACCAAGTGATCTTTATGGATAGCGGTCGCATTCTCGAATGTGTCCCGGCGCAAGACTTCTTCGACGGGGCAGGCCACCCCCGCTCGCGCCTCTTCCTGCAAACAATCATGAAGCACTGAAAGAGCGGCTATGGCGGGATACACACAAGTCTGGACGCCGCTCGATTTCGAGGCGGACGGCAAGCAATGTGACTGGTTGCGTTTGCCTTTTTCGACCGACCTTTCCGGCTACGGAGTGGTGCCCATCCCCGTGATCTGCATCAGGAACGGTGACGGCCCTACGGCACTGCTGATCGCCGGCAGCCATGGCGATGAGTATGAAGGGCAGGTGGCGCTTGCCAGGCTGTCGCGTGAAATCGAGGCGGCAGATGTAAGAGGGCGTATCATCATCCTCCCGTCGCTGAACTTGCCCGCAGTAGAGGCCGGTCGACGGGTCTCTCCTCTCGACGACGGAAACCTCAACAGATCTTTTCCAGGGAATCCGATTGGTGCGCCGACCACAATGATCGCGCACTATGTCGGCACCGTGCTCCTCCCCATGGCGGATTTCGTAATCGACCTGCATGCAGGAGGACGCTCGACGAACTACGTGCCATGCGCACTGATCAGGAGCGGCGGGTCTGCAGAAGAAAAGAACAAGCTCATTGAACTTGCGACAGCGTTTGGGGCGCCAGTCACCTCAATCAGCGACGGCTCGGGCGGAGGCGGCGCGACTACCCTGTCGGCCGTTGCGCAGGAACTTGGCGTTCCGGCGCTCACCGCCGAGCTGGGGGGCTGCGCTACCCTGTCGCGAACGGGAACGGCTCTTGCCGAACAGGGCCTTCGGCGCGTCCTGAAATTGTACGGCATGTTGCCAGAGGCGAACACCGATACTGGCCCATCGACCCGCCTCATGCGCGTACGTGGCAGGGGCGCCTTCGTTTACGCGATGCGCAAAGGGATGTTCGAACCGGCTGCAGACTTAGGCGATGTCGTTCAACCCGGCCAAGTTGCCGGCGTCATTCATGTTGTCGATCGGCCGTGGGACGCGCCGGAACCAATCGTCTTTTCGGAAGGGGGCATGGTCGCCTGCCGGCGCGCTCTGGCTCTAACCGCGCCCGGCGATTGTCTCTACAAACTGCTCGTCGACCTCGATGCGGACTGATTGTCGACCCGACCCTCCATTGGTGCGATTCCGATGGTAGCGCGCCCGAGGCGTCGTTCGACAATCCATCCGGTGATGTGCTCGTCGTACGGCCTGGCCCGCTTCGCTCACATTGTCCGACGACGGTTGGCAGTTCATGCCTCCAGCAAGAGCACATGGGGAGCGAGCACGCCGATCTAACCGCGGATCATTCCCTAAGACGGCGTTAGCGGTTGGCGCCGCGGTCTCTCCACGTGACGGCATCAGCGCGCAAGCTTTGTGGAGCTTCCTGCCACGAATGAGGTGACCGGATGGCACCATCTTCTTCAATCGAACTTCGCCACCTTCGCTATTTCGTTGCTGCGGCCGATCACGGGAGTTTCCGCAAGGCTGCCACAGCAGTTGACGTCAAAGAATCGGCTGTCAGTCGTCGAATCCGCGATCTTGAAGATCATCTCGGCGCCTCCCTGTTTTAGCGCCATAACGGCGGGGTGTCGCTGACGCTATCAGGACAACGTTTCCTGCGCCGTGCGCGCAAGGCCCTTCAGCAGATCGATGAGGGCGCCAGGGACTTCGGAGCTATCGGGCGGGTCGAGCGCGGTAAGGTCAAGGTCGGCATCTTCTCGTCCTTCGCCTCCGGCTTCCTGGCCGATTTGTTTCGCGCCTACGATCAGAAACACGCAAAGGTGCGCATCGACTTCATCGACGGAGCTCCAGCCGAGCATGTCGCCGCGATCCGCCAGCTTCGCCTTGACGTGGCATTCCTCTCCAGCAGCCGAACCTGGCCCGACTGCGAAACCACTTATCTCTGGTCGGAGCGCGTTTTTGTAGTCCTGCCCAACACGCATCGTATGATCGAAAAAGAGGCCCTGGAATGGTCTGATCTCGCCAATGAGGCATTCATCGTTAGCGACGCGGCGCCCGGTTCAGAAGTCCATGCCTATCTGGTTCAGCGTTTCGCCGCGCTCGGTTATCACCCTCAGGTCCAACCGCAATATGTCGGCAGGGACAATCTGTTAGCTGCAGTTGCGGTCGGTCGTGGCCTGACCCTAACCACTGAGGCGACCGCAGCCATGAGGATGCCGGGTGTCACGTATCGTCCAATCGCGAACGAGAGACTAACGTTTAGAGCGGTTTGGTCACCGCGAAACGACAATCCTGCCCTGCGGCGGCTGCTCAGCCTTGCGCGGACGATGTCGCGGTGACTTGCCAGCAGTTGTTCATGGCGTGCAGCTGCCTCGTCTAGCGATCCAGATCACCGTCCGGACCGACGTCTCGCGCTCGCGAACCCGCGATCGGTTGCAATGAAGCGCTCCAACATCGGCACGATCAGCTTCACGGGCTCGGCTGCAGGCTGGTTCGTTTCGCGGGCCAACACCTCGGCATAGGCGACAAGGTCGCGATGCAGGCTGGCGGGAAGCTCCACGGATATCTTGACTGGCTTGTCGTCTGCGAGGAGGCCGAGTTTCAGCTTCGTCATCATCTGCCTCGATAGGGTTCGAACACGAGGTCACGCGTCACGATGACCCTGACCGGGAATCCCGGCCGGATTGTCAGCGTCGGCGCGACGTTGAGCTGACGCCGGACGATCTGCTGGCCGGCGTCGTTAATGGTATCCTGTCCGCCGCTGCGGATGGCGCGCAGCAGCCGGTTCTCGTCGTTGACGGCGAGCTCGGCGCCGATCGACAGCAGGGTCGAGAGGCCAGCGGCCTTGGCGAGATCCCACCAATGGTAATCGACGCCGTCCTCGAGACCGGCATAGCCCTGCGTATCGGCGCCGGGTTGACGCTCCAGCACGATGGAGCGTCCGTTGGGAAGGATGAGCCGGTTCCAGACGAGGAGCACGCGGCGTTGTCCGAACTGCACGTTGTTGTCGTACTGCCCAATGATGCGCGTGCCTTGCGGCACGAGCAGGATGCGGCCGGTCGGGCTGTCATAGATGTGCTCGGTCACCTGCGCCGTGATCTGGCCGGGCAGATCGGAGCGAATGCCGGTGATGAGCGCGGCCGGAATGACCGCGCCAGCCTGGAGCACGAAAGGCGAGGCCGGTGCCATGATGCGATCCGATGAGGTCATGCGGCGATCGACGGGCGCGTTGAGGAAGGCGAGCTGCTTGTCTTGCGCGCTCGGCTGACCGGGCTGGCCGGTGAAGTCCAAACCGGCGAGGTTCGGCGTGCCGCCTGGTCCTCCGGGCGCGGCCGGCGAGCCCGCCCGCGACTGGAAGAACACGGTGCTGGTGCGTGCGGCCTCTTCCTCGGCCTTCCGGCGTTGCTCCGCTTCGTCGACGGCAGGCATTACGACGGCTGGCGGCGCGACACCGGCGTCGAGGATCGGTTTGCCGAGGTCGCCAGGCAGTGGGGCCCCAAGAACCGGGCCGGTATAGTCGCGCGGCAAGCCGGCGAGACCGTCAGCGGGCTGCCGGTTGGCGGTCGAGTAAAGCTCCTCGCCCTCCTTGCCGGCATGGCGGGTCTGCAACGCATAGATCACCGCGCCGCCAACACCGAGCGAGGCGACGACGCTAAGGCCAGCGAGCACCTTGCGCGACAGGCGGGTGACGCGCGGCGGCTCGGCGCGCAGGCGCATGGGTTCGGTGGTTTCGGTCTCGCTCATGACGACGGCCTCCCATCCGTGCGGGTGATCCGGACGGTCTGCTGCTTGTCGCCGCTGCCGAGACGCAGCTCGGCGGCGTTGAACAGGCGATCGACGATCAGGATGTGCTGATGGACGCGGCTATTGGCGATCTGCGCCTCGCCCTCCGGGCCGATCACGAAGATCGGCGGCATCTCGCCCTGCACGATGCCGCGCGGGAACTCGACATAGACACGCCGGCCGTCGTCATAGGCGGCGACCGGCTTCCACGGCGGATTGTCGCCGGTCAGGCCATAGCGATAATTTCGCGCGGCAACCGCCGGAATGATCGGCGTTGCCGGCAGGGCCTGCCGCTGGCCGGCGGATAGCGGATAGGCCCAGGCGACAGCGGGCATGTAAGGATTCTGACCAGAGCGCAGCTCGAGCATGTAGGTGCGCCGGTCGGTCGTGATGACCAGATTGGTGGTGATGTCGGCGCGTGACGGCTTCACCATCACATGGACGCGTCGGGTGACGCCCGATCCGCTCTCGGTATCGCCGATGATCCAGCGCGCGGTGTCGCCGGCTGCGATCGGGCCGGCGCCGGTCAGGCTTTCGCCGGGCTCCAACGCGATATTGCTGATCTGGCCGGGCGCGGCATAGACTTGATAGAGCGCGCCCTCGCTCCAGGGATAGATCTGGATCGCGTTGTAGTAGCCCTCGCGGCGCGGCTGGACGCGCGCCGCCAGATTGGCGTTCTCAACGCGCGGGGTCGGCGTGTTGGCAGCGGTTCCGCCCCGCGCCGGCGTCCAGGCCGGCGGGACATGCAGCGGCCTCGGCCGATTGTCGGTGACAGCGGCGGGCACCGCAGGTAGAGGCGGTACGTCGGCGTCGTAGCTGATCTCCGGCGGCTTGTCGGTGGCGCAACCGGCCAGCATCGTGGCGGAGACCAGCAAAACCGGAAACGCGGATTTACGGAAAGACGGATTCCCGCCTCCGCGGATCGTCAGGCTCATTGGCTCATCTCCCGCGACCAGTTGATGGCGTTGACGTAGATGCCGAGCGGATTAGCTTTGAGGCGTTCGGTGTCGCGCGGCGGCTGCAGCACAATGGTCAGGATCGCGGTCCAGCGCTCGGTCGCCGAGAGCTTGCCGTCCTCGTAGCGGCGCTCGGTCCAGGCGACACGGAAGGAATCCGGCGAGGCACGGATGACGGAGGACACCTCGACGGCCACTTGTTGCTTGCCGACCTTGGCGAAAGGGTCATTGGCGCGGGCATAGTCGTTGAGCGCGCCCGCGCCGCGATCGGTGGTCCATTCATAGGCGCGCAGCCAGTTCTGGCGGACGATGATCGGATCGGCCGGGATGCTCCTGACCTGCTCGACGAAGCGGGCGAGATGCCAGGCGATCTGCGGATCGGTCGGGCGATAGTCAGCGGTCGCTGCGGTGACGGTTTGTGCTTCGCCGAGCCGATCGACCTGCACCACCCAGGGCACGACGGTGCCGCGCGCCGATTGCCAGACCAGAGCTGCTGCAAATCCGGCCGACAAGATCAGCGATCCGAAGGCCATGATGCGCCAGTTCCTGGCCTGGACGCGGGCGGATCCAATGCGCTCGTCCCAGATCTGAGCGGCCTTCTGGTAGGGTGTCTCTGGCTCGGGCGTCCGGCCGTAATGCGTGGCGGGTCGTCGAAAGAGGTTCATGAGCGATTACCTTCGGAAAGATTGACGGAAGAGCCGGAGCCGTGGCTGTCGCCGGAGCGGACGGCATGCGCGGCGGCGCTGACGCCGTGAGAGATCTGCTGGCCACGCTTCATGCGCCTGGCCCAGGCCGGCGGACCGGCCGTGGGGGACGCCGGCGCTGCCGCGGAGGCAGCATCGCCGCCGACCGTGCCCATGCTCGAAGAGCCGCCGGTCGCGCCGAAGCCGCCCTCCACGCCGTCGTCGAAGCTGGATTTGACGCTCTCAGCCGCGCGGGCCGCGGCGCGGCGCAAGGGCGAAACGACAGCCGCACCTGCGGCCTGGGCGACGCCACCGAGGCCCGAGGCGACGCCTGCGGCGCCGGACTGCCCCATCGATCCGAGCGTATAGGCGGACGAAGCCGCGCCGGCCGCCGCCGCTCCGCCCCGCACGGTCGCAGCGCCACCGGAGATGCCTGCTCCTCCTCCCTTGGCGGCCAGGCCCGCCACGCCGGCCGCGGCCACTGCCGCGCCGCCAACGGCCAGCCCTGTGCCAACCGCCGCACCGGCGCCAAGCTGCGGACTGCCCGAGACGAGGCCGTTGGCGATGCCGGGGCCGAAGATTCCGAGGCCGAGCAGGGAGAGTGCGGCGAGCACGATCGCCATGGCTTGGTCGATGGTCGGGTTCTGGCCGGCGCCGCCTTGTGTGAACTGTGAGAACAGGGTCGAGCCGATGCCGATGATGACGGCGAGCACCAGGACCTTGATTCCGGAGGAGATGACGTGGCCGAGCACGCGCTCGGCCATGAAGGCGGTCTTGCCGAACAGGCCGAAGGGGATGAGGACGAAGCCGGCGAGCGTCGAAAGCTTGAACTCGATCAGTGTGACGAAGAGCTGCACCGCCAGGATGAAGAAGGCGAGCATGATGAGCGCCCAGGCGAAGAGCAGGCAGGCGATCTGGATGAAGTTCTCGAAGAACGAGATCCAGCCCATCAGGCTGGAGATCGATTCCAGCAGTGGCCGGCCGGCGTCGAGCCCGGTCTGCGCGACCTTGCCGGGGCGCAGCAGATCCTGAGCCGAGAAGCCGGTGCCGCTGGCCTTCAGGCCCAACCCCGAAAAGCTCTCGAAGACGATCTTGGCGAGGTTGTTCCAGTTCGAGATTAGCCAGGCGAAGACGCCGACGAACAGCGTCTTCTTGATGAGCCGCGCGATGATGTCGTCATCAGCGCCCCAGCTCCAGAACAGCGCGGCAAGCGTCACGTCGATGACGATCAGCGTGGTCGCGATGAAGGCAACCTCGCCCGACAGCAGGCCGAAGCCTGAATCGATATAGCGGGTGAAGGTGCCGAGGAACTGGTCGATGACGCCGGTGCCCATTCGTCAGCGCCCTTCGCTCGAAGCCGGCGCTGGCGTCTTGCCGAGGAAGCGGTCACGGGTTTCGGCCCAGACGCGCAGGCATTCGGCGTCGTTCGCCGCGGCCTGCCCGAGCTGCTGGCACCGGCGCTGCCCTTCGCGCAGCGGATCGGTTTCAGGGCGGAGAGCCCGCACCCGCTCGGATGCTGGCGCGTCGTCCTCGCGGGTCAGCTCGATCACCGTCGCCGTGATGGCGACCGCGACGAACAGGATGGCGCCGACGCGCGCCAGCATCTTGCTGTCCATGACGATGGTCCCGCTCTGGCGTCAGTTGCCGTTGTTGAACATCCGCGTGCTGCCGGGCTGATAGCCCGAGCCCGGCGCGAGGAAGCGGCGGCGCTGCTCGCGCCCCTGTTCAGCGGCGGCCGTGCGTTCGGCCTCGGTCAGCGCGCCGGCGCGGCCATTGGCCGAGATCAGCGCGACGAGGTCGGAGAGCTGCTGCGACTGGAGAGCGAGGAGCTGGTTGCCGGCCTGCGTCGCCTGCAAGACACCGGTCGCACCCTGGCTCTGGGTAACCAGCGTCGACATCTGCGTGCGATTGCTGTCGATATTGCCGACGACGCCGGCCTGGATGCGCAGCGCGTCCTGCAGGCCACCGACCGTGTTCTGCCAGCGCGAGCGCGCATCGCTAACGAGCTGCTGGTCGGTCGCCGAGAGCGAGATGGCCCCGTATTTTTGGCTGAACATCTGGTCGATCTGCTGGACGTTGAAGGCGATGTTCCGCGCCTGGTTCAGCAGCGCTTGAGTCTTCTGCACCGACTGCTGGATCTGCTGGAGTCCGGAGAACGGCAGGCTGGCGAGGTTCTTCGCCTGATTGATCAGCATCTGCGCCTGGTTCTGCAGCGCGGTGATTGTTGATCTGCTGTAGCGAGCGCGCGGCGGTGAGCACGTTCTGGGCATAGTTCGACGGATCGAAGACGATAAGCGCCTGCGCCGGCGTCGCGATCATGGGCGACACCATGATCGGGATGGACATCATGGCGGCGGCGATCAGCGCGGTGCGTGAGCGGAAACGGCGAAGAGTCATGGTTGGACCTCCTGTTGGGCTTCGGGAATGAGCGTTGGGACGAGATCGGCGGCCCAGCTGGCGCCGCGGGCGTTGAACCAGGCGGCGAGAAAGCCGTCATGGCCATGCTCGGCGACGAGGCTCGCGATCAAGGTCTGGTCGGTCTTGGCGGATGCGGCGCAGAGCGCGAGGCCGACTTCGCTGAGGCCCAGCTCGAACAGCCGGTTGCCGCGCCGCGACTGGCAGTAGTAGTCGCGCTTCGGCGTCGCTCGGGCCAAAATCTCGATCTGGCGATCATTGAGGCCGAAGCGGCGATAGATCGCGGTGATCTGCGGCTCGATCGCGCGCTCGTTCGGCAGCAGCAGCCGGGTCGGGCAGCTCTCGATGATCGCCGGTGCGATCGCTGAATTGTCGATATCCGACAGGCTCTGCGTGGCGAAGATAACGCTGGCGTTCTTCTTGCGCAGCGTCTTCAGCCATTCTCGGAGCTGCCCGGCAAAACCGTCATCATCGAGGGCGAGCCAGCCCTCGTCGATGATGAGCAGGGTCGGCCGACCATCGAGCCGGTCGCCGATGCGGTGGAAGAGATAGGAGAGGACGGCCGGCGCCGCGCCGGTGCCGACAAGCCCCTCGATCTCGAAGGCCTGCACATCAGCCGAACCCAGATGCTCGGCCTCGGCATCGAGCAGCCGGCCATAGGGACCGCCGACACAATAGGGCCGCAGCGCCTGCTTGAGATCGTTCGATTGCAGCAGGACGCAGAGGCCGGTGATCGTCCGTTCCTCGATCGGAGCGGAGGCGAGCGAGGTCAGCGCGGTCCAGATGTGCTCCTTGGCCTCCGGCGTGATCGCGATAGCCTCGCGCGCCAGGATCGAGACGATCCAGTCGGCGGCCCAGGCGCGCTCATAGCTGTCGGGAATGCGGGCTAGCGGCTGCAGCGAGACGGAAGCGTCGGAACCGTCGGTCAGCCCACCACCAAGATCGTGCCAGTCGCCGCCCATGGCGAGCGCAGCGGCGCGGATCGAGCCGCCGAAGTCGAATGCGAAGACTTGCGCCTTGGGGTAGCGGCGGAACTGCAGCGCCATCAACGCGAGCAGCACGGATTTCCCGGCGCCGGTCGGACCGACGACCAGCGTATGGCCGACATCGCCGACATGCAGCGAGAGCCGGAACGGAGTCGCCCCTTCGGTCTTGCCGAACAGCAGCGGCGGCGCGTCGAAATGCTCGTCACGCTCCGGCCCCGCCCAGACGGCCGAGAGCGGAATCATATGAGCGAGGTTCAAGGTGCTGATCGGCGGCTGGCGGACATTGGCGTAGGCGTGCCCAGGCAGAGAGCCGAGCCAGGCGTCGACCGCGTTGACCGTCTCGACCATGGCGGTGAAGTCGCGGCCCTGGATCACCTTCTCGGCGAGCCGCAGTTTTTCGTCGGCCAGGCGCGGATCAGCGTCCCAAACCGTGATCGTCGCGGTGACATAGGCCATACTGACGACGTCTTGCCCGAGCTCCTGCAAGGCCTGGTCTGCATCGGCCGCCTTATTCGCGGCATCGGCGTCGACCAGCACCGATTGCTCGTTGGTCATCACCTCCTTGAGGATCGCGGCGATCGACTTGCGCTTGGCGAACCATTGCCGCCGGATTTTGGTCAGCAGCTTCGTCGCGTCGGTCTTGTCGAGCTGGATGGCGCGGGTCGACCAGCGATACGGGAAGGCCAGCCGGTTGAGGTCGTCGAGCAGGCCCGGCGTGGTCGCGGTCGGAAAGCCAATGATGGTCAGCACGCGCAGGTGCTGATCGCCCAGCCGCGGAGCGAGCCCGCCGATCAACGGCTGGTCGGCGAGCAGCGCATCAAGATAGATCGGCGTCTCGGGAACACGAACGCGATGGCGTTTGGTCGAGACGCAGGCATGCAGATAGGTGAGCGTCTCGCCGTCATCGAGCCATTGGCATTCCGGCATGAAGCCGTCGAGCAGTGCGAGCACGCGATCGGTGCGGTCGACGAAGGCGCGCAGGATCTCATGCGGATCGACGCCGGAGCGTTCGCGGCCTTCGTAGAGCCAGGTCTCCGCACGCGCGGCATCCTCGGCCGGGGGCAGATAGAGGAAAGTCAGGAAATAGCGCGAGTCGAAGTGGATGCCTTCCTCCTCGAAATCGGCCTTGCGCTCGGCATCGACGAGACCGGAGGCCGGATCCGGAAAGAGGCTGTCGGGATAGATCGCGGCCTCATGCCGCTGCGCCTCGACAAAAATGCTCCAGCCGGAGCCGAGGCGGCGGAAGGCGTTGTTGATGCGCGAGGAGATCGCGACCAGCTCGGCCGCGACGACCGAATCCAGATCCGGTCCGCGAAAGCGCGCCGTGCGCTGTAACGAACCGTCCTTGTTGAGCACGACGCCGGGCGCGACCAGCGCGGCCCAGGGCAGGTAGTCGGCAAGGCGCCCGGCGGAACGACGATATTCGGCGAGGTTCATCATGACTGCGCCCTCAGACCGACAGATGGCCGGGAATGCGCAGATGCCGGCGGCCGACCTCGACGAAGAGCGGGTCGCGCTTCGCCGCCCACACCGCCGCGAAATGCCCGATGGCCCAGATGAACAGGCCGGCGAGCCAGAGGCGCAGGCCCAGGCCGACGGCGCCGGCGAGCGTGCCGTTCAGGATCGCGATGGCGCGCGGCGCGCCGCCGAGCAGGATCGGCTCGGTCAGCGCCCGGTGGACCGGCACGGTGAATCCCGGCACGGCGTCGAGCGGCTCGAAGGCGGTCGCCATCAGATCAGCGCCCCGCCGCCAAAGGAGAAGAACGACAGGAAAAAGCTCGATGCCGCGAAGGCGATCGAGAGTCCAAAAACGATCTGGATCAGCCGACGGAAGCCGCCAGAGGTATCGCCGAAGGCGAGCGTCAGCCCCGTGGTGATGATGATGATCACCGCGATGATCTTGGCGACGGGCCCCTCGACGGACTGCAGGATCTTCTGGAGCGGCTGCTCCCAAGGCATCGACGAGCCGGAAGCCCGCGCGGCAGGAGCGCACATGATGCTGATGGCAATGCCGGTGGCGGCTGCAGACATGCGGCGACAGCCGCGCGAGAGAGTGCGGATCATGAAGGGTCTCCAATATTCGGGATGGCTGAGCTGATGCGGTAATCGCCGTCGGGGCCGAGCTCTTCGACGCGGGCGAACTCGACGAGCCGGCGCTGCGAACCGCGACCGGAGAGCACGGCGACAAGATCGATGGTCTCGGCGATCAGGGCGCGCGGGACAGTGAGGACGGCTTCTTGAATGAGCTGTTCGAGCCGGCGCAGCGCGCCGATGGCGGAGCCGGCATGGATCGTGCCGATGCCACCCGGATGGCCGGTGCCCCAGGCTTTGAGGAGGTCGAGCGCTTCGGCGCCGCGGACCTCACCGATGGGAATGCGGTCGGGCCGCAGGCGTAAGCTGGAGCGCACCAGATCGGAGAGCGTCGCGACGCCATCCTTGGTGCGCATGGCGACCAGGTTCGGCGCCGCGCATTGCAGTTCGCGTGTGTCCTCGATGATGACGACGCGATCGGCGCCCAGCGCCACCTCGGCCAGCAAGGCGTTGGTCAGTGTCGTCTTGCCGGTCGAGGTGCCACCGGCGACCAGGATGTTGGCGCGCGACGCGACGGCGGCCCGTAGGGTTTCGGCCTGCTCCGCGTTCATGATGCCGGCAGCGACATAGTCGTCGAGCGTGAACACGGCGACGGCGGGCTTGCGGATCGCGAGCGCAGGTGCTGCGACGACAGGCGGCAGCAACCCCTCGAAGCGTTCGCCGGTTTCGGGGAGTTCGGCTGAGACGCGCGGTGACCGCGGATGCACCTCGGCGCCGACATGATGGGCGACCAGGCGCACGATGCGCTCCCCGGCGGCGGCCGACAGCGTCTCTCCTGTATCGGCCAACCCCTCGGACAACCGATCGACCCAGATGCGACCATCCGGGTTCAGCATCACCTCGACGACGGCGGGGTCTTCCAGAAACCGCGCGATTGCGGGGCCAAGCGCCGTGCGCAGCATCCGCGCGCCGCGCTGAAGCGCTTCCGGTTTATGGCGGTGAGCGGTCATCTCGTCCCCGATCGACAAGGGGACGCAAGACTCAGCTCCCCGGATGGGGGTGACTAAAAGGGTCCGGAATCAGACCCGTTCAACAAGATTCGAGGGTCATCGTAGCGTGGCGTGCAAATACAGGAGCACGGCGGTGCTGCCGTCATTCGGCATTCTGAGTTCCGACATCTGTCGCTCATGCTAGCGAATCATGGCGCGGATGTTGAACAGGCAACTCGGGAGCTGCGGCATTGCCCAAAAAGAAGCCCGCAACCGTGAAGACGGCGCGGGCGAGGATGGGAGGAAACGCCCAAACGGGCGTGATTGTCATGCACGGAATGTGCCAGCGCGGTGAAGTGATCACCCGGACTCTTCATTCGGAGAGACGCCGGGAACGTCGTCGGG
The DNA here is from genome assembly GCF_900112185.1 of Allobosea sp. CRIB-10. Lineage (GTDB taxonomy): Bacteria > Pseudomonadota > Alphaproteobacteria > Rhizobiales > Beijerinckiaceae > Allobosea. The sequence goes on along the minus strand of NZ_FOKP01000037.1, from coordinate 3,004 downwards.
AATCTCGCGCAGAAAGCTCTGCCCCTTCTGCAGGCGCTTGCCGAGCATTTCCACGAAGCCTTCGAACCGCTCGCGGCCTTTGGCCTGCGCCGCGGCCTGGGCGTCCGGCGGTACGGGCGGCGTGGTCGACAGCCAGAAGCGCACATAGAGCGCGAGTGTTTCGGCGGTGATGCTGAGATCGCGCTCCATCCGCTGGACCTGCCTAGACAGCCTGTCGAGCCGGCGTGTGAAAGCGGCTTCGCGCGCATCGGTATGGTCGGGCGAGAGGAACGAGCTGACCGCCGCCTCGACGATCGCGGATCGTGGCAGCTTCTTGCGATCGGCAAGCTCGTTGATGCGCCCGATCAGTTCGACGGGCAAAGTGAGATTGAGACGGTCGCGCATGTCGTCAGAGCTCCATGCCGTCGCCAGGGTCGAGCGAGACCTGGCGGGCAATGCCGGTCATCTGACGGCGCAGCGCCTGACGCTGGCGCGCGACATCCTCGGGCTCGTCGTCGAGAATGCGCGTGAATTCCTCGGCCGGGCGCGGATCGGTCGTCTCCTTGACGATCGAGACATGGTCGGGAAGCTCGGGTTCGCGGCGCAGACCGGCATTGGCCTTGTCGGGTTCGTGGGCGGCTATCAGGGCGGGATCGGGCTTCTGCGGCTGGACCGTCGACCAGCCATCCGTGTAGCGGGTGCGCCCCGATTTCTGCGGATCGGGCGGCGGCAGCACGCGCTCGCGGAATCGGACATCCTCGTAATAGCGAACCTTCTTTGCCCGCACGGGCGGCGTGCCGGCGGCCATGACGATCTCGTCGCTCGGCGGAAGCTGCATCACCTCGCCGGGGGTTAGCAGCGGCCGGGCGGTTTCCGAGCGCGACACCATCAGGTGGCCGAGCCAGGGAGAGAGCCGATGGCCGGCATAGTTCTTCATGGCCTTCATCTCGGTCGCGGTGCCCAGCGCATCCGAGACGCGCTTGGCGGTCCGCTCGTCATTGGTCGCGAAGCTGACGCGGACATGGCAGTTGTCGAGGATCGAATTGTTGGCGCCGTAGGCCTTCTCGATCTGGTTGAGCGACTGGGCGATCAGGAAGCTCTTGATGCCGTATCCGGCCATGAAGGCGAGCGCCGATTCGAAGAAGTCGAGGCGGCCGAGCGCCGGAAACTCGTCGAGCATCATCAGGATGCGGTGCTTGCGCTCCTTGGCGTGCAGATCCTCGGTCAGGCGCCGGCCGATCTGGTTGAGGACGAGACGGATCAGCGGCTTGGTGCGCGAAATATCCGAGGGCGGCACGACCATGTAGAGCGTGGCCGGCTTTGCCTCCGTGGTGAGGTCGGCGATGCGCCAGTCACAGCGGCTCGTCACCTCCGCGACGACAGGGTCGCGATAGAGGCCGAGGAAAGACATGGCGGTCGAAAGCACGCCCGAGCGCTCATTGTCGGATTTGTTGAAGAGCTCGCGCGCGGTCGAGGCGACGACTGGGTGAGGGCCGGCTTCACCGAGATGCTTCGTCGCCATCATCGCCGACAACGTCGCCTCGATCGAGCGCTTCGGATCGGAAAGAAAGGCGGCGACGCCGGCGAGCGTCTTGTTCTCCTCGGCATAGAGGACGTGCAGGATCGTGCCGACGAGGAGAGAGTGGCTGGTCTTTTCCCAATGGTTGCGCTTGTCAAGCGAACCTTCGGGATCGACGAGGACATCAGCGACGTTCTGCACGTCGCGAACCTCCCAGTCGCCGCGTCGGACCTCGAGCAGGGGATTGTAGGCGGCCGAGTTCGGATTGGTCGGATCGAACAGCAGCACGCGGCCATGCCGGGAACGGAAGCCGGCGGTGAGCTGCCAGTTCTCGCCCTTGATGTCGTGGACGATGGCCGAGCCCGGCCAGGTCAGGAGCGAGGGTACGACGAGGCCGACGCCCTTGCCCGAGCGCGTCGGCGCAAAGCACAGGACATGCTCCGGCCCGTCATGACGCAGATAGTCCTGCTCCAGCCGCCCGAGCACGACGCCATCGGCGCCGAGCAGGCCTGCCGCCGCCACCTCCTTCTTCTCGGCCCATCGCGCCGAACCGTAGGTCTGGACGTTCTTGGCTTCGCGCGCGCGCCAGACCGACATGGTGATCGCGACGACGATCGCGATGAAGCCTCCCGACGCGGCGATGAACCCGCCCCGCATGAAAATGCCGGGCGCATAGGCGTCGAAAAAGTACCACCACCAGAAGAGGGCGGGCGGATAGTAGACGGGCACGCCGGCGAGCTTGAACCAGGGCGTTCCGAGCTGCCCCTGAAACCCGAGTTGCCAGGCGACATATTGCGTGGCGCCCCAGGTGGTGGCGAGCACGATGAGGGTTACGACGAGAATCTGCCCCCAGAGGATTTTGGTCGCGGACATAGCGAGATCCTTTCCGTGGTTGTCAGATGCCGAGATCGCGCTTGCGGCCGATCGCCCATTCGATGCCGCCGCCGTCCTTGGCGACGCCGGCGACGTGCTGGCCGAGCTTGCGTTCGAGGTCGCGCGACCAAGGCACGAGCTGGAAGCCGAGCCCGTCGTCGATCATCGCGAAGCGGCCGGAGGAGAGGGTGAGGCGCCGGCGCACGGTGCCTGCGACGTATTCGCCGGCCTGCGCCTTCACATGCGGCAGGCCGGTCTCGGCCGCGAGCTTGTCGCTTACGGCATCGAGTTCGCGCCGGCGCAGTGTCGCGAGGAGGTCGCGCTGCATGACGATGCGCTGGCCGTCGCGCTGCGCCAGTCCCTGATCGGCGAGGTGTGAGGCGCGCGCCTGCATGGCGTCGCGCACCTCGCGCCCGAACCCGGCCTGCGACAACGGCATCGCCTCGCGCTCGACAAGGCGATGGTCGAGCCAGGTCGCGCCGGGCGCCGTGACTTGTGCCTGAAGGTCGAGATCGGAGCGCGTGGCGAGCGCTAGGGTCTAAACTCAACGGCCAGTTTGTGATTCAAGCAGGTCATGGGAGAGGTAAGTTCCATGAGCCGCTTGTTTTGGTTGAATGACGAGCAATGGTCGCA
>NZ_FOKP01000002.1 GCF_900112185.1 Allobosea sp. CRIB-10 | reverse complement strand
GACATCTGATCCGACATGCCGATCATCCCGCTCCGATCAGGCCAACTGAATCAGCAATCAAACCTCAAAGCCAGAACCCTTTCGCAGAGAAATCCCTCGGGGGAGGGTTGGGAGGGGCTGGCGCCGAGCGATAGTCCGAGCCAGATACCGGGTCGGCGGGGCCTGATCTCAGAGCATGCTGGGCAGGACGCGGTCCGGCGGCTTGTGCCCGTCCATGAAGGTCTTGATGTTGACGATGACCTTCTCGCCCATGTCGGCGCGGCCTTCATGCGTGGCCGAGCCCATATGCGGCAGCACCACGACGCGATGCTGGCGGGCGAGCTTGAGCAGGCGCGGATTGACCGCCGGCTCGTGCTCGAACACGTCGAGCCCGGCGCCGGCGAGCTCGCCCGCTTCCAGCATGCGCGAGAGCGCCGATTCGTCGACGATTTCGCCGCGGGCCGTGTTCACCAGGATGGCGTCGGGCTTCATCAGCTTGAGACGGCGGGCCGAGAGCAGATGGTAGGTCGCCGGCGTGTGCGGGCAGTTGACCGAGACGACATCCATGCGCGCCAGCATCTGGTCGAGCGAATCCCAATAGGTCGCGTCGAGCGCCTCCTCGATGCGCGAATCGAGCCGGCGGCGGTTGTGGTAGTGGATCGACAGGCCGAAGGCGGCGGCGCGCCTGGCCAGCGCCTGGCCGATCCGGCCCATGCCGACGATGCCGAGGCGCTTGCCGGTGATGCGGCGGCCCAGCATCCAGTTCGGCGACCAGCCGGCCCATTCGTCATCGGTGATGATGCGGGCGCCCTCGGCGATGCGCCGGGCCACGGCGAGGATCAGCGCCATGGTCATGTCGGCGGTGTCGTCGGTCAGCACGCCCGGCGTGTTAGTCACGGTGATGCCGCGCTGCACCGCGCTGGCGACGTCGATATTGTCGACGCCGTTGCCGAAATTGGCGATCAGGCGGAGCTGCTCGCCGGCCTGGGCGATCAGACCGGCATCGATCTTGTCGGTCACGGTCGGGACCAGCACGTCGGCGGTCTTCATCGCCTCGACCAGAGCGGCCTGGCTCATCGGCGTGTCGTCGAGGTTGAGCCTTGCGTCGAACAGCTCGCGCATCCGCGTCTCGACCACGGCGGGCAGCTTTCGCGTGACGACGACCAGCGGCTTCTTCTTCGACATGGGCGGCTCCTTGAAGGCCCGTCAGGCTGCGATCTTCCCGGTGTACGCCCTGCCGGGCGTGACCAGTGGCCGCACTGTCGCCTTTCCGCCTCAACCCCCCATTAACCGAGGCGCATCAGGAATTGAGTCGGATAGTTCTTACGATCAGCGGCCGTCTCGTTGTCTAGCAGCGTTGCGGCGGAACACAACCTGACCCTTCGGCGCGGCGCGTGTCGAAAGTGGGCAGGTCCAGGAGTGGGTTGAATGACGGTTCAGACGATGCGCGATGCGCTCGGCTTCGTGCTTGCGGCGGGCCTTGCGATGGCGGCGATGCCGAGTGCGGCCCAGGAGGTCGCCAGCGGGCCCGTCTCGGGCCTGCCGCTGCCGCGTTATGTCAGCCTGAAGTCCGACCGGGTTAATCTGCGCGAGGGGCCGTCGAAGGAGCACCGTACCAGCTGGGTGTTCCAGCGCGCCGGCCTGCCGGTCGAGGTCACCGCCGAATTCGAGACCTGGCGGCGCGTGCGCGATGCCGACGGCACGGAAGGCTGGGTGCTGCACAGTCTGCTCTCTGGCCGCCGCACCGTGCTGGTCTCGCCCTGGTCGAAGAACAAGGGCGAGACCTTCTCCCTGCGCGAGACGAACAGCGAAAGCGCTCCGGTGGTCGCGACGCTCGAGCCCGGCGTGATCGCCAATGTGCAGTCCTGTCAGAACACTTGGTGCCGCGTCACGGTCAGCAAGATCGTCGGCTACATCAAGCAGGATCGGCTCTGGGGGGTCTATCCCAACGAGACCGTGCAATAGGGGCCTGTGGTTCCGACAGATTCATGAAATGCGCGGGTCGTCCCGGGCGTAGCGAAGCGAAGACCCGGGAGCTATTTCGGAACCTTTATCGGCAAGGTTCCGGAATGGCTCCCGGATCAGCGCCGCTGGCGCGGCTTGTCCGGGATCACATGGTGATTTCGGTCGAAGTCCCAAAACACGCCCGCGCCGTGGGGCGCTTCAGCCGCCGACCTTGCGCAGCCTGACCACGACGTCGACCCGGCTGATCTCGTAGCCATCGGGCGGTGGCGGCAATTCGGCGACGTCGACCGCCGAGGCCGGGATGTCGATCACCTTGTCCTCGCCATCGACCACGAAATGGTGATGGTCGCTGTTGTCGGTGTCGAAGAACGTCTTGGCGCCGTCGATGGCGAGCTCGCGCAGCAGGCCGGCCTGCGTGAATTGGTGCAGGGTGTTGTAGACCGTCGCGAGCGAGACCGGCACGCGCGCCTTCATCGCCTCTTCATAGAGCATTTCGGCGCTGATGTGCCGGTCGCCCTTGGCGAAGAGCAGCCAGCCGAGCGAGACGCGCTGGCGTGTCGGCCGCAGGCCGACCCGGCGCAGCTTCTGGCGCACATCGTGGAAGGGGCAGCCCTGCCGTGCGTCCGATCCGTAGCCCTGGTCCTGCGTCTGGCCGTCCATGCCGCGCGTCGACTCCATCAAACCGTCCCATCATCGGGACATCAACATTTAGATTCGATGTAAGGCCTTGGCTACCTAGCCGCAAGCATAGCGGCGCTGCTGACAGGCTCGGACGCGGCATACTGCAGGAAACGGGCGTCGTTCCGGAGCGCTCCCATGCCCGATGCCGCCCCAGTCTGGCTGTTCTTCTCCCTCGTCTTCGGCATCATCATCATCGTGCCCGGCATGGACATGACCTTCGTGCTCGCCAATGCGCTGACAGTCTCTAGCTCTTCATGCTCGCGGCGTTTCCGCAGTTCCTGCGGCCGGAGGCCGGGGAAATCTGGCTGCAGGCGGCGATTCTTGGGGTGATCATCGCCGTGACACAGTTCGGCGTCTATGGTGGCCTGGCCATCGCAGCCGGCGCCGGCCGCGGTGTCCTTGCCGGCCATCCGCGGGCCGAGGTCGCTCTGGGGCGCGCTGTCGGCGCATTGTTGATCGTCGTCGCCGCACTCACGCTCCTGGAGGGCTGGCGCAGCATCGCAGGCTGATCATCCACGGCCGAGGAAAGCTTGCGCCCTTTCGTTCCGCAGCGACGCCGTGTTAGGCACGTCGCATCGGGAGTTGGCCGACGGATCGTGGCGGCCGAAAGGGAGTGAAGTCGGATATGGAGCGGCAATCGTCATTCAGCTACGAGGAGATCCTCGCTTGCGGGCGCGGTGAGCTCTTCGGGCCGGGCAATGCGCAGCTGCCGCTGCCGCCGATGCTGATGTTCGACCGTATCGCGCAGATCAGCGAGACAGGTGGTGAGCACGGCAAGGGCATGGTGCGGGCCGAGCTCGACGTCCGGCCCGATCTCTGGTTCTTCGATTGCCATTTCAAGGGTGACCCGGTGATGCCGGGCTGCCTTGGTCTCGACGCGCTCTGGCAGCTCACCGGCTTCTTCCTCGGCTGGCTCGGCCTGCCCGGCCGCGGCCGGGCGCTCGGCGTCGGCGAGGTCAAGTTCGCCGACCAGGTGCTGCCCACGGTCAAGCACGTCGTCTACGGCGTCGATTTCAAGCGCGTCTTCAAGTCCAAGCTCGTCCTCGGCATCGCCGATGGCTGGCTCGAAGCGGACGGGAAGCGTATCTATACGACGACCGATATGCGCGTCGGCCTGTTCAAGCCCGAAGCGGCCTGAGCAAAATAAGCCCGAGCGGGATGCGAAAAGTGGATACCGGTTTTCGCTGAAATCCCGCTCGGAATCGTTGAAATCGATCACCTTTATGATTTTGGATCGAGGCGATCCAAAATCATGGTGATCGAGGCGCCTTGCCTTCGCCGGCCGCGCAGTCCATTTGCGCGGTAGGCGATCTATTACAGGTCCGGGGTTGGCCTCCCGGCCCGTCACCAAAGAGCCGGAGAAGCAGCATGAGACGCGTTGTGGTAACCGGGATGGGCATCGTCTCGTCCATCGGCAACAATACGCAGGAAGTGCTGGCCTCGCTGCGCGAAGCCAAGTCCGGCATCTCCTATGCGGCTGATTTCGCCGAGCACGGCTTCCGCAGCCGCGTCGCCGGCGTGCCCACGCTCGATCCCTCGACCGTGCTCGACCGCCGCGCCATGCGCTTCCATGGCGGCGGCTCGGCCTGGAACCAGGTCGCGATGGAGCAGGCCATCCGCGACGCCGGACTGGAAGAGAAGGAAATCAGCCATGAGCGCACCGGCATCGTCATGGGCTCCGGCGGCCCCTCGACCCGCGCGCTGATCGACGCCTATGACAAGGCGCGCGAGAGCGGCTCGTCCAAGAAGGTCGGCCCCTTCGCCGTGCCCAAGGGCATGTCCTCGACCGCCTCGGCGACGCTGGCGACCTGGTTCAAGATCAAAGGCGTCAACTATTCGATCTCCTCGGCCTGCGCGACCTCGAACCACTGCATCGGCAACGCTTACGAGCTGATCCAGTGGGGCAAGCAGGACGTGATCTTCGCCGGCGGCTGCGAGGAGCTCGACTGGACGCTCTCCGTGCTGTTCGACGGCATGGGTGCGATGTCCTCCGACTTCAACGAGACTCCCGCCGTCGCCTCGCGCGCCTATGATGCGCGTCGCGACGGCTTCGTCATCGCCGGCGGCGCCGGCGTCGTCGTGCTGGAGGAACTGGAGCATGCCAAGGCCCGCGGCGCCCGCATCTATGGCGAGATCGTCGGCTATGGCGCGACCTCGGACGGCTACGACATGGTCGCTCCGTCAGGCGAGGGCGCCGAGCGCTGCATGCGCATGGCGCTGCAGGGCGTGAAGGCCAAGATCGACTACATCAACCCGCACGGCACCTCGACCCCGGTCGGCGACGCCAAGGAGATCGAGGCGATCCGCACCGTCTTCGGCGCCGGCGAGAAGAGCCCGCCGATCTCGGCGACAAAGTCGCTGACCGGCCATTCGCTCGGCGCGACCGGCGTGCAGGAGGCGATCTACTCGCTCCTGATGCTCAACAACGACTTCATCTGCGAGAGCGCCCATATCGAGGAGCTCGACCCGGCCTTCGCCGACATGCCGATCGTGCGCAAGCGCATCGACAATGCCGGCCTCGGCTGCGTGCTCTCGAACTCGTTCGGCTTCGGCGGCACCAACGCCACCATCGTGATGAAGCGCCTCGAAGCCTGAGGGACCCGCCATGCTCTTCATGGTGATCGAGCATTTCGACCAGGCGCGGGTAAAGGAGATCTACACCCGCTACCACAAGCATGGCCGGATGATGCCCGAGGGCCTCACCTATATCGACAGCTGGATATCGGCCGATTTTTCCCGCTGTTTCCAGGTGATGCAGTGCGACGACGTCACCTTGCTCCAAGAATGGGTGCTGGCCTGGGGCGATCTCGCCCGCTTCGAGATCGTGCCGCTGGCGAGTTCGAAGGACACGGCCGAGGCCGTGAGGAAGCACCTCTGAGGTGACAGAGAGAGTCTAGACGACTATATGCCTCGTCTAGACGGAGCATCTGATGGCGTTCCATATCCGCGACCCTGAAACCGATCGCATCGTGCGTGCGCTTGCGGCGAAGACCGGCGCGACGCTGACCGACGCTGTCCGTAAGGCCGCGGAGGAAAAGCTGGCGCGCATCGAGCAGGTCGAGTTGCAGGCCGATCAGCGGCCGCTCCGCGAACGAATCCGCGACATCCAGGAGCGTGTCGCGGCTCATGGCAAGACGGGACTGAAAGCCGACAAGGCCTTCTTCGATTGGCTGTCGGGCGACGAATGATCTTCGTCGACGCGTCCGCTTTGACTGCCGTGATGGCTGGCGAGCCCGCGGCCGATCGCGTGCTCGATTGCCTCGAAAGCGATGCGACCTTCTTCACGTCCCCTGTCGCCATCTACGAAACGGCGCTCGCCGTCGCGCGGCTCGCCAACTACACCGTCGCCGAAGCTCTGGGCGAGGTGCGCGATCTCGTCGGCCGCGCACGGATCGCCATCGAGGACATCGGCGACGCTCATGCCGATGTGGCGCTGGCCGCTTTCGCCCGTTTTGGCAAAGGCCGGCATCCTGCGGCATTGAACATGGGCGACTGCTTCGCCTATGCATCTACGACGCTGCGCAATGCAGCTATCCTGTTCGTCGGCCAAGATTTCAGCCGAACCGACCTCCGCGCGGCGCTCGCCGAATGATGACGTGAAAGTCCAGACATGCTCCCCCTGATGCACAACAAGCGCGGCCTCGTCATGGGGGTCGCCAATCAGAACTCGATCGCCTGGGGCATTGCTCGGACCCTGCATGCGCATGGCGCCGAAATGGCCTTCACCTATCAGGGCGAGGCGCTCGGCAAGCGCGTCAAGCCGCTGGCGGAGAGTATCGGCTCGAAGCTGGTCATCCCCTGTGATGTCGAGGATGTTGCCACTGTCGATGCCGCCTTCGCCGCGATCGACGAGGCCTGGGGCGGCGATCCCGAGCGCAACACGCTCGATTTCCTGATCCACGCCATCGGCTTCTCCGACAAGAACGAGCTCAAGGGCCTCTATGCCGACACCACCCGCGAGAATTTCTCGCGGACCATGGTGATCTCCTGCTTCTCGTTCACGGAAGCCGCCAAGCGGGCCGCGGCGCGCATGCCCAATGGCGGCAGCATGATCACGCTGACCTATAGCGGCTCGAACCGTGTGATGCCGAACTACAACGTCATGGGCGTCGCCAAGGCGGCGCTGGAGGCGAGCATGCGCTATCTTGCCGCCGATTACGGGCCGAAGGGCATCCGGGTCAACGCGCTCTCGCCCGGGCCGGTGCGGACTCTGGCCGGCGCCGGCATCTCCGATGCGCGCGCCATGTATTCCTGGCAGCGCGCCAACTCGCCTTTGCGCAAATCGGTGACGCTGGAGGAGATCGGCGGCTCGGCGCTCTATTACCTGTCCGATCTCTCGGGCGGGGTGACCGGCGAGGTCCACCATATCGACGCCGGCTACCACATCACCTCGATGCCGGTGCTGGAAGGCCTGCGTGCGGCCGATACCGGCAACGGCGACTAAGTCGAACAGGCCCTTCCGCCGCTCGCTCGGCGGGGCTATCCTCCCCTCCGGTGGAACCGGGGCGTGCGCCAATGGTTCGATCAGTGAGCCATGGAGGACGCTCATGGTCACGGTAAAGTACGAGATCGTCCAGCACGATGGTGGCTGGGCCTACAAGGTCGGCGACGCGCTTTCGGAGACCTTCCGCTCGCATGACGCGGCGCTGAAGGCAGCCAACAAGGCGGCTGCCCGCCAGAAGCGGCCGGGAGTCACCGACGGCATCGTCTACCAGGACGCCAAGGGCGAATGGCACGAGGAACTGGCCGATGGCCGTGACCGGCCCAATACCCGGATCGTCGACGGCGGCTGAGGCGGCGCCTCAGCGCTGCGTGAAGAAGGTCAGCAGCACCTTGCCCTTCTCGCCGATGAGGCAGAGGAAGCGGCGCGGCTTGTCGGATTTGTCGGTCTTCAGATAGGCCTCGCCCATGATGATGCGCGTCACCGGCGTGTCCTCGACCTTGGTCTCCGCCACCGCGATCGTCAGCCCGTCCTCGTCGATATAGATGTCCTTGATCTCGGGCTCGCGCGCCGTCAGCGCCGCCATCGCAGTCGCCTTGCAGGCGGAAAGCTCGGGGGAGGATGGCTTTTCCGGTGCAGCAGGCGAGGCCGGCGAGGTGGTCTGAGCCAAGGCCGGGGCGGCGAGCAGAGCGAACAGCGTGGTCGTACAAACGGTCTTGCGGAGCATGTTGAACCTCGGGTTGTTGCCGAGGTTCAAACGCACCGTCGCCAATCTGGTTCGGATCAGCCGTCCAGCGCCTGCCGAAGGTCGGCGATCAGGTCATCGGGATGCTCAAGCCCGATCGAGAGCCGGACCAGCCCGTCGCCGACGCCCATGCTGGCGCGCACCTCCGGCGTGAAGCGCTGATGCGTCGTCGTCGCCGGATGGACGATCAGGCTCTTGGCGTCGCCGAGATTGTTGGAGATGCGGATCAGCCTGAGCCGGTTGAGGAAGCGGAAGGCCGCATCCTTGCCGCCCGCGACCTCGAAAGCGATCAGCGTCGAGGGGCCGCTCATCTGCCTGGCGATGATGTCGGCCTGCGGATGGTCGGGATCGCCGATGAAGGCGACCTGCGGCAGGTCCTTCCGGCCCTTCAGCCAGGCCGCGACCGTCGTCGCATTCTGTGCCTGCTGGCGGATGCGTAAGGGTAGCGTCTCCAGCGACTTCAGCATCACCCAGGCGTTGAAGGGGGACAGCGCCGGGCCGGTCTGGCGCAGATAGGTCTGGATGTCGGCCTCGATCAGCGCCTTCGAGCCGAGGATCAGCCCGCCCAGGCAGCGGCCCTGGCCGTCGATGTGCTTGGTTGCGGAATAGACGACGAGATCGGCACCAAGCGCGAGCGGGCGCTGGAACAGCGGCGTGGCGAAGACATTGTCGACCACGAGGATAATGCCGGCCGCCTTGGCGATCGCGGCGACCGCGGCGATGTCGATCACCTCCAGCGTCGGATTGGCCGGGCTCTCCAGGAAGAAGAGCTTGGTGTTCGGTTTGATCGCGGCCCGCCAGGCGGACAGATCGGTGCCGTCGACCAGGGTCGACTCGACGCCATAGCGCGGCAGGTGGTCCTCGATGACGTAGCGACAGGAACCGAACAAGGCGCGTGCCGCCACGACATGATCGCCGGCCCGGACCGGCGCCATCACGGCCGCGGTGACGGCGGCCATCCCGGTCGCGGTGGCGCGACAGGACTCGGCGCCCTCGAAGGCGGCCATCCGCTGCTCCAGCATGGCGACGGTCGGGTTGGAGAGGCGCCCGTACTGGAAGCCCGGATCGGTGTTGAGGAAGCGGCCCTCGGCCTGCTCGGCGCTGTCATAGACATGGCCTTGGGTCAGGAAGAGAGCTTCCGAGGTCTCGCCGAATTCCGAGCGCATCGTGCCGGCGTGGACGAGCTGGGTTTCCGGGTGCAGCGCTGCCGCGCCGATCGCGTCGTTCGCCATGATATCTCGTCCGGTTTCGTTCGATATAACGGACAAGGGGGATATCATCGCTGCCCACGTTCGTAAAGGCGAACAAATTTTCTGCGCAGGGAACGGGCGGCGTCAGCACCTCGGGTTCAGCGAAGAACGTCCGGGATAGCCGAACAGAGTCGCCCCCCGTCTGGGAGCCCTGCTGCATCGGGAACACCCGGCCCCCGAAGGTCAGGTTTCTTCCGCTCAGCGTTCGCCAAGTCCCGACCGGAGATGCTGGCGGTCGAGAGCCAGAGCCAGGAGGCTCGCGACGGTTTCGACGAGCGTGCCGGGCTGAGGTGGACGCTCCTCTGGATCGAAGGCCAGGCCGATGACGGCCCCGCTGTCCGCCGACGTCATCACCGGCCAGAAATCGAAGCGCGAGGCATCGAACGGGTAGACATCCGCGACGGCGACCTTGCCCGTCGTCAGGGACGACCGCGCTGCCTCGATATCGACCGGCGCGGGTTCGATGCCGCCGCGTCGCAGGGTCAGATCGACCGAGTCTTCCGAGATCAGCATCAGGACGATGGGAACCTTGAAGAGAGCTTCAAGCGCATCGGCCGTGCGGGAGAAGATCGCCTCGGTGGTATCGGCTGCGACGAGGCCTTGGCTGTAGGACCGGATGAGCGCGACCTGTCGCCTGCCGAGCGCGGCATCGTCCGCCCTGCGCCGGGCGGTCGATGCCACGGCGCTCGCTATTACCCCGATCACGAAGAGCAGGCCGATCGCCCAGATGTTCGAAGGGTCGTCGACGCGGAGCGTGAAGCGCGGCTCTGTCAGAAAGAAATTGTAGGCGAGCGCGCCGAGAATAGCCGAACACAGCGACGGGCCGAGCCCGAAAGCGACGGCGGCGATGAGTACGGGCACGACGAAGACGAGCGACAGGTTGGGAATCGTCACCGCGCTGTCGAGGCCGACCGCCACCATCGTCGCGATGGCCGTCATCGCGACGGTGACAAGATAACGAATGACCACCGGAGCGTTCGACAGCTGCAAAGCCGGCAGCGTATCGGGCTCTGGGAGGAGCTTGAACTCCTGCGGAGAACTCTGACCGCTCATTGCGGTTCTCCTTCTGCCGTTGCCCATGCGTCCGTAGCGTGCATGGGCATGGTCGGCGGCGATCCGGCCTCCGATACAAGAGACCGGATGATCGCTCACAACGGCGTCAGCCTACGATACGATCCCGCTGCGGATCGCATAAAGCCGGCATAAGGGCTTTTGAGCCGCGCAGCGGCCGATGGGTCGGAAGCCGCTTTTGCTCCGCGGCGGACCCCCTCAGATCGCCGCGCCGTCGCTGACGATGTCCGCGCCGAGATCGACGCGGACCGCCCGGACGATCTCAGCTTCCGCCTCCGCTCCGCGTCTCCGCGGGTGGGCGGCCGAAATCTTGTGCTCGGCGATGATCTGGCCGGGCGCGCCGGAGAGGACCACGACCCGGTCGGCGAGATAGGCGGCCTCGTCGATGTCATGGGTGACGAACAGCACGGTCTTGCCGGTGCGGCGGCGGACCTCGATGAGCTCGTCCTGCAAGGTCTCGCGGGTGAGCGCGTCGAGCGCCGAGAAGGGCTCGTCCATCAGCAGGATCTCGGGCTCGACCGCGAGCGCGCGCGCCAGCGAGACGCGCTGGCGCTGGCCGCCGGAAAGCTGGTGCGGCCAGCGCTGGGCGAGATGGCCGAGGCCGACGAGGTCGAGCGTCGCTTGCGCCTTGGCGAGGCGCTCGGCCCGCGGCGTCTGGCCTTCGAGGCCGAAGCCGACATTGGCGATCACCTTGCGCCAGGGCAGCAGCCGCGAATCCTGGAAGACCAGCGCCACCGGCCGGCGGGTATTGTCCCTGGCGTTGATCACGACCTCGCCGCCGCTCGGCCTGGCCAGGCCTGCGATGACGCGCAGCAGGGTCGACTTGCCGACGCCGGAGGGGCCGACGATGGCGAGGAACTCGCCACGTTTGACGGAGAGGTTGAGCTTGTGCAGCACCTCGGTCGCTTCGCCGTCGCGGGTGAAGGTGATCGACAGCTCCTTGATGTCGATCACGCTTTCCAACGCAGCACCCATCCCTGGAAGGCGACGAACGCCGTGTCGAGCAGGCCGTAAAGCGCCGCCATGGTCAGCATGTAGATGACGACGAGGTCGGTCGCGAGCAGGCTGGAGGCCTGCATCATGCGCTGCCCAACGCCGGCGACGCCGAAGATCTCGGCCGCGACCACCGCCATCCAGGCCTGGCCGAGCGCGGTGCGCACGCCGATGAGGATGCCGGGCAGCGCCGCCGGCAAGAGGATCTTGGTCAGGCGCTGGAGGGGCGAGCGGAAGCCGAAGGCGTCGGCTACCTCGATCAGGTCGCGGTCGACGCCGCGGATCGCGCCCTGCGCCGCGAAGAAGACGATCCAGAACACGCCGATCGCGATGATGAACACCGCCGCCTGCGGGTTGACGCCGAACCAGATGATCGCGAACGGCACCCAGGCGAGGCCGGGGATCGGCCGCAGCAATCGGACCACCCAGGCCGTCGTCTCCTCGGCGATCTTGGACATGCCGGTGAAGACGCCGAGGGCGACGCCGAGACCGGCGCCGGTGAAGAGGCCGATGAAGTAGTGGCCGAGCGAGCCCATGATCGCCGAGACCCAGGCGCCGGACTTGACCTCGCGCAGGAAGGCGGCCGGCAGAGCGCTCGGTCCCGGCAGGAAGGCCGGGTTGACCAGCCCGAAATAAGGGATCGCCTCCCAGAGCAGGAGGAAGGCGACGAGGCCCGTCAGGGCAAGGGCAGGAGCCCGCAGTGAACGCAAGTCTATAGCCCCGTCAGCCCTTGATGGCGCGCTCGTAATACTGCGTCTCGAACAGGCCGTCGAACGGAAGTTCCTTTTCGAGCGAACCGAGCTTGACCTGATAGGCCTGCATGGCGCGGGCGGGCTCGATGATCTTGCGCGGGTCGATCTCGAAACGGGTCGCCGGCGAGGTCAGCGCTTTCTCGATCAAGGCGGGATCGACGATGCCCTTGCCGAGCGCGGCGCCGACATGGGGGGCGGCCTTGGCGGGTGTCTTGACCAGCACATCGGCAGCCTTGACCAGGCTGGAGACCAGCTTCTGCACCGCGTCGGGGTTCTTGGTGGCGAAAGCGCCGGAGACGGCGACGACGGTGCCGGGCTGGCCGGGGAAGACGTCCTCGCCGCCGGCGATCAGTTTGATGCCGGGGTTGCGGGTCTGGATGATGGTCAGGGCCGGCTCGCGCACGATCGCGCCCTCGACGGCGCCGGCGAGCACGGCCTGCTGCGTCGCATCGATGCCCATCGGCACGATCTCGACATCGCCCTTGTCGGCCTTGGCGACCTCCCAGAGCCAGTATTGCAGCACGGTGTTGGGCACTGACCCGGCCGGCTGGGTGGCGAGGCGGGCCGGCTTGCCGGTCGCGGCCTTGTGCGCCTTGAAGGCGGCTGCGGCACTGGTGCCCGTCGTAAAGAATTTCGCCAGGGCCGGGGCAGCGACGAAGACGTTCTCGCCGGTGGCGGTCGAGGCGACGACGCGGATGTCGACACCGCGCGAGCGCGCGACGGCGAGCGGAGCGACGCCGGCGACATAGAGATCGATCGTGCCCGAGGCGAGCGCCTGGATCATGTTCGGGCCGGATTCGAACACGGTGAAGGCAGGCGCGATGCCGGCCTGCTTCAGCCAGCCCTCGCCGTTTGCGACGAAGATCGGGGCGGTGCCGATGATCGGGATATAGCCGATGCGGGCCGGGATCGCCTCCTGGGCGCGAGCGCCAAACGGCAGCGCGGCAGCGAGCGACGAGCCGGCGAGCAGGAACTGGCGGCGGTCCATGATCGGAATTCCCTGAACGGTGCGTGTTTTCGAGCCTATTGACGTCTGATAAAAGGATTTTCTATCTAAAGACAAGCTTAGCTCTTCAAAAAGAAGAAAATTCTCCGTTGCCTCGATCAGGCAAAGGGTTTTTTCTACATCGCCATGGATCGAGAGATGGACGCCATCGACCGCAAGATTCTGACCGTGCTGCAGGCAGACTCCAATATCTCGATCGCGGAGCTCGCCGATCGGGTCGGGCTGTCGCAGACCCCGTGCTGGAAGCGCATCCAGCGCCTCGAACAGACCGGGGTGATCATCAAGCGCGTCGCCCTCGTCGCCCCGGAGAAGATCGGGCTCGGGCTGACCGTCTTCGTCCAGATCGAGACGGCCGACCATTCCGGCCCCTGGCTGGAAAAGTTCGCCCAGAGCGTCGCGGCGATGCCGGAGGTGATCGAGTTCTACCGCATGGCCGGCGACGTCGACTACATGCTGCGCGTCGTCGTCGCCGACATGGCCGCCTACGACACCTTCTACAAGAAGCTGATCGAGACGATCCCGCTCAAGAACGTCACCTCGCGCTTCGCCATGGAGCGGATCAAGGCGACGACCGCCTACAAGGTGCCGGACCTGCCGAAGGCGTCTTAGCGCTTCGTCATTGCGGGGAGCGCAGCCCCGTCATCGCATGCCCGCCACTTGCCCCGGCGGGCGCGCTCCCGCATGAACGCTCCCGGATTTCTCGAACGGGGCGCGCCCATGTCCAGCTATGTCATCGATCAGCCGAAGGTCGCCGCCATCCCGGTGGCCGGCGGCGGGCTCTTCCCGGTGCGCCGCATCTTTTGCGTCGGCCGCAATTACGCCGAGCACACGCGCGAGATGGGTGGCGATCCCGATCGCGAGGAGCCGTTCTTCTTCACCAAGCCGTCCGACGCCGTGCTGACCGGCGGCGCCGACATGCCCTATCCGCCCAAAACCGCCGATCTGCATCACGAGATGGAGCTCGTCGTCGCGATCGGTAGGGGCGGCAAGGACATCGCCGAGGCCGATGCGCTCTCCCATGTCTACGGCTATGCCGCCGGCTTCGACATGACCCGCCGCGACCTGCAGGGCGCTGCGAAGAAGGCCGGCAAGCCCTGGGACATGGGCAAGGGCTTCGACGCTTCGGCGCCAATCGGCGAGCTCGTCCCGGCCGCCAAGGCCGGCCACCCCGACAAGGGGCTGATCGAGCTCAAGGTCAACGGCGCGGTGCGCCAGAGCTCCGACCTCGCCAAGATGATCTGGAACGTGCCGGAGACGATCTCGTACCTCTCCGGCTTCGTCACGCTGGCGCCCGGCGACCTGATCATGACCGGCACGCCCGAAGGTGTCGCTGCCGTCGTCAGGGGCGATCTGCTCGAAGGCGTGATCGCCGGTGTCGGCACCGTCCGCACCAGGATCGTCTGAGCGGCCGGCTCCAGGAGAATTGCAATGCCTTTGACCGCTTCCGCCTCCGGCGTCTTCCCGATCGCGCCGACCCCGTTCAACCCGGACGGCAGCGTCGACTGGACCTCGGCCGACCGGCTGTTCGAGTTCTATCACGGCATCGGTTCTGATGGTGTCACCGTGCTCGGCATCATGGGCGAGGCGCCCAAGCTGGAGCCGGAGGAATCGATCGGGCTGGTCAAGCGCGCGGTCGCCAAGATGGGCGGCAAGCCGATCATCGTCGGCGTCTCCGCTCCCGGTTTCGCCGCGATGCGCTCGCTGGCCCGGCATGTGATGGAGCTCGGCGCCGGCGGCGTGATGATCGCCCCGCCGACGAACCTGCGCACCGACGACCAGATCACCGGCTATTACGCGCAGGCCGTCGAGGCGATCGGCGCCGACATTCCCTTCGTCATCCAGGACTATCCGCTGACGCTCTCGGTGGTGATGACGCCGGCGGTGATCCGCAAGATCATCCAGGACAATCCGTCCTGCGTGATGCTGAAGCACGAGGACTGGCCGGGCCTGGAGAAGATCGCGACCCTGCGCAAGTTCGAGGCGGAAGGGACGCTGCGGCGCGTCGCCATCCTCACCGGCAATGGCGGGCTCTTCCTCGATTTCGAGATGGAGCGCGGCGCCGACGGCGCCAATACCGGCTATGCCTTCCCGGAACTGCTGATCGACGTGGTCAAGGCCAGCAAGGCCGGCCGCCGCGACGACGCGCACGACATCTTCGACGCGCATCTGCCGCTGCTGCGCTATGAGCAGCAGCAGGGCGTCGGCCTCGCCGTGCGCAAATATGTGATGATGAAGCGCGGCATCCTCGCCAGCGACGCTCAGCGCAAGCCGGGCCCCGGCCTGACCGTCGCGGCCAAGGCCGAGGTCGACTACCTGCTCGGGCGGCTGGCGAGGCACGATCCGCGGGCGAAGCTGTAGCCGTCATTCTCGGGTCGAGCGAAGCGCCGACCCGAGACTCTTCTGCAAGGGATGCTCGGGCTCATGCCAGAGCATGATCTTTTGGCTCAATTCGCCAGCTGAACCAGCCGGTCGAGGGCGGGGCCAAAACCGTTCAGCGCGATGTTGAACGAGACGACGTCGTTGTTCGACAGGTTGAGCGCCGCTGCCGTCAATGTCTTTCCGTTCTTCATCGCGTCGGTCGCGACGGTCGGGAACGAAACCGGCAACAGGCAGCCGGACGGCGTGCAGGTCGAGAAGCGCAGGCCCTGGCCGAGGTCCCTATCGTCGAGCTTGAGGACGGCGCCGTTTTCGAGCTTGAGCCAGAACGGCATCAGGATCGTGCCCTCGGCACGGCCATCTTTCGGCGCCCGCAGCTCGATCGCGAAGACGCGCTGATTTGTGCGACTGTCGCCTTGTGACTGCGACAGCAGGCAGAGCTTCTGGCCGTCATTGATGCGGCAATCGACGGTCCAGTCGCCATAGACCTCGTTGACCGCCGAGGCTCCGTTCGGCAATTGCGCGGTCGCGGCGGGCTGGCTCACGCTCGGCGCTGCGGCCGGGACCTGCGCGGTGGCGGGCCGGGCCGGCGGATTGGCCTGGCGGGCAGCGGGGGCCGCCGGGCGCGGCGCCGGTCGCGAGGGAGCGGGGCGGGCGGTCGGGGCGCGGGGTGCCGGTACTGCATCCTCGGCCTGCTCGGTCGCGGACGGCTCGGCCTGAGCGAAGGCCGAGTCGGTCGGCAAAATGGTCCAGCTGGCGAGCAGGGCGATCGCGAGGAGAAGGCTTGCTTTGGTCACGTCAGGGCTCTCGTTGCAGCAGCCGAACGGCGCGGCCGAGATGCGGTTAGGGCATTCGCATGACGTAAGCAAGTTGTCGTGCCGGGAGGTCAGCCTTGTTGCTGTCCTCCATCAGATTTTGACAAGATTATATTTGTTATAATCAAAAGGCGGTTGCCTGATCGAGAGCTGTCGCCAGCAGGGATTGGCTCCCGCGCACGTCAATCAGACAGGCGCGGGAGCTGCGGCCGGCTCAGCCCTTCGTCTCGTCGGCGAGCTTCGCCACGCGGCGCAGCGAGAGCAGATAGCCCTGCGTGCCGAAGCCGGCGATGACGCCGTCGGCGCGCAGCGACATGTAGGAATGGTGCCGGAAGCTCTCGCGCTTGTGGACGTTCGAGATATGGCACTCGATCACGGTGCCGTCGAAGGCGTTGAGCGCGTCGAGGATCGCGACCGAGGTGTGGGTGAAGGCGCCGGGATTGATGACGATGCCGACCGCCTGCTCGCGCGCCTCGTGAATCCAGTCGATGATCTCGTATTCGCGGTTCGACTGGTGGAAGCGGATGTCGAGATCGAGCTCCTTGGCCAGCGCCCGGCAGGCGTCTTCGACATCGGCCAGGGTCTCCGAGCCGTAGATGTGCGGCTGGCGCTTGCCGAGCAGGTTCAGGTTCGGACCGTTGAGGACATAGACGAGACGGGACATGGGTACTCCTGAAGCGATGCGCGCAGCATGTTGCTTTTATCCGGGCAGGACGCAACATGACGAGCCTTGCCGTAGCGTCATGATGGCGTTGCCAGAAGGGAGGAGGCGATGAGGTTGTGGCGCAGTCTCGCCTTGGGTCTGTCTGTCGCTGTTCAGTTCGGCGCGGGTGCTTTGGCGCAGCCGGCGGTTCCAGCCGAGATCGCCAAGGTGCGCGCCGAAATCCGGGATAGCTGCGGCGGCCGCGCGACGTTCAAGCCGGGCTTCCAGCGGACGGCCGATTTCAACGGCGACGGCCAACCCGATTATCTGCTCGACTATGGCCAGTCCGAATGCGTCGGCGGGATGTCGACCAATCCGTTCTGCGGCTCGGCCGGCTGCACGCTCGACATCCTGATTTCGAACGGCGGCGGCTACCGCCAGGCCTACGGCAGCAATGTCCAGGGCTGGTCGCTTGCCCAGGCCGGCGGCAGGTCGGTGCTGGTGCTGTCTCTGCATGGCAGCGCCTGCGGCCGTTCCGGCCACATGGGGTGCCAGCGCCGACTCGTCTGGAAC
This sequence comes from Allobosea sp. CRIB-10, assembly GCF_900112185.1. Classification (GTDB taxonomy): domain Bacteria; phylum Pseudomonadota; class Alphaproteobacteria; order Rhizobiales; family Beijerinckiaceae; genus Allobosea. Next base: position 444,069 of record NZ_FOKP01000002.1, on the reverse strand, counting down.
GGCGATAAATTCGTCGCCGCTGGCCGGCGCTGATCGCGTCGTCGCGTCAGACGCGTTCAACTCCGCGATTGCTGGCGACGCCGAAATGGCAGATCGCCTCGCCGAGCCTGGGCGCGGTGTTCGGGAAGATGATGTAGCCGTCGCGGGGCGCCGTCACCTTCGAACCGTCGGCGCGATGGGCGAGGGTGGCGCCGGCCTCGACCGCATCGCCGGTGCGCCAGCCGGCCTCGGCGCGGTCGCCCTCCGTTTCGCAGAGCAGGACCTCGATCATCTCGATCACGTCGCGCAAAGCGGGCGTCGGCAAGGGCGCATCGACCAGCTGCAATTGCGCCAGCGTGTTCAGGATCGCGGCATAGCCGATATCGGCGGCCTTGGGATCGTCATGCGTGCCGCATTCCAGCGTCACCGCATAGCCGCCGCAAAAGCGCATGAACTCTGTCGTGCCATAGCCCTCGGTGACGTTGAGCCTGGGCACCGGCAGGCGGGCGCGGCTGTCGAGCAGGCGGGCATAGTTGTCGAGCCAGCCATGGATCGCGGTCGAGACGCCGAGGCAGGAGGCCAGCGCCATCTCCTCCTCGGCTCGCGCGAAGGGTTCGAGCTCGCCGCGGTTGTTGGCGGGACCGAAGAAGACGAAGGGCTCGCCCTCCTGCCGGAAGGAGTGGATGTCGAGCAGCGCGTCGTGCCGGCGCAGCAGCGCGCAGACGGGGTTGCCGATCCGGTCTTCGTAATCGCCCGCCAAAGGCCGCTCGCGCAGGTCGCGGTTGAAGTTGCGGTCGCCTTCGCGGGTCTTCAGGCGGAAAGCCTTGGGATTGGTGACGGGCAGGAAGGTGACCTCGCCGCGCAGGATCTTGATCTTGCCGGCCCGGCACTCGTCGATGACGCGGCGGATAGCGGTCGGCCCGCAAGGCTCGTTGCCGTGGACGGCGCCGGTGACGATCAGCTTGGGGCCGGGCTTCAGCCCGATGAAGCTGACGGTTTCGAGCGGGCCGTCGTCGAGGTCGGTGCTGGTCACGGGATAGGCTCTCGTCAGAAGGGGTCAGGCCTTGCGGGTCTGCGAATGCGGATCGAGGATGTCGCGCAGGCCGTCGCCGAGCAGGTTGAGGCCGAGCACCGTCAGGAAGATGGCGAGACCCGGGAAAATCGAGATCCAGGGCGCGGTCGAGATCTGGTCACGCGCATCCGACAGCATCGAGCCCCAGCTCGGGAAGGGTGGGCGGATGCCGAGGCCGAGGAAGGAGAGAGAGGCCTCGGCCAGCACGGCGCCGCCCATGCCGAGCGTGCCGATCACGATGATCGGGCCGGCGATGTTCGGCAGGATCTGGGTGAACATGATCCGGAAGGTGCCGTATCCCAGCGAGCGGGCTGCCTCGACATAGCCGAGCTGCTTGACCGAGAGCGTTGCGGCCCGCGTCAGCCGGCAGGTGAACGACCAGTTGGTCAGGCCGAGCGCGATCAGGAGGCTGGTCAGGCCCGGCTGCAGGATGGCCATGATCGCCAGCGCGAAGATCAGGGAGGGGATGGCGAGCATCATATTGGTGAGGCCGTTGACGAAATCGTCCCACCAGCCGCCCCAATAGGCGGCGGAGAGGCCGAGCGCGACGCCGATGCAGGTGTTGATCAATTGCGAGACGATGCCGACCGTCAGCGAGATACGCGCGCCATGCAGCACGCGGCTGTAGATGTCGCGGCCCTGCGCATCGGTGCCGAACCAGAACTCGGAGCCGGGCGGCACCTCGGCGTTCATCAGATTGGCGTCCATCACCGGGTCGGTATGGGCGAGCCAGGGCGCGAAGACGCCGCCCGCGACGACGAGGGCGAAGCAGGTGGCGCCGATCCAGAGGTTGGCACGGAACTTCATCGGTAAGCCTAGCTGTACTTGATGCGCGGATCGACGACGGCGCAGAGCACGTCGACGGCGATGTTCACGACGAGGAAGAAGAGCACGATCGTCAGGATGCAGCCCTGCACCGCCGGGATGTCCCGCCAGGTGACGCTGTCGACCAGCAGCGAGCCGAGGCCGGGCCAGGCGAAGAGCTTCTCGACCACGACGGCCTGGCCGAGCACCGAGCCGAACTGCAGGCCGAGCGTGGTCAGGATGATGACGAGCGCGTTGCGCGCGACGTGCCAGCGCATGACGCGGTAGGCGCTCGCGCCCTTGGCCCGGGCGGTGCGGACGAAGTCGGCATGCAGGATCTCGAGCACGGCGGCGCGGGCGGTCCGCGCCAACAGGGCCAGCGGCGAGACGCCGAGTGCGATCGCCGGCAGCACGATGTAGCGGGGATCGCCGTCGCCATAGCCGAAGCTCGGGAACCAGTTCAGCGTCAGCGCGAAGGCGTACATCAGGAGCAGGCCGAGCCAGAACATCGGCAGTGATAGCCCTGAGACCGCGAAGACCATCGAGAGCATGTCGACCCAGCTCCCCGGTTTCAGTGCTGCGAAGAAGCCGAGCGGCACGCCGATGACGATAGCGAAGGCCATGGCGGCGAGCGCGAGCTGCAGGCTCGGCCAGAGCCGCTCGCCGATCAGGGCGGTGACCGGCTGGCGGGTGCGGAAGGAATCGCCGAGATCGAAGGTCGCGAGCCCGCCGACATATTTGGCGAAGCGCAGCGGCAGCGGATCGTTGAGGCCGAACTGCTGGTTCATTCGCTCGATCGTCGCAGCATCGATATTGCTGCGCCCGTCGGCGATCTGACTGGTGGCAAAATTGCCGGGGATGACGCTGAACAGCACGAAGATCAGCGCCGCGACCGCAAGCAGGATCGGAATGGCCTGCAGCAGCCGGCGAAAGACATAAGGCAACATGACAATAGGCTCCTGAGCGTCGGGGCGTGGCCGACGGGCGGAGGCGGACAAGCCCCCGCCGCCATGCGACGGCGGGGGCTCGGGATGGGTTTACTTCGCAGCAGGCGAAGTGCTGTCGACCCAGAGGTCCTCATAGCGCTGCAGCGCCAGCTCGGTCGCATTCGGCTGGAGCCCGTGCAGCCAGGGCTGATAGGCCAGCACCGCCTTGTTGTAGTTGAAGAACCAGACCGGTGCTTCTTCCTGCAGCAGGGCGTTGGCCTTCTTCAGCAGGTCGAGCTGCTTGGCGGCGTCGGCCTCGTTCGAGGCGTCGTCGATCAGCTTGTCATAGGCCGCGTTCTTGAAGGTGGTGTAGTTGCAGGACGAGCGCGGTGTCGAGGAGTGGAAGCACTTCAGCGCCGTCAGCGTGTCCGGGCCCGAGGTGTTCGACCAGATATAGGCCTGGAAATCACCGCCCACGACGACGCCGCCGAGCGCAGAGGTCTCGACCGGCTTGACCTTCACCTTGATGCCGACCTTGGCGAGCATCGGGATCGTCGCCTCGACGATCGGCACGCCCCAGCTCTCGTTCGGCGTCGCGGTCCATTCGAACTCGAAGCCGTCGGGGTAGCCGGCCTCGGCCAGCAGCTTCTTGGCCTTGTCCGGATCGAAGGCGTAGGGCTTGGCGTCCTTGTCGAAGGCGGGCGAGGACAGCGGCAGCCAGCTCGCGGCGCGGTAGGCCTTGTCGCGGACCAGGCGCTTGATGATCAGGTCGCTGTCGATGGCGTGGTTGATCGCCTGGCGCACCCGCTTGTCGGAGAATGGCTTGAAGGTCGGGTTCATGCCCATATTGCGGGTGAAGACCTCGGCGACCTCGAGGATGCCCTTCGACAGGTTCGGATCGGCCTTGTAGGCGACATACTGGGTCGAGCCCAGGATCGAGACGTCGACCTCCTTGTTGCGGAAGGCGACGTCGCGGGCCGCAGCCTCGCCCATCGGCGAGATCACGAGCTTGTCGGCATAGGGCTTGCCGGTGAGGTAGTATTTGTCCCAGCGCTCGAAGGCCATGCGCGAGCCCGGCACGTGCTCGACGAACTTGAACGGCCCGAGGCCGATCGGCTTGTCGAAGAAGCCGGGCTGCTGCGCTTCCTTGGCCGGCAGGATCGCGGTCTGGCCCTGGAACAGGAAGTAGCCGGGATCGGCCTTGTCGGTCAGCGTCATCGAGAAGCTGGAATCGTCGATCTTCTTCAGGCCGGAGATTTCCTTGGCCTGGCCCTTCTGGACCTCGGTCGCGCCGACGATGCGGGCGACATAGCGCGCGCCCGGATAGTTCTTCGAACCATCCATGATGCGGGTATAGGACCAGATGACGTCGTCCGAGGTCAGCTTGCGGCCGTTATGGAAGAGCGCATTGTCGCGCAGCTTGTAGGTATAGGTCTTGCCGTCGGCCGAGACCTGGACGCTCTCGGCGATGTCGAGCGCCGGCTTGCCGGCTTTCGAATCCCATTTGTAGAGCATGGCGTGCAAGGCGTAGGTGTAGATCTCGTCCTGGATCTGGTTCGAGACATGGCTGTCATTGCTGACGAAGGACGCCCCATAGGGCGCGGTGAAGCGGATCGTGCCGCCGCGGCGCGGCTCCTGGGCCTGCGCCTGCAGGGTGAAGGCGGCCGCGAATGTCAGCGCGGTCGTGAAGGCAAGCTTTTTCAACACGTCGAAACCTCCCAATCTGTTGGTGAACTCGTCCTGGTGGCGCCGTTGGCCGGCGCCGGTATTCGTTCCATCTGAGACCTTAGCGGGCTTTCACGCCCTGTCTTCTTGTTTCCATTGTGCAGTGCGTTCAGGCGGTGCCTGAACGCTGGTACACAACCTTGCCGCCGCGAATGGTGAGGTCGCAGCTTGTGTCTTTCAGAATCTGCTCGGGCGAGGCCGAGAGCAGGTCGCGCGAGAACACGGCGACATCCGCGAGGAAACCAGGCTTGAGCTTGCCCTTCACCGCTTCCTGTTTCTGCGAGAAGGCGCCGTACTCGGTATAGGCCTGCAGCGCCTCCTCGATCGAGACACGCTGGCGCTCATCCATCACCGTGCCGCGCCAGGTCTGGCGCGTCAGCATGGTGTGGAAGTTCGGGAACGGGTCGGGGTCGCAGACCGGCGCGTCGCTGCCGGTCGCCGGCTTCAGGCCGAGATCGAACCAGGTCCGGAACGGATAGCTCGGCAGCGCCCGCTCCTCGCCGAGCACCTTGACGTAGGCGTCGCCGAAATCATGGATGAAGACCTGCTGCGGGCAGGGATAGATGCCGGCCCTGACCATCCGGGCGTGCTGCTGCGGCGTCGAGAAGCCGCAATGCTCGATGCGGTGGCGCCGGTCGGGATCGGGATGGGCGGCGAGTGCCTTCTCATAGGCGGTGATCAACTGCTCGATCGCGGCGTCGCCGATGGCGTGGCAGGCGAGCTGGTAGCCCTTGGCATGGGCGTCGAGCACCTGCCGTTCCAGATCCTCGTCCGAGAGCATCTGCACGCCGGTGGTCTTGTCCTCGCCGAGATAGGGCTCGCTCATCCAGGCGGTGCGCCCGCCGGCCGAGCCGTCGAGGAAGATCTTGACCGCGCCGATCATCAGCATGTCGTCGCCGGTGCCGGAGATCAGTCCTGCCGCATGGCATTGCGGCACGATCGAGCGGCCCTCGTCGCCGAGCAGAGCGAGCCAGGTGCGCACCGGCAGGCGGCCGTCGCGCTTGGCCTTGTGATAGGCCGCGATCTCGTTGAAGCCGGTGACCATCCCGACCGCCGCATCCATGCAGCTGGTGATCCCGAGCGAGAGCAGATAGTTGCCGCCGCGCTCGATCGCCGCCAGGAGCTGCTCATCGCTCGGCGCCGGGATCGCGGCCTTGACCGGAGCGCGGGCGTTTTCCGCGAGCAGGCCGGTGAGCCGGCCGTTCTGCTGCTCTATCAGGCCGCCCGGAGGTGTCGGCGAGCTCTCGTCGATGCCGCCGAGCGCGAGCGCCAGGGAATTGACGATCGAGATGTGGCCGCATGTCCTGACCAGCATCACCGGATTGTTCGGGGCGGCGCGGTCGAGTTCCTCGCGGAACGGGTGGCGGCCGGTGTCGAGCTTGGTCTGGTCGTAGCCGCGCGCCAGCACCCACTCGCCGGGCTTCGACTTCGCCGCGCGTTCGGCGATCTGGCCGAGCAGCGCCTCCAATGTCGGCGCCGCGGCGGGGCGGGCATCGACCCAGTCCATGGTCAGGCCGACCGAGATCAGATGCAGGTGGGAATCGTTCAGCCCCGGCGTCGCCAGCCGGCCGGCGAGGTCGATGACGCGGGTCGATGGCCCGATCAGCTCGGCAATCTCGGCCTCCTTGCCGGCGGCGAGCACCTTGTCGCCCCAGAGCGCCAGCGCCTGGACCACGCCCTCCTGCCGGCCGCACCAGATCGGCCCGCCGCGCAGCACGATATCGGCCTTGACGCTCATGCCGCTTGCTCCGTCATCCCTGCCATCTGGCATCCTCCAGTCTTGTCGCTGCCGGCGCTTTCGGCCGGTTGTGGTCTTCGATCTCGCTCAGATATCGTCGAGCGGGAAGATCGGGCGGCGCACCTTCTGGTAGGGGCGCTCCTTGAAGTTCTTGGTCGAGAGCGCGCCGGTGTCGACCTCGATCACCTCCCGCGCGATCGGCTCGAAGGCGGCGCGGAAGTGCTGCATCGATTTGACGATGACGGTCGATTTCCGGGTAGGATCGACGCCGAGCGAGGTGAACTGGGCAAGGTCGGTCGCCTGGCCGTTATGAGTGATGACGATGATCTCGACATCTTCGACCCGCAGCAGGGCCGAGAGCCCGTAATTGCGCCAGACGCCACCGGCCATCGGCCCGTAGCAGATGAAATGCCCGTCGGTCAGCGCGACCACATGGGCATCGAGATCGAGCGGGCCGCCGCCGGTCGACGGATCGACCTTGCCGCCGAGCTTGAGCCTGACGCGGTTGCCGACGCCGGCCGCCTGCGCCGCGAGCGCGGCTTCCGGATCGCGGATCGCGTGGAAGCCGACATTCTTGAGGCCGGCGTCGAGCACGGCGCGCAGCAGATTGGTCGCGTCGCCATAGGCGCCGGAGCCGGGATTGTCGGAATAGTCGGAGATCACCAGCGGCTTGCCTCCGGCCTCCGGCCCGAGCATGCCTTCACCCGCCTTGGCCCTGGCCATCGCCTCCTTCAGCGGGATGAAGTGGATCGAGGAGAAATGCCGCTGTTCCCAGGCATAGTCCATCAGCTCCTCGGCGATGGCCTGCGCCTTGCCGCGATCGTCATGGGTGACTGCGATGGAGGGGCCGATATCGTGGACATCGGCCGAGGAGAAGCCGGCCTGGACGCTGACCACGAGCGCATCGCCCGCCGCCTCCAGCGCATCGCCGCGGCGCAGCAGCTCCATGAACGGCGGCGAGGTCGTACGGCCGCCATCGAGCGCATAGAGGATCGGCCGGCGCGCGACTGCGACGCGTGGCCTGATCTCGCCCCGCATCGCCCGTTCGAGCAGCTCGGCACCCTGCCAGGTCCGCTCATACTGGTCGATATGCGGATAGGTCCGGTAGGAGATCAGCGCATTGGCGTTGTCGGCCATCAGTTGGGTGAGCGTCGCGTGCAGGTCGAGGATCGCGACGACCGGCACGTCGGGGCCGACCTTGGCGCGGATGCGCTTCAGCAGTTCGCCCTCGCCGTCGTCGGAACTCTCTGTCGCCATCGCGCCATGCAGATGCAGCAGCACGCCGTCAAGCCGCTCGCAGGCGGAAAGGATCAGCCCGGCGAAGACATCGAAGGCCGCATCGGTGACGCGGCCCGAGGGGTTGGCTCCGGTGACGAGCGGGTGGACGAGGCTCCAGCCGAACTTCTCGGCGGCCTCGAAGGCGGCGCCCATCGAGGTCCGGGTGCCCTGGAAGGCGGCCGGCACCTCATTGTCGCGGAAGACGCCGTGATGGCGGAACACCGCCTCATCGGTGAGCTGAACACTGAAGGTGTTCGTCTCATGCATGAATTCCGCGATCAGGACGCGTCTGGCCATCGTGCGATCGTTCCCCCGAAAACGTTCCCTATGGAACCATTTTTTGTTTTGTAGCGTGGGTCCGGGCGTTTGCCAGCCCAGACCCGTTCATGCTCCCCCTGACTTTGGCCCGCTTGCCGGGCAGGGGCGAATATGCTTCGCGCGACTCCAAGCTTGAGCAGTTCTTATCGCAAAAGTGGTGCCCACTTTTGCGGAACGGGCTCAGGCCGCGCGGGCCGCGTGGGTCTCGCCGGGGGCGTGGCCGAGATCCTCGGGCCGGGCATAGGCGCGGCCGAAGCGGTTGGCGAGGAAGGCGTCGAAGCCGATGTCCTCCTGCTTGACGAAGCCCTTCTGCGGCAGCTTGCCCTCTGCCAGCAGGTCGAGCACGGCACAGATGCCCGAGGCCGTGGTGATCTGGATGGCGCTACGCATCACGCCGCCGACCACCGCGCTGTAGACCTTGTTGGCATAGGTCTGCTGGGTCAGCCGCCCGTTCAGCCGGCCGCTCGCGGTGACGAAGATCACGACCACGTCCTGCAGCGTGCTCGGCAGCGCGTTCTCGAAGATGTCCTTCAGCACGTCGCGGCGTTCGCCGAGGCGCAGATCCTGCAGCAGCGCCTTCATGATCGCGCAATGACCGGGGTAGCGGATGGTGCGGTAGTTCAGCGTGCGCACCTTGCCGGCGAGCGTGTCGCAGAGCGTGCCGAGCCCGCCCGAGGTGTTGAAGGCCTCGTAGGTGACGCCGTCGAGCGAGAACTCCTCGCGCTCTTCCATCGCCGGCACCAGCACGCGCTCGCCGTTGACCACGGCTTCACAGGGCTCGCAGTACTCGTTGATGACCCCGTCCGTGCTCCAGGTCAGGTTGTAGTTCAGCGCGTTCGACGGATATTGCGGCAGCGCGCCGACGCGGAGCTTGAGGCTGTCGAGCTGGTCGAAATCGCGGGCGAGATCGGCGGCGACGATCGAGATGAAGCCAGGCGCCAGCCCGCATTGCGGAATCAGCGCCGCCTTGGCGGTCAGCGCCAGCTCCTTGACCCGGCGGGTCGAGGCGACGTCCTCGGTCAAATCGAGATAGTGCACGCCCTGAGCCGCGGCGGCCTCGGCGATGCGTGTCGTCAGATCGTAGGGCGCAGCGGAGAGCACGGCGAAGGCGCCATTCAGCACCTCTGCGAGCTCGGCCTCGTCGGTGATGTCGACCCGGCGGGTCGAAATCGTCGAGCTGGTCTTGATCGCGGCGAGCTGTTCGTTGGAGCGGTCGGCGATCACCACGCGGTAATCCCCGGTTGCGCCGAGCAGGTCGGCGATGGTTGCGCCGATCTTGCCGGCGCCGATGACGACCACGTTTTTCATGGTTCCCCCGATGAATCTGTTTCTGGGAACAGAGTCACCGAATGGCTCGTCGGTTAGAAGCGGGCGACGCGACGATTCATATGGGAATTTTCAGCAGAACGCCGTAAGCTCTCGTCATTATGCCGACAGACCAGACTGATCGCCATCTCCTGACCCTGCTCACCGAGAACGCTCGCGCGCCGGTGGCCGAGCTCGGCCGCAAGCTCGGCCTGTCGCGCACGACGGTGCAGAGCCGGATCGAGCGATTGGAGCGCCGCGGCGTCATCGCCGGCTACACGGCGCGGCTCTCGGAGGACTACGAGAAGGGCCAGGTCAAGGCACATGTGCTGATCACCGCCCTACCGAAGCTCGCCGGCCGGGTCGAGGCGGAATTACGCCGCATTCCCGAGATCAGGACGCTGCATTCGGTCAGCGGCCAGTTTGACATGATCGCCGTGGTGGTCGCGCCTTCGATCGGCGAGCTCGACGGGCTGATCGACCGGATCGGCGCGCTCGAAGGCGTCGAGCGTACGATGTCCTCGATCATTCTCTCGACCCGGATCGAGCGGTAGCTCACCCCGGCAGCAGGCGCGCTCCGATCCGCGCCGCGGCGTCGAGCAGCGCATCGAGATGCACAGGGTGCCCGTCCGGCGCGACGATCGAGGTCAGGGAGGAGATGCTGAGCGCGCCGGCGAGCGCGCCCGACCGGTCGAAGATCGGCACGCCGACGCCGGTCAGGCCGATGAAGAAATCGTCGGCGGCGAGTTCCCAGCCCTGCGCCCGGATTCGGTCGGCCTCGCGCCAGAGCAGCGCCGGATCGGTCTGGCTCGCCGGCGCGCGCTTAGGCAGATCGAGCGACAGAGCGAGCCGGCGCTGCTCGTCGTCGAGATAGGCCAGCAGCACGCGCGGGCCACCACCGCAATTCAGCGGGGCCTGCGCCCCGACCGCGAACCAGGTCGCGTCAACATGCGGCAGCGAGGCACGGACGCGATCGACGCAAAGGCCGCGCCCGGCGATGTGAACCCAGATGAAGGCGGTCGCGCCCGTCTTCTCGGCAATCGCGGTCAGATAGGGGCCGGCGATGTCGCGCAGTTCGCGGCCGGTCGTCACCGCGCTGCCGAGCTCGATCAGCCCGACGGCCAGCGCATAGCTCTGCGAATGCTCGTCATATTCGACGAGCTCGTTGAGCTGCAGCGTCAGCAGGAGGCGCCGTGTCGTGCCCTTGTCGAGCCCGACCTGCCGGGCCAGCTCGCTGAGGCCCAGCCGCGGCTGCTCCGGCCGGAAAGCCCGCAGCAGGGCGATTGCGCGGTCGACGGCCCGGACGATCGGCACGCCCGGTGGCAGTTGCGCGGCCCTGTCATCGTCTTTGTCGTTCATCGCAGATGTGGGTGCGCCATGGTCGTTTGCTAAGCGTGTCGCCTAATAACACGCCATGTCAATCCTTGACACGGATTTTGTCTCTCGCTTTCATGTCTGCCGAGCTTGCCAACGGGCGCCCGATCGGGTGCGATCGGCCTGAACCGGCTGCCAATGAAACAACGGGGGAGAACGACGATGACCGGATTGAGATTTGGCCTGGCGCTCGCCGCCTCCGTCCTGGCGCTCGGCGTGGCGCAGGCGCAGGAACCGAAGAAGGGCGGCACGGTCCACGTCGTCGTCCAGCCCGAGCCGCCGATGCTGATGCAGGGGCTCAACCAGAACGGCCCGACCAACATGGTCGCCGGCAACATCTACGAATCCCTGCTGCGCTATAACGAGAAGCTCGAGCCGCAGCCCTCGCTGGCCAAGAGCTGGGAGATCTCGGCGGACGCCAAGGTCTACACCTTCAAGCTGCAGGAGGGCGTGACCTGGCATGACGGCAAGCCGTTCACCGCAGACGACGTCGTCTTCACCCTCGACAAGTTCCTGCGCGAGGTCCATCCGCGCTGGCGCCCGATCGTCAACGCCCAGGTCGACAAGATCGAGAAGGTCGACGATCTCACCGTGAAGATCACGCTGAAGCAGCCCTTCGGCCCGATGATCATGACGCAGGAGGTCGCCTCCGCGCCGATGATCCCCAAGCACATCTATGACGGCACCGATTATCGCGCCAATCCGGCCAACAACACGCCGATCGGCACCGGCCCGTTCAAGCTGAAGGAGTGGAAGAAGGGCTCCTACATCCACCTGGTCAAGAACGAGAACTACTGGCTGAAGGGCAAGCCCAACCTCGACGAGATCTACTGGCAGATCATCCCCGATGCGGCGGCGCGCGCTGTCGCCTACGAAACCGGCAAGGTCGACGTGCTGACCGGCGGCTCGGTCGATGTCTACGACGTCGCCCGCCTCTCCAAGCTGCCGAACACCTGCATGACCACCAAGGGCTGGGAGATGTTCGCCCCCCATGCCTGGCTCACCCCGAACGTCCGCAACGGCATTTTGGGCAACAAGCAGTTCCGCCAGGGGCTGATGTATGCGATCGACCGCGAATTCGGCCGCGAGGTGGTCTGGGGCGGGCTCGGCAAGCTGCCGACCGGGCCGATCTCGTCGAAGACCAAGTTCTATTCGGACGACGTGCCGAAATACGCCTTCGACCCGAAGAAGGCGAAAGAGCTGATCAAGGCCTCCGGCTACAAGGGCGAGACGATCCGCCTGCTCAATTTGCCCTATGGCGAGACCTGGACCCGCTGGACCGAGGCGATCAAGCAGAACCTCGAAGATGTCGGCGTCAAGGTGCAGGTCGAGAACACCGACGTGCCCGGCTGGACACAGAAGGCGAGCAACTGGGATTTCGATCTCAACTTCAACTTCCTCTATCAGCTCGGCGATCCCGCCATGGGCGTGGCGCGCAGCTACATCACCAGCAACATCGCTAAGGGCAATCCCTTCGCCAATGTCGGCGGCTATTCCAACCCCGAGGTCGACAAGCTCTTCGCCGAGGCGGCGATCGCGCCGACGGAGAAGGAGCGGCAGGAACTTTATACGAAAGTGCAGAAGCTCCTTGCCGATGAACTGCCGGTGCTCTGGCTGCTCGAGATGGACTTCCCGACCATCTATCGCTGCAACGTCAAGAACCTCGTCACCACCGGCGTCGGCGTGAACGACGGCTTCCGGGATGCCTGGAAGGAGTGACGTGATCCGACAGGATCACGTCATGCTCGGGCCTGACCCGAGCATCTCCTGCAAGAGATTCTCGGGTCTGCGCTGCGCTTGCCCGAGAATGACGCCAGCGGAACCTGAATGAACCTCGCGCAATTTCTCGCCGGCCGGCTCGCGAAGGGGATCGTCGTCCTCTTCGCCATCGCGGTGCTGAACTTCTTCCTGATCCGGGCCGCGCCGGGCGATCCGGCGCAGGTGCTCGCCGGCGAAGCCGGCGCTGCCGACGAGCAATTGCTGATCCAGTTGCGCGAGCGCTTCGGCCTCGACCAGCCGCTGCTGACCCAGCTCTGGGTCTATCTCAAGGGCTATCTGACCTTCGATCTCGGCTTCAGCTACCGCCAGCAGCAGAGCGTGCTCAGCCTGATCCTCGACCGCCTGCCGGCGACGTTGCTGCTGACCGGCGCCGCCTTCATCGTCTCGCTCGGCCTGGGGACCTTGATGGGCGCGCTCGCCGCCCGCCGCGCCGGCGGCTGGCAGGACAGCGTCATCACCACGCTGGCGCTCATCTTCTATGCGACGCCGCTGTTCTGGGTGGCGCTGATGAGCCAGATCGTCTTCTCGCTGAAGCTCGGCCTCGTACCCAATGTCGGCTACGAGACCATCGGTGCCAACTATACCGGGCTCGCCCGTGCGTTCGATATCGCCAGCCACCTCGTCCTGCCGGCCCTGACGCTCGGCCTCTTCTTCACCGCGCTCTATGCGCGGATGATGCGGGCCTCGATGCTCGAGGTCGCCGGCGCCGATTTCGTCAAGACCGCCCGCGCCAAGGGCCTCAGCCCCGGCGTGATCTCGCGCCGCCACGTCGCCCGCAACGCTATCCTGCCGGTGGTGACGCTGGCGGGCCTTCAGGCCGGCCAACTCGTCGGCGGCGCGGTGCTGACCGAGACTGTCTTCGCCTGGCCCGGCATCGGCCGGTTGATGTTCGATGCGCTGGTGCAGCGCGACTATTCGGTGCTGCTCGGCGTCTTCTTCATGTCCTCGGCTATGGTCGTCGGCTTCAACATCCTGACCGATCTCGTCTACCGATTGGCGGATCCGCGCATCGAGGCGGTGTCATGAGCTTCCTTGAGCGCTTTTCCCGCAATCGCGGCGCCCTGATCGGCCTTGCCATCCTGATCGTGGTGATCCTGTTCGCGATTATCGCCCCGCAGCTCTATCCGCAATCGCCCTGGCGGACGGTGGCGCGGCCCTTCCTCGCGCCCTTCGTGATGGACCGCTTCCCGCTCGGCACCGATACGCTCGGGCGCGACATCGCCTCGGGCCTGGCGCACGGCGCCCGCGTCTCGCTGACGATCGGGCTGGTCTCGACGCTGGTCGCGCTGCTGATCGGCGTGCCGCTCGGCGCCATCGCCGGCTATGCCGGCGGCATTATCGACGATGCGCTGATGCGCTTCACCGAGTTCTTCCAGACCATTCCCTCCTTCGCGCTCGCCATCGTCCTCGTCGCGATCCTGCAGCCCAAGCTCGGCTCGATCGTGCTCGCGATCGGCGTGGTGAGCTGGCCGCCGGTGGCGCGGCTGGTGCGCGGCGAAGTGCTCTCGCTGAAGACGCGCGAATACGTCCAGGCGGCGATCACCATCGGCCAGCCGACCTCGCGCATCATCTGGAGCCAGGTCCTGCCCAACACGATCGCGCCGATCATCGTGATGGGCTCGCTGATGATCGGCTCGGCGATCCTGCTCGAATCCTCGCTCTCCTTCCTGGGCCTCGGCGATCCCAATCTGATGAGCTGGGGCTACATGGTCGGCGCCGGCCGCACCCGCCTGCTCGACGCCTGGTGGATCAGCTTCTTCCCGGGTGTCGCGATCTTCCTGACCGTGCTGGCGCTCAATCTCGCCGGCGAAGGGCTGAACGATGCGATGAACCCGCGCCTGGCTCGGGAGAGGGAATGATGGCCGAGCCCGTCCTCTCGATCGAAGGCCTGAAGCTCGCTCTGCCTGTGATGGCCGACCGCCCCTATGCGGTCGAGGATGCGACGCTTCGCATTGCCGCGGGCGAGACGCTCTGCGTCGTCGGCGAATCCGGTTCCGGCAAGTCGATGATCGCCCATGCCGTGATGGGCCTCTTGCCCAAGGCGGTGAAGCCGGTCGGCGGAGCGATCAGGCTCGCCGGTCGCGACCTCCTCGCGCTCTCGGAAGACGCGATGCAGGACGTACGCGGCCGCGAGGTCGGCATGATCTTCCAGGAGCCGATGACCTCGCTCAACCCGGTCATGCGCGTCGCCGACCAGATCGTCGAGACCTTCGAGGCGCATAAGCTATTGAGCAAGCCGGAGCGCTATGCCCGCGCCGTCGCGCTCCTGACCGAGGTCGGCCTGCCCGAGCCGGAGCGCCTGGCGCGGGCCTATCCGCACGAGCTCTCCGGCGGGCAGCGCCAGCGCGTGATGATCGCGATGGCGCTGGCGCTCGAGCCGAAGCTGCTGATCGCCGACGAGCCGACCACCGCGCTCGACGTGACCACGCAGGCGCAGATCCTCAAGCTGATCGACAATCTCCGCCACAAGCACGGCACAGCGGTGCTGTTCATCACCCATGACATGGGCGTCGTCGCCGAGATCGCCGACCGCATCGCCGTGCTGGAGAAGGGCGTGCTGGTCGAGGAGGGCACGGTCGATCAGGTGCTGGGCTCGCCCCGCCATCCCTATACGCAGAAGCTGCTCGCCGCCGTGCCTTCGCTGACGCCGCCGGAGCGGCCGCCGCTGCCGGAAAGCAAGCCGGTGCTCACCGTCGAGAAGCTCGGCAAGGTCTATCGCAAGCGCGCCTTCTTCCGCCCGGGCCGCGAGGTGAGGGCAGCCGACGATGTCAGCTTCACGCTGGCGCGTGGCGAAACGCTCGGCCTCGTTGGCGAGTCCGGCTCGGGCAAGTCGACGGTCGGGCGCTGCTGCCTGCGCCTGATCGAGCCGGATTCGGGCCGTATCGTGCTTGGCGATCTCACCATTACCGATCTCAGCGTCGCCGCCCTGCGCCCGCATCGCAAGCGGATCCAGATGGTCTTTCAGGACCCGTTCGCCTCGCTCAATCCGCGCCAGACGGTCGGTCGGATCATCTCGGACGGGCCGGTCGCGCATGGCGTCTCGCGCAAGGAGGCGCTGGCGCGGGCGAAGGAGTTGCTGGAGCTGGTCGGTCTCTCCGCCAATGCGATCGACCGCTACCCGCATGAATTCTCCGGCGGGCAGCGCCAGCGCATCGGCATCGCCCGCGCGCTCGCTCTCGAGCCCGACGTGCTCGTCGCGGACGAGGCGGTTTCGGCGCTCGACGTCTCCGTGCAGGCGCAGATCCTCAAGCTGATCAAGGATATCCAGCAGCGGCTCGGCCTCGCCATCCTGTTCGTCACCCACGATCTGCGCGTCGCCGCGCAGATCTGCGACAAGATCGCGGTGATGCAGCGCGGCCGGATCGTCGAGGCCGGCCCGACCGCCGCGCTCTTTTCCGCTCCCCAGCACGACTACACCCGCCAGCTGCTCGCCGCCGTCCCCGGCGGCGAGCGGTTCGGGCGGTGAGTTCCATGCGTCATTCTCGGGCGTAGCGAAGCGCAGACCCGAGAATCTCATGACCAGATGGCTGGTTTCCGAGATGGTCGGGTCAAGCCCGACCATGACGAGCCGGCCGAATGCCTGCCTATCTACCGGAGACCCCAGCCATGCCGCTCGATCCCGCCCTGCGCGACCGCATCCTCGCATCTGTCGAAGAAGGCTTTGCGGAGCAGATCGCCTTCACCCAGGAGATGATCCGCTTTCCTTCGACGCGCGGCGACGAGCACACCGTCCAGGACTTCATCTTCCGGGCCTTGAAGCAGCGCGGCTTCACCATGGACCGCTTCGCGATGGATCGCGAGGCGATCGGTCGCCATCCCGGCGGCGCGCCGTTCTCGGAGACGCATTCGGACGCGCCGATCGTCGTCGGCATCCATCATCCGCGCGAGGAGACGGGTCGCTCGCTGATTCTGCAGTCTCACGTGGATGTGGTGCCGACCGGCCCGGCCGAGCTCTGGACGCATCCGCCCTTCGACCCCGTGATCGAGGGTGACTGGCTCTATGGACGCGGCGGCGCCGACATGAAGGCCGGCGGGGCGGCCAATCTCTTCTGCCTCGATGCGCTCCGGCGCATCGGCCTCCAGCCGGCGGGAACCGTCTATGTCCAGTCGGTGGTCGAGGAGGAATCGACCGGCAACGGCGCGTTGATGACGCACTTACGCGGCTACAGGGCCGATGCGGTGCTGATCCCCGAGCCGGAGGAGGAGATGCTGGTGCGCGCCAATACCGGCGTGCTCTGGTTCCAGTTCGAGGTCCGCGGCGTCCCGGTGCATGTCCGCGAGATGGGCGTCGGTGCCAATGCGATCGATGCGGCTTATCGCGTCGTCGCCGCGCTGCGGGAACTCGAAGAGGAGCTCAATCGCGAGAAGCACGGCCGGAAGCATTTCGAGGACATCGCCCACCCGATCAACCTCAACATCGGCAAGATCGAGGGCGGTGACTGGGCTTCGTCCGTGCCGTGCTGGTGCCGGGTCGATTGCCGGATCGGGCTCTATCCCGGCATGTCGGCCGAGGAACTCGGCAAGCGCATCGAGGCCAAGGTGCTGGCTTTCGCGCGCTCCGACACCTTCCTCTCCAACAACCCGCCCAAGGTCGTCTTCAACGGCTTCTGGTCGGAAGGTTATGTGCTCGAGCCCGGTAGCGAGGCCGAGGCCGTGCTCGGCAATGCCCACAAGGCCTCGACCGGCAAGGCGCTGAAGAGCTTTATGACTCCCGGTTATCTCGATACCCGCGTCTATGCGCTCTACGACAAGGTGCCGGCGCTCTGCTACGGGCCGATCTCACAGAACATCCACGCTTTCGACGAGCGCGTCAGTCTTGCCTCGCTGAAGCGCATCACCGGTACGATGGCGCTCTTCGTTGCCGAATGGTGCGGTGTCGAGCCGGTTGCTGGCTGAAGGAGGCAGGGCTGGTGCACGCCCGCCGTGCATCCAGCCTCCACTGAAATCACATGACGTCGTCATCGCATCCTCCTGCATAGTCGGCTGATGCCCTCCGTGCCCGCCCGCTCGCTCCTGCTCGTTCCGCTGCTCGGGCTGCTTTGGGGCTTCAACTGGCCGGCAGTCCGGATCTCGCTGACCGAGATCGCGCCCTGGACCCTGCGGGCCGGCGGCATGACCTTCGCCGGCCTTGCACTGGTTGCAGTCGCGCTGGCGCGCGGCGTCAGCCTCAAGGTGCCGGCAGCGCATTGGCCGAGGCTGATCGTCGCCGGCATCCTCTCGATCGCCGCCTTCAACATCCTGCTCGCCTTCGCGCAATTGATGGCGCCGACCTCGCGTGCCGCGATCCTGACCTTCACCATGCCGGTCTGGGCGACGCTGATGGCCTGGCCGGTGCTGGGCGAGCGCTTCGATCGGCCGCGCTTGATCGGCCTCGGACTCGGCATCGCCGGTCTGCTCTGCCTCGGCCTGCCATTGATCCGCACCGGGCAATTATCGCCGGGGCTCGCTCTCGCCCTGCTCGCGAGCCTCAGCTGGGCGCTGGGCACCATCGTCACCAAGCGCTGGCCGGTGGCGGCGCCGACGCTGACGATCGCCGCCTGGCAATTGCTGATCGGCGGCGCGGCTGCCGGCATCGGCATGCTCGCCTTCGAAGGCGTGCCGGTTCCCAAGGCGTTGTCGCCGCCCGTCGCGGTCGCGCTCACCTTCCACATCTTGGGGGCCCAGGCGCTCGCCTATTTCCTCTGGTTCACCGTGATCGCACGCCTGCCGGCCGGCATCGCGAGCCTGGGGACGCTGATGGTTCCAGCTGTCGGCGCACTCGGCTCCGTGCTACTTCTCGGTGAGCGGCCAGCGGCCAGCGACTGGCTCGGCCTTGTGCTCGTCGTCGCGGCTTCAGGCGCGATTCTGGTCTCGCCGAAACAGGGTCGCTGACCCTAGGGCAATTTTTCTTTGTCCCACCGGGAACCTTCTGCGGAGTGCGGCGTTCAGCGCGCTGGACATGTCATAGATCAAGGTTCCAAACGTGCTTCAGATTGCGGAAGGTCCGGTGACCGCCGAGCGTTATCGATTGCTGGTGGAGTCCGTCACGGACTACGCGATCTACATGCTCGATCCGCAGGGAATCGTGATCAGCTGGAACCCAGGCGCCCGCCGTTTTAAGGGCTATGAGGATCACGAGATCATCGGGCAGTCGTTCTCGCGCTTCTACACCGAGGAGGATCGCGCCGCCGGCCTGCCGCAACATGCGCTGCGCATCGCCGCGGAGGAAGGCCGTTTCGAGAGGGAAGGCTGGCGCGTCCGCAAGGACGGCACGCGCTTCTGGGCGCACGTTGTCATCGACGCGATCCTCAACCCGGCGAGCGGGCGCGTGCTCGGCTATGCCAAGGTGACACGCGACCTGACCGAGCGACGCCAGGCCGATGAGGCGCTGCGGCGCTCGGAGGAGAAGTTCCGCCTGCTGGTGCAGGGCGTCACCGACTACGCCATCTACATGCTCGACGCCGACGGCATCGTCACCAACTGGAATCTCGGGGCGGAGCGGATCAAGGGCTATGCTCCCGCCGAGATCATCGGAAAGCACTTCTCGCTGTTCTATACGCCAGAGGATCGCGAGCGTGGCGAGCCGCAGAAGACGCTCCAGGCTGCGATCGACAATGGCAGCGCCGAGAGGGAGGGCTGGCGGGTTCGCAAAAACGGCGAGACCTTCTGGGCGAGCGTCGTCATCGACCCGATCCGCGACGATGCCGGCGAGATCATCGGCTTCGCCAAGATCACCCGCGACCTGACCGAGCGCCAGAAGGTCCAGGCCGAGCTCGACGCGGCGCGCGAGGCCCTGTTTCAGTCCCAGAAGATCGAAGCGCTCGGCCAGCTCACCGGCGGCGTGGCGCATGACTTCAACAACCTGCTGACCGCCGTGCTGGGCAGCCTCGAACTCGTGCGTCGCCAGATCGGCGACGAGCGCCAGCTCAACCTGATCGACAATGCGATCAAGGGCGCGAGCCGGGGCATCTCCCTGACGCAGCGCATGCTCTCCTTCGCCCGCAAGCAGGAGTTGGCGCTGCAGCCGGTCGCGGTCGACGTGCTCGTCGCCGAGATGGGCGATCTGCTGCAGCGCTCGCTTGGACCGCTGATCCGGATCGAGACGGATTTTCCGGCCGATCTCGCGACGGCCTCGGCCGATCCGAACCAGCTCGAAGCCGCCGTGCTCAATCTCGCCGTCAATGCCCGCGACGCCATGCCCGAGGGCGGCGTGCTGCGGGTCGCAGCCGTCAATGAGCATATCGGCCGCGGTCATCGGAGCGGCCTGCCGGATGGCGACTATGTCCGCCTCTCGGTCGCCGATACCGGCATCGGGATGGATGCAAAAACGCTCGCCCAGGCGACCGAACCCTTCTTCACCACCAAGGGCGTCGGCAAGGGCACCGGGCTCGGCCTGTCGATGGTCCATGGCATGGCCGAGCAGCTCGGCGGGCGGTTGCAGCTCGACAGCCGCGAGGGGCAGGGAACGACCGTGGAGATCTGGCTGCCGGTGGCTACGAAGGCCGCTACGGCCGAGCCTGTCCAGTTGCCCGTCGAGACGAAAATGGAGACTGCCATGGAGCCGCGCCCGCTGACCGTGCTCGCGGTCGATGACGATGCGCTCGTGCTGATGAACACCACCGCACTACTGGAAGATCTCGGCCACAAGGTCATCGAGGCGAGCTCGGGGCGGGAAGCGCTGTCCGTGCTGGAGAACAACGAGATCGATTTGCTGATCACCGACCATGCCATGCCGCAGATGACTGGTGCGCAATTGATCACGGAAGTTGGGCAGCGCTGGCCCAACCTGCCGGTTATCCTTGCCACCGGCTATGCCGATCTGCCGGCTGGGGCTGGAGCGGGTGTGCTGCGGCTGAACAAGCCGTTCTGGCAGGCTGATCTGGAAAAGGCGGTTTGCGCCGCGATGACGCGGCGCGCGACGGCGGCTGCAGCCTGAGCCGGCCTACCCGGCCCGGTCGGTTCGCTTGGGCAAAGGGGCCGCCGAGGCACGCTCGATCAGCCGCGTCGGCAGGACGAGGTCGGGATGGTCGCTGGCTCCCGACAATTGCTCGATCAGCAGCTTCATCGCCGCCTGGCCGATCTCGCGGCGCGGCTGATGCACGGTGGTGAGCTGTGGCTCGACCGCCTCGGCCAGCACGATGTCGTCGAAGCCGACGACCGAGACGTCGTCGGGGACATTGCGGCCGCGGGCGCGCAGTTCGCCCATCGCGCCGACCGCCATCTGGTCGCTGGCGGCGAAGATGGCGGTATAGCTGCAGCCGCGGGAATCGAGCGTGCGGATCGCGGCGCGGCCGGCGGCGAGGCCGAAATCGCCCTCGACGACGAGGCTGGGGTCGGCCGGAATGCCGGCGTCGGCGAGGCCGGCGAGATAGCCGTCGCGCCGGTCGAGGCTCATCGGATCCGGCATCGGCCCGGCGATATGGGCGATGCGGCGATGGCCGAGCCGTGCAAGATGGGCGACGGCGGCGCGGGCCGCGGCGTGGTTGTCGATGCGGACCGTCGGCAGATCGAGGCCCGGCAGCGTCTCCAGCGCGATCACGATCGGTGGCAGGTGGCTGCGGTTGGCCAGGGCCTCGGGGAAGCGGCCGACCATCAGGATCAGCCCGTCGGCATGGCGCTCCCTGACCATGTCGACATAGCGCAGGATGCGCTCGTCATCGTCGCGGGCATCGCCCATCAGGACCTTGTAGCCGGCGTCGATCGCCGCTTCTTCGACGCCCTTGTAGATCTCCAGATAGAACGGGTTGCTGATGTCGCGTACCAGCAGTATCACGGTGCGCGTCGCCTGCAGGCGCAGATTGCGCGCCTGGGCGTTGGGGATGAAGCCGGTCGCCGCGACTGCTTCGAGCACGCGCTCGCGGGTCCGGGCCTTGACCTTCTCCGGCATCGCCAGCGCGCGCGACACCGTCGCGGTCGAGACGCCGGCTAGGCGTGCGACTTCGGCGATGGTCGGGGCGGGCAGGGGTGAGTCTTGCAAAGCTGGTGATCTGGAAAACGGCCGCGAATCGGCAGGAGGAGGCAGGGTGCCCATCATGCCGCAATCGCTGCCGATAGGGCAGGGGTGGGCGCCCGCGTCGAGCGGGCGCCCCGTTTTCGTTACTTGCCGCCCCAGCGGGCCGGATAGTTCGCCATCTGCTCGCAGCCGCAGAGCGCGTAATGCAGCGGCGGCATCTTGTCGTTGACGAACTTGTCGAGGTTCTCGGCCGTGATCGCCGGCTGCGGCAGCTTCCAGGTCGGGCCAACGACCGGCTCGCCCTTGAGGATGCGGATCGCCGCGATCACCGGGGTGCGCCACTGATAGGTCGGATAGGTCGGCGCGATCGCGGTGAGCTTGTTCTTCTTCCACTTCTGCAGGAAGTCCTGCTGGTCCTCGCCATTGATCACCGGATAGGGCTTGCCGGCATCCTCGAAGGCCTCGAGCGCCGCGACCGCGGTCGCGCCGGCATCCATCCAGACGCCGTCGATCTTGCCGAAGCGGTTGATGTAGTCCTCGACGATCGCCTTGGTCTTGGCGTTGTCGCCATTGGTGAACTCGGCGCCGACGACCTTGATGCCCTTCTCCTTGAAGATGCGCTCGGCCGCGGCCCAGCGGTTCTCCAGCACGTCGACGCCGGGCAGGATGCGCAGCGCCAGCACCGAGCCGCCGGCCGGGATCTTCTCGGCGATGAAGCTCGCGCCCTGGATCCCGAAGCCGTAGCCGCCGATCGGGTTGATGAAGGTGACCGGCGCCTTGCTGTCGACGCCGCGGTCGAAGACCACGACCGGCAGCTTCTTGGCGGCGGCCTCGACCGCCGGCGTCAGCGCCGCGGTGGTGTTGGGCGAGACGATCAGCGCGTCGCATTGGCCGCTGTTGACGAAGGCGTTGATGTCCGAGATCTGCTTGTCGTCCTTGCCCTCGGCATCGGCATGGGTGAACGAGGCGATGTCGGCCTTGTTGGCGTCGACCTCGGCCTGCATGTTGGTGAAGCCGACGACGCGCCAGGGATTGTTCACGCCGGCGTTCGAGAAGCAGAGCTTGTAGGGGCCGGGCTTCTTGTACTTGGCGGTGTCGACCTTCTCGCCGCCGAGATTCTGCTCCCAGGGCTTGCCTTCGGGGCCTTGCGGGGCGACCGTCAGTAGCGCCTTCTGCCGCTCAAACTCGGCTGGGTCGTTGAAGTTCTGGGCGATGGCGCCCGTCGACAGTGCCGCCAGCAGCGCCGCCAAACCAATCTGCGTCTTCATGTCCACCTCCCTCTGTCGCGCCGCCTTGCCGGCGGCCTCTGGCGGAGCGCGTGGGATCACGCGCCTCCGAAAACTCGTTACGCCCGCCGCATGCGCCAGGCGCTCGACGCCACCGCGGCGATCAGGATCAGGCCCTGCACGGTCTCGCGCAGCGGCTGCGGCAGGCCCATCAGGTTGAGCAAGGTGAACAGGGCGAACAGGCTGAGCGCGCCGGCGACGGCGCCGGTCACGCTGGCGCGTCCGCCGAGCAGTTGCGCTCCGCCGATGACGCAGGCGGCGATCGCCTGCAGCTCGAGCCCTTGGCCGACCGCGGTCGAGACCCCGGCGAAGCCGCCGAGCAGGATGCCGGCCGTCACTGCCGACAGCCCCGAGATCACGAAGACCAGCACTCGCGTCGCGCCGACCGGCACGCCGGCAAGCTCGGCCGCGCGCGGATTGTCGCCGACCGCCAGCACCTGCCGGCCGAAGACGGTTGCGTGCAGCAGCCAGGCGGCAAGTGCGACGAAGCCGGTGAGGATGAGCACCGAGAGCGGCATGATCCCGGTCAGGGGAACGTCCCGGTAGACGAGGCGGCCGAGCGCCCGGAAATTCTCAGGCAGATAGCCGCGCGGCGCCCCGCCCGACCACATCAGCGCCGCGCCATTCAGTGAGAGCAGCATGCCGAGCGTCGCGATGATCGAGGGCACCTTGAGCAGGGTGACGACGAGTCCGTTGACGAGGCCGACGCCGAGCCCGATCAGGTAGAGCACGCCTATCGTCCACCAGGTGTTGTCGGGATTGCCGCCGGCCAGCATCGAGCCGCCGAGCACGGTCAGCGTCACCAGCGAGCCCATCGACAAATCGAAGCCGCCGCCGGCGATGACGAAGAGCTGGCCGCAGGCGAGGATGATCAGCGGCGCCGCCCGGCGCAGGAAGTTGAGGAAGCCCTCGACCTCGAAATAGCCGGGCTGCAGCACGCCGATCGTGCCGTAGAGCACGAGGAAGACGGCGAGTCCGACATTGATGCCGCGGGCGAAGCGCAATGCCGCCGAGGGTCCGGAGCGGGCGGCTACGGCGCTCATGCGACATGCCCCTTGCTGCGCACTGCATAGACCGCGACGGCGAGGATGACGATGGCGCCGCGCAAAACCTGTTTCGGGAAGGCATCGATGCCGGTCATGTTGAAGACGGCGTCGAGCGTGGCGAACAGGAAGACGCCGGCGAGCGTGCCCCAGACGCCGCCGCGCCCGCCGGCGAGCAAGGTCCCGCCGATCACCACGACGGCGATCGATTCAAGGTCGTAGACGCCGTCGCGGCCGACCCAGGGCGCCCCGGCGCGCAGGCGGCTGGCGAGATAAAGCCCGGTCAACCCGGCCATCAACGAGCACACGACGTGCGCGCCGATCATTACGCGCTCGGTGCGGATGCCGGCGAGGCGGGCGCCGTCGCGATTGCCGCCGGTGGCGTAGAGATGGGCGCCGAAACGCGTGCGGCTCAACAGCAGCCAGATCGCGAAGGCCAGCACGAACAGCAGCAGCACCGACCAGGGCAGGGGGCCTATCCGGCCATAGGCGAAGGCCTGGAAAGCTGCCGGGACCGAGCCGGCGAAATTGCTGAAGCTCGCCGAAAGCAGCCCTTGCAGGATCAGCCCGACGCCGAGCGTCGCGATCAGCGGATTGACGTCGAGCCGGGCGATGATCAGTCCGTTGACCAGCCCGACCGCCGCCGAGAGCCCCAGCACCGCCAGCACGGCCGGGGCGATCATCACCGGCTCGCCCTTCATGATGAAGGAGGCGAGGACGGCCGAGACGCTGATCAGATTGGCGACCGAAAGGTCGATCGAGCCGACCAGGATCACCAGCGTCTGCCCGAGCGCGACGATGCCGAGCGCGACCATGCGCTGGGTCAGGCCGACGAAACCCTCGCCGGTGAGATAGGCATGCTGCCCGGTCGCGAGCGCTGTCGCGACATAGAGCGCGAGCGAGCCGGCGAAGAGCAAAGGCGCCACCGGCAGGTCGCGTGCCGGCCGAGCGGTCGCGATGTCGGCGCTGGCGCTCATGCCGCGGCCTCCGTCGCGCCGGTGCCGAGGGCGAGGTGCATCACGTCTTCCTCGCTGGCGCCGCGCTTCAGTTCGCCGGCGATGCGGCCCTCATGCATGACGAGGATGCGGTCGCTGACGCCGATGATTTCCGGCAAATCGGAAGAGATCATCAGGATGGCGCGACCGCGATCGGCGAGGCCGCGCATCAATTGGTAGATTGCGGCCTTGGCGGCGACGTCGATGCCGCGGGTCGGCTCCAGGAAGATCAGAACCTTGGGGTCGCGCGCCAGCCAGCGACCGATCACGACCTTCTGCTGGTTGCCGCCGGAGAGTTCGCGGATCTCCTGCGCGAAGCCGGCGGCCCTGACATCGACCTCGGTCAATTGCCGGTCGGCGGCGGCGCGCGCCATGTCTCCGGAACCCGGCGGCAACAGGCGCCGGGCGAAGGCGCGCAGGGTCATCAGGACATTGTCGCGCAGCGATTGCTGCGGGGCGATGCCCTCCTTCTTGCGGTCGTCGGAGAGGAAGCCGATGCCGGCGGCGATGGCGGCCCGCGGCGATGAGATCAGCCCGTCCTGCCCATCGACGACGGCGGTGCCGCGCGTAAAGGGCTCGTCACCGAAGAGGGCGCGGCCGAGCGCGCCCTTGCCGGAGCCTTCGAGCCCGGCAACGCCGACGATCTCGCCGGCCCGCAGGTCGAGCGCGATGTCGGAGAGGATGGCGTTGCCGGCATTCTTCACCGACAGGACGACCGGGCCAAGCTTCGCCTGATCACCCGGAGGCGGAAAGAAGTCGGCGAGGTCGCGCCCGACCATCAGCCGGACGATCATCGCCGGCGTCAGCGCAGCGGCAGGCTGCGTCGCGACCAGCTTGCCGTCCTTCAGCACGGTGATGCGGTCGGCGATCGCTTTCAATTCGGCCATGCGATGGGAGATGTAGAGGATCGCTGCGCCCTCGCGCCTGAGCGTCCCGACAAGCTCAAGCAATCGGCCGGCGTCGCGCTCGTCGAGTGCCGCGGTCGGCTCGTCCATGACGATGATGCGGGCATCGAGCGCCAGCGCCTTGGCGATCTCGACCAGCTGCTGCTCGGCGATCGACAGCGACTTCACCAGCGTAGCCGGGTGTACCCTGGCGCCGACGCGTTCCAGCAGCTGGCGTGCGCCGTCCTCCATCCCAGCGCGGTCGAGCAGGCCGCCACGGGTAGGCTCAAGGCCGAGGAAGATGTTGTCGGCGACGCTGCGCTCGGGCAGCAGGCTGAGCTCCTGGTGGATGATGCTGATCCCGGCCCGGCGCGCCTCGACCGGATGCCGGAACGCCACGGGCTGCCCGCCAAGCAGGATTTCGCCTTCGTCGGGACGGTAGACACCGCCGAGCACCTTCATCAGGGTGGACTTGCCGGCGCCGTTCTCGCCGCAGATGGCGTGGACCTCGCCGGCCTGGCAATCGAGGCTGACATCGTCGAGCGCCCGCACGCCGGTGAAGCTCTTGCCGATGCCGCGCATCGAAAGGATCGGCGTGCCGGTGCTCATGGGGCACCCGCCTGCGCCCAGCCGCTCCGGATGAAGTCGTGGCTTTCGGTGAGGAGCGTGTCGAGATCGGGGAAAAGGTCGCGCCAGACCCGCGTCGCCGCGGCGAGCGAGGGCAGCGCCCGGCCGAACGCCTCGACCGTCAGCCAGCCGTCATAGCCGGTGGCGCGGATGGCGCGGAACGTTTCCGCCCATGGCACATGGCCACGCCCGACGATGCCGCGATCGTTCTCCGAGAGATGGATGTGGTTGATCTCGGGGGCGTGGCGCGTGTAGGCGCCGACGGGATCGCGCTCCTCGATATTGGCGTGGAAGCTGTCGTACATGTAGCCGAAGTTCGGATGCGCCACCTTCGCCTTCAGCGCGCACGCGGCCTCCATCGTGTTCAGCACGTAGCATTCGAAGCGGTTGATCGCCTCCAGCGAGAGCGCGATCCCGGCCTTGCCGGCATGATCCGCCATCGCATGCAGGGCTTCGGCGAGATGAGCGAGCTCGTCCTCGCGCGGGCCTTCGCCGGTGAAGACACCGACCGGCGAATGATAAGGGCCGGCGATGACGCTCGCGCCGAGCGCTGCGGCACAATCGACCGCCCAGCGATGGCGCTCACGCGCCCTCTCGCGGATGGCCGGATCGGGCGAGAGCGGATTGCTGTCCTCGGCGACGATGGTGACGATGGTGCGCTTCAGGCCGATCGCATCGAGGCGGCGGCCGAGCTTCTCATATTGGCCGACATCACCCTCGAAGACCGGGATCTCGATCCCGTCATAGCCGATCTCGCGGATGCGCTCGCACAAGGGCAGATGCGCCTCGTCGATGAAGCCGCCGACCGTCAGCAGGTTGAAGCCGATCTGGACCATGGCCCGGACCTTTACGGCGCTCAGCGCAGCCGCAGCGCGGTCACGCTGCCGGAAAAAGCCGATGAATCGACGATGCTGATGCGCATGATCAGTACTCCTCCCTTGGGCGGCTCATTCTGCGGAGCCGCTTCGAAAGTGATTATGTAATCGATTGCAAAACTGTCAACCGGCGACTTTCGGGAGCTGTCCAGCAGATGCTCACGGCGAGCCTGGCATCGCGGCGCGCCATCGTCATGAGAGGCCGAGACTAGATGTCGCCCCTGTCCGGCGATCCTTCGCGTCCTGCTGCCCAGCCATAGCGGCCGATCAGCGGCACGAAGCTGACCGGCACGAGGCGTTCACTCTCGAAAGCGTCCTCGGCCTGTCGGGTCAGCCTGATCAGCATCTGGCCGTGCTCGCTGAGCCCCACCGGGATGACCAGACGCCCGCCGATGGCGAGCTGTCGCTTCAGGGTTTCGGGGATGTCGGGGCTGCCGGCAGAGACGATGATCGCGTCGAACGGCGCCGCCACGGGCAAACCTGCTGTGCCGTCGGCGCAAAGGATCTCGGCGTTGTGGTAGCCGAGCTGCTGCAGCCTCTTCGTTGCCTCTTTCGCCAATCCAGAGTGGCGCTCGATCGCGTAGACCTTGCGCGCCATGCGACTAAGGAGCGCCGCGACATAGCCCGAGCCGGCGCCGATTTCGAGCACCTTGTTCTGCGCAGCGATCGCAGCCGCTTCCAGCATCAGGGCGACGACATAGGGTTGTGAGATCGTCTGCTCCTCGCCGATTGGGAGCGGACTGTCGTGATAGGCGAATTCCGCGAGATTGGCTGCGATGAAGGCCTCGCGCGGCACCTCTCGCATCGCGTCGAGCACCCGCTCGTGGCGAATGCCGCGGGCGACCAGTTGCTGCTCGACCATCATCTGGCGGGCGCAGATGTAGTCGGTGGCTTCGGGCATGATCGCCTCCGCTGACGGGGCCTGGAGGGATATTGTAACCCCACGAGGCAGCCGCTGCGGACAAACGTGGGGACAACGTGCTGGTTCGCGTCGAGAACGATGCTGCCGCTGCCGGAGCAGAAACCTGCCGTGCCGGCGGCAAAGGGCGAGCGCTTCCGCCTCCGACTGGGCGCATCTTTGAAAAGACATTTCATTGACCCTGCATGATTTCCGCAGGAAGAATGTCAGTATCGAACGTTGATGACTGCGTTCGGTCGCGGGATTTGCTGGAGCAGCTTGCGCCGCGTCAACAATGCTAAAAGCACCACGATGCAATCGTGGGCTCCGAGCACGGAGACACGCAGATGAAATCGTGCAGAAAGTTCGATTTTGGGGCAATCCGGCAGTCTGCTGCGATGCTTCTGATCCTTGGCCCTGCGGTCTGACCGCAGAATTCATCGCTTCCAGCAGCACCAGCGCCCCGGCCAACCGTGCCGGAACGTCGTCCCATGACGGCGCGCGCCTCGCTGCGCCCTCTCGTCAGTCGAGGCCTTCATGACCGTTGTCTCGCTCGTTGATTCCGCCGCTGCAGCTCCTCGTCCACCCGGGCGGATCGGAGCGCCGGCGCAGATCCCCAGCTTCCGGGCGGCGCTGCGCCATCTCGCCGGCGGCGTCAGCGTGATCACGACCGGGCAGGGCGCCGATCGCACCGGCTTGACCGTCACCTCGCTGTCCTCGCTCTCGGCCGAGCCGCCGACAGTGATGTTCGGTCTGAACCTGAGTTCGTCGAGCTTCCCGGTGCTGGCCCGCCACCGCAGCTTCGGCGTGAATTTCCTCAACGCGACGCAAAAGCAGATCGCCGACCGCTTCGCCGGCCGCGCCGGCGAGAAGGGCGAGGCGCGCTATGCCGGCGCGAGCTGGACGACCGGCGTCACCGGCGCGCCGCTGCTGGAGGGCGCGCTCGCCGCGCTCGACTGCGAGGTCGAGGAGCTGATCGAGCGGCATTCGCACGCCATCGTCATCGGCCGGGTGCGCGAGGTCCGGCTCGGCGGCGACGATGCGGCGCTGGTCTATTGGCGCGGCGATTATGAGCGCCTCGGCTGGATGGCCGAGGAGGCGCGTACGGCCTGCGGCCTGCGCGGCATCTGAGCCCGGCGAGACATCCCATGGCCTATTCCCTAAGCCTGCTCGACAAGAGCCCGATCCTCGACGGCGAGAGCGCCGTCGATGCCCTGCAGCGCACCATCGCGCTGGCGCAGGCGGCCGAGCGGCTCGGCTATCGTCGCTTCTGGCTCGCCGAGCACCACGGCTTTCCCGGTCTCGCCAGCTCGGCGCCGGAGATTCTGGTCGCGCATCTGATCGCCCGCACCCGTCGCATTCGCATCGGTTCCGGCGGCGTCCTCCTGCAGCATTACAGCACCTACAAGGTCGCCGAGACCTTCAACCTGCTCGCCGCGCTGGCGCCGGATCGCATCGATCTCGGCATCGGCAAGGCGCCGGGCGGCCTGCCGCTCTCGACCAGAGCGCTGCGCGTCCAGCACGATCCGGAGCGCGCGCGTTCCTTCGAGGCATTGCTGGCCGAACTCGATGGCTTCCTCGCAGGCTCGCTAGACGCGGGTGATCCGCAGGCCGGCGCGCAAGCCCTGCCGAAGCCGCCCGTTTCACCTGAACGCTTCCTGCTCGGTGCCAGCCCAGACAGCGCCCGGCTGGCGGCCGATCTCGGCTGGCGTTTCGTCTTTGCCGGTCAGCTCAACGGCGATCCGAAGGCGCTGGAGGCGGCCATCGGCGCCTATGCCAGCGCTGGCGCCACGGACCAGCCTCTGCTGGGTATCGCGGCTCTCGCTGCCGCGACCGCCGAGGAAGCTAGGGCGCTGACCGAGCCGCTGCGCGTCGTCAGGCTGACGCTCGACAACGGTCAGAGCGTCAATCTCGGCAGCGAGGAGCAGGCCGCCGAGTTCGCCCGCCAGGCCGGGGCCGCCTCCTACATCACCGAGATCCGCCGCCCCAGCATCCTCGCCGGCACGGCCGAGGATGTCCGGCGCGAGCTCGATGCACTCTCGGCCCGCTTCGGCATCGCCGAATTCGTCATCGACACGCCCGCCGCCGCGACCGCGCAGCGCCTCGCCTCGATCACGCTGCTGGCCGGCGACGCGCCGGCGCTTGCGGCTTGAGCCGACAGGAGACACCGATGAGCAAGACCCGTCTCACCTTCGGCCTGATGCTGCAGGGCCCCGGCAGCCACATGAACGCCTGGCGCCACCCGAGCAATCCGCCCGATGCCAGCGTCAATCTCGATTTCTTCATCCGCAACGCCCGCAAGGCCGAAGAGAACGGCATCGCCTTCGCCTTCGTCGCCGACGGGCTCTACATCAACGAAAAGTCGATCCCGCATTTCCTCAACCGGTTCGAGCCGCTGACCATCCTCTCGGCGCTGGCTATCGTGACGAAGAAGCTCGGCCTCGTCGGCACGGTCTCGACCTCCTATAGCGACCCCTTCACCATCGCCCGGCAATTCGCCTCGCTCGACCTGATCTCCGGCGGGCGCGCCGGCTGGAATGCGGTGACCTCGCCGCTGGAGGGTTCCGGCCGCAATTATGGCCGCCCGCATCCCGAGCATTCCCTGCGCTACGAGATCGCGCATGAATACCTCGACATCGCCAAGGGCCTCTGGGATTCCTGGGACGACGACGCCTTCGTCCGCGACCGCGAGACCGGCCGCTTCTTCGACCGCGAGAAGCTGCATACGCTCGGCTACAAGGGCCGCTTCTTCCAGGTCGAGGGCCCGCTCAACATCCAGCGCTCGCCGCAGGGCCAGCCGGTGCTGTTCCAGGCCGGCGCCTCGGATGCCGGCATCGGCCTCGCCGGCCGCCATGCCGATGCGGTCTTCGCCAACCATGTCTCGCTGGAAGAGGGCCAGGCCTTCTATCGCAGCATCAAGACCAGTGCGATCGCGCAGGGGCGGCTGGCGGACGACATCAAGATCTTCCCGAGCGCCGGGCCGATCGTCGGGCGCACCCGGCAGGAGGCCGAGGACAAGTACCAGGCGATCCGCGATCTCGTCTCGATCGATGACGCGCTCGCCTATCTCGGCCGCTTCTTCGACCATCACGATTTCAGCGCCTATCCGCTTGACGCCCCGTTCCCGGAGCTCGGCGAGATCGGCAAGAACAGCTTCCGCTCGACCACCGACCGGATCAAGCGCACTGCCGCATTGAAGCGCCAGACCTTGCGCGAGGCGGCGCTGGAAGCTGCGACCCCGCGCGCCGACCTGATCGGCTCGGTGCAGGAGATCGCCGACATCCTGGTGGAGCGCGTCGAGAAGCAGACAGCCGACGGCTTCATTCTCGGCTTCCCGGTGATCGGGCAGGGACTCGACGATTTCATCGAGCTGGTCATTCCGGAGCTGGAGGCGCGCGGCGTCTACGACCGCAACCTGCCGGGCAAGACGCTGCGCGACCATCTCGGATTGCCGCGCCGCGAGAGCCGCAATGCGCGCACCGCTCCGGCATCCGCGCCGCGCAAGGCCGGCTGAAAACTCTGCACAATCCGTTTCCAGAACCCAGCGATCCGAGAGGCTATACCATGGCCGACGAATTCTTCTACACCACCCCGCTCGACCCGCTCGCCCAGCCACTGGTCGAGCAGCTGACCTGGGAATACGCCACGCGCTATGGCAGTTATTTCGGCGAGCCGCCCGGCGCTGAGATGAGCCGCTATCCCGCCTCGCTGTTCGCGCCCCCCGAGGGCAATTTCGTGCTGCTGCTGCGCGACGGCCGCGCCATCGCCGGCGGTGCCTTCAAGCGCTATGACGCGCAGACGGCCGAGCTGAAGCGGATGTGGACCGACAGCGCCTTTCGCCGCCAGGGCCTGGCCCGGCGCGTCGTCGAGGAGCTGGAGGCGCAGGCCGTGCGCCAGGGCTATGGCAAGATCTTCCTGACCACCGGCTTCCGCCAGCCCGAGGCGCGGGATCTCTACCTCAGCACCGGCTATACGCCGCTCTTCGATCCCGCCGTCGATCCCGAGATCTACAAGAAGCTCGCCTTCGAGAAGGATCTAGCCGTCGCGCCCTACCGGCTGCGGCCGCTGGCCGAGCAGTTGCCCGTCAGCGCCGCCTGATCGCGCCGCCCGCCGCACCAACAGAAAACGAGACCAGCCATGAGCCTCGCCAGCGATTTCGCGGGCCTGCCGACGCGCGCCCATAGCACACCGCCGACCCGCGATTTCAGCCGCTACAAGATCGTGCCGGCGCGCTATCCGGCCCGCACGATCGGCACCGCCTTCGCGGTCGTCGTGATCTTCGCGGTCGCGAACTCGGTCCTCTCCAATCCGCGCTGGGGCTGGGATGTCTTTGCCGAATGGTTCTTCGCCGAGCCGGTGCTGGCGGGCCTGGCGCGCACGCTGCTGCTCACTTTGCTCGGCACGGTCTTGGGCTTCCTGCTCGGCACCGGGCTCGCTTTGGCGCGCGTCTCGGGCTCGCCGCTGCTGGCCTCGCTGTCCTTCGCCTATGTCTGGCTGTTCCGCTCGATCCCGCTGATCGTGCTGCTGCTGATCCTCAATAATCTCGGCTATCTCTATTCGACGGTCTGGCTCGGTGTTCCCTTCACCGACATCACCTTCGCCTCCTGGTCGACGACACAATTGATCACGCCGTTCTTCGCGGCGGTGCTCGGGCTGACACTGCATGCCGGCGCCTTCTCGTCGGAGATCGTGCGCGGCGGCATCCTCTCTGTCGATCAGGGCCAGCACGAGGCAGCCGCGGCGCTCGGCCTGCCGCGCCATCGCCAGTTCTCGCGGATCGTGCTGCCGCAGGCGATGCGCACCATCCTGCCCAACGGCTTCAACGAGATCATCCTGCTGGCGAAGGGCACCAGCCAGGTCTACATCCTGGCGCTGCCGGAGCTGTTCTACACCATCCAGATCATCTACCGGCGCAATCTCGAAGTGATCCCGCTCCTGATGGTGGCGACGGTCTGGTACCTCGTCATCCTCAGCGTGCTCTCCTTCGTCCAGCACCATATCGAGCGCTATTACTCGCGCGGCGCGCTGCGCAATCCGCCGCCCTCGCTGATCGGCTTGGCGCTGGCCCGCTTCGGCCGCTCGCGTGATGCCGCCGCGGCGCGTCGCACCGAGGCCACGCTGGCCCAGACGGGCTCATCCGCTTCGGCAGCCCCTTCGCTGGCGAGCCTGTCGCCGCGTGCCGGCGGCGAGATCCGCATCAGCAATGTCTCGAAGAGCTTCGGCCCGCTCAAGGTGCTCGACGATGTCAGCCTGGCGCTGCGGCCCGGCAGCGTCACCGCGATCATCGGCCAGTCCGGCTCCGGCAAGTCCACGCTGCTGCGCTCGATCAACCATCTCGAGCGCGTCGACGAGGGCTTCATCGCCATCGACGGCGAGCTGATCGGCTACCGGCAGGACTGCGATACGCTCTACGAGCTCAAGGAGGGCGAGATCCTGAAGCGCCGCGTCGATGTCGGCATGGTCTTCCAGAGCTTCAATCTGTTCCCGCACCTGACCGCGATCGAGAATGTCATCGAGGCACCGCTCGCGGTGCGCGGCGTCTCCCGCGAACAGGCTTTGGCCGAGGCCCGCGAACTGCTCGCCCGCGTCGGCCTCGCCGACAAGGTCGACGCCTATCCGCGTCAGCTCTCCGGCGGCCAGCAGCAGCGCGTCGCCATCGCCAGGGCGCTGGCGCTGAAGCCCAAGGTCCTGCTCTTCGACGAGCCGACCTCGGCGCTCGACCCCGAGCTGGTCAACGAGGTGCTCGACGTCATCAAGGAGCTCGCCCGCTCCGGCACCACGCTGGTGATCGTCACCCATGAGATCGGCTTTGCGCGCGAGGTAGCCGACGAGGTCGTCTTCATGGAGGCCGGCCGCATCCTCGAAGTCGGCCCGCCGGCCCGCGTCCTGGCCGAGCCCGACCATCCCCGCACCCGCGAATTCCTCGCCAAGGTCCTCTGAACATCATTTTCAAGGAGCAAACCATGATTACACGACGCAATACGCTCGCCTTGCTCGGCGCCGCCTCGGCCGGCGCGCTTCTCCCCTCGCTCGGCCTCGCCCAGCAGGCGATCGACCTCTCGCCCGAGCAGCCCGGCCGGCCACGGGCGGAGCGTGACGAGGCTGCGATCAGGCTGATCGGCAAGGACGCCAAGTTCTTGAAGGACGGCGTCTTCACCGTCGCCAATGCCACCGGCCGTCTGCCCTTCGCCGGCTATGCCAGCGATACCAAGAGCATCGTCGGCTCGGAGCCGGACATCGCGCAGCTCGTCGCCGATGCGCTCGGGCGCAAGCTCGAGATCGTCCCGGTCTCCTGGGCCGACTGGCCGCTCGGCGTCGCCTCCGGCAAGTACGATGCGGCGATTTCGAACATCACCGTCACCGAGCAGCGCAAGGAGAAGTTCGACTTTTCGACCTACCGCAAGGACCTGCTCGGCTTCTATGTGAAGAAGGACAACGAGATTCAGATCCGCGAGCCGCGCGACATCGCCGGGCTCAAGGTCATCGTCGGCTCCGGCACCAATCAGGAGCAGATCCTGCTGCGCTGGAACGAGCAGAACGTGAAGGACGGGCTGAAGCCGGCCGAGGTCCAGTATTATGACGATGACGTCGTGCTCTACCTCGCGCTCGAGACCGGCCGCGCCGACGCCTATCTCGGCCCGAACGCACTGCTCAGCTTCAAGGCGGCACAGGAGAACAAGACGCGTCTGGCAGGCAATTTCTCAGGCGGCTGGCCTCTGCTGGCCGAGATCGCGGTGACGACCCGCAAGGGCGCCGGCCTCGCCGAGGCGATCACCCACGCCATCAACACCCAGATCGGCAACGGCAACTACGCCAGGGCACTCGGGCGCTGGAACCTTGCCGCCGAGGCGATCGAGCAGTCGCGCACCAACCCGCCCGGCCTGCCGGCGAAGTGAGCGTAGCGGGCGTCGCTGCGACCGGCTGCGGAAGCGCGCCGTCTTTCCGGGACTTCGCGGAGCGAAGGGCCCGGAATCCAGAACCGATGTTGGTCGTTCAGATGCACACCGGCAGGCGCACTTTTTCGGCCAGCATATCGGTTCTGGATTCCGGGCTCAGGCCTATGGCCTGCCCCGGAAAGACAGCGGAACGTCAGCCCGTCTGCCCGGCCATCACGCGCTGCATGCCGCTGAGCACGGCCTTCAGCGAGGCCATGACGATGTTCGGGTCGATGCCGACGCCGTGGACGGTCCGGCCGTTCCCATCCTCAAGCTTCACATAGCAGGCGGCGGTGGCGTTGGCGCCGCGGCCGACCGCGTGCTCGTGATAGTCGAGGAAGGAGAATTCGACGCCATAGGTCGTCTTCAGCGCGTCCACGAAAGCATCGATCGGCCCGTTGCCGACGCCCTCGATGGTGCGGATCGCGCCATCCTGCTTCAGCTCCGCCGTCAGCGTGCGCGAACCCTGCGCGCCCGGGAAGGTCTTGTGGGCGAGCAGCTCCAGCGGCGCGTCGCTCAACAGATAGGTCTTGCTGAACAGCGACCAGAGCGCCGCGCTGGTCAGTTCCTTGCCCTCCTCGTCCATCTGCTCCTGGGCGATCTTGGAGAAGGCGATCTGCAGCGGGCGCGGCAGGTCGAGGCCGTGATCGGCCTGCAGGATATAGGCGATGCCGCCCTTGCCGGATTGCGAGTTGATCCGGATCACCGCCTCGTAGTCGCGGCCGACATCCTTGGGGTCGATCGGCAGATAGGGCACCTGGAAGAGCGGATCGTTGCGCTTCTCCTGCGCGTCGAAGCCCTTCTTGATCGCATCCTGATGCGAGCCGGAGAAGGCGGTGTAGACGAGCTCGCCGACATAAGGGTGGCGCTCGTGCACCGGCAGCTGCGTGCAGTATTCGGCGATGCTGCGGATCTCGTTGACGTCGCGCAGGTCGAGCTCGGGATCGACCCCTTGCGTGAACAGGTTCAGCGCCATGGTGACGATGTCGACATTGCCGGTGCGCTCGCCATTGCCGAACAGCGTGCCCTCGACACGGTCGGCGCCGGCCATCAAGGCGAGCTCGGCGGCCGCCACCGCCGTGCCGCGGTCATTGTGCGGATGAATCGAGAGCAGCACGCTGTCGCGGTCGGAGATGTGGCGGCCGAACCATTCGAACTGGTCGGCATGGACATTGGGCGTCGCCATCTCGACGGTCGCCGGCAGATTGAGGATCAGCTTCTTCTGCGGCGTCGGCTTGATCACCGCCTTGACCGCCTCGCAGATCTCCAGGGCGTAGTCGAGCTCGGTCCCCGTGAAGCTCTCGGGCGAGTATTCGAAGGTGAAATTCGTCTCGGGCGCCTGGGCCGCGAGGGCCTTGATCTGGGCGGCCGCATCGGTCGCGATCTTGACGATGCCCTTGCGGTCGGAGCGGAAGACCACGTCGCGCTGCAGCGTCGAGGTCGAGTTGTAGAAGTGCAGGATGACGTTCTTGGCGCCCTTCACCGCCTCGAAGGTGCGCTCGATCAATTCGGAGCGGCACTGGGTCAGCACCTGGATCGCGACATCGTCAGGGATCGCGCCGCGCTCGATGATCGAGCGGACGAAGTCGAAATCGGTCTGGGATGCGGCGGGGAAGGCGACCTCAATCTCCTTGAACCCCATCTTCACCAGGAGATTGAACATGCGGTCCTTGCGATCGACGCCCATCGGCTCGATCAGCGCCTGGTTGCCGTCGCGAAGGTCGACGGAGCACCAGATCGGCGCCTTGGTCAGCACCTGCGACGGCCATTTGCGGTCGGGCAGGTTGACCGGCGCATAGGCGCGGTACTTGGAAATCGGCATCGTGGTCATGGGACAACCCTTGCGAAGGATGCGGCGTCGGGCCCGCTCAGGGCTCTACTGCGCCGTCATGCGATATGGACAGGCCTTCAAATCCCGGCGCGCTCACGGCGCCGGGCGGCTAAGTCGCAGGGTCAGGCCCCGGATGGCGGACCGAAATCGCATGGTCGGACATAACCACCCCGGGAGAGGAAGATCAACCTCGCTGCGCCAGCGAATTCCGCGCTGGGCGGGCTGAGTGCGACCTGTCATTCCTTTGTCGCGTAAGCATCGGCACAAGCTCGGCCTTCGATTCACGAGCCCTCGGCGATGCTGCGTTTCCTGGCCCTCCGCATCCTGCGCGCGCTGCTGACGGTCGCGATCTGCGTATCGGCGGTGTTCCTGGCGCTGCGGCTCGCCGGCGATCCTGCCGACATCATGCTCTCGATCGAGACGCCGCCGGATGTGCGCGCCTATTATCGCGAGCTCTGGTGGCTCGATCGCCCGCTCGCCGAGCAGTATCTGCGCTATCTCGCCAGCGTGATCAGGGGCGATTTCGGCCTCTCCTTCGCCGATGACCGGCCGGCCTTCGCCGCGGTCGTCGAC
Source organism: Allobosea sp. CRIB-10 (assembly GCF_900112185.1). GTDB lineage: Bacteria > Pseudomonadota > Alphaproteobacteria > Rhizobiales > Beijerinckiaceae > Allobosea. Next base: position 406,892 of record NZ_FOKP01000002.1, on the reverse strand, counting down.
GCCCTGCCGAAGACCTTCCTGCTCGGCGCCTGCGCGCTCCTGCTCGCCCTGCTGATCGGCATGCCGCTCGGGGTCCTGGCAGCGCTGCGCCGCAACAGCGCGGTCGACCGCTTCGCCATGGCGGTCGCCGTGCTCGGCTATGCGATCCCGATCTTCTTCCTCGGCATCCTGCTGATCCTGCTCTTCGCGCTCAAATTGCGCGTCCTGCCATCGGCGGGATCCGAGACGCCCTGGCATTTGATCCTGCCGGTGGTGACGCTGGCGCTGCCGCTCGCCGGGCGCCTCGCGCGCTTTGCCCGCACCGCCACGCTCGAAGTGCTCGGCAAGCCATTCATCCGCGCCGCCCGGGCTCGCGGGGTGATGCCGCTCTCGGTGATCCTGCGCCACGCCCTGCCCAATGCCGCGGTGCCGCTGCTGATGTTCATCGGCATCGAGATCGGCCATATCCTCGCCGGCAGCGCCGTGGTCGAGACAATCTTCGCCTGGCCGGGCATCGGCCGCCTGCTGGTCGATTCCGTCTCGACGCGCGATCTCGCCGTGGTCCAGGCGGTGATCCTGACCGTCACGATCGTGATGGTCGCCGCCAACCTCCTGGTCGATATCCTGCACATCCTGATCGATCCGCGGCTCGGCGGCTTCTCGCGCAGCCTCGGCAAGCCGGCATGAGCGCGAGCCTCGATATCGGCGCGGTTCCCGCCTCCCGCCCGCGCGGGCGCCGCATGTCGCCGGTGGTGAAGCTCTCGGCCGGCTTCCTCGTCCTCGTCGTCCTCGTCGCGATCCTGGCGGACTGGCTGGCGCCGATCCACTATACCACGCAGAACCTGCTGGCCCGGCTGAAGCCGCCGCTGACGCAGAGCGGCGGCACGACCTACTGGCTCGGCACCGACCAGCTCGGCCGCGACATCCTCAGCCGCATGATCTACGCGGTCCGCACCTCGATCCTGATCGCGGTGATGGGCACGCTGATCGGGGCGGTGTTCGGCACGCTGCTCGGCTTCATCGCGGCGCGTATGCGCGGCATCATCGACCAGACGATCATGATGCTGGTCGATGCGCAGGCGGCGATCCCGGCCCTGTTCCTGGCGCTGACCATGCTCGCCTTCTTCGGCAACAACATCGTGCTGTTCATCGTCCTGGTCAGCATCGACGGCTGGGACCGCTATACCCGCCTCGCCCGTGGCCTCGTCGCCTCCGAGCAGGAAAGCGACTACATCAATGCGGTCGAGGCACTCGGTGCGCGTACCTCCCGCGTCGTCCTGCGCCATCTCTTGCCCAACATCGTCGCGGCGTTGGTGGTGCAGGCCACGCTCAACTTCCCCGGCACGATCCTGCTGGAGACCTCGCTCTCCTTCCTCGGTCTCGGCGTGCAGCCGCCCGGCACCTCGCTCGGCCTGATGCTCGGCGAAGGACGGCGCTATCTCCTCAATGCCTGGTGGATCGCGGTCTTCCCTGGGCTCGTCATCTTCCTGACGACGCTGTCGATGAGCCTGTTCGGCGACTGGCTGCGCGACCGTTTCGACCCGACCAGCGAGCGGCACTGAGACGATGAGCTTCGCCATCCGCAGCATAGCCGGTCCCCTCCCACTCGCCATCGCCCATCGTGGCGGCGCCCTGCTCGCGCCGGAGAACAGCGCCGAGGCCTTCGAGCAGGCGAAGGCTGTCGGCGCCGAGATCGTCGAGACCGATGTGCGTCTGAGCGCCGACGGCGCACTGGTCTGCCTGCACGATGCCGATCTGCAGCGTATCGCCGGTGATCCCCGCCTCGTTGCCGAGACCGCACTCGTCGAATTGCGGGCGATCCTGCCCGGCCTGCTGACGCTGGACAAGGCGATCGCCGCCTCCGCGCCGCTCGGCTTGCTTCTGGATGTGAAGCTCACCGACCCTTCGGTGCTGGCGCATATCTTCGATGTCGTCGCAGCGGCAGGGGCCAGCGAGCGCGCACTGCTCGGCCTGCGCTCGCTCGATCTGATCGCAGCGGCACGCACCCTGTCCTCGGAGATCGCGATCCTCGCGCTGGTGCCGGACCCGCAGTCCTGCGAGCAGGCGAAGGCCCTCGGTGCGGACTGGTTCCGCTTCTGGCAAGGCGAGGCGACGGCGGAGCGCATCGCCGCCGCACGCAGCCTTGGCCTGCGGACGGTGATCATGGTCGGGCAGCCGCGGTCCGCCGCCGAGCCCGGCTATCCGCCTTTCCCGGTCGGGCGGATCAATGCGCGGGGGATCGACCGCGTCCTTTCGCTCGCGCCCGATGCGGTGATGCTGGACGATCCCCGTCTGCTGCTCTCGGCCCGCGCCGTCACGGCCCTGTCGTCCAACTGAGGCATGGCAGCGCGATTGCGCGGCGAGCCGACTCGGCCTCGCCGCCGACAGATGCGAGACATGCCATGATCACCCTTTCCCGCCGCCGCTTCCTCGAAGGCGCCTCCGCCGCCTCGGCGCTGCTCGCCGCCCCGCAGGCCTTCGCCGCCGGCGAGACGCGACCCAACTTCACAGTCGCGGTCGCTGATCTGCCGGCAACGCTGGAGCCGGCGCGCGAGCTCTCCAATGTGGGCACGCGTGTCACCTATTCGATCTTCGATACGCTGATCCGCCGCGACTTCCTCGGCGCTGCCGATGGCGGCGGCTCCGAGCTGAAGCCGCATCTGGCGGTGAAGTGGGATCGCGTCTCGCCGCAGGAGCTGATCGTCACGCTGCGCCAGGGCGTGAAGTTCCACAATGGCGACGAGCTGACCTCCGAAGACGTCGCCTACACCTTCCGCGACGGCCGCCTCTGGGGCGACAAGGCCCAGATCCCCGGCGGCAAGCCCTATTTCGGCATCCTCGCCGGCGTCGAGCCGATCGACCGCTACACCGTACGCTTCCGCACCAGGGTCGCCGACGTGCTGCTGGAGCAGCGGCTCGCCTCCTGGTGCGCCTGGATCGTCAACAAGCGCGCCTATGAGGCGATGGGTTTCGAAGCCTATTCGCGGAAGCCGGTGGCGACCGGGCCCTATCGCGTCGTCTCGCATTCCGCTGCCGAAGCGACCGTACTGGAAGCCTTCGACGACTATTTCATGGGCAAGCCGACCGCCAAGCGCGTCACCTTCCGCCGCGTGCCCGAACTGGCGGCGCGCGTCGCCGGGCTCGTCGCCGGCGATTACGACCTGATCACCAATATCCCGCCGGACCAGATGAGCGTCGTCGGCGCCTACAAGGACATCGATGTCCGTTCGGTCGTGCTCGCGAACGTCCATGTTCTCGCCTATAACGAGCAGGACAAGGTCCTGGCCGACAAGCGGGTGCGCCAGGCGCTGAACCTTGCGATCGACCGGCAGAAGCTGGTCGATGCGCTCTGGCAGGGCACGGCGCAGGTGCCGGCGAGCCACAACTTCCCCGAATACGGCCAGATGTTCGTCGAGGGCCGCAAGCTGGCTTACGACCCCGCCAAGGCCAAGGCGCTGCTGCAGCAGGCCGGCTACAAGGGCGAGCCGATCGTCTACCGCACCATGGCCAACTACTACACCAATGCGCTGGAGGCGGCGCAGATCCTGGTTGAGCAGTGGAAGGCCGTCGGCATCAACGCCTCGCTGCAGGTGGTCGAGAATTCCACCCAGATGCGCGGGGCCGGCGCGCAGATCTTCAACTGGTCGAACTCGACGCGCCTGCCCGATCCGCTCGGCGCGATCTGGGTCGCCTGGGGGCCGGCCGGCGAGATCCAGGTCTCGAAGTTCTGGACCTCGGCTGATGGCTTCAACAAGGCCGGCACGGCGCTGGAGGCGGAGGTCGATCCGGCCAAGCGCAAGGCGCTGTTCACGCAGATGCTCGACATCTGGGAGGACGAGGCGCCGGCGACGATCCTCTACCAGCCGAGCGAGGCCTATGCGATCAAGAAGGCGATCGCCTGGCGGCCGACGACCTTCTATTTCATGGACCTGCGTCCGGACAACCTGTCCTTCACCCGCAGCTGAGTGGCGCGCACGCGCAAAGACGACGGGGCGGCTTAGCCGCCCCTTTTGCGTTCCCGCGGATCAGTGGCCGCCGAGGATGAAGCGGCGGCCGTCCTGCTCGGCGAACTCGACCTGCTGGGTGAAGGCGCCGCGCCCCGTCGAGACGCGGCGGATGCGCGCTTCCTCCCTGGCCGGGCGGGAGAGGTCGCGGCCGACCATGCTCGGCGCCTTGGCGAGACCGGAGAGACCAAGCACGGTCGGGCCGATGTCGATGATCCCGGCCGGCTCCTGTGAGACGCTGCCAACCTCGCCATTACCCGTGCCGACGATCAGCACGGTGTTGAGCTCGTGCGGATTGATGCCGCCATGCATGCCGCCGCCGAGCGGGACATCGCCCGGTGTCATCGCGCCGAGGCCGGGCAGGCCGTACTGGTCGGCGGCGAGCGACGATTTCAGGATGAACATCAGGTCCGGCTGGCGCCCGGCGTGGCCGGCGCCCACCAGGTCGAGCGACAAGGTGCCGGGGATGTCGCCGTCCTCGCCGCTGCCGCGCGAGAAGACATGGCCGATCGTCGGCTGCTCCATCAGCCAGGCGGCAATGCGCTCGAGCTGGCTGCGGTCGTCGCCGCGCAGGCGGATCTCGCCGCTGATGCCGCCCGTCGCCAGGAAGGCGGCGCCGTCGACGGCTTTGGCATTGCTGAGGTCGAAGCCGGCCTCGCGCGCCGCATCGAACAGCGGCTCGACCGAGCCGGTCGAGATCTGGCCATGGTCGGAGGCGGCGATCACCGCGATGCGCTCGCCGTCTGGCTGGGCCTCGACCCAGTCGAGGATGGCGCCGAAGGCGCGGTCCGCCTGCTGCAGGCCGGCCTTGGCCTCCGGCGAGCCGAGCCCGCGATAATGGAAGGTGGTGTCGGGCTCGTTGAACCAGATCAGCGCGACATCGGGCTTCAATACCGGAAGCACATGTTCGACCATCACCCGGCCGCCATAGGCGAGCTCGTCGAGGCGCGGCAGCTGCCGCTCCGGCAACGGGCCGAGCCTGGCGATGGCGTCCTCGACCGCCTCCGGCGTCTGCGTCGCCTCGGTCCCGAGCATCGTGAAGGTCCAGTGCCCGTTGGCGCGGGCGCGTGGATTGATGAAATGAGCCGAGCCGGCCGAGCCGGTGTGGACGACGGCGAGCCGCTTGCCTGCACGCGCCAGCACGTCGCCGAAGGTATCGACCGCGATCAGCCGGCCGCCATGATGCGCTTCCGCCCGGCGCAGCATGCCGATGTCGCTGGTGTCGAAGATGCGCTCGGGAATGGCGCCTTCGAGGTAGAAGGCGTTGCCGACGATGCCGTGCACGGCGGGAGGCGCGCCGGTGGCGATCGCGCTGGTCGCGACACGGGTCACCGAGGGGAACACGCTGCGTGCCCGGCGGAACCAGGTGCCGCGCGCCGCGAGGCGCAGGATATTCGGGGTCAGCTCAGGCGTGACGAGGTCTGGCCTCAGCCCGTCGAAGACCGCGACGATAACGCGTGTGGCGGGGTAGCGGTCGTGGTTAGCCGGGTTTTGGGCCATGTCGGTGTCCGGTCGGTCCATGGGATCAGGCAGCAGCTGCTTGGGCGTCCGAAGCCACCGGTACCAGATGGCAGGCGGCGAGTCGTCCGTCGCCGGCGGGACGCAGTGCCGGAGCCTCCTCGCGGCAGCGGGCGACGGCGCGCGGGCAGCGTGGATGGAAGGCGCAGCCGGCCGGCCGGTCGACCGGATTGGGCGGGTCGCCGCGCAGGATGATGCGCTCGCGCGTGCCGCGCTGGATTGTCGGCACCGCCGAGACCAGCGCTTCGGTGTAGGGATGGGCCGGCGCATGGAACAGCGCCTCCGGCGGGCCCTGCTCGACGATCCCCCCGAGATACATCACGGCGACCTCGTCGGCGATCTGGCGAACGACCTTCAGATCGTGGCTGATGAAGAGATAGGCCATGCCGAAGCGCTCCTGCAGGTCCTGCAGGAGGTTGATGACCTGGGCCGCGACCGAGACGTCGAGGGCCGAGATCGGCTCGTCGCAAACCAGCAATTCCGGCCCAAGGATCAGCGCCCGGGCAAGCACGACACGCTGGCGCTGCCCGCCGGAGAGCTCGTGCGGATAGCGCTCGAACAGGTCGGGCCTCAGTCCGACCGCCTCGAACAGCTGGAGCGCCCTCTGCCGCCGCGCCTCGGCGCCGGGTTCGAGACCATGGATGACGAGCGGCTCGACGATCTGCTCGCCGACGGGCAGGCGCCGATCGAGCGCCGCGAGCGGGTCTTGGTGCACCAGCTGCATCCGCCGGCGCAGGGCGCGCCACTGGTGATCGCGCGTCGCGCTGATCGCTTCGCCGGCGAAGGTGATCCGCCCGCTTGTCGCCGGCAGCAGGCCGAGCGCGAGCCGCGCGGTGGTCGACTTGCCGCAACCGGACTCGCCGACCAGGCCGAGTGTCTTTCCGGCGGCGAGGGAAAAGCTCACGCCATCGACGGCATACAGCAATCGCTTCTGTCCGCTCGCCGTCGCGACCGGATAATGGCGGGCGAGATCATCGACGCGCAGCAGCGGGGTCATGCGAAGGCTCCGACCGAAACCGGCTCACGGGTGGCAGGCACCGGCGCCGTCTCGGCGAGACGCAGGCAGGCGGCACGCTGCTCCTGTGCCGCAAGCACGAGAGGCGGCGTTTCGCTCCGGCACGCCTCGATCGCCAGGGAACAGCGTGGCGCGAAGGCGCAGCCCGGCGGCATCCGGTCCGGCGCGGGAACCGTGCCCGCGATCGGCGTCAACTGGCGGCGCGGCCCGTCGAGGCTCGGCAGGGCGGCGAGCAGGCCGCGCGTATAGGGATGGCGCGGCCTACCGAGCAGGTCCTGCGTCGCCGCGGTCTCGACGACGCGGCCGGCATACATCACCGCGACACGGTCGCAGAGATCGGCGACGACACCGATATCGTGCGAGATCAGCACCAGCCCCATGCCGCTCTCGCGGCGAATGTCGCGGATCAGGTCTAGGATCTGGGCCTGGATCGTCGCGTCGAGCGCGGTGGTGGGCTCGTCGGCGATCAGCACCTCGGGCTCGCCGGCGAGCGCCAGCGCGATCATCGCGCGCTGGTTCATGCCACCGGAGAACTCATGCGGGTATTGCCGGAGCCGCCGCGGCGCATCGGCGATGCCGACGCGGTCGAGCAGGCGCAGCGCCTCGCGCTGGGCGGCGTCGCCGCGCAGGCCGCGATGCAGGCGCAGCACCTCGGCGAGCTGGGTGCCGATCCGTTGCACCGGATTGAGCGAGCTGGTCGGGTCCTGGAAGATCAGTCCGATGCGCCCGCCGCGAACCCTTGCGAGCGCGCGCTCCGGCAGGCGAGTGATGTCCTCGCCACGGAGCCGGACCTCGCCGGAAGTGACGACGTCGCGGCCGAGCAGGCGCAGTGCCGCGAGCCAGGTCACGCTCTTGCCGCAGCCGGACTCCCCGACGATGCCGAGTGCCTCGCCGGGCGCGAGCGAAAGGTCGATGCCGCGCACCACCGGAACGGGGCCGCTGGCTCCCGGGAAAGCGACGGAAAAGCCATCGAGCGCCAGCAGCGGGCCGCGGCTTGCCGGCAGGCCGGGCAGCGGCGCGGCCATGCCGGAGCGATCGCTGGTGGTCGGGAGTGTCATCCCAGCGGGATAGGCGCGCTTCGATGACCGTGATGTGACGCGGCAGGAGCGACGGAACCAGGGCGGCCTCCGCAGCGAACGGTGGCGCTAAATGCACCGGCAAGGATTGTCGATATGCAGATGGCCGAGGCTGCGAGATTCAATAGAGGGCGACCTTGTGTCCCATCGAGTCTAGAAGAATTTCAATCTGCCTGGGAAGTCTTGAGGCCAGAGGCGATTGAACTATGCTGTACGGGTGAACGCCATCAAGACCCTGTCCGACTCTGAATCCTTGGTAGGCCTGCCGCTGTTCTCGCGGCAGCTGTCGCTGTCGGCCGGGACATTTCCGATTCCCGAAGGCGAGCGCATCACCGGGCCGATGCGTCGGGGCCTCAAGATCGCGGTCATGCTCGACGGACGGCAATCCCTGGAGATCGACGACCAGCCTGCGGTCATGGTCCGCGGGCCGGCGCTGCTGGTCACCGCCAATGTCGGCGACCATGTCCAGCAGCGCACCGGTCTCAGCGGCGGCATGGTCCGCTGCGTGCTGATGCAGTTCGACCTCGACTTCGTCGAGCGGGAATTCGCCGCGCCGATGCAGCAATTGTTCGCACTGGCAGGGGCGGGCGATGCCGGCATCTGGGTGCGCCCGGCCGATGCCGATCTTTGCGCCCTCGCCCTCCAGATCGCGCAGGCGCCGGTGGCGGCGCCGCTGCGGCGGCTCTATCTTGCCGGCAAGACGCTGGAGCTGACCGCCATGGCGCTCGACCGGATCGTCGGCCAGCCGCCCTTGCGGCCGGCGCGTCTCCCGGTCCGAACGCGCGAGCAGGTCCATGCGGTCAGGGACATACTGGTCGCAGCGATGCAGGAGCCGCCCAGCCTCGCCGAGCTCGCCCGTGCGACCGGCCTCAACCCGACCAAGCTGACCTCCGCCTTCCGCGCCGAGTTCGGCACCAGCGTCTTCGGCTATCTGCAGGAGCAGCGGCTGCAGCAGGCGCATGCGCTGATCGCCGAAGGCGAGGCGAGCATCGCCGAGGCGGCCTTTCGCGTCGGCTACACTCCGGCGCATTTCTCCAGCCTGTTCCGCAAGCGCTTCGGCATGCCGCCGAGCGCGCTGCGGTGAGGTATCTGTTTCAGAGCTGGAAAGGCTCGAAACTGCGCCGAAAGAAATACTGCCGCAATCGAAAGCCGACGCCGTTGCCCGCCCAGCCCGCTTGCTGAAAGAACCCTGCCAATGGGTCGCCAGGACGGCGAAGGGGCGAGAGTGTGGGCATGGCTGGAGTTCTGATCATCGGCAATCGCGCCGCCTTGGCGGTTGGCGTCGCCCTCGGCGCGGTCATCGCGGCCTGGCCGAGCGCCGTGCTCGCACAGAGCGGCGAAGCGGTCAGCCTCGATACGATCGAGGTTCAGGGCGAACGGGCCAGCGGACCGGTCAACGGCTATGTCGCGCGGCGCAGCGAGAGCGCGACCAAGACCGACACGCCGCTGATCGAGACGCCGCAATCGGTTACCGTCGTCACCCGCCAGCAGATGGACGACCAGGGCGCGCAGAGCGTCAGCCAGGCGCTGCGCTATTCGGCCAGCGTGCTCGGCGAGACGCGCCTGTCGATGGGCCGCTATGACAGCGTCTTCATCCGCGGCTTCGGCGGCAGCGGCGGCAGCGCAGGCTTCGTCAACATGCTCGACGGCCTGAGGTTGCAGCGCGGCGTCAACTTCCTGGTGCCGGCGGTCGATCCGTGGGGGCTGGAGCGGGTCGAGGTGATCCGCGGCCCGGCCTCGGTGATCTTCGGCCAGCTCAAGCCGGGCGGCCTGATCGAGATGGTCAGCAAGCGCCCGCGCGACGTGGCTCACGGCGAGGTCCAGGTCCAGTTCGGCAGCTTCGAGCGCAAGCAGCTCGCCTTCGACATCGGCGGGCCGGTGACGCCCGACAAGACGATCCTCTACCGCATCGTCGGGCTCGGCCGGGCCGCCGACACCCAGGTCGACTTCACCAAGGAGGAGCGCCTCTACATCGCGCCTTCCGTCACCTTCCAGCCCAATGCCGCGACCAGCCTGACGCTGCTGACCTCGTTCCAGCGCGATCCGGAGACCGGCTTCTACGGCTTCATCCCCTCGGTCGGGACCGCGCTGCCGAACCGCAATGGCAAGATCCGCAGCAACTTCTTCCCGGGCGAGCCGAGCTATGAAGGCTATAGCCGCAACCATCTGACGCTCGGCTATGCCTTCGAGCATCGCTTCAACGACGTCTTCAGCGTTCGCCAGAACGTCCGCTACAGCGATCTGGAATCGCGCAACCGGACGGTCGCGGCCGCCTCGCTGGGCGCCGACCAGCGCACGCTGACCCGCCGTGTCACCGCCTCGAACGAGAAGGCGCAGACTTTTGGCATCGACAACCAGCTCCAGGCCGATTTCCGCACGGGCGCGCTGACCCACAAGGTGCTGTTCGGCGTCGACGGCTACTGGAGCGATGGCACCGCCTTTACCGGCGCCGGCGGCACCGTGCAGACGCTAGACGCCTTCAACCCGGTCTATGGCCGCAGGCCCTTCGCGGTGCCGGCGGTACCGGGGACGGGGCAGGTCGCGCAGCAGTACGGCGTCTATATCCAGGACCAGATCAAGCTCGATCGGCTCTCGCTGGTGGTCGGTGGCCGCTTCGACCGGGCGATGACGCGCACGCGCAACCTGGTCAACGGCGCGCTGACCAAGCAGGACGACACCGCCAATACCGGCCGCGTCGCGCTGATGTACAATTTCGACAACGGCTTTGCGCCCTATGCCAGCTACGCGACCTCGTTCGAGCCGGTGCCGGGCACGACCTTCAACCGCGTCGCCTTCAAGCCGACCGAGGGCGAGCAGTACGAGGCTGGCTTCAAGTATCAGCCGCCGGGCTACAACGCCTTCCTGCAGGCGGCGGTCTACCAGCTGACGCAGACCAATGTGCAGACCGCGGACCTCGCCAATCCCGGTTTCCAGATCCAGACCGGCGAGGTTAGGGCGCGCGGCGCCGAGATCGAGGCGCGGGCGACGCTCTTCGACAATCTCGATCTGATCGCGGCCTATACCTTCACTGACGCCGAGGTGACCAAGAGCACCGGCGTCGATCTCCACAAGCGGCCGACGGTGGTGCCGCGTCACATGGCTTCGCTCTGGGCGCACTATACCTTCAAGACCGGCCTGTTCGCAGGTCTCGGCCTCGGAGCCGGCGTGCGCTATGTCGGCAAGGGCGCGGGCGATCCCGGCAACACCTTCTTCACCGACGACTACACGATGGTCGATGCCGCGATCAGCTATGATCTCGGCGCTGCCAATGCCGCGATGAAGGGCTGGAAGGTGCAGGTCAACGCGCAGAACCTGTTCGACAAGGAGTATGTCGCGGGCTGCTACGGCGCCGTGCAGTGCTCCTTCGGCCTGCGCCGCACCGTGCTGGCGACCCTGTCCTATCGCTGGTGAGGGCAGGCGGGATGCTGCGGCCGGAGCGGAGTGCGTTTGCGGGACATGAAGCCCTGGCTCTCCGGCCGGTCGAGCTGCCGCATGCGCACAGCCTCGACTTCACTGCGCGGAACGGGGCGCAGTACCGGTTGCTGGTCGCGATCCCGCCCGAGCCGGCTCCGCCGAATGGCTTTCCCGTCCTGATCCTGGTCGACGGCGATGCACTGTTCCCGACCGCGCTCTCCGCCGCGCGGCTGCAGGCGGCGCGCCCCGAGGTGACCGGTGTCGGCCCTGCGATCATCCTCGGCATCGGCTATCCCGGTGCGGCGCCCTTCGATGCCGAGCGGCGCCGACAGGACCTGCTGCCCACAGATGGCGGCGCCGAGCGCTTTCTGGATCTGATCGCCGATACGATCCTGGCCCAGATCGAACGGCTCGCGCCGATCGACCGGGCGCGGCTGTCGCTGGCCGGCCATTCCTTCGGCGGGCTTTTCGCCCTCTACGCGCTGTTCACGCGGCCCGGCCTGTTCCGCAGCCATGTCGCCGGCAGCCCGTCGATCTGGTGGGATGACCGCGTCATCCTGACGACGCGCGAGCGATTCCTGAACTCGCCTGCAGCCGCGATGTCGCCGCGCCTGCTGATCACCGTCGGCGGAGAGGAGCAGAGCGGCGACGAGCAGCGCGATCCGCAGCGGGCAGCCCGCCTGCGCATGGCGCGGATGCTCGACAATGCCACCGAGATGGCTGAGGCGCTGACCGCCTCCGGGCGGGTCGCCTGCGAGCACGTGGTCTTCGCCGGCGAGAACCACATCTCCGTGCTTCCGGCCATGCTGTCGCGCGCGGTCGCTTTCACGCTCGGCGAAAGGGAGACTCCATGATGGCTTCGCTGTCGCGGTTGCTGCTCGTGGTCGGCGCGCTGCTGTCGGCGCTGGCGCTGCCCGCCCGCGCCGAGCCCGTCACCGTGACCGACCTGCTCGGGCGCAGCGTGACTTTGCCGGCTCCTGCGAAGCGGATCGTGCTGGCGCAGGGGCGCCAGCTCAATGCGCTTGGCCTGATCCATCCCGACCCGATCAGCCTGCTGGCCGGCTGGGGCGCCGATCATCGCCGCCAAAACCCCGACGCCTATGCCCGCTACCGTGCCAAGTTCCCGGTGATCGAGAGCGTGCCGACCGTCGGCGACGGCGGCACGCAGGACGGTTTCTCCTTCGAGAAGGCGGTGTCGCTGTCACCGGACCTTGTGATCCTCAGCTCCTCGCTCGCCGGCACGCGGCGCGGACCGGGCGATCTCGTCCAGCGTTTCGAGGCGGCCGGCATCAAGGTCGCCGTGGTCGATTTCTACCTGCAGCCGATGCGCGACACGCTGCCGAGCCTGCGCATCCTCGGCAAGCTGATCGGCCGCCAAGAGCAGGCTGAGGCCTATATCCGCTTCTACCAGGAGCGCCGTCGCCTGATCGAGGAACGCGTGCGCGGCGCGGAACGTCCGGCTGTCTTCATGCATGCCCATGCCGGCGGCTTCGATTGCTGTCCGACGCCGGGCAAGGGCACTTTCGACGACTTCATCACGGCGGCCGGCGGCCGCAATATCGCCGCCGCGATGCTGCCGGGCGCGAGCGGGCAGATCAGCCTCGAGCAATTGCTGGCCGCCGATCCCGCGATTTATGTCGGGACCGGTGGCACGCATCTGGCCAAGCTCAATGGTCTCGTCCTCGGTCTCGGCGTCTCCCGCGAGACCGCGGCGCCCACCTTTGCGGCGCTACTGGGCCGGCCCGGTATCGCTGCGCTCGCCGCGGTGCGCAATCACCGGGCCTATGGGCTCTGGCAGCTGTTCAACGACACCCCACTCCATATCGTCGCCATTGAGCGGCTGGCGAAATGGTTCCACCCCGACCGCTTCGCCGATGTCGACCCGCAGGTGACGCTGGACGAGATCTCCCGCCACTTCTCGGCGATCCCGCTCGACGGCGCGCTCTGGATCGAGAGCGCCGGTCAGGCCAAGCCCTGAAAGCCAGGGCAGCGACAGGATACCCCAATGACCATGCTTCGCGCTGAAACGCGTATCGCCCTGCCCGATCCCGCTGCCGTGCTGCGTCCGCTCTGCGAGCACATGCGTGAGCATGAGGCGGAGGTGAGTGAAGCTGACGGCGTGACGACGATCGGCTTCGGCGAGAGCCGGGCGGAGTTGACCGTGGAGCCTGGCGCGCTCTCCGTTGTGATCGAGGCTCCCGATCTCGCCCAACTGCAAGGCAGCAGGTTCGCGATCGCGAGCCATGTCGTCGAGTTCGCGCCGGAAGGAACCGCGCCGGCGATCCACTGGAGCGGGGACGGCGCCGAGCCGATGCTGCCGCCGGATTTCCGCGTGCTGAGCGTGACCGGCGTCGAGCAATTGACGCCGCATATGCGCCGCATCCGCTTCCGCGGCGAGGACCTTGCCCGCTACGACTCGCTGGAAGCGCTGCATGTGCGCCTGTTCATCCCGCCGGCAGGCCTTGCCGAGCCGGTCTGGCCGATGATCGGCGCGGACGGCCTGCTGCAGACGCCGCCACCCGAGCAGCGGCCGGCGGTGCGCAAATACACGATCCGCGAGATCGACGCCGCGGCCGGCACGCTCGCCATCGATTTCGTGCTGCATGACGATGCCGGGCCGGGTTCGGCCTTCGCGGCGCGGGTTCAGCTCGGTGACCGCATCGGCATGGCCGGGCCGGGCGGACGCGGGCTGAAGCAGGCGCAGCGCTACCTTTTCCTCGCCGACGAGACCGGCCTGCCGGCGCTCGCGCGGATGCTGGAGCATCTGCCGGCGGGTACGTCCGGTCTCGCGCTGGTCGAGATCGCCGATGCCGCCGAGCGTCAGTCCCTGACCATGCCGGAGGGGTTCAGCTTGCGCTGGCTCCATCGCGACGGCGCGGCGCCGGGCTCGACGAGCCTGCTGACCGACGCATTGGCGACGCTGGAGTGGCCGGCCGGCGAGGGCAGCCTTTATCTCTGGGCCGCCTGCGAGCATGCCGCCTTCCGCGAGATCCGGGCCGCGGCGCGCCAATACCTGCGTGCCGAGGTCGACGCGCATCTCGTCGTCAGCTACTGGCGCGCCGGTGTCTCGGAAGAGCAGCACGCGGCAGAGAAGCGCAAGGCCGCGTAGGCGGCTTGCTTAGACCAACTCCGCCGAGGTGACGACATGCGTCCCGGGCTTCGCCGCGATGGCGGCCTCGATCATGGCGGCGGCGATGCGCTTGGCCGGATTGATGCGCCAGGCGCGCGGCAGCACCGGGCCGAGGATGCCGAGCAGGACGAGTGCGGCGCGCTCGGCCGGACGACTTTCCAGTCGCTCGCCACCGATCAGGCCCGGCCTGACGAAAGTGAGTGAGGCGAAGTCGAGGCCGGCGAGGTCACGCTCCAGCTCGCCCTTCACCCGGCTGTAGAAGATGCGCGAGGCCGGATCGGCACCGAGCGCCGAGTTCAGGACGAAGACCGGGGTGCCGTGCCGGCTGGCGAGCCGGGCGACGGCGAGCTGGTAGCCGTGATCGACCCGCCGAAAGGCCTCCTGCGAGCCAGCCTTGCGGATGGTCGTGCCGAGCGCTGAGATCGCTGCATCCGCCGCCCACCAGGGCGCATCCTCGGGCAGCGCTTCGAAATCGACGGTCGGCGCCAGCAGCTTCGGATGCGCCGGCAGGGCACGGCGCACGGGCGCGATCACCGCATCGATGCGCGGATCGGCGAGCGCCTGCGCCAGCACATGGCCGCCGACCAGCCCCGTCGCTCCCGCCAGCAGCAGCTTCATTGCGATCAGCCTCCACCAATGATCGGAGGCCAGATGTCGCAGATCGGAAGAGGCCGGTCGAGCCTCCGGTGTCTCAGGCGACGGCGGTGGCCTGAGGTTGCAGCTCTTCCACCGACGGAATGCGCCCTTCGTACCACCAGGCCGCTGCCGCGCGCGACATCGCAGCGCCGTCATGGCCGATGCCGGGCACCGTGATCAGCGTCCAGTTGCAGGGCAGGCCGCGCCTGGCCGCTTCCGTTTTGGCGAAATCCAGCATGAAATGGGCACGGGCATAGCGCATCGCCCCCTGCGCCAGCGCTTCGGCTTGCGCCGGGAGGTTCGGATCGTTGGTGACGATGTCCTGGTCGCCGGCGAAGATCACCATCGGCCAGGCCAGCCAGCGTGCCAGCTCCGTCTCGCCGAGGCCGAGCCCGCCGAGCCCTTCCGGAAAGCGCCGCTCCAGCGTCGGCAGCGTGTACCAGCCGGAATTGGCGGCGAAAGCGGTCTCGAAGGGTGTCTCGCTTTGCGTCGCCAGCAGGCGGTGGACGAACTGGCCGCCGGCGGAATGGCCGAACAGCCTGACCTTGTCGCGCGTGGTGACGCCGGCCTGGCGCAAAGCCGCGAGCACGCGGCCCGGCACGGCGTAGAGCCAATCGTCCTGCGCGGCGACCGTGCCGTCCTCGCCGATGACGAGGCCGTTATTGTATCCCTCCGCCTTGGGGAAGTGCTCGTTGCCGAAGGTCGGGGCGACAATCAGGAGGTCGTGCGTCTCGGCCGCGTCGATCCAGAAATCGCGATAATCATCGCCATTGCGCAGCATGCCGTGCTGGACGAAGACGACCTCGTCGTCCGGGCGATGACGCGCCGGCCGGTAGAAATTGACGTCCAGCGGTCGCTGCGGATGGCGGGCGTCGATGAAGGGCAGGGTGCTGCGGCCCTGCGGCGGATCGAGAGTAAGCGTCGTGCTCATGCGGCTTTCGCAGTCGTGTGCAAATGGCAGGCAGCGCTGCGGCCGGGCGCGATCTCCTTGAGGTCCGGGCGGACCTCGCGGCAGACCGCCATGGCGTGCTCGCAGCGCGGGTGGAAGGGGCAGCCGGGCGGCGGGGCCAGCGGCGAGGGCAATTCGCCCTTGAGCGGCTGGAAGCTGCTCTTGCGCCGTGCCGCCGACGGGATCGCCTTGATCAAAGCGGCGCTATAGGGATGCGCCGGCTCGGCGAAGATCGCGGTCGCGCTGCCGATCTCGACGATACGGCCGAGATACATGATCGCGACGCGGTCGCTGATATGGCGGACGAGGCCGAGATCATGACTGACGAAGAGATAGGTCAGCCCGTGCCGCTCGCGCACATCCATGAACAGGTTGATCACCTGCGCCTGGATCGAGACGTCGAGCGCCGAGACCGGCTCGTCGCAGACCAGGAAATCGGGCTTCACCGCCAGCGCGCGGGCGATGCCGATGCGCTGGCGCTGGCCGCCGGAGAACTGGTGCGGGTAACGCTCGCGATAGGCGAGGTCGAGCCCGACCTCGCTCAGCGCCCTGTCGACAGCGCTGTCGATCTCGGCCTTCGGCACCAGCTTGTGGACCGAAAGCGCCTCGCCGACGATGCGGCTCACCCGCATGCGCGGATCGAGCGAGGCATAGGGGTCCTGGAAGATCATCTGCACCTTCAGCAGATAATCGAGTCGGTCCTTGCCCTTCAGCGCCGCGGCCGAGCGCCCCTTGTAGACGACCTCGCCCTCGGTCGGCGGCAGGATGCCGGTGGCGATGCGCGCCAGGGTCGACTTGCCGCAGCCGGATTCGCCGACGAGGCCGAGCACCTCGCCCTTGCGGACGCTGAGATCGACGCCGTCGACCGCCTTCAGTGTCGCAGGCGACGGATGCTTGCCGATCGCGGTCAGGATACGCTCGGCCATGTTGGCCTTGCCGCGGAAATATTTGCAGACACCGCGCAGCTCGAACAGGGTCTCGCTCATGCCGCCACCTGATCCGGCACGGGGTTGTGGCAGCGCAAGGTGCGGCCGTCATGAGCCTGCGGCTGCGGATCGCTCTCGGCGCAGACCGGCAAGGCCCGCTCGCAGCGCGGCCGGAAAGGGCAACCGGAAGGCCGCGAGTCGATGCGCGGCGCCATGCCGTCGATCTGGTGCAGGCGCTCGCCCGGCTCGACCATAGTCGCGGAGGAGTTGAGCAGGCCGAGCGTATAGGGATGGCGCGGCCGGTCGAGCACGGTCTCGACATCGCCGATCTCGACGATGCGGCCGGCATACATCACCGCCACCCGGTCGGCGAGTTCGGCGACGACGGCGAGATCATGAGTGATCCAGATCACCGCGGCGCCGCTCTCGCGCGAAAGCTTCTGCACCTCGTAGAGGATCTGCGCCTGGATGGTGACGTCGAGCGCGGTGGTCGGCTCGTCGGCGATGATCAGGTCGGGATCGTTCAGGAGGGCGGTCGCGATCGCGACGCGCTGGCGCATGCCGCCGGAGAATTCGTGCGGGTACTGCTTCAGGCGTGCCTCCGGTGAGGAGATGCCGACACGCGTCAGCGCCTTGGCGGCCTTTTCGAGCGCCTCCTGCCGGCTGCAGGCGCGATGTTCGAGGATCGCCTCGCTCATCTGCTCGCCGATGCTGAGCACCGGGTTCAGCGTCATCAGCGGGTCCTGGAAGATCATCGCGATCCGGTCGCCGCGCAGCTGGCGCAGGCGCTCCGGCGAGGCGGCGCGCAGATCGCCGCCGTCGAACAGCACCTCGCCCGCGACGACCTCGCCCGGCGGATCGATCAACTGCACCAGCGAGAAGCCGGTGACCGATTTGCCCGAGCCGGATTCGCCGACGAGGCCGAGCACCTCGCCCTTGGCGACGCTGAAATCGACGCCGTCGACCGCCGGCCAGGCGCCGTCCTGCGCATGGAACACGGTCTTGAGGCCGCGCACGGAGAGGAGAGGGGCGTCGTTCATGCGCGCACGTTGAAGCTGCGGCGCAGGCGATCGCCGACGAGATTGAGCGACATGATCAGGAGCACGAGCGCGATGCCGGGGAAGACGGCGATCCAGTATTCGCCGGAGAGCAGGAATTCGAAGCCGTTGGCGATGAGCAGGCCGAGCGAAGGCTGCGTTACCGGCACGCCGACGCCGAGGAAGGAGAGCGTCGCCTCCAGCGTGATCGCCGAGGCGATGCTGATGCTGGCTACGACGAGCACTGAACCGACCGAGTTTGGCAGGAGATGCGCCAGCATGATGTGGCGGGTCGGCAGGCCGAAATTGACGGCCGCCTCGATATATTCCTTGCGCCGCTCGACCAGCGCCGCCGCCCGCATCAGACGAGCATATTGCGCCCATTGCACCAGCACGATGGCGAGGATGACCTTGTCGACGCCGCGCCCGATCGAGGCGAGCAGCACCAGCGCGACCAGGATCGAGGGGAAGCCGAGCATGAAGTCGACGACGCGCATGATGACGGCGTCGACCATGCCGCCGAACTGCGCCGCGGCGAGCCCGGCGAGGATGCCGATCGAGAGCGCGCCGACGGTCGAGGCGAGGCCGACGAGCAGGCTGGTGCGCAGCCCGTAGAGGATGGCACTCAGCATGTCGCGGCCCTGCGCGTCGCTGCCGAGCCAGAAGGTGAAGCCGCTCATGCCCTGTTCGCCCGGTGCCAGCCGGTTGTCCATCACGCTGAGCGAGCCGAGGTCATGCGGGTTCTGCGGCGTGATGAACGGAGCCAGCAAAGCGAGCGTCACCATGATCCCGAGCAGGATCGCGGCGCCGCGCGTGGTCGGGCGATTGCGCAGATGGCGCAGCACCTTTTCGCGTAAGGGCGTGTCGGCCTTGATGGGGCCGGCGAGGCGCGGAGTGTCGAGGCTCATGCCTGCTCTCCGGCGAGCTTCACCCGCGGGTCGAGCGCGGCATAGAGCACGTCGACCAGGAAGTTGACAGTGACGAAGAGCAGCGTCGCGAGGAGGACGTAGGCGACGACCACCGGGCGATCGAGCTGGTAGACCGAGTCGATCAGCAGCTTGCCCATGCCCGGCCAGGCGAAGACGGTCTCGGTGATCGTGGAGAAGGCGACGAGGCTGCCGAACTCGACGCCGACCACGGTGACGACCGGGATCAGGATGTTGCGCAGGATGTGCCGGTTGACGATGCGCCTGGGGCGCACGCCCTTGGCGCGGGCGTATTTGACGTAGTCCTGCGTCATCGTCTCGGTGGTCCCGGCCGCGACGAGCCGGATGATCAGAGCGAGGTTCGGGATCGCCAGGTTGAGGGCGGGCAAGGCGATGTGCTGCAGCCCGTCCAGCGTCAGGAGGCTGGTCTGGATGCCGAGGATCGTGACCGTGTCGCCGCGCCCGGCGGTCGGCAGCCAGCCGAGCCAGACGGCGAAGAGCAGGATCAGCATCATGCCCTTCCAGAAGCTCGGCAGCGAGAAGCCGAGCACGGTGCCGGCCATGACGATGCGGGCGCTCCGGCTGTCGGGGTTCAGGCCCGCCATCAACCCGAGCGGGATGCCGGCGACGAGCGCCAGCGTCATCGCCAGCAGCACCAGCTCGAAGGTCGCCGGCAAACGCTGCAGGATCAGCTGCAGCGCCGGGACGCCATGCACGAAGGAGCGGCCGAGGTCGCCCTTCAAGGCGTTGGCCATGAAGGTGAGATATTGCTGCCAGACCGGCAGATCGAGGCCGAGGCGGCGGATCAGCGCCTCGCGCTCGGCCGCACTGGCCGAGGGCGAGACCAGGAGCTCGATCGGGTCTCCGATGCCATAGACGGCAAGGAAGACCACGATCGAGACCGCGAGCAGCACGAGCACGCTCTGGATCAGCCGCTGCAAGACGAAGGCGGTCATGCGCCGAACCTCGGGGAAGGGATCGCCGGCTTACTTCGCCGGCTTCACCGACATGGCGAGCATGAACTGGTCGGCGCGACCGACGACCTGGAGCTCGGCCTTGTGGGCCCAGATGCCGCTTTCGAAATGGAGCGGGATGAAGGCGCCGTCGTCGAGGACGAGCTTCATCGCCTGCTGCAACAATTCGGCGCGCTTCTTGTCGTCGAGCGTCGAGACCGCGGCGCGGATCACCTTGTCGAACTCGTCGTTCTTGTAGCCGCCATAGTTCGAGCCGCCGAGGGTCTTGGCCTCGTTCGGGGTCGGCGGCCACTGGCGCAGGAAGGAGGCGGCCTCGCCGGTCGCCGAGCCCCAGCCGCCGATCGCGACGCTGAATTCCTTCTTGGCGCGGCGCGGGAAGTAGATCGCGCGCGTCATAGCGTCGACTTCGGTCTTGATGCCGATCTGGGTCAGGTATTGCGCGACAGCTTGGGTGATCTGGCTGTCGTTGATGTAACGGTCGTTCGTCGAGGACAGCGTCAGCTGGAAGCCGTTCGGATAGCCGGCCTCGGCCAGCAGCTTCTTGGCGGTGGCCGGGTCGTAGGCCAGCTTGGGCGGGTTCGGCAGCGTGCCGAACATGCCGGTCGGCAGGTACTGGTAGGCCGGCTCGGCGGCGCCGTCCATGATGCGCTTGACGATCGCCTCGCGGTCGATGGCGAGCGACATCGCCTTGCGCACGCGGGCATCCTTCAGCGGGTTTTTGCCGTCGGGCGCCTTGACGAAGGGGCTCTCGTCGCGGGCGACGTCGAGCTGGAAATAGATGATGCGGGTCGAGGGCGTGATGACCGAGCCGAAGCGCTTGTCGCTCTTGATCCGGCCGAGATCGCGCGCTGCCGGGTTCTCGATCACGTCGTAGTCGCCGGCGAGCAGGCCGGCGAGGCGCGGGCCGGCATTCGTGACCGGCAGGAAGCGCACGCTCGCCCAGGGCTGCTGGCCGCCCCAATGGTCGGCGTTGCGCTCGAGCTCGATCGCCGAGCCGCGGACATAGGACTTCAGCTTGTACGGCCCGGTGCCGATCGCCATCGTGCCGTCGTTGAAATTGTTGACCGCCGGCCAGGGGCCGGTGACGCCGCAATTGCTGGCGATGTCGTATTTGATCCCGCCATGCTGGACGATCGAGGCCGAGAGGATCGGCAGGCCCGAGAGCAGGTTCGGCAGCAGCGGCTCCGGCTCCTTGGTCTCGATGATCAGGGTGCCCGCGTCGGGCGTCTCGACCTTGGCGAAATTGCCGGTGATGTCGGCGAAGGAATCGGAGACCTTGGTCTCGTTCTTCAGCGTGCGGCAGAAGGTGAAGACCACGTCCTGCGCGCCGAAGGGCTGGCCATTGGTGAACTTGACGCCCTGGCGCAGCTTGAAGGTCCAGCGGTTCTTGCCGTCATTCTCCCAGGAGGTGGCGAGGCCGGGCTGGAGCGCCTGCTTCTCGTCCTGACGCACGAGACTGTCGAAGATGTGCTGGGCCAGTGCATTGTTGGGGGTGAGGTCATGATAATGCGGGTCGACGGCGGTCGGCTCGGAGGCGAGCGCGATGCGCAGGGTCTGCGCCATGGCAGGAACGCTGAGCGCACTCGCGCTGAGCATGCTGGCGCCGAGCAGAAGGGTGATGAATGCGCGCTGACGCATCGGTCGGTCTCCGTTCCCGTGGCTGGTAGTTTTGACAGCTTTATTTTCACGCGGTAGCAAACATGAAAATGATCCGACGTCAATCACCGGGAGAGCCATGTCACGCGCCCTGAAGCCGACGACGGACCTGGCCAATCGCATCGCCCGGATCTACCCCTCGCTGAGCGAGGGCCATCGCAAGGCAGCCGATTTCGTGCTGCAGAGCCCGCTCGACTCGGCGACGGTGACGATCGAGGGGCTGGCCGAGAAGAGCGGCACCTCGACGGCGACCGTGACCCGCTTCGTCCGGGCACTCGGCTACCGCAATTATGGCGACTTCCGCGCGGCGCTGTCGACGGCGCTGAAGGTTGCGCTCGCGCCGGTCGAGGGCCTCGCCGACGCCCGCGCCACTGCCGGATCGGTCTTCGCCACCATGGCGACGACGCTGAAGGGCGAGGCCGCCAATCTCGACGAGGCGATCGCGACGCTGGAGGAGAAGACGGTCAACCGCGCCATCGGCCTGATGCTGAAGGCGCGCCGCATCTTCATCGTCGGCTCCGGCGCCAGCCACTATGTCGGGGCTTTCCTGGAGGATGGGCTGGCGCTCTACCTAGACGCCGAGGTCGTCTTCGCCTCCTCGCGCGGCGGGCCCGAGCGCGCCGTCCGCCACATGCTCTCGGCCGGCCCGCAGGACGTCGTCATCGCGATCTCGCTGCCGCGCTATTCGCGTGCAACGCTGGAGCTCGCCAAATTCGCCAAGAAGCGCGGCGCTGTCCTGGTCGCCCTGACCGACAGCCCGTCATCGCCGCTGGTGCCGCTGGCCGACATGACCTTCTTTGCCCCAGCCCGCAACAGCTTCCTGCCGAACTCGCCGACCGCCGCCTTCGCCGTGGCCGACGCGCTGATCACCACGCTGGCGCGCGAGCGTCCCGATGCGGTCGAGGCCCTGAAGGGGCTGAGTGAAAGCCTGCTCTGGACCTTCCATTATTAGGCTTCGGTTCACTCTTTGCCGCATCGCACAACCAGGCCGAGCAATAATCCCATGTACGCGGCCGCTATCTGCTTTTAGAATGATTCGCGAAAACGAGATGTGCTCGTCAGAAAAGCAGGGGGAGATCGCGCGTGAAGACGGTTCTGTCGCGCAGAAGCTTCCTCAAGATTGGCGCCGCCGGCATTGCCGTCAAGATTTCCCTGCTGCCCTCCGCGACACAGGCCGAACTGATCGAGACGCCGCCGCGTCCCGGCGTCGGCTGGCTTTCCGGCGGCAAGCCGAAATACCGGCTCGACGCCATCGCCAAGGTCACCGGCGGCAAGACCTTCACCCGCGACTATCGCGCCCGCGATCTCGATGGCTGGCCGAAGGAGCAGGCGCACGCCTTCATGCTCCACGCGACGCGGGTCGACCGCGTCTTCGACGGCGTCGACCTGTCCCTGCTCGGCGATGATCTCAAGCCGGACCGGCTGGTGCTGCAGGAGGACCTCGTCGCCGACGGCGTCGCGATGCCTGCGCCGTGGCCGGGCTTCTATGGCGACGTCTTCTTCGTGCCGAAAGGGCAGACGGCCCGGCTGCTCGGCCAGCCCGTCGCGATGCTGATCTATCACGACTTCGCCCGCTATGACGCGGCCAAGCGCAAGCTGCGCTTCAACGACAAGGTCGTGCGTTATGGCGCGGAAGGTCCCTCGACCACGCCCGGCCCCTATGGCGCGGCGCGCTATGTCCGGATCGATGGCGGCAATCCCGACGCCGAGGACCGCTATTCCGCGTTGAAGGACACGACGATCCGCGCCGGCTTCAAGGGTACGCAGCCGCAATGGCCTGCTGCCGGCGAGGGCGATGCGATGGCGCGCGGCATGGCGGCGGCGGCCGAGATCGAGCGCGAGATCGCCAATGCCGGCGACGACGTGCTGGTGCTGCGGCGCTCCTATTCGACCCAGTCGGCCGACGCCTCCGCCATGGAGGCCGACAACGGCAATGTCTGGTACGAGCGCGGCACCGGCGTGCTGCATGCGCTGATCGCGACGCAGTCGCCGCATGAGGTGGCCGAGATGACGGCCCATATGCTGGCGAAGTCGCAGTTCGCGCTCGGGAGCATCGACCTCAGGATCGGCTACACGGTCGGCTACGGCACCAAGGACCACGCCCTCTTCCCGTTTTTCTGCGTGCTCGCCGGCCTCTATGGCGAGGGACGGCCGGTCAGGCTCGCAAACGACCGCTACGAGCAGTTCCAGACCGCGCTGAAGCGCCATGCCTTCCAGATGGAGAAGGTCATGGTGATCGACCGCAAGACCGGCAAGTTCCGGGCGATGACCGGGCGCTACCAGAACGATGGCGGCGGGCGCGAGAACTTCTCGGTCTCGGTCGGAACGGTCGGGGCGACGGCGGCGCAGTCGATCTACTATCTGCCGAAGAGCGATTTCTCCGCCGCGATCCTGTCCTCCCGCGCGGTCGATGCGGGCTCGATGCGCGGCTACGGCACGCTGCAGACCATGGCGGCGACCGAGATGATGGTTGACGAAGCTGCCGAGGCGCTTGGTCTCGACCCGATGGAGTTCCGCCGGCGCAACGCGCTGAAATCGGGCATGAAGAACTCGCAGGGCGCGATCCCCTCGGGCGCGCTGCGCCATGACGAGATCCTGGCCAAGGCGGAAAAGCACCCGCTCTGGGTGAACCGGCAGAAGCGCAAGGCCGAGTTCGAGGCAGCCAATCCCGGTAAGAAATATGGCGTCGGCTACGGCCATGTGCACAAGGATTACGGCACCGGCGCGGAGGCCGCGCTCTGCGCGCTCGAATTCGATGCGGGCGGGCGCCTCAAGCTGTCGCATGTCGCGCATGAGATCGGCACGGGCGCGACGACCTCGCAGGCGGTGATGGCCGCCGCCATCCTCGGCAAGCAGCCGGACGAGACCGTGTTCGGCAAGGTGCGCTGGCCGCAAATGCCGCTGGAGACCACCGACGAGCCCTATACGCTCTCGCAGGAGGAGGAAGACAGGCGGATGGCCAATCCGCGCTGGACGCCGAGCTTCACCTCGCCGATGAGCGCCTCCAACAGCGTCTATTATCTCGGCCACGCCACGCGCGAGGCGGCGCGCATTCTAGTCGAACTCACGGTTTGGCCGGCGGCGCGCTCGCTCTGGTCGCACGGCATCGGCGGCGGCCAGATGGCGCCGGAAGCGGTGCGCCGCGAGGATCTGCGTGTCGTCAACGGCAAGGTGACGGCGGCGGCGATGCAGCCGCTCGCCTTTGCCGAGATCGCGGCCGAGGCCCACCGGCTCGGCCTCGTCACCGGCATCACCGTGCACAGCTTCAATCGCTGGCAATGGGCCGAGGCCGAGTTCGAGCTGCCAGGGACAGGACGGCGGCGCTTCGCCATCGATGCGCTGTCGGTGAAGTACGGTGACGGCGCCCCAAGCGAGCGCAAGGCGCTGATGACGCAGGGCGGTTGGCATTTTGTCGAGCGCGCCTCGGTCTCCTACCCGCCGGCGCAGCGCAACAATGCCGGCGTCACCTATTACGCGCCGATGGCGACGCTCGCCGAGATCGTGGTCGACACCGGCAGTGGCGAGGTCAGCCTGCTCTCGCACCATTCCATCCTCGAATGCGGTAACCAGATCGTGCCGGAGCTGGTCTCTGGCCAGATCCAGGGTGGGCTCGCCATGGGAATCGGTCACGCGCTGAAGGAGTATCTGCCGCTCTATGAGGACGGGCCGGGCGACGGCACCTGGAACTGGAACCGCTACGAGTTGCCGACCTCGAACGACGTCGCGGTCTGGAAGCAGACGGCGGAGGTGCTGCCGCCGCTTTCCGACACCGATCCGCCCAAGGGTATGGCCGAGGTGGTGATGATCGCAGTGGTGCCGGCGATCGTGAACGGCGTCGCCCATGCCATCGGCAAGCGCTTCTACACCCTGCCGCTCACGCCGGAGAGGATCAAAGAGGCGCTGGCATGACGATTCCGACCAAGCAGCTCTCCCTCACCATCAACGACAAGGCCGTCGGCCCGATCGACGTGCCCGAGACGATGATGATGCAGGACTTCCTCTACGAGTATCTGAATCTGACCGGCTCGCGCATGGGCTGCGGCCAGGGCATCTGCCATGCCTGCACCGTGGTGCTGGAGAAGGCGGATGGCTCGCTCGAGGAGATGCGCACCTGCATCACCGGCGCGCACTGGTTCGCCGGCCGCAAGATCAGGACCGTGGAAGGGCAGGCCAAGCGCGACGCCAATGGCGCGATCACCGAGCTCTCGCCGGTCCAGCAGGCCTTCATCGAGCACTTTTCCTTCCAGTGCGGCTATTGCACGCCCGGCTTCGTCACCGGCGCGACGGTGCTGCTCGACCAGCTCAGGCGTAACCCGGTCAGGCGCGAGGCGCTGGAACAGGTGATCAGCGAGGCGCTCGACCGCCATATCTGCCGCTGCACCGGCTATGTCCGCTATTTCGAGGCGGTCCGCGATCTCGTCCTCAAAACTCCCGGCTTGGTGAAGGCGTAAGGCTGATGGCGAGGAAGCTGCTTCTGGCCGCCCTGGCGGTCGCTGTCGTCGGTGCGCTCGCAGGAGGAGCCGTCTTCCTCGGCCTGTTCGAGCGTAGCGTGGTCGCCAAGGAGATCGAGCAGCCGCTCTCGGCCGAGCAGATGAAGGCGCTCGCCAAGCGCGGCGCCTATGTCGCCGTCGCCGCCGACTGCTATGCCTGTCATGTCGTCAAGGGCGGTGCGCCCTGGGCCGGTGGCCTGCCGTTCGAGACGCCGCTGGGGACGATTTTCTCGACCAATATCTCGCCCGACAAGGAATATGGCATCGGCACCTGGACGCGCGCTGAGTTCCATCGCGCCGTGCGCGACGGCGTCGGCAAGCATGGCCATCTCTACCCGGCCATGCCCTACGCCTCCTATCGCAAGCTGACGGCTGACGATGTCGACGCGGTCTACGCCTTCCTGATGAGCCGCGAGCCGATGAAGGTGGCGAACAAGGCAAACCACATGCCGTTCCCGCTCAATATCCGGCAGGGGCTGACCTTCTGGAACCTGGTCAACCTCTCCTCCGACACCAAGACCGAGGTCGCCGGGCGCTCGGCGCTGTGGAATCGTGGCCGCTACCTCACCGACGGGCTCGCCCATTGCGGTGAGTGCCATACGCCGCGCAACCTTGCGATGGGGATGAAGGAGAGCGCTTACCTCCAGGGTTCGGAGCTCGAAGGCGTGATTGCGCCGGATATCACCAAGGCCGGGTTGACCCGGATGGGCTTCGATCCGCTGGTGTTCACGGGCTTCATGAAGTCGGGCATCTCGGCGCAGGGCGCCATGACCAACCAGATGTTCGAGGTCGTCCACTTCTCGACCCAGTATTTCACCGCCGAGGACCTCGCGGCGATGTCGGCCTATCTCTTCGACCTCGACAAATTGCCGGAGAGCGCGACCCCGCCGGCGCCGCCGAAGCCGGTAGCCGTCTCTCCGGAAGTCGCGACTTCGGCCCGCGCCAGCTATCTCGCCGTCTGCGCCAGCTGCCATGGGGGCGAGGGGCAAGGCATCCCGCATGTCGTGGTGCCCTTGGCGACCAATGCCTCGCTGCGGCTGGCCGATGCGCGCAACCTGAACAAGGTCATCCTGAGCGGCATCCCGGCCCAGCGCTTTCCGGGTCTCGAGCGCATGCAGCCGATGCCGGGCTTCGCCGGGCAGCTCTCCGACCAGCAGGTCGCCGACCTCTCCAACTGGCTGCGGGCGAGCTGGGGCGGGCAGCAGCCGAGCGTCACCGCCGAGGAGATCAAGCGGCTGCGC
Source organism: Allobosea sp. CRIB-10 (assembly GCF_900112185.1). Taxonomy (GTDB): domain Bacteria; phylum Pseudomonadota; class Alphaproteobacteria; order Rhizobiales; family Beijerinckiaceae; genus Allobosea. The sequence continues at coordinate 379,921 of NZ_FOKP01000002.1, read as the reverse complement.
TGATCCGGGCGAAAGCTCCGCAACGGCCGCCGCCTGAGGTGACGCCTTGCCACTTCTCTTCACAATGCCCAGCGAGGCACGGATCGGGCAGCGCGTAGGGTGGGGCGATCACAAGGGTGATCGGCGCGCGGAGCGTCTACAGCAGGGGATGACCCCTGCCGGATCGGGGCATCGGCGCTGAGCATCGCGTCGATCATCGACCGGCTCGCCTCGCATTCTGAGCTGAGCGCTCAAGCCGACGCGGCGCGCGGGGCATCGATTGCCCCGATACCATTCACGAACAGCCCGATCGTCTCGCGGGCGATGTGCTCGACCGAGAGCGGCCCGGCCGGATCGTGCCAGCGCGCGATCCAGCTCAACGCGCCGGCCGCGGCGAAGGCGAGCAGCTTGGGATCGCAGGCGCGGATCGAGCCGTCGGCGATGCCGGCTTCGATCAGCCCGCGGAAGCGCTTGTCGATCTTGCCCTTCAGGGCGCGCAGGTCCTTGCGCGTTTCCGCCGGCAGGGGATCCTCGCCGACGAGGATCAGGCAACGCCCGAAATCCTCGGTGACGATATGGGCGTATTCGGTCCAGAGCACGATCAGCCGCTCGAGCCCGCTGCCGCCGCTGCGCCTGGCCTCGGCCGAGGCGGCGGCGGCATCGAGCCGCTCCAGTCCGATGCGAACGCATTCGAACAGGATCTCGTCCTTGCTGCGGACATAATGGTAGATCGTCGGCTTGGTGACGTTCAGCCGCTCTGCGACATCGTCGAGCGAGGTGCGGTGGAAGCCCTGCTCGGCGAAGGCCTGCGCCGCGACGCGCAAAACCGCCTCGCGCTTCAGGGCACGCTCGCGCTCGCGCTGCGCCGGCGTCTTCCAGAGGGCTGTCGCCATGATCGGCTCAGGCCCGCTCGATCGCGAGCGCGATGCCCTGGCCGCCACCGATGCACATCGTCACCAGCCCATAGCGGCCGCCGGTGCGCTTGAGCTCATAGGCCGCCTTCAGGGTGATGATCGCGCCGGTCGCGCCGACGGGATGGCCGAGCGCGATCGCGCCGCCATTGGGATTGACCTTGGCCGGATCGAAGCCGAGCTCCTTGGCGACGGCACAGGCCTGCGCGGCGAAGGCCTCGTTCGACTCGATGACATCGAAATCCGCGAGCGAGAGCCCGGTGCGCTTGAGCAGCGCCTGCACCGCCGGCACCGGGCCGATACCCATCACACCAGGCTCGACGCCAGCATGGGCATAGCCGACGATACGCGCCAGGATCGGCTTGCCCTCGCGGCCGGCGCGGCCTTCCTCCATCAGCACCATGGCGGCGGCGCCGTCATTGATGCCCGAGGCGTTGCCGGGCGTGACCGTGCCGTCCTTCTTGAAGGTCGGGCGCAGGCCCTTGAGTGAGTCCGCCGTGGTGCCGGGCTTGGGATGCTCGTCAGTGTCGAAGCTGATCATGTCGCGACCCTTGCGGACCTCGACCGGCAGGATCTGCTCGCGGAAGCGGCCGTCCTTGATCGCCTCGGCGGCGCGGCGCTGGCTCTCGGCAGCGAAGACATCCTGCGCCTCGCGATCGATGCCATAACGCTCGGCGACGTTCTCGGCGGTGATGCCCATGATGCCGTTGCCGAACGGGTCGGTCAGGATGCCGGTCAGGTGGTCGGAGGCGACCGTGTCGCCCATGCGCTGGCCGAAGCGGGCGGTCGAGAGCAGGTGCGGCGCGCGGCTCATCGTCTCCGCCCCGCCGGCGACGGCGGTGTCGCAATCGCCGAGCATGATCGCCTGCGCAGCCGAGACGATCGCCTGCACGCCGGAGCCGCAGAGCCGGTTCAGCGTCATGGCCGGCACCTCGACCGGGATGCCGGCGTCGATCGCGGCAATGCGGGCGAGATAGGCATCCTTGGATTCGGTCAGGATGACGTTGCCGAACACGACATGGCCGACTTCGGAGGCCGGCAGCTCCGACCGACGCAGCGCCTCGCCGACGCAAGCAGCGCCGAGCGCGGTCGGCGCATGGCCGGAGAACGCCCCGCCGAAGGTTCCGATCGCGGTGCGCACGCCCGCGGTGATGACGACATGACGGCTCATTGCTCTCTCCTTCAGGCTGGTTCGGCCTGCCGTTCGGGCTTGTACAGGCCTTCGATCTCGGCGGCGTATTTCTTGGCGATGCTGGCGCGGCGCACCTTCATCGTCGCGGTCACCTCGTCATCGTCATGGTCGAGCTCCTTGACGAGCAGGTGGAAGCGCTTGAGCTGCGCCACCGGCGCGAGCTGGCTGTTCGCGCGCTCGATCTCGGCAGCGATCAGTTCGCGCACGCGTTCATGCTCGGCGAGGCTGCGGAAATGGGTGAAGGCTATGCGGTTCTCCTCGGCCCATTTGCCGACTGTCTCGGCATCGATCTGGATCAGGGCGGAGGGGTAGCGGCGCCCGTCCGCGACGACGATGCACTCCTTGATGAAGGCGCTGCCCTTCACCGTGTTCTCGATCTCCGAGGGGCTCAGATTCTTGCCGCCGGCGGTGATCATGATGTCCTTGAGGCGATCGACGATCCTGACCTGGCCGGCCTCGATCACGGCGACGTCGCCGGTATGGAGCCAGCCTTCGCGCAGCACGCCCTGCGTCGCCTCGGGATTGCGGAAATAGCCCTCGAAGACGATGTCGCCGCGCACCAGCAATTCGCCCTGATCGCCGAGCTTGGCCTCGGCACCCGCGACCGCCTCCCCGACCGAGCCGGACAGGAGATGGCCGAGGCGCTGGCCCGTCGCCATGCCGGAGGTCTCGGTCAGCCCGTAGACCTCGACAAGCGGCACGCCGAGCGTGCGGAAGAACTGCACGATACGCGGCGGGATCGGCGCCGCACCGGTGAGCGCGACCTTCGCCTTGCGCAGGCCGATGAAGTTCTGCAGCGCCCGGAAGATGACGAGGTGGTAGAAGCCCGCGACCGCCTTCTCGCGCAGGCTGCGTGCAGCCTTGGGCTTGGTGGCGAAGGGCTCGCAGGCGGCAAGGCCAGCTTCGAACATAGCCCGGCGCCAGCCGCCGGCCTCCATCAGCTTGATGTGGATCGCGGCGTGCAGCTTTTCCCAGATGCGGGGCACACCGAGGAAGAGCGTCGGCGCGACCTCGCGCAAGTCTTCCTGCACGGTGCGGATCGACTCGCCGAAGGAAACGCAGGAGCCGGCATAGATCGGCGCCATTGTGCTCAGCATCTGCTCGGCGACATGGCAGAGCGGCAGATAGGACAGGTTGGTCGTAGTCGCATCGTAGCCGAGCCGCTCAACCACGCCGGCCGCCTGGGCGCGCATGTTGCGATAGCTCAGCATCGCGCCCTTGGGCTTGCCGGTGGAGCCGGAGGTGTAGACCATCAGGCCGATATCGGCGGAGGTCTGCGCGGCGAGGCAGGCCTCGACCAGCCCGGGATGCTTCTGTTCGTGCTCGGCTCCGAGGCGCAGCACCTCGGCGAAGGATACGACCAGTTCCGAGGCGTAGCCCCGCAGGCCCTTGGGGTCGATCACCACGATGCGCTTCAGCCTCGGCAGTTCCTCCAGCCGCTCCAGCACCTTGTCGGTCTGCTCCTGGTCCTCGCAGACCACGATCTCGACCTCGGCATGGCCCAGCACATAGGCGACCTCGTTGGCCGGGCTGGTCGCATAGACCCCGATCGCGACCGCATTGACCATGCCGGCGCCGAGCTGGGCGACGACCCATTCGGCCCGGTTCTCGGAGAGGATGCCGACATGGCCGCCTTGCGCGAGGCCGAGCGCGCGCAGACCGAGGCCGAAATGGCGGGCGCGGCGGTCGTACTCGGCCCAGCTGATCGGCAGCCAGATGCCGAAATCCTTCTGCCTGAGCGCGATGCGCTCCGGCATGGTCCGCGCATTCTCGCGCAGCATCTGCGGCAAAGTGAGGTTCGGAAGCTCGCGCATCGCCACCATCCTCACGAGAGCCAGCGCTTGCGGCGCTTGTAGTGCTTGATGTCGCGATAGCTGCGCTCAGCCCCGGCCCCGCCGAGGCCGAGATAGAATTCGCGCACGTCCTGGTCGCGCATCAGCTTCTCGACCGGACCGTCGATCACGACCTTGCCCATTTCCAGGATATAGCCGTAGCTCGCCACGGCGAAAGCGACGGCGGCGTTCTGCTCGACCAGCAGCATCGAGACCTTCTGCTCGGCATTGATGCGGGCGATGATCGCGAAGATCTCCTCGACCAGCTTGGGGGCCAGGCCGAGCGAGGGCTCGTCGAGCAGGATCAGCGATGGCCGCGCGATCAGCGCGCGGCCGATCGCCAGCATCTGCTGCTCGCCGCCGGAGAGATAGCCGGCGAGCCCCTTGCGGCGCTCATGCAGCCTTGGGAAGTAGCTGTAGACGAGGTCGAAATCGGCGGCGGGCAGTTTGCGCCCGGTCAGCGCGAAGGTCGCGGCGGTGAGGTTCTCCTCGACGGAGAGGTCCTCGAAGATCCGCCGCCCCTCCATGACGTGGAAGAGGCCGCGCCGGACGAGGCCATGCGGGGTCAGGGCGGCAATGTCGTCGCCGCGGAAGCGGATGGCGCCGGCGGTGACGTCGCCATCCTCGAGCGAGAGCAGGTTCGACACCGCCTTGAGCAGTGTCGACTTGCCGGCGCCGTTCGAGCCGAGAAGGGCGACGATCTCGCCCTCCGGCACTTGCAGCGACAGCCCGCGCAGCACCTGCACGGTCCGGTTATAGACCACCTCGACATTGTTGACGTCGAGCACCGCGGGACCGGCCATGACCTCTAGCCCTTCATCCGGCAGCAGCGACTACAGCTTGATCCAGTCGGAGGCCGGCTGCATCTGCTTGGCCTTGGCGTCGAAGCGGTAGATCCGCCCGACCGGCACGGAATTGCCGGGGATCGAGATCGGCACGCCGAACAGCCCGCCGGTGTCGAAATCCTTGATGCTGTTCAGCCCGGCCTTGAGATTGGCGCCGGTAAGTTCCTTGCCGGCGTCGAGCGTGCGCTTCACCGCCTCGGCCATCAGCATGGCGGTGACGAAGCCCTGCAGATAGCCGGTCGACTGGTATTCCGGGCGCATCTGCCGGATCTTCTCCAGCATCGGCGAGGAACCGTCCTTGTCGTAATAGTAGCGGTACGGCATCACGCCCATGAAGCCCTCGGCGGCGTCGCCCATGCGCTGCACGGTCGAGTTGTCCATGGTCCAGAACGTGCCCATGAACTGGCTCTTCATGCCCATCTGCTTCGCCTGCGTGACGAATTCCGGGATCGGCGCCAGCACATAGCCGTGGAAGATCGTGAAGTCGGGATTGGCGCGGCGCAGCTTCAGCACCTCGGTCGAGACGTCGACGCTGCCGGGCGGGGTCACGATCTTCTCGACGACGCTCAGCTTCAGCTCCTTGGCGACGGCCTCGCTCGGCACGATCGGATCGCGCCCGAACTCGCTGTCGGAATAGACGAAGGCGACGCGCGCGCCCGGCTTCTCCTTGGCGATGTAGCGCAGCAGGATGCCGAACATCTCGGTGTAGTCGGGCCCGGCCATGAACTGCAGCGGGAACTTCTTGGGATCGTTGAGCTCGGTCGCAAAGGAAGCGCCGGCCATGATCATGCTGCCGCGGCGCTCGAGCTCGGGATTGATCGTCTTGGAGAAGCCGGTCGAGTCGCCATAGTAGAGCGAGACCTTCTCCTGGCCGGTGATCTTGTTGAAGGCGGCGACCGAGGCGTCGACCTTGTAGGCGGTGTCCTCGGCGACATACTTGATCTTGCGGCCCTTGATGCCGCCGCCATCGTTCAGGATCTTGAGATAGTCCTGGATGCCGGCATGGATGCCGACGCCAGCGAAGGCGAAGACGCCGGTCAGCGGTATCGAGCCGCCGAGCACGATGTCGCCGCCCTCCTGCGCCGCAAGCGGCCTGACACCGAGCGTCAATCCGCCGGCGAGCGCTGCGGTGCCGGCCAGGAGCTGGCGCCTGTCGAGAGTCGTATTCGTCATCTCATCCTCCCTTGGGTTGGCTGCTCTTGACGGCAGCCGTTTCAGCGAAGTGCTCAGGTCCGGAACGGCCAGAGATGGAAGAAGCGCCGCAGCCGCCGCCAGATCTCGGCGAGGCCGCGCGGCTCGAAGATCAGGAAGCCGACGATCAGCCCCCCGAAAACGATGGTGCGCACCGGCGCCAGCGCCGCGAGTGCGTCCGGATAGAACGGCGTCGCCCAGTTCGCGACGAACTTCAGGAGCTCCGGCACCAGCGTCATGAAGACCGCGCCGAGGATGCCGCCTAGGATCGTCCCCATGCCGCCGACGATGATCGCGGCGAGGTAGAAGATCGAATTGACCAGCGGGAAGCTCTCGGGCGTGACGACGCGAAAGAAATAGGCCCAGAGCCCGCCGGCGAGCCCGGCATAGAAGGACGAGATCGCAAAGCTGGTCAGCTTGTAGCGCAGCAGGGGAATGCCGAGCACCTCGGCCGAGATGTCGCGGTCGCGGATCGCGATGAAGGCGCGGCCGATCCGTGTGCGTAGCAGGTTGGCCGCGCCGAGCACCATCAGGCAGGTCACCGGCAGGATCAGCCAGTAGAGCAGGAAGGGCTGGTCGAGATTTAGGCCGAACAGGCGCGCCGGCGGCATCGACAGTCCGCGCGACTCGCCGGTCAGCGACCAGTGCGAGAACAGGAAATGCAGGATGACCGAGGCCGCGATCGTCGCGATGGCGAGATAGAGCCCTTTCACCTTCAGGCTGGGAATGCCGACGAGGACGCCGATCAGCGCGGCGAAGCCGGCGCCGACCAGAAGGTTGATGAAGAACGGTGTACCGAGCCTGATCTCCAGCACGGCGACGGTGTAGGCGCCGACGCTCATGAAGGCGGCCTGGCCCAGGCTGACGAGGCCGGTATAGCCGGTGAGCAAATTGAGGCCGGTCGCGCTCGCGACATTGATCGCGCAGAGGCAGGCGAGGAAGAGCCAGTAGGGGCTGGCCACGAAGGGAAAGGCGATCGCGCCGAGCGCGAGCAGCACCAGGAGCCCACGCTGCACCGAGGTATCGAACAGCGCCTCGTCGGCGGCGTAGCTGGTCTTGAGCGTGCCGATCCGCATGGCGCTAGAGCCTCTCGATCTCGTGGGTGCCGAACAGCCCGTAGGGACGGACCATCAGCAGCACGAGCAGCAGCGCGAAGGTGACGACGAGCTTGAACTCGCCGCCGAGGAAGGCGCCGGCGAGTGCCTCGACCAGCCCGATCAGCAGGCCGCCGACCAGCGCGCCTGCGATCGAGTCGAGCCCGCCGATGATGACGACGACGAGGACCGAGAGGCCGAACACGCCCATGGTCGGCGAGATGCCGCCGATCGCCCCGACCAGCACGCCGGCCCCGGCGGCGGTGGCGCAGGCGAGGATCCAGGCGACCGAGAAGACGCGGGGCACGTCGATGCCGACCGAATAGGCCGCGCCCTGGTCGGCCGCGGTCGCCTTCAATGCGACGCCGCCGCGTGAGAAGCGGAACAGGGCCAGGAAAAGCCCGATCACCACGGCAGCCGCGACGAAGCCGATCGCGACCTTGGGCGCAAGATAGGCATCGCCGATGAAGACCGGCTTCGACGGCATGAATTCGGGCAGCCGCAGCGGATCCGCGCCCCAGCCGAGCTGCACGACGCCGGCGAGGATCGAGCCTAGGCCGATCGTGACCATGAACACCGAGATCGGGCTCTCGCCGAGCATCGGCCGGATCAGGGCGCGCTCGACCAGCCAGCCCAGCGCACCGCCGGCCGCGATCGCAAGCGGTAGCGCGAGCCAGGGCGAGAGGCCGAGTCCGGCCGCGAAGCCGAGGAAGGCATAGCCGCCAAGCATCAGGATCTCGCCGATGGCGAGGTTCACCACGCGCGTGGCCTTGTAGATCAGCACGAAGGCTACGCCGGTCAGCGCATAAAGCGCGCCGGCGCCGAGGCCGGCCAACGTCACTTCGGCGAGGAAGAGCGCGTCCATCACGCCGCCTCCGCCTTGATCCGCCGCGCGATCGCGCCGACATCGCCCGAGCCGAGATAGGCGGCGATCACGGCGTCGTTGCCCTGGACCTCGCGCGGCGTGCCGCTAGCGATGACCTGGCCGAAATTCAGCACCACGACATGGTCGGAGATATCCATCACCATGCCCATGTCGTGCTCGACCATCAGGATGGTGACGCCCCATTCCTCCTTCACATCGAGGATGAAGCGGGCCATGTCCTCGGTCTCCTCGCGGTTCATCCCGGCGACCGGCTCGTCTAGCATCAGGATGCGCGGCCGCATGGCGAGCGCCCGAGCCAGCTCGACGCGCTTCTGCAGGCCGTAGGAGAGCGTGCCGACCGAGGCGTTGCGGATATGCTGAATCTCGAGGAAGTCGATGATGCGCTCCTCGATCTCGGCGCGCAGTTCGAGTTCCTCCTTCTGCGCTCGGCCCCAATAGAGCAGCGCATCGAGCACGCCCGTGCGCATATGGGCGTGGCGGCCGAGCTTGATGTTGTCGAGCACGGTCATGCCGCGGAACAGCGCGATGTTCTGGAAGGTGCGGGCGAGGCCGCGCGCGGCGCGCTGCGGGGCGCGCACACCCTCCAGGCTCTCACCGGCGAAGCAGATGCTGCCGGCTTGCGGCCGGTAGAAGCCCGAGATCGTGTTGAACAGTGAGGTCTTGCCGGCGCCGTTCGGGCCAATCACGGCGGTAATCGCGCCCTCGGGCACGCTGAAGGAGACATCGCTGAGCGCACGCACCCCACCAAAGGCGAGCGAGACGCCCGAGACCTCCAGGATGGGCGAAGCCACCATCTCAGCGCCCCTCGAATTGCGGCGTTCGCTTGGCCAGGAAGGCGTGTGCGCCTTCCCGGAAATCTGCCGTGCGCGTGCCGGCGAGGAATGCCTCGCGTTCGAGATCGAGCTGGGTCGAGAGGTCGTTGCCGAGCGAACGGCCGACGAGGTGCTTGATCCGGGCATAGGCCGCCGTCGGCCCCTGCGCGAGCCGGCGTGCCAACGCCAGCGCCTCGCTCGCCAGATCGGCGGCTGGCACGACGCGGTTGACCAGCCCGAGCGTCAGCGCCTCGGGCGCACGCACCGGCTCGGCCAGCATCGCCAGCTCGAGCGCCTTGCGCGTGCCGACGAGGCGGGGCAGCCGATAGGTCGCTGAGCCGTCCGGGGAGGCGCCGATGCGCGAATAGGCCATGGTGAAGACGGCGTCGTCGGCCGCGATGCACAGGTCGCAGGCCATTGCGAGGCTGAACCCCGCGCCTGCCACGGGTCCCTGCACGGCGACCAGCGTAGGCAACTTCAGCGCATCGAGCGCGCGCAGTGCCTCGTGAAGCGGGTCGATGATCGCTTCGATCGCCGCCGTCGGATCGCCCTCGACAAAGCGGGCGACATCGCCGCCGGCGCAGAAGGCGCGGCCCTCGCCGCGCAGCAGCAGGACGCGCGCCGTGCCGTCCTGCTCGATCCGTGCGACGGCATCCGCAAGGCTGCGCGCCATCTGCGGGTCGATCGCGTTGAGCACACGCGGACGGTTGAGTGTGACGATGGCGACGGCGTGCTCGATCGCGAGCAGCACCGGGCTCCCGGCCTGATCCATGACGTTCCCCTCAGGTCCACGATCGTTTGCCGCCGCAGTGCCTCTACTCGTTGTTCACGAGATTACTCATGAGTAAGGCGAAAGCCTGCGCGATGCGCCATGCGCAATTCTGCACGGCCCGGATTGCCGAAACGGAACGGCGCGGTCGCTCGAGCGGACGGCTCTCGCCCGTGCGTGCGGGTTGAGAAACCAGGCAAAGCAACATCCGGACTTATGCAAACCTTCGTATGGTGCGCCAAAGCGCAAGTGTGACGGCGCGCAACCGACGTCTAATGGTGTGTTCTCTCCCGGAGTCTCATATCGGGAGGTATGGAAGTGCAGCAGATGTTACGTCGAGCGTAGATAAGAGTTGCGTGAAATCGAGCATTATACTGTTGGGCTCGATGAATTTCACGAGACTCCTCGCCGTCTGCCGCCGTAGGGCAGGTTCAGGCGAATTTATTTCAAGCGTGACGAAACGGAAATGCGGGTAGATGCCCGTAACATCGTGATTTTCTCGACGTCAGGAACGGGTCCATGAGCAAGGTCGACATCCCCGTGGGACTCAACCGGGAGCGCCGCCAGTTCGTCGGCTGGACGGCCTTCTCGCTCGCCGCCGCCGGGCTCAGCCTTACCGATCCGGCGCAGGCGCACGCCGCGGCACCCGCCGCCGCGCCACGCGGCAACCTGTCCTTCGGGGCCCTGAAGTAGATCAACGCCGGCGTGCTCGATGTCGGCTATGCCGAGGCCGGGCCGGCGGATGGGCCGCCGGTGCTCCTGCTGCATGGCTGGCCCTACGACATCCATAGCTATGTCGAGGTCGCCCCGGTCCTGGCCAGGGCCGGATATCGGGTGCTCGTTCCTTATGTCCGCGGCTACGGCACGACGCGCTTCCTCTCGGAGGCGACGGCCCGCAACGGCCAGCCGGCTGCGCTCGCCGCCGACGTCATCGCCTTCATGGATGCGCTGAAGATCGAGAAGGCGATCGTCGCCGGCTACGATTGGGGCGGACGGACAGCGAACGTCATCGCCGCGCTCTGGCCCGAGCGGGTCAAGGCTATGGTCTCGGTCAGCGGCTATCTGATCGGCAGCCAGGAGGCGAACAAGGCGCCGCTGCCGCCCAAGGCCGAGCAGCAATGGTGGTACCAGTACTATTTCGCCACCGAGCGGGGCGCGCTCGGCTACGCCAAGTACACCCACGACTTCGCCCGGCTGATCTGGGAGCTCGCCTCGCCGCAATGGCGCTTCGACGACGCCACCTTCGCGCGCTCGGCGGCGGCCTTCGACAATCCCGACCATGTCGCGATCTCGATCTTTATTGATCCGAGTTCAATGTTTTTATTGCTCCGAGATATGCATCGGGTCATTGTATTCATATCAACCTAGCCGCATCGGGTATCGCGAGGGTTACGACGGCCGGCGATCACCTCGCCGACGTAACGATAGCTTCTTGCCGACGTCTGACCCGGTGCAACCAAACGGAGGCAAAAATGTCTGCAGTTCTGCCGATCATCACCCGCCCCGTCAGCGCGAAGCGCTCCGAGACATTGCTCCGTCTGCCAGGTTCGCTTTACCGGGCGGTCACACGCTATTTCGGCTACCGCGCCGCGATTGCGAGCCTGCGCGAGTTCGACGAGCACGCCCTGCACGACATCGGCATCGACAGAAGCCAGATCGAGGCGGCTGTGCATGGCCTCGTCCCGCGGCCCGGTCGAAGGAGGGCGTGATGGGCAGGCGCGAGCAACTATGCTGTCGCAGGCATCGTCATGGAGCTGACCATCGCCACCATGCTGGTCGCCTTTGCCGGCGTGCTCCTGATCAGTTTCATGAAGGGAGCTTTTGGCGGCGGCTTCGCCATCGTCGGCATCCCGCTGCTGTCGACCGTGATGGACCCGATCACGGCCGGTGGCCTGCTCGCGCCGCTCTTCATCGCGATGGACCTCTACGGCTTGCGCCACTGGAAGCCGTCGACCTGGTCGAAGCCGGACCTCAAGCCGCTGCTGCCGGGCCTCGTGGGCGGCATCGGCTGCGGCTACCTGGTCTTCCGCTTCCTTGATCATCGCGCCATCGCGATCGTCATGGCGGTGATCACCCTGATCTTCGTTGGCCTCTGGCTTCTGCGCGGAGCAGGGGTGACGTTGCAGCCGCGCTCGACGCCGAAGGCGGTTGCGGCGGGCTTCACCTCGGGCGTCGCCACCATGGTGGCGCACTCTGGCGGGCCGCCGCTGGCGATGTACCTGTTGCCGCTCGGCCTCGGCAAGGAGCTCTACGCCGGAACGACCAGCATGTTCTTCACGGTCGGCAACCTGCTCAAGGCTGTTCCGTGGCTGCTGCTGGTGCAGCCGAGCAGCCAGGTCTGGGCGCTGATGGCGATCTGCCTCCCGGCGATCCCGCTCGGCGTCTGGCTCGGCTGGCGGCTGCATGGCGCATTGGACCAGCGCCAAGTTTACCGCGCCTGCTACGGGCTGTTGGTCGTGACGGCGCTGAAGCTGCTCTGGGACGGTGTCTCCGGCTATATCGCCTGAATGCGAGTGCTTGGTCTGCGAGCCATGCCGGCGTGATTACGCCGGCATTGCTCGGGCGCAGGCAAGGCGCCGTCCGCATCGATGAAAGTATCAGTTTGCAGAACTGATGCATTAGCTCTAGCGTGTCGTATCTGGCCCGGTGGCCCTCCCGATCGGCGGCACGATCTTCGCCGCAGACGAGCAGGCGCTGCAGAGCCGGATTGGCGCACGAGGAGCTCCGCACATGCCTTCAGTCAGCCGTCGTGATCTCATGGCAGCAGCGGCGGCAGTCGCCCTCGCTCCCGCATTCGCCTCGGCGGCCCGGGCCCAGAAACTGCCCAAGGTCGAGTTCCTCTATTCGCCCTTCGCCGACTACGCGCCGTTCTTCGTCGCCAGGGAGCTCGGCTTCTTCAGGGATTTCGGCGTCGAGGTAACGCTCTCGCCCAAGGGCGGCACGGCCGAGACCATCCAGCTGCTCGCCTCCGGCAACACCGAGGCGGGCGCCGCGACCTGGGGCGCCGGCCTGTTCAATGCGCTCGACCGTGGCGCCACCGTCGCGATCATCGCGACCTCGGCCCGGATGCCGGCGAGCGTGCCGTCGCCCTCGCCCTTCATGATCTCGCAGAAGGCCTGGGACGCCGGCATACGCACGGTCGCCGGCCTCAAGGGCAAGCGCGTCGGCATTCCCGGGCCGAGCGGCTTCGGCATGTTCTCGGTCGCCAAGGCGCTGGAAAAGGGCGGGCTGACGATCGAGGATGTCGAGCCGGTCTATCTGCCGCCGCCGGCGACGGCCGCCGCCTTCGCCAATGGCGGGCTCGAGGCCGGCTGGAGCATCGAACCCTTCGCCCGGCAGCTCGAGAAGCAGGGCCTCGGCCGCCGGCTGGTCGAGGACCACACCTTCGGCACCGAGCTCGGCCTGATCGCCTTCAACCAGGACTTCGTCGCCAGGAACGAGGATGCGGTGGTCCGCTTCATGGCAGGCTATCTCAAGGCCGCCCGCCTGCTCGACAAGGGCGGCTGGCAAGACGACAAGATCCTCGACATCGTCGCCAAGTACACCGGCACCGAGCGCGACGCCCTGCGCGGCATCCCCTATACCGTCCGCTCCGAGGACGGCGCCATCGACATGGCCTCGGTGCGCGAGCAGGAGGAGTTCTTCCGCAAGCGCGGCGCCCTCGAATACAAGGGCCCGGCCAAGATCGACGCCGTCTACCGTCTCGATCTCCTGAAGCGCGCCAACGAGCTCCTCGCGAGCAAGCCCTGATGGCGCCGGCGCTCAAGCTCGTGAGCCCTGCTCCCATCGAAGCGGCCCGGCCCGCCATCGAGGTCGCCCATCTGACCAAGGCGTTCTACGACAGCGAGGGCGACCGGGTGACGCTCGCCGTCTCCGATGTCAGCTTCTCCGTGGCACCGGGCGAGTTCGTCTGCATCGTCGGGCCGAGCGGCTGCGGCAAGACCACGGTGCTGCGCATCCTCGCCGATCTCGAGCAGAAGCTCAGCGGCACGGTTGCGCTGCACAGCGCGACGCCGCCGGCCATGGTCTTCCAGGAAGCCTCTGTCCTGCCCTGGCTCACTGTCGCGGAGAACATCGCCTTTCCGCTCAGCCTCAAGGGCGTCTCGCGCGCCGAGCAGGACAAGCGGGTCGCCGAGCTGCTGGCGCTCACCGGCCTGACCGATTTCGCCAAAGCTCGCCCGCATCAGCTCTCCGGCGGCATGAAGCAGCGCGTCTCGGTGGCGCGGGCTCTGGTCGACGATCGCGACATCCTGCTGATGGACGAGCCCTTCGGCGCGCTCGACGAGCAGACCCGGCTCACCCTGCAGCAAGAGCTGCTGCGCATCTGGGAGACGACCGGCAAGACCGTGGTCTTCATCACCCACAGCGTCGACGAAGCGCTGACGCTGGCCGACCGGGTGCTGGTGATGTCACCGCGCCCCGGCACGCTGGTCGCCGACCTCAAAGTGCCGTTCGAGCGCCCGCGCGACGTCGTCGAGATGCGACGCGACAAGTGCTTCTGGGATCTGACCTACGAGGTCTGGCATCTGCTGGCTTCCCCGGCGAGGGCATGAGATGAGCGCCGTTCCCGCCACCCTCACGGAAGACGAACTGCGCCGCCTCAAGGCGCCGGCCCGGCGCGAGCGCTGGTTCGGGCTCGCCTCCTATTTCAGCCCGCTGCTCCTGCTGCTGCTCTGGGAAGTCTCCAGCCAGCTCAACCTGATCGACCGGCGCTTCTTCCCGGCCCCGAGCGCGATCGCTGAGACCGCCTGGCGGATGGTGCTGAGCTTCGAGCTGTTCGACCATATCGGCGCGACGCTCCGCCGTGTCGGCGTCGGCTACGCCATGGGCGCGGTGCCCGGCATCGTCATGGGGCTGATCCTCGGCCTGTCGCGGCCGACCCGGCGGCTGCTCGGGCCGATCTTCTCGGCGCTCTACCCCGTGCCGAAGATCGCGATCCTGCCGCTGATCCTGCTGATCTTCGGCGTCGGCGACGCCTCGAAATTCGTGGTCATCGCCATCGGCGTGTTCTTCCTAATGCTCTACAACACCATGAGCGGGGTGATGCAGACGCCGCAAATCTACATGGACGTCGCCAAGAACGCCGGTGCAAGCCGCTTCCAGACCTTCCGGCGCATCGCCTTCCCCGCCGCCTTGCCGAGCATCTTCACCGGGCTGAAGCTCGCCGCCGGTTCGTCCTACATCATCATCGCCGCGGCCGAGTTTCTGGGCGCGCGCAGCGGCGTCGGCTTCTTCATCTGGGCGTCCTGGCAGACCTTCGCGGTCTCCAGGATGTTCGTCGGCATCGTCGTGATCTCGGCGATGGGCTACCTCACGATCCTCGCGCTGGAGGCGCTGGAGCGGCGCTTCGTGCCCTGGGCGAAGCATTGAGGGGCGCTGGATCATGAGCGTCGACGCCAGCCCGGCCGCCACCGCCCACACGCCGGTTTCGGAGCGCATCTACCTTGCGCTGCGGAGAGAAATCATGCGCTGCGAGATCGCGCCGGGCACGACGCTCGACGCCGCCGCCATCGCCGACCGCTATGAGGTCTCGAAGACGCCGGTGCGCGACGCCATGCAGAAGCTCGCCGCCGACGGGCTGGTCGCGATCCTGCCGCGCAGCGGCTACCGCGTCGCCGCCATCACCTTCCAGGCCGTGCACGAGATCCTCGATTTGCGCGCCGCCATCGGCCCGCACGCGGCCCGGCAGGCGGCGCGCTACGCCACCGCCGCCGAGATCGCCGAACTGCGCGGGATCGTCAG
The DNA here is from genome assembly GCF_900112185.1 of Allobosea sp. CRIB-10. Taxonomy (GTDB): domain Bacteria; phylum Pseudomonadota; class Alphaproteobacteria; order Rhizobiales; family Beijerinckiaceae; genus Allobosea. Next base: position 364,668 of record NZ_FOKP01000002.1, on the reverse strand, counting down.
GGAATACGCCGCGCCGCTCGATGTCGGCGCGATGCAGCAGGTGGCGCGGCGCTTCCATGTCGCCATCGCCCGCTGCGCCCGCAACAAGCGCGTCGTCGCCCTTTCCGAGAGCCTGTTCGACGAGCTCGAACGGCTGCTGCGCTTCGCCATCGACTTCACGGTCAAGGCCGGGCAGCACTCCGACGAGCACACGGCGCTGGTCGATGCGATCGAGGCCGGCGACGGCGAGCGCGCCGCCGCGATCGAGACAGCCCATATCCGGCATGCCCGGGAATTCCTGATCGAGCGCCTGATGACGCTGGGCTATCTCTCGGAGAGCGAGATCAGGGTCGGCAGCGCGGCCCGGAGCACAGGCCCGTGATCACGACCCCCACAGCAGTAGCAAAGCTATCGGCGGCGCTCGGCGACGGCTCGGCAGCCACGCTCGCCGCCTCGGCGCTGGTCGAAGCCGACGTGCTCGGCCTGCCGCGCTTCGGTATCGCCATGCTCGACGAATGGAGCGCCGACGCCGCGCCTTTGCCGGCGGCGGGCGAGCCGCAGGCGATCAGCTGGCGCGACTGCTCCGCCTGCTTCGCGCCGCTCGCCGTTGCCTCAGCCACGCTCGACCTTGAAGCCGCTGCCCGGCAATTCGGCCTTGCCGCCGTGTTCCTGCGCGGCATCCGCGGTGTCGGCCGGCTCGCCCCCTTCGTCCGCCATCTCGCCGATGCCGGGCTCGTCGGCCTCGCCGGCGCCGAAGGGCCGCCCTTCGTCGCGCCGCATGGCGGCACGAAGGCCGTGATCGGCACCAACCCGCTCGCCATCGCCATGGGCCGGGGCGAGGGGCGCATCGTCATCGACGTCGCCAGCAGCAGCGCCACCATGGCCGATATCCGCAACGCCCGCGCCACCGGGCAACCCTTGCCGGCCGGGATCGCGCTCGACGCCAAGGGCAGGCCGACCAGCATCGCCGCCGAGGTCGCGGCCCTGCTGCCGCGCGGCGGCCAGGTCGGCTCGCTGCTCGGCCTCGTGGTCGAGCTCATCGCGGGGGTCGCCGGTGGCGGCCGCGGCGATCCGAAGGGGCGCGGCGTTGTCCTCCTCGCCTTCGATCCAGCGGCTGCGGGTGAGACCATAGACTGGCAAGGCAAGCTCGCCGGTTTGAAGAGCGACTGGACGACCGGTGGCGGTCATTGGCCGCGCGGCGGCGGGCTGCCGACAGAGGCGACGCTGGACCCCGACTTCGCCCGGCGTCTCGACGCCCATCTCGACCGCATGACGAGCCGGGGAAACCGGTGATGCAACGGACAAGAGCCTAAATGACGACGCCCACTGCTTCCCGTCCTGTTTTTACGGTCACACCTGCCGATGGTCAGATCGACGAGCCGCGCCGGATCACCGTCACCGGACTTGCCCCCGACGCACTCGTCGCCATCTCCGCCCGGACTTTGCGCTCGCGCGGCGTCGTCTGGGACAGCCAGGCGACCTTCATGGCCGATGCCGACGGTGTGGTTGATCTCAGCCGCGACGCGCCCGTCGGCGGCGACTATGCCGAGGTCTCGGCGATGGGCCTGCTCTGGAGCCAGCACCCGGCCGGCGGCACCAGCCAGGAGCTCTTCGCCGACGACGTCATGCAGCCCTTGTGGACGGCGCTGACCGCCGAGACCGCCGACGGTGCCCGCGCCGAGGCCGAGCTGCTCCAGCGCTTCGCCGCGCCGGGGGTGTCGCGGCGGGAGATCCGCGAGGACGGGCTGGTCGGCACGCTGTTCACGCCGGCCGGTCCGGGTCCGCATCCGGTCGTGGTCGTGCTCAACGGCTCGGGCGGCGGCATCAACGAGCCGCGCGGCGCGCTCTACGCCTCGCATGGCTACCAGGCCTTCGCGCTCGGCTATTTCAAGGCGCCGGGCCTCTCGCCCTTCATCACCGAGACCCCGCTCGAATATCTCGAGACCGGCCTGCGCTGGGCGCATCGCGAACTCCAGCCAAAGGACGGTTTCGTCGCGGTCAGCGGCCAGTCGCGCGGCGGCGAGCTCGCTTTGCTGCTGGGCGCGACCTTCCCCGATCTCGTCTCGGCCGTGATCGCCTATGTGCCCGGCGCCATGGTCCATGGCGCCCAGGGCGCCGGCGATCCGGCGCGCGGCGGCTGGCAGGGCGTGACCTGGACGAGAGACGGCGTGCCCCTGCCGCATCTCTGGCAGGACAATGCCGCCGTGCACTGGCATCCCTGGGCCGGCGATGCCCCGCCCAGTCGGCACCATTCCGTCTTCTTTGAGGGGCTGAAGGACCGCGCCTTGGCGGAGCGCTCTCGCATCCCGGTCGAGAGGATCGTCGGCCCGGTGCTGCTGGTTTCCGGCCGCGACGACCGCGCCTGGCCCTCCAGCCTCTACTCTCGCATGGTCGTCTCGACCCTGAGCCGGCACGGCCATCCCCATCTCGTCCGCCATCTCGATTTCGACGATGCCGGCCACGCCATCAACCTGCCCTTCGTGCCGACGACGCAGCTCAGCCGCGAGCACCCGGTCTCGAAGGTGCCCTACACCAGCGGCGGCACGCCCTCCGGCAATGCACGGGCCGATGACGGCTCCTGGCGCGGCGTCCTCGCCTTCCTGGCCGAGGTCACCGGCCGCTAGCCCGACACTCAGCCGCAAGCAGACATTCCGAGCCTTCGAAGGACAACGACCATGCCGACGCGAGAACATCTGGAAGGCCAGTGGCGCGAATGGCGCCATGCCCATGTCGCCACCATGTTCCGCCCCTATGGCTGGACCGCGCTCGTCGCCCAGTACTGGCTGGAGGAGGACGATCGCGACGTTGCGTTCGAGCTCCTTCCCGGCCGCTGGTCGGTCGAGGGCGGTCGGGTCATCTTCACGCCACCGGCTTCGGGCCCGACCCTGTCGGTGAACGGCGAATACCCCACAGGCCCGGTCGAGATCGTCCCCGGCCGCAACCAGACCTATGGCCATGGCGAGAGCGTCCCGGTCTATTTCGGCGTGAACGAGGTCGAGACCATCGTCCGCACCAAGCATGACGGCAGCCGGCTCTACGGCGTTCGCGTGCGCGACCCGCGCCAGGCGACGCGCCTGGAGGATGCCGGTGTCACCGCCTTCGACTACGATCCGGCCTGGCGCATCCCCGGCGTCTACACGCCGGCGGAGCGCGTCGAGTTCGAGGCCGAGACGGTGGAAGCCGGCGTGCGCGAGACGACGCCGCGCATGGGCACCTTCACCTTCGAGTTCGGCGGCAAGAGCCACACCGTCGTGCTCATCGGCAAGGACACGCCGACCGGCGTGCAGCCCGTCGCCCATGTCCGCGATAGGACCAGCGGCCCGATCACCTATGGCGCTGGCCGCGTCATCGAATTGCAGTTCACTGATGCGGCGAACACCCGCATCGACTGGATCGACTTCAACTATGCGGTGGCGCTGCCCTGCGCCTTCACCAACTTCGTCACCTGCCCGCTGGTGCCGCCCGAGAACCATCTCGATTTCGAGGTGCTGGCCGGCGAGAAGCGCCCGGCGCAGAGCGTGGCGCGGACGACGACGTACCAGCCCCGGGAAAACGGCGCTGCCGAGCTGAGAGCCTGAGGAGGCGCGGGCTGACGCCTGCCGTTTCGAGGTATCGAAGCAATGCGAGGGGGAAGCCGCGACAAAGCGGCCGACCCTGGCTGTCTTGAAAGGCGGTGAGCGGCCGTTCAATATCTTTCTTTCGCCGGCTGGCCCGCAAGCAACAAGATGCTCGGTGAGGAAACGGTATGTCGGATGCCCTGCGCATCGCGCACGGAGCTTTCGGCCGGGTGGCGCTGCTCGACATGGATCGCAGCCTCGTCCGGCACGCGCATCCGCATTGCCATGTCCTGCTGAAGGTCGACGGTGACGACACGCAGTTCCTGGTCGGAGACCATGTCGCGCCGCTGACCGATGATCTCGCCGTGCTGGTCAATGCCTGGGAGACGCATGCCTACGTCCATGATCCCTCGCGCAAGAACGCGCTGATCCTGGCGCTCTATATCGAGCCGGACTGGCTGCGCAGTTTCCGGCCGAACTGGGCGGCGAGCGGCTCGCCCGGCTTCTTCGAGCACTCCGCCGGCGAAGTCAGCGCGCATATTCGCCAGACCGCGCTCGATCTTGCCGCGGAGATGGTGCACGAGCCCGGCGCCAGCCGCCGCCAGGAGGAGTTGCTCTCCGAGCTGATGATCGCCGTGATCGAGCGCTTCACGCCCTGGCGCTCGATCGGCGCTTCCTTGCGCGAGATCGCGCGTTCGAGCGCGGTTGATTTTAGGGTGCGCCGGGCGATCTCGCTGATGCGATCCGACCCCGCAGCGCCGCTCTCGATCGAGCGGCTGGCGAGCGAGGCTGGCCTGTCGCGGGCGCATTTCTTCCGGATGTTCGAGAGCTCGACCGGCGTGACGCCCCACGTCTTCCTCAATGTGCTGAAGGTCGAGCTCGCGGTCGGCGCCGTCGTCGACGGCGATGAGAGCTTCAGCGCGATCGGCGACCGGCTCGGCTTCAGCGCGCCGGCCCATTTCACCCGCTTCTTCCGCGATCATTGCTCGGTGGCGCCGAGCGAGTTCCGCAACGTGGCGCGCCTCGGCCGCTGATTCCTTCGAATTTGAGACTATTCGGTAAGTCGCAAGACTGGGCGGGATCGAACCTGGCCGGCCGATGACCGAACCTTCCCAGGAGGCGCCTCCGTAAGAGCGCCTCCTGGGAGCAGAACGCTGGTGAAGGCTGAAATCATTTCCTGGACGGGTCAGTCCGTGGAGCGCGTCGAGGACGCCGCCCTGCTGACTGGTCGCGGGCGCTTCATCGATGATCTCGGCACCAGGCCGGGCACGCTGCACGCCGCGATCCTGCGCTCGCCGCACGCCCATGCCGACATCCTCTCGATCGAGACCGAGACCGCCGCCGCGCTGCCGGGCGTGGTCGCGATCGTCACGGGCCGCGATCTTGCCAAGCTGACCACGCCGATGGTCGCCGGGCTGAAGATCGCCGCCGAGAACTGGCCGATGGCGCTCGAGCGCGTGCGCTATGTCGGCGAGCCCGTCGCGATCGCGGTGGCCGAGAGCCGCTATCTTGCCGAGGATGCGCTCGACGCGATCGAGGTCGCGTACAAGCCGCTCAAGACGGTCGTCGATCCCGTCGCCAGCATGGGGGAGGGCGCGCCCGTCCTGCACGAGAAGGCCGGTGCGAACCTCGTCAGCGACCGGCGCTTCCGTTATGGCGAGCCCGAAGCCGCCTTCGCCGCGGCCGCGCACACGATCTCGGTCAGCGTCGCCTATCCGCGCAATACCGGGGCGCCGATGGAGACCTTCGGCGTCGTCGCCGACTACGACCCGCATGAGGACGTCTACGACATACTCGCCAATTTCCAGGGCCCGTTCAGCATCCACACCGTGCTAGCGCGGGCGCTGAAGGTCCCCGGCAACCGCCTGCGGCTGCGCATGCCGCCGGACTCCGGTGGCAGCTTCGGCGTCAAGCAGGGCGTCGCCCCCTATGCCGTTCTGATCGGGGTCGCCGCGCGGATCGCCGGGCGGCCGGTGAAATGGATCGAGGACCGGCTCGAGCATCTCGGCGCGGCGGTGGCGGCGACCAACCGCGTCACCGCGCTCAAGGCCGCCGTCTCTGCTGAGGGATGCATCAGCGCGCTCGACTGGGACCAGATCGAGGATTGCGGCGCCTATCCGCGCGCTCCGGAGCCGGCGACGCTCTACCGGATGCATGGCAACATGACCGGCGCCTACGACATCCGCCATGTTGCGATGCGCAACCGCGTCGTGCTGACCAACAAGGCGCCGACCGGGCTGGTGCGCGGCTTCGGCGGCCCGCAGGTCTATTTCGCGCTGGAGCGGCTGATGCAGCGCATCGCCGTCGAATTGCAGCTCGATCCGCTCGACGTCATCCGCCGGAACCTGATCCCGGCCGGCGCCTTCCCCTACCGCACCGCCACCGGCGCGCTCTACGACTCCGGCGACTACCAGGCGGCGGTCGAGCAGGCGGTCGCCGGCCGCCTCGCCGAGCTCGAACAGCGCCGCGATGCAGCGCGCGCCGCCGGCAAGCGCTACGGCATCGGCTTCGCCGCTGCGGTCGAGCCCAGTGTCTCCAATATGGGCTACATCACCACCGTGCTGACCGCCGAGGAACGGCGCAAGGCCGGGCCGAAGAACGGCGCGCAGGCGACGGCGACGGTCTCGATCGATCCGGTCGGCTCGGTCAGCGTCCATGTCGCCTCGACGCCGCAGGGCCAGGGCCACCGCACCGTTCTGGCGCAGGTCGTCGCCGACATCTTCGGTCTGCCGCATCGCGACATCAGGGTCGTCGCCGATCTCGATACCGGCAAGGATGCCTGGTCGATCGCCTCCGGCAATTATTCCAGCCGCTTTGCTGCGGCGGTGGCCGGCGCCGCTCATCTCGCCGCGATCCGCTTGCGCGACAAGCTCGCCTTGATCGCGGCGGACCAGCTTAAGGCCGAGTCCACGCAGATCGGCTTTGCCGGCGGCGCGGTCTTCGCCAAGGGCAATCCGGACAAGACCATCCCGTTCGGCCGTGTCGCGGCGCTCTGCCACTGGGCGCCGGCGCTGCTGCCTGATGGTGTCGACCAGACCATCCGCGAGACCGCCTTTTGGACGCCGCCGCAGCTGACGGCGCCGAGCGAGGGCGACGAGATCAACTCCTCGCTCTGCCATGGCTTCATCTTCGACATGGCCGGCGTCGAGGTCGATCCGGCCAATGGCAAGGCGCGGATCGACCGCTATGTCACCATGCATGACTGTGGCCGCGTCCTGCATCCCGGCATGGTCGAGGGCCAGATCCGCGGCGGCTTCGCCCAGGCGCTTGGTGCGACCTTCTACGAGGAGCTCGCCTATGCCGAGGACGGCGCCTTCCTGACCGGCACCCTCGCCGACTACCTGCTGCCGACCGCGACCGAGACGCCGGACATCGAGATCCTGCACATCGAGACGCCGTCGCCCTTCACGCAGCTCGGCACCAAGGGCGTCGGCGAGGGCAACTGCATGTCGACGCCGGTCTGCCTGGCGAATGCGGTCGCCGATGCGCTCGGGGTCTCCGAGATCAACCTGCCGCTGACCCCGGCCAGGCTCGCGGCACTCGCCGCCGGGCCCGAGCCGGCCCAGCCAGAGACCGGCCGTGCGGTAGTGCCTGCCGCCAGGCCGGGCGATCGCAGCCTGCGCGGCGAAGGCGAGGCGAGGGTCGCCGCCGCACCCGCGGCGATCTGGGCGATGCTGCTCGACGTCGACACGCTCGCCTCGATCATCCCCGGCTGCCATGGCGTGGAGAAGCTGTCCGACACGCATTTCAAGGCCGATGTCACGCTCGGCGTCGGCCCGGTGAAGGGGCGCTACAAGGCCGAGATCAAGCTCTCGAACCTCGACGAGCCCAGGGCCGCGACCTTGACCGGCTCGGTCTCGGGCGCGCTCGGCACCGGCGGCGGCTCCGGCCGCGTGACGCTGACGCCTGATGGCGCTGGCGGCACCGTGATCGGCTACGCCTATGAGGCGGCTGTCGGCGGCAAGGTCGCGGCGATCGGCGGGCGCCTGCTCGACGGCGCGGCCAAGGCGATCATCGGCCAGTTCTTCGCGGCGCTGGCGCGCAAGGCGTCGCCGGGCAAGCCCGGCCTGCTCGCCCGCCTGTTCGGGAGGCGCGCATGAAGCCCGCGCCCTTCGACTATCTGCGCGCCGGCAATCTCGACGAGGCCCTGGCAACGCTCGCCGAGCATGGCTCCGAGGCGCGGATCATCGCCGGCGGCCAGTCGCTGTTGCCGATGCTGAACATGCGCCTGGCCAAGCCAGCCGTGCTCGTCGACATCATGGGCGTGGCCGGGCTCGGCGAGGTCCGGCGCGAGGGCGAGATCATCGTCGTGCCGGCCGGTGTCCGGCAGGCGGCGCTGCTGCAGCGGCCGGGCCTTGCGAGCGAGCAGCCGCTGCTGGCCGCCGCCTTGCCCTGGCTCGGCCATTACCAGACCCGGGCGCGCGGCACGGTCTGCGGCTCGGCCGCCCATGCCGATCCCAGCGCCGAGATTCCGCTCTGCCTGGTCGCGCTCGCTGGCGAGGTCCGGCTGCGTTCCCGCCGCAAGCGCCGCGTGCTCAAGGCGGCCGACTTCTTCGCGGGCATGATGGTGACCGGGAAGGCCGATGACGAGCTGATCGAGGCCGTCGCCTTTCCGGCTGCCCGGCCCGGCACCGGCTATGCCTTCAACGAGGTGGCGCGCCGGCATGGCGACTTCGCCATCGTCGGCTGTGCGGCGATGGTCGAGGCCGGGCAGATTCATCTCGCGGTCGCCGGTGTCGCCGACAAGCCTGAGCGCCGGAGCTGGCCGCGCCTGGACGGTTCGGCGCTGGACGATGCGCTCAACGCCTTCGCCTGGGAGCTCGACGCCCGCGAGGATCTCCATGCCAGCGCCAGGCTGCGCCGCGACCTCGTCCGCACCCTCGGCCGCCGCACGATCGAGGAGGCCGGCCGATGCCTCGCCTGAGCGCCGCCACCCGCCACCGCGTCGGCTTCACGCTGAACGGCAAGCCCGTCTCGGTCGAGGCCGAGCCGCGCCTGCTCGCGACCGACGCGCTGCGCCACGACATCGGCGCTACCGGCACCCATGTCGGCTGCGAGCACGGCGTCTGCGGCGCCTGCACCATCCTGATCGACGGCGCGCCGGCCCGCGCCTGCCTGACGCTCGCCGTCCAGCTCGAAGGCCGGGAGGTCACTACGGTCGAGGGGCTGGCGCCGGCGCAGGATCGTCTCTCGGTGCTGCAGGCCGCCTTCCGGAGGCACCACGCATTGCAATGCGGCTTCTGCACGGCCGGCATCCTGATCTCGCTCGACGCCTTCCTGCGCGAGCAGCCGGAGCCCAGCGAGCAGGAGCTGCGCGAGGTCGTCGGCGGGCATCTCTGCCGCTGCACCGGCTACACCCCGATCATCGCCGCCGCAGTCGAGGCCGCTGCCCTGCTGCGCCGGGAATCCCAGACCATTGCCCAGACTATCGCCTTGGAATCCCTCGATGTTTGACCTCGGGACCAGCTTCACTGCCAGCGTGGCGCGTACCCCCGACGCACTCGCCATCGTCGATGGCGAGGTCCGCCTGAACTATACGCAATGGCTGGCGCGCATCTCCTCGCTCGTCGCCGCCTTCGACGGCATCGGGCTCAAGGCCGGCGACCATTTCGTCAGCGTGCTGCAGAACCGCTGGGAAGCGGCGAGCCTGCACTGGGCCTGCCAGTTCGCCGGGCTGATCATGACGCCGATCAACTGGCGGGCGAAGCCGGACGAGATCGACTTCGTGCTGGAGAATGCCGGCGCCAAAGCGATCGCCTTCGAAGCCGTCTCCGCTATTGCCATGGCCGAGAGCACACTCGGCGCGAGCCTGCCGCGGATCGCGGTCGGCAGCGATGCCGGCCCTGCCGATCTGAGCTTCGGCGAGATGATCGGCAATCAGGCGCCGACCGCGACGCCTCGCGCCGGCGCCGAAGACTGGTCGCTGATGCTCTATACTTCCGGCACCACGGCCAAGCCCAAGGGCGTGCCGCGGCGGCACCGGGCCGAGCGCATGGCCGCGCTCGCCCATGTCGCGCAGAACCTCTACGGCAATGGCGAATGCACGCTCGGCGTCATGCCGCTCTATCACACGATGGGGGTGCGCTCGCTGCTGGCGATGTCGCTGATCGGCGGCAGCTTCGTCTGCCTGCCGCGCTTCGATGCGGCGCGGGCGCTGGAGCTGATCGAGGCCGAGCGCGTCAGCAATCTCTATCTCGTGCCGACGCTCTATCATGACGTCGTCCATCACCCGCGCTTCGCCGGGAGCGACGTCTCCTCGGTGCGCAAGCTCGGCTTCGCCGGCGCGCCGATGACCGACGGGTTGCTCGGCAAGCTGACCGAGGCGTTCAGGCCCGAGCTCTTCGTCAACCATTACGGCTCGTCGGAGATCTACACCTTCACCCTCAACCAGAAGGCCGCGGCGAAGCCGGGTTGCGCCGGCAAGGCCGGGCTCAACCAGCTCATCCGTGTGGTCCGGCTCGGTGCGGCCTCGGCCGCGGAGCTGGCCCGGCCCGGCGAGGAAGGCGAGATCATCGCGCTTGCCGCCAGCGACGAAGCCTTCGAGGGCTACTGGCGCCGGCCCGAGGCCGACGCCAAATCGCTGCGCGACGGTTGGTACTTCACCGGCGACACCGGCTATTTCGACGAGGACGGCGATCTCTTCGTCACCGGCCGCGTCGATGACATGATCATCACCGGCGGCGAGAACGTCTCGCCGGTCGACATCGAGAGCTGCCTGTCGCTGCACCCGGCCGTCTCCGAAGTCGCCGTGGTCGGCCTGCCCGACGAGCGCTGGGGCAAGATCGTCGTCGCCTTCGTGCAGCGCGCCTCGGCCGTCACCGCCGAGGAACTCGACCGGCATTGCAAGATCTCCGGCCTCGCCAATTTCAAGCGTCCGCGCCGCTACGAGTTCGTCAAGGCGATCCCGAAATCGCCGGTCGGCAAGCTGCTGCGCCGCCAGCTCGTCGCCGGCGAGTACGAGCCCGAGCGACCCGATCTCGCCGCCGAATGATCCCAACCCTGAAACCGAGAGCTAAAGCCATGAACGCAGTCACCCCGATCCACGCCAGCCTCACCGGTCTCGACGGTTTCCGCGTCGAGATCGATCCCGCTCGCGAACGCGCCGACATCATCCTCGACCGGCCGCCGATGAACACGGTGGCGATGGCCCAGCGCGACCAGCTGCGCAAGGTGTTCGAGGCGCTCGACGAGGACGATCGCGTGCGCATCATCGTGCTGCGCGCCGTCGGCGAGCACTTCTCCTCTGGCGGCTACATCAAGGGCTTCCTGGAGGCCTCGCCCGAGCATGTCTCCAAGCTCGCCTGGAACATCGCCGCCCCGGCGCGCTGCGCGAAGCCGGTGATCGTCGCCAACCGCGGCTACACTTTCGGCGTCGGCTTCGAGATCTCGCTCGCCTGCGACTTCCGCATCGTCTCGGAGACCTGCCAATACGCGCTGCCGGAGCAGAAGCTCGGGCAGATCCCCGGCTCGGGCGGCTCGGCCCGCCTGCAGAAGATCGTCGGCATCACCCGGACCAAGGACATCGTGATGCGCTCCAGGCGCATCTCGGGCAAGCAGGCGCTCGACTGGGGCATCGCCACCGAATGCGTTCCGGATGGGGAGCTCGAGGCCGCGACCGATCGCCTGGTCGACGAATTGCGCTCCTTCTCGCCGATCGCCCAGCGCACCGCCAAGAAGCTGCTCAACGACACCGAGGATTCGACGCTGGCGATCGCGATCGAGCTGGAAGGGCATTGCTACAGCCGCCTGCGCCAGTCCGACGATTTCCGCGAGGGCGTCGAGGCCTTCCACGCCAAGCGCGCACCGAAGTTCACCGGCCGCTGAGCCGGCAAAATGCCTGCGCGAGCAATGCCTCGCGCAGGTCCGCCAAGCCGACATCGCAGAACAACAACCAGAACCGAGGGAACGACCATGAAGACGACCGGATATCTCACTGTCGCCGCCGTAGTGCTCGCCGCGACGGCGCTCACGGGCGGCGCGCTTGCCCAGAGCGGCCCGATCAAGATCGGCGTCGTCACGCCGCTCTCGGGGACCTATACCCCGATCGGCCAGCAGGTCCGCTGGGGCCTGGAGCTCGCCGCCAAGGAGATCAATGCCGCGGGTGGCATCGCAGGCCGGCAGGTCAACCTGGTCTTCGAGGATGAGGAGGCCAACCCGGCCGTCGCCGTGCAGAAGGCTGAGAAGCTGTTCCAGGTCGAGAAGGTCGACTTCCTCACCGGCACAGTCAATTCCGGCTCGACGCTCGCCGTCGCCCAGCTGGCCGAGCGCAATGCCAAGCTCGCGGCGACGACTGTCTCCTTCGCCGACTCGATCACCACGGACAAATGCTCGCCGAACATGTTCCGCGTGAATGCGCGCGCCGAGCAGCAATCGGTCGCGCTCGCCGCCTGGCTCGCCAAGGAGAAGCCGAAGGCCAAGGTCTATTATCTCGGCCCGGACTATGAGATGGGCCGCTCGACCGTCGCCGCCTTCAAGAGCAGCGCCGAGAAATCCGGCGCGCCGACCGGCGGCGAGGTGTTCGCGCCGCTCGATTCCAAGGACTACACCCAGTATTTCGGCCAGATTCGCGCTTCGCGGCCGCAGGTGCTCTATACCTCCGTCGCCGGCAACGACACCGTCAGGCTGCTGACCCAGCTGCAGGATTTCGGCCTGCTCACCAATCTGCAGGTCGTCGGCGCTTCCGGCACCGTGACTTCGCAGAACATCGGCGCGATCGGCCAGGCGGCCGAGGGCTTCGCCACCGGCGTCGGCTATTCCCCGCAGATCGACACACCGGAGAACAAGGCGTTCGTCGCAGCCTTCCGCGCGGCCAACAAGGCCGATCCCGATCTCTACGGCGCCGACAGCTACGGCCTGCTCTTCGCCTATAAGGCCGCCGTCGAGAAGGCGGGCTCGACCGAGACCGACAAGGTGCGCGAGGCGCTGCGCGGGCTGAGCTGGCAGACGCCGCAGGGCGCCAAGACCATCCGCGCCGGCGATCATCAGGCGATGCAGCCGATGTATGTGGTGCGCGTCGCCAAGGGCAAGTTCGACATCATCGACAAGGTCGACGCCGACAAGGCGATCGGCCCCGACGCCTGCACAAGGTTCTGAGGACAGGCGCCGACCCCTCCCTTCACGTGGGAGGGGTCACACCGCCCTCGCGAAAGCACATGACATGAATGCCCTCGACTACCTCCAATTCGTGCTGGCGCCGCAGGTCGTCAACGGGCTCGCGCTCGGGGTCGCCGTGGTGCTGGTCGCCCTCGGGCTGACGATCATCTTCGGCATGCTCGACGTCATCAATATGAGCCATGGCGAGTTCTACGCCATCGGCGCCTATGCGGCTCTCGCTCTGGGCGCAGCCGGGATCAGTTTCTGGTTCCTGCTCGTGCTGGTGCCGGTCCTGATGGTGCCGCTCGGCATGGCGGCAGAGCGCCTGCTGATCCGGCCGGTCTTCGACAGCCGGGATCGGCACGTCACCACGCTGCTCGTCACCTTCGGCCTCGCGCTCGTGGTCGAGGATCTGCTCAAGGTCGCCTTCGGGCCCAACACCCAGCGGCCGCCGACGCCGATCCCCGGCGCGACCGAGCTCGCCGGCATCATCGTGCCGAACTACCGGCTCTTCCTGATCGTGGTCGGCGCGGCGATCGTCAGCGGAGTCGCCTATGTCGTCTATCGCACCCGTCTCGGCGCGATGGTCCGGGCAGCCGCCTTCGACCGCAACATGGCGGCTTCGCTCGGCGTGCCGGTGGCGCTGGTCTATGCGGGCACCTTTGCCTTCGGCGTCGCACTCGCGGGCCTCGCCGGCGTCCTGCTCGCGCCGATCTATTCGGTGTTCCCGACCATGGGGCGCGACTTCATCCTGCTCGCCTTCACCGTCGTCATCGTCGGCGGCATGGGCTCGATCTGGGGCGCCGTCGTCGCCGGCCTGCTGCTGACGCAGGTTCAGGCGCTGGCCAGCCTGGTGATCTCGCCGGTCTGGACCGATCCGATCGTGTTCGGGACGATGGTCGCCTTCCTCGTTTTCCGCCCGCAGGGCCTGTTCGGGAGGCTCGGCCATGCGTGACCGGCTGACTTTGTCGATGCGCGCGAGTCATCTGCTCGCCCTGGTCTTCGTCGCGGCCGCGCTCGCGCTCGCCGCGATCGGCGCCGCCAGCGGCGACACCTTCTATCTTCGCCTCGGCACGGAGGCGCTGATCTTTGCGGGGCTCGCCCTCTCGGTCGACCTGCTGCTCGGCTATTCCGGCGCGCTCTCGCTGGGGCAGGCGCTCTATTTCGGCATCGGCGCCTATGTCTCGGCGCTGACCCTGCTGAAGGTGCCGTCCTTCTGGCTCGCCATGGCGGCGGCAGGCGGGGCGACGCTCGTCGCCTCGATCATCGGCGGCCTGATCGCCAACCGGGTGCGCGGCGTCTATTTCGCGCTGATCACCTTCGGCCTGGCGCAGGTCGTCGCCAAGGTCGTCTACAACACCCGCGAGCTCGGCGCTTCCGACGGCATGATCGGCATTCCCGTCATCGAGATCGGCTTCGGCCCGGTCTCGGTCTCGGCCGGCAACCCTGTCGGCTTCTTCCTGGTCGTGCTCGCGATCATCATGGGGCTGTACGGGCTCACCGCCTATCTGCTCGACACGCCGTTCGGGCGGGTGCTGACCGCGCTCAAGGCCAATGAGAAGCGCGTGCCCTTCCTCGGCTATTCGGTCTGGCGGGCGCGCATGTTCTCCTATGTGCTGGCCGGGCTGATCGCCGGGCTCTCGGGCGCGCTCTATCCGATGCTGCGCGGCTTCGTCTCGCCGGAGCTGATGTTCTTCGCGACGTCCGGCAATGCGGTGATCTCGGTCATCCTCGGCGGTGTCGGCACGCTGATCGGCGCGATCTACGGCTCGGTGCTGCTCGTCCTGCTGAAGTCGATCATCGGTAGCTGGACCGAGCACCATCTCATCGTGATCGGCCTGATCTTCATGGTCTGCGTGATGTTCCTGCCCAAGGGGCTGGTCGGCTTCATCCGGCCGCGCATCGAGGAGCGCCTGCTCGCCGGCACGCAAAAGCCGGCCGCGCCGTCCTTCGCCCCGGCCCGGCTCGAAGCGGGGAGTGCCAAGCCATGACCGGTCCCGTCCTCGAAATCCGCGAGCTCGGCATCACCTTCGGCGGCCTGAAGGCGGTCGACAGGGTCAGCTTCAGCGCAGAGCGCAACCGGATCACCACGGTGATCGGGCCGAACGGCGCCGGCAAGTCGACGCTGTTCAACCTGATCAGCGGGGCATTGAAGCCGAAATCCGGTCAGCTCCTGATCGACGGCATCGACATGACCGGGGCCTCGCCGGCGCGCACCAAGGCGGCCGGGCTGTCGCGCTCCTTCCAGATCACAAACCTGTTCTTCGAGCTGACGGTAGCCGAGAACCTGCGCATGGCGGCGCAGGTGCTGGAGCCGAAGGCCCGCGCCTTCCTGCCGCTCGGCCGCTCGACCCGGGCGCTCGCCAAGACCGGCGAGATGCTCGAGCGCTTCCAGCTCGGCCACAAGCGCGACGAGCTCGCCGGCAATCTCTCGCATGGCGACCAGCGCCGGCTCGAGATCGCGGTCTGCCTGGCGTCGGAGCCGAAGATCCTGCTGCTCGACGAGCCGACGCAGGGCATGAGCCATGCCGACACCGCCGACACGGCCAAGCTGGTGCGAGAGCTCAGCCGCGACGTCAGCGTGCTGCTGATCGAGCACGATATCGGACTGGTCATGGCCCTCTCGGACCATGTCGTCGTCATGCATCAGGGCCGCAAGCTCGCCGAGGGGCCGCCCGCCGTGGTGCGGGCCGATCCTTCCGTGCAGGCCGCTTATTTCGGACATCACTGACATGCTCGCGATCAACGGACTGCACAGCCATTACGGCTTGAGCCACGTCATCCAGGGAATCGACCTTTCGGCGGCGCCCGGCGAGGTGATCGGCATCTTCGGCCGCAACGGCGTCGGCAAGACGACGCTGCTCAAGACGATCGCCGGGTGGGTCAGGCCGAGCGAAGGCGCGATCACGCTCGGCGGGCAATCCCTGAACGGGCTCGCGCCCGACCGGATCTGCCTCTCCGGCGTCGGGCTGGTGCCCGAGGAGCGGCGCATCTTTCCCGGCCTCACCGTCGAGGAGAACCTGCAGCTGGGCCTGCTCCAGGTGCGCGGCCGGGCAGCCAAGGTCGAGCGCGCCGCCATCGACCAGATCTACGACCGCTTTCCGCGCCTCGGCGAGCGCCGCCGCCAGCTCGGCACGACGCTGTCGGGCGGCGAGCAGCAGATGCTCGCCATGGCGCGCGTGCTGGTCGGCGAGCCCAGGCTCGTGCTGGTCGATGAACCGAGCGAGGGATTGGCGCCGATGATCGTCGCCGAGGTCTTCGCCATCGTGCGGGAGTTGCGCGAGCGCGGCTGCATCGTGCTGCTGGTCGAGCAGAACGTGCACGAGGCGCTGTCGGTGACCGACCGCTTCGTCGTGATCGAGCGCGGGCGGATCGTGCTCAGCGGCGATGCCGAGGACGAGGCAGACCGCGCGAAGCTCCTGGCGGAGCTGGCCGTCTGAATCGGATCAGTCACAGATTGGAATTCATTTAAACTACTGTTTTTATTGACTTTCTTGCTCTTGATGCCGATAGCCCTTCTCGGGCGCCGTCACGGCGCGGGTTCACGAGGGCAGATGTCGGACAGCGCGCTCAGCGTCGCCGCGCTCTACGCCGCCGAGCAGGACAGGCTCAGGCGGCGGCTGATCGGGCGCGGCCTCAGCGCTCAGCAGGCGGCCGATGCGGTCCAGGAGCTGTTCCTGCGCCTGCTGAGGACGCCGCGCAGCGACATTCGCGACGCCAGCGCCTATCTCAGCCGCGCCGCGGACACGATCGCGATCGACCACTGGCGGCGGGAGCAGCGGGCGAAACTGCTGTTCGAGGCCGAGCCGCCCGATGCGCTGATGATCGCCGATCCCAGGCCGACGGCCGAAACCGGTCTCGTCGAGCGGGATCGGTTTCTCAAGCTGGAGGCGGCGCTCTCGTCCCTGCCGCCGCGCTGCCGCGAGGTGCTGCTGCTCCATAAGTTCGAGGAGCTGAGTTATGCCGAGATCGCGCAGCGCCTCGGTATCTCCCGCAACACGGTCATGGTCCATCTCGCCAACGCCATGAACCAGCTGCGTCGACGGATGCGCGAGAAAAATCCGCCAGGTGCTAATTAGTTTTCCGGGCCGGATCGTCTAAACAGCGAGACGAGCCAACAGGCGGGATCGATGGAGTTCCGGCGCGCGATGCATCTGCGGACACCGCATTGCGGCCCGAACCGGCGCGCCGATGGATAAGGTCGATGCCGATGCGGTCGATGAAGCCGCTGTCGCGTGGTTCTTCATGCTGCGCGACGAGGAGGTGACCGAAGCAGATCGGGCGGCCTTTGCCGTCTGGCTGAAGGCCGATCCGGCGCATGAGCGGGCTTGGGGCGAACTCGAAGCGCTCTGGGGCGCGCTCGATCAAGTCGCAGTTCCGAGAATGGTCGCTCCGGTCACCGACCGCCCAGAGCGGCGCCGGCCACGAGCATTCTGGCGCCCGCTGGCGGCAGCGGCGATGCTGCTACTGGCCGTGACCGCGGGTCTGCGCCTGCTTCCATCCGGCCTCCTCGCCGACTACCGCACCGGGATCGGCGAACGCCGCGTCGTCGATCTCGCGGACGGCTCGCGTATCGAGCTCGGGCCGGCCAGTGCGATCGAGGTCGACCTGGGCAATGCCCGGCGAGCTGTCAGGCTGGTAGCGGGCGAGGCCTTCTTCACCGTGGCGCGTGATCCGGCCCGGCCTTTCGTCGTCGGGGCCGGCCAGGGCGAGATCGCCGTGCTCGGCACTGCATTCGACGTCAAGATCGGCCAGAGCGAGACGGTCTCGGTCGTCGTCACCGAGAGCAAGGTCGCGGTCAGCGCCAGCGGAAGCAGTGCCGTCGGCGTCGTGGCCGGCCAGGAGGTCAGCTATGACCGCAATGGCGTCTCGGCCGTGCGCCCGGCCGATCTCGATTCCGCCCAGGCGTGGCGGCAGGATCAGCTCGTCTTCCATGATACACCGCTCGATACGGTGCTGAGCGAACTCGGCCGCTATCGCCGCGGCCATATCCAGCTCCTCGGCGGCGAGCTCGGCAAGCGGCGTATCACCGCCGTGTTCGACGCCAAGCGCCCGGATGCGGCACTCGAGACCATCGCCCGCAATCTCGACCTGCGGCTGTTGCGTATGAGCGATTACCTGGTCGCTCTCGTCGCCTGGTGAGAAAAATCGCGCCGGCGCCTAATTGGTTTTCTTCCCCCGAGCGTCTTCCCCAACGGGAGCGCCAGAACGGCGCTCCGCGTGATCGCGGACAGGGGCATCGGACGATGAAGAGCAGGAACAAGGTCGGGCAGCTGGCAGTCCGGCCGGCGATGGTTGCCGCGCTGCTGGCGGGAACGGCGATCGGCCATTTCGCTGCGCAACCGGTGTCGGCACAGACGCCTGCGGCGACGAACGCCGCAATCGATATCCCTGCCCAGGCTCTGTCCTCCGCCCTGATCGCCTTCTCGCGCCAGACCCGGATCGAGATCTTCGTGCCGTCCTCGCTTGCCGCAGGCAAGCGTTCCGGCGCCGTCTCGGGTGCGCAGTCGCCGGAAGCCGCGCTGCAGCGCCTTCTCGCCGGCACCGGCCTGACCTATCGCTTCACCGGCGCGCGTTCGGTCACGGTCGAGGCCAGGGCCACGGCCGGTACGGCCCCCGCCGGCGCGATCCCGCTCGACGAGGTGCTCGTCGAAGGCGCGCGCGGGCTGCCGCCGCCGACCGGAACGATCGGGCAGCCGCCGGTGCCGTATGCCGGCGGCCAGGTCGCGACGGGAACCCGGCTCGGCTTCTTCGGAAACCGCTCCGTCCTGACGACGCCCTTCAACGTGACCGGCTATACGGCGAAGCTGATCCAGGACCAGCAGGCGAGGTCGCTCGCCGACGTCGTGCAGAACGACCCCTCGGTGCGTAACGATGCCCCGCCGTTCAGCGAGCGGGATTCGTTTTTCATCCGCGGCTTCTCGGTCGTCAATCTCGACACGTCCTTCGACGGCCTGGCCTATATCGCCAATCCGCGCCGCAGCGTCGTCGAGGGCATCGAGCGGGTCGAGATCCTGAAGGGGCCCACCGCCCTGATCAATGGCGGCGTCAGCCGTATCGGCGGCACGATCAACCTCATTCCCAAGCGCGCCTTCGACGAGCCGCTGACACGCGTCACCACGACCTATCTCAGCGACGCCCAGCTCTGGACGCATGTCGATCTTGGTCGCCGCTTCGGCGCGTCCAAGGAATGGGGCGTGCGCTTCAACGGCTCCTATCGGAAGGGCGACACACCGCTCGACAAGAATGCCATCGAGGTCGGCAACTTCGCACTCGGCCTCGACTATCGCGGCGACCGTTTCCGCACCTCTCTGGATCTCGCCCATTCCACTCAGAACGTCACGGCGCCGACTTCGCTGTTCAATGCCGCGGTGCCGAACATCGCCATCCCACGGGCTCCGAACGGACGCCGGAACACCTCAAGCTCGCTCGAATACAATGACAGCCGCTACAACATGGCGGCCGGCCGGGTCGAATTCGATCTCCTGCCCGACACGACGATCTACGCCGCCGCCGGCGCCAGCCGCTATCGCGAGGATTTCCTGTCCTCGTCCTATCAGATCACCAGCGCGGACGGCCGCGCCACCAACAGCCTCGCCATCATGCCGCTGGAGCTGCGGGGCTATTCGGGCGAGATCGGCCTGCGCTCGAAGTTCCAGACCGGGTTCATCGACCATCAGGTCAACATCTCGGCCTCGCAATCGATCAACGAGAACTACTCGCGCGGGTTCTTCCCACCGGCGCTGCCGACCTTCCAGACCAACATCTACGCCCCGGTGCATCTGCCACGTAACGCGATCAATACGTCGGGCTTCCCGAAGTCCCGCAACCAGCCGCTCTTCACCAGCCTGATGCTGCGCAGCGTTGCTGTGGCCGACACGCTCTCGATCGCCGGCGATCGGGTTCAGGTGACGGTGGGTGGGCGCTATCAGGACATCGTCTTGAAGAGCTATGTCACGCGCCCCGTTCCCACCCAGGGCAGGCTTGCCTCGACCTATAATGAAGGGCGCTTCAGCCCCGCGGTCGCGGCGGTCGTGCGGCCGACCGACAAGCTCTCGATCTACGCCAACTACATCGAAGGCCTGACCGAAGGGCCGAGCGCCCCGGCCACGGCGGTCAACGCCAACCAGGTCTTCGCCCCCGTCGTGAACAAGCAGACGGAGGTCGGAGCCAAATATGATTTCGGCACCGTGGCCGTCACGGCCTCGCTCTTCGAGATCCGGCAGCCGAACGCCTTCACCGACCCGGCCACGAACCGCTTCTCGGTCAGCGGTCTGCAGGTCAATCGCGGCGCCGAGTTCACGGTGTTCGGCGAGCCGATCGAAGGCGTGAGGCTGCTCGGCGGCGTCACCTTCATGGACGCCGAACTCACCGACACGGCCGGCGGCCGATTCAACGGCAAGACCGCGCCAGGCATTCCGACCACCGCGATCAACCTCTATGGCGAGTACGATCTGCCCTGGGTGCGCGGGCTCACGCTCACCGGCCGGATGATCTACACGAGCAAGATGTTCTACGATCAGGCGAATACGCAATCGGTCCCCGACTGGACGCGCTTCGATCTCGGCCTGCGCTATGCCTTCACTGGCCCGGCCGGCAAGCCTGTGGTGCTGAGGGCCGCGGTTGAGAACGTCTTCGACCGGACCTATTGGGCTTCCGCCGCGCGCGGCTTCCTGGCGGTCGGAGCGCCCCGGACCTTCGTGGTCTCGGCTCAGGTCGATTTCTAATGCGCCGGACGTGAACGCGATGCTGCGCACCACCCTGCTCAGCCTGGCTCTCCTGCTTACCCCCGCCATGGCGGGGGCAAAGCAGGTGACCGATCTCGCCGGCAGGACCGTGACGGTTCCCGACAAGGTCGAGCGCATCATCATCGGCGAGGGCCGTTATGTCCCGGCTCTCGCCATCCTCGACCGCGACGATCCGGTCGGCCGCGTCGTCGGGATGATGGGCGATTACGAGGCTGTCGATCCGGCAAGCTATGCCCGCTATCGCGAGCGCTTCCCGAAGATCGCCGAGATCGCCCGCATCGGCCGCGCCGCCAAGGAGAGCTTCAGCCTGGAGAAGGCGATCGCGCTGAAGCCGCAGGTTGCGATCTTCGGTATTGGCGGTCATGGCCCGGATACCCGGTCGGGCGAAGTGATCGCCGCGCTGGAGAAGACCGGCACGGCGATCGTCTTCATCGATTTCCGCAGCGATCCCCTGGTCAACACGCCCAAATCGCTGGAGCTGCTCGGCGAGGTGCTCGGCCGCGAAAAGGAGGCAGCTGAATTCCTCACGGTCTGGCGTGCGGCGCTGGCTGAGGTCGAGGATCGGCTGAAGCAGGCGAAACCGGCGCTTGTCGGTGTCTTCGTCGAAAGCCGCGTCGGGCTCGATGCGAGCTGCTGCGAGACGATGACGCGCGGCATGATCGGCCGCTTCGTCACGGCGGCGGGCGGCTTCAATGTCGCCGAGGCGATGGTGCCGGGCGAGGCCGGGACCGTCAGCCTTGAATGGCTTCTCGCCCATCCGCCGCAGGTCTATGTCGGCACGGCGATCGGCGGCGCCGCCTCAGCCGACAGCAAGCCTTGGCTCGCGCTCGGCGCCGGCGTTTCCGCAGAGGTCGCGCAGGCAAGCCTCAAGCGCTCGATGGCGCGCACCGGCATCTCGCAGCTGGAGGCGGTGCGCCTTGGCAGGGCGCATGCGGTCTGGCACCACTTCTACAATTCGCCCTTCAACGTCGCGGCGGTGCAGGCGTTTGCCAAATGGATGCACCCCGCACTCTTCGCCGATCTTGACCCGGAGAGGCTGCTGCGCCAGCTGCACCAGCGCTTCCAGCCCTTCCCGATCGACGGCGTCTACTGGACCTCACTGCCATGACCGATGCGTCTGCTGCGCCTGCATCTCGCCCTGCCCTCGAAGAGTGGCACCTCTCCGTCGTCGAGGCCTTCGACGTCGAGCCGCGCCTGCGCCGCGTCGTCTTCACCGCCGACGCTCTGGACCAGCTCGACTATCGGCCGGGCCAGGCGCTGGTGCTGCGCATGCCGCTGCCGGAGGGCCGCACCGGCCGGCGCGACTACACCATCCGCTGGCTCGATCGGGAGGCGAAGCGCCTCGCCATCGATTTCGTCCTGCATGGCTCGACGCCGGCGCCGAGCTGGGCCAGGGCGGCGCAGGCTGGAGACACCCTGCTCGCGCTTGGCCCGCGCGGTCGCACGGTCGTCGCTCCGGGTGCGGATTGGCATCTGTTCTGCGTCGACGAGACCGGCATGCCGGCCCTGCGCCACATGCTTGAGACGATGCCGGCCGCGGCGACCGTCCTCGCTCTGATCGAAACCGCCTCGGCCTCGGACGAAACACCGATCGAGACTTTGGCGACGCTAACCAGTCGATGGCTGGCGCGCGATGGCATCGCGCCCGGCCCGAATCCATTGGTGCTGGAGGCCTTGCGGGCGCTGCAGCTGCCTTCCGGCCAGGGCCAGGCCTATCTGGTCGGCGAGACCAGCAATGTCCGCTCCTGGCGCCGTCATCTGGTCGAACGCGGGATGCCGAAGACCGCCATTGCGTCGGAGGGCTACTGGCGGCCCGGGCGCATTGGCGGCCACGATCACGTTGATGATTGACACCATGCGTTCTGGCAGGGGGCGCGACGACGTCCAGAGCGGAGCCTGACTGCTCGCATCCGTGCAGGAAGCGACGGATGCGGGTCGGCCTGTTCGTCTCGCTGATCGATGCGCCCTGTCTGGTCTGGGCGCTGAGACGACGGCGGAGCTGATGCGGCGCGCCGGGCGCACGCGGCCACGCGCCCGGCGCTGTGCCTGCCCGATTTTCAATCTGACTACGCCCGTTTTCCGCTGCGCCCGGCTCGCGCTGCGCAGTGGTCGAGCAAGGCCCGTCGCAACAGCTCCTTCGACCTGTTGATCTCTGCTCGAATTCGTGCAATTAAATGACCGACCGGTCGGTTGATAAAAACGAAACGACGGATTTCGGGGAGAGAAATGGTGGCGGACGCCTTCATTTGCGATGCGGTTCGCACGCCCGTCGGCCGCTATGGCGGGGCGCTTTCGAGTGTCCGGGCCGATGACCTCGCGGCGATCCCCCTTGCGGCGCTGATGCAGCGCAACCCTTCCGTCGACTGGACTGCCGTCGACGACGTCATCCTCGGCTGCGCCAACCAGGCCGGCGAGGACAACCGCAATGTCGCGCGCATGGCCGTGCTCTTGTCCGGGCTGCCGGTCGAGGTGCCCGGCACCACGGTCAACCGGCTCTGCGGCTCGGGGCTCGATGCGCTCGGGCTCGCCGCCCGCTCGATCCGCGCCGGCGATTGCGAGCTGATGATCGCCGGCGGCGTCGAGAGCATGTCGCGCGCGCCTTTCGTCATGCCGAAAGCCGATGCCGCCTTCTCGCGCGCCAATGCGGTCTACGACACCACGATCGGCTGGCGCTTCGTCAACGCGAAGCTGAAGAAGGCTTTCGGCATCGATTCCATGCCGGAGACGGCCGACAATGTCGCCGCCGATTTCGGCGTTTCGCGCGCGGATCAGGACGCCTTCGCGCTGCGCAGCCAGCAGCGCTGGGCCGCCGCCCAGGCCGCCAACCGGTTCGCCGACGAGATGGCGCCGGTCTCCGTGCCGCAGAAGAAGGGTGATCCTGTCATCGTCGACCGCGACGAGCACCCGCGCCCCGATGTGACGCTCGAGCAATTGGCCAGGCTCAAGGGCGTCAACGGCCTCGATCTCAGCGTCACCGCCGGCAACGCCTCGGGCGTCAATGACGGCTCGGCAGCGCTGATCGTGGCGAGCGAGACGGCGGCGAAGGCCAACGGCCTGACGCCGCGTGCCCGTGTCGTCGCCATGGCTGCGGCCGGCGTCGCGCCGCGCATCATGGGCATCGGCCCGGTGCCGGCGGTACGCAAGGTCTTGCAGCGCGCCGGGTTGGAGCTCGGACAGATGGATGTGATCGAGCTCAACGAGCCTTTGCGGCGCAGGGGCTCGCGGTGCTGCGCGAGCTCGGTCTTCCCGACGATGCCCCGCAGGTGAATCCGAATGGCGGCGCGATTGCGCTCGGCCATCCGCTCGGCGCGAGCGGCGCCCGGCTGGCGACGACGGCGATGTGGCAACTCCAGCGCAGCGGCGGGCGTTACGCCCTGTGCACGATGTGCGTCGGGGTGGGGCAGGGGATTGCAGTGATCCTCGAGCGCGTCTGACGCGCGAACCGGAACAGGAGGCAGGCCGATGTATGCCCAGATGGTCAAGACCGAGGCGAAGCGGGTCCGCAGCCTCGACGAGATGGAGCCGCAGGAGCGCGCCTTCCAGGAGCGCATCGATGCCGGCCAGAAGATCGAGCCGAAGGAGTGGATGCCGGAGGATTATCGCAAGACGCTGATCCGCCAGATCAGCCAGCACGCCCATTCCGAGATCGTCGGCCAATTGCCGGAAGGCAACTGGATCACGCGCGCCCCGACGCTTGAGCGCAAGGCGATCCTGCTCGCCAAGGTCCAGGACGAGGCCGGCCACGGCCTCTATCTCTACTGCGCGGCGGAGACGCTCGGCATCAGCCGCGACCAGATGTACGAGCAACTCCACTCCGGCAAGGCGAAGTACTCCTCGATCTTCAACTATCCGACGCTGAGCTGGGCCGATATCGGCGCGATCGGCTGGCTGGTCGATGGCGCGGCGATCATGAACCAGGTGCCGTTGCAGCGCTGTTCCTACGGGCCTTACGCCCGCGCCATGGTGCGCATCTGCAAGGAGGAGAGCTTCCACCAGCGCCAGGGCTTCGACATCATGACCGTGCTCAGCAAGGGCACGCCGGAGCAGAAGGCGATGGCGCAGGACGCGCTCGATCGCTGGTGGTGGCCGTCGCTGATGATGTTCGGCCCCTCCGACGATGCCTCGGTCCACTCGGCCCAGTCGATGGCCTGGAAGATCAAGCAGAACTCGAATGACGAGCTGCGCCAGAAATTCGTCGACCAGACCGTGCCGCAGGCCAAGTATCTCGGCCTCACCGTCCCCGATCCCGCGCTGAAGTGGAACGAGGCAAAGGGCGGTCATGATTTCGGCGAGCCGGACTGGACCGAGTTCTTCGCGGTGATCTCAGGTGAAGGCCCGTGCAACCACGAACGACTCGAGGCGCGCCGCAAGGCCTGGAACGACGGTGCCTGGTTCCGCGACGGGCTGACCGCCCATGCGAGCAAGCAGGCGGCGCGGCGCCAGGCCGCCCGTATCGCAGCCGAATAGCAACGCCGGCAGCGCAAGGAAGCAAGCAATGTCCAGCGAATGGCCCCTCTGGGAGGTCTTCATCCGCGGCCAGCACGGCCTCAACCACCGGCATGTCGGCAGCCTGCACGCGCCGGACGCTGAGATGGCGATCCTCAATGCCCGAGACGTCTATACGCGCCGCAATGAGGGCGTCAGCATCTGGGTGGTGCGCTCGGCCGACATCGTCGCCAGCGCGCCTTCCGACAAGGGGCCTCTCTTCGATCCCGCCAACGCCAAGGTCTACCGGCACCCGACCTTCTTCGACGTGCCGGACGAAGTGGGACACATGTGATGAGCGCTGTGGGCCTCTCGCCGGCGGTCGCCGAGTTCGCGCTGCGCATGGGCGACAATTGCCTGATCCTCGGCCATCGCAATTCGGAATGGTGCGGCCATGCCCCGGCCCTCGAAGAGGACATCGCGCTCGCCAACACCGCGCTCGATCTGATCGGCCAGACCCAGCTCTGGCTCGGGCTCGCCTGCGAGGCCGAGGGCAAGGGCCGTAGGCCCGACGAGATCGCCTTCCTGCGCGACGTCTCCGGCTATCGCAATCTCCTGCTGGTCGAGCAGCCCAATGGCGATTTCGGCCGCACGCTGATGCGGCAATATCTGTTCGACGCCTGGCATCTGCCGCTGCTCAAGGCGCTGATGGGCTCGGCGGACAAGCGTATCGCCGAGATCGCCGAGAAAGCCTCCAAGGAAGTCGCCTATCATCTTGAGCGCAGCGCCGATCTGGTCGTCCGCCTCGGCGACGGCACGGCGGAAAGCCACACCCGCATGCAGGCGGCTGTGGACTTTCTCTGGCCCTATACCGGCGAGATGTTCCTCGCCGATGCGCTCGACGAGGAGCTGGTGGCCGCCGGTCTAGCGCCGGAGCCGGGATCGCTGAAGGCCGCCTGGCAGGAGCATGTCACGCGCACCTTCGCCGAGGCGACGTTGAAGGCGCCGGAGAAGAGCTTCGCCCAGAAGGGCGGCCGCCGCGGCGTCCATTCCGAGCATCTCGGCTACATCCTCGCCGAGATGCAGTTCCTGCAGCGCGCCTATCCCGGCGCCAGCTGGTGAGGAGGCGCTGATGGACGCCGCCACCATCTCCCGCCCGGCCGTCGCCGAGATCTGGTCCTGGCTCGGCGAGATTCCCGATCCCGAGATCCCGGTGATCTCGCTGGTCGATCTCGGCATCATCCGCGACGTCGCCTGGGCCGCCGGCGACCTGCTGGAGGTGACGGTGACCCCGACCTATTCCGGCTGCCCGGCGACGGGCGTGATCAATTTCGAGATCGAGCGCGGCCTGCGCGAGCACGGCATCGAGAAGCTCAGGCTCAAGCGGCAATTGTCGCCGGCCTGGACCACCGCCTGGATCAGCGCCGAGGGCCGCGCCAAATTGCGCGAATACGGCATCGCCCCGCCGGTCGAAGGCACCGCCGCCTGCGCCGGAGCGCTGGTGCCGCTTCAGGTGTCCTGCCCGCGCTGTGGCTCGCAGCGGACCGAGCGCATCAGCCAGTTCGGCTCGACGCCGTGCAAGGCGCATTTCCGCTGCACCGACTGCCTCGAACCGTTCGACTACTTCAAGAGCATCTGAGGGACCGATGGCCCGCTTCTTTCCGCTGGAGGTCGCCGATATCCGCCGCGAGACGCGCGATGCGGTGGTCGTCACGCTCGCGCCACGCGCGGAGGACCGCGCCGCCTTCGACTTCACGCAAGGCCAGTACCTGACCTTCCGCAGGGATTTCGAGGGCGAGGAATTGCGCCGCTCCTATTCGATCTGCGCCGGCAAGGACGAGGGCATCCTCAAGGTCGGCATCAAGCGCGTCGATGGCGGTGCCTTCTCGACCTGGGCCAACGAGGAGCTGAAGCCCGGCGACGTGGTCGAGGCGATGCCGCCGATGGGCGCCTTCCATGTGCCGCTGAAGCCGGAGGAGAAGCGGCATTATCTCGCTTTCGCCGGCGGCAGCGGCATCACGCCGGTGCTCTCGCTGATCAAGACGACATTGGCGCGCGAGCCGGGCTCCCGTTTCACCTTGGTCTACGGCAACCGCTCTGTCAGCTCGATCATGTTCCGCGAGGAGCTGGAGGACATCAAGAACACCCATCTCGGCCGCTTCAACGTCGTGCATGTGCTGGAGAGCGAGGCGCAGGAGGTCGAGCTCTTCTCCGGCCGCATCGACGCCGAGAAATGCGCCAGGCTGTTCAAGGGCTGGATCAACATCGCCGCCATCGACATGGCCTTCATCTGCGGGCCGGAGCCGATGATGCTGGCGATCGCGGCGGCATTGCGTGAGCATGGCCTGCGCGACGACCAGATCAAATTCGAGCTGTTTGCCTCGGCGCCGCGCCGCGGCAAACATGTCGTCAGGACGGCCGCCGACACCGGCAAGGCCGCGACCTGCACCGCGACGATCACGCTCGACGGCACGACGCGCGTGATCGAGATGGCCAAGACCGGGCAGACCATTCTGGAAGCCGCGCTCGGCGCCAGCCTCGATGCCCCCTATGCCTGCAAGGCGGGCGTGTGCTCGACCTGCCGCGCCATGGTCGTCGAGGGCGAGGTCGAGATGGCGACCAACCATGCCCTGGAAGACTACGAAGTCCGCCAGGGCTATGTGCTGAGCTGCCAGTGCTATCCGCTCTCCGACCGGGTGGTGGTGACCTATGACCAGTGACACCGACACCATGCCGCTCGAAGCCTATCTGGCGCAGGGCGGCAAGCTGACCACGCCGGAGAACGCGCCGCCGCGCTATCGCGGCGAATTGCTGCGGCTGATGGCGACCTTCGTCGACAGCGAGCTGGCGGGTGCCGCAGGCTTCGCGGATATCATCAACCAGGGGCCGGGCATCAAGGAGCGCATCGCCGCCTCCCGCATCGTGCTTGAGAAGCTCGACCATGCCGAGCGCGTGCTCGCCGTGATGGGCGAGTTCGGCGCCGACATCTCGCGCTATGCCAATCATCACCCTTGGGCCGAGCGTGTCGCTCGCGACAGCGATCTCGGTGCTGCCCGCCACGGCGCCGACATGCGGCTTGCCGTGCTGCACTACCCGCTGCAGGGCTGGCTCGACGCGGTCGTGATGAACGTGTTGATGGGCCAGGCCGTGGTGATTCAGATCGAGGAATTCGCCGGGCTTTCCTACCAGCCGCTGGCCGAGATTTTCCGCGCCATTCTGCCGCGCGAGCGTCGGCACACCGAGCTGGGCGAGGAAGGTTTGCGCAAGCTACTTGAGGATGCAGCCAATCGGCCGCAGGTCGCCGCTGCGCTCGCCTATTGGCGCCCGCGCGTCGCCGCGAGCTTCGGCCGCGGCAGCTCGGCGCATTTCGAGACGCAGAGGAAGTTCGGTCTGCGCCACACCGGCAACGCCGAGCTCGCCGCCGCCTGGGAGCGGCAGGTCGACGAGCTGCTGCGCACCATCGGCATGGCCTGACCGGCACATCCAACCGCACATCGCGATCGACAAGGAAACTTCAGGGATGAACGCGCCAGTGAAGACCGTCCGCCAGCTCGAATCCTATATCGCCGGGGACTGGGTCCGCGGCGCCGGCAAGGCCGTGCCGCTGCTCGACGCGGCGACCGGCGCGGAGGTCGCGCTGATCGACGCCAGCGGCCTCGACATGAAGCGCGCCCTGAACCATGGCCGCGAGGCCGGCGGCCCGGCGCTGCGCAAGCTCAGCTTCCACGAGCGCGCCTTGATGCTGAAGGCGCTCGGCCAGGCGCTGATGGAGGCGAAGGAGGAGTTCTATGCTCTCTCCACCGCCACCGGCGCGACGCGCACCGACAGCTGGATCGACATCGAGGGCGGCGTCGGCACCTTGCTGTCCTATGCCTCCAAGGGCCGGCGCGAACTGCCGAACACGCGCACTCTCGTCGACGGCGATGTCGAGGCGCTCTCGCGTGACAACAGCTTCTCCGGCCAGCACATCCTGACGCCGCTGGAAGGCGTCGCGATCCACATCAACGCCTTCAACTTCCCGTGCTGGGGCATGCTGGAGAAGCTGGCGCCGACGCTGCTCGCCGGCATGCCGGCGATCGTCAAGCCGGCGAGCCAGACCGCCTATCTGACCGAATTGATGGTTCGGAAGATCATCGCGACCGGCATCCTGCCAAAGGGGGCGCTGCAATTGATCAGCGGCTCGGTCGGCGACCTGCTCGACCATGTCGACTGCCAGGATGTCGTCACTTTCACCGGCTCGGCCGCTACCGGCCGCAAGCTTCGGGCGCACAAGGCGATCGTCGAGAATTCCGTGCGCTTCACCATGGAGGCGGATTCGCTCAACGCCGCGATCCTGGGCCCCGATGCGATCGCCGGTACCAAGGAGTTCGACCTTTTCGTCAAGGAGGTTGCCCGCGAGATGACGGTGAAGGCCGGGCAGAAATGCACGGCGATCCGCCGCGTGATCGCGCCGCGCGCTACGGTCGAGCCATTGATCAAGGCGCTCGGCGAGCGGCTCGCCAGGACCGCGCTCGGCAATCCCGGCGAGGAGGCGACCAGGATGGGGCCACTTGCCAGCCTCGCCCAACGCGACGAGGTCCGCGCCCGCATCGCCGAACTGCAGGGGGATGCCGAGATCGTCGCCGGCGATCCCAGCCACGCGAAGCTGACTTCGGGCGATGCTGAGGCCGGTGCGTTCCTGAGCCCCGTGCTGCTCTATTGTGACAAGCCCGGCTCCGCCAAGGCCGTGCACGATGTCGAGGCCTTCGGCCCGGTCAGCACGATCATCCCGTACGAGACTGCCGAGGAAGCGGCGGAGCTGGCCCGGCGCGGCAAGGGTAGCCTGGTCGCCTCGGTCTTCACCAACGATGCCGCCTTTGCGCGGGAGGCCGTGGAGGCGCTCGGGCCGTGGCATGGCCGCGTCATGCTCGGCAACCGCGTCAGCGCCAAATCCTCGACCGGCCATGGCTCACCCTTGCCGGTGCTGGTCCATGGCGGCCCGGGCCGTGCCGGCGGCGGCGAGGAGCTGGGCGGCATGCGCTCGGTCAAGCACTATATGCAGCGCACCGCCGTCCAGGGCGCGCCCTGGCTGCTGTCTGAGGTCACCGGGCGCTGGATGCAGGGCGCGAAGACGCGTCAGGACGGCATCCACCCCTTCCGCAAGTCGCTGGCCGAACTGGAGATCGGCGACCAGTTCGTCACGGCCTCGCGCACGGTGACGCTGGAGGACATCGAGCATTTCGCCCATTTCACCGGCGACACCTTCTACGCCCATATGGACGAGGAGGCCGCCAAGGCGAACCCGTTCTTCGACGGGCGCGTCGCGCATGGCTATCTGATCGTGTCGTTCGCGGCCGGCCTGTTCGTCGATCCGGCGCCGGGCCCGGTGCTCGCCAATTACGGCGTCGATGCGCTGCGCTTCCTGACGCCGGTCAATCCGGGCGACGCGCTGCAGGTGACCTTGACCTGCAAGCAGATCAATCCGCGCGAGACGGAAGGATATGGCGAGGTGCGCTGGGACTGCACGGTGACCAATCAGGAGGCCCAGCTCGTCGCGCAATACGATGTGCTGACCATGGTGGCGAAGACCTGGCCGGCGTGAGCGCGGCCTATTTCATCGCGCTGGCGCCGTCGAGGAACAACGCGGTGACCATGTCGGCATAG
Organism: Allobosea sp. CRIB-10; assembly: GCF_900112185.1. GTDB lineage: Bacteria > Pseudomonadota > Alphaproteobacteria > Rhizobiales > Beijerinckiaceae > Allobosea. The sequence goes on along the minus strand of NZ_FOKP01000002.1, from coordinate 334,223 downwards.
CCTTCGCGGCTGAGCGCGCCGCTCGGCCGGAACCAGGTGTAGACCCAGTTCAGGATGCCGAAGAGCGACATGGTGACCGGCGTCACACCGGCGCTGCTTTTCGCCAGCGCCGGGTTGATATCGACCAGCACGTCCGAGAACGCCTTGACGATGCGGCGCTCCATCTCGCGCAGGTCCAACCTCTGGGCATCGGTCAGCGAGCCGGTGCCGTTGAGCAGGACCTGGTGGAAGTTCGAGGCGGTGCGATAATTCTCGAGCACGCCGCCGATCAGATGGCGCAGGCGCGCCCTTGGCTCGAGATCGGGCCGGTCGGCCTCGATGATCGCCGCCTCCAGCTCGACGAGATGGGTGCGGCCGATATCGAAGATGAGCAGGTCCTTGCTCGGATAGTAATGGTAGAGCAGCGCCTTGGAGACGTTGTTCTCCTGGGCGATCTGCGCCATCGAGGCGCGCTCCATGCCGAGCTTGGCGAAGACGGCCGCGGCGCTGTCGAGGATGCTGCGCCGCTTCTCGTCGAAATCCGCAGCCCTGGTCCGGGCCATCGCCTGTTATCCTTTCGGCCGGTTGTCGACGACGCGTCTCGCTTTGCCGGCCGAACGCTCGACCGAATCGGGATCGCCGACCTCAATCTTGGTGCTCACCCCCACCACGCTTTTGATGTGGTGCGCAAGTTCCTTGGCTGACGAGGCGCGCGCGGCGGCATTGGCGGCGTGCGGCATCGCCTCGACATGCACGACCATGTCGTCCATCCGGCCGGCGCGCACGAGCTCGATCTGGAAATGCGGGGCGAGCCCACCGCATTTCAGCAGCTGCTCCTCGATCTGCGTCGGGAAGATGTTGACGCCGCGCAGGATCATCATGTCGTCGCTGCGGCCGGTGATCTTCTCGATTCGGCGCATCGCCCGCGCCGTGCCGGGCAGGAGCCGGGTCAAGTCGCGCGTGCGGTAGCGGATGATCGGCAGCGCCTCCTTGGTCAGGGAGGTGAAGACCAGTTCGCCCATCTCGCCATCGGGCAGGACCTCGCCGGTCTCAGGGTTAATGATCTCCGGGTAGAAATGGTCCTCCCAGACGTGCAAACCATCCTTGGTCTCGACGCATTCGCTGGCGACGCCGGGGCCGATCACCTCCGATAGGCCGTAGATGTCGACGGCATGCATGTCGAAATCCTGCTGGATCTCCTCGCGCATCGCATTGGTCCAGGGCTCGGCGCCGAAGATGCCGACGGCGAGCGAGGAGCTGCGCGGGTCGATGCCCTGGCGCCGGAACTCGTCGAGGATCGACAGCATATAGGACGGCGTCACCATGATGATGCGCGGCTTGAAGTCCTGGATCAGGCAGACCTGGCGCTCGGTCATGCCGCCGGAGATCGGGATCACCGTGCAGCCGAGCTTCTCGGCGCCGTAATGGGCGCCGAGGCCGCCGGTGAACAGGCCGTAGCCATAGGCGACATGGCAGATGTCGCCCGGCCGTCCGCCCGCCGCCCGGATCGAGCGGGCGACGCAGGTCGCCCACATCTCGATGTCGTTCTGGGTATAGCCGACGACCGTCGGCTTGCCCGTCGTGCCGGAGGAGGCATGGATGCGCGCGACCTTGTCCTGAGGCACCGCGAACATCCCGAACGGATAGGTGTCGCGCAGGTCCTGCTTCACCGTGAACGGGAATTTCGAGAGGTCGGACAGCGTCCTGAGATCCTCGGGATGGACGCCGGCCTCGTCGAACTTCGCCCGGTAGTGCGGCGAGTTGCGATAGGCGTGGTCGAGCGTCGTCTTCAGGCGCTTGAGCTGGAGCGCCGAGATTTCGTCCCGGGAGGCGGTTTCGATGGGATCGAGATCGCCCGGACGGGGCGAAAGGTCTTCCATGGGTGTCCTCCGCTTTTGTCTTGTTTCGGCCGGAACGTTCAGCCCGGCTCGGGTATCGGCGTGCCCTTGACGGTGCGGGAGTGGCCGCGGAATTCCGCGACATGCTCGCCGTTCTGGTTCGTCACCTTGATGTCGTAGATGCCGCCGCGGCCGATGCGCGAGACTTCGCGGGCGCTTGCGGTGAGGCGGTCGCCCTCGAAGGCCGGGCGCAGGAAGGTCACCGAGCAATGCTGCGCGACGGTATTCTGGTTGTAGCTGTTGCAGGCGAAGGCGAAGGCCGAGTCTGCCAGGGTGAAGATGTAGCCGCCATGGCAGGTCTTGTGGCCGTTGGTCATCGCGGCCGTGACGGTCAGCGACAGCGTCGCCTCGCCGGGACCGACCGCATCGAGACTCATGCCGAGGCTGCGGGAGGCGAGGTCCTTCTCCCACATCGCGGCGGCAGAAGCGCGGGCGACGGCGAGCGGATCGGAGAAGTCGAGGCTCATCGTCCGCTGAACTTCGGCTGGCGCTTGTCGAGGAAGGCGAGGACGCCCTCGGCATAGTCGGCGCTGCGACCGGCCTGGCGCTGCAAATCGCGCTCGAGATCGAGCTGCTGGTCGAGCGTGTTGCCAGCCGAGGCCTGGATCGCCTGCTTGATCAGGCCGAGCCCGAAGGTCGGGCCAGCGGCGAGCCTCCTGCCGAGCGCCTCGGCCTCGCTCATCAATTCGGCGTCGTCGACGGCGCGCCAGATCAGGCCCCAGGAAGCTGCGGTCTCGGCCGTCAGCGGTTCCGCCGTCAGGGCGAGCGCCTTGGCGCGGGCTTCGCCGAGCAGTTGCGCGAGGCTCCAAGTGCCGCCGGAATCGGGCACGAGGCCGATCTTGGAGAAGGCCTGGATGAACTTGGCCGAGCGGGCGGCCAGCACGATGTCGCAGGCGATCGCGATATTGGCGCCCGCGCCGGCCGCCACGCCGTTGACCGCGCAGATCACCGGCTTGTCGAGGCTCCGGATCAGCCGGATGAGGGGATTGTAGAAGGTCTCGATCGTGCGGCCGAGATCCGGCGCCATCTCCTTGCGCGGGTCGCGATCGCCCAGGTCCTGGCCGGCGCAGAAGCCACGCCCGGCCCCCGTCAGCAGGACAGCGCGGACCTCGCTCTCGTCATGCGCACGCTGGAAACCGGCGCGCAGCGCCAGATGCATCGCGTCATTGAAGGCATTGAGCTTGTCGGGACGATTGAGCGTCAGCCGCAGCAGGCCGTCGGCGAGCTCCACCTTGACCGTGTCGGACACCAGCCTTCCTCCCATGACGTCGCGGCCTTTGGGCCGTCGCTTCAAAAAATTCCTTGCATAGTCCGAACGGTCGGTCAATTATTAACTCAACGAAGGCGCGAGCGCCGTGGATGGGCCCAGCCTGTCCGCGGCCGGCATCGAGCCTGCGGGGAAACGATAACGACCGCGCTCTGAGGCCTCAGCCGCGCGGCATGAAAACAAGGGCGCTTCGGCACGAAAGCGCTTGGACCGTGGAGGAAACAATGAAGTTCGGAGTTATCGGCAGCGCGCTCGCGCTGACGCTCGGCCTGGCTGGCCCGGCCTTCGCCGACATCAAGATCGGCGCCTCGGTTTCCGAGACCGGACCGGCTTCCTCGCTCGGCGACCCCGAGGCCAAGACCCTCAAGCTGCTGGTCGACGAGATCAATGCGGCCGGCGGCGTGCTCGGCCAGAAGATCAAGCTCGTCCTCTATGACGATGGCGGCGACCCGAACAAGGCCCGGACCTTCGCCACCCGCCTGGTCGAGGACGACGAGGTCGTCGCCATCGTCGGCGGCTCGACCACCGGCACCACCATGTCGATCGTCTCGGTGGTCGAGAACGCCAAGATCCCGTTCATCTCGCTGGCTGGCGCGATCGAGATCATCGATCCGGTCAAGCCCTTCGTCTTCAAGACGCCGCATACCGACCGGATGGCCTGCCGCAAGATCTTCGAGGACATGAAGGCCAAGGGCTTCAGCAAGATCGCCCTGATCTCCGGCTCGGACGGCTTCGGCGCCTCGATGCGCAAGCAGTGCCTGCAGGTCATCGGCGAGTTCGGCATCACCGTGCTGGCCGAGGAGACCTATGGCCCGAACGACGCCGACATGACCCCGCAGCTCACCAATATCCGCTCAAAGGGCGAGGTGCAGGCGATCCTCAATCCCGGCTTCGGCCAGGGTCCGGCGATCGTGACCCGCAATTATGGCCAGCTCGGCATCAAGACGCCGCTCTACCAGTCGCACGGCGTCGCCTCGAAGAGCTTCATCGATCTCGCCGGCCCGGCCTCTGAAGGCGTGCGCCTGCCCGGTACAGCCGTCCTCGTCGCCAATCTCCTGCCGGCGAACGACCCGCAGAAGGCGGTCGTCTCCGCCTATACGAGCGCCTATCAGGCCAAGTTCAACCAGCCGGCCTCCACCTTCGGCGGCTATGCGCATGACGGCCTGCGTTTGCTGGTCGATGCGATCAAGCGTGCCGGCAAGGCCGAGCCGAAGGCGATCCGCGACGCGCTCGAGGGCACCAAGGGCTTCGTCGGCGTCACCGGTACCTTCAACCTGGCGGCATCAGACCATCTCGGCCTCGACCTCTCCGCCTTCCGTATGCTCGAGATCAAGGGCGGCAACTGGGCGCTGGTGCAGTAGGCGGGGCGCGACCCGAGGTCATTGAGCGCAGCCCTATCCGTCATGGTCGGGCTTGTCCCGACCATCCACGTCTTCCTTCGGGCAAGGCGGTGTTCAAGACGTGGATGCTCGCCACAAGGGCGAGCATGACGAGCTGGCTTGGCCTTCAGCATCTGATCTGGCCACGGGGAGCAGAGAGTGGCGGAACTTCTCCAATACCTGTTGTCGGGCGTGACGGTCGGGGCGGTCTATGCGCTGGTCGCGCTCGGCTTCACCCTGATCTACAACGCCTCCGACGTGGTGAACTTCGCCCAGGGCGAGTTCGTCATGCTCGGCGGCATGATCACCTTCTTCGCCTGGCAGGCCGGCATCCCGCTGCCGCTGGCGGCGCTGCTCGCCATCCTCGCCGCCGCGACGATCGGCGTGCTCCTCAACAAGCTGGCGATCGAGCCGGCGCGTGGTGCGCCCGTCGCCAGCCTGATCATCATCACCATCGGCGCCTCGATCTTCTTGCGCGGCAGCGCCCAGCTCGTCTTCGACAAGCAACTCCACCGCTTTCCGAGCTTCTCCGGTGACGATCCGCTCCGGATCCTCGGCGCGACGATGCTGCCGCAGAGCCTCTGGGTCATCGCCGGGGCGGTCGCGGTCTTCCTAGCGCTCTGGCTGTTCTTCGCCCGCACGCTCACCGGCAAGGCCGTGCTCGCTACCGCCAACAACCGCATCGCCGCGAGCCTCGTCGGCATCAACCCCAACCACATGATGACGCTGAGCTTCGCCGTCTCGGCCGCGATCGGCGCGCTCGCTGGCGTGCTGGTCACCCCGATCACCCTGACCAGCTATGATCTCGGCGTGGCGATGGCGCTGAAGGGCTTCGCCGCCGCCATGCTCGGCGGCATGGGCGTTCCGGCTGGTGCGCTGGTCGGCGGCCTGCTGCTCGGGCTGATCGAGGCGCTCACCGCCGGCTATGTCAGTTCGGTCTACAAGGACGCCGTCGCCTTCATCCTGATCCTCGTGATCCTGTTCGCCCGGCCTCAAGGGCTGTTCGGCCGCAAGGCCATGGACCGGGTGTGACGATGCGCCTGTCCCAAAAGCATCTCACCCTTATCGTGCTGGCGGTGCTGATCGCGCTGGCGCCGGCCTTCTTCCCCTCGAACTTCTATTACCGCATCGGTGCGCTGATCTTCGTCAACGGACTTGCCGTTACCGGCCTCGTCGTGCTGATCGGTTTTGCCGGCCAGATCAGCCTCGGCCATGCCGGCTTTGCCGGGATCGGTGCCTATGCCTGCGCGCTGGCGCCCGGCTATCTCGGGCTGCATCCAGGCCTCGCCATGTTGTTCGGCGCGGTTCTTTCGGGCGTTATCGCCTGGCTGATCGGCCGGCCAATCCTGCGGCTCAAGGGCTATTACCTCGCCGTTGCCACCCTCGGCTTCGGCATCCTGGTCTCGATGGTGCTCGCCAACGAGGCGAAGATCACTGGCGGACCGGACGGGCGCGAGGTCGCCGAGCTCGGCCTGCGCAGCGCGCTTGCTTCCGTCGGCATTGGGCTCAGCAACGCCCAGTTCTGGTACGCCGCCACCGGCTTTTCCATGCTCGCCGGCGCCTGGATCGCGCTCAACCTGCAGGACAGCCCGTCGGGCCGGGCGCTGCGTGCTTTGCACGATTCCGAGGTCGCGGCCCGCACCGTCGGCGTCGACGTCGCCCGGCTCAAGCTGTCGGCTTTCGTGATCTCGGCCGTCTACGCTTCGCTCTCCGGCTCGCTGCTGGCGCTGATGAACCGCTTCATCACGCCCGATGTCGCCGGCTTCCTGCATTCGGTCGAGCTGGTGACCATGACCGTCTTCGGCGGTGTCGGTTCGGTGCCGGGCGCCATCCTCGGCGCGGCGACGCTGACCCTGCTGCCGCAGGCGCTGACCGTGCTGCAGCAATACGAGAACCTCATCCTCGGGCTGATCATGATGCTGGTGATGATCTTCATGCGCGAGGGGCTGCTGCCCTCGATCATGCGCCGCCTGAAGGGGAGGGGCTGATGGCGCTCCTCTCGGTCGAGGGTCTCGGCATCGATTTCGGCGGCCTGCGCGCCGTCAACGATGTCGGCTTTTCGGTCTCGCCGGGCGAGATCGTCTCGGTGATCGGCCCCAACGGCGCCGGCAAGACCACGCTGTTCAACATGATCTCGGGGGTCTACCAGCCCCAACGCGGCCGGATCGTGCTGGACGGACAGGACGTCACCGGCCTGGCGCCGAACCGGCTGGCCGAGCGCGGCCTGTCGCGCACCTTCCAGAACCTGCAGATCTTCCAGCGCATGAGCGTGCTGGAGAACGCCATGACCGGCTGCCACCTCAAGGAGCGCGGGCCGGTCCTCGGCGACCTCCTCAGCCTGCCGTCCTCGCGGCGCCGCAGCGCTTTGACGCGTGCTCGAGCCGCCGAATTGCTGGAACGCGTTGGGCTCGCGCGTGCCGCCGAACGGGAGGCCTCCTCGCTCTCCTATGGCGCGCTGAAGCGCCTGGAGATCGCCCGCGCGCTGGCGCTGGAGCCGCGCATCCTCTTGCTCGACGAGCCGGCGGCTGGCTGCAATGCGGTCGAGACCGAGGAGATCGATCATCTGATCGCCGAGGTCGCCAAATCCGGTGTCGCCATCCTCCTGGTCGAGCACGACATGAAGATGGTGATGCGCATCTCCCAGCACATCGTCGTGCTCGACCGCGGCGAGAAGATCGCGGAGGGCGCGCCGGCGTCCGTCTCGCGCGATCCCAGGGTGATCGAGGCCTATCTCGGCACGCAAGCGACGGAGGCGGGCCATGCTCTCGGTTGAGGGACTGCGCTCGCGCTATGGCCGCATCGAGGTCCTGCATGGGGTCGATCTGGAAGTCGGCTCAGGCGAGATCGTCACCGTCGTCGGCGCCAACGGCGCCGGCAAGACAACGCTGCTGCGCTGCATTTCCGGCGTCCAGCCGGCGAGCGGCGGCGCGATCATTTTCCGCGGCGAGGCGTTGAAGGCGATTCCGGCGCACCGCCGCGTGGGGCTGGGACTTTCGCAATCGCCGGAAGGCCGGCTGATCTTCACCAACCTGACCGTCGAGGAGAACTTGCGGCTCGGCGCCTATCTCTTCGCCGACGAGCGTGTCGAGCACGACATGGCCGACGCCTTCGCCATGTTCCCGATCCTGAAGGAGAAGCGCAATCTGCCGGCCGGCGGCCTCTCCGGCGGCCAGCAGCAGATGCTGGCGATCGGCCGCGCGCTGATGGCCCGGCCCGCCTGCCTGCTGCTCGACGAGCCCAGCATGGGGCTGGCGCCGATCCTGGTGGCGCAGATCTTCGATGTCGTGAAAAACCTGAAGTCGCTCGGGGTCACCGTGCTGCTGGTCGAGCAGAACGCCTATGCGGCCCTGCGGATTGCCGATCGCGGCTATGTCATGGAGACCGGCCGCATCGGCTTCAGCGGCACGGCCGAGGAGCTGATCGCCGATCCGCGCATCCGCGAGGCTTATCTCGGGATCTGAGCTGGCCCGTCACGATCGTGCGAACGGCCCCATGCCTGGTCGGCAGGGGCCGTTCGCCGATTGATTGCCTGTGAAGCTGCCTGCCTGCGTCTTCAGGCCGCCTTCGCCAGCGTCGGCGCGACCGCGAAGGGGGCGGCGGTCTTGGCCTTGACCTCGTCGAGCGTGACGTCCGGCGCGAGCTCGATCAGGGTCAGCCCGCCGCCATTGGCCTTGTCGCAGGTCATGACGCAGAGATCTGTGATGATCAGGTCGACCACGCCGGCCCCGGTCAGCGGCAGCGAGCAACGCTCCAGCACCTTGGATACGCCCGCCTTGTTGGCGTGATCCATCACCACGATCACCTTCTTGACGCCGGCGACGAGGTCCATCGCGCCGCCCATGCCCTTCACCATCTTGCCGGGAATGGTCCAGTTGGCGATGTCGCCATTGGCCGCCACTTCCATGGCGCCGAGGATGGTCAGGTCGATATGGCCGCCGCGGATCATCGCGAAGCTATCGGCCGAGGAGAAGAAGCTCGAGCTCGGCAGGATCGTGATCGTCTGCTTGCCGGCATTGATCAGGTCGGGGTCGGCCTCGCCCTCATAGGGGAAGGGGCCGATGCCGAGCAGGCCGTTCTCGGACTGCAAGGTGACGTCGACGCCGTCCGGAATGTAGTTCGCCACCAGCGTCGGGATGCCGATGCCGAGATTGACGTAGAAGCCGTCCTGCAGCTCTTTGGCGGCGCGGGCGGCCACCTGTTCGCGGGTCCAGGCCATCAGGCTGCCTCCCTCTTGCGCTCGGTGAGCTTCTCGATCTTCTTCTCGTTGATCGTGCTCTTGATGATGCGGTCGACATAGATGCCGGGCGTGTGGATCGCTTCGGGATCGAGCGAGCCGACCGGGACGATCTCCTCGACCTCGGCCACCGTCACCTTGCCGGCGGTCGCCATGTTCGGGTTGAAGTTGCGCGCGGTGCGCCGGTAGACGAGGTTGCCGGCGGTATCGGCCTTCCACGCCTTGACGATCGCGACATCGGCCCGCAGCCAGGTCTCGCGGACATAAAGCTGGCCCTCGAATTCCTCGACCGGCTTGCCCTCGGCCACCACCGTGCCGACGCCGGTGCGGGTATAGAAGGCCGGGATGCCGGCGCCGCCGGCGCGGATGCGCTCGGCCAGCGTGCCCTGCGGGTTGAGCTCGAGCTCGAGCTCGCCGGAGAGGTATTGCTGCTCGAACAGCTTGTTCTCACCCACATACGACGCGATCATCTTCTTGATCTGCCGCGTCTCCAGCAGCATCCACAGGCCGAAGCCGTCGGCGCCGGCATTGTTCGAGATCACCGTGAGGTCCTTCACGCCGGAGCGGCGGACCTCCGGGATCAGGCTCTCGGGATTGCCCGACAGGCCGAAGCCGCCCGACATGATCGTCATCCCGTCGAACAGCAGCCCGTCGAGCGCCGCCTCGGGGCCGTCGTAAATCTTGCGCGTCATCGCTCCCTCATCGCTTGCCCTGCCGCAGGCAGGGTCGTCCATCATGCCTACCCGCCAGGAGCGCCGGTCGTCAGCCTGCCCTGCTCGGCGCCTTGTCGATACCGGCATCAATACCGGGTGTCTCATGCTGCGTCGACGGCGCCGGACCATCAGCCGCCATGTCCGAGATGGCCGCTCCAGACAATGCGGCGTATCGACAAGCGCCGTCAGCTTTCGATGACGATGCTCGCCTCGGCGGACGGCAAAGAACCACTGTGCCACGCCAAGCTGGTGATGACGGAACGAGAGCCTCGGGGAAGTCGGGCCCGGTTCGCGGCGCGAGTTCGCCACGGGCCCGATCGGCGGCGCACCCTGCTTGCTCAGTTGCCCTGGGTCTTCCGGTACAGTTTGGCATAGCGCTCGGCATCGCTCCGGACGACGGCGTCGAACGTCGCCGGCGACGAGGAGACAAGTTCGACGCCCTGAGATCTGAAGCGCTCCTTCATGCCGGGCGCCTGCACGGCTTCGGCGATATCCTGCGCGATCTTCGCGGCGATCGGCTTCGGTGTCGCCGCCGGCATCAGGATACCGAACCAGGCGTCGTAGACGAAGTCCGGTACACCGGCTTCGGCGAATGTCGGGACGTCGGGAAGCTGGGCCATGCGCTGGGTGCCGGTGACCGCCACGGCGCGCATCTTACCGGCCTGAATCAGGTCGCCGCCGACATTGAAGAAGGTGAAGCCCATCGCCGCATCGCTGCGCATGATGGCGGTCTGGGCGTCGGGCATGCCCTTGTAGGGGACATGCACGATCTCGAACCGCGCCGTCTGGCGCAGGAGTTCGGCTGCGATGTTGGTCGCGCTGCCGAGGCCGGCGGAGCTATAGTTGAGCGAGCCGGGCTTCGCTTTCGCCGCCTCGATCAGATCCTTCAGCGTCCTTGTCGGCGCGTCGGGCGGAACGACCAGGATCGACGGCATCGTCGCAACCTGCGTCACGCCGACGAAATCGTTCAGCGGGTCGAAGTTCAGGTTCCGGTTCATGGCGCTGATGACGGCGTGCCCGTTCGACGTCAGCATGATCGTGTGGCCGTCGGCCGGCCCCTTCGCGACGTTTGCGGTTCCCGCAATGCCGGACCTGTTCTCGACGATCACCTGCTGCTTCCATTTCGCCGTGAGCTTCTCGGCGAGGGCGCGCGCCAGGATGTCGGTCATGCTGCCGGCGGAGAACGGCACCACGATGCGGACCAGCTGGTTCGGATAAGACGATGCAGGGTCGGACGACTGCGCCAGGGCAGAGATCGGTGTGAGCACCGTAGCCGTGGCAAGAAGAGCAGCAGTCAGCAATCGACGACGGTTCATGGATACCTCCCTTGGTGTTTATGAGGGGTCACGCCGATGCCGGCGGGAGCGGCATGACGAGCAGGATCGAGGCGTCCCGGTCGGTGTCGTTGCGCAGCTGGCGCCCTTCGCCGGGCGCGATCCGGCAGGAATCCCAGCGCCTCAGCTTGACCTCGTCCTGCCCGTTCGACAGGGCGACCTCGCCGTCGAGGACGACGTAGAGCTTCTCGACGCCGGAGGCGTCGAGCGTGGTGCCGCCGCCGGGCGCGATGGTCGAGACGCCGAGCCAGACCGTGTCGGCCGGGCCGGCCTCGCGGCCTTGCAGGCGCACCATCTGCATCAGCGCATGGCCGGGAGCGTCATAGGACGGGGCTTCGTCGAAGCGGACGACATGCATGGCGTCAGGCTCCCGGCACCAGCACGACACGGTCGCGCGACGAGCCCATCACGGCCTGATAGGCGGCGTGGGCGTCGGCGAGCGGATAGATCGCGCTCGGCTTGATCGGAAAGGGTTTCAGGAAGCCGCCGGCGAAACCCGGGGCGAGGTCGCGCAGGACCGCGCCGGTCTCGATCGAGCTCAGCGCGATCGTGTCGATGCCGACATAGGTGTGGCGGCCCTTGTAGAAGGCGAGGATGTCGAAGGTGACGAAGCGGTCGATCACCGCGATGAAGATCGCCCGGCCGCCGACCGCCAGCGACTTCTGGCCGATCTGGTAGAAGGGGTCGCCGACCGTGTTGAAGACGATGTCCGCGCCCTTGCCGCCGGTCAGTTCGCGCACGCGGGCCGGGACGTCCGTGCCGGCGGCGGAGACGACCTCGACCGGGCCGCTGGCATGGCCGGCATAGGGCTCCTCGCGACGCGTGATGCCGATCACCTTGGCGCCGCGCCAGCTCGCGATCTGCGCCGCCGCCTGGCCGACCTTGCCGTTGAGGCCGAGGATCAGCGCGGTCTCGCCCGCCTTCGGCAGGCCGGCGCGACGCAGGCCTTCCCAGGCGGTGACGAAGGGCACGCCGATTCCGGCGGCTTCCTCGACGCTCACCCCGGCCGGAACCTCGACGATGGCCCCGGCTTCGACGATCAGATGGCTCGCCTGGGCACCGTCCTGGCGGATGCCGAGATCGCCGGAGGAGCCGAAGACCTGCTTGCCGATCAGGGCGGCAGGGCCGGCGATAACTTTGCCGGCGAAATCCCGGCCCGGCGTGCGCGGGAACACGGCATAGGGCATCAGCCCGGTCGCGGCCTTGGCGTCGGACGGGTTGACCGCCGCGGCCTGGACCTCGACCAGCACTTCATCGGCGGCGAGCGGACGCAACGGCCGTTCCTCGATCGGCAGCGCGATCTCGTCATAGCTCGCGGCCTTGGCGTGGAGGCGCAGGCCGCGCACGGTCAGCGGTCGGGCGGCCTGGGCTTCGCGAATGAGGGCTTCGGTGGCAGGGGGCATGGCGGTTCGCTTCCGATGAGAGGGTCAGGCCACCCGTTTCGCGCCGGCGGCGCGATCGGGCAGGCCGATGAGGGCGCGGGCTTCCTGCGGGCTGGCGATCTGGCCGCCGAGGCCTTCGACGATGCGGCGAGCCTTTTCGACCAGCGCGGCGTTGGAGGGGGCAAGGACGCCGTGGTCGATATAGACGCCGTCCTCCAGCCCGACGCGGACATGGCCGCCGGCGAGATAGGACAGCGCCACGCTCTGGAAGGCCGAGCGGCCGATGCCGATCGCGGTGAACAGCGCCCCCTCCGGCAGCAGGCCGCGGGCATAGAGCACCGTCTCCGGCGAGGGCTGGAAGCCGTAGCGCACGCCCATCACGAAGGAGGTGAGCGGCCTCTGCTGCAATGTGCCGTCCTTGATCAGGTCGTTCAGCAGGGCGATGTCGCCGGAGTCGAACAGCTCGATCTCGGGGCGCACGCCGGCCTCCGCGATCACCTTGGCCATGCGGCGGACATTGGCGGGCGTGTTGATCACGACCTCGCCGCCGGAATTCATGGTGTTGAGGTCGAGCGTGCAGATGTCGGGGTTGAGCGCCGCGACATGGGCGACGCGCTGCTCCGGCAGCATCAGCGTCGTGCCGGGGCCTGCTAGTTTGGGATCGTGCTCGGAGGGGACGAAGCGTCCGCCCGGCCCGGTCGTCAGGTTGATGATCAGGTCGGGATTACCGGCGCGGATGCGCTCGACCACCTCCTCATAAAGCGACAGCTCCATCGAGGGCCGGCCGGTTGCGGGATCGCGCACATGGATATGGGCGATCGCGGCGCCGGCCTCCGCCGCTTCGAGCGCGGATTCGGCGATCTGCTGCGGCGTGATCGGCAGATGCGGACTCTGCTCCGGCCTGGTCAGGTTGCCGGTGATCGCGCAGGTGATGAAGACCTTTGGCAATGGCGCGCGCATGGCGGTCCCTCCCTCAGAGCGCCCGGCCGCCATCGACCTGGACGATGTGTCCGGTCGAGTAGCCGAGCATGGTGGCGCAGGCGGTGATGGCGGCGGCGATGTCGTCGGCCGCGCCGATGCGCTTCAGCGGTGTCGAGGCGCTGACCTTGTCGTTGAAGTCGGCGCCGCGGCCGGGGACGAATTCGGTGTCGACCACGCCGGGCGAGACCGCGAGGACCCGGACCTCCGGCGCCAGCACTCGCGCCAGCGCCTTGGTCATCACGTCGATGCCGGCCTTGGCGGCGCAATAGGCGATCGAGGAGCCGACGGCGGTGAAGGCGGCGATCGAGGAGATCGAGACCACGAGCCCGTCGCCCGAGGCCTTCAGCATCGGTGCGAAGGTGCGGATGGTGGCGAACTGGCCGCGCCAGTTGACCTGCAGCATCCGGTCGATGAGCTCGTCGGTGAGCGCGTCGAGATCGGCATGCGGGACCGGCTTGGTGTAGCCGGCGGCGTTGACCAGGATGTCGAGCCGGCCGTAGCGAGCCTGGATGGCATCACGCAGGGCGATCAGCGAAGGGGTGTCGGCGACATCGGCGATGAAGGCGGCGTGACCGTCGCCGAGCTCGGCGATCAGCGCCTTGGCGGCTTGGGTATCGCGCTCGCTGTCGAGATGGGTGACGGCGATGGTCGCGCCGGCGGCGGCGAGCATCCGGCTGGTGGCGGCGCCGATCGCGCCGGCGCCGCCGACGACGAGGGCGACCTTGCCTTTTAGGGAGCGCGGATAGCGGGCCCGGGGCGGGGCGACGATGGTGGTGTCCGGCTGGGCGAGATGCGACATGGCGATCCCTGTCTGTGAAAAGGGCAAAAAGGGGGGAATAAGGGGAGTCAGCGGATCGGCGGCGCCGGCAGCTTGGCTTCGCCGGGCTCCATCACGAAGACGTAGTCGAAGAGGTACCAGGGGCCCTCGACATCGGGCTCTGGCGCCGGGCCGGTGCCCAGGCGGAAGTCGCCGATCAGATGGCGGGTCACGCCGAAGACGACGTCGCTTTCCAGATGCTGGTCGTCGTCGACGAAGACCTGGGTGATCAGGGTCTTGTAGCCCGGCTTGAAGCCGAGGAAGTGCAGATGCGCCGGCCGGTAGGGATGGCGTTGCTGGGCCCGCAGCAAGTCGCCCGCCGGGCCGTCGGTCGGCACCGGATAGCCGGCCGGCTTGACCGAGCGGAAGGCGATGCAGCCGGTGGCGTCGGTGGTGAACTTGCCGCGCAGGTTCATCTCGGCCTGGCCAGGGTCCTGGTTCTCGTATAGCCCGACCGGCGAGGCCTGCCAGACATCGACCTCGACGCCGGCGATGGGGCGGCCGTCAGGATCGGTGACCCGGCAATTGGCGAAGAGGGCGGGGCCGGGCGTTTCCGAGCGGATGATCGAGCCGCCATTGGGCGTCGCCGGCGAATGCATCCGCCAGAACGGGCCGAGCAGGGCCGCTGCCGTCTCGGTCGCGCCGTTCTGGCCGTTGTTCAGCAGGCAGACCAGCGTCGAGAAGCCGATCACGTCGGAGAACAGCACGGCCTCGTTATGGCTGTCGTTCGTCGCCTGGCCGATGCGGTTGAGGGCGTCGAGGCCGAGCTCGAACTCCTCCTCGGTCAGCCGGACGTCGCGGGCGAAGGCATGCATGTGCCGGACGAAGGAGGCCATCACCTCCGTCAGGCGCGCATTCGGGGCCCGCGACATCGCGTCGAGCACCACCGGCGTCACCGCCTCCTGGGTTTCGATGATGTGGGAGCGGAGCGCCTGCTCCGCTCCCACGGCCGCTTCCTTGGCTGCCATCGTCGTTTCCTCCGGCGCTCATGTTGTGCGATCGATTGCACAAAGAGTTATGCGATCGATTGCACGTTGTCAAGCAAGCTGAATCATGATTTGTTGCGGCCCGTGGTTCGGATCGTGGAATCTCAATGAAATCAGCAGCATCAGCCGCCGCACGCAGCGCGACCCTGCAGTCGATCGCCGAGGCGGCGGGCGTGCATCGTTCGACGGCGGCGCGCGCCCTCGACCCGGCGCAGGCGCATCGCATCTCGCAGGAAGTGGTCGAGAAAGTGCGGGCGGAGGCGTTGCGGCAGGGCTACCGGCGCGACGCGATCGCGGCCTCCCTGCGGACCGGGCGGTCGCGCCTGGTCGGCGTCGTGCTGCCCGATCTCGCCAACCCGGTCTTCGCTCCGATTCTCGACGGGGTCGGCGCCGCTTTGGCCGAACAGGGCTATTCGATGCTGGTCGCCGATGGCGGCGCGGGCGGGGCGCGCCAGGTGGTGATCGTCGAGGAGCTGATCGCCCGGCGCGTCGACGGGCTGCTGCTGGCTACCGCCCGGCGCAGCGATCCGGTCCTGACGGTCTGCCTGGAGGCGGGCGTGCCGACCGTGCTGGTCAACCGCGCCGAGGACCAGCCGCGGGCTGCCACCGTGGTTTCGGACGATATCTGCGGCATGCGGTTCGCGGTCGAGCATCTCGCCGGCCTCGGGCATCGCAGAATCGGGCACCTCGCCGGCCCAGAAGGGCTCTCGACCGGCATTCTGCGCCGCAGAGGCTTCGAGTTGGCGATGCAGGCGGCAGGGCTCGACCCTTCGGCGATCGCCGTCGCCAGGGCCTATAGCCGTGTGGAAGGGCAGGCGGCGACGGCGGCGTTGCTCGACGCCGCACCCGGCCTGACCGCGATCGCGGCGAGCAACGATCTGCTCGCGCTCGGCGCCTATCTGGAGCTGAAGCGGCGGGGATTGTCGTGCCCGGGCGACCTCTCGATTGTCGGCCACAACGACATGCCGCTGGTCGACATGGTGGACCCGCCGCTGACGACCGTCCGGATCGCCCATGTCGAGATGGGGCGGGCGGCGGCGCAACGGCTGCTGGAGCGCCTCGCCGACCCGGATGCCGAGACATCTGTGACGCTGATGCCGGCCGAGCTGATCGTGCGGGGGTCGACGCGGGAGGCGTACTGAGACGGGAAGGGTCCGCCGCGAGGCTACTGGGTTCACCTCCGCGAATTTCGGCAAAGGATCGCCAAATCGGACAAGACATCCACCGGCTCGGCCGCCAGCTTCCGCGGCATGCTGGTCCTCCGCGCCATGTCTCGGGCCTCGGCAGGAGTGTTCGACGATGAAGATCTACCTGATGTCGCTCGGCGCCGGCCTGCTGGTCGGTGTCATCTACAGCCTGATCAGTGTGCGCTCGCCGGCGCCGCCGATCGTGGCGCTGGTCGGCCTGCTGGGCATCCTGATCGGCGAGCAATTGCCGCCGCTCCTGCGCGCCATCTGGGCGAAGGAGCCTGGGACGGTGTCCTGGCATCATCAGGTCAAGCCGCATGTCTTCGGCCATCTGCCCCGCGGTGCGAAGCCGCCGGTCGAGGCTGTCGCTGATACGGAAAGGGAGCGCAGCTGATGCCGACCCGGCGTACGATACTAGGTGGCCTGGCCCTTCCGGGCCTCGCCTCCTCAGCCCTGGCCCAGGGGCAGCCTCAGCCACGCGGAACCCCAGCGATGATCGCCGATCTCATCCTCAGCAATGGCCGCTTCACCACGCTCGATCGCGGCAAGCCGACCGCGAGCGCGGTCGCGATCAAGGACGGCAAGTTCCTCGCCGTCGGCAGCCAGGCCGAGGTCATGGCCCATGCCGGGCCGAATACGAGGGTTATCGATCTCAAGGGACGCAGCGCGCTGCCCGGCCTGATCGACAACCATCTGCACATCATCCGCGGCGGGCTCAACTTCAATATGGAGCTGCGCTGGGACGGTGTGCGCTCGCTCGCCGATGCGATGAACATGCTCAAGCGCCAGGTCGCGGTGACGCCACCGCCGCAATGGGTCCGCGTCGTCGGCGGCTTCACCGAGCACCAGTTCGCCGAAAAGCGCCTGCCGACGATCGAGGAGCTCAACGCGGTTGCGCCGGACACGCCGGTCTTCATCCTGCATCTCTACGACCGCGCTCTGCTCAACGCTGCTGCGCTGCGCGCCGTCGGCTATACGAAGGACACGCCCCAGCCACCGGGCGGCGAGATCACCCGCGACGCCAACGGCAATCCGACCGGCCTCCTGCTGGCGCGCCCGAACGCCAACATCCTCTACGCGACGCTGGCGAAGGGCCCCAAGCTCCCGCTCGACTATCAGGTCAATTCGACCCGGCATTTCATGCGCGAGCTCAACCGGCTCGGCGTCACCGGCGCGATCGATGCCGGCGGCGGCTATCAGAATTATCCCGACGATTACGCCGTCATCCAGAAACTCGCCGACGAGGGGCAGCTCACCATTCGGCTCGCCTACAACCTGTTCACGCAGAAGCCGAAGCAGGAGAAGGACGACTTCCTCAACTGGACGAAGACCTCGAAATACAAACAGGGCACCGACTATTTCCGCCATAATGGCGCCGGCGAGATGCTGGTCTTCTCCGCCGCCGATTTCGAGGATTTCCGCGAGCCGCGACCCGATATGCCGCCGGAGATGGAGGGCGATCTCGAAGGCGTCGTGCGCATCCTTGCCGAGAATCGCTGGCCCTGGCGGATGCATGCGACCTATGACGAGACGATCTCGCGCGCGCTCGACGTCTTCGAGAAGGTCGACAAGGATATCCCCCTCAAGGGGCTGAATTGGTTCTTCGACCATGCCGAGACGATCTCGGAGCGTTCGATCGACCGGATCGCGGCACTCGGCGGCGGTGTCGCCGTGCAGCACCGCATGGCCTATCAGGGCGAGTATTTCGTCGCGCGCTATGGCGCCGCCGCCGCCGAGGCGACTCCGCCGGTCGCGCGCATGCTGGAGAAGGGCGTCAGGACCTCGGCCGGCACCGACGCCACCCGTGTCGCCTCGTACAACCCCTGGGTCTCGCTGTCCTGGATGGTGACCGGCAAGACCGTGGGCGGCTTGCGTCTCACGCCGCAACGCAATTGCCTCGACCGCGAGACGGCATTGCGAATGATGACCGAGAAGGTCACCTGGTTCTCGAATGAGGAGGGCAAGAAGGGCCAGATCGCGGTCGGCCAGTTCGCCGACCTGATCGTGCCCGACCGCGACTTCTTCGCCTGCCCGGAGGACGAGATCTCCTTCATCAGCGCGGATCTCACCGTCGTCGGCGGCAAGGTCGTCTATGGCGCGCGCGATTTCGCCAGCGCCGACGAGAGCGCGCCGCCGCCGGCGATGCCGGACTGGTCGCCGGTGCGCACCTTCAAGGGCTATGGCGCCTGGGGCGAGCCTGATGGCGCCGGCAAGAACTCGCTGCGGCGGGCGGCGATGACGACTTGCGGCTGCGCCAGTTCCTGCGGCGTGCATGGCCATGATCATGCCAGCGCTTGGTCGAGCAAGCTGCCGGTGGGTGATCTCAGGAGCTTGTGGGGCGCGCTCGGCTGCGCCTGCTGGGCGGTGTGACGATGGCCGGCGCAGTCCGTTTCCTCGCCCTGCTCCTGCTCTGCGCCGCCTATATCCAGGGACCGGTCACCAAGATCCTCGATTTTCCGGGCGCGCTCGCCGAGATGACCCATTTCGGCCTGACGCCGGCGCCGCTCTTCGCGGTCGGCGTGATCGTCTTCGAGCTCGCGATGAGCGCGCTGATCCTGATCGGCCGCTGGCGCTGGCTGGCGGCGCTCGCGCTCGCCGGCTTCACCTTGGTCGCGACTTTCATCGCCATCCGCTTCTGGGAGCTGCCCGCCGGCCAGGGGCGGATGATGGCGACGAACAGCTTCTTCGAGCATCTCGGCCTGATCGGCGGCTTCCTGCTGGTGGCGCTGGACGATCTCACCTGGAAGAAGGCGTGAGCCGATGAGCAAAGCCCCGCCGCATCCGCCGAGTTCGAGTTTCGCGCCGCTGCGCCAAAAAGTCTTCGCCGTGCTCTGGGCGGCGACGATCATCGGCAATATCGGGTCGTTCATGCGCGACGTCGCCAGCGCCTGGCTGGTGACCGACCTCTCCGGTGCGCCAGCGGCGGTGGCGCTGGTCCAGGCGGCGGCGACGCTGCCGATCTTCCTGCTGGCGATCCCCGCCGGGGTGCTCTCCGACATCCTCGACCGGCGCAAGTTCCTGATCGCCATCCAGATCCTGCTCGGCTGCGTCAGCCTCGCGCTGATGGCGCTGGCGAGCCTGGGCCAGCTCAGCGTGCCGGCACTTGTGGGCCTCACCTTCCTCGGCGGCGTCGGCGCGGCGCTGATGGCGCCGACCTGGCAGGCGATCGTGCCCGAATTGGTGAGCAAGGCGGATTTGAAGAGCGCCGTCGCCCTGAACTCGCTCGGCATCAACATCTCGCGCGCCATCGGTCCGGCGCTGGGCGGGCTTATCCTCGCCGCCTTCGGCGCCGGCTTCACCTATGGCGCGGACGTGTTGAGCTACGTCATCGTCATCGGCGCGCTGCTCTGGTGGCGGCGGCCGCAAGGCGCGGACGATGCGCTGAGTGAGCGCTTCGCCGGCGCCTTCCGCGCCGGTTTGCGCTATGCCAGGGCCAGCCGCGAACTGCACGTCGTGCTGCTGCGCGCCGCGATCTTCTTCGCCTGTGCCAGCGCCGTTTGGGCGCTACTGCCGCTGGTCGCGCGCAACCTGCTCGGCGGCGGTGCCGGCTTCTACGGCATCCTGCTCGGCGCGGTCGGTGCAGGTGCGATCGGCGGCGCCGTGCTGCTGCCGCGCCTGCGCGCCCGGCTCGACGCCGACGGGCTGCTGCTGCTCTCGGCTGTCGTCACCGCCGCGGTGATGGCGGCGCTGACGCTCGGGCCGCCGCAATGGCTGGCGCTGCTCATCCTGCTGCTGCTCGGCGCGGCCTGGATCGTGGCATTGACGACGCTGAACGGCGTCGCCCAGGCGATCCTGCCGAACTGGGTGCGCGGCCGGGCGCTCGCCGTCTATCTCACCGTGTTCAACGGCGCGATGACCGCCGGCAGCCTCGGCTGGGGCGCGGTGGCGGAAGCCGCCGGCATAAGCGGCACACTGCTGATCGGCGCCGGCGCGCTGCTGGTCGCCGGCCTCGTCATGCACCGGATCAAGCTGCCGGCGGGCGAGGCCGACCTCGCGCCCTCCAATCATTGGCCGGAGCCACTCGTGGCGGAGGCCATCGACAATGATCGCGGTCCCGTCCTGATCCTGATCGAGTACAGCGTGCCGCAAGCCGATCGTGAGGCCTTCCTGCGTGCGATCAACGCCTTGTCGGTCGAGCGGCGCCGCGACGGCGCCTATGGCTGGGGCATCACCGAGGACACCGCCGATCCCGGCAAGCTGGTCGAATGGTTCATGGTCTCGTCCTGGGCCGAGCATCTGCGCCAGCATCGCCGCGTCTCGAGGGCCGATGCCGACTTGCAGAGTGAGGTCCGGCGCTTCCATGTCGGAGAGTCCGGGCCGGTGGTGCGGCATTTCCTCCATGTCGATCCGCTGCATCGCCCGGCGGCGCCCGGCAGCGGGGCTGAGCCATGAGCTGGTTGCGCAAGGCGGCGCTGGCCGGCGCATGCTGGCTGGCGCTGGCCGGTTTTGCCGCAGCGCAGGCCGACAGACCCGATGATACCCCGGCCAAGGATCCGATCGATCGGTTCAAGAACATCCCGCTGACAGCCGATCGCGCGGTCACGCTCAGCCTGGGCGGGCAGCTACGCGTCCGGCCGGAGTTCTCCCGCCATCCGGTGTTCGGGCTGGCGGCCCCCGACCACAATAACGGGCTGCTGATCCGCTCCTTCCTGTCGGCGGATCTGCGGCTCGGCCCTCATCTGCGTGCCTTCGTCGAGATCGTCAGCGGGCAAGCGCCGATCTGGGCAGGCACGCCGCCGGGAACGCAGCTCGACCGACTCGACCTGCGCCAGGGCTATGGCGAGCTCACCGTGCCGATCGCGGCTGGCAGCCTGATGGTCCGTGGCGGGCGCCAGGAGATGAGCTTCGGCTCCTCGCGTCTGGTCGGCGTGCGCGACAGCCCGAACATCCGGCGCGCCTTCGACGGCGTCCGCGCGGCGTGGATCGCCTCACCGGAGGCGCGTATCGACGCGTTTCTGGTGCGACCGGTCACGCCGCAAGGCGGCATCTTCGACGACAAGTCCGACCCGGCCCAGGTCTTCTGGGGACTTTACGGCACCAGCCCCGTCCCTGGCATCCCGCTGCTCAAGGCCGACCTCTATTATTTCGGCCTGAACCGCGAGAATGCGCGCTTCGCGCAGGGCACGGCCGACGAGCATCGTCACACCGTCGGCGCAAGGCTGTTCGGCAAGTCGGGCGGCTTCGACTGGAACGTCGAGGGCGCCTATCAGTTCGGCCGGTTCGGGCGCGCCGACATCCAGGCCTGGATGGTCTCGGCGGTGGTGGGCTACAGCTTCGCGGACTTGCCGTTCTCGCCGCGCCTCGGCCTCAATGCCGATGCGATCAGTGGCGACGGCAATCTGCGCAGCGGCAAGCTCGGCACCTTCAACCCGCTCTACCCGCGTTTGCCCTATTTCTCCGAGGCCAACCTCGTCGGCCCGGCCAACCTGATCGACATCCAGCCGAACATCACGCTGACCCTGCTGCCCAAGGTGAAGCTGACGGTCGGCTGGAACCCGCTCTGGAAGCAGGAAAAGGCCGATGCCTATTACGGCCCGGCGATCACGCCGGTGGCGCGCACGACCGGCGGCGCCGGCCGCTATCTCGGCCACCAGGTCTCGACCAAGTTGGAGTGGAGCCCGAGCGAGCATCTGACGCTCGGGGGAACCTATGTCGCCTATGAGCCGGGCGACCGAATCCGGCGCGCCGGCGGCGTCTCCGGCTCATTCGCCGCCGGCTGGGCGACGGTCTCATTCTGAGGGGAGGGGGATCGACCGCGAAAATCGCAAACCCGCGCAGCAGAACGACAATCCGAGAAATATCCTGCCAGCGATAGTGCTGCTCGATGCTTGGCGCCGGCCCGGCGCCGTTGACCAACGGAAGACTCATCCGGAGACCATCATGTCGAAATACCAGGAAGTCCTGACCCCCAAGAACTGCCAGATGATCTTCATCGACCAGCAGCCGCAGATGGCCTTCGGCGTGCAGTCGATCGACCGCCAGGTCCTGAAGAACAATGTCGTCGGCCTGGCCAAGGCGGCGAAGGCCTTCAACATCCCGACCACGATCACCACGGTCGAGACCTCGAGCTTCTCCGGTCACACCTATCCCGAGCTGCTGGCGGTGTTCCCGCAGAACAAGATCCTCGAGCGGACTTCGATGAACTCCTGGGACGACCAGAACGTCCGCGATGCGCTCGCCGCCAATGGCCGCAAGAAGATCGTGGTCTCCGGGCTCTGGACCGAGGTCTGCAACACCACCTTCGCGCTTTGCGCCATGCTGGAAGGCGGCTACGAGATCTACATGGTGGCGGACGCCTCCGGCGGCACCTCCAGCGACGCCCATAAATACGCGATGGACCGCATGGTGCAAGCTGGCTGCGTGCCCGTGACCTGGCAGCAGGTCCTGCTCGAATGGCAGCGCGACTGGGCCCATCGCGACACCTATGACGCGGTGATGGCGATCGTGAAGGAGCATTCGGGCGCCTATGGCATGGGTGTCGACTACGCCTACACCATGGTTCACAGCGCGCCCGAGCGCGTCACTCACGGCGAGACCATCGGCCCGAACCCGGCCAAGGTCTCGAACTGAGCCGCTCCGCCGATGCGGGCGCGGTGGCGCCCGCATCGGTGGTCAGGATGGCGAAGCGGCCGCCCGCCGCGAGGCCGGCGCGGGAGCCGCCCTGCGCGGCGGTGAAGCTGCCGTGGCCGCGACGCCGACAGGTTGCAGCGAGGCGTCGTCGCAATAGCGCTGCCAGGAAATGTTGAGATGATGCGCGACGGCCGCCGCGGCCGCGTCCTCGTCGCCCCGGACGATCGCCTCCAGGATCGCTCCATGCTCGTCGAGCACCGGCTTGATGCCGTGCGGGCGGCTGTTGAACAAGCGCGCATGGTGCAGATGCGGGTGCAGGTTGCGGACGGCCCGCGCCAGGATCTCGTTGCCGCAGGCCGACAGCATGGCCCCGTGAAAGGCTTCGTCCAGCCGGCTGGCGCCGACATAGTCGCAGTCGCTTTCCGCGCTGCGTGACAATTCCTGTTCCATCGCCTCGACGCTGGCCCGCATGGCCGCGATCGGCCCGGCCTGCCGGGTGCGCGCGAGCTGCCGGGCAGCCCAGCTCTCGTTCAGGATGCGGAAGTCACGGAGCTGCTCGAACCAGGCGCGCGGCGGCTCGGGCGCCACCGAGAAGCCCGAGAACGAGGTCGAGGCGACGAGGCCCAGCGCCGCGAGCCGCGTCAGCGCCTCGCGGATCGGCGAGGAGCTGACCTCGAATTCGCGCGTCAGTGCGTCGATGTTCAGCCTGTCGCCGGGAGCATAGGCCCGATCCAGGATGCGCTGGGTAAGCAGCGCCGTGACCTGATCGACGAGCGCCACGCGGGCGAGCAGCGGTTTGGCAACCATGGGTCTTCGTCCTGGACTTGGCACGGCCCCTAGCGCTATCGACTATCGTCGCCTACCTATCATCGGCCGTGCACGATTATCATGTGCTCACGATCGCGGCGCAACCATTCGGCAGCCGCGCCGATACGGACCGGAGCTGGAGATTCACTGCTGTGAAACCCGCCGAGACCTCGGCGGGTGCACCTATCGTCGGGGGGGCGCTATGGAGAGGTCGACGCCGGGCAGTTCGAGCGGCTTCTATGGCCAGCGCATCGCCGATCATTTCGGCATGGAAGGGCGCCTCGTCTCCGAATTCCGGCTCGACGGGCAACTCGGATTGGCCGCGACGCGGCTGTCCTGCGGACGCCGCTTCAGGGAGCGTACCGATCGAACCCCTGACGAGGGCGCTTTCTCGATTCTCTACCAGATCGACGATCTGGAGGATCATGCCTGCTGGCGAGGCGGCCAGTGGCAGCGCTCGGGCGAGTTCCTCGCAAAATCCGTGAACATCGTCGACCTGCGCGAGGACCCGCAATGGCAGTTCAAGGGCCGGTTCGACGCGTTGCAGTTCTACGTCCCGTCGAGCGCCGTCGCGACGATCGCCGCGCAGCACGGCGGCCGGGTCGCGTCGAGCCTGCGCTGGGAGGGCGACGCCCGCGACGAGATCCTGTGGGGGCTCTCGCAAGCCCTGCTTCATGCCTCGATCTCGGCCAGTGCGAATCAGCTGCTGATCGATCAGCTCGCGATCAGCCTGCTGACCCATTTTGCCCAGGCCTATGGCGGGCTCGACATCGGATCGCCCGCACGGCTCGGGCAACTCGCCGGCTGGCAGCTGCGCCGGGCCAAGGAGATCATGTTCGCGCGCCTGGCCTCCGATCTGACGATCGCACAAGTCGCGAGCGAGTGCCGGCTGACGCCGAGCCACTTCGCCCGCGCCTTTCGTCGGAGCACCGGCGTCGCCCCGCAGCGCTATCTGATGCAGTTGCGGATCACTGAGGCGAAGAAGCATCTGTCCCAGCCGCATCTGCCGCTGTCCGACATCGCCTTGGTGTGCGGCTTCGGCGATCAGAGCCATTTCACCCGCGTTTTCCGGCAGCTCGCCGGCGCAAGCCCGGGGGCCTGGCGCCGCGGTCAGAAGGATCTCCCGATCGGCGATGACGAGCAGTTGTCTCGCTGAGCGGGCGCTTCGCCCGCGGGGCGGAGGCGATGTCGGCGCTTACGCCGAGAGGAAACGCGTCGCGGCGACGATCTCGGCCTCGCGCATCTCGTGCCCGCCTTCGTGCCAGAGCGTCTCGACTGTGGTGCCCTGGGAAGCCAGCCAGCTTTCCAGCCGCTCCGTCAGCGGGGCAGGGCAGATCGGATCGCGGCGCCCCGCCGTGAGCAGCACCTCGACTTTCGCCAGGCCGGGCTGCGGCGCGGGCTCGAAGGGGATCAGCGGGTGCATCAAGACGGCGCTATCGAATAGCTCGGGTGCTGCGAACAGGACGGAGGCGAGGATGTTCGCCCCGTTCGAATAGCCGATCCCATAAACCTTGCTGCCGGGATTGGCAGCGCGATGGGCGCGGATGAAGCCGATCATCTTCTGCGTCCGCGCGGCGAGGTCGGGCATGTCGTAGACGCCTTCCCCGGTCCGGCGGAAGAAGCGGGCGGCGCCGTATTCCGAGACATCGCCGCGCGGAGCGACGATCCCGGCATCCGGCAGGATCTGGGCCACGAGGCCGGAGAGCTGGCGTTCGTCGCCGCCCGTGCCGTGGAAGGCGAAGACCAGCGGCGCGCCCGGTGCGGCCGGCTTGGCGAAATGGCGATAGGCATTCGTGTTGGACTCGAGGTCGAGCTGAGCGTTCATCGATCGCAATCCTCGTTGGGCGAGACGGCGGTCCCGCCGCCTTGGCGGCGGGACCGCGGTTCGGTTCAGTTCTGAATAGGCGGCAAGATGCGCTCGAGCTCGGCGCGCAGATGGGCATGCTGGTGCGGCAGCTTCAGCGCCTCGCCGAGATGGGCGGTGTCCTCGTCTCGGGCGAAGCCGGGCTCATTGGTGGCGATCTCGAAGAGCACCCCGCCGGGCGCCCGGAAATAGATCGCCCAGAAATAGTCGCGATCGATCTGCGGGGTGACCTGATGGCCGGTGTCCATCAGGGCCTTGCGCACCTCGGCCTGGGCGGCCTTGTCGTCGACCGCGAAGGCGACATGGTGCACCGAGCCCGCGCCCTGCCGGGCGCCCTCGGTGCCGGGCAGCGTCTCGATGTCGACGATGTCCGCTCCGTTTCCGCCCGGCACGGCGTAGCGCGTCACTGCGCCCTGCTTGCCGATGACCTCGTAGTTCATGAACTTCAGCAACTCGCCAGTCGCCCCCTCGTCACGCAGGCGCAGGGTGACGCCACGGAAGCCGTGAACGCCCTCGGAGGAGGGGACCGGCCCGCCGGCGAAGGGCGCGCGCTTGTCGCCGGCGATGCCGACCAGCGAGAAATTGTCGCCGTCCGGTCCCTGGAAGCGCAGATGCTTCTCGCCGAACAGCTCGGCTTCGCCGAGCCCGGCGACGCCGGCCTTGTCGAGACGCTCCTTCCAGTAGGCGAGCGCTTCGGGGGCGACGGCTAACTGGGTTTCGCCGACCTCGCCGGTCCCGGAGCGCCGCCGGGCGATGTGCGGGAAGGGGAAATAGGTCATCACCGTGCCGGGCGTGCCGATCTCGTCGCCGTAATAGAGGTGATAGACATCAGGCGCATCGAAATTGACGGTCTTCTTGACCCGGCGCAGGCCGAGCGTGTGCGTGAAGAAGCTGTTGTTCACCTGGGCGTCGGCCGCCATCGAGGTGACGTGGTGAAGACCCTTGATCTGCTTGAGCATGGCTTTGCCTCCGAATGTCGTCGCCGGCGTGTCGGCCTGGCGTGGTCAGGAAGATGGGCCAAGAAAGTCATTGCTTGAATAGACGTATTTCTCAGCTTATTATTGCGATTATCGCGATAATGGAGTGACGCCGTGGTCGGCGAGCTGGAAGCGGTCCGGGTCTTCCTGGCGGTGGCCGAGAAGCGCGGCTTCGCCGCCGCGGCCGCTGCTCTGGGCATGACGCCGAGCGCCGCCACGCGCGCTGTGGCGGCGCTGGAGGCGCGGCTCGGCGTGCAGCTCTTCATCCGCACGACGCGAACGGTGGCGCTGACCGCCGCCGGCTCCCTCTATGCCGAGCGCGTGCGCCCGCTCACCGCCGGGCTGGAGCAGGCGGCGCAGGAGACGCGCGAGACGCAGGGGTTGGTCGCGGGCACCTTGCGCGTCGCCGCCCCGCTCTCGCTCGGGCTCAAGGTGCTGCCGCCGGTGCTGAGCCAGTTCGGCCTGGTCCACCCGTCCGTCCGGGTGGCGCTGAGCTTGACCGATGCCTTCGTCGACATCCTCGACGGCAGCGCCGATCTCGCCATCCGCGTCTCGGGCGTGCCGACGGACAAGTCGACGATCTGGCGCAAGCTCTGTCCGGTGCCAAGGCTGCTGGTCGCTGCGCCGTCCTATCTGCTGGCGCGGGGCACGCCGCGCAGTCCCGACGATCTCTCCGAGCACGAACTGCTCGCCTATGGCGCCGAGCCCGCCGGCGAGAGCTGGGAGCTGCGGAATGAGGCGGGGCGCAGTGTGGTGCGGGCGGCCGGCCGGTTCCGAGCCGATAGCGGTGATCTCCTAGCCGGGCTCGCCGTCAATGGCGAAGGCATCGCCCTGCTGCCGCGCTTCATCGTCGCCGATGCGCTGGCCTCGGGGCGGCTCGTGCCGGTGCTGGAGGCCTGGCAGCCACAGGAACTGTGGCTCACACTCTATTATCCGCCCTATGAGCGCCTGCCGCTGCGGGTCGCGACCTTCTCCGATTTCTTCGAGATCCATGTGACGCAGACGCATCCGCTCTGAGGCGCAGGCACCGCGCAGGGATTTGTTGCTCACCGACTGTCGAACAACCTCTCGGCGAGGCCCGGGGCGCGCCCGTCCAATTGAGTGTTTCCGGTCTTTCGGATTACAATACCGGCATGAGCGGAGCGCGATGACGCTCCCGTCCAAACGATCGTGCCATTGTCCAAGACGCCCGCCAGACAATGCCCTGGAATCGCCCATTGGGCGCCGGGCACACCAAGCTGCAGCCATGCTCGGGCGTTCGATCAGCGATACCGTCGAGGCGGAGGATCGCGACGATGACCGGGCGTGGACTGCACCATGTCACCGCAATCGCCACCAATGCGTCGTGCAATCTCGATTTCTTTACGCGCGTGCTCGGCCTGCGCCTGGTGAAACGGACCGTGACGCACGAGGACCCCGGTGCCTATCACCTGATCTATGGCGACGAGGAAGGTTCGCCCGGCAGCCGGCTCTCCTTCTTCTCCTGGGTGAGCGCCGGCGCCAGCCTGCGCCCGAGCGGTTCCGAATACGTCTCCTTCGCGGTCGTGCCGGAGGCGATCGACTGGTGGGAGACGCGGCTCGGCGCCTGCAATGTGTCCTGCCGGCGCGCCAGCACGGCCGACGGGCGCCCCAGTCTGATGTTCGAGGACCCCGACCGGACGCCGCTGGCGCTGATCGGCACGGACCTGACACCGGCGACGATCTGGTCGCCCCCGGATATCCCTGCGGCCCTTGCCGTCCGCGCGCTCCTCGGCGTCACCGTGAGCGTGCGCGGCACGGAGCTCATGGCCCGGATTTTGACGGAGGTCCTGGGCTTTGCCGAGATCGCGAACGCAGGCGACCAGATCACCTTCTCGGCTCATGGCGGCCCGGGCGGGCGACTGTGCCTGCACCGGCGGCGCGAGCAGCCGCGGCCCAGGCTCGGCGCCGGCATGATCCACCACGTCGCATTCCGCGCCAGGGACGAGGCTGATCTCGCGGCGATGGCAGAGATGCTGCAGGCGCGATTCGGCATCGCTACGAGCCCCGTCAAGGACCGCTACTATTTCCGCTCGATCTACTTTCGCGGTCCGGACGGCATCCTGATCGAGATCTCGACCGACGGCCCGGGCTTGCTGATCGACGAGACCCGCGAGACCTTGGGAACACGCCTGATCATCCCGCCGAGCCTGCAGGACCGGCAGGAGGAATTGCTGCGAATCCTGCCGCCGCTCGACCGGAGCTTCGCGGGCTGAGGGGATAGCGAACTGGCGTGAGATAAGGGAAATGGCGGACAGGGCGGGATTCGAACCCGCGATACGGTTTCCCGTATACACACTTTCCAGGCGTGCGCCTTCAACCACTCGGCCACCTGTCCGGCGGGCTGCTTATGGCGTCCATGCGCGCGACTTTCAAGGCCTAAAGCCGCAGCTCAACAGGGTTGCGTGCGATTGTCCTTTGCCGTTGCAATGCGCAGGGCGAAGGGACACATCCGGGTTCCTCGGCCAGCGGGCGCCTGAGGCGAGGCGCGCCAGGTCCGGCGTTGCGGGGATCGGGGGACGAATTGCGCTTTCTCGTCAGAATGCTGGGTTATCTCCTCGTTGCCGGAGGATTCGTGGTGCTGCTCACTGACGGCGCCCGTTCGATCGCCAACTCGGCTTTGCGGTTCACGCCGCTGGGCGAGACCTTGCTGACCTTCGTCGGCGAGCGCTTCCGACAGCTCCAGCCCGCCGTCGAGCGCAATCTTCACCCCATGCTTTGGGACCCCGTGCTGATCCATACACTGCAACTGCCGACCGCCGCGGCCGGCCTGCTGCTCGGTTTCCTGCTGCTTTGGCTCGGCGCTGCGCCCAAGCCTCAGATCGGTATCGTCACGCGGCGCTGACTGCATCCGGCTTGGCCGCTCGAACGGCAGCGAAAGCGTATTCGCCGCATTTTAAACACAATCTTGCGCCGCCGGCCCAACAAACGCACGGGATTTGCCTGTTGGTGGCTTGATTGCCGCGGCAAAGCTTCGGAGACTTCCCGTTTCAACGGGAGGTTCTCCATGCAGTCCAAGTTTACGCGCCGCACGGCCTCGATCGCGCTCGGGCTCGGCGCCCTTGCGCTCGCCGGCGCGGCGCTCGCCCAGGCGCCCGCCTTCTTCCGCATCGGCACCGGCGGCACGGCCGGCACCTATTACCCGATCGGCGGGCTGATCGCGAACGCGATCTCGGCGCCGCCGCAGCTGGTCTCGACCGCGGTCGCCAGCAACGGCTCGGTCGCCAACGTCAATTCCATCGTCGGTGGCGCCGCCGAATCCGGCTTCGTCCAGGCCGATGTCGCCTTCTGGGCCTATTCCGGCACCGGCGTCTACGAGGGCAAGCCGAAGGTCGCGGAGCTGCGCTCGATCGCCAATCTCTATCCGGAATCGGTGCATCTCGTCGTGCGCAAGGCCGCGAACGTCAAGAGCGTCGCCGATCTCAAGGGCAAGAAGGTCTCGCTCGACGAGCCGGGCTCCGGCACGCTGCTCAACGCCAAGGCGATCCTCGCCGCCTTCGGTGTCGGTGAGAAGGACATCTCGGCCGAATACCTCAAGCCGAACCAGGCGGCCGAGAAGATGAAGGACGGCTCGGTCGACGCCTTCTTCTTCACCGGCGGCTATCCGGCGGCGGCGATCTCCGAGCTGGCCTCGACCGGCTCGGGCATCGCCATCCTGCCGATCACCGGCGCCGAAGCCGAGAAGCTCGCCAAGGACTCGCCCTTCTTCGCCGCCGACGAGATCCCGGCCGGCACCTATAAGGACGTCGGCGCGGTCAAGACCGTGGCGGTTGGCGCCCATTGGGTGACCTCGGCCAAGATCTCAAACGACACCGTCTACGCCGTGACCAAGGCGCTGTGGAGCGACAAGACCCGCGCTGCGCTCGATGCCGGCCATGCCAAGGGCAAGGTGATCCGTAAGGAGACCGCGCTCTCCGGCCTGCAGGGCGTGCCGCTGCATCCCGGTGCGGAGAAGTTCTACAAGGAAGCCGGTCTGCTGAAGTAACGCCATAGGCGTCATGCTCGGGCCTGCCCTGAGCATCCCTTGCCCACGATTCTCGGGCCGGCACCTCGTGCCGCCCGAGAATGAAGGTTTCGCCTGCGCCCAAAGGCGCGACGTATCGAAAGTCCACCATGGCCAACCAGCCCTCCGCCGCCGAACTCGCCAGGCTCGAGGAAGAGCTCGATCCAGAAATGGCGTTCCGCAAGGTGCCGCATGGCACGGCGCTGATCATCGGCGGATTGCTGCTCGCGCTCTCGGCCTTCCACTATTACACCGCCGGCTTCGGCCTGCTGCGCGAGACGACGCATCGCGGCATCCATCTCGCCTTCGTGCTCGGGCTGATCTTCCTCGTCTTCTCCGCGCGCAAGAGCGACGCCAGAACGGTGCACGCCTCGACTTTCTGGCGCCCGGGCGGCGTGCCGCTCTATGACTGGATCTGCGCCGCAGCGGTTGCCGTCGCCAGCCTCTACGTGCCCTACATCTTCGAGGATCTGGTCTTCCGTGTCGGCAATCCTTCGACGCTCGACGTCGTCATGGGCACGATCACGATCGTCTTGATGATCGAGGCGACGCGCCGCGCCATCGGCTGGGGCCTGCCGCTGATCGCGCTCTTCGCCATGATCTATGCGATCTTCGGTCCCTGGTTTCCCGGCATCTTCCTGCATCCGGGCGCGACCTGGTCGGTGCTGGTCAATCATCTCTATCTGACCAGCCAGGGCGTCTACGGCGTCGCGCTCGGCGTGGTCGCGACCTATGTCTTCCATTTCGTGCTGTTCGGCGTGCTGGCGACGCGCATCGGCCTCGGCCGGTTGTTCCTAGGTGTCGCCGCTGCCGTCGCCGGTCGTTTCGCCGGCGGGCCGGCCAAGGTCTCGATCTTCGGTTCGGCCCTGTTCGGCATGATCTCGGGCTCCTCGGTGGCGAACACCGTCACCGTGGGCTCGCTGACGATCCCGATGATGATCCGGCTCGGCTACCAGCGTCACTTTGCTGCTGCCGTCGAATCGACGGCAGCGACCGGCGGCCAGATCACCCCGCCGATCATGGGCGCCGCCGCCTTCCTGATGGTCGAGTTCCTGAATCTGCCTTATGCGACCATCGTCATCGCCGCGGTGATTCCGGCCTTCATGCACTTCTTCGGCGTGCTGATGCAGGTGCATTTCGAAGCCAGGCGCAACGGC
Source organism: Allobosea sp. CRIB-10 (assembly GCF_900112185.1). Taxonomy (GTDB): domain Bacteria; phylum Pseudomonadota; class Alphaproteobacteria; order Rhizobiales; family Beijerinckiaceae; genus Allobosea. The sequence goes on along the minus strand of NZ_FOKP01000002.1, from coordinate 302,670 downwards.
ATGCGCGGCATGACCGATGCCGAGGCGCCCAAGCTGAAAGAGGTCTTCGCCCGCGATTGGCCGACGATCGCGCCGCTCTTCGGCCTGATCGTCGTGCTCTTCACTGGTTATACGCCCTATCTCGCCGCCTTCTGGGGCATCACCGGCTGCATGCTGGTCGGCCTCGCGCATTACCGCGCCGCTTCGGCGCTGGCCTTCGCCCTGGCGATAGGCATCGCCGCGCCGACCGAATTCCTGCGTGTGCCCGGCGTGAACGCCGCCTTCACGCTCGCCGCCTTCGCGGTCATGGCCCATGGCGTACTGCTGAAGTCGGCCGAGGGTCGCAAGCGCGTCAACGACATGGTCGACGCCTTCATCCTCGGCGCCAAATACGCCATCGGCGTCGGCGCCGCTGCGGCGACGGTCGGCATCATCGTCGGTGTCGTCACCCTGACCGGCGTCGGCTTCAAGATCTCCTGGATCGTGACTTCGCTCGCCGATCAATGGGCCAAGGGCGTGCTCGATCTCGTCCCGTTCCTGCCCTTCGACGTGAAGACCGCGACCCTGTTCTTCACGCTGCTGCTGACCGGCATCGTCTGCATCCTGCTCGGCTGCGGCGTGCCGACCACGGCGAACTACATCATCATGGTGACGGTGGCGGCGCCGGCGCTCGGCATGCTCGGCGTCAACCCGCTCGTCGCCCATTTCTTCGTCTTCTATTACGGCGTGCTCGCCGACGTGACGCCGCCGGTCGCGATCGCCGCCTATGCCGGGGCGAGCATGGCCGGCGCCGACCCGTTCAAGACCGGCAACACCGCCTTTCGGCTGGCGCTCGGCAAGGTGCTGGTGCCCTTCGTCTTCGTGTTCTCGCCCTCGATGCTGATCATGGTGCCGAGCTTCACCTGGACGGAGCTGATCGGCTCGACCGCGGCCTGCCTCGCCAGCATCACCCTGCTCTCCGCCGCCTTCTCGGGCTGGCTGCTGGCGCCGCTGGCGATGTGGGAGCGGCTGATCCTCGGAATCGCCGCGCTGCCGCTGATCCTGGCGATGCCGATGAGTGTCGCGCTTGGTCTGGTGATCGCGGCGCCGGTGCTGCTGCGGCAGGCGCTCGCGCGGAAAGCAGCTGTCGCGCCAGCGTAGAAGTTCCTGATATGTTCTTGCAACCCTGACGCGCTTCCGCTAGCGTCACTGCGCGGGGACGGGGTGCGCTGGAATGGTGACGCGGGTCGCGACGGTGGCATTCGAAGGCATCGAGGCGCGCGCCGTCGATGTCCAGGTCCAGGTCACGCCGGGCGGCGTCGCCTTCATTCTCGTCGGCCTGCCCGACAAGGCTGTCGGCGAGAGCAAGGAGCGGGTGCGCGCCGCGCTGATCGCCTCGGGGCTGGCGCTGCCGGCCAAGCGCATCACCGTCAACCTCGCTCCGGCTGACCTGCCCAAGGAAGGCAGCCATTACGACCTGCCGATCGCGCTCGGCGTCATGGCGGCGATCGGCGCGATTCCGGCCGATGCGCTCGCCGGCTACACTGTGCTCGGCGAACTCGCCCTCGACGGCTCGATCACACCGGTCGCCGGCGTGCTGCCGGCTGCGATCGCGGCCTATGGCCGAGGGCAGGGGCTGATCTGCCCGGCCGCGAGCGGGCCGGAGGCGGCCTGGGCGGCCCGCGATCTCGACATCCTCGCGCCGCGCTCGCTGATCCAGCTCGCCAACCATTTCAAGGGCACGCAGGTGATGGCGCGGCCGCAGCCCGCCGTCGCCCGCCAGAGCGGGCCGCTGCCGGATCTGCGCGAGATCAAGGGCCAGGAAAGCGCCAAGCGCGTGCTCGAGATCGCTGCGGCCGGCGGCCATAACCTCTTGATGAACGGGCCGCCCGGTGCCGGCAAGTCGATGCTGGCGAGCCGGCTGCCCTCGATCCTGCCGCCGCTCGATCCGCGCGAATTGCTCGAGGTCTCGATGGTGCTCTCGGTCGCCGGCCATCTCGCCGATGGGGAGCTGACCGACCGGCGCCCCTTCCGCGCACCGCATCATTCCGCCTCGATGGCGGCGCTGGTCGGTGGCGGGCTGCAGGCCAAGCCGGGCGAGGTCTCGCTCGCCCATCACGGCGTGCTCTTCCTCGACGAGTTGCCGGAGTTCCAGGCGCAGGCGCTCGATGCCTTGCGCCAGCCGATGGAGACCGGCGAGGTGCTGATCTCGCGCGCCAATCACCGCACCGTCTATCCCGCCAAGTTCCAGCTGATCGCGGCGATGAATCCCTGCCGCTGCGGCAAGGCGACCGAGCCCGGCTATGCCTGCCGCCGGCAGCCGAACGAGCGCTGCATGGCGGGCTACCAGGCGAGGATCTCCGGCCCGATGCTGGACCGGATCGACATCACCATCGACGTACCCGCGCTGACCGCCGCCGATCTCATCCTGCCGGCCGCGGCCGAGGGCTCGGCCGAGGTCGCCGCCCGCGTCGCCGCGGCTCGTGCCCGCCAATCGGAGCGCTACGCCGCGCTCGGGCTTCCGGGCGGTACCACCAATGCCCGTTGTCCGTCCGCGCAACTCGACGAGGTGGCGCGGCCGGATGCGGCCGGGCTCGCGCTGCTCCGAAACGCCGCCGAGGCGATGCGGCTGACGGCGCGCGGCTATCACCGCGTCCTCAAGGTCGCGCGCACGCTCGCCGATCTCGACGGCGAGGACCGGCTCGGGCGCATTCATCTCGCGGAGGCGCTGTCCTATCGCTCGCGCATCGACCAGGCGGCCCAGGCTGCCTGACGACGGATTGCCGCCTGATGAAAGGTTAACGAAACCATTCAAACCATCTGGCACCCTCGCTGATGGGGCGAACCCTTTCTCAAGAGGGTCGATGCTAGATGGTATGGCATGATCGAGCTGCCGTCCTTCGCCGTCCTGCTGTCTGGCGCCGCCGTCGCCCTGGCGATTGCGTGTGCCGTCGTAGCGATCCGCCTGCTGCGCGAGCGGCAGGAGATCACGCAGCAGGCGCGGGCTCTGACGGCCGATGTCGAGAAGCTCAGTGACCGGCTCTGGGTGCTTGCCGACAGCGAGGAGCGCTATCGCAGCCTGATCGAGGCGCAGGGCGATCTGATCGTGCGTCGCAGCGAGGGCCGGATCATTTACGCCAACGCCGCCTATGCGGCGCTGATCGGCAAGAGCGAGGTCGAGGCCGTCGGCAGCGTCGAACAGCCGCGCGTCCGTATTGCTCGGCCGGTCCAGGTGCTGCCAAATGGTGCCCGCGTCGTCGACGAGTGCATCGAGACGCAAGAGGGCGAACGCTGGTTATCCTGGGTCGAGACGATCGTGCCGGTCGCCGCCGGGCAGACCGTGTTGCAGCGTGTCGGCCGCGAGATCAGCGGGCGGATCGCGACTGAAACGGCGCTTGAGGAGGCGCGCAGCCGGGCCGAGGAGGCGAGCGCTGCCAAGTCGCGTTTTCTCGCGACCGTCAGCCACGAGTTCCGCACCCCGCTCAACGGCATTCTGGGCATGGCCGATCTGCTCGGCGACACCAGGCTCGATCCGGAGCAGAGCACTTACGTCAAGGCACTGCGCAGCTCCGGCGAGGCCTTGCTCGGTCTCGTCGACGACATCCTCGACTTCGCCAAGGTCGAGGCCGGCAAGCTCGAACTCCTCGATACGCCGTTCGATCCGGCTGCGCTGATCGAGGATGTGACCGAGCTGATGGCGCCACGCGCTCAAGCCAAGGGCATTGAGATCTCCGCCTTGCTCGGGCCGGACTTGCCTGGGCAGCTCGTCGGAGACGCCGAGCGCCTGCGCCAGATTCTGCTCAATCTCGTCGGCAATGCCGTGAAGTTCACGCAAGAGGGTGGCGTCGGCATCGAGGCGGACGCAGTCGCTGGCGGGTTCGTCGTCAGCATCGCCGACACCGGTCCAGGCATCCCGCCGGAACGCCTGGCGACGATCTTCGAGGAGTTCGAGCAGGGCGGCATGACCGGCCACCGCGAGCAGGTCGGCACCGGCCTCGGCCTCGCCATTGCCCGTCGGCTCGCCCGCGCGATGGGCGGAGACATCGAGGCCACCAATCGCGAGGGATGCGGCGCGCTGTTCCGGTTGGCCCTGCCGTTGCGGGCAGCCGTGGACGCCGGCGCCTCTCCCGCTTCGCCGGATTGGGCAGGCCGGCGCATCCTGGTCGCGTCTTCCGCGCCGTTCAGCGCCGCGCATATCGTCGCCTGCCTCGAACGCATGGGCGCACAGGTTGTGCAGGCTGGCGATCATGCTCAGGCCTTTGCCGAGCTCGCCGGCGATTCGGCCCCGTCCGCGGTGCTGATCGATCGCAACCTCCCGGGCGGCGAGATCGAGGCTGTGGCAGCCGCGGCGCGCCGGGCCGGCGTCGCCGACATCGTGATCATGCTGGCGCCAGCCGAGCGCCGCAGCTTCGGCTCGCCCTATGCCGCGGGCTTCAGTGGGTTCCTCGTCAAGCCGGTCCGAGCCCGCTCGCTCCAGGTGCGGCTCGATCCCGTCAAGCGCTCGCAGGGCACAGCTGTCGCAGCGCCGGCCGGCGTCGCCTCGGCACGGCAGCCTGTCGCCGGTCTGCGGGTCCTCGTCGCCGAGGACAACGAGATCAACGCGCTGCTGCTGACCCGCAGCCTGGAGCGATTCGGCTGCAGCGCGGTCTGGGCGCGCGATGGCGGCGAGGCTGTTCGTTTGATCGAGGAGGCGCGCTCGGGCGAGGTGAAAGGCTTCGATCTCGCCTTGCTTGATGTCCGCATGCCGGTACTGGACGGGCTCGCCGTCGCCCGGCGGATACGTGCGGCCGAGAAGGCGCCAGGCTCGGAGCGGCTACCGATTGTTGCCGTGACCGCCAACACGGCGGAGGAGGACCGGCGCGAGGCGCTCGCCGCCGGCATGGATGATTGCCTGGCTAAGCCGCTCTCGCGCGAGCAGTTACGCGGCTGGATCGAGCGGCTTTCGCATCTGCGAACGACACAAATGCTGTCGGCCTGAGCCGGGTTTCCTCCACAGACGGTTGGCTTCGTCATCGCAGTGACGTAGTTTTGTCGCGATCCCGTAAGACGGTCGGCGCAGAGCTGTCATGCGCCGATCCGAGATCGCAGGGGCCAGACCGTCTATGACGCACGACGTTTTTCAGGGTTCCCGTCAGCCGGCAAAGCAGAAGCCGGCCGGCCAGGCCCTGTTGCAGCGTTTCTCCCCGTCGAACCTGTTGGCTGCCGGCAAGCAGCTTGGCGGCTTCGCTTTTCCCGGTCCCGACGCTCTCTCCGGCACGCTCGGCCGCTCCGGCACGCTCGAGGTCCGGCTGGCGCGCGGGCCGCGCGAGATCTGGCGGGCGCAGCGCCTGCGCTATCGTGTCTTCTATCAGGAGATGTCGGCCAAGCCCGACGTCGTCTCGCGCATGTTCCGCCGCGATGCTGACCGGTTCGACGCGGTCTGCGACCATCTCCTCGTCATCGACCACGCCGCGCGTGGCCGCTTCGGCGGGATCAAGCCCAAGGTGGTCGGCACCTACCGGCTGATGCGCGAGCAGGCCGTCGCCAAGCTCGGCGGCTTCTACACCCAATCCGAATTCGACATCGCGCCACTGCTGGCGCGCCATCCCGACATGCGCTTCCTCGAGCTCGGCCGCTCCTGCGTGCTGAAGCCCTACCGCACCAAGAAGACGGTCGAGCTGCTCTGGCACGGCATCTGGGCCTATTGCCGGCATCACCGCATCGACGCGATGTTCGGCTGCGCCAGCTTCGATGGCGTCGATCCCGACATGTTGGCCCTGCCGCTCAGCTTCATCCACCACCACGCCACCGCCCAGGGCGAGTGGCGCGTCGTGGCGCAGCCGGAGCGGCATGTCGGGATGGATCGCCTGCCCGCGGGCATGGTCGACGCCAAGCTCGCGCTGAAATGCCTGCCACCGCTGGTGAAGGGTTATCTGCGCCTCGGCGCCCGCTTCGGCTCCGGCGCCGTGATCGACAAGCAGTTCGGCACCACCGACGTGCTGGTCATCCTGCCCGTCGCCGCGATCGACCGGCGCTATATCGAGTATCTCGACGGCGACGCCGGGCGCTACGCCGCCTGATTCGGCTCACTCGCCCGCAGCGGCGAGGTCGCGCAGCGCCTGTCGATACTCCGGATAGCGGAAGGCATAGCCGAGCTCGCGCTTCACCAGCGCGTTCGAGACTCGCTTGTTCTCGCTGTAGAAGCTCGCCGCCATCGGCGAGAGCTTGGCCGGGTCGAACGGGGTTTCCGGCGGCGGCGTAAGCCCTGAGACCTCTGCGGCGAAGCGGACGACATCCTGTGGCGGCGCCGGCTCGTCATCGGTGACGTTGTAGATCGCTCCGGCGCGCGGCTGTTCGATCGAGGCCATCAGCAAGCCGGCGATGTCGTCGACATGGATGCGGTTGAAGACCTGGCCGGGCTTGATCAGCCGGTTGGCGGTGCCGGCCCTCAGCTTGGTGATCGGGCTGCGGCCGGGGCCGTAGATGCCGGAAAGGCGGAAGACCTGGACCGGCTTGCCGCTGCTATCGCCGAAGGCGAGCCAGTCCTGTTCGATCTCCAGCCGTTGCCGCGAGCGCCGGCTGGTCGACCGGCATTCGGCGGTTTCATCGATCCAGGCGCCGCCATGGTCGCCATAGACGCCGATGGTCGAGAGATAGCCGATCCAGCGCAGTTTCTCGGCGGCGGCGAGCTTGTCGGCGAGCGCGCCGAGCACGGGGTCGCCGTTCTCGTCCGGCTGGGCCGAGACCAGCACCGCGTCCGCCTCGGCGACGATCTTTGCCAGAGGCGTCGAGACTGCAAAGCCGCCGAAGAGCAGCGTGTGCAGTCCCTGCTTGCTGAGCTCGCCGGCCTTCTCGGCCGAGCGCACCGTGCCGGTGACCTCCCAGCCCTTGGCCAAAGCGGCGCGCGCGAAGAACCCGGCGGAATAGCCGAGGCCGAAGATGACGAGCTTCATACGGATTCCAGTTGGTTTGGCGAAGGCTGAGTCCATTCGGCTCTGACCTCGGGGTCGGCTTCTTGCGCGAGCCGCGCTGGCGCGAGTTCGGCAGCACGATCGGGGGCAAGCTGCCAAAGCGCCCAGGCGGCCATCGCCCTCACCAAAGGCGAGGGATCGTCGAGCAGAGCTTCGGCGCTTGCGGCCAATGCCAGATCGCCGCTGTTCCCGATCGCGATCAGCACATTGCGGACAAAGCGCTCGCGGCCGGTGCGCTTCACCGGCGTGCCGGCGAAGAGCGTGCGGAAGGCAGCGTCGTCGAGTGCTGCGAGGTCGGCCAGCGGCAGCGCGTCGAGCTCGCTCTTCAGCGCCAGGCGCGTTTCGTGTGAGGCTTCCGCGAACTTGTTCCAGGGGCAGACGGCGAGGCAGTCGTCACAGCCGAAGACGCGGTTGCCGATACCCTCGCGGAATTCTGGGTCGATATGGCCCTGATGCTCGATGGTGAGATACGCGATGCAGCGCCGCGAATCGAGCTGATAGGGTGCCGGAAAAGCCTTGGTCGGGCAGATGTCGAGGCAGCGCGTGCAGGAGCCGCAATGGTCGCGCTCAGGCTCGTCCGGCGGCAGCTCCGCCGAGGTGTAGATCGCTCCGAGGAAGAGCCAGGCGCCATGCTGGCGCGAAACCAGCACTGTCTGCTTGCCCTGCCAGCCGAGGCCCGCGGCCTGCGCCAGCGGCTTCTCCATCACCGGGGCGGTGTCGACGAAGACCTTGACCTCGGCATCGCCGCGCGCCGCCAGAACGCCAGCGATGCTCTTCAGCTTGCCCTTGATCACGTCGTGATAGTCGCGCCGGCGGGCATAGAGCGAGATCGCGCCACGATCCCGCTGCTCCAGGACCGCGAGCGGGTCGCCTTCGCCGGCATAGCTCATGCCGAGCATGACGACAGAGCGTGCCGCCGGCCACAATGTCGCCGGATCGGCACGCTCGGCCGTGCGCTCGGTCAGCCAGGTCATATCGCCGTGATGGCCGGCCTCAAGCCAGCCGGCAAGGCGCCCCGGCGCCTCGGGAATCGCATCGGTCGAGGCGACGCGCAGCACCGAAAAACCCTCGGCCTTCGCGCGCGCGGCGATCGCGGCCTTGAGCTTGTCGGGGCTCAGAAGTCCAGGTCGTCGTAATGGGCCGAGGGCGCCATGCCGGGAATCCGGTCGCTCAGCAGCGGCCGGAAGCTCGGTCTGGACTTGATCCTCGCATACCATGCGCGGGCAGCCTCGTCCTCGTCCCAGGGCACGTCGCCGAGATAGTCGACGCAGGAAAGATGCGCCGCCGCGGCGAGATCGGCATAGCTCAGATTGTCACCGGCGAGCCAGTTCCGTTTCGCCGTCAGCCAGGCGATGTAGCGCAGATGATAGCGCACATTGCCGCGCGCCGCGCGGATCGCGCTCATCTCCGGCGGGCCGCCGCCCTCGTCGCGGCTCATGAAGCGCTTCATCACCTTCTCCAGCACGAGCGGAGCGGTGATCTCTTCGTTGAACTTGATGTTGAACCAGTCGAGCAGCCGGCGCACCTCGATCCGCCCGCCCGGGCCTTCCGGCAGGAGGCGGCGCTCGGCCAGCGCAAGGCCGCGGGTCTCGTCGAGATATTCGGCGATCGGCCCCGGGCCTGGCACGACCAGGCCGCTATCCTCGCGCAGCACCGGCGTCGTCCCGGCCGGATTGAGCTCGAGGAACTCGCGCCGCCGTTCCCAGACGCGCTCTTCGATCAGCGTGGCATCGAGGCCGAACTCGCCGAGGGCGAGCCGGATGAAACGCGAATGCGGGCAAAGCGGATAATGGTGGAGCGTGGCCATCGATTGCTGGAACAGATGAAGGTTCGGGTGAGGTAGGCCGGCGCGTGATGCAGCGCGATAGAGCGCCCCCGTATAGGCCTGCCGGCTAAGCCTCACAACCCGGGACGGGGGAAAGTGGCGGATTGCGCGGAAATCCTTGCCGATCTGGTAACCAATTTGCAAAGACCCTGCGCCATAGCTTTAACGCGTTCGGCACGCTTTTGTTGCGCCGCACCAGCAAGGCTCGGAAGGACCCTCCCATGCATGACCTGCTTGTCGCCGCCGTGCTCGGCGTGGTCGAGGGGCTGACCGAATTCCTGCCGGTGTCCTCGACCGGCCACCTGCTGCTGCTCGGGCATTTCCTCGGCTTCGAATCCAAGGGCAAGGCCTTCGAGATCCTGGTCCAGCTCGGCGCGATCCTGGCGATCCTGCTGGTCTATTTCCGTCGCCTGCTCGACATCGCCCTGCGCCTGCCGACCGATCCGACCGCAAGGCGCTTCGTCCTCGGCGTGCTCGTCGCCTTCCTGCCGGCGGCGGTGATCGGGGCGCTGGCGCACGGCTTCATCAAGGGCGTGCTATTCAACCCCTTCCTGGTCTGCTGCACGCTGATCGCCGGCGGCCTCGTCCTCCTTGTCATCGACGAGCTTGAGCTCGAGGTGAAGCATCACGACGCCACCAAGTTCCCGCTGCCGATGTATCTCAAGATCGGCTTCATCCAGTGCCTCGCGATGGTGCCCGGCGTCTCGCGTTCCGGCTCGACCATCGTCGGCGCGATGCTGCTCGGTGCCGACAAGCGGGCCGCGGCCGAGTTCTCCTTCTTCCTGGCGATGCCGACCATGGCCGGCGCCTTCGCCTACGACCTCCTGAAGAACTACAAGGAGCTGACGACCAACGATCTCACTCTGATCACGATCGGCTTCGTCACCGCCTTCATCTCGGCGCTGATCGTCGTCCGCAGCTTCCTCGATTTCGTCTCGAAGCGCGGCTTCACGCCCTTCGCCTGGTGGCGGATCATCGTCGGCTCGGCCGGACTCGCCGGGCTCTGGGTCTTCGGCTGAGCGTCAGCCTGAAGCGGGCAGGGGCCCGCGCCAGGTTCCGAGCAGCATCTCCAGGAAGCGCTCCGCAGCCGGCGCAAGCTTGACGCCGCGGCGCCTGACCACGCCGATCGTGCGCGAGACTTCGGGGTCGCGGATCGGTCGGGTCACGATGATCGGGTGATCCGCGCCCGGCGTCGCCAGCTTGGGCAGCACGGATATGCCGAGGCCCGCCTCGACCAGCCCGAGCGAGGTCGAGAGGTGCGTCACCTCGAAGGACCAGTCGAGCCGGACTCCGACCTTGACCAGCGCCGCATCGAGGATGGCGCGATTGCCGCTGCTGCGGCTGACGGTGACCAGCGGATGGCCTTCGAGGTCGCCCCAGTCCAGCGCCGACTTCCTTGCCAGCGCATGGTCGTGCCGGCAGGCGAGCACGAAGGGGTCGTCGATCAACGGCTCGAAACTGAGCTCGCCATCGGAGCCGCCGATCAGGTTGATGCCGAACTCGACCTCGCCGCGCGCCACCGCTTCCAGGCCGTCATTGGCCGAGAGGTCGAGGATGCGGAAGCGGATGTTCGGCTACTGCGCCTGGAAGCGCGCGATCACCGAGGGCAGGAAGTAGAAGGCGGCCGTCGGCACGCAGGCGAGCGCGATCAGCCCGGCGCGGCGGCTGCCGAGATCGCGCATCGCGAAGATCGAGCTGTCGAACTCGTCGAGCATGCGTCGGACCAAAGGCAGCATTTCGCGCCCGACCATGGTGAGCGCCACCCGGCGCGTCGTCCGCTCCAGCAGCGCCGCTCCGACCGCGCTTTCCAGGCGCTGGATGCGCCGGCTCAGCGCCGGCTGGGACATGTTGAGCGCCTCGGCGGCGCGGTGGAAGCCGCCGAGCTCGACCACGGAGATGAAGGCGCGCAAATCGAGGGCTTCGAAATTGATGCTCATGAAGCATTAATAGCGCCGATCTCTGCATTTCACAGCGATTATTCGATTTGAGAAGAGTGGGGCATCGCCAACCGCCGGGTGACGCCCTTGTCCGCTCCCTTCCAGCTTCCGCATGCTCAGGCCCTGCGCATTCCCTGCGTGCTGATGCGCGGCGGCACCTCGCGCGGCCCCTTCTTCCTGGAGCGCGACCTGCCGGCCGATCCGGCGGCGCGCGATCGCGTCTTGCTCGCCGCGATGGGGTCGCCGCATATGCTGCAACTCGATGGGCTCGGCGGCGGCAATTCGCTGACCAGCAAGGTCGCGATCGTCAGCCGCTCCAGCCGGCCGGATGCCGATGTCGACTATCTCTTCGCCCAGGTCGCGGTCGAGCGTGCCCATGTCGATTTGAGCCCGAACTGCGGCAACATGCTCTCCGCCGTCGGCCCCTTCGCCATCGAGGCCGGCCTCGTGCCGGCCGCCGATGGCGAGACCATCGTGCGCATCCATAACCGCAACACCGGCGCGCTGATCGAGGCGGCCGTGCAGACCCCAGGCGGCGTCGTCGCCTATGACGGCGCGACTGCGATCGACGGCGTCGCCGGCACGGCGGCCCCGATCAAGCTCGGCTTCCTCGAAGCTGTCGGCTCGAAGACCGGCGCCTTGCTGCCGACTGGCCGCGGTCGCGAGGAGATCGACGGCATCCCGGTGACGCTGGTCGACTACGCCACGCCGATGCTGCTCCTGCGCGCCACCGATCTCGGCCTCGCCGGCGACGAGACGCCGGCCGAGCTCGATGCCAACGCTGCCCTGCTGGCGCGCCTGGAAGAGCTTCGCCGCGAGGCCGGCCGGCGCATGGGACTCGGCGATGTCGCCGGACGCGTCATTCCCAAGGTCGGTGTGCTTTCGCCCGCGCGCCGCGGCGGCAGCCTGACCTCGCGCTATTTCACGCCGGATCGCTGCCATCGCAGCCATGCCGTCACCGGGGCGCTCTGCGTTGCGGCGGCGAGCCGCATCGCCGGCAGCGTCGCCGCCGAGATGCTCAGCGCCGAAGCCGACTCGCTGGTCGCGGTCGAGCATCCGAGCGGCGCCATCCAGGTCGACCTTGCGCTCGATGCCGCCGGTCAGGTGGCCCGCGCCAGCCTGGTGCGCACGGCGCGCCGCATTTTCGAAGGAAACGTCATCGTCCCCGCCAGTGCGATCCTCGCGCTTGCAGAGAGGGCGGAAACGGGAGGAGAACTGACCCATGACGATCACGCGCCGCCATCTCTGCAGCCTGATCACGGCCGCTCTGGCCAGCACCTGCCTGCCTGACTTCGCCCGCGCCCAGGCTGCCTTTCCGGACAGGCCGATGAAGCTGCTGGTGCCTTACGCCGCCGGCGGCGGCACGGATGCGATCGCGCGCCTCGTCGCGCAGGGCGTCGGCGAGAGGCTTGGCCAGTCGCTCGTGGTCGAGAACAACGGCTCGGCCGGCGGCAATCTCGCCACCGCCCAGGCGGCCGCGGCTGCGCCCGACGGCTACACGGTGCTGATGGCCAATCAGGGCCCGATGGTGGTCAATCCGCATCTGTTCAAGAATGTCCGGGTCGACCCGCTGACCGCTTTCGACCCGCTGACGCTAATCACCGCGGCGCCGCTCGTGGTGGTGGTTTCGCCCAACTCGCCGCACAAGACGCTGGCAGAGCTCGTCGGCCAGGCTCAGAAGAACCCGGGCAAGCTGACCTACGGCTCGGCCGGCAATGGCTCCGCCAGCCATCTTGCCACGATCCTGCTGGCTCAAACCGCGCAGTTCGAGGCCGTGCACGTGCCCTATCGCGGCGCCGGGCCTGCGCTGACCGATCTGCTCGCCGGCAACAGCGACTTCATGATCACCACCGTGCCTTCGGTCCTCGGCCTGATCCATGGCGGCAAGGTCAGGGCGCTGGCGGTGACCGGCAAGGCGCGCGCCAAGCTCTTCCCGGAGGTGCCGTCGGTGGCCGAGAGCGGCTGGCCGGATTACGAGGCGACGGCCTGGTACGGCTTCGTCGTGCCCAAGGGCACGCCCAAGGACATCGCGGCCAAGCTGCGCCAGGCGACGGTCGAGACCATCAACAGCCCGATCATCCGCGAGCGTCTGCAGAACGAGGGTGCCGAGCCGATCGGCAACAAGCCGGAGGAGTTCGCAGCGATGATGGAGGCCGAGTCGCGCCGCTGGGCCGGCATCATCAAGCAGGCTCGGCTGGCGATCAATTGATGGCTCAGGCGATCCGCTTGTCGGGCGAATCGCAGAGATCGGTGACGACGCAGGTCTCGCAGGCCGGCCGCAGCGCCTTGCAGGTGTAGCGCCCGTGCAGGATCAGCCAATGATGCGCGTGCCGGCCGAACTCGGCCGGCACTGCCTTTTCAAGGCCGAGCTCGACCTGCAGCACGTTCTTGCCGGGCGCGATGCGCAGGCGGTTGGCGACGCGGAAGACATGAGTGTCGACCGCATGGGTGATCTCACCGAAGGCGATGTTGAGCACGACATTAGCGGTCTTGCGGCCGACGCCGGGCAGGCTCTCCAGCGCCTCGCGCGCGGTGGGGACCTCGCCGCCGAACTCGGCGATCAGCTTCTCCGAGAGCGCGATGACGTTCTTCGCCTTGTTGCGGTAGAGCCCGATCGTCTTGATCAGCTCGCGCACCTGGTCTTCGCCGAGGGCCAGCATCTTCTCTGGCGTATCGGCGAGCTCGAACAGCCGCTTCGTCGCCTTGTTGACCCCGGCATCGGTCGCCTGCGCCGAGAGCACGACGGCGACCAGCAGGGTGAAGACGTTGACATAGTCGAGCTCGCCCTTGGGTTCGGGCCTCTGTTGCCGGAAACGGTTGAAGATCTCATAGATCTCGGCGGCGCTGCGCGGCTTCGTGATCCGCTTCGGCGACGGGCTGCGGCGTTTTTGGCTGTTCGGCGCGGGCATCGCGGCGTTATAGTTCGCAGATGACCTTGGGCAAGCCCAATTCAGACGACCTCCCCGAAGCGGCCGAGAAGCCTGTCTTCGACGCGACGATCACGCCGCACCGCTCGCTCGGCCAGGACGGCTTCCGCATCGTCATGACATTGGTCTGCCTGACCAGCGTCGCAGCCTCGATTCCCTTCATCGTGCTCGGCGCCTGGCCGGTCGCCGGCTTCTTCGGCCTCGACATCCTGGCGCTCTTCATCGCCTTCAAGGTCAATTTCAATGCGGCCCGCGCCTTCGAGCGTATCGTCGTGACGCCGCTCGAAGTGCTGCTGCGCAAGGTCTCGCATCACGGCCGCGAGAAGATCTGGCGCTCCAACCCCGCCTGGACCAAGCTCGAGCGCGAAGACGACGATGATTACGGCCTGCTCGAGCTGTCCCTGGTCTCGCGCGGCCGGCGCACCGTGGTCGCCTCTGCGCTTTCGCCGGGGGAGCGCGAGGGTTTTGCGCAGGCGCTCGGTACGGCGCTCGCCAAGGCCAAGCGCGGCCCGGATTTCGAGCCTGCCTGAGTATGGCTGCGACGGTCATCCCGCTGATCGCATGGGCGGCCATCATCGTCGTCGTCATCGCGGCGGTGCGGGCCAATCGCGCTCGGCGCGGCCCTCCTCCCGCTGAGAACGACGGCGAAGCGGCTGTCCGCGGCTATGCGCTCGTCCTGCGCGACAAGCTCGATCGCGCTTTGTTCGGCCCGGTTCTGGCAGGGCAGGTCTGGGATCGTGTGACGGCCCGTCCGGTCGGCCAGGGGCTGATTCACGAATTCCACCGCGACTACTGCGGTCACGGCCTGATCCGCACAGAGGCGGGGATCAAGCTCTGCGACATCCTCGATGGCCATCATCCCGGCCAAGCTATTGCCGAATGGCGCTCGCGCGAGGACTTCGTCGCCTTCTTCGCCGAGCAGTCGGACTATAGTTGCAGCGGCTGGGACGAGGGCTCGCCGGTCTTCTTCACCGACGACGAATGGCATCGCAACAACCAGCGCCTGACGCGCACAAAGTTGCTGCAATTCGTTTGAGGAAGGCCTCAGGTTGTCCGGTGCGACAGCCAGATCGTATGGCCGCCGCAGTCCGGGTCCTCGACGACATGCTCGACGACGGCAAAGCCGTTCGCATCCAGCAGCACGCGATACTCGGCTGGATCTAGGCTGCCATGGTAAAGCGGCTCGCCCTCGAAGCTGCCGATCGCCTCGCCATGGCCGGGACCGCTGGTGAAGAGCAGCGCCGCGCCTTCGGCTGCGTGCTCGCGGAAGAGCGGGAACATCCGGCGCTGGTCGTCGGGCGTCAGATGGAAGAAGCTGTCCCAGGCGATCAGCCCGTCGAAGCGCCGGCCGAGCGCGAGCTCGCGCATGTCGCCGGCCAGCCAGTCCTGCTCCGGAAAGCGCTCGCGGCAGAGCGCGATCAACGGTGCCGCCGAATCGATGCCGGTCACGACGCAGTTGCGCTCGATCAGATGCCTTGCGATCGGTTCGCCCATGCCGCAGCCGATGTCGAGCACCGATGGCGTCGCCGGCAGCAACGAGAGGAAGCGGTCGAGCCAGCGCGCTTCCATCAGTTTTCGGCCGCGCTGCTGGTCATAGGCGGCGGCATGGCGGGTGTAGAGCGAGACGACGCGGTCGGCAGAATCGGTCATTTGTGGATGTCTACGCGCCTCCCACGGTGAAGACGAGCTTGTCAGCTTTCGGGTGGGAGACGCATGCTGACATGACTAGCTTCGTGAGCATGAGATTTGAGATCGCGAGGATAGAAAGATGAACGCTCATTCCAGTCTCAGGACGGCGATGAAACCGATAGTCGTCTCCAACGCCGTGCTCGCCCGCGCTACCGAAGCCATCCCCTCGGAAGCCGATTTCCCGGCGGTCGCGCCCGGCTCGGATTACGATACGGTGCGCCGCATCCTGTCCTACATCACCAACAACTGGCGCCAGCAGCCGACGATCGAGGCGATCGCCGATGCCGCAGGCGCGACCCCGACCGATGTGCATCACCTGTTCCGGCGCTGGTGCGGGCTGACGCCGAAAGCCTTCCTGCAGGCGATCACGCTCGACAACGCCAAGGGCCTGCTGGCTGCGTCAGCCAGCATCCTCGACACCTCCTTCGAGGTCGGGCTCTCGGGGCCGGGCCGCCTGCACGATCTCTTCGTCACCCATGAGGCGATGTCGCCGGGCGAGTGGAAGACCGGCGGCGAGGGGCTGCGCATGTCCTATGGCTTCCATCAGTCGCCTTTCGGCGAGGCGCTGGTCGTCGTGACCGAGCGCGGCCTTGCCGGTCTCGGCTGGGTTTCGAACAGCCTCGACGGCGGCAAGGTCATCGGCGGCCGGGCCGAGGCGCTGGCCGACATGATGCGGCGCTGGCCGCATGCGGATTACCGCTTCGATCCGCAGGCGACGGCGCCCTATGCGACACGCATCTTCGAGCCGGGCAGCTGGTCGCCGCAGACGCCGCTGCGCGTCGTGCTGATCGGCACCGATTTCGAGGTTCGCGTCTGGGAGACGCTGCTGCGCATTCCAGTCGGCTGCGCCACCACTTATGGCGACGTCGCCGATCATATCGGCAAGCCCTCGGCGGCCCGCGCGGTCGGCGCGGCGGTCGGCAAGAACCCGATCTCCTTCGTGGTGCCCTGCCACCGCGTCATCGGCAAGTCCGGCGCGCTGACCGGCTATCATTGGGGGCTGACGCGCAAGCGCGCCATCCTGGGCTGGGAGGCCGGGCAGGTCGCGGGCGGCGAGGCCGCTTGAGCGAAAACCTACTGGATGGTCGCAGCGGGCGTCGCCGGAGGCGGAGGCGTCCGCCTCGCCGTGGCGGGGCGCGGCTTGACAGTCTCGGGCTTGGGCTCGGGCAGGCCGAGGCGGGAGCGGATCGAGGCGGCGCGCGCCTCGGTGATGCGGGCGCCGCAGAAGCCATGCGAGCCCTCGCGCTGGAAGTCGCGGCAGATCTGCTCGCGCTCCGAGGAGAAGCCGGCCTGCTCGCGCGCGATCGTGCGTTGCTCCGTCAGGTCGGCCTTGGCCGAGAGCGCCCGGAAGCCATCGCGCACGGCGCCTTCCGCGTGCTTGCGCTCGGCCTCGATGTCTTTCGCCCGGGCGGCCAGGGTGCGCGAATCCGGTCCCCAGACGCCACGTGGCTCGATGCGGCAGGCGGCGGCCTCGATCACGCAGGGCTGCTCCGGCTCAAGCACCAGGAAGGCGCCATCAAGCACGTCGAAGACGATCGGGCAGGCGGGCGCCTCGAGCTTGTAGCGCGGCAGCCCCGCCGGCTTGCCGAGCGAGGTCACCGGCACGGGCGCGTCGCCGAAGGAAATGGCGCAGGGCTCGACGAGGTTGCTGGACTGGAAGCCTTCCGCCCGCAGTTTCAGTCCATAGCCGCTGCCGGTCTTCTCCAGCGTCGCTTCGCCGAAGCCGCCATTGCGTCGCAAGGTCTTGCCGAGGATCGAGTCTTCGCCAGGGATCTTGATGGCTGGCATGGTGCGCGGCCGCGGCGTCGCCGGGCCGCCGACGGAGGCTGGGGCCGACTGTTGGGCGCCGGGCTGGTTGAAGGGCTGTGCGCCCGGCAATTGCAGCGGCTGCGCCATGGCCGAACCCGCAAGGCCGAGCCAGGCCAGCGCTGCGCCGGCGGCGAGGCGATGGGCAGTCGGGCGGCGGAGCGTCGTCACGGCTGTTTTCCTGGTGGCGCAAGGTCTTCCTGAATGGAATGGCTACGTCCGCTGCGCAAGAGCATGCGGGCAACACTTACCCGGAATGGTCAGCCCCGCGAATTCTGTGCAGGACCATGCGCAAAGCCGATTCTTAATCCGGCTCCGCGCCTTGCAAGCAACCCGTCACCCTCCCTATATACGCCCCGAAGCGGTGGTTTTTCAAAGGCCATCGGGGCCGGATTGCGCCAGGCGCCAGCACTAGCATGCGAGCGCCGAAACGCAGGGCCGGCCGCTCTTTGTTGTAACCGGCGGGCGAAGCCGGAAAGGAGCCGAGGCTCCGTTCCGTCACTTCGGTCGCCAGACGTGGATATCCCGGGTTCGTTCGCCGCGGTAGGTGGGGGCGATCCGGGGCCATGGGCCGGGGGACGGCGTCCTGGACGCGGCCTTCCGGCGATCTGCTAAATCGAAAGGGATCCCATCCATGGGTAAAGTAATCGGTATCGACCTCGGAACCACCAATTCCTGCGTTGCAGTGATGGAAGGGTCGACACCCAAGGTCATCGAGAATTCCGAGGGCGCCCGCACCACGCCTTCGATCGTCGCCATCACGGATGACGGCGAGCGTCTGGTCGGCCAGCCTGCCAAGCGCCAGGCGGTCACCAATCCGGAGCGTACCTTCTTCGCCATCAAGCGCCTGATCGGGCGTACCTTCGACGATCCGATGACCAAGAAGGACATCGACCTCGTCCCCTACAAGATCAAGAAGGCTCCGTCGGGCGACGCCTGGGTCGAGGCCGACGGCAAGGACTACTCGCCCTCGCAGATCTCCGCCTTCACGCTGACGAAGATGAAGGAGACCGCGGAGGCCTATCTTGGCCAGCCGGTGACGCAGGCCGTCATCACCGTCCCGGCCTATTTCAACGACGCCCAGCGTCAGGCCACCAAGGATGCCGGGCGCATCGCCGGCCTCGAGGTGCTGCGCATCATCAACGAGCCGACCGCGGCCGCGCTGGCCTATGGCCTCGACAAGAAGCAGGCCGGCACCATCGCGGTCTATGACCTCGGTGGCGGCACCTTCGACGTCTCGATCCTCGAGATCGGCGACGGCGTCTTCGAGGTGAAGTCGACGAACGGCGACACCTTCCTCGGCGGCGAGGACTTCGACATGCGGCTGGTCGAGTACCTGGCGGATGAGTTCAAGCGCGAGCAGGGCATCGACCTGAAGAAGGACAAGCTTGCTCTCCAGCGCCTGAAGGAAGCGGCCGAGAAGGCCAAGATCGAGCTGTCGAGCGCCTCGCAGACCGAGATCAACCTGCCCTACATCACGGCGGATGCCTCGGGTCCGAAGCACCTCGCCATCAAGCTCTCGCGCGCCAAGTTCGAGAGCCTGGTCGACGACCTGATCCAGCGCACCATCGAGCCCTGCCGCAAGGCGCTCAAGGATGCCGGCCTGTCCGCGGGCCAGATCGACGAGGTCGTCCTGGTCGGCGGCATGACCCGCATGCCGAAGGTCCAGGAAGTCGTGAAGCAGTTCTTCGGCAAGGAGCCGCACAAGGGCGTCAACCCTGACGAGGTCGTCGCCATCGGCGCCGCGATCCAGGCCGGCGTGCTGCAGGGCGACGTCAAGGACGTGCTGCTGCTCGACGTGACCCCGCTCTCGCTCGGCATCGAGACGCTGGGTGGTGTCTTCACCCGCCTGATCGACCGCAACACCACGATTCCGACCAAGAAGAGCCAGGTCTTCTCCACCGCCGAGGACAACCAGGGCGCGGTGACGATCCGGGTCTTCCAGGGCGAGCGCGAGATGGCGGCCGACAACAAGCTGCTCGGCCAGTTCGACCTGATGGGCATTCCGCCGGCCCCGCGCGGCATGCCGCAGATCGAGGTGACCTTCGACATCGACGCCAACGGCATCGTCTCGGTGACGGCGAAGGACAAGGCCACCAACAAGGAGCAGCAGATCCGCATCCAGGCGTCCGGCGGTCTCTCCGAGGCCGAGATCCAGAAGATGGTCAAGGACGCCGAGGCGAACGCCGCCGACGACAAGAAGCGTCGTGAGCTGGTCGAGGCCAAGAACCAGGGCGAGAGCCTCGTGCACTCGACCGAGAAGTCGCTGAAGGACTATGGCGACAAGGTTTCGGCCGCCGACAAGGGCGCGATCGAGACCGCGCTCGAAGCCCTCAGGAGCGCGCTCACCGGCGAGGATGTCGAGGCGATCCAGGCTCGCACCAACGAGCTGATGCAGGCGTCGATGAAGCTCGGCGAGGCGATGTATGCCGCCAGCCAGGCCGAAGCGAATGCCGCCGACGGCGCCGCTGCCGAGGAGCCGAAGAAGGACGACGTCATCGACGCCGACTTCAAGGACGTCAGCGACGACAAGGGCGACAAGAAGAAGAGCGCCTGATCGCGCTTTTGGTCATCCATCGACTGTGACGGGATGGCCGGGCTTGACCCGGCCATTCCATTAAGGCGATGGCGTCGGCAGGACATGACTCGCCGGCTCGCGCAGCAAGCGCAGGGCGGCGCAGGGGCAGCTGGTTGAATGTCTAAGCGCGACTATTACGAGATCCTCGGGGTCTCCCGGACCGTGACGGAGGTCGAGCTCAAGAGCTCCTTCCGCAAGCTCGCCATGCAGCATCACCCGGACAAGAACCCGGGCGACAAGCAGGCCGAGATCAAGTTCAAGGAGATCAACGAGGCCTATCAGATCCTCTCTGACGGCCAGAAGCGCGCCGCCTATGACCGCTATGGCCACCAGGCCTTCGAGAATGGCGGCGGGGGCGGTGGCCCGGCCGACATGTCGGACTTCATGTCCGACATCTTCGAATCCTTCTTCGGCGAAGGCCGTGGCCGCGGTGGTCCGCGCGGCGCCAACTCCCGCGAGCGCGGCGCCGATCTGCGTTACAATCTCGAGATCGGCCTCGAGGAGGCCTATGCCGGCAAGAACGAGACGATCCGCGTCCCGACCTCGGTGACCTGCGAGGTCTGCTCCGGCACCGGCGCCAAGGCGGGCTCCAAGTCGCGTCAGTGCCCGACCTGCGGCGGCCATGGCCGCGTCCGCGCCAGCCAGGGTTTCTTCTCGGTCGAGCGCACCTGTCCGACCTGCAATGGCCGCGGCGAGATCATCGACGATCCCTGCACCGGCTGCCAGGGCGCCGGCCGCGTTACCCGCGAGCGCACGCTCTCGGTCAACATCCCGGCCGGCGTCGAGGACGGCACCCGCATCCGCCTTGCCGGCGAGGGTGAGGCTGGCTTGCGCGGCGGGCCGGCGGGTGATCTCTATATTTTCCTATCGATCAAGCCGCACGCCATCTTCCAGCGCGACGGTGCCGACCTGTTCTGCCGCGTGCCGATCGGCCTGACCTCGGCGGCGCTCGGCGGCGAGATCGAGGTGCCGACGCTGAATGGTGAAAAGGCCCGGGTGAAAGTCCCTGAGGGCACCCAGACCGGCAAGCAGTTCCGCCTGAAGGGCAAGGGCATGAGCGTGTTGCGCTCGCGCGAGATGGGCGATCTCTACATCCAGGTGCTGGTCGAGACGCCGCAGAAGTTGACCGCTCGCCAGCGCGAACTGCTGATGGAGTTCGAGCGCGAGAGCTCGGGCGCCACCCATCCCGAGACAGCCGGCTTCTTCGGCCGGGTCAAGGATTTCCTCGGCGGCCTCGGCGGAGCGGCCTGAAAACAAAAAAACGAGCGCCTTGCGGCGCCCGTTCTTCTGTGGTCGGAGCCGGCCTGACGGTCAGGCCTTGTCGATCACCTTCTTGACGGCGTCCTTGGTCTTGCCGACCGCTTGCTGGGCTTCGCCCTTGCGCTCCTGCGCGATACCCTCGGCCTGAAGCTCGGGCTTGTTCAGCGCCTTGCCGGCTGCCTGCTTGATGTTGCCGGCGGCCTCGTTGGCCATGCCCTTGATCTTGTCGGCGGTGCTGCCCATGGACGTGTTCCTTTCCGAATAAGTTGAACTCGGCGCCTCGGCGCCGCTTCGGATGGGAGAACGTCACGGCCGGATTTTGGTTCCCGCGCTCAAGCGGACGTGATCGTCTCTGCGATCGCCCGCAGCGCCCGGCCCGTTGCCTCGTCGGCCGGGAAGAAGGTCTCCAGCGCCAGCTCCGACAAGGTCACGTCGACCGGCGTGCCGAACACCGTCGTCGTCGAGATCAGCGACAGCTCGGTCTCGCCCAGCCGCAACTTCAAAGGCACCACGATCGGAGGCTCCGCCTCCTCCTGCGCTTTGCCCTTGGCCGAGGGCGCAGCCGCGACGGGATAGCTCAGCAATTCGGTCAGCAGCTCGGCGAGCAGCGGGTCGGCGGTGGCACGGATCTGCTGGCGCAGGCGAGCGATCAGATGGCCGCGCCATTCGGTGAGGTTGAGGATCGCCGGGGCGAGCCCGCGCGGATGCAGGCTGAGCCGGAGCACATTGACCGGCGGGCGCAGCAGATCGGCGTCTTCGACCAGCGTCAGCAGCGGCGCGATCATCGCGTTCGCAGCGAGCAGGGTCCAGTGCCGGTCGACCGCCACGGCCGGGTAGGGCTCGTGCCCCTTGAGCAGCAGGTCGATTGCACTGCGCGCCGCCTGCAGGCCCGGATCCTCCAGCGAGCGTTCGAGATAAACCGGCGCATAGCCGGCGGCTAGCAGGAGCGCGTTGCGCTCGCGCAGCGGCACGCCGAGATGTTCGGCGAGCAGCAGGACCATGTCCCGGCTCGGAACCGAGCGGCCGCTCTCGACGAAGCTGAGATGCTTCTGCGAGATCTCGGCTTCGAGCGCGAGGTCGAGCTGGCTGAGACGGCGCAGCTGGCGCCAGTCGCGGATGAGATGCCCGATCGCGGGCTGCTGGTGCTTGTTCATGGCGTGCAAGCTAGCTGCGGCCGGGCTGCCTTCCAATTACCTCCCGCTTAATCGACCGGCCGCCTTGGCTTCGTCAGCATGGCCTCCATCAGCAACCGCTGCCCGATGACAGGGCGGCCGATCGGAGAACGACCATGGCCTTGATCCAGTCCTCGCGCTTCCTGCGCAACGCCCTTGCCCTCGACGCCGCCGCTTGCGCCGCGACCGGCCTGCTGCTCACCTTTGGCGCCGATGCTTTGTCCGGCCTGCTCGGCTTCCCCGCGGAATTCCTGCGCGGCGCCGGCCTCGTGCTGCTGCCTTGCGCCGCCGCGCTGGCGTTCTTTGCCGGCCGGGTGCGCCTACCGCGGCTCGCCGTCTACGCGGTGATCGGCATCAACATCCTCTGGGTCGCGGACAGCGTGCTGATCCTGGTTGCCGGCTGGTTTACGCCGTCCACCCTCGGCATCGCCTTCGTCCTGGCGCAGGCCGCGGCGGTCGCCATCGTCACCGAGCTCGAAGTGATCGGCCTGAAGAGGTCGGTCTCCGATGCCGCCGGGGCCGAAGCCGCGCTGCGCTGACCAGCCCCTTTTCCCAATTCACGCCGCTGCGGGTCCTTGCGCAGCGGCCTTCATTTACGACCATTTGTCACGAAACTGTCGCCTGTGCTCACTAGCCGGATGGCCTGCCTCCTCACCCTGCGGAACAGGACCGTCCCATGCGCAAACCTCTCGTCCTTGCCGCTCTCGCGACGCTCCTTGCCGGCGGAACCGCGCTCGCCGAGCCAACGTTCAACCGCATCGCCACCTTCCAGGTGCCGCTGAACCTGCCGGCTGATCGCGATGCGAAAAAGAAGACGGTCGCGGAGATCATCGCTGCCAATGAGGCGGGAACCCTGCTCGCCTATACTGATGCCGAGCAGAAGGCGATCGGCCTCGTCGACATCGCCACGGCCAATGCGCCCAAGCCAGCCGGTTTCATCCCGGTCGGCGGCGAGCCGACCTCGGTCGTGATCCTCGGCGAGCGCGCCTTCGCCGTCGTCGTCAGCTCCGGCGACAACTTCAAGGAGCCTGCCGGCCATCTCGCCACCATCGACCTCAAGACCAGGCAGGTCACGGCCAAATGCGAGCTCGGCGGCCAGCCCGACTCGATCACGCTGACCAAGGACAAGGGCAAGCTCGCCATCGTCATCGAGAACGAGCGCGACGAGAAGCTGGGCAAGGGCGACCTGCCGCAGCTTCCCGGCGGCAACCTCACTATGATCGGTATCAAGGATGGGCAGGCCGATTGCGACACGAAGCAGGTCGTCGATCTCACCGGCATCGCCGCGGTCGAGCCGAGTGATCCGGAGCCGGAGTTCGTCGACGTCAACCTTGACGGCCTCGCCGTAGTGACGCTGCAGGAGAACAACCACCTTGCCGTGGTCGATACGAAGACCGGCAAGCTCGTCGCGCATTTCCCGGCCGGTACCGTCGACCTCAAGGGCATCGACAAGACCCGGGACGGTGAGATCAAGCCGGTCGAGGAGTTGAAGGGCGTGCGCCGCGAGCCTGATGCCGTGCGCTGGCTCGACAATGACCGCTTCGTCACCGCCAATGAGGGCGACTGGAAGGGCGGCTCGCGCGGCTTCACGATTTTTCGCAAGGACGGCACGGTCGAGTTCGATGCCGGCAACATGGTCGACCACATCGCCATCCGGCTCGGCCATTATCCGGAGCGCCGCTCGGCCGCCAAGGGCAGCGAGCCCGAGGGCATCGAGGTCGGCACCTATAATGGCGAGCGCCTGTTCTTCGTCGGGCTGGAGCGCGCTTCGCTCGTCGTCGTCTTCAAGGATGAGGGACCGGGCAAGGCTCCGCGCTTCCTGCAGGCGCTGCCGGGCGGCATCGCGCCGGAAGGCCTGCTCGCCATCCCGCAGCGCAACCTCTTCGTCTCCGCTTCGGAAGCCGATCTCGGCGACAAGGGCGGCGCGCGGGCGGCAGTCACCATCTATGAGCGCAGTGAAGGTCCGGCCGCCTATCCGACCATCGTCTCGGCCGATGTCGATGGCGCCCCGCTCGGCTGGGGGGCGCTCTCGGCCCTCGCTGCCCATCCTGAATTGCCGGGCCGGCTCTTCAGCGTCACCGACAGCGCCTATACGCCCTCGCGTATCCTCGAGATCAACGCGACCAAGAAGCCGGCGACGATCACCGGAGCGATCACCGTGACCAAGGACGGCAAGCCCGCCTCCTATGATCTCGAGGGGATCGCGACCCGTCCGGGCGGCGGTTTCTGGCTGGCTTCGGAAGGCGCGCCGGAGCGCAAGGAGAAGCCGACGCAGAACCTCCTGCTGCGCGCCTCGGCCAAGGGCGAGATCGAGGAGGAGATCGTCCTGCCGGAGGAATTCGCCGCCAAGGCGACCAATCAGGGCTATGAGGGCGTCGCCGTCACCGGCACCGGCCAGGACGAGACGGTCTGGATCGCCGTGCAGCGCGAGTGGAAGGACGACCCGAAGGGCAAGGTCAAGCTCCTCTCCTATAAGCCCTTCACCAAGAGCTGGGGCATTCTCTACTACCCGCTGACCGCTCCGTCCGCGGGCGCCTGGATGGGACTCTCCGAGCTGACTTATCTCGGCGATGAGACCTTCGCCGTGATCGAGCGCGACAACCAGTTCGGCGCCAAGGCGGTCAAGACGCTGGCGACCTTCTCGGTAAAAGGCCTGAAGCCGGCGCCGTTCGGCGCCTCGGAGATCCCGACCGTCGAGAAGACGCTGCTGCGCGACCTGACGCCCGACATGATGAAGCTCGGCGGCTACGGGCTCGACAAGGTCGAGGGCATGGCGGTCGACAAGGAAGGCAACCTCTTCGTCGTCACCGACAATGACGGCGTCGACGATTCCTCCGGCGAGACCCAGTTCTTCGCCTTCGGGAAGGTGGGGAAGTAAGACGGCATCAAACAGAAAAGGCCGTCGAGCGGTGCGCGCCGGCCTTTTCTTTGAGATTTCGCAGCGGGCTTGCGCTCGCTGCGGTTCGGTTAGCCGAGCCTCACAGTCCCAGCTTGCGCTTGCGCTGGCCGAGCGTGCGCAGGCGCAGCGCGTTGAGCTTGATGAAGCCGGCGGCGTCGCGATGGTCATAGGCGACCGCGCCTTCCTCGAAGGTGACGAGGTCCTGGTCGTAGAGCGAATACGGGCTGGAGCGGCCGATGACGTGGACGCCGCCCTTATAGAGCTTGAGCCGCACCTGGCCGGCGACGAACTCCTGGCTCTTGTCGATCAGCGCCTGCAGCATCTCGCGCTCCGGCGAGAACCAGAAGCCGTTATAGATCAGCTCGGCATATTGCGGCATGAGCTGATCCTTGAGATGGGCGGCGCCGCGGTCGAGCGTGATCGACTCGATGGCGCGGTGCGCGACGGCCAGGATCGTGCCGCCGGGGGTCTCGTACATGCCGCGGCTCTTCATGCCGACGAAGCGGTTCTCGACCAGGTCGAGCCGGCCGATGCCGTTGTCGCGGCCGAGCTCGTTGAGCTTGGCCAGCAGCTTGGCCGGCGAGAGCTGGACGCCGTCGATCGCGACCGCATCGCCCTTGGCGAAGTCGATCGAGATCACGGTCGGGGTGTCCGGCGCCTCTTCCGGCGAGACAGTCCGCGAGAAGACGTAGTCCGGAACCTCCTGCGCCGGGTCCTCCAGCACCTTGCCCTCCGAGGAGACGTGCAGCAGGTTGGCGTCGGTCGAGAACGGCGCCTCGCCGCGCTTGTCCTTGGCGATCGGGATCTGGTGCTGCTCGGCGAAGGCGATCAGCTGCTCGCGCGAGCGCAGGTCCCATTCGCGCCAGGGCGCGATCACGTGCACGTCGGGCTTCAGCGCATAGGCGGTCAGCTCGAAGCGGACCTGGTCGTTGCCCTTGCCCGTCGCGCCATGCGAGACCGCGTCGGCGCCGACCTTCTCGGCGATCTCGATCAGCTTCTTGCCGATCAGCGGGCGGGCGATCGAGGTGCCGAGCAGGTAGACGCCCTCATAGGCGGCATTGGCCCGGAACATCGGGAAGACGTAGTCGCGCACGAACTCCTCGCGCAGGTCCTCGATGAAGATGTTCTCCGGCTTGATGCCGAGCAGCAGCGCCTTCTGGCGGGCCGGCTCCAGCTCCTCGCCCTGGCCGAGATCGGCGGTGAAGGTCACGACCTCGCAATTGTAGGTGGTCTGCAGCCACTTCAGGATGATCGAGGTGTCGAGCCCGCCGGAATAGGCGAGCACGACCTTGTTCACGCGCTTGTCGGCCATGGACTGGTCTTCCTGCAGTGGCGGCACGAAAGCCTCGCGCCTGGAGTAGTGAATGCGGCTTTCCCGGCCGCATTTCGGACGTAACCGGGCACTATCGCAGGGCTAGGGGCGACGCAATCGGAACCTTCTGATCGATTGCGCGTCATCGTTTGATGGATCGCTGTCCGTTGGCGCGTTTGCGGCTTCTGGCTTGCGGGCCGATTCGCGGGGGCGGATAATCGGCTCAGTTTGTTCAAAGCCGCTCCCGCGTGGAGGTTTGATGCCGAATCGTCCTGTTCTGGATTTCTGGTACGAGTTCGCGTCGACCTATTCCTGTCTCAGTGCCCTCAGGATCGAAGAGCTGGCCGAGGCGGCTGGCGTCGAGGTGCGCTGGCGGCCATTCCTGCTCGGACCGATCTTCGCGGCACAGGGCTGGGCGACCTCGCCCTTCAACCTCTACCCGAACAAGGGCCGCTATATGTGGCGCGACACGGCGCGCCGGGCCGCCCGTAACGGGCTCACCATCGTGCGGCCGGAAACCTTCCCGCAGAATTCCCTCGTCGCGGCGCGGCTGGCTCTGGCGGGGCGCGAGGCCGGCTGGCTGCCGGCCTTCTCCAGGGCGCTGTTTCGCGCGCAGTTCTGCGAGGGGCGCAACATTGCCGAGGAGGCCGTTCTGAGCGCGGCCCTGCGCGCGGCCGGGGCCGATCCGGTCAGCGTCTTCCCGGCGTCGCGCAGCGAGGAGGTGAAGGGCCGGCTCAAGGCCGAGACCGAGCTCGCCAAGTCCCTCGGCATCTTCGGCGCGCCGACCTTCGTCACCGGCGACGGCGAGTTGTTCTGGGGCGACGACCGGCTCGAGGAAGCGCTCGCCTGGGCCAAGGACGGGCGCTGACGCGCTAAGTTACGGACGGCAGGCTCGCGCCGACCGTGTGGTCGATCAGGTAGAGCCAGCTGCCGTCGTTCTGCCGCCTGATGACCTCCGCGGTGCTGCCCGAGGCGATCACGCGCTCGCCGTCGCGCAGGGCGAAGTCGGCTCTCAGCAGGGCGATGTCACCGCGGCAGACGCAGAAATTGTTCAGCGAAACCATTGTTCCGGGTGCCGCGAGCAGGCGCGTAAACTCCTCAGCGATCGCTGGCAGTCCAACGAGATCGCAGCCGCTGCCATCGACTAGCAAGATCGCCTCCGGCTCGTAAAGCGAGAGCATGTTCTCGATTCTGCGGCTGTTGAAGGCGCGGGCGAAGGTCTCGTTCATCAGCTGGGGTTCGGTGACCTTGAACATGCTATGCTCCTTGAACAACGTGGCCAGCTGTCGAACCACGCTGTTTCGGCGCTATCCAAATCGATACCGACATGACCACAGCTTTCGCCTTGTCCATTGACCAGCTCGACCGTCCCGAGCCTCGCCCGCCGGCCGAATGCCCGGTCGAGACCTGGCTCGCGCTGCTCGGCCACCGCTGGAGTGCGCTCCTGCTCTGGCATCTTCAGGACGGAAGGCTGCGTTTTCGCGACCTCAGGGAACGGCTGCCCCGGGTGACCGCGAAGGTGCTGAGCGAACGGCTTGAGACCCTGTGTCGGAATGGCTTGCTTGTCCGCAGTGAGACGCGCGGCTTCCCAAGCGAGGTCAGCTACACTTTGAGCGAGTCGGGGCGGGCGCTGATGCCGATCCTCGACGAAGTCGAGCGCTGGTCGCGCCGCTATCCTCCGGCCAGCTAGCCGCCAGCCGGCGGTGCCGGCCGCGACCACGGTCCGTGCGTCGCCGAGGTCTGGGCGATCTCCGGCAAAGGCTGCCGCTCGCTGATCTTCGGCGGGCCGGGCGGGGCTTCCGGTGGCAGGCGTCCGCCAGCGGTCTGCACCAGCGCCTGCACCCGCTTGGTGACGGACGGGTGGGTCGAGAACAGGTCGGCGAAATCGTCGGGGTCGTTCTCGAAGCACATGTCCATCACGCCGGACGGGACATTGTCGATATCGGCTCGTCCCGAGATCTTCAGCAGGGCCGAGATCATCGCGTCGGGGTTCTTGGTCAGCTCCACCGCCCCGGCATCGGCGAGGTATTCGCGGGCCCGTGACAATGACAGCCGGATCAGCACGGCGAGCAGCCAGGCGACGGCGATCACCGCGAAGCCGAGGATGATGGCGAAGACGCTACCCTTCTTGTCGCCGTCGGAGGAAATCCGCACCCGCCCGAGATTGCGGAACAGCACCTCGCCGACGAAGGAGATGATGCCTGCGATCACCACGGCGATCACCATCAGCCGGACATCGCCATTGCGGATATGGGTCAGCTCATGGGCGATCACCGCCTCGATCTCGGCGTCGTTGAGCTGCTCGATCAGCCCGGTGGTCAATGTCACCGTGAACTGCTTGTCGTTGACGCCGCTGGCAAAGGCGTTGAGCGCGTCGCTCTGGATGATGGCGAGCTTCGGCGTCACCATGCCGCGCGAGATGCAGAGATTCTCCAGCATCCGATAGAGTTTTGGCTGCGCCTCCCGCGTCACGCCCTCCGCCCCCGAGACGGCCTCGATCAGCTTCACGTTGATCTGGAAGCCAATGAAGACCCAGGCGCCGGTGGCGAGGGTGATGAAGGGGAGCCAGGACCAGAAGCGCTGGCCGACGAAGCTCGTCACCGTGTATCCGCGCGGCACGCCGACATAGCCGTAGCCGACCAGCATCATGCCCCAGACGGTCAGATAGACCATCAGGAAGAGCCCGATGATCAGGGCGATCGACCGGGTCCGGTTGTTGCGCTGATGGGTGTAGAGCCCGAAGGCTTCCCCCGGCATCGCCGCAGCTCCGTTGTAACGCCCGACGAGGCGCTCAGAACTTCACGGTGGGTGCAACCTCGATCTGCGCCCGCGTCTCTTCGCCGACATCGAAGAACTCGCGCGGGGAAAAGCCCATCTGCGGCGCGAAGAACACGGCCGGGAAGGCCTGGATCGCCGCGTTGAACTCGCTGACCGCATTGTTGAAGAAGCGCCTGGCAGCCGCGAGCTTGTCCTCGACATTGCCGAGGTCCTGCTGGAGCTGCTGGAAGTTCGCGCTCGCCTTCAGGTCCGGATAGGCCTCGCCCAGTGCCAGCAGTCGCCCGACCGCGCCGGTGAGCTGCTGCTCGGCCACGGCCTGGTCGTGCGGCCCGCTCGCGGACTGGGCCTGGTTGCGCGCCTTGATCACCGCGTCGAAGGTTTCCTTCTCATGGCTGGCATAGCCCTTCACGGTTTCGACGAGATTGGGGATCAGGTCGTGGCGCTGTTTCAATTGCACGTCGATGTCGGCGAAGGCCTGGTTGACGCGCTGTCGCATCGCGACCAGGCCGTTGTAGGTCATGATCAGCCAGACCACGACGACGACGATCAGTCCAAGGACGACCCAACCCATGGTGTTCTCCTTCGGCACAGGCGATCTTGCGGCACAGGCGATCTCGCCGGCAACCTTGCATGAAGGACGACGCTAGGGAAGCTGTCGCCGCTCGCAGCGAGCGCTTTGCGCCGGTCAGGCCGGCTTTCCGACGCTGCTGCGCGCGATCATCCTGACGGTGGCGATCACCGCGACCGCCGAGATCGCGGTCGCCAGGCAGAACAGTGCGCCATAGCCCAGCGTGTCGGCGAGCTTGCCGGCCAGCATCGAACCGGCGAGATAGACCAGCAATTGCGCGCAGGCGAGGATGGTGAAGTCGGTGCCCGGCTGCTCCGATGTCGTCACCGCCATGAACAGCGAATAGAGCGCGACGATCTCCATATAGCGGATCAGCGTCTGGAAGCCGGCAGCGCCGAAGAGCGGCCAGGCGCCGACGACGGCTCCCATCGCATGGCAGGCGAAGAGCAGGAAGCAGAGCGTGCGCATGCCGCCGAGCAGCGCGAGCACGAAGGCGATGCCCCTGCTCTTCACCAGCCAAGCGGCGATCGCCGAGCCGGCGAGGCCCGCCGTCGTCGCCGATATCCCGGAGAGATAGCCGATCTGATTCAAGGGGACGCCGGCATCGACGAGGTAGGAGCCCTCCATCGCTTTCACCAGGCCTTCGCTCGCCCGGTAGATCAGCGCGATCCAGAGGATCTGGCGGGCTTCCGGCCGGCGGAGGAAGGCGCGGATCGACGGGCGTTTCGCGGTTTCCGCCGGCGTCGGATCGCCCTCGCGCATCATGACCGCCGCGACGAGCGGCAGCAGCGAGATCGCCGCGATGGTGACGAGCATGCCGGTCCAGCCGATCGAATGATGCAGGACGAGGCCGAGCGTGCCGCCGATGACGACGCCGAAGGCGATCGAGCCGCCCTGGATGGCGTTGCCGATGGCGCGGTCGGCCTCCGGCAGGTACTTCGCCGCATAGCCGTCGGTGGCGATGTCCTGCGTCGAGATGAGGAGCGAGGCGACAAAGCCGATCGCGATGATCTTGCCGACATCGAGCGGTCCGACGGCGATCAGCGCCAGGATGCACAGGATCGTGCCGGTCTGGGTGATGAAGACCCAGCCGGCTCGGTGCGCCCGCGCGAACGGCCTGATCCGGTCGATCCACGGCGCCCAGACGAATTTGAGCACCAGCGGCAAGAGCAGAATGCTCATAGAGCCGATGGCAGTACGTGAGACGCCGGCCTCGCGCATGATCGGCGGCAGCGCCGCGACGAAGAGATAGGACGGGATCGCCTGCGCGAGATAGAGCCCGCCGAGCACCGCGAAGAGCCGGTAGCGCGCGGCATTGCTGGCCGGAGCTGCGCCGATAGCGGCCTCGCCCGCGCTCATGCCGCTCTCCTGTGTTTCAGCAGGAAGGCGCGGGCCGCCGCCTCGTCGGCCTCGAGGCTGATCGGAAAGGGCCAGAGCCGGCGGAAGACGTCGGCCATGGCTTCGGTTGCACCCGGGCGCACGATGGCGCAGGCGCCGCAGAGCGCGCCGAACTGGGCCCGCGTCCGCTTGAACCAGAGCGCCTGCTCGCGCTCGCCGGCCTGCGACAGCTTGCGGCCGCCGCCGAAGACGGTGAGCAGCAGGAACGGCTCCTGCCGCCGGCCGAGCTCGGCGAGCGCATCGAGATAGGCGCGCTCGTCATTGTCGGCATAGGGCGGCGCGAAGCGAAGCGTCACGATGCCGTCGGCGTCGCTGTCGAGGCTGACCATGATCAGAAGGTCTTGCGGAAGCCGAGCGTCACGGTGCGGCCCCAGGCATAATTGGCGAGGTTGCGTACCGAGGTCGCGGTCGGGTTCTGGTAGTTGCGATCGAACAGATTGTTGACGGCGATATAAGCCTCGCCCTCCAGCACCGGGGCGGTGAAGGCGACGTTCATGGTGGCGGCGCCCTTCAGCCGGTTGCGGGTGCCGCGCAGATCGGTCGCGACGTCGCGGTCGGAGAAGGCCTCGCCCTCGACGCGCAGCTGCATGCCGTTGCTGAAGCGGTAGCTGCCATAGAGCATGCCGCGATAGGGCGAGCCGATGCGGTTGTTCGGCAGCGCGCTGTCGAGCTTGCGGTCGCCATTGGTGTCGTAGCGGCCCTCGCGCCAGGAGAGGACGGTGCCGAGGGTGAACTGCTCGGTGACGGCGACGTCGCCGGTCGCCTCGACGCCCCAGATCCGCTCCCGCTGCTGCGAGATCGTGTTGCTCGCCTGGTCGAAGGTCACGCCCTTGCTGGAGGTGCTGATGAAGCCGGTCAGCGAGCCCTTGAAGATGCCATGGCTGCCGCGGATGCCGAGCTCGTAATTGTTGACGATCTGGGCTTCCGGCGCGATCGAGGCATAGCTGATGCTGCGCCGGCTGGCCGGCAGGCAGTTCGGGTTGGCGACCGGGCAGGCATAGGCGGTGGAGATGCCGGCCCGCCTTGTGAAGGCGCCGACATCCGGCAGCGCGAAGCCCTGCGAGAAGCCGCCGAAGATCTCGCTTGTTTCGGAGAGCTTGATCGTGGCGCCGAGATTGCCGGTCCAGGCTTTGTAGTCGAACTTGCCGCCGGTGACGTTGAGCGCCGGCAGCACGAAGCTCTGGAAGCCCTGGGCGTTGTTGGCGGCGACCGCGGCATAGGCGGCCGGGCGGGTATAGTCGCTGACATCCAGGGCGAAGTACTCGTAGCGCAGGCCGCCGCGCAGGGTGATCCGCTCGCCGATAGGGATCTGCAGCTGGCCGAAGGCGGCGCTCGTCGTCTGCTTCAGCGGCGTGAACACGTCCTGGCCACTGGTCAGGGTCTGCCAGGTCTTCTCCTGGCTGAGATCGCCGCCCCAGGTCAGCTTGGCGCCGGGCAGGATGCGATCGAGCGGCGTGTCGATCGTCAGGTTCACGCCGCCGCGCTGCGAATAGAGCGTGGTCTGGTTGTCCGGGCTCGTCGGCGAGGCCGGGTTGAAGGAATAGTAGACCTGGCTGTTGTAGGGGTAGGAGAAGGTCGAGTAATTGAAGCGCTTTTTGATGTCGTTGTAGTAGCCGAGCACGCTGAGCTTGCCGAGGGCGAAGTCGCTGTCGCTGTAGCGCAGCGAGACCGACTTGGTGTCCTCGATGACGTTCTGCCCGGTATAGAGCCGGGTCCGGTCAGGTCGGGCGAAGGGCGCGGCATAACTGGTCAGGTATTTCGGGTCCTGGTCGAAGGCGATCAGCGAGCCCTGCAATTCGATGCGCTTGCTGGCGTCGAAGTCATAGCCGAGCTTGGCGAGCAGGTTGCCGGCCTTGTAGCGGTCGCCGCCGCCCTGGCCTAGCAGGCCGTCCGAGGGCAGCTCACGCCCGGCGCCGTCATAGGTGCGGCCGGCGCCGCGGGCGCTGCCGGAGATCAGATAGTCAAAACCGTTCGGGATCTTGCCGGACACAGTGACCGAGGCTTCCGGCGCCAGCGAGCGGCCGAGAGCCTGGGTGAAGCCGCGCACCGCGGTGTTGACCGTCACCCGCGGCTTGCTGCCCTCGGCTGGCGTCTTGGTGATGAAGTTGACCGTGCCGCCGGTCGCGCCGGCGCCGTAGAGGCTGGAGGCGCCGGCGACCAGCTCGATGCGCTCGACCGTATTGAGGTCGATCAGTGAGAGGATGCGCGAGACGTCGCGCAGCGGCGTGTTCATCGGCACGCCGTCGATCAGCACCAGCAGGTCGCGGCCGCGATAATTCTCCGAGGCGCTCGATACCGTCTGCGTCGACATCGAATAGCCCGGCACCAGCTTGCCGAGTGCGGCCGCGGCGTTCGGGCTGAACTTCAGCTGCTCCTCGATCTGCGCGCGGTCGAGCACCTGGATCGATTGCGGCGTCTCGGCCGTGCTGCGCTCGGTGCGCGCCGCCGTGACGGTGATCGTGTCGAGATCGATCACAGGCGAGGGCGTCGATTGCGCCACCGCCGCCGAGGCGCAAAGCAGAGCCGGCAGGCTGATGGCGAGGGAAGCGCGCTTGCTCATGAAGACACCTGTCGTCGTCGGTCCGGATCGGCGCTCCGGGCGAAAGGGTATCGCGCCGGGTCTTTCGATCTGAAGTTGTGGTGCC
Source organism: Allobosea sp. CRIB-10 (assembly GCF_900112185.1). Classification (GTDB taxonomy): domain Bacteria; phylum Pseudomonadota; class Alphaproteobacteria; order Rhizobiales; family Beijerinckiaceae; genus Allobosea. The sequence continues at coordinate 268,968 of NZ_FOKP01000002.1, read as the reverse complement.
GTTTCGATCTTAGTTTAGAACTAGAATAAACTAGCCTTATTCATTGATCTCTACGGCGAAAAGCTCTCGATGCGTTGTGTTCTTGCGATCTCTAAAGTTATATCGAAAGCGTCATCTTGGACTTGCGCGAACGCGCCATGGGACAAAAGCGAACTCCGATGCGGGATGAGGTGGCTGTGGCCGCGCTGCAACGGTCCGCGGCCGCCAAGGCAGCCGAGGGCGAGACCTTCGCGCCGTTCTGGTTGGTTTCGGGCGAAGCTGCGCCCGATGAAGTCCAGGCGATGGCGCACAAGGTTTTCGGTCATGTGCCTGATGGCAATGACATCCACGCCGAGGCTGCCTTGCCGTTTGCCGCCCGCAGCATGCTGACGACGCGGCCCGATATCGGGCTGATGTCCTGCTTTTCCCCGGCGACGCCCTGGATCTGGCCGGCGCGCCAGAGTGGGCAGGAGCCGCGCTATATTCTCGTCCGCCCCTCCGATGGCCGTTGCGTGATCGAACAGGCGGGGCGCCGCATCTCGCTGCGGGCTCGTGATGCCGCTGTCGTCGATCTCGCGCAGGAGACGCGCTTCACTTTGGTCGAGCTCGGCCGGATCGACCTGATCGCACTCGATCCGGCGCGCCTGCCGGCCCTGGCGCAACTCACCCCCGATGAGCTGATGCAGGCGATCCCGCGCGGCAATCGCGGCCTGCAGGTGCTGGCGCATTATGGGGCGTTGCTGCTGCGCGGCCTGTTCCCGCTTAATTCGGCGCCGCTGCGCGACCTCGCCATCGGCCATGTCCACGACCTGATCGGCGTGATGCTGGCCGACCGCAGTGCACCGCCGGTGACAGCGACGCCGCGCCGCGGTGGCCGGCTCGCCGCGATCAAGGCCGACATCGAGACCAGGCTGGAGCGGCGCGAACTCTCGATCGACCTGATCGCTGGGCTCTATGGCGTGACTCCGCGCGCCATCCAGAAGGCCTTCGGCGCCGAGGGGCGCACCTTCTCCGATTATGTGCTGGAGCGCCGGCTCGAGCGCGCCTGGCTCAAGCTGATGTCGGCCGAAGACGACGCCATTTCGATCAGCGGCGTCGCCTTCGAGGTCGGCTTCGGCGACCTGTCCTATTTCAACCGCAGCTTCCGCAAGCGCTTCGGCCGCTCGCCCTCGCAGGTCAGGGCCGGCTGACGCCCGCTACTTCGGCGAGACCGGCGCATTCTCGGCGAAGGCGGGAAGCGCGCGGCAATGGCCGGCGATCTCGGCGATGTTGGGCCATTGCGTGAGGTCGAGCCCGAGGCGAGCGGCTCCGACCGTCTGCGGGAACAGCACGATATCGGCGATGGACGGCCGGTCGCCGACGACGAAGCGGCCGGTGCGGCGGCGCGCGATCAGCGTCTCGACGGCGTTCAGACCTTCCGTCACCCAGTGCCGGTTCCAGCTCGCGACCTCTTCCGCGCCGATGCCGGGAAGGCTACGCAGGCGGTTCCCAATCCGCGGCGGCAGCAAGGCGTGGATCTCGGCGGCGATGGCGAGCGCAACCGAGCGGGCGAAGGCCCGGTCCTCGTGTGCCTCCGGCAGCAGCGGCGGCTCCGGGGCGATCTCGTCGAGATACTCGACGATCGCTAACGACTGGGTAAGCAGCACTCCGCTCTCGGTGAGCAGCGCCGGCACCAGCCCCTGCGGATTGAGTGCCCGGAACTCTGCACCGCGGCTGGTCGCGTCGTCGCCAAAAATGGTGATGCGCTCCTCCTCGACCTTGAGCCCCTTCAAGGCAAGCGCGATGCGCACCCGCGCGGTCGCCGACGAGACTTCGTTGAGATAGAGCTTTATGGTTTCCTCCTGTTCTTGTCTGGATCGGCGGCTGCGTCAGCCGAAGGTGAACGCGTAGGCGCGGGCGCCGGGATCGAGGAACTCGATGCTGAAGTCGCGAGTCTTCACCGGCCCGTCCTGGCGCACCAGCTGATAGAGTCGCTCGTCGCTGATCGTGCCGTAGCCGTCGGCGTCGATGTCGGCGCCATGGGCGCTGCCGGGCGCGGCGCCGTCGATGGTGACGCGGAAGCGCACCGGCGGGGTGCCGGGCAGGCGGCCCATCACCAGATGCAGGTCGCGGGCATGGAAGCGATGATTGATCCGCCCGCCAGCCTGCTGAGACGCGGCGAACTCGCCGGAGACGGTCCAATTGCCTGACAGGCTCCATTGGTTGAGGCGCGGCGAGATGGCCGCCTCGTAGGTCGCTGGCGCGTCGGCCCTGATGCCGCCCGGTGAGGAGAAGCCGTGGCTGCGGGCATGGCCGAGATAGGTCTCGGGCGAGCGCAGATTGGCGAAGTCCGGCGCCCCCTGAGCGCCCTCGGCCGAGACCTTGGCGACGCCGGGCTCGACTATGCCGCCGGCTTCGGCGAGCAGCGACTGGATCACCTTTTCGGAGGCGGCGTAGTCGCCTTCGCCGAACTCGCGGTGGCGGGTGCGGCCCTGCGCATCGATGAAATAGCGTGCCGGCCAGGACTGATTGCTGAAAGCGCGCCAGACCGCATAGTCGTTGTCGATCACGACCGGATAGCTCACGCCGAGCGCGGCGACGGCCTTGCGCACATTGTTCGGATCCTTCTCGAAGGCGAATTCCGGCGTATGCACGCCGATCACGACGAGGCCTTGATCCCGGTACTTTTCGGCCCAGGCCCGGACATAGGGCAGCGAACGCAGGCAGTTGATGCAGGAATAGGTCCAGAAATTCACCAGCACGACCTTGCCGCGCACGCTCTCGGCGGTGATCGGCTCGCGGTCGAGCCATTGCCTGGCGCCGAACAGCGGCTTGGCGACCGGCTGCGCCTGCGCGGTCGTGACGAGGCTGGGAGCGGCTGGCATGGCAATATCAAGGAGGCGTTGCTCGATGGCGGCGGTGGTCGGCGCCGAGAGGCGGGTGAGGAGGCTGCTGTCGAAGCCGAAGGCGATCGCGACGGTGCTCGCGATCACCGCGACACCGAGGCCGCGGCGCAGCGGCCCGACCGAGGCGGCGGGCCGCCGTGCCCAGGCCAGCAGCCGGTTGCCGAGCAGCAGCACGGCGGCCAGCGCCGTGGCCGCACCGGCGGCATAGGCGAAGAGCAGGAGCGCGGTGGAAAGGCTCGGTCCGCCGAGAGCGGCACCGGCCAGGATCAGGCCGAGCACAGGACCGGCGCAGGGCGTCCAGAGGAGGCCTGTGGCGACGCCGAGCAAAGCGGAGGAGGCCGGCCGCAGATCGGTGCGGCCTTCGGTGCCCGCAACACGCGCCAGCCTTTCGCCGAGTGCGGTCAGCGGGGCGGCGAGGCGTGCGGCCAGCGCCGGGAACAGCAGAGCGAGCCCGAACAGGGCGACAAGGCCGAGAGCAACGGTGCGGCCATGGCTGTTGAGCGCGATCGCCCAGCTGCCGGCAACGGCGGCGAGGCTCGCGACCCCCGCGAACGCCAAGGCCATGCCGAGCAGCATCGGCAAGGTGCCGCTGCGGAAAGGTTGGCCGGCCCGTGTCAGCACGAAGGGCAACACCGGCAGGATGCAGGGGCTGGCGATGGTCAGGGCGCCGGCGAGATAGGCGAGGACAAAATTCATCGGGTCATCTCCTCGGGAGGAGCATCAGGAGCGAACAGCGCCGCGCCGCGGCGGGCATTCGAGGTCGTGATCGGGCTGACGCCGTAGCTGCGCGGGCCGGTGAAGGCGCTGCAGGTTATCGCGAAGATCGCGGTTGCCGCCAGCATCGCGGCGGCCAGCAGGCGGCGCAGGGCGGTGGCCGATTTCGGCTGGGCGGGCGCCGTGGCGGTGAGGGGAACGATGCGGGTCATACCATGCTCTGATGATTTATTTATCGAGCGATTTAATCGCTAGATAGGTAACTGATCAGGGCATGCCACTCAATCGCTTGAAAATAAATCGCGCATCAAATATCTGTGAGCGATCCTTTGCCGGGAGATGCACATTGGCGGATGAGACAGGACAGGCCGGTCAGCAAAGCGGGGCCGACAGGCTGCCGGGCCTCGACGAGTTCCTCTGCTTTGCGGTCTATTCGACCAATCTCGCCTTCAACCGCGTCTACAAGCCGCTGCTCGACGAGCTCGGGCTGACCTATCCGCAATATATCGCCCTGGTCGCTCTCTATGAGGAGGCCGACCAGACCGTCGGCCAGCTCGGCGAAAAGCTTTTCCTCGATTCCAGTACGCTGACGCCGTTGCTGAAGCGGCTGGAGGCGATGGGCGTGGTGACGCGCCAGCGTGACCCGCAGGACGAGCGCCAGGTCCGCATCAACCTGACACCGCAGGGTCGCGCATTGCGCGAGCGGGGCAGAGCGGTCAGGGTCAGCATGCAGCGCGCGACGGGCCTCGCTCCCGAGGAGCAGCGCCATCTGCGCGAGGCCATGGTTCGGCTACGGGGAAATCTCAACGCAGCCGAACATGAACGCCGCTCCTGAGCGGCGGCTCGGTCAGGCCGCGACCGCCGCCAAGCCCAGCGCCGGCTGGATCTCGGCCAGGATCTCGTAGGAGCGCTTGCGCGCCGCATGGTCGAAGATCGCCGAGGCGACGATGAGTTCGTCCGCCTTGGTTTTCTCGATGAAGGCCTGCAATTGCGAACGCACGCTCTCGCGCGAGCCGACGAAGGAGCAGGCCAGCATGCGCTGCGCCTGCGCCTTCTCCGGGCCGGACCAGTAATCCTCGATGTCGTCGATCGGCCTCGGCAGCAGGCCGCGCCGGCCGCGCAGCATGTCGGCGAAGCGCTGCTGTACCGAGGTGAAGAGATACCGCGCCTCGGCGTCGGTCTCGGCCGCGATGACGTTGCAGCCGACCATGGCATAGGGCTTTTCGAGCTGGGTCGAGGGCTGGAAGCGCTCGCGATAGACGGCGAGCGCATCCATCAACGCGTCCGGCGAGAAATGCGAGGCGAAGGCATAGGGCAGGCCGAGCACGGCGGCGAGCTGCGAGCCGAACAGGCTGGAGCCGAGTATCCAGAGCGGGACATTGGTGTTGGTGCCCGGCACCGCCTGGATCACCTGGTCCGGCTGCAACGGTCCAAGCAGTGCCTGCAATTCGAGCACGTCCTGCGGGAAGCGTTCGGACGCGTCGGCGTCGCGCCGCAGCGCCCGCCAGGTGCGCTGGTCAGTGCCGGGCGCACGGCCGAGCCCGAGGTCGATGCGGCCGGGATAGAGCGTCTCCAGCGTGCCGAACTGCTCGGCGATCACGATCGGCGAATGGTTCGGCAGCATGATCCCGCCGGCGCCGACGCGGATCGTCTTGGTGCCTTCGGCGACATAGCCGATCGCGACCGCGGTCGCGGCGCTGGCGATGCCGGTCATGTTGTGGTGCTCGGCCAGCCAGAAGCGGGTGTAGCCGAGCCTTTCGGCATGGCGGGCGAGGTCGCGGCTGTTGTGGAGGGCGTCTGCAGCGGTCGCGCCTTCGGCGATGAAGGCGAGGTCGAGGATGGAAAGCGGGAACATCAGGCTTTTCCCTTGCATCGCTCCGGCTTGGCGCCGGGCTTCGCCGCGAAAGATCGGCACCCCTTCAGCGGCTCGCAAGGCCGCTCCACGCATGCGCGACCGGCATTTCGCGCCGCAATCCGCTTGCGGAACGACGCGAAAATCGCTAGGTCAGCCTCGTCCGAAGGGCCGTGATCGATCACAGCCGGGGGGCGGCCGACATGGCCGGCTCCCGTTTCGTGTTTGGAAAATGGCCGGCCGGATGCGGATCGGCCCCTGCGGCCAGGCGCCGCCGTCCTTAAGGGATGGCTCGCTCCACGAGTGGAGCACCGTGCGGATCGATCCGGTGTGCAGCACCAACCCAATCGGCGCCATGCCGGACATCCGCGGGATACGCGGCCGGCGTTCAGGAGCACATATGTCAGCTGTCGAAAGCTATAGCGCGGGTCGCGAGGATTTCGCCGCCCTGCTCGAGGAATCGTTCACCCGGAACGAGGCCCTCGAAGGGACCGTCATCAAGGGCAAGGTCGTTGCCATTGAGAAGGACATGGCGATCATCGACGTCGGTCTGAAGACCGAAGGTCGCGTCGCCCTCAAGGAATTCACCGGCCCGGGCCGGGACGAGGAGCTCAAGGTCGGCGACGAGGTCGAGGTCTATCTCGACCGGATCGAGAACGCGCTCGGCGAAGCCGTCATCTCGCGCGACAAGGCTCGCCGCGAAGAGAGCTGGGTCAAGCTCGAGAAGGCGTTCGAGGCCCGCGAGAAGGTCATGGGCAACATCTTCAACACGGTCAAGGGTGGCTACACTGTCGATCTCGACGGCGCTGTCGCCTTCCTGCCGCGTTCGCAGGTGGACATCCGCCCGATCCGCGACGTCGGCCCGCTGATGGGCCAGCCGCAGCCCTTCGAGATCCTCAAGATGGATCGTCGCCGCGGCAACATCGTCGTCTCGCGCCGCACCGTGCTCGAAGAGACCCGCGCCGAGGCTCGTTCCGAGCTGGTCGCCTCGCTCGAAGAGGGCCAGGTCATCGACGGCGTCGTCAAGAACATCACCGAGTACGGCGCGTTCGTCGATCTCGGCGGCATTGACGGCCTGCTGCACGTGACCGACATGGCCTGGCGCCGCGTCAACCATCCGTCCGAGGTCGTGACCATCGGCCAGACGGTCAAGGTCAAGATCATCAAGATCAACCAGGAGACGCACCGCATCTCGCTGGGCATCAAGCAGCTGCTGGCCGATCCGTGGGATGGCATCGCCGCCCGCTACCCGGTCGGTACGCGCCTGAAGGGCCGCGTCACCAACATCACGGACTACGGCGCGTTCGTCGAAGTGGAGCCGGGCATCGAAGGCCTGATCCACGTCTCCGAGATGTCCTGGACCAAGAAGAACGTACACCCCGGCAAGATCGTCTCGACCTCGCAGGAAGTCGACGTCGCGATCCTCGAGGTCGATCAGGTCAAGCGCCGCATCTCGCTCGGCCTCAAGCAGACCCTGCGCAACCCGTGGGAAGTCTTCGCCGAGCAGCATCCGGCTGGTTCGGTCGTCGAGGGCGAAGTCAAGAACAAGACCGAGTTCGGTCTGTTCCTCGGCCTCGAGGGCGACATCGACGGCATGATCCATCTCTCGGACCTGGACTGGAACCGTCCGGGCGAGCAGGTGATCGAGGAGTACAAGAAGGGCGACATGCTCCAGGCGGTCGTCCTCGATGTCGACGTCGAGAAGGAGCGCATCTCGCTCGGCCTGAAGCAACTCGGTGGCGATCCCTTCGTGGATGCCGGCGAGTTCAAGAAGGGCCAGGTCGTGACCTGCGAGGTCATCGACGTCAAGGAAGGCGGTCTCGACGTCAAGATCGCCGGCACGGACATGACCACCTTCATCAAGCGCGCCGAAATCGCGCGTGATCGTGCCGAGCAGCGCCCCGAGCGCTTCGCGGCCGGCGAGAAGGTCGACGCCCGCGTCATCCTCTTCGACAAGAAGGCCCGCAAGATCCAGGTCTCGATCAAGGCCCTGGAAGTGGCCGAGGAGCGCGAGGCGATGGCCCAGTACGGCTCGGCCGACTCGGGTGCTTCGCTCGGCGACATCCTGGGCGCCGCCCTCAAGAAGGCGACGACCGACAAGAAGTGATCCTCGGGCCGCGCAAGGCGGCCTGAGCAACCATCGGCCCGCGCGGAGAAATCCGCGCGGGCTTTTGTTTCGGCGAAGGAAGCGAAGATGCAGGACGCAGCGATCGGGATCGATTTCGGCACCACCAACAGCGTGGTCGCGCTCGCTCGTCCCGACGGCTCGGTGACGACCCGCAGCTTCACCACCAGGCAGGGCGCGGTCGATGCCTACCGCTCGGCGCTGATGTTCTGGCGAGAGGGGCGGCCGCCCCACGCCCATGTCACCCATGTCAGTGGTCCCGACGCGCTCGACATGGCGCTCGGCATGACCACCGAGCACCGCTTCCTGCAATCGCTGAAGACGCATCTGTCGAGCCGTGCCTTCCAGGAGACGCGCCTGTTCGGCAAGCTCTTCCGGCTGGAGGACCTGATCGCGGTCTTCCTGAGCGACCTCTCAGCCGGGCTCGACGATCTCGGTGAGCGCGCCGTCCTCTCCGGCCGCCCCGTCGTCTTCGCCGGCGATCGGCCGGACGAGGCGCTGGCGCTCTCGCGCCTCTCGGCCGCCTATGGCAAGGCCGGCATGAGCAAGGTCGACTTCGCCTATGAGCCGCTCGGCGCCGCCTACTGGTATGCCCGCGAACTCAAGACGCCGCAGACCATGCTGGTCGCCGATTTCGGTGGCGGCACCAGCGACTTCTCGGTGATGCGCTTCGAGCCCGGCGTGAACGGGACCTTGCAGGCGGTTCCGCTCTCGCATGCCGGTGTCGGTGTCGCCGGCGACACCTTCGACTACCGTATCATCGAGCATGCGGTCTCGCCGCTGCTCGGCAAGGGCTCGGACTATCTCTCCTTCGGCAAGCGCCTGCCGATCCCGGCGCATTACCATGCCGCCTTCGCGCAATGGCACCGGCTCTCGCTGATGAAGAGCAGGGAGACCATGACCGAGCTCAAGGCGCTGATCCGCGACGCGGTCGAGCCCGAGCGGCTCGAGGACCTGATGACGGTGATCGAATACGATCTCGGCTACGAACTCTACCGCGCCGTCTCGGCGACCAAGATCGCGCTCTCATCGCAGGATAAGGCGCAGCTCAGCTTCGACCAGATGGGCGTGCGCATCGACCGCAGCGTGACGCGGGCCCTGTTCGAGCGCTGGATCGCCGACGACGTCGCCGCGATCGAGGGCGCGCTCGACGAGGCGCTGGCTGCGGCCGGCATCGCCGGCGACAAGATCGAGGCGGTGTTCATGACCGGCGGCACCTCCTATGTGCCGGCGGTGCGCGCCTTGTTCGACCGCCGTTTCAGTCCGCAGCGCATCCATATCGGCGACGCCTTCCGTTCGGTGGCGAGCGGGCTTGCCTTGCTCGCGCTCGACCGGCAGCGGGCGCTGGCGGCGGCCTGAGTCGGGCATCCTGTCGCGCCCATTGCCGCCTTGCCCCTCCGGCCCGGCGGAGCTACATGACAGGGCCCCGCCCAACGGAGCTGCCGACATGTCGTCCGATGCCGATCTGCTCGCCGATCGTCGCAGCCTGCGGCGCAAGCTGTCGCTCTGGCGGCTGCTCGCGCTCGGAGGTGTCGTCGTGATGCTCGTCGCCGGGGCCCTGGCCTGGAGCGGGCGCCTGCCGGGCAGCACGGCCCAGGCCCATATCGCCCGCGTCACCATTTCCGGCTTCATCTCCGGCGATCGCCGCACGCTCGAGCTGATCAAGTCGCTGGAGAACAGCCGCGCCAGCGCCGTGCTGCTCAGCATCGACAGCCCCGGCGGAACGGTGACCGGCTCGGAAGCCCTGTACGACGCAGTCCGCCGGCTGGCCGCGAAGAAGCCGGTCGTCGCGGTGGTCGACGGGGTCGCAGCGTCCGGCGGCTACATCGTCGCGCTCGGCAGCGAGCGCATCGTCGCGCGTCAGACCTCGCCGGTCGGCTCGATCGGCGTGATCGCCCAGATCCCCAATGTCTCCAGGCTGCTCGACACGATCGGCGTCAAGTTCGAGATCACCCGCTCCAGCCCGCTCAAGGCTGCCCCGAGTGGTCTGGAGCCGACCTCGCCTGAAGCTGCCGCCGAGACGGCGCGCGTCATCGCCGACAATTACGACTGGTTCAAGCGCCTGGTCGGCGAGCGCCGCAAGCTCGCCGATCCCGAGGTCGCCAAGGTCGCCGACGGGCGCGTCCATTCAGGCCGCCAGGCCGTCACGCTCAAGCTCATCGACGAGGTCGGCGGCGAGCCGGAGGCGATCGCCTGGCTCGAGCGCGAGAAGGGCGTCGGCAAGGATCTGCCGGTGCGCGACTGGCGCCGCCGTAGCGAATCCTCGTCCTACGGCCTGTGGAGCGCGGGCGAGGCGATGGCGCGCGCCGCCGGCCTGGAGCCGCTCGCGGCGCTGCTCGCGCGCGCCGCCGAAGTCCCGGTCGGGCTGCGGCTTGACGCGCCCTTGGCGCTCTGGCAGCCTGCCGTCGAAAAGTGACGATGTTACAAGCGGTTATATTGGACCCATGATAAAATCAGAACTCGTCCAGCGCATCGCCGAGCGCAACACCCATCTCTATCAGCGGGATATCGAGAACATCGTTGGCTCGATCCTCGATGAAGTCGTCAAGGCGCTGGCGCGCGGCGATCGTGTCGAATTGCGCGGCTTCGGCGCCTTCTCGACCAAGGAGCGCGCTGCCCGCGTCGGCCGCAATCCGCGCACCGGCGATTCCGTCAAGGTCGAGCAGAAGTTCGTGCCGGTCTTCAAGACTGGCAAGGAGCTGCGCATGCGGCTGAACGGCAAGGCCTGAGCAGGCCGGAGGAGCGGGATGAAGGCTTTCTTCAAGGCGCTGGTGCTCGTCCCGGTCGCGCTGATCGTGGTGCTGTTCTCGGTGGCGAACCGCGCTCCGGTCCGGGTCTCGCTCGATCCGATCAGCCGCGATGCGCCGGCGCTCGCGCTCGACCTGCCGCTCTTCGCCGTGATCCTCGCAGCTATCGCGCTCGGCATCCTGATCGGCGGCTTCGCCTCCTGGCTGGCTCAGGGCAAGCATCGCAAGGCCGCGCGGGTCAACCGCCGCGAGGCCGACAAGCTGCGCAGCGAGGCGCAGTCGCTGCGTGCCGCCGTGCCGGATTCGGCACTGCCCGCCCTGACCAACCGCGTCTGACGCTACGACCATGCGCTTCTTCTCCGCCGCCGAGATCGACGGCCTGCTCACCTTCCCCGTGCTGACCGACGCGCTCGCCGACGCCTTCCGCGGCGACATCGTCACGCCGGTGCGCCATCACCACGAGATCGAGCGGCCCGATGCCGCCGCGACCCTCCTGCTGATGCCGGCCTGGACCGCGCCGGAAGAAAAGCCCGCCTTCCTCGGCACCAAGGTCGTCACCGTGTTCCCCGGCAACGCCACAGCCAGCCTGCCGAGCGTGATGGGCAGCTATCTGCTGATGGACGGAGCGAGCGGCGCGCCGCTGGCGGCACTGGATTGCGCGCGCCTGACGCTGTGGCGCACCGCGGCAGCGTCCGCACTCGCCACGCGCATGCTGGAGCGCCCGGATTGCAAGCGGATGCTGATGGTCGGCGCCGGTGCGCTCTCCACCTTCCTGGTCAAGGCGCATCGCAGTGTCCGCAATTTCGAGGACATCGCGATCTGGGCGCGCCGCCCGGAGGCAGCGGCCGAGGTGGTCGCCGAATTGGCGCGCGACGGCATCGAAGCGCGCGTCGCCGAGAACCTCGAAGCCGAGGCGCGCCAGGCCGATCTGATCTCTTGCGCCACGCTGTCGCGCGAGCCGCTGATCCATGGCCGTTGGCTGAAGCGCACCGCTCATCTCGACCTGGTCGGGGCCTTCAACCTGTCGATGCGCGAGGCCGATGACGAGGCGCTGCAGCGCGCCCATGTCTTCGTCGATACGCAGGCGGCGCTGCATGAGGGCGGCGACGTCGCCGTCGCGATCAAGGCGGGCGCCTATACCGCGGAGCAGGTCTCGGGAACACTGGCCGGCCTCTGCCGCGGTGAATATGATCCCGCGGTCGAGCGCGATGACGTGACCCTGTTCAAATCGGTCGGCACCGCGCTCGAGGATCTCGCCGCCGCCATGCTGGTCTGGAAGCTCGCGAACTGAGGCTGGCGAGCGCCGCAGCCGTCATCGCGAGGAGCGTCGGCGACGAAGCAATCCAAGGAGCGGCAGCGCTCTACGATCTGGATTTCTTCGCTTTGCTCGCAATGACGGTGAGGGCTCAGACCCTGACGGCCGGGCCGCCGAGCGCTCCGAGCAGCCACAGCACGATCACGATGACCAGCACGAGGCCGACCACGCCGCCGAGGCCGGCGCCGCCATAGCTGCGATGGCCGTAATACCCGCCGCCACCGAGCAGGATGATGAGCAGGATGATGATGAGGAGGGTGGACATGGCTCGCGCCCCTTCTTCCGTCCGCCCGCGTTCTCGCCGATCGGCGGGCGGGCTTTTGGAGAACGTCGGGCGCGAACGGTAGGTTCCCGAAAGGTCACTCTGCCTTGATGCCCACCTCGCGGATCAGGCTGACCCATTTCGTCTGCTCGGCGCGAACGAAGGCTGCGAGCTCCGCCGGGGTGTTGCCGACCGGCTGGGCCGCGAGCTGGTCCATCTTGCCGCGCACCACGGGGTCGGCGATCGCGGCCTTGGTCTCGGCCTGGAGCCGGTCGATGATCGCCTGCGGCGTCTTCGCCGGGGCGAACAAAGCGAACCAGGAAGAGACGTCGAAGCCCGGCACGAGATCGTTGATCGGGGCGAATTCGGAGGCGGTCGGGGACCGCTGCGCCGTGGTGACGCCGAAGCCGCGCACCGTGCCGGCACGGACCTGGGGCAATGCGGCGGTGATGTTGTCGAACATCAGGTCGACGCGCCCGCCGATCAGGTCCTGCATCGCCTGCGCCGAGCCGCGATAGGGCACATGCACCATCTTGATCCCGGTCAGCTTCTGGAAGAGCTCGCCGGCGAGGTGAATCGAGGTGCCGACGCCGGAGGAGGCATAGGTCAGCTTGCCCGGATTGGCCTTGCCATAAGCGATCAGCTCGGCGGTGTCCTTGACCTTGAGAGTCGGGCTGACGACGAGCAGGTTCGGCACCAGCGCGACCATGGTGATCGGGGTGAAGTCGGTGAGCGGGTCGTAGTTGACCTTGGCATAGAGCGCCGGATTGGCGACGAGGCCGACCGAGACGATCAGCAGCGTGTCGCCGTTCGGCTCGGCGCGCGCCACCGCCTCGACGCCGATATTGCCGCCGGCGCCGGCGCGGTTCTCGACCACGAAGGTTGCGCCGAGCGCTTGGCCGACCTTGTCGGCGACGAGGCGGCCGAGGATGTCGGTGGCGCCGCCGGGCGTGAACGGCACCACCAGCTTCGGCGTGCGCCCCTGCGGCCAGGCGCCCTGTGCATGGCCGGCCGCGGGCAAGGCGAGCGAGGCGCCGAGGCCGCCGAGCAGCGTGCGGCGGTCGAGAGAAAAGCGGCTCATCGTCGGTCATCCCCTCCAGAAGCGTTGGCCGGAGGGCTTGCCGCCCGTTCTTCGGCTGCGCAGACGCTGCCGGCTCCCGCACGCCCTGTCCAGCCCATTGATCGGGCAGCGGCTTGACCGCGAGGCGAGCGGCCTGCGATTCTCCCCGCCATGCCGCTGCTTCGCCGCTTCACCCCGCTGATTCTCCTGCCGTTGCTGGTCGCCACCGGCGCTGCGCACGCTCAGTCCACCGCAGAAGCGGAGGCCAAGGCCCGTGCCGCCAACATCGCCGCCTATCCCGATGCGGCGCGTGCCCTGTTCGGCCAGAAGACCACGCCTGCGGCCATGAAGGCGCGCGCCATCGGCTCCTATGCCCGCGGTTGCCTTGCCGGTGCGACGGCGCTGCCCGTCGATGGCGAGAACTGGCAGGTCATGCGCGTTGCCCGCAACCGCAACTGGGGCCATCCCGAGCTGATCTCCTTCCTCGAGCAGTTCGCTCGCGAGGTGCCGAAAATCACCGGCTGGTCCGGCCTGCTGGTCGGCGACATCTCGCAGGTGCGCGGGGGACCGATGCTGACCGGGCATGCCTCGCACCAAATTGGTCTCGACGCCGACATCTGGCTGACGCCGATGCCGAGGAAGCGCCTCGACAGTGACGACCGCGAGAACATGGCGGCGACCAACATGGCCCGCTCCGACTGGCGCGACGTCAACCCGAAGAACTGGACGCCGGCCCATACCCGCCTGATCAGGGCGGCGGCCAGCGAGCCGCGCGTCGAGCGCATCTTCGTCAATCCGGCGCTCAAGGTCGCGCTTTGCCGCGAGGCCGGCTCGGATAGGAGCTGGCTCAGCAAGGTTAGGCCGATGTGGGGGCACAACTACCATTTCCACATCAGGATGAGCTGCCCGCCCGGCATGGAGGGCTGCCAGGGCCAGGAGCCGCCTAATTTCGGCGATGGCTGCGGCGCGGAGCTCGATGGCTGGGTCGAGAAACAGTATCAGGCGATCTTCAACCCGCCCAAGCCGAAGCCCGGCCCGAAGCCGAAACCGAAGCCGCCGATGTCTCTCGACGCACTTCCGGCCGAGTGCCGGCAGGTGCTGGTGTCGCGGTGAAGGGACTCGTCATGCTCGGGCTTGACCCGAGCATCTCAGGCCGGAGAGGGCTCCTGATGGCGCTTCCTCGTCACGAGATTCTCGGGTCTGCGTTCCACTCGCCCGAGAATGACGCGTGCTACCGTCGCAACGATCCAGTCTGCTGCCCCTGCGGCCGGTAGGCGAACGGGTCGTTGCGCGGATTGATCGGCGGCTCGCTATCGGCCGATTGGGCTTCGTCGATGATGCCGTTGCCCTCGTCGTCGCCGACGATCAGCTCTTCGGTCGGCGGCACCGAGCCCGGCAGTTGCAGCGGCCCGCGCATCTCGCTCGGCGCCGGCTGCGGCTGGTAGCGTGGGCTCGCCTGCGGCGCCTCTTCGAGATAGCGCCGCTGGCCGTCGAGCCCGCTTTGGCCGGAGCGATGGGCGACGGAGTAGCCGCTGTCGACCGCGCCCGGCGGGCGCAGGCCGCCGCTCGGCTGGCGCAGCAGGCCGCCCGAGGCGCCCGCCACCATCGGCGGCGGCAGGCCTTGGCGCGTCGACGGCTCATGCTGCTGCAGCGCCATGCTGTTCGGCCGCGCCGGATCGGGCGGCGGCAGGTTGTAGTTGGGCTCGTACTTGATCACCGGCTTGCAAATGCGCCGGCCCTTTGAATGGCGCGCCAGGTCGATGTGGAAATGGTCGTAGTGGAAGGCATCGGCACCGGGACCGAGCACCGTCGAGAAATGCTCGCAGGCGCCGACAAAGATTTCGCGCAGGAACGCTTGTTCCTCCGGCGCGCCGCGCCAGCCATCCTTGACGGTGACGACGCGGTTGTCGTTCAGCCGGAAGGAAAACACGTCGACGGCATTGCCGAAGGCGTGCTCGGAGGTGCGGCTCGTGCCGGTGCCGTTGTTCATGGCGCGGCAGGAATAGGAGCCGGCGCGGATCTCGATCACCTGCGCGCCGAGCACGTTCATCGCCGCCGGTTGCACCACGTCGGTGAACCACTTGTCGGTGGTCGCGACGATCGGGCAGGCGAGCGTCGCATTGCTGGTCAGGGCGACGCTGCCATTGGCGAAGGCGGCGACGCGCAGCGGTTTCTCCATGCCGCAGGTGCCCGGCCCGTCGATCGCCTTCTCGCGCAGGCTGACATAGGCCGAGAGCTGCACCTGGCGCGAGGCCATGCACTGGGCTTCGGCCTGGTCACGCCAGGCGGCGCGCTGCGGCTTCTGGAACTTGCCGCAGCCGGCAATGCCGACGCCAATGACGCCGAGCGCGATGAGGGCGAGGTGAACGCGACGCATGACCAATCAAATGCGAGGCGTTGGGTGAACGGTTTGTTGACCGGCTGCGTCCCGGAAGCCACGGGCGGATTAACTTTGCCGACGGCGTTAAGCGGTGGTTAAAGCACCATGGCGGGCGTTAATGGACTGCCGCCGTCGCCTGGCCGAAAACGACCTTGTTCATCATGCGCCCTGGCATCAGCGTGAAGGCGCCGGCCACGGCGAGCCCGGCGAAGAGCCAGAGCATCGCGGCGCGATGGCCGGCGATGTTGCCGCGTCGGCGCATGATGATGGCACGGGGCAGGGTCACGATCGTCAGGACGCTCAGCAGGTGTATCGCGCTGTAGTGCCCGTTGCTGGTGATGAAGGCCGAGCTGATCGCCGTCACCATCATCGCGACCACGAAGATCCAGCCGATGAGGCGGTGGCGTGGCGTGCCCCTGCGCAGGACAAGCACGGTGAGGCCCGCCGCCAGCGAGATCAGCGCCGCCAGGGCATGGAGCTGCATGACGGCCGGCGCGGCGAGCAACGGGGCGAGCGTCATCGCGATGTCCTCGCGGGGGTGACAACGAGGCCGAGCTTAGCGTCGAGATGCGAATCCTGCGTAAGCCGGTTGGCGTTTGCGCAAGCTCGGCCTGGTTGCGCCGCTGAGGGGGCCACTCCAAGTTACGCCGCAACGCCATGCTCTTCGCCGCTGGCGCCCCGCCATCCGAGGATACCCCCTAGATGTCCGATCTCTCTGCCTTTCCAATCACGCAGCGCTGGCCGGCCCAGCATCCCGACCGCCTGCAGCTCTATTCCTTGCCGACGCCCAACGGCGTGAAGGTCTCGATCATGCTGGAGGAGACCGGCATTCCCTACGAGCCGCACACCATCGACATCGGCAAGAACGAGAGCTGGACGCCGGAATTCCTCTCGCTCAACCCGAACGGCAAGATCCCCTCGATCCTCGATCCCAACGGCCCGGGCGGCAAGCCGTTCGCACTGTTCGAATCCGGCGCGATCCTGGTCTATCTGGCCGACAAGGCCGGCAAGTTCCTGCCCACCGATCCGGCCCGCCGCTATGAGACCCTGCAATGGGTCTTCTTCCAGATGGCGGCGATCGGCCCGATGTTCGGCCAGCTCGGCTTCTTCCACAAGTTCGCCGGCCGCGAATATGAGGACAAGCGCCCGCGCGACCGCTACGCCAATGAGAGCAAGCGCCTGCTCGGCGTGCTCGAGACCAGGCTCGCCGGCCGCGACTGGATCATGGGCGACGAATACACCATCGCCGACATCGCCTGCCTCGGCTGGGTCCGCAACCTCGTCGGCTTCTATGGCGCTGGCGAGCTGGTCGAGTACGACAAGCTGAAGCTGGTGCCGAAATGGCTGGAGCGCGGCCTCGCGCGTCCGGCCGTGCAGCGCGGGCTTGAGATCCCGAAGCGGCCGGGTTGAGGAGCGCTACCTCGTCATTGCGAGGAGCGTAGCGACGAAGCAATCCAAGGGTAGCAGAGCTCTACGTTCCTCTGGATTGCTTCGCTGCGCTCGCAATGACGACCGCGAGCCGTCAGTACTTGATCACGCCGAAGCGCCGGAACGCATCATGGATGCGGTCGGCATAGGCGTTGAAGCTCGGATAGTCGCCGAGATGGGCCGGGCGCGGCCGCGGCAATTCGATCCTGATCTCGTCGACGACCCGGCCCGGCGTCGGCGACATCACCAGAACCCGGTCGGAGAGGCCGATCGCCTCCTCGATCGAGTGGGTGATGAAGACGACCGTCTTGGCCGTCTCCAGCCATAGCATTTCGAGATCGTGCCGGATCTGCGTGCGGGTGATCGCGTCTAGCGCGCCGAAGGGCTCGTCCATCATCAGCACCGAGGGATTGTGGATCAGCGCGCGGGCGATCGAGACGCGCTGGCGCATACCGCCGGAGAGCTGCTTGGGATAGCGGTCGGCGGCATGGCTGATGCCGAGCTTGGCGAAGAGCTCGAGCGCCCGCTCCTTGGCCGGCGCCAGCGGCAGGCCGCGGATCTCGGCCTGCAGCATCACGTTCTCCAGCGCGGTCCGGAATTCCAGCAGCAGGTGGTCCTGGAAGACGATTCCGATATCGGTCAGCGGCTCGGTCAGCGGTTTGCCGTTGACCAGAAGCTCGCCGCCGCTGGTCGGGATCAGCCCGGCCGCCATCAGCATGAACGTGCTCTTGCCGCAGCCAGACGGGCCGATCAGGCTGACGAACTCGCCGCTCCTGATGTCGAGCGTCAGACCGTCGACGGCCGTGAAGCCGCCGAAGCTCTTGACGATGCCGCGCCCCTCGATCGAGGCGGCGGCGCCGGCGGCCGTCGCGCTCACGAGCAGGCCGGTGCCGAGGCCGGCAGCAGCTCGGTCGTGTAGTAGTCGCTGATCGGCTTGTCCTTGGGCAGGCCGAGATATTGCGTCAGCAGGTCGAAGCTCACGCTCCAGTTCTTCTCAGGTACCTTGCCTAGCGCGGCGGCGCCGGGTGCGCAGAGCAGCTTGTTGACGACGTCGAACTGCGCCAGCACCTGCGCCTTCTTCACCGAGGGGAATTGCGCGACGACCGCGTCGGCGGCGGCGTCCGGGTTCTTGCGGGCAGCGTCCCAGCCCTGCAGGCTCGCCTCGATGAACTTCCTGTAGAGTTCGGCATCGGCCTTGATCTTGTCGTCGCGGGCGATGATCGAGAGCCCCACGGTCGGCACGCCGACATCGCGATAGAAGATGTCGCGGACCTTGAAGCCGCGCTCGCGGATCTGGACCGAGTGGAAGTCTGCGCCACCGAGGATCGCGTCGACCTTCTTCTCCAGCAGCGCGCCGACGAAGGCGCCGGGATCGATGTTGATGACGTCGACCTTGCCCTTGTCGATGCCGTTGCTGGCGAGGATCGCGTCGAGCAGCGTCGTCTGGGCCGTGCCGGGCTGGACCGCGAGCTTCTTGCCGACGAGGTCCTTGGGCGAGGCGATGCCGCTGTCCTCCAGCGCGATGATGGCGAAGCCATTGGTCTGCAGCACCGGGGCGACGATCTTCACCGGCGCCCCCTTGGTCCGCAATTGCATCGCGGCCGGCGCATCGGCGAAGCCGACATCGGTCTGCCCCGTGGCGACCATCTGCGCGGTCGTGCCCGAGCCCTTGCCCTCCTCGATCGTCAGGTTGATGCCGGCCTTCTCGTAGAGGCCCATCTGCTTGGCCATCATGAAGCCGGCATTGGGCGCGGCGGCGAGGAAGTTCAGCGTGATCTTCATCGGCTTGCCGCCAGCCTGGGCGAGCGCGCCACTCGTACCGAGCGCCAGTATCGCGGCTGCGGTGAGCAATGTCCTTCTCAGCATGGTCGTTCTCCCTGTTGTTCCGGTTTGCCCGGATTGACGGTCGCGTCTTTGGTCTTCAGCCCTTGCGCTGCCAGGGCATCAGCAGCATTTCGAGCCAGTCGACGAGATAGCTGAACAGGATGCCGACGGCCGACAGCGCCACCAGGCAGGCGAAGATCAGCGGCATGTCGAGGAAGCTCGTGCCGCGCAGCAGGAGATAGCCGAGGCCGGCATTGGCGCCGACGAATTCGCCGACGATCGCGCCCGTCGCGGCGAACACGGCCGAGACCTTGAGGCCGGAGAAGATATAGGTCAGCGCCGCCGGCACCCGGACATAGCGGAAGGTCTGCCAGGCCGAGGCGCCCATCGAGCGGGTCAGATAGAGCACGCGCTCGTCCAGCGCGCGGAAACCCGTCATGCTCGCGACCAGCGTCGGGAAGAAGCAGAGCAGAAAGGTCAGCAGCACCTTCGGGAACAGGCCGAAGCCGAACCAGACGACGAAGAGCGGCGCGATCGCGATCTTCGGCACGAGCTGGAAGAAGACGATCACCGGATAGATCGCCTTCTCCAGCAGCTTCACCGAGACGATGACGTAGCCGAGCGGGATCGAGATCACCGCCGCCATCAGGAAGCCGAGCACGATCTCGTTCGCCGTCACCAGCGTGTGCTTGAAGATGTCGGCGCGATCGATCCAGAGCCGCTCGAAGAAGGCGCTCGGCACCGGCAGGATATATTCGGGGATGCCGGCCATCGGCACCAGCAGCTGCCAGGCGACGAGCAGCACGGCAAAGCTCGCCAGCGGCCAGGCGATCGCCGAGGCCCAGGCGGCGGCCTTGCCCGGAGCCTGTGGCGTGGTCGCGGTGGTGGCGGTGTCGCTGCTCATGTCGATGTCTCTATCGGCAGCCGGCTTAGAGCCGCCTCGCTCGAAACGGTGGGGAGGGTGCCGATCTGCCTCCGCCTGAGCGGCCAGATCGCCGCCATGTCCCGCGCGGCTGTGGCGAGCGCCGTCGCGATCTCGCCCCGGCGCGCCTCGTGCATGCGTGGCAATGGCCCGGCGACGCTGAGTGTGCCAGCGATGGGGGCGCTTGCATCAGGTCCGGCGCGGAAGGTCGTGGCCATGGCGACGGTGCCGATCTCGCCCTCCTCGACCGAGAGCGCATAGCCGCGGCTGCGGGTCTCGTTGAGATGCCGGCGAAGGGTGTCGACATCGCCGAGTACGTTCGGGCCGGTGCGCCCTTCGCTTTCGAAGCCGCGGGCGCAGACGATGCGCAGCGCCTCCTGCTCCGGCAGCGAGGCGAGCCAGGCCTTGCCGGTCGCGGTGGCGTGCAGGACGACGCCCATCCCCATTGGAGGCTCGTAGCGCAGGCCGGCGGTCGCGCCCTGGGCGCGGGCGATCCAGGTCAGGCTCTCGCCCTCGGCCACGGCGAGGCGGCAGTATTCGCGGGTGGCGCGGGCGAGGGCGTCGAGCACGATCTGGCCGGCATCGGGCAGACCACGCAGGTCGAGATTGCGGAAGGCGAGCTGCGACAGCTTCAGCGTCAGCCCATAGGCGCCCGATTGCGGGTCCTGCGTGACGAAGCCGCGCCCGGTGAGGCTTGCAAGCAGCCGGTGGGTGGCGCTGACCGGCAGGTCGAGCCGCTCTGCGAGCACGGTGAGATCGGCGCCATCGGCCTCGCCGGCCAGCGCCTCCAGCAGTTTGAATGCACGCTCGACCGCCGCGATCGTCACCCGTTCCCGCCCTTGTCGTGTTTATAATTGGAAATTATTTCCAATTTAGATTTCATTTCCGTATAGAGAGGGGGCGAGGTCGAGTCAACGCGACCCGCAGCGTGAGCCCGGTGGAGGGGACGATGAGCCTGGCGGGTGAGGGGGCGGTCGCGATCTGGCACGACATCGCGCCGGAAGGCAGGGCGGAGTTCTATGCCTGGCATGGCGAGGAGCACATGCCGGAGCGGGTCGGCATTCCCGGCTTCCTGCGTGGGCGCCGCTATGTCGCGATCGATGCCGACCGCGAATTCTTCAACCTGTACGAGGCGCAGAGCCTCGAGGTGCTGAAGGGGCAGGACTATGCCGCCAGGGTCAATGCGCCGACGCCCTGGACGTTCTCGGCCGTCAAGCATTTTCGCTCGGTGGCGCGGGCGATCTGCCGCGTCGCCCACACCAGCGGGCCGGCCCAGGGCGGGTTGATCGCGACTTTGCGCTACGAGGTGCCCGACAACATCGCCTCGGCCCACAGGGCGGCGCTGCTGCGCGGGCTGGTGCCGGACCTGCTGGCGACGCGTGGCGTCGCCGGGGTTCATTTGCTCACCGCGGATGCGCAGGCAAGCGGCCTCGCCACTGCCGAGCAGGCGGCACGCGGCGTCGCCAATGCCGTGCCGCGCTGGGTGCTGCTGGTCGAAGGGTGGGGCGACGAGGCCGAGTTCGTCGCCTTGGCC
Source organism: Allobosea sp. CRIB-10 (assembly GCF_900112185.1). GTDB lineage: Bacteria > Pseudomonadota > Alphaproteobacteria > Rhizobiales > Beijerinckiaceae > Allobosea. The sequence goes on along the minus strand of NZ_FOKP01000002.1, from coordinate 247,941 downwards.
AAGGCGGAGCTCGACGCCGAAGAGCTCAAGGCTCTTGGCGGCGAGGGGCCGTTCTCGCTCGGCCTCTACCGCCATCAGATCACCCGGACCAAGACCGCCTGGAGCGCCGGCTGATGGGCGCGCGCTATGATCTCTCCGGCCGGCGTGCGGTCGTCACTGGCGGCGCAGGCGGCCTAGGCCGCGGCATCGCCCGGGCGCTGATCGAGGCCGGCGCTGGCGTCGAGCTCTGGGACCAGGATGCGATCGGCCTGGCGCAGGCGGTGAGCGAGCTTGGCCGCCGGGCGAGCCAGCGCCAGCTCGACATCCGCGACGTCAATGCGGTCGAGGCCGCCGCCGATGCCGCGATCTCCGCCCATGGGCGCATCGACATCCTGATCAACAATGCCGGCGTGCTCGGCGAAGTCAGGCCGATCTGGGAGACGACGCCGGAGAATTTCCAGCGCGTGCTGCAGGTCAACCTGTTCGGCGCCTATCTGGTCACGCGCGCCGTCGTCGGCCGGATGCTGCGCCAGGAACCGCGGCGCTCGCCGGACGGCCATTCCCTGCGGGGCCATGTCGTCAACATCGCCTCGATCCAGGGCAAGGAGGGCATGGCCATGGCCGCCGCCTATTCCGCCTCGAAGGCGGGACTGATCGCGCTGACCAAGAGCGTCGCCAAGGAGACGGCGAAGGACGGCATCATCGTCACCGCGGTGACGCCTGCTGCCGCGGAGACCGCCATGGCCAGGGAGATTTCGGCCGAGCGGCGCGCCGACATCCTGTCGCGCATTCCGATGGGGCGTTTCGTCGAGGTGGAGGAGGTGGCACGGCTGGTGCTCTGGCTCTCCAGCGACGACTGCTCCTTCTCCACCGGCGGCATATTCGACCTTTCGGGTGGCCGCGCGACCTACTGAGCCGCGCGATCCGCGACGCGCCAGCTGCATATCAAGCCTGCAAGGTCTCGTTCCCGGCTTCCTTCCGGCGCCGGGCTTGTGCCAGCATGGCGCAACGGTGGTCCGGCCGCGTAAATTCCAGGAACAGTTTCATGCTTTCGGTTCGCGATATCGCTCGCCGCGTCGCCAATGGCGAGGTTTCCGCCCAGGCTGCTCTCGCCGACAGCGAGCGCCGAATCGATGAGCGCGACGGCGACCTACGGGCTTTCGCCGCCCGGCCCGAGAGCCTGTCGGTTGGCGAAGGGCCGTTGTCCGGCATAGCCGTCGGCGTCAAGGACATCATCGACACCGCCGACCTGCCGACAGGCATGGGCTCTTCGATCTATGACGGCCATCAGCCCAAGGCCGATGCACCGATCGTGATGGCGCTGAAGGCGGCCGGCGCGACCGTCGCCGGCAAGACCCAGACCACCGCCTTCGCCTTTCTCGACCCGGCTCCCACCCGCAATCCGCACGATCCTTCGGCCAGTCCCGGCGGCTCTTCGGCCGGTTCGGCCGCGGCTGTGGCGGCCAGTCTCGTCCCGCTCGCCATCGGCACCCAGACCGGCGGCTCGGTGATCCGTCCGGCCGCCTATTGCGGCGTGGCGGCGATCAAGCCGTCCTACGGGCTGCTGCCGAGCGTCGGGGTGAAGCCCTTTTCCTGGTCGCTCGATACGCTCGGCCTGATGGCGGCCAGCGCCGGCGATCTCGGCTTCGCCCTGGCGGCGCTGACCGGCCGGCCCGATCTCGATGCGCCGGAGGCGTCATTGGACGGGCTGAGGCTCGGCCTCTGCCGGCAGGAGTTCACCGACAGGCCCGAGCCGTCCTGTGAGGGCGCCTTGCAGCGCATCGCCGACTTCGCCCGCAAGGGCGGTGCGACCGTCCTCGACATTGCGACACCGACAGAGCTCGCAGCCACCTTCCATGCCCATGGCCCGCTCCAGAACTGGGAGGCGACGCAGGCGCTCGCCTGGGAATACGCCACGCACCGGGAAGACCTGCCGCCGAAGCTGCGCGCTTATCTCGACGAAGCCCGAGCCACCACGCCTGAAGAATATGACGCGGCGCGCGCCGCCGCTCGACGCGGCCGGCATGCGGCCGAGCGTTGGTTCGGCGAGGTCGATTTGGTCCTGACCTATGCTGCACCGGGCGAAGCGCCCGAGACCCTCGCCTCGACCGGCGATTCCAAGTTCAACCGGCTCTGGACCCTGCTCGGCACGCCCTGCCTGACCGTGCCATTGATGCGCGGCCCGCGCGGCCTGCCGGTCTCCTTCCAGCTCGTCGGCCGCTTCGGCGATGATGCCCGTGTCGTCGCCGTGGCGCGCGCGCTCGAGCGCCTGATCCTGCTGCCGGCATGACGATTTCTCGGCGAGATCTGGGCGCTCGTTCCGCATGGGACAATATTGCGCTGCAACAACTTCGGCGCGATTGTGACCGCAAGGATTTATGCTGCACTTGGAAATACTAAAAGCTTCCGAAAGGAAGGTCTTATTCGGGACTATCCACAAAGCAGTTCAATGTTTTAACCACTGATTAAGAACGCTTCTCTGCTGCGGCGCCGGCTGCGGCGCTGCAGCCACTTGCGGCGGCCGTGGTTTCTGCTAGCTTCCATGTCAGGTCAATGACACAGGAGGGTTCACATGAACCTCGCGCTAAGTCTCGACCGGTTGGCCATGGGTGCGGCATTTGCGCTGGTTCTGGCGATCGTGATCGGAGCGTTCTGACGGGGAAGTCAGTCTCAAGTCGAAAGACCACAAGCCAATTGGGAAGCGTCGCGGGAGAGGCCCTGCGGCGCTTTTCCTTTGGGCTCGTCGGACGGGCGGTGAGCCGGCCGGCCGCTCAGCTTTCCGGGCAGGGGTTCTCGGTCACTTCCCAGGACATCAGGTTGGTGACCCGGCCGCAGGTGGCGAGGCGGCGGCCCATGGTGGTGCGGATACAGGCCATGCTGCCTTCCGCGATCTTCTTACCGTCACTCCAGCAATAGCAGTAAGGCTCAGGCGCCTGCGCCAGGCGCGGCTTGTCGAGGGCGACGGCTCGTTCCTGAGCCGTCGCGGGCAGCCCGAGCAGCAACGACATTGTCATGAAGATTGCCGACAACAGCAGCGCAGCGGCGCCGGAGCACGGTAGCCTCCGAGGGGATCGGACCATGGCTCGCTCCTGTCGTTCGCCTCGGGAAGCGTAACGAGACGGAAACGATAGCATAATGAAGCCGGCAACCCAACATTGTCAGGGCTCGTTCGCCGAAGGTTGCAGGCCGCTCCCACCTTGCGAAAGTCGTACGACCCGACCATATTTCGGGTCCAGTGAGCCGATCCCGGCTCCGGGAGGAACCATGTCACTGATTTCGCTCGCCCGTCGTGGACGTGCAATCGCCCTCATCGCCGGCGCGCTGCTGCTGGTGCCGATCATCGCCGAGGCCGCTCCGGGCGGCCGCAGCATGGGCAGCCGCGGCTCGCGCAGCCAGTCGCAGGTCGCGCCGACGCCGACTGCGCCCGGCTCTTCGTTCCAGCGCAACCAGGCTCAGACCCCCGGCACTTCGGCCGCCACGCCGGCTGCCGGAGCAGCGGCCGGTGCCGCCGCACAGGCCGCCCGCCCGTCCATGGCACGCAGCCTGATGATGGGCGTCGCCGGCGGCTTGCTCGGCGCTGGCCTGTTCGGTCTGCTCTCGGGTGCCGGTTTCGGCGGTCTCGCCGGAATGCTCGGCCTGCTCTTCCAGGTGGCGCTGATCGGCGGCCTGATCTGGCTGGCGCTGCGCCTGTTTCGCCGCCGCAGCGAGCCGCAGCTCGCCAGCGCCGGTGGCCCGCTCGGCCGTCAGGCCTATCAGCCGCAGCCGGCGGCTCCGGCCATGGGCGGTCTTGGCGGCGGCGCTGCCGCGGCTGCTGCCGTCAAGCCAGTCGAGTTCGAGCTGCAGGGCGCCGACTACGGCAGCTTCGAGCGCCTGCTCACCGAGGTCCAGGCCGCGATCTCCGACGAGAACATCGCCCGCCTGCGCCAGATCACCACGCCGGAGATCTCCGGAGCGCTTGAGGACGAGTTCGCCGAAAACGCGCGCAAAGGCCTCATCGAGAAGGCTGCCGAGGTCAAGCTGCTGCAGGGCGACCTTGCCGAATCCTGGCGCGAGGACGGCTACGAGTACGCCACGGTCGCGATGCGCTTCAGCCTGCTCACCGCCATGGTCGAGCGCAATGGCGGCAAGGTCGTCGAGGGCCACGCCACCATCCCGCGCGAGGTCATCGAGCACTGGACCTTCGTCCGCTCGCGCGGCGGCGAGTGGAAGGTCGCGGCGATCCAGCCGGTCGAGTAGGCCGGTCACGGCACCCGATATCTAGACGGCCGGGCTTTGCCCGGCCGTTTTTCGTTTCGGCGACCGGCGAAGCGCCCTATAGGCATGTCTGGAGCATTTTTCGAGCGAAGTGGATACCGGTTCGCGTGACGAAAATGCGATAAACGAAAGCTGGCGCCGATAGTCGGCGTGCCTTGGCTATCTGGAGCGTTTCACCATGAGCGACATGCGTCTCGTCGTCGTCGGCGCCGCCGGCCGGATGGGCCGTACGCTGGTCAAAGCGATCCATGACGCGCCGGGCTGCGTCCTCTCCGCCGCGATCGAGCGGCCGGGCTCGCCCGCGCTCGGCCAGGATGCCGCCGTGCTCGCCGGCTTGCCTGCCAGCGGCGTCCTCGTCAGCGACGATGCGCTCGCCGCCTTCGTCGAGGCCGAGGGTGTGCTCGACTTCACCACGCCGGAGGCCACCGTCGCCTTCGCCGGGCTCGCGGCCCAGGCCCGCATCGTCCATGTCGCCGGCACCACCGGCATGGAGCCGCAGCACCTCGCCAAGCTCGAAGCGGCCTCGCGCCATGCCGCGATCATCCGCTCCGGCAATATGAGCCTCGGCGTCAACCTGTTGGCGGCCATGGTGCGCAAGGTCGCAGCGACGCTCGGCACCGACTGGGACATCGAGATCGTCGAGATGCATCACCGGATGAAGGTCGATGCGCCTTCGGGCACCGCCGTCCTGCTTGGCGAGGCGGCGGCGCAGGGCCGCGCCGTTGAATTGGCCGAGGCCCGCGTCGCGGTGCGCGACGGCCAGGTCGGCGCCCGCCAGCCTGGCACGATCGGCTTCGCCGCGCTGCGCGGCGGCACCGTGATCGGCGACCACAAGGTGATCTTCGCCGGCGCCGGCGAGCGGCTGGAACTCGCCCATGTCGCCGAGGATCGCAGTCTGTTCGCGCAAGGCGCGGTCAAGGCGGCGCTCTGGGGCCGCGGTCGCAAGCCGGGGCTCTATTCGATGGCCGACGTGCTCGGCCTCGACAAGTTCTGATGGCTGCGCTCGCCGTCGCGCCCGGCGTGGCGCACTGGCCGGGTTATCTCGATCCGGCCGAGCAGGCGGCGCTGGTCGCGGAACTGCGCGAGGCGGCACGGCAGGCGCCGTTCTATGTGCCGCGGATGCCGAAGACCGGAAAACCGTTCTCGGTCAGAATGACCAATTGCGGCTCGCTCGGTTGGGTCTCGGACGAGCGTGGCTATCGCTATCAGCCGCTGCATCCCGAGACCGGCGCGCCCTGGCCAAAGATCCCGGCGCGGCTCTTGCGCGCCTGGGAAGAACTGGCGGGCTATCCGCACCCGCCCGAGGCTTGCCTGGTCAACTTCTACGAGCCATCAGCGAAGTTGGGCCTGCATCAGGATCGCGACGAGCAGGATTTCGACGCGCCGGTGCTGTCGCTTTCGCTCGGCGACACCGCCGTCTTCCGCATCGGCGGCACGAGCCGCGGCGGCAAGACGCTCTCACTGAAGCTGGCGTCCGGCGATGCGCTCGCCTTCGGCGGCGAGGCGCGGCTGGCCTATCACGGCATCGACCGCATCCTCGCGGGCTCGTCGAGCCTGCTGCCACAGGCAGGGCGGATCAACCTGACCATGCGGCGGGTGACGAAGCCGTCAGCAGGCGGATGAACCAAGCGGGTCCATCCGCCGCGTCAAGCACCTGTCAGTTCGCCGGCTTGTCGCCGGCATCGGCCGCCGGGCTCTCCGAGCCGTTGGCGGGCTTGGGCGCGCCGGCCGAGACGCCGACCAGCGCCGGGCGCAGCACGCGCTCGCCGATCTTGTAGCCGGTCTGCACCACCTTCGAGACCAGGCCCTTGGCGATGCTGGCGTCGGGCGCCTCGAACATCGCCTGGTGCAGGTTCGGGTCGAATTTTTCGCCTTGCGGATCGATCTTGCGCACGCCGTGGCGTTCGAGCGTCTTCAGCAGCTCGCGCTCGGTCAGTTCGACGCCCTCGACCACCGCCTTCAGCGCCGTGTCGGCCGTAGCACGGGCCGTCTCCGGCACGCTTTCCAGTGCGCGGCGCAGGTTGTCGGCCGAGCCGAGCAGGTCGCGGGCAAAGCTCGTCACCGCATAGGCCTTGGCGTCGGAAATCTCGCGCTCGGTGCGCCGGCGCAGGTTCTCCATCTCGGCGAGGGTGCGCAGCAGCTTGTCCTTGAGGTCGTCGCGCTCGGCTTCGACGAGAGCAACAGGGTTGGGCGTCAGCGTATCGCTCGCAGTCGTCTCGGCCACGTCCTGATTCTCGGTTTCCGGCTTCGGATCGTCCTTCGCAGGGTTCTGCGTCATTCCATCATCCCAATCGTTGATCGTCGTGCATCATTGCGGCGCTGCCTTTCGGCACACCGGCTTCGCAGCCGATATCGGGCTTCGGCGCGGCGAAATCAAGCGCGGGCCACGGCCTTGGCCTTGCTGGAAGCCGGCTTGTCGAGTTCCAGGTTGAACACGGCGAGCAGCGCCTGGCGGATCACCAGCTGCCGGCCGGTCGAGGTGATCTTCGCCCCGGTGAGATCGGTGACGTAGAAGACGTCGACCGCCTTCTCGCCGAAGGTCGCGATATGCGCCGAGGCGATGTTGAGGTTCAGCTTCCCGATGGCGGTGGTGAGATCGTAGAGCAGGCCGGGCCGGTCGAGGCCCGAGACCTCCAGCACCGTGTGCCGCGACGACAGGACGTTGTCGATGATGACCTCGGGTGCGACCTGGAATGTCCCGCCGCGCGGCGGCGGGGCGCGGCGCTGGGCGACGAGGTCGGCGATCCTGATCTCGCCCTTGAGCGCGCGCTCGATCGCCGCCGCGATCCGCTCGGCCCGGCGCAACTCGTCGTCGTCGCGCTCGAAGGCGCGCGAGACGAAGATCGTGTCGAGCACCAGCCCGTCGGTGGTGGTGAAGATCTGCGCGTCGACGATGTTGCCGCCGGCCGCGGCGCAGGCGCCGGTGACGATGGCGAGCAGGCGCGGATGGTCGGGTGCCAGCACGGTCAGCTCGGTCACGCCGCGGAACTGGTCGGTCTCGACCTTCGTGGCGGTGGTGCGGCCTGCGATCTCCGCCTCGCGCAGGAAGCGGGCATGCTGCTCCTGCCGTTCGGGTTCGACCTTGAGCCAATAGGCGGGATAGTGCCGGGCGAGATAGGCGGCGCGCTCACCCTCGGTCCAGTCTGCGAGCCGTGTCTCCAGCGCCTGCTGCTTGCGCTCGACCCTGGCCTTGCGCTCGATCCCGGAATGGCCACCGGCGAGCACGACCTCGGTCTCGTAATAGAGCGTGCGCAGCAATTGCCCCTTCCAGCCGTTCCAGACGCCGGGGCCGACTGCCTTGATGTCGGCGACGGTCAGCACCAGCAGCAGCTTCAGCCGCTCCAGCGTCTGCACGATCGCCGCGAAGCTCTCGATCGTCTTGGGGTCGCCGAGATCGCGGCTCTGGGCGATGGTCGACATCACCAGATGGTTCTCGATCAGCCAGACCACCGTCTCGGTCTGTGCCTCGGTCAGGCCGAGCCGCGGGCAGAGCTTGCGGGCGATGCGGGCGCCGGCGACCGAATGGTCCTCCGGCCGGCCTTTGGCGATGTCGTGCAGGAACAGCGCGACATAGAGCGCGCGCCGGTTGGTGATCGTCGCGAAGATCGAATTCGCCAGGGGGTGCTCGGCTTCGAGCTTGCCGGCGTCGATCTCGGCCAGGATGCCGATCGAGCGGATCAGATGCTCGTCGACGGTGTAGTGATGATACATGTTGAACTGCATCATCGCGACGATGCGGCCGAAATCCGGGACGAAGCGGCCGAGCAGCCCGGATTCGTTCATGCGCCTGAGCACCGCTTCCGGCGAGCGCCGTGCCGTCAGGATCTCCAGGAAAATGCGGTTGGCCTCGCGGTCAACACGCAATTGCGGGGTGACCAGCCTGAGCGACTGCGTCACAAGCCGGCTGGTGTCGGGGTGGATGGCGAGATCGTCGCGGCTGGCGATCTCGTAAAGCCGCAGCAGGTTGACCGGGTCGCGCTTGAAGGCCTCGTCGTCGATGACGGCGAGGCGCTGGCCCTGCAGGGTGAAGTCGGGATGGCCGAGCGCGCGCACGCGCCGGCGCTTGGTGAAGGAGCCGATCAGGCTGGTCAGGCTGGCGCGCGGCTTCTGTTGGCGCGCCTCCAGCGCGGCGCAGACGATCGCCGTGAGGTCGCCGACATCCTTGGCAACGAGGAAATAGGCCTTCATGAAGCGTTCGACCGGGGCCTGGCCGCTACGGCCGGCATAGCCGATCGCGGCTGCAACCTGGCGCTGCAGGTCGAAGGAAAGCCGCTCCTCGGCCCGCCCGGTGATGAAATGCATCCAGCAGCGCACCCGCCAGAGGAATTCCTCCGAGCGCTGGAACATCGCGAATTCGCGCGCATCGAACAGCCCGGCCTCGACCAGCTCGGCCGGATCGTCGACGCGGTAGGAATATTTGGCGATCCAGAACAGCGTGTTGAGGTCGCGCAGGCCGCCCTTGCCGTCCTTGACGTTGGGCTCGACCAGATAACGCGACGAGCCGGCGCGGGCGACGCGGTTCTCGCGCTCGGCGAGCTTGGCCTCAGTGAAGATTGCGGCGGTGCCATCGGCGATCTCGGTGCCGTAGCGCCGCTGCAGATCGGCGAACAGGGCTGCATCGCCGCAGATCAACCGCGCTTCCAGCAGTGCGGTGCGGATCGTCATGTCCGCCCGGCCCTCGCGGATGCAGTCGTCGACCGAGCGCACGGAATGGCCGACCTTCAGCTTCAGGTCCCAGAGCGGGTAGAGCATGGCCTCGACCACGCTCTCGCCCCAGGCGGTCTGCTTGTCGGGGAAGAGAAAGAGCAGATCGACGTCGGAGCCAGGCGCCAATGTGCCGCGGCCATAGCCGCCGACCGCGACGACGGCGATACGCTCGCCGGCCGAGGGGTTCTCCACCGGGTAGAAGTGCCGCGTCGCAGCCGCGTGCAGGCTTCCGACGACGCTGTCCATCACGGTCGAGAGGCGCTTGGCGCAGGAGAGGCCGTTGCGCGTCTTGGCCAGGATCTCCCGTGCCGACTGGCGACCCTCTTCGAGATTGTCGCGCAGCGCATTGATGAGCGCGGTGCGTAGGGCGTCGCGATCGCCCTGCTCGAACTGCCGCGCCAGCTTGCCGACCGCAGCCGTGGGATTGTCGATGAACTCGGCGAGACGTGGGGCTGGCTTGTCGGGGGAGGGCGGCACTGAACGAGGCTCTTCGAGGCTTTCGGCAGACGCGGCGATATCCCGATCCCTAGCACGAACGAGGCCAGGCGCGGAAACATAATTAAACAGAGAAATGGTGTGAAACTATAGATCTCACGCAATCCTGCGTCTTGTTTGACAAAGAGAACGATCGAACCTATCAATCGGACACGCGCCGATTTGAGCCAGCAGCTTGCGGGCGCGAAACAAGTGCAGCTAAAGCGGGGGCGCCGGAGGTCATCAGCCTCCACCCCTTCGCGCAAAGTCTTCGAAGGGGAACGCCATGTCGATCATCTCAGCCTCGACCCGCCGCGCCGTGCTCGCCGGTCTCGCCGCAGCCTCGCTCCCCTTCGGCAGTGCGCAGGCGCAGGCGCAGGCGCCGAAGGAGATCCGGGTCGACTACGCCACCTACAATCCGGTCAGCCTGCTGCTCAAGGATCGCGGCATCCTCGAGAAGGCGCTCGAGGCCGACGGCATCAAGGTGCGCTGGGTGCTCTCGGCCGGCTCGAACAAGGCGCTCGAATTCCTCAATGCCGGCTCGCTCGATTTCGGCTCGACTGCCGGCGCCGCCGCGCTGATCGCCAGGATCAACGGCAATCCGATCAAGTCGATCTATGTCTATTCGCGGCCGGAATGGACCGCGCTCGTCACCGGCGCCAAGAGCGAGGTGACCAAGGTCGCCGACCTCAAGGGCAAGCGCGTCGCCGTCACCCGCGGCACCGACCCGCACATTTTCCTGGTGCGCTCGCTCGCCGAGGCCGGCCTGACCGAGAAGGACGTCAAGCTCGTGCTGCTGCAGCATGCCGATGGCCGTCTTGCCTTGGAGCGCGGCGATGTCGAGGCCTGGGCCGGCCTCGATCCGATGATGGCCGCCGCCGAGGTCGAGGCCGGCGCCAAGCTCTTCCATCGCAAGGCCGCCGACAACACCTGGGGCGTGCTCAATGTCCGCGAGGAGTTCTCCGAGAAGAACGCCGAGCTCGTCCGCAAGGTGCTCAAGGCCTATGAGGAAGCGCGCGCCATCGCGCTCGCCAACCCGGCCGAGGTCAGGAAGGCGCTGGTCGAGGCGACCAAGCTCTCCGACGCGGTGATCGAGCGCCAGCTCACCCGTACCGAGCTGACCCACAGCGCGATCGGCCCGGCCCAGGCCGAGACGATCCTGGCCGCGGGCCTGGCCTTGCAGCAGGCCGGCGTCCTGCCCGCCAATGCCGACGTCAGGGCCTCAGTCGACGCGCTGATTGACAAGCGCTTTGCCGCGACCAACTGAGCGGTCATGATTGCGGGCCGATGAGCACGATCGAGATCGCAGAAGCCGTTGCCGAGAAGCCGGTCGCACCGCAAGCGCGACCGGCTTCGCGCACGGGCCTGCGCCTTGCCGGCTTCCTGCTGCCGGTCGTTCTCGCGATCATCTGGGAAATCCTCGTCCGGGCCGGTCTCGCCAATGGCCGGCTGATGCCGCCGCCCAGCGTGGTCGGCAAGACGCTCTGGCAGCTCGCGGTCAGCGGCGAGCTCTGGACCCATGCCGCAGCGACGCTCTGGCGCGTTGCAGCCGGCTTCGGCATCGGCGCCGCCGTCGGCACGGCATTGGGCGCCCTTACTGGTGCCCTGCCACTGGCGCGCGGCCTGCTCGACCCGACGCTACAGGCGCTGCGCGCCATCCCCTCGATCGCCTGGGTGCCGCTCTTCATCCTCTGGTTCGGCATCTTCGAGGCCTCGAAAGTGGCGCTGATCGCGGTCGGCGTCTTCTTCCCGGTCTATCTCGGCGTCGCCGCCGCGATCCTCTCGATCGACCGCAAGATCGTCGAGGTCGGCCGCGTCTTCCGCCTCGGCAAGCTCGCCATGGTCCGGCGCGTGCTGCTGCCGGCGATCCTGCCCGACTGGTTCACGGCATTGCGTGGTGGGCTCGGGCTCGGCTTCATGTTCGTCGTCGCTGCCGAGATCATGGGAGCGAGCGAGGGCCTGGGCTACCTCCTGGTCGATGGCCAGCAGCTCGGCCGGCCTGACACCATCATCGCCGCGATCATCGCCTTCGCCGTGCTCGGCAAGCTGGCCGACGGTCTCCTGCTCGCGCTGACCCGCCCCTTCCTCGCCTGGCAGGACACCGCCCGGGACAGGCTCTGAGGGCGCGCGATGCTGACCTTCCACCACCTCTCCAAGACCTACGCCGACGGCACCCGCGCGCTCTCCGGTATCGACATCTCCGTCGCCGCCGGCGAGATCCTGGCGCTGGTCGGCGGTTCCGGCTGCGGCAAGACCACTTTGCTGCGCCTCGTCGCCGGGCTCGACCGGCCGAGCGAGGGCCGCATCCTCCTCGACGACGCCGCCATCACCGAGCCGCGCGCCGATGTCGGCGTGATCTTCCAGGAGCCGCGTTTGCTGCCTTGGCTCTCGGTTGCCGACAATGCCGGCTTCGGCCTCAGCCATCTGCCCGCGGCGGAGCGCAACCGCCTCGTCACCGGGGCGCTCGCTCGCGTCGGCCTCGCCGGCTATGAGGCGCGCTGGCCGCGCGAGCTTTCCGGCGGCCAGCAGCAGCGCGTTGCCATCGCCCGGGCGCTCGTCACCCGGCCGAAGCTCCTTTTGATGGACGAGCCTTTCTCGGCCCTCGACGCGACCACCCGCGCCAGCCTGCATGGCCATCTCCTCGCCCTCTGGGAGGAGAGCCGGCCGACCGTGGTGATGGTCACCCATGATGTTGAGGAAGCGGTGACGCTGGCCGACCGCATCGTGGTGATGCAGCCCAGGCCAGGCCGCATCTTCGACGAGCTCGACAATCCGCTGACACGCCCGCGCGACCGGCTTTCGCCGGCCTTCGAGGCGACCAAGCGCGAGGCGCTGCGCACGCTCGACCGCTCGCTCACCGACAGCGAGCCGCGCCAGCACAAGACGGCCGAGAGCGCCGGGATGTGGTGGTAGGCGGCGTTTGACAAAACGGACGCTTAGACCTTATGAAAGGACACGCGCCGATTTGAGCCTCAGCTTGCGGGCGCGAAACAAATGCAGCTAAAGCGCGGGACGACGGGCGGCCTTGAGGCCGTTGGCGCTCCTTCCGCCTTATCTATGGATGGAGCCAGTTATGTCGGCTGATCTTCACACGCTCTCCCGCTCTCCCGAAAGCGATATGCCGCGTCCGGCTGCCGGCGAGGTCGTCGCTCTGCTCGGCACTCCCAAGGTGCGGGCGGCGGCTCTGCGCGGGTTCGCTGGCCTGCGGGCTGATGAGAGCGCGGTACCCACGGCCGAGCTCGGCCTGCTCTGCGCCCGCCCGCGCTTCTTTCCCTGGCTCGATCTCACCGAGAACCTCGCCTTCACCTTGCCGAAGGCGAGCCCGTTCGAGCGTGAGGGCCTGATCGCCAATGTGCTGGTCCGCGTCGGCCTCGCCGCGCAGGCGACGCAGCGGCCGGGGACGCTCTCGCCGGAAGAGCAGCTGCGGCTCGCAATCGCCCGCCTGCTGCTGGCCAGGCCGCGCCTGCTGCTGATCGACGAACCCTTTGCGGCGCTGGATGCCGGGGCGCGCGAGCGGCTCGCCGCCTTCCTGCCGGAGCTCTGTACGCAGGGGCGCCCCGCTGTCGTCATCGCCACCGGCTCGGTCGAGGACGCCTTGCGCCTGGCCGACCGCATCCTCGTCCTGCCGCAGCAGCCGGGGCCGGTCGCCTTCAGCCTCGACAATCTGCTGGCACGTCCGCGCGAGGAAGGTTCAGTCGGTTTCGTTGCGCTCCGCCGCGAACTGCGTCGGGCGCTCGACAAGGAAGTCCGGCATGCCCTGCCGGAGGTGGAGGCGGCGGCCTGAACCGGTTAGACAGGGCCGCGAACAGTTTCCGCTAGGGATCAACGCCATGGACGTCACCGCGCTGCGCGCTCTGCAGGCCCCGCTCAAAGACAAGTATCGTGAGGCGCCCGATGCGGCGGTGATCACGCTGAGAGCCAGGGGTGAACTCGACGACCAGCACATCGCCTGCAAGGTCGAGACCGGCCGCGCGATCGCGCTCGCCGGCCTGCACCCGGCCACCGGCGGCTCGGGCGCCGAGCTCTGCTCCGGCGACATGTTGCTCGAAGCGCTCGTCGCCTGCGCCGGCGTCACCTTGAAGGCCGTCGCGACTGCGCTCGAGATCGAATTGAAGAAGGGCACGGTCCGCGCCGAGGGCGATCTCGATTTCCGCGGCACGCTCGGCGTCGCCAAGGACGCCGCAGTGGGCTTCAAGGCGATCCGCCTGTCCTTCGACGTCGAGACCGACGCGCCGCAGGAGAAGCTCGATAGCTTGCTCAAGCTGACCGAGCGCTATTGCGTCGTCTTCCAGACGCTGAACGTGAAGCCGGAACTCTCGGCCAACCTCGCACGGGCCTGATCAGGCCGGCAGCGGGCGCGGCGATCCATCCGCCTCCGTCGCCTCCGGTTCCTGCGAGATCGGCGCCGTCATTGGGTCGATGATCGCGAAGGGGCGCTCGGACATTTGTTCGGGCGCGGCGCGCTGGCGGATGCGCAACGCGGCGAGGGCGGCGAGCAGGGCGCTGATCGCGGCCATGAAATAGAGCAGCCCGTTGATGTCGAGCCGCGCCATCACCTGGGCGCCGAGCAGCGGGCCGAGCGCCGAGCCGATGCCGCTGACCAGGATGAGCCGGCCGCTGACGGCGACGACGCGGTCCTGCGGCATCCGGTCGAGCGCATGGGCGACGCAGACCGGGTAGAGCGTCGACATGAAGCCGCCGAGCAGCGCGGCAACGGGTAGCACTGCGCCCAGATGGCGCGGCACGAGGTCGAGGGCGACGGCCGCCACCGAGAAGCCGATCGCGAGCCCCGCCAGCACGATCCGGCGGTCGCCGCGATCAGAAAGCCGGCCGACCGGCACCTGGAAGGCGAAGCCGCCGAGAACCGCGACCAGCATGAACAGCGCGATCGTCTCCTGGGGAATGGCGTTGCGCGCCATCCAGGCCGGGAACAGCGCATAGAAGGCGCTGCTGATCATGCCGGCGATCACGCAGCCGATCACCGAGATCGGCGCCTGCCTGGTCAGCTCGCCATAGGGCAATGAGGCTTCCGCCGGCAGCGTCGGCGCTTCCGCGCGGGTCGTGCTGACCATCACCAGCGCCAGTGCGAACAGCGCGACGATGATGTTGAACGGGGTGGCGGTCTCGACCGGGAGCTTGCCGATCAGCAATTGCCCGGCGGCGAGCGCCAGGAAGGTGCCGACCATGTAGATCGAGAAGATGCGGCCGCGCTGTTCGGGCGGGGCCTTGGCGTTGAGCCAACTCTCGGTGGTGATGAACAGGCCGACGCAGCCGATGCCGATCGCCATCCGGCACAGGGTCCAGCCGAGCGGCGAGACGAAGAGCGGCATCGCCGCTGTCCCAACCACGACCATGCCGGCGAAAGCGGCATAGGCGCGGATATGGCCGATGCGCTGGATCACCTGCCCGCACCAGACGGCGCCGACGGTGAACCCGATGAAATAGGCGCTGAGCACGATGCCGGTCAGCGTCGCGCCGAAGCCTTCGCTCGTCAGCCGCAGCGACAGGAACGTGTTGAAGAAGCCGTTGGCGAGCTGCACGAGGCTCGTTGCGGCGATGAGCGTTCCGATCTGAACGAGCAAGTCGGCGGTCTCCGGCGCGGTCTGGGGAAGCCCCTAACTCAACGCCGGAATGTGATCTGGGCATGGCATGCCGGGAGAAGCGCTAGAGTAGTTCGGCGTTTCTCCGAATCGCGGGACTACTCTAGGCCTTTGTTTTATCGCACTTTCTTCACGCGAACCGGTGTCCACTTCGCTCGAAAATGCTCTAGGCGCCGCGTCATTCCGCCGCCTTCAGCTTCACTGCTTTCGCAAAGGGCAGTTGCGGCTCGTTCGGGCGGGCATCGTCGAATTCGAGCGCGCCGATCTTCTCGGCCCGGCCGGTGACCTTGCCGGCCGAGGTCTTGATCTGGCTGACGTCGTCCTGCGCCTGGCGGAAATGGTTGTCGAGCTTGTCGACGCGCTCGCCGAGGCGGCGGACATCGTCGAGCAGCTTGCCGACTTCCGACTGGATGACGCGTGCCTCCTCGCGCATGCGGGCATCGCGCACCAGCGACTGCATCAATTGGATCGCCAGCGCCAGCAGCGAGGGCGAGACGATCATCACCCGCGCCCGGTGCGCCTTCTGGATCACGTCGTCGAAATGCTCGTGCAGGTCGGCATAGATCGCCTCCGACGGCACGAAGAGCAGGGCCATGTCCTGCGTCTCGCCCGGCAGGAAATAGCGCTCGGCGATGTCCTTGACGTGCTGGCCGACATCGGCGCGCACCCGCGCAGAGGCCTGCTTCTTGGCCTCGTCGCCGCGCGCCTCGCGCAGCATGGTGAAGCTCTCCAGCGGAAACTTGGCGTCGATGACGAGGCCGCGCCCGTCGCCCGGCAGGGTGATCAGGCAGTCCGGCCGCTTGCCGCTCGAGAGCGTCGGCTGGAATGCAAAGAATGCCGCGGGAAGACCGTCGCGGATGATCGCCTCCATTCGGCCCTGGCCATAGGCGCCGCGCGCCTGCTTGTTGGCGAGCACGTCCTTCAGCGTCACCACCTCGCCGGTGAGCTCGGTCAGGTTCTTCTGGGCGTTGTCGATGACGGCGAGGCGCTCCTGCAGCTTGCCGAGGCTCTCATTGGTCTGGCGGACATTCTGCTCCAGCCCGGCGCCGACCTGCTGGCGCAAGCCGTCCATCCGCTCGGCCATGATGCGGGCGAGATCGCCCTGCCGGGTCGAGAGGATCTCGGCCATGGTCTGCATGCGGCCCATGAGCTCGGCCTGCTGCCGGTTCATCTCGGCGACCTTGTCGTCCATCTCGCGGGCACGCTCGGCCGCCAACGCCGCTTCCAGCTCGCGCCGGCGCGAGCCGCGCCAGGACGAGAGCAGCGCCAGCACCAGGAGGACGAGCGTCAGTCCGGCGAAGCCGAAGGCGGCCTCGGCCCAGCTCACGGGCCGCTCCAGCAGGACGAAGGCGATCTGGTTCATCCCGCGAGCCTACATGATTCGGCTGGCAATTCCAGAACATAAGCGGAACAGTTTGACCGCTTCCACACAAGTGCTTTATGTCGCGGCAACTCCTGAAAACGTCCCAGAGCGCCCTATGGCCATCCGCCCCCTCGTCATCCTGCCCGATTCGATGCTCCGCAAGGTTTCCGCCCCGATCGGCGACATCACGCCGGAGATCCGCAAGCTCGCCGAGGACATGCTGGAGACGATGTATGACGCACCGGGAATCGGCCTCGCCGCGATCCAGATCGGCGAGCCGGTTCGCCTCGTCACGCTCGATGTCTCGAAGAAGGCCGAGGAAGGCGAGGAGCAGCAGCGCGAGCCGATGGTCCTGATCAATCCCGAGGTGACCTGGCGCTCGGAGGAGCTCAGCTCCTATGAAGAAGGCTGCCTCTCGATCCCCGAATATTACGAGGAGGTCGAGCGGCCGGCCCGGGTCAGGGTCGCCTATCGCGATCTCGACGGCAAGGAGCGGGAGATCGAGGCCGACGGCCTGCTCGCCACCTGCCTGCAGCACGAGATCGACCATCTCAACGGCGTGCTCTTCATCGACTACCTGTCGCGGCTGAAGCGCGACCGGGTCAACAAGCGCTTTGCCAAGGCGGCGAAACGGGAGAGCGCGGCCTGACCGGCCGGAGCTTAAGACCATGAGCTTGCGCATCATCTTCATGGGCACACCGGATTTCGCCGTGCCGACCCTGACCGAGATCATTGGCCAGGGCCACGAGGTCGTCTCGGTCTATACCCGCGCCCCGGCGCCGGCCGGGCGCGGCATGGAGCTGCGGCCTTCGCCGGTCCAGGTCACGGCCGAGCGCTTCGGCATCCCGGTGTTCTCGCCGAAGACGCTGAAGAACGCCGAGGCCGCCGAGATCATGGCCTCGCACCACGCCGATGTCGCCGTCGTCGTCGCCTATGGCCTGATCCTGCCCAAGACGATCCTCGAGGTGCCGGAGCTCGGCTGCCTCAACCTGCATGCTTCGCTCTTGCCGCGCTGGCGCGGCGCCGCACCGATCCAGCGCGCCATCATGGCCGGCGATGCCGAAACCGGCGTCTGCGTGATGAAGATGGAGGAGGGGCTCGATACTGGCCCCGTCGCCATGGTCGAGACATTGGCCATCGACGGCAACGCCACGGCCGGCGACATGCACGACCGGCTCGCTGGCCTTGGCGCTGACCTGATGGTCCGGGCGCTCGCTGCGCTCAGCCGCGGCGGCCTTCGCTTCACGCCGCAGGCGGAGGAGGGCGTCACCTATGCCAGCAAGATCGGCAATGACGAGGCCAAGCTGAGCTGGAACCGGCCGGCGCAGCAGGTCCATGACGTGGTGCGTGGGCTCTCGCCCTTCCCAGGCGCCTTCGTCGAGGTCGATCTCGGCAAGGGCCCGGAGCGGCTGAAGCTGCTGCGCACCGCCCGCGCCGGCGGCGCCGCCGAGCCGGGCACGCTGCTCGACGACGAGGGCACGGTCGCCTGCGCGGTCGGGGCGGTGAAACTGCTCCAGGTCCAGCGCGCCGGCAAGGGGCCGATGAGCGCCCAGGAGTTCCTGCGCGGCGCGCGCTTGTCCGCCGGATCGAAGCTCTAGTCGTGCTCCTGCTTTGTCATTTCGCGCCGTCATCCCGGACGGAGCGCAGCGGAGATCCGGGCTCCATTCCGGAACGGTTCAGGCATGGGTCCCGGGTCTCCCTCCGGTCGCCCGGGACGACGACGCGTGAGAGAGCGCGGACCGGGAGCCTGTGCTGATGCCTCGCTACAAGCTCGTCATCGAATATGACGGCACGCCCTTCTCAGGCTGGCAGCGCCAGCTCAACGGGCCGTCGGTCCAGCAGAGCGTCGAGGAGGCGATCGAAGCTTTCTGCGGCCATGCCGTGCGCCTGCACTGCGCCGGACGCACCGATGCCGGCGTCCACGCCACTCATCAGGTCGCGCATGTCGATCTGGCCAAGGAGTGGCGCACCGATGTCGTGCGCGACGCCAGCAACGCGCGGCTGAAGCGCCTGCCGGTTGCGGTGCTGAGCGCCGAGGCGGTGCCCGATACTTTCGATGCCCGCATCTCGGCGACGCGGCGCTATTACATCTATCGCATCCTCGATCGGCGGGCGCAGCCGGCGCTCGATGCGGACCGGGTCTGGCACGTCCCGGTCAAGCTCGACCATGAGGCGATGGACCGTGCCGCCAAGGCGCTGATCGGGCATCACGACTTCACCACCTTCCGCGCCGCCGAATGCCAGGCCAACAGCCCACTGCGGACGCTCGACCGGTTCGACTGCCGGCGCGAGGGGGCCGAGATCGTCGCCTATGTCCATGCCCGCTCGTTCCTGCATCACCAGGTCCGCTCCATGGTCGGCTGCCTGAAGATGGTCGGCATGGGGCGCTGGCCGGAGAACAAGGTCGGCAAGGTTCTGGCGGCGCGCGACCGCTCGCAATGCGCGGCGCTAGCGCCGCCTAGCGGGCTCTATCTCGCGGGTGTCGACTACTGAGCCTGGCCTAAAACCCGGCCAGGCCGAATGTCCTGATCACCGCATAGTCCGCCAGCAGGCTGGCGCAGGCGATCGCTCCGGCGACGCCGCTCTCAGTCCCGAAGGCGGCGCGCGCCACGCAATAGCGTAGCCTGAGCACGATCGTCGCGAAGGCGAGGGTTTGAAAGGTCGCGATGCCCGGGTTCGACCAGCCCAGCGCGAAGACCGTCGCCGGCACCGCCATCAGCGCCGCCGAAACGATGCCGGCCCAGTTCCAGGCGATGATGAAGCCGGTGAAGCGCGGATTCTGGGCGAGGTTCGGGGCGATCCCGATCAACAGCGCCGGTACTGCGAGCACCGCCAGTATCTCGGTGGTGACGACCGCGGCGAGCAGCCCGGGAGCATCGAAGAGGCTGCCGCTGTTCGAGAGGCCGGCGAGCGTTCGCTCCGCCGCCAGCGCCGGGATCATCGAGGGCACGACCAGCACCAGCGCGAGATAGGAGCGCCAGAACCCGTCGCGGCTGAGATCGAGATCAGGCAGGGCTTTCGCGTCGGCCCATAGCAGGCGCCAGGAGGCGGCGAGCGATCGCGTCACATCGTCGGCAGCAAGCCTCATGGCCCAACCCTCCGGACGTCACGGCATTAGACTTTTGTCTAATGTGCGCGTCAGGGCTGGTTCCGTCAAGCGTGCTGCGCGGCGGCAAAATAAGTCGCCAGCAAGCGATGCGTGACCCGCTCCAGCGTCACGAGATCGGCAATGGCGACCCGTTCGTCGATCTGGTGCATGGTCTGGCCGACGACGCCGTATTCGACCACCGGGCAGTAGTTCTTGATGAAGCGGGCGTCCGAGGTGCCGCCGGTGGTCGACAGCGCCGGACGCTTGCCGGTTTCGGCTTCTACTGCGTCCGCGACCATCGCGACGAACGGCCCTGGCTGGGTCAGGAAGGCGACTGCATTGGTCGGCTCGAAGCTGATCTCGTAGCGCACGGTGTTGCCGGCGGCCTCGCGCAGGCGCCGCTCGATCTCGGTGGCCAGCGTCTGCGGCGTCCAGAGGTCGTTGAAGCGGATATTGAACACGGCCCGTGCCTGCGCCGGGATCACGTTCGTCGCGGGATTGCCGACATCGAGCGTCGTCACCTCGAGATTGCTCGGGTCGAAATGCTCGGTGCCGGCGTCGAGCGGCGCTGCGTCCAGTGCTGCCAGCAGCCGGACCATGCCGCGGATCGGGTTCTGGGCGAGATGCGGATAGCCGACATGGCCCTGAATACCCTGGACGGTGAGTTTGCCGGTCAGCGAGCCGCGCCGGCCGATCTTGATCATGTCGCTCATCGCCGCCGGATTGGTCGGTTCGCCGAGCAGGCAGTGATCGAAGCGCTCGCCGCGCCGGTCGGCCCAATCCAGCAGCTTGACCGTACCGTTGACCGCTGGCCCTTCCTCGTCGCCGGTGACGAGGAAGGCGATCGAGCCCGGCGCATCCGGGTTCGCGCGGCGATAGCGGATCGCAGCTGAGACCATGGCGGCGAGCCCGCCCTTCATGTCGCAGGCGCCGCGGCCATAGAGCACGCCGCCTTCGATCTCGGCTGAGAATGGATCACGCGTCCAGGCGGTGAGGTCTCCGGGCGGGACGACGTCGGTGTGGCCGGCGATGACGAAGACCGGACCCTCGCTGCCGATGCGGGCATAGAGATTCTCGATATCGGGCATGCCGGGCTCCGAGAACACCGGCCGCTCGACGCTGAAGCCTTCCGCGCTCAGCACGACGCCGAGCAGCGCGAGCGCGCCGCCTTCCGCCGGGGTCACCGAGGGACAGCGTATCAACGCTTGGGTGAGGGTGACCGGATCGGCGGGGTCGAAGTCGAGGGAGGCGGGTGTGGTCTGGCTCATCGAGCCGGTTTAGCAGCGCCCTTGCGCTCCGCAAGCGGAGCATTGCGATCGACACCCGGCATCAGTCCGAGGTCGACCAGCGCGACCAGCCAGGCCATCGTCGAGATCGCGGTCAGCGAGGGTGCCCAGGCATAGCCGAGCAGCGGCTGCAGCTCGCGCGGCAGCACGATGGCGCAAACCAGGAGGATGCCGAACAGCGACGAGCCGCCCCGGTCGGTGGCGCGCTTGGCCGCCAGCGCAGCCCAGGGGAACAGGGCGAAGGCGTTGGCGAAGGCGGCGACTCTCGCTGCGCTGTATTTGTCCATGACTTGCGACGCCCCCCACTGGACCGCCAGCAGGCAGAGCGCAAGCGCGATGCTGCCCAGCCAGAACTGGCGCAGGCCGATTCGGCCGTCGAGATCGGTGAACAGGCGGATTGCGGACATGGGTCAAGCTCCGATTCTGCATCCTTGCACGCCGGAGGGCCCGAATGAAGCTTATGGTGAATAAAAGGTTAATGCGCGCGAACCGGTTGTTCTGGCAGAGAAAAAGCTTGAATGCGCCGGTGCGCGCCGCTAGCTGCGAAACGTTCTCCGGATTTTCGAGGAGGCCATTCGGCCTGGCTGGCGGATGGCGAGTTGACTGAGCGGCGCCGTGGCGCCGCCGAGCGAGGTTTTGGGCATGACCATTCGTCTGCACCGCGGCGATCTTCCCGATGGCTTCGAGCCGGGGCCGATCCTGGCGATCGACACCGAGACGCTGGGCCTCAACCCGCAGCGCGACCGGCTATGCGTGGTGCAGCTCTCGCGCGGGGACGGCACCGCCGATGTCGTGCAGATCCCCAAGGGCGCTGCGGCACCGGCCAATCTCTGCCGCATCCTCACTGACGCGAGCGTGTTGAAGCTCTTCCACTTCGCCCGTTTCGACATCGCCGCGCTGGAAAACGCCTTCGGCGTCGTCACCACGCCGGTCTACTGCACCAAGATCGCCTCCAAGCTGGTGCGCACCTATACCGACCGGCACGGGCTGAAGGACCTCGTCCGCGAACTGCTCGGGGTCGAGTTGTCGAAGCAGCAGCAATCCTCGGACTGGGGCGCGGACACGTTGACCGAGGCCCAGCTCGGCTATGCCGCCTCGGACGTGCTGCATCTGCACGCGCTGAAGGCCAGGCTCGACGTGCTGCTGGAGCGCGAGGGGCGCATGCAGCTCGCCAAGGCCTGCTTCGACTTCCTGCCGACCCGCGCCGAGCTCGATCTCGCCGGCTGGCCCGAAGTCGACATCTTCGCGCATACGTAAAGTTGATGTATTTGGGCTAGGGGCATCTGTCTGGCGTTCGCCGGACCGGTCGCGGTCGCCCGTCGGCTTGCCGGTTCGACATGAAAAAGCCGCCGGCGGCTGGCAATGGGCGGGCATGACCTTGGCGATCACATCTCCTGAGACGCGCAGCCCGTCGGCAATTCGGGCAGATATGCGGCAGAAGGCCTTCCAGGCGGCGCGCCGGCATTCCGCGCTCGTGCGCCTGCTGCGGCTGCTGATTCCGATCGGGGCCTCGGTCGCGGTTGTCGGCCTGATCGTCGTTCCCTTCCTCAATCCCTTCCGTCAGGCCGGCGATTTCTCGCTTGGCGGGATCAGCCTGTCCGGTGGCAAGGTCGTGATGGAAGCGCCGAAGCTCGCAGGCTATCGCAAGGACAAAAGCCCCTACGAGGTGACGGCCGAGTCGGCCCTGCAGGATGTGCGCAATCCGACGCAGATCGAGCTCGTGAAGATGGTGGCCCGGGTGCAGATGAAGTCCGAGGGCTGGATCAACATCAACGCCCGTAGCGGCTTGTTCGACCAGAGCAAGGAGAAGCTGAAGCTGGTCGACGATGTGAAGATTCGGACCGAGTCGGGTTATGATGTCAGCATGCGAACCGCCGATGTCGACTTCAAGGCCGGAACCGTCACGTCGCGCGAGCCGGTGAAGGTCAATCTCGGCACGACCACGGTTGACGCGGACACGCTCGACGTGAAGGACAATGGCGCGCTCGTCACTTTCGAGGGGCGTGTCCACGTCGTGATCGAGAACGCGCCGACGCGCAGCCTGGCTGGGCCCGAGCGCGAGGGCAGCACGCCTAACCTCGACGCTCTTCGTCCGGGAGCGAAGCCGTGAGATCATCGTATCGAACCATGCAGGTCAACCACAGGTCACCGATGAAACTCTTTGTTCTCGCTCTTACGGTCCTGATGGCGCCGGCCCTCTCGACCGCGGCGTTGGCTCAGCAGCCTGCGGCCAAGCCGGCAAAGGCCCGCGGTGGCGCGCCTGGCTCGCCCTTCGGCGGCATGGGCGGCGACAGCAAGGAGCCGATCAAGATCGACGCCAACAAGCTCGACGTGCTCGACAAGGACAATAAGGCGGTCTTCTCCGGTAATGTCGTCGCCGTGCAGGGCGAGACGACCGTGCGCTGCTCGGTGATGACGGTGTTCTATGAAGGCCGTGGCCAGGGCGGCGCGCCGAGGCCGGCGCAGCCTGCTGCGCAGAGCCAGGGCCAGGGCAATGACGGCGCGATCAAGCGGATCGAATGCTCCGGCCCGGTCACCGTGGTCTCCAAGACCCAGGCTGCGACCTCGGACAACGCGGTCTTCGACCGTGCCAACAACAAGGTGATCATGACCGGCAATGTCGCGCTGAACGACGGCCCGAACATCACGCGCGGTGACCAGCTCGTCTATGATACGCAGACCGGCGTCGCCAACGTGACCTCGAAGGGACGCGTCCAGGGTTACTTCGTGCCCAACTCGGGCGATGAAGGCAAAGACAAGAAGGACAACAAGGCAGGCGCCAGGCCGGCTGCCGCGCCGACCAACTGATCTTTTCCCTAGCGGCAGGGGCGGCTGCAAGAAGGCGTTGCCAGCCCGGCACGCCTCGCATACCAGAGCGGACCGATGTCGAACGCCAGCAGCTCGCGCTTTCTCCTGTGACCATATCCATCTCTCCTCCCCCCGAGGCTGCCCAGCAGGCGCAGCCCCAACCGGCGCGGCCGGCCAAGGCGCCGGCGGCGCGTCCCGGCCTGTTCGCCAGGCTCTTCGGTCGGGCCAAGGACGGGCCGGCGGCGGAGGACGATGTGCAGCCCGGCCGCATCGCCAGCGCGGTCGGCGGGGCCGGCATCCTCGCCGTCAGCGGCCTGCGCAAGACCTATGGCGCCCGCAACGTCGTGAGCGAGGCCTCGCTTTACGTCCGCAACGGCGAGGCGGTCGGCCTGCTCGGCCCGAACGGCGCCGGCAAGACCACGATCTTCTACATGATCACCGGCCTGGTCAGCGCCGACATGGGCGTGATCTCGCTCGAAGGCAACGACATCACCAATCTGCCAATGTACCAGCGCGCCCGGCTCGGCATCGGCTACCTGCCGCAGGAGGCCTCGATCTTCCGCGGCCTTTCGGTCGAGGACAATATCCGGGCTGTGCTGGAAGTCGTCGAGCCGAACCGCAAGAAGCGCGAGCGCGAGCTCGACAAGCTGCTCGACGAGTTCAAGATCACCCGACTGCGCAAGGCTCCGTCGATCGCGCTTTCGGGCGGCGAGCGTCGTCGTTGCGAGATCGCCCGGGCGCTCGCCGGGCGGCCCTCCTTCATTCTGCTCGACGAGCCCTTCGCCGGCATTGACCCGATCGCGGTCGGCGACATCCAGGAGTTGGTCCGGCAATTGACCGATCGCGGCATTGGCGTGCTCATCACCGACCACAATGTCCGCGAGACGCTCGGCCTGGTCGATCGCGCCTACATCATCCATTCCGGCCGGGTGCTGACCGAAGGCTCGCCGGCCGAGATCATCGCCAATGCCGATGTCCGGCGCGTCTATCTCGGCGAGGATTTCCGCCTCTGACGCGGCTGGCGTTCCGACCACCTCGCCCGACGATATTGCAGTGCATTAACTTCCCGGCGCAAAAGCCCGCCCAAGGCTTTGACGCGGTCGCAGTCGGCGGTTAGTCTGTTCCACAGGCAAGAACCGTGCCGAATTGATATGGGCTAAGCGATCGTTTGGACACTCCAGCCCTCATCCTGAGGAGCGCCTTCAGGCGCGTCTCGAAGGATGCTCAAGCGAGCTCCGGAAGCATCTGGAGCATCCTTCGAGACGCCATTCCTGACGGAATGGCTCCTCAGAATGAGGGCTCGGTGAATGTCCAAACGGGCTTGAGGGAGTCGGGATCGCGATGGCGATGATGCCACGCATGGAGCTACGCCAGGGCCAGTCCCTGGTGATGACGCCGCAATTGCTGCAGGCGATCAAGCTGCTCCAGCTCTCCCATCTTGAATTGCAGAGCTTCGTCGAGGGCGAGCTGGAGCGCAATCCATTGCTCGAGCGCGGCGACGAGGCTGCGGAGCCGGCCATCGCCAATGGCGCCGGCGAAAGCGCGCATGCGGCCGATGCGGAGACCTACGCTCGTGCCGAGAGCCTGAACACCCAGGAAGGCATCGAGGGCAGACTCGGCACCG
Organism: Allobosea sp. CRIB-10; assembly: GCF_900112185.1. GTDB lineage: Bacteria > Pseudomonadota > Alphaproteobacteria > Rhizobiales > Beijerinckiaceae > Allobosea. Next base: position 222,758 of record NZ_FOKP01000002.1, on the reverse strand, counting down.
GGCTCGACAACGTCTTCCAGAACGAGCAGCCCAAGGCAGCCCGGCTGGAGACGCAAGGGGCCGACAGCCTGCCGATCATCGGCGGTGCCTATGGCGGCTCCGGCGGCTCCTTCGAGGAGGGGCCCGACAGCTTCGAGAACGGCCTGACCAGCGAGCTCTCGCTGCACGAGCATCTCGGCGCCCAGCTCGACCTCGCCGTGACTGCGCCGGCCGACCGCCTGATCGGTAGCCACATCATCGATGGCGTCGACGATTCCGGCTATCTGACCGAGCCGCTGGTCGATATCGCCGAGCGTCTCGGCGTCGACCTCAAGCGCGTCGAGCAGGTCCTCGCCATCGTCCAAGGCTTCGATCCCAGCGGCGTCGCTGCCCGCGATGTCGGCGAGTGCCTGGCGATCCAGCTGCGCGACCGCAACCGTTTTGACCCGGCCATGCAGGCCCTCGTCGCCAACCTGCCGCTCCTCGCCAGGCGTGACTTCGCCGCGCTCAAGCGCATCTGCGGCGTCGACGACGAGGATATCGCCGACATGGTCGCCGAAATCCGGCGGCTCGATCCCAAGCCCGGGCGCGCCTTTGGTGGCTCGGCAGCCGAGACGGTGGTGCCTGACGTCTTCATCCGCACCGCGCCGGACGGCTCCTGGCTGGTCGACCTCAACCCTGACACCTTGCCGCGCGTGCTGGTCAACCAGACCTATCATGCCCGCGTCTCCAGGGCGGCGCGCAGCGACACCGAGAAGGCCTTCATCGCCGAATGCCTGCAGACGGCGAACTGGCTGACGCGCTCGCTCGAGCAGCGCGCCCGCACCATCCTCAAGGTCGCCAGCGAGATCGTGCGCCAGCAGGACGGCTTCTTCGCCCATGGTGTCGAGCATTTGCGCCCGCTCAACCTCAAGACGGTCGCCGATGCGATCAGCATGCACGAATCGACGGTTTCGCGCGTCACATCGAACAAGTACCTCGCCTGCTCACGCGGGGTCTTCGAGATGAAATACTTCTTTTCCGCCGCGATCGCGGCGACCGGCTATGGCGAGGCGCACTCCGCCGAAGCCGTACGGCACCGCATCAAACAGATGATCGACGACGAGCCGCCGAAGGACGTGCTCTCGGATGATGCCATCGTCGCCAGGCTGAAGGACAGCGGCATCGACATCGCCCGCCGCACCGTGGCGAAGTACCGGGAATCGCTGCGCATTCCCTCCTCGATGGAACGGCGTCGCGAGAAGGCGGCGATGGCACTCGCCGGGCGCTGACGGGCGGGCCGTGTCAGGTCTGTTTTGCACTGCAGCGCGACATGCGCGTCAGATCATGAGCTGTTTGCAGCCTCGCCCTGCTACCCCTGCAACTGCGCCGTTCCGCACATTGACAACCCCATGAGGGCGTTCTTACCTCCTTGGGATGGTCGGCTACGGACCATGGCGACAAGAAGGGGAAGCACTCCATGAGCTTGCGAATCTCCGGCAAAAACCTCGATGTGGGCGCGGCCCTGCGGGGACAGGCCGAGACCAGGGTCGCCGCAGCGTTGGGCAAGTACTACGAGGGTGGATACCAGGGCCACATCACCGTCGGCAAGGACGGCACCGCCTTCAAGACCGACGGCGTCCTGCACCTGTCCTCGGGCATCACGCTGGAAGCCTCTGCCACGGCGCATGATCCCTATGCCAGCCTCGACAAGATGGCCGAGCGCATCGAGAAGCGGCTGCGCCGCTACAAGCGCCGGCTGAAAGATCGCTCCGCCGCGGCGAACGGGCGCGAGCCGCTGATGGAAATCCCCAGCTATGTGATCGCCGCTCCCGATGACGACGTCGAGGAGCAGGAGGTCGATCACAGCGGCGAGAACCCGGTGATCGTGGCCGAATCGACCAAATCCCTGCACCAGATGACGGTCGTCGACGCGGTCGCCGAGCTCGATCTGACCGGCGCGCCTGTGGTTATCTTCCGCCATGCTGGCAATGGCCGCATGAACGTCGTATACCGCCGCCGCGACGGCAATATCGGCTGGATCGATCCGCCGGCTTCTCTTTCTTGAAGTCCCGCCGCTGATGGAATTCGGGTGCCGGCCGGGATGCCGGTGGCGCCCGCGTTCCGGCACGGGACATGCATGGATTGGGTTATGACGCTGACCGATCTTCTCCGGCCCGACGCGGTGATCTCGCCGCTGCGCGCCAACAGCAAGAAGCAGGCCCTGCAGGAGCTGGCGCAGCACGCCGCCTTGCTCACCGGCCTGCCCGAGCGCGAGCTCTTCGAATCCCTGCTCCAGCGCGAGCGCTTGGGCTCGACCGGGATCGGCGACGGCATCGCGATCCCGCACGGCCGCATGGCCGGCATCGATCGGCTCGTCGGCCTGTTCGCCCGCGCCGAGAAGGCGATCGATTTCGAGGCGCTGGACGGCCAGCCGGTCGACATCATCTTCGTGCTGATCGCGCCGGAAGGGGCCGGGGCCGACCATCTCAAGGCGCTGGCCCGCGTCGCCCGCGTGCTGCGCAACCAGGCGGTGCTGGAGCAGGTACGCCACGCGCATGACCCGGCCGCCATCTACGCCATCCTGGCGGAGACCGCCGCCAAGGCGGCCTGACGCGGCAACGGGCCGCCGTGCTCGACTTGGAATGATTTCAGTCTGGGCTTGGAGGCCATGCCCCGAGGGGCTATGACGCGGCAAAAGAGGCGCCCCACACGGCGCCGCCGAACCACGGAGTGCCGCCGATGGCCTATACCCATGTCGATCTCTTCCCCCTCGGAGAGGACAATACGCCCTATCGCTCGCTCGGCAGCGACGGCGTCAGCGTCGAGACGGTCGGCGGTCGCGAGGTCCTGAGCGTCTCGCGCGAGGCGATCAAGCGGCTCTCCGAGCAGGCCTTCATCGACATCAACCACCTGCTGCGCCCGGGCCATCTCGCCCAGCTCGCCAGGATCCTCGACGATCCCGAGGCGACCGGGAACGACCGCTTCGTCGCCTATGACCTGCTCAAGAACGCCAATATCGCCGCCGGCGGCGTGCTGCCGATGTGCCAGGACACCGGCACGGCGATCATCATGGGCAAGAAGGGCCGCAAGGTCTGGACCGAGGGCGACGACGAGGCAGCGCTCGGCGAGGGCGTCTACGATGCCTATCTGAAACGCAATCTGCGCTATTCGCAGGTCGCTCCGCTCTCCATGTTCGAGGAGAAGAACACCGCGACCAACCTGCCGGCGCAGATCGACATCTATGCCGAGGGTGAGGACGCCTACAAATTCCTCTTCGTCGCCAAGGGCGGCGGCTCGGCCAACAAGACCTTCCTCTTCCAGGCGACGCCCTCGCTCCTGACCAAGGAGCGGATGATGGCATTCCTGAAGGAGAAGATTCTGACGCTCGGCACCGCAGCCTGCCCGCCCTATCACCTCGCCATCGTCATCGGCGGCACCTCGGCCGAGCAGAACCTCAAGACGGTCAAGCTGGCCTCGACCAAATATCTCGACGCGCTGCCGACCACGGGCTCAGCCAGCGGCCATGCCTTCCGCGATCTCGACATGGAGGAGGAGGTCCACAAGTTGACGCAGGCGCTCGGCGTCGGGGCGCAGTTCGGCGGCAAGTATTTCTGCCATGACGTGCGCGTCATCCGCCTGCCGCGCCACGGCGCCTCGCTGCCGATCGGCCTCGGCGTCTCCTGCTCGGCCGATCGCCAGGCCAAGGGCAAGATCACCAAGGACGGCATCTTCCTCGAGGCGCTTGAGACTGATCCGTCGAAGTACCTGCCGGAGATCGACGAGGCCAAGCTGGGCGGCGACGTCGTCAAGATCGACCTCAACCGGCCGATGAGCGAGATTCTCGCCACATTGACGAAATACCCGGTGAAGACCCGGCTCTCGCTGACCGGAACGATCATCGTCGCGCGCGACTCGGCCCATGCCAAGATCCGCGAGCGGCTGGAAAATGGCCAGAGCATGCCGGACTATCTGAAGAACCACCCGGTCTATTACGCCGGCCCGGCCAAGACGCCGGAGGGGTTCGCCTCCGGCTCGTTCGGCCCGACCACGGCAGGCCGGATGGATTCCTTCGTCGACCAGTTCCAGTCCTTCGGCGGCTCGATGGTGATGCTGGCCAAGGGCAACCGCTCGGCCCAGGTTCGCGAGGCCTGCAAGGCCCATGGCGGCTTCTATCTCGGCTCGATCGGCGGCCCGGCGGCGCGCCTTGCCCAGGACTGCATCCGCAAGGTCGAGCTGCTCGAATATCCCGAGCTCGGCATGGAGGCGGTCTGGCGCATCGAGGTCGAGGATTTCCCGGCCTTCATCGTGATCGACGACAAGGGCAACGACTTCTTCAAGGAGCTGAATCTCGGATGATCGTTCGTGCTGCCATCGCTGTCCTGCTGACCCTGGCTCCTGCTCTCGCATTGGCACAGCCGCGCCCCGTTCCAGCGACGTGCACGCGCGACCTGTTCCAGAACGAGGCGGCGATGCGCCAGCGGCAGTACAAGATGCAGCAGGTCGCCACGGCCGACCAGGCGACGCAATGCGCCGCCTGGCGCGACCATGTCGCCTTCATGCAGAAGGCGCGCTCGGTTTTCGCGACCTGCCAGACCGGCCGGCAACGCGAGGAGAACGTCGCCCAGATGGACCAGTCCCTGGCCGATTACCGCGTGCTGCTCGCCAATCGCTGCGGCGGCCGATAGACAGCTTCGGCTCTCCCAAGGAAAGGCATGCGATGACCGACCAGACTGAAAGCCCGCTCGGCATCGCCGTCGTGCCGGTGACGCCCTTTCAGCAGAACTGTTCTGTCGTCTGGTGCACGCGCACCAAGGAGGCCGCGGTCGTCGATCCTGGCGGCGATGTCGAACGCATCCGCGGCGCGCTGACGGAGCTCGGCGTCACGCCGGCTGCGATCTGGCTGACCCATGGCCATATTGACCATGCCGGCGGCGCGACCGAGCTCGCCGGGGTGCTGAACCTGCCGATCATCGGCCCGCATGAGGCCGACAGGTTCCTGCTCGACGCCCTGCCGCAGCAGGGGCTGATGTTCGAGATGCGCGGCGTGCAGGCGGTTACGCCGACGCGCTGGCTTGCCGAAGGCGACACCGTCTCGGTCGGCGATCTCGAATTCACCGTCCAGCATGTGCCGGGGCATACGCCCGGCCATGTCACGCTGTTCCAGAAGGATCTGCGCTTCCTGCTTGCCGGCGACACGATCTTCGCCGGCTCGGTCGGCCGCACCGATTTCCCCTATGGCAACCACAAGGACCTGATCGGCGGGATCAAGGGCAAGCTGCTGCCGCTCGGCGACGACGTCCAGTTCCTGCCCGGCCACGGTCCGGCCAGCACGCTCGGCGAGGAGCGCCGGACCAATCCGTTCCTGCAGGGGAATTCGCAGTAGGCCACCGCCGTCAGGCTCGCCCTTGTGGCGAGCATCCACGTCTTGAACACTGCGCGCGATCATTGATGCGAAGACGTGGGTGGTCGGGACAAGCCCGACCATGACGGTAAAGGTGATGACGCAGAAACGCTAACGGCCATGTCCGGAAGGGCGCGCGTACATCCGGCGTCGCTGCCTTCGGGCTCATGGCCGTCTTCAACGGGACGGAGGGCTGTGGAACGCTCTCGACATCCGCGTGACCCGAATATGGGAATGTGGTCCTGCCTTTGCAAGAGGGTTTCGCCATGAAAGTCGGCGCGTCTCGATAAGCGGCTGATCGCATTGCCGGTTTCGTTTCCCATGCGATAGTCGCCGATATGTGGGAGATTCTCTCAGCCTATTGGCCACATATCCTCGGTTTCGCCTCGCTGGTGCTGACCGTGGTCGCCGCCAGCCATGCCGCGATGACCAAGGACGAGGTCCGCGCCGCCATCGGCTGGGTCGGCGTCATCGTGCTCTCCCCGATCATCGGGCCGCTGGTCTATGCGGTCGGCGGCATCAACCGCATCCGCCGCGCTTCGATCGTCTCGCAGCGCCGGCACGGATTCGGCGCCTTGTCGAAGGCGCAGACATTCGAGGTCTCGGATGCCGAGGTCGCCGGCGATGTCGGGCGTCGGTTCGCCGCGCTGAAGACCCTGGGCGACAAGGCGACGCGCCGCCATCTCAAGACCGGCAATGCCATCGCGGTGCTCAGGACCGGCGACGAGGCCTATGCCGCGATGATCGCGGCGATTGCGGCGGCGCAGCGCTCGATCATCCTCGAGACCTACATTTTTGATCGCGACCCGCTCGGCCTGCGCATCGCCGACGCGCTGATCGCGGCTCACGGGCGCGGTGTCACGGTACGCGTGCTGATCGATGCCGTCGGCGCGCGCTATTCGGTGCCGAGCATCGTTGGCCACCTGCAGAAGGGCGGCGTGCCGGTCGATGTCTTCAACGGCAATATCATCGTCGGCCTGAGATTGCCCTATGCGAACCTGCGCACGCACCGCAAGCTGCTGATCGTCGACGGGCTTGTCGCCTTCGCCGGCGGCATGAACATCCGCCAGGGCTTCACCACCGAATTCGCCGGCGAGGCCGCGGGGCACGACACGCATTTCCGCGTCGAGGGCCCGGTCGTCGAGGATCTGTTCGGCGTCGCGGCCGAGGATTGGCGCTTCGCCTCGGGCGAGGAACTCGCCGGCGATGCCTGGGCGGTCACGCCTCAGGTTGCGACTCAAGGCCCGACCGTGCTGATGCGTGCCGTGGCGTCTGGGCCCGATGCCAGCCTGGAGACCAATCACAAGCTGCTTATCGGCGCCTTCTCGGTGGCGCGAACCTCGATCCGGATCATGTCACCCTATTTCCTGCCGGACCGCGAGCTGATCAGCGCGCTGGTCACGGCGGCCCGTCGTGGTGTCGCCGTCGATATCGTCGTGCCTGATGTCAACAATCTCGTCCTGGTCGATCGCGCGATGCGGGCGCAGTTCGACCAGGTGCTGAAGGACGGCTGCCGGATCTGGCGCGCCACCGGCTCTTTCGACCACTCCAAGCTGCTCGCGATCGATGGGAGCTGGGCCTATGTCGGCTCGTCCAATCTCGATGCGCGCTCGCTCAGGCTGAATTTCGAGATCGATCTCGAAGTGCTCGACGAAAGCTTCACCCGCGGCATCGAGGAGCGCATCGACGCCGCGATCGCAAGGTCGCGCCCGGTCACGCTGAAGGAGCTGCGGGCACGGCCCTTCCCCTTGCGCCTGCTCGACCGGATGCTCTGGCTCTGCTCGCCTTATCTGTGAGGTCGTGGGTAGCCAATTACCGTCTTGGTCGGGCTTGTCCCGACCATCCACGTCTTCCTTTATCGAAGGTGGTGTTCAAGACTTGGATGCTCGCCACAAGGGCGAGCATGACGGCACAAAGCCTCAGCCGTCAAACACGCCCTTCAAAAAGTCCTGCTTGCCGATCTGGAAGCCGTTCTCGCGCAGGATGTCGTAGGCGGTCGTGGCGTGGAAATAGAAGTTCGGCACGGCAAAACGCGTGAGGTAGTCGGCGCCCTTCATCGTCACGGTCGCCGAGGGGCCACGCGGGAAAGTGACGTCCTTGTCTAGCCCGGCATCGAGCGCGCCCTTGTCGACCGAGGCGATGAAGTCGAGCGTCCTGGCGATCCGCCCCTTCAGCTCCTCGAAGCTCTTTTCCTCGTCCGCGAAGCGCGGGTTCTCCGCCCCGCTCACCCGCGCCGCGGCGTTCTTGGCGAAATCCGACATCAACTGGATCTGCCGGGTGAAGGACAGCATGTCCGGCGCGAGCCGGCTCGACAGCAGCACCTCCGCCTGGATCTTGCGTTGAGAAGCCTCCGCCGTTGCCTTGTCGAGGATGGCGTCGAGCGCCTTCAGGGTCTGGATGAAACCGGGGAAGACGGCGTCATAGGCGGAAAGCGGCATCGGAAGACCTCACCAACGAAAACGGGCCCGGAAAGGGCCCGCTGCGTTCGTCGATATAAGCCTTTTGCCGCCGATGTCAGCGGGCGCCGCGATCAGTCCTTGGCGCGCTCGACATAGGAGCCGTCGGCGGTCATCACCACGATGCGGGTGCCGACGCCGATATGCGGCGGCACGGCGCTGCGCACGCCGTTGGAGAGGATCGCCGGCTTGTAGGAGGAGGAGGCCGTCTGGCCCTTGGTCACCGGCTCGGTCTCGGTGACTTCGAGGGTGACGCGCTGCGGCAGCTCGATCGCGACGGCCCGGTCCTCGAAGACCGAGAGCGTGACCTTCATGCCTTCCTGGAGATAGGGCGCCATGTCGCCGACCACGTCGCCGTCGACCGGGAGCTGGTCGTAGGTCTCGGGGTTCATGAAGACGTACTGCTCGCCGTCCTGGTAGAGATAGGTGAAGTCGCGATCCTCGACATAGGCGCGCTCGACCTGCTCGGTCGTCTTGTAGCGCTGCGTGACCTTCACGCCGTCGGCGATGCGGCGCATGTCGATCTGCGTCGTCGGCGTGCCCTTGCCCGGGAAGAAGCTCTCGGCCGAGAGCACCGAGCAGAGGTGCCCGTCGACTTCGAGGACGTTGCCCTTGCGGACGGAAGAGGCGATGACCTTGACCACGTGATGTTTCCTTGGCTGGCGCGGGCTCGATCCGCGCGCTATGCGAAATCCTGTGCCGCGCCACTACCGCATCGAGGCCTGAAACGGAAGCGTAGTGTCCGGAAACGCGGCTCAATCCCTTGACAATCGGGTGATGTAGATACAATTAAAGCTGTGAAGATCGAATTCGATCCCAGCAAGAACGAGCGGAATATCCGCGAGCGCGGGCTGCCGTTCATGCTGGTTGACGAATTCGCGTGGGAAACGGCGCAAACGCATGAGGATCGCCGTTTTCCGTATCCCGAGCGTCGCTTCGTTTCGCTGGGATTGATTGGAGATCGCCTCTTCGTCGTCTGCTTCACGCCGATACCGGGCGGTATTCGCGTGATCAGCTTTCGCAAGGCGAATGCGCGGGAGGTGAAGCGCTGTGAGCAGAAAGCCGATTGATATCGATCCCAACCTCGAACCGCTGACCGACGAGGATGGCGAGGTGCGCGAGCTGACCGCGGCCGACTTTGCTGAGATGCGACCCGCCTATGAGGTACTTCCGCCCGAGTTGGTCGCGCTGATGCGCGAGCACCGGCGGCGGCAGGGCGAGCGCGGCCCGCAGAAGGCGCCGACCAAGAAGCTGGTCAGCATCCGGCTGGATCAGGACGTGCTGGAGCGCGCCAAGGCCGATGGCCCCGGCTGGCAGACGCGCATCAACGATATCCTGCGCGAAGCCCTGCTCAAGAAGGCAGGCTGAGTGCTGGCATCATGAGCGACACGCTCCCGCCCTTCTGGCGGCCGGACATCCATGCCGACCGGCGCCCCATGCTTCTTGCCCGTAGTCGGATCAAGACGGCGCTGCGGCGCTGGTTCGAGGCGCGCGATTTCATCGAGGTCGAGGCCGCGATCCTGCAGCTCTCGCCCGGCAACGAGACGCATCTGCACGGCTTTTCGACGACGCTGATCGACGACGCCGGCGCTGGCCACCCCTATTATCTGCACACCTCGCCGGAATTCGCCGCCAAGAAGCTGCTGGCGGCGGGTGAGCCGCGGATCTTCGATTTCGCCCGCGTCTTCCGCAATCGCGAGCGCACCGCGCTGCACCATCCCGAATTCACCATGCTGGAATGGTATCGCGCCGGGGAGGATTACGAGGCGCTGATGCGGGACTGCGCGGCACTGCTCGCCGAGGCTGCCCGTGCTGCCGGCACGACCGTCCTGCGCTGGCGCGGCGGCGAGGTCGATCCCTTCGCCGAGCCTGAGCGCGTGACCTTGCACGAGGCTTTCGCCCGCCATGCGGGCATCGATCTGCTGGCGACGATCGCCGACGACGGAGCGACCGATCGCGAAGCGCTGGCCGCGCAGGCGCGGGGCGCCGGCATCCGTCTCGCCGAGGACGACAGCTGGTCCGACGTCTTCAGCCGCGTCCTCTCCGAGAAGGTCGAGCCTGAGCTCGGCCGCGGCCGCGCCACCATCCTGTGCGAATACCCGATCTCGGAGGCGGCGCTGGCCCGGCCCAAGCCCGGCGATGCGCGCGTCGCCGAGCGTTTCGAGCTCTATGCCTGCAGGGTCGAGCTCGCCAACGCCTTCGGCGAACTGACCGATCCGGCCGAGCAGCGGCGGCGTTTCGAGGCCGACATGGACGAGAAGCAGCGCATCTATGGCGAGCGCTATCCGGTCGACGAGGATTTCCTCGCCGCGCTCGCCGTGATGCCGCAATCCTCTGGCATCGCGCTCGGCTTCGATCGCCTCGTCATGCTCGCCACGGGCGCGCGCCGGATCGAGGATGTGCTCTGGACGCCGGTCGCGGAACCGGGCAGGGGAGGGCGATGACGATCCACCAGCCGCCCGGTCAGCCGCTCAGGACGCTCGACGCTCTCGTCGAGCGTGGTCTCGTCGCGCCTGAAAAGCGGCAGGCGCTGGGCGAAGTGGCGAAGCGCTATGCCGTCTCGGTGACGCCGGCGATCGCGGCCCTGATTGATCCGGCCGACGAAGCCGATCCGATCGCTCGCCAGTTCATTCCCGCCGCGGCCGAGCTGACGACCCTGCCGGAGGAGCTCGCCGACCCGATCGGCGACGAGGCGCATTCGCCGGTCGAGGGTATCGTCCATCGCTATCCGGATCGGGCCTTGCTCAAGCTCGTCCATGCCTGCCCGGTCTATTGCCGTTTCTGCTTCCGTCGCGAGATGGTCGGACCCGGCGGCGACGCCTTGACCGGCGACAAGTTAGAGGCCGCGCTCGCTTATCTCGCTTCCCGCCCTGAGATCTGGGAGGTGATCATGACCGGCGGCGACCCGTTGATCCTCTCAGGCAGGCGGGTGCGCGAGGTGGCCAGGCGCCTTGCCGCGATCCCGCAGATCAAGGTGGCGCGCTGGCATACGCGCGTGCCGATGGTCCAGCCCGAGCGCATCACCGAGGATTATGCCCGTGCGCTGCGCATCCCCGGCAAGGCGAGCTACATCGCCGTCCACGCCAATCATCCGCGCGAGTTCACGACGGACTCGAAGGCCGCGCTGGCGCGCCTCGCCGATGCCGGCCATGTCCTCGTCAGCCAGAGCGTGCTGCTCAAGGGCGTCAACGCCGATGTCGAGACGCTGTCGGCACTGATGCGCGCCTTCGTCGAGAACCGGGTCAAGCCGTACTACCTGCACCATCCCGACCTCGCGCCGGGCACATCTCACTTCCGGCTCTCGCTGGCCGAGGGGCACGCGCTGGTCAAAAGCCTGCGCGGCCACCTTTCCGGCCTGTGCCAGCCGACCTATATCCTCGACATCCCCGGCGGGGCCGGCAAGATTCCGGTCGGGCCCGCCTTCCTTTCGGGCTGCGAGACGCCCGGCGCGCAAGGTTTCGCGGAGGATCGCCATGGCGACCTCCACGCCTATCCGCCGATATAGGCGGCGGTATCGATCCCAAAGGCTAGGTGCTAGACTAAGTCCGATGAACTAAGTTCGAGAGCGGACATGAAGACAGTCAACATCCACGAAGCCAAGACCAATCTCTCGCGGTTGGTCGAGCGGGTGTCGAAGGGCGAGAGCGTCGTTATTGCCAAGGCCGGAAAGCCGATGGTCAAGCTCGTGCCGCTCGATGAGGGGGAGCTCCGGTTGGTTCGGCGCATAGGCTTCATGGATGGAGAGATCAGCGTGCCTGACGATTTCGACCGAATGGGAGCCGAGGAGATCGTTGGCCTGTTCGAAAGCCGTTCGTGAAGCTGCTGCTGGATACGCATTTGCTGTTATGGAGTGCGGGACAACCACACCGGCTGTCCGCGAAAGCTCTGCACCTGCTGCAGGATCCCGACAACGAACTGCTCTTCAGTGTCGTCAGCCTCTGGGAGATCGCGATCAAGAATGCCCTCGGAAGGGCGGATTTCTCGGTCAGTTTGCAGGTTCTGCGGCGTGGCCTGCTCGACAACGGTTATTGCGAGATGCCGGTGCTCGGGGAGCACGCCCTCGTATTGGATAGGCTGCCGAGCCATCACAAGGACCCGTTCGACCGGATGCTGGTCGCGCAGGCCGGGCCGAGAGCCTGACACTTTTGACTTCGGACGCGTTGCTCGCCCATTACGGCGACCCGGTCCAAACAGTTTGAGCGGAGATCATCAATGCAGGACAAGCTGCCGCTCGCGATCGTCTCGGACATCGCCTGCCCCTGGTGCTTCATCGGCAAGACCCGGCTCGAGACCGCGCTCGCCAACCATAATCTCACCGAGCGCGTCGCCATCACCTGGCTGCCCTATGAGCTCAATCCGGAGATGCCGGCCGAGGGCATGGACCGCACCGCCTATCTCGACGGCAAGTTCGGCCCCGGCAAGCGGCGCGAGATCGAATTGCGTCTGTCGGAGGCGGCGCTGGAGAGCGGCGTCACCTTCAACTGGGCGAAGGTGACGAAGAGCGTCAACACCCGCATGGCGCATATGCTCGTCGCCGCCGCCGCGACCGTGCAGCGCGGCGGCGAGATGACCGCGGCGCTGTTCAAGGCCTATTGGCAGGAGGGGCGCGATATCGGCGACTTGGAGACGCTGGTCGCGATCGCCGTCGAGCAGGGCTTCGACGAGCAGGCGGCTCGCGACGAGCTCGCCAATGACGAGCTGCGCGAGACCATCGTCGGATTGGAGGCGCATGCCCAGAAGGTCGGGGTCACCGGCGTGCCCTTCTTCATCGTCGACGGCAAGCTCGCGGTCTCGGGCGCCCAGCCGCCGGAGGTCTGGACGCAGGTTTTTGCGCAGGTAATGGCGGCGAAGCCTCGTGACGAGGATGAGTGAGGCATTCTGTGCATTCGCGGCGGATCGAAAAAAGGACTTGTCTCAGAAATGAGATAATCCTTGCGCGGCGATTCGAATCGTGCCTTTCACCTCGGGAGCAGGTGGAGGGAAGGCGATGACGCAGAAGATCAACGATCTCCGGGACCGCATGATCGTCGCACTCGACGTGCCGACGGTCTGGGACGCCTACCGCATCGTCTCGACGCTAGGCGACGGGGCGAGCTTCTACAAGATCGGCTATCGGCTCGCCTTCGCCGGCGGGCTCGACCTTGCCCGCCAGCTCGTGACCGAGGGCAAGAAGGTCTTCCTCGATCTCAAGCTGCACGACATCGGCAACACCGTCACCGAGGGTGTGGAATCACTGACCAAGCTCGGCGTCACTTTCCTGACCGTGCACGCCTATCCGCAGACCATGCGCGGCGCTGTCGAGGGGCGCGGCGAGGCGGCGCTGAAGCTGCTCGCCGTCACCGCTTTGACCTCCTATGACGACGGCGACCTCAAGGATGCCGGCTACGGCCTCGCCGTGCGCGACCTCGTGCGCATGCGCGCTCAGCAGGCCCGCAGCGCCGGCGTCGACGGCATCGTCTGCTCTGCCGCCGAGACCGAGATCGTCCGCGAGGTGATCGGGCCGGACATGGCGATCGTCACCCCCGGCATCCGCCCGGCCGGCAGCGCCGCCGGCGACCAGAAGCGCACCCTCACCCCGGCCGAAGCGATCCGCGCCGGCGCCGATCACCTCGTCGTCGGACGTCCCATCATCCGCGCGGCTGACCCGCGTGCAGCGGCGGCTGCGGTCATGGACGAGATCGCCGGGGCCGCCTAGATCATCGCGCGTCCGAACGGACGCGATCACGATGATCTATCATAGTATTGTCGCATCGGAGTCTTCCGAAAAGTGGGGTCCACTTTTCGGTCCGATGCGATAGTCTGCCGCTCCTTTCCACCGGATACGGATACGGCAATGCCCAAGGGATATGTGATCGGTCGCGCCAAGGTGACCAATGCGACGCAATGGGCGGTCTACGCCGCGAAGGCTTCCGAGGCGATCAAGCAATATGGCGGCACGCCGCTGGTGCGCGGCGGCCAGATGACGGTCGGCGAGGGCGTGGGCGTGGCCCGCAACGTCGTCCTCGAATTCCCCGATTACGCGACGGCCAAGGCCTATCTGTTCTCTGCCGAATATGCCGAGGCGCGCAAGCTGCGCGAGGGCGCCGGCGAGATCGACCTGATCGCGGTCGAGGGGGCGTGAGCATGGCGAAAGGCTACTGGATCGCCCGGCTCGACGTGCAGAGCGAGTCGGAATACGCCACCTACCGCTCGCTCAACGCCATCGCCTTCGCCAAATACGGTGCGAAGTTCCTCGTGCGCGGTGGCGAGTACAAACTCGCCCGCGGTGAGGGCCGCAAGCACAATGTCGTCATCGAGTTCCAGGACATCGAGACGGCGCGCGCCTGCTACGACTCGCCGGAATACCAGGCGGCCGTGCAGCACCTCGCCAAGGTCGGCCCGGTCGACCTCGTCATCATCGAGGGTTACGAGGGCGCGCAGCCGGGCGATTGAGTCCGGCTTCCTCAGTTCTCGAACAGTGTCCGGAACCGGCTCGGCTGCGAGCGCAGATACTGCTTCGGCGGCTTGACGCTGGCGCCGAGATGGGCGGCGGCGTGCCAGGGCCAGCGCGGCTCGTAGAGAATGCCACGCGCCAGCGCGACCATGTCGGCATCGCCGCCGGCGACGACCGCCTCGGCATGCTCGTAATCGGTGATCAGCCCGACGGCGATGGTCGGCACGCCCGTCGCCGCCTTGACCGCCCGGGCCAGCGGCACCTGGTAGCCCGGCGATAGCGCGATCTTTTGCGCAGCCGAGACCCCGCCGCTGGAGACATGGATGAAGCTGACGCCGCGCGCCTTCAGCACCTCGGAGAAGGCGACGGTCTGGCCGATGTCCCAGCCGCCCTCGACCCAGTCGGTCCCGGAGACGCGTACGCCGACCGGGATCGTGGCCGGGACCGCCTCGCGCACCGCACCGAACACCTCGAGCGGGAAGCGCATGCGGTTCTCCAGCGAGCCGCCATAGGCGTCGTCGCGCTGGTTCGCCAGCGGCGACAGGAATTGGTGCAGCAGATAGCCATGGGCGCAGTGCAGCTCGATCGCCTGCAGGCCGAGCCGCACCGCCCGGCGCGCCGTCGCGACGAAGGCTTCGCGGATCCGCTTCAAACCGGCGGCGTCGAGCGGCAGCGGCGGCCGGTCCTTGGCCTGCATCGGCAGGGCGGAGGGAGCGAGCGTCTGCCAGCCGCGATCCTCGAGCGGGCGCTGTCCGCCACCGGTCCAGGGCGAATGGACCGAGGCCTTGCGGCCGGCATGGCCGAGCTGGATGCCGACCGGCATGTCCGAATGGCGCCGGATGGCTTCGAGCACGCGCCCGAGCGCCGCTTCGTTGGCGTCGCTCCACAGGCCGAGATCGTCCGGGCTGATCCGCCCTTCCGGCTCGACCGCCGTCGCTTCGATGATCAGGAGTCCGGCGCCCGACAAGGAGAGGTTGCCGAGATGGATGAGATGCCAATCGGTGGCCGAGCCGTCTTCAGCCGAATACTGGCACATCGGCGCGATCACGACCCGGTTCGTCAGATGAAGGCCGCCGAGATCGAAGGGCTGGAAGAGCTGGCTTGGCATGGACGTCTCCGGACGGGCGGTTTTGGACCCGTATGATGGCGGCTCAGGGCGAGATCAGCCAGATCGCTAGCGGGAAGGTGAGGGCGGCTGCGGCGGTCGAGATCACGATCGCCGCCGCGATCGGGCGGCTGCCGGTGTCGAAGCGTTCGGAAATGACGAAGACATTGGCCGCGATCGGCAGCGCCGCATAGAGCACGCCGGCCTGGACCCAGAACGGGTCGAGCTTCAGCACCAGCGCCAGCACCGCCCAGGTCAGCAGGGGATGCAGGACGAGCTTGCCGGCAACCAGCGGCAGGACCCCGCGCAAAGGCAGCTTGCCTTCGCGACTCCATTGGAAGGCGGCGATCCCCAGCGCGAAGACGCCGACCGGCGCCGCCGAGGCGCCGAGGAAGAGCAGGAAACGGTCGACTGGCTCAGGCAACGCAATCCCGCTCAGCGACAAAGCGATGCCGGCCATGATCGAGAGCATGAACGGGTTGACGATCGTGCCCCGGACGAGCCTGAACGCGATCGCAAGGGGCGAGCCGCGTCCACGCCCGGCCTCGATCAGCCCGATCGAGAGCGGCACGATCAGGGCGGTGTCGCAGATCAGGCCGATCGCGAGCGGCGCTGCGGCGCTGTCGCCGAGGAAGGCGAGCATCAGCGGGAGGCCGAGGAAGGCGAAATTGCCGCCGACCAGGGCCTGCGCCCGAGACACGGCGTTGGGGAAGGGCAGGCCGAGCAGGCGACGCTGCAGCAGGATGGCGAGTCCGAGTACCCCGACCCCGATCAGGGCGAGCGCCGCGAAGAAGATGCCGTTCCAGAGTTCAGCGATCGGCTGGCGCGACATCACCCGCAACACCATCGCCGGCGTCGCCACCATGAAGGCGAAGGTGTTGAACACCCTGACCGCATCGGCGCTGAACATTCCGCGCCAGGCGGTGAAGGCGCCGAGCGCGATCACCGCGAAGAAGGGCGTGCTGGTGGCGAGGAATTGCAGCATGAGGGCACCGCGGCCCGCGAGCCGGACCGGTTGCCAGCGCTAGCAGATTTCGGGCCGCCGTGTGGTCCCGTTGCTGCCTAGTGGCCCTGCTTTTCCGGCAGGGCTGCCGGCTTCACGCCACTACCGCGCCAGGCCTTCAGCACCGGTTCGACGATGAAGTGCATGCCGACGAGGCAAAGCCCGCCGACAATGAGCCCGAACACGGCCGAGGCAGCCGCTGTCGTCAGCCATTCGAGCACGCCGGTCAGCGCCGGCCAGGCCTTCCCGACCACGACCGCGACATCATGGATGACATGCTCGATCCCGGCGAGCCCGTAGCCGGCGAGGCCGTGGATGATGATGCCGCCGCCGACCCAGAGCATCGCCGCGGTGCCAACCGCACTCAGCACTTTGAGGAAGGGCGGCATGCCGGCGACGAGGCCGCGCCCCAGCAGCCGGATCGGCAGGATGCCGCTGCGCGACAGGGCGACGCCGGCATCGTCGGCCTTCACGATCAGGGCGACGACGCCATAGACCAGGACCGTCATGCCGAGGCCGACCACTGCCAGCACCAGCGCCTGCATCCAGAAGGAGGAGGCGGTGATGGTGGAGAGCGTGATCGCCATGATTTCGGCCGAGAGGATGAAGTCGGTCTTGATCGCGCCGGCGATCTTCTGCTCCTCGAGCTGCTTGGCGTCGAGGATGTCGGTGCCGCCCTCGCCGGCAATTTCGTCGTGATGCGCATGCGGCACCGCGAGCTCGTAGACCTTCTCGAAGCCCTCGAAGCAGAGATAGGCGCCGCCGATCATCAGCAGCGGCGTGATAGCCCAGGGCGCGACGAGCGTCAGCACCAGCGCCGCCGGCAAGAGGAAGAGCAACTTGTTCTTGAGCGAGCCGAGCGCGATCTTCCAGATGATCGGCAATTCGCGTTCCGCCGCGAAGCCGACGGCGTAACGCGGCGTCACTGCCGCGTCGTCGATGACGATGCCGGCCGCCTTGGCGCCGGCCTTGGTCGCCTGTGCGGCGGCGTCGTCGAGCGTGGCCGCAGCGACCTTGGCCAGGGCTGCGACATCGTCGAGAAGGGCGAAGAGTCCCGAACTCATGGCGGTCTCCAGGCGAGGCCGCGGAGCGGGCGGCGCTGAGCTGATAGGCGATCCGGTTTGCCCTGATATGACAGCAGCGAGGCGCCCGCAGGCAAGCGGAAGCGGATGCGGGCTTGACTCTGGAGCCGTTTGGAGTCGTTTTATGCTAGGAACAAAAAGTGAACATTTATCCTGATGACCGAAGCCTCCACCCGTTCCCTCGCCGCCCTGCGGCAGAGCCTCGCTCTGGCGGGGCTGGCGCGCCAGCTGTCGCCAGTGGAGCGTGTCGCGTTCGGCGTACCTTCGCTGGACGAACCGCTGGGTGGTGGCCTGGCGCGCGCGGCTCTGCATGAGGTCTATGCCGCGGCCGGGGCCGATCTGCCCGCCGCCACAGGCTGCGCCGCGGCCTTGGCTTTGCGCGCTGCCGGAGCGCGGCCGGTGCTCTGGGTCCGGCAGGATTTCCTCGACGCCGAGGCCGGGCGGCTGCATCCGCCGGGCCTGGCCGAGCTCGGGCTCGATCCCGCGCAGATCGTGCTGGTGCGGGTCCGCGACGGCGAGGGGGCGCTGCGGGCCGGCGCAGAGGCGGCCCGCTGCGCCGCGCTCGGGGCGACCCTGATCGAGCCTTGGGGCGCACCGCGCCAGTTCGACCTCACCGCCAGCCGCCGCCTCGCCTTGGCGGCGGAGACCTCCGGCGTCCTGACCCTGCTGTTGCGGGTGGCGGCGCAGCCACAGCCTAGCGCCGCCAGCACGCGCTGGCAGGTGCGTGCCTTGCCGTCGCGGGCGCGGGAGGCGCAGGCGCCGGGCAATCCCGCCTTCGGATTGCGGCTGCTGCGCCATCGCGGCGGCCTTGGTGAGCGTGAGTGGCGTGTGGAGTGGAACCGTGACGAACGATGTTTCCGGGACAGGATCGGGAGCGAGGGAGGCAGCAAGAATGGAGCGGGATATGCCGCGCCGCTATCTCGCCCTCTGGTTTCCCTATCTGGCGAGCGAACGCCTTCGCCGGCGGGGCTCCGCCGGGCCGGATGAGCGCCCACTCGTCCTGGTCGAGAAGGATCGCGGTGCGCTGCGTCTCGCCGATTGCGACCAGCGCGCCTTCAAGCTCGGCCTGACCCGCGGCCTGACCCTGGCCGATGCCCGGGCCCGTATCCCCGAGCTGACCGTTGTCGAGACCGATCCTGCCGCCGACCAGCGCCTGATCGAATGGCTCGCCGCGCTCTGCGACCGCTTCACCCCGCTCGTCGCGCTCGATCCGCCGCATGGGCTCGTGCTCGACATCACCGGCTGCGCCCATCTCTTCGGCGGCGAGGCGGCGCTGCGCCAGCGCGTCGGCCGCAGCATGGATTGGCTCGGCCTCACCGTCTTTGCGAGCATCGCCGGCACGCCGCAGGCGGCGCGCGCCCTCTCCCGTTTCGGCCGCTGTGCCATCTCGCTGCCGGGCGAGGATGAGAAGCGGACGTTGCCGCTAGCGGTCTCCGCGTTGGAAGCTTCGTCCGAGACGGTGATCGCCTTGTCGCGCGCCGGGCTGAAGACGCTGGGCGATCTCGCCGGCCGCCCCTCGCACACGCTCGCCGCTCGCTTCGGCGAGGCGCTCGTCACGAAGCTGCGCCGCGTTCTCGGCCATGAGGATGCCCGGATCACGCCCCTGCGTCCGCCGCCCGATTGCGTGGTCGAGCGGCATTTCCCCGATCCTTTGCAGGATACTGACGGGCTTGAGGAGATCGTCGCCCGCCTGCTCGGCGAGGCCGGTCGCCTGCTCGAGGCGCGCGGCGAGGGCGGGCGTGCCTTCGAGGTCAGTTTCTTCCGCAGCGATGGCGCCGTGCGCCGGCTTCAGCTGGAGACCGGCCGGCCGTCGCGCGACGTTGCCGCGATCCTGCGGCTCTATCGCGAGCGGATCGACAGCCTGGCCGATCCGCTCGATCCGGGCTTCGGCTATGACGCGATCAGGCTTTCCGTGCCCGTCTGCGAGCCGCTCGGCACGCCGCAGGCGAGCCTCGACGGGCGCGCAGTCGAGGAGGAGGCGGTCGCCGATCTCGTCGATCGTCTTGTTACTCGCTTCGGCCGCGAGCGCGTCTTGCGCTTCGTCGCGCGGGACAGCCATCAGCCCGAGCAGGAGGCTGCGCTTGTCCCAGCCGCAGCTAGGTCGAACGAGGCGCTGCCCTGGCCCGTTGCCCAGCCAGACGAGCCGCCGGCTCGTCCGCTCCAGCTCTTCGAGCCACCGCAGCCGGTCGAGACCCTGGCCGAGGTGCCCGATGGCCCGCCTTTGCGTTTCCGCTGGCGCCGCGTGCTGCACGAGATCGCCCGCGCCGAGGGGCCGGAGCGGATCGCGCCGGACTGGTGGCGCGACGGACCGGGAGAACATACGCGCGATTATTATCGGGTGGAGGATGCGCAGGGGCGCCGCTTCTGGCTCTTCCGCGCCGGCCTCTATGGCCGCGAGACGACGGCGCCGCGCTGGTATCTGCACGGGCTGTTCGCATGACCGCCTATGCCGAACCCGTCGCCGCGACGAACTTCTCCTTCCTGCGCGGCGCCTCGCCCGGGCCGAACCTGGTGATGACCGCGCTGCTGCTCGGCCAGGCCGGTCTCGGCATCGCCGACCGCAACACCGTCGCCGGCGTGGTGCGGGCCTGGGCCGCGCTGCGCGACCTGCGCGAGGACGGCGTGCTCGCCCCCGAGAAGATCCGCGAGGGCGGCAGCCCGGGCGAATATATCTGGGTCGAGAACCCGGCCTTCGACGATCTGCCTTTCACCTTGTCGCAGCTCCAGGCGATGGCGAAGGCCTTCAAGCTTGCCACCGGCAGCCGCCTTGTCTTCGCCGACGGCACGCCCGACATCGTCGTCTATCCCGCCAACCGTGCGGGCTGGGGCCGGCTCTGCCGCCTGCTGACGACAGGCAATCTGAAGACGAAAACGAAGGGTGAGTGCATCCTTTCTCTCGACGACCTGCTGCACGATGCCCGCGACCTGCTGCTGATCGTCATGCCCGAGCGCCGTCTTGACGGTCTCTCCGACATCCTTGCCCGGCTCGATGCCGCCGCGCCCGGCGCGGTCTGGCTCGCTGCGACCATGTCGCGCCGCGGCGACGACGGCCGCCGCCTCGCCCGTCTCCGCAGCATCGCGGCGCCGACCCGCACCCCGCTGATCGCGACCAATGACGTGCTCTACGACGCACCCGAGCAGCGCGACCTGCAGGATTTGCTGACCTGCATCCGTGAGGGCACGACGATCGACAGGGCCGGCCGCCTGCTCGAGGCCAATGCCGAGCGCCATCTCAAGCCGCCGCAGGAGATGATGAGGCTCTTCCGCGAGGCGCCGGAGGCGATCGCAGAGACGCAGCATCTCTTCGGCCGCATCGACTTCGATCTCGAGGAGCTGAAATACGAGTATCCGGACGAGCCGGTCCCGCCGGGCTGGACGCCGCAGGGTTGGCTGGAGGAACTGGTGCGTCGGCGCCTGCCGATGCGCTATCCAGCCGGCATTCCGGAGAAGGTGCAAAGCCAGGTCGATGACGAGCTCGTCCTGATCGGCAAGCTCGACTACGCCCGCTACTTCCTGACCATCCGCCAGATCGTCGAATTCGCCGAAAGCCGGGGCATTCTCTGTCAGGGCCGGGGTTCGGCCGCCAACTCCGCTGTCTGCTACGCGCTCGGCATCACCTCCGTTGATCCGAACGAATACCAGTTGCTCTTTGCCCGCTTCATCTCCGAGCAAAGAAGCGAGCCGCCCGATATCGACGTCGATTTCGAACATGAGCGCCGCGAGGAGGTGATCCAGTGGATCTACGAGAAATACGGCCGCGAGCGCGCCGGCATCGCCGCGACGGTGATCCATTATCGGCCGCGCAGCGCCATGCGCGAGGCCGGCAAGGCGCTGGGGCTGACCGAGGACGTCACCGCCCGCCTCGCCTCGACGCAATGGGGCAGCTGGGGTTCCGACATAACCCGCACCCAGATCCGCCAGGCCGGGCTTGACCCCGACAATCCGGTGATCGCTCGGGCCGTGCGCTTTGCGGTGCGCCTGCTCGGCTTCCCGCGCCATCTCTCGCAGCATGTCGGCGGCTTTGTGCTGATGCGCGGCCGCCTCGACGAAACCGTGCCGATCGGCAATGCCGCGATGGACGACCGCACCTTCATCGAATGGGACCGTGACGACATCGACGCGCTTGGTTTGATGAAGGTCGACGTGCTCGCCTTGGGCATGCTGACCTGCATCCGCAAGGCTTTTGAGTTGATCGCGCACAGGGAGGGACAAAGCTACGCGTTGGCCGATATCAAGGACGGCGATGAGGCCACATACGACATGCTCTGCGAGGGCAAGTCGCTCGGCGTCTTCCAGGTCGAGAGCCGGGCGCAGATGAACATGCTGCCGCGCCTGAAGCCGCGAAAGCTCTACGATCTCGTCATCCAGGTCGCGATCGTCCGGCCCGGCCCGATCCAGGGAAACATGGTGCATCCCTATCTGAAGCGGCGGGCGGGCATCGAGCCGGTCGACTATCCTTCACCGGCGTCGCCGCATGATCCGAACGAACTCCGCAATGTCCTGAAACGTACCCTCGGCGTGCCGCTCTTCCAGGAGCAGGCGATGCAGCTCGCCATGACCGCGGCGAAGTTCACCGACCCCGAGGCCAACGGCTTGCGCCGCGCCATGGCGACTTTCCGGAATGTCGGCACCATCGGCCAATACGAGGCGATGATGGTCGAGCGCATGGTCGAGCGCGGCTATGAGCGCGATTTCGCCCAGCGTTGCTTCGAGCAGATCAAGGGTTTCGGCAGCTATGGCTTCCCCGAAAGCCACGCCGCCTCCTTCGCCAAGCTGGTCTATGTCTCCTCCTGGCTGAAATGTCATCACCCGGCGATCTTCGCCGCGGCGCTGCTGAACTCGCAGCCCATGGGCTTCTACGCACCGGCCCAGATCGTCCGGGAAGCGCAGGAGAATGGCGGCGTCGAGCCGCGCCCGATCGATGTGAACTCCAGCGCCTGGGACAATCTGCTGGAGCCAGGAGGGCCGGGCTGGAAAAGTCCCTGGGCGCTGCGCCTCGGCCTGCGCCAGCTCGACGGCTTCAGGGAGGATTGGGCGGAGCGTCTCGTCGAAGCCCGGACCGAGCCCTATCGCGATGTCGAGGAACTCGCTCGCCGTGCCCGCCTGCCGGCGCGCGCCATGCGCCTGCTCGCCGATGCCGATGCCTTCCGCTCGCTCGGGCTCGACCGGCGCGAGGCGCTCTGGGCGGTGCGCCGCCTGCCGGACGACGACGCCCTGCCGCTGTTCGAGGCGGCGCAGGCGCGCGAGCTCGGGGCGGAACGCACCATGGCGCTGCCGCTGATGCCGCTCGCCGAGCACATCGTCGCCGACTACCAGACGGCGCGGCTCTCTTTGAAGGGTCACCCCATGGGCCTGCTGCGCGCCCGCTTCGCCCGCGAGCGCGTCGCCAGCTGCGAGCAGATGTCAGGAATGCGGGATGGCGCTTGGGCCAGCGTCGCCGGCGTCGTGCTGGTGCGCCAGCGCCCGGGCAAGGGCAATGCCATCTTCATCACGCTGGAGGACGAGACCGGCATCACCAATGTCGTGCTCTGGGCCCGCGATTTCGAGCGCTTCCGCCGCGAGGTCATGGCGGCCCGGCTGCTGCTGGTCGAGGGCAGGGTGCAGAAGAGCCCGGAGGGCGTGATCCATCTGATGGCCAAGCGCGTCGTCGACCGCTCGGCCGAGCTGCTCGGCCTCTCCGACACGCACCGCGCCGAGATCGTGCTGACGCGCGCCGACGAGTTCAAGCACCCGCAGGCTCCGCGGGCCCGTCATCCCCGTAATGTCCGGATCCTGCCGAAATCGCGTGACTTCCATTGAGGTGAAGGCGTTGTCGTCATTGCGAGGAGCGCAAGCGACGAAGCAATCCAGGAAGGCGTAGAGCACTACGATACTGGATTGCTTCGCTGCGCTCGCAATGACGGTGCACGAAAAGCATCATAGAATCCGGGCATCGCACTGCAGGCCCAAGGAGACAGCCCATGGACATCATCCGCGCCGGAACCCGCCCGTCGACGAAAGGTCCGGGCGACTGGTTCAGCGGTACCGTCCGCATCGATCCGCTGTTCAATCCGCATGCACCCGAGCGCGTGCAGGGCGCCAGCGTCACCTTCGAGCCCGGCGCGCGCACGGCCTGGCACACTCATCCGCTCGGCCAGACGCTGGTCGTCACGGCCGGTTTCGGCCGGGTGCAGCGCTGGGGCGGGCCGGTCGAGGAGATCAGGCCGGGCGACGTCGTCTGGTTCCCGCCGGGTGAGAAGCACTGGCACGGCGCCGGGCCGCAGACGGCGATGACGCATATCGCCGTGCAGGAAGCCAAGGACGGCAAGGTCGTCGATTGGCTCGAGAAGGTCACCGACGCCGAATATGACGGCCGCGGCCCGGCGGTGATGTGAGGCCGGCAAGGGCCTTGAATATGAAAGGAAAAGGCGGCCCTCAGGCCGCCTTCTTGCCCGCCTCGAACGGGATCTCGATGTCGACGGCCAGCGTCGAGACCTGGGCGCCGCGCTCCATGCGGACGTTGACCTTCTCGTTGTCGACCTGCACGTGCCGAGCGATCACCTGCAGGATCTCGTCGCGCAATTTGGTGACGAGGTCGGAGCCCTCCGAGGACAGGCGCTCATGGGCGAGCAGGACCTGCAGGCGCTCGCGCGCGGCCGGGGCCGACTGCGGCCGGAAGAAGAGACGACGCAGGTTCATGCCGCTTTCCTCCCGAAGAACTTGCCGAAGAAGCCGCGCTTCTCGCCGGGGATGGTGACGGGGAGGCTCTCGCCCCGCAGGCGCCGCACCGCGTCGAAATAGGCCAGCGCCGGGGCGCTGCGCTCATCCGCCAGGGTGACGGGCGAGCCGATATTGGAGGCGCGCAGCACGTCCATGCTCTCGGGGATGATGCCGAGCAGCGGGATCGACAGGATTTCGAGGACGTCGTCGACCTTGAGCATGTCGCCGCGCTCGGCCCGGGCGGGGTCGTAGCGGGTGAGGAGCAGGTGCTTCTCGATGCGCTCGCCGGCCTCGGCCTTCGCCGTCTTGGAATCGAGCAGGCCGATGATCCGGTCGGAATCGCGCACCGAGGAGACTTCCGGATTGGTCACCACGATCGCGACGTCGGCATGGCGCATGGCGAGGGTGGCGCCGCGCTCGATGCCGGCCGGGCTGTCGCAGATCACCCAGTCGAAATGCGTCCGGAGCGCGCCGACGACCTTCTCGACGCCCTCGGCGGTAAGGTTGTCCTTGTCGCGCGTCTGCGAGGCCGGCAGCAGATAGAGCGATTCCAGCCGTTTGTCGCGGATCAGCGCCTGCGTCAGCTTGGCCTCGCCCTGGATCACGTTGACGAGGTCGTAGACCACGCGGCGCTCGGCGCCCATGACGAGGTCGAGATTGCGCAGGCCGACGTCGAAGTCGACGACCACGACCTTGTCGCCGTTCTGCGCCAGGGCTGCGCCGAGGGCGGCCGAGGAGGTCGTCTTGCCGACGCCGCCCTTGCCCGATGTGACCACGATGACCTTGCCCATTGACCTCTCCTAGTTCCTGGGGACGCGCCGTCTGTCGATTTAAGCCATTGATCCGGCGGTGAAGGTCTCGCCGTCGAGCCAGAATTGGGCGGGCTTGCCGCGCAGGCCGGGTTCGAGCTCCTCGGCCGTCTTGTAGAAGCCGTCGATGGCGACCATTTCGGCCTCCAGCTTGCGGCAGAAGATGCGCGCTGCGGCATTGCCGAGCGTGCCGGCCATCGCCCGGCCGCGCAGCGTGCCGTAGATATGGATCGAGCCGCCGGCGATGACCTCGGCACCGGAGGCGACCGAGCCGAGAATGGTGATGTCGCCCTCGGTGAAGATGGACTGCCCGGAGCGCACCGGCTGGGTGACGACCAGCGAGGCCGGGACGCCGGCGGTGGGCAGCGGTGCCGCCGGTATCTCTGCCGCGCTCTCGACCGGGGCGGGAGCAGGGGTCTCATTGACCGGAGCCGCCGCCGCCGGCTCCTCGATGTCCCCGGTCGCCTTGCCGCCCGACATGGCCGGCGGCAGGTCGGCCCCCAGCATGGAGGGTCGAGCGCCCTCGATGCCCATGATCCGGACATTGCGCGTGCCGAGCTTGCCGACGAGGTCGCGCAACTGGGCGCGGTCGATCTCCAGCCCTTCGACGTCCAGCACGACCGGCCGCCGCAGGAAGAAGCCGGCCGAGCGGCCGGCGAGATCGTCGAGCCGCACCAGCCAGTCCTCGAAGGGCAGCTCGGGCGTCAGCGTCAACGCGAGATAGGAACGCCCCTTGAGGCGGATCGGCCGGGGTTGGGTTAACACGGCGGTCATCTTGGTAAATTTTCGGTTCCCCAGATGTAGGAATCGAATGGTTAACGAGCGGTAAATCCCAAGGCTGCCTGCTGGGAACAATGCTCGACCAGATGCCGAGGGTGACTGCAAAATCATTTATTATCAATGCGATACAATATTAGCCGCGCTGGAGGTGAAGTTGTGAGCGGCGGGGCGTGCAGTTGCGGAAGCGCGTGCGGGCGCCTGAGCGCAAATGCACGCGCAACTGCGGCTCGCATTCGCTCAAAGGGCGGATGGTCTTTGTTAATGCTAAATTTTGTCCGGCGCTCGGCTATGCCGGACGATGGATCCTGAGGCCGCGCACCGAACCGAATCGTGCGATTCGATCAGCTCAGCTGTTCGGGCGAGCGCTCGATTCGAAGCGTGGCTGTCCGCCGCCGAATGGATTGACTCCAATGAGCGCTCGCTCTAGGATCATGCACGATCCAAGATATAGGATGCAGGACGTTGAACGGAGCGCGCAGGATCGAGCGGGTCGTGCTCGGCGACCAGGTCTATGAGGCGATCAAGGAGCGCATCCTCGACCAGGCCTATGCGCCGGGCGAGAAGCTCAATGTCGATGCCCTGGCGCGCGAGCTTCAGGTCTCCTCGACGCCGATCCGCGAGGCGCTGGCGCGGCTCGTCGCCGAGGGGCTGGTCAGGGCCGAGCCCTTCATCGGCTTCGCCACGGCGCCGCTACCGGACC
Source organism: Allobosea sp. CRIB-10 (assembly GCF_900112185.1). Taxonomy (GTDB): domain Bacteria; phylum Pseudomonadota; class Alphaproteobacteria; order Rhizobiales; family Beijerinckiaceae; genus Allobosea. Next base: position 196,329 of record NZ_FOKP01000002.1, on the reverse strand, counting down.
AGCGCTATTACGAGGACGTCTACAGCTTCCGCGGCGTGATCGAGCCCTGGGCGGCGGCCGAGGCGGCCAGGCGCCAGCCCGGCCCGGATGTCATCCAGGCACTGCGCGATGCGGTTGCGGTCATGATGGCGGGCGAGCCCGCGCGCGAATACCGCAGCCATCGCGGCTTCACCGAGGGTGACGACCGCTTCCACCGCATCATCCTGCAGGCTGCCGGCAACCAGGTCGCGCTCAAGAGCTATGATGACCTGCGCTTCCACCTGCACATCTCGCGGCTCTACCTGACGCGCGAGCAGGATGTCGGCCTGACCCATCAGGAGCATTTCCGCATCGTCGATGCGCTCGAAGCGGGCGATCCGGATGCCGCAAGCCAGGCGATGCGCCTGCATCTCGAAGGTTCCTACGAGCGGCTGATCAAATAGCCGCAACAGCCCCGAGGCCGAAAACGGCCCGGTTCACCATCAGGGAGGACAAGCATGATCTTGAGACGTATCGCCGCCGCGGCCTTGCTCGCCGGCAGCCTCATCGCCAGCGCGGCGCAGGCCCAGACACTGCGCTTCGGCCACGCCAACACCACCGCCGAGATCGCCGGCGAGCTCTTCCAGGAGTTTGCCGAGCGGGTGAACAAGGGTACCGGCGGCGCCGTCACCATCCGCGTCTTCCCGGCCGAGCAGCTCGGCAAGGAGGTCGATCTCTTCAAGCAGGTCAAGGAAGGCGCGCTCGACCTCTCAGCGCCCTCGATGGCGGCGGCGTCCTCGCTGGTTCCGGCGCTGGAGATCCCGAGCGCGCCTTTCCTCTGGAAGGACTGGACCGAGGCTGAAGCCGTCATCCGCTCCGACGCCTTCGATCCGATCTTCGACGAGCTGCGCGACAAGCACAACATCGTGCCTGTGACCCGCATCTGGTACTGGGGCTGGCGCAACATGACGACGCTCGACCGCGCCGTGAAGAAGCCGGAAGACCTGCAGGGCCTCAAGATCCGCGTGCCGGAGAGCCCGGTCTGGGTCGAGATGATCAAGGCCTATGGCGCGGCGCCGACGCCGGTGCCCTTCGGCGAAGTCTACACCGCGCTCCAGCAGAAGACGGTCGACGGCCAGGAGAACCCGATCCCGACGATCTTCTCGCGCAAGTTCTACGAGGTGTAGGGCTTCGTCGCGATGACCAAGCACATGCTCCAGAACAATATGATCGTCATCAACAAGGACAGCCTCGCCAGGCTGAAGCCCGAGCATCGCGAGGTGCTGTTCGCCGAAGCCGCCCGCGCCTCGGCGATGAACACCTATCTCCAGCAGAAGCGCGAGGCCTCGATGCTGGAGGACATCCGCAAGTCCGGTCGCTCCAAGATCGTCGAGGATGTCGATCGCGATGCCTTCGCCGCCAAGTCCAAGGTCGTCGCCACCGCGATGGAAGGGCGCTGGGGCAAGGCCCATCTCGACCGTGTGCTCGCCTCGATCGACAAGCAGCGCCAGCGCTAGTCCGCAGCGATGACCGGCCTCACCCTGATCCGGCGGCTCGACGATTGGTCGAGCCGTGTGGAGGACGTCGCCCTGGCGCTCCTCCACGCCGCCATCGCGACGCTGGTCTGCGCGGCCGTCGTCTTCCGCTATGTGCTGAGCGATCCGCTGACCTGGTCGGAGGAGCTCATCCTGCTGCTCTTCGCCTGGATGGTCTTCCTCGGCATCGCCAATGCCTTCCACGCCCGCACCCACATCATCATCGACGTGATCGTGATGTTCGCGCCGCGCTGGCTCGCCCGCGCTTTCGGCCTGCTCGCCTTCCTGGCGACGGCAGTGGTGCTGGGCACGCTGACCGTCTTCTCCTGGCGCTATCTCCAGCGCGAAATGCCGAACCTGACGCCGATGCTCGGCATCTCCGCCGGCTGGATGATCGCGCCGCTTTTCGTGGGCAGCGTGCTTTCGCTGCTGCACCTCCTGCGCAACCTGCTGGATGAGGGGCCCGCCGGGGCGCTCTGGTCCGACATCACGACGCGCGAGTAGCGGCCATGGTGACCTTGCTCCTCGGCGCCTTCGCCCTGCTCATCGTCGTCGGCACGCCGATCTGGATCGCCATGGCAGGCTCGGCCCTGCTGGTGATCTTCATGGAGGGCATCCCGCTCACCGTGGCGGCGCAGCGCATCGTCGCTGGCGTGCAGTCTTTCCCGCTGCTGGCGATCCCGCTCTTCACGCTCGCGGGATCGCTGATGAACGCGTCGGGCATCTCCGAGCGGCTGTTCAGCTTCACCAAGGCGCTGGTCGGCCATATCCGCGGCGGCCCGGCGCATACCCTCGTCGTCGGCGAGGTCTTCCTCTCCGGCATCTCCGGTTCCTCCGTCGCCGACACCGCCGCGGCGGCGCGGGTCTTCGTGCCGCAGCTCGAGAAGCTGGGTTATCCGCGCGCCTTCGGCGCGGCGCTCGCGGCGGTCGCCGGCACGCTCGGGCCGATCATCCCACCCTCGATCCTGATGGTGGTCTATGCCTGGCAGGCCAACATCTCGCTGGGCAGCCTGTTCGTCGCCGGCATCATTCCCGGCCTCGTCATGGCCGGCTGCATCATGGCGACCATCGCCATCATGGCGCTGAAGCGCGACTTCCGCCCGGCCGGAGCCTTCTCGCTGGCCAATCTCTGGACGGAGTTCAGATACGCTTCGCTCGCGCTGCTGATGCCGGTGCTGATCATCGTCGGCTTCCGCGCCGGGCTCTTCACCGCGACCGAGATCGCCGGCGTCGCCGCCGCCTATTCGCTGGTCGTCGGCATGCTGATCTATCGCACGATCCGTCTCGCCGATCTGCCGGCGATCCTGGTCGGCACGGCACGCGAGACGGCGGTCATCCTCGCCATCGTCGCGGCGGCCTCGCCCTTCAGCTGGATCCTCGCCGTCGACCAGGCGCCCCAGCTCGTCACCGACTTCATGAAGTCGATCTCGACCGACCCGCTGGTCGTGCTGCTGATCCTTAACATCGCCCTGCTGATCGCCGGCATGTTCATGGAGACGATCGCCATCATGATCATCCTGGTGCCGATCCTCTTGCCGCTGCTGAGCTCGTTGCAGATCGACCTCGTGCATTTCGGCATCGTGCTCTTGGTCAACCTCGTCATCGGCCAGGTCACGCCGCCGGTCGGGGTGCTCTGCTTCGTCGCCATGGCGATCACCCGCGAGAAGCTTGGGCCGCTGTTCCGCGAGCTCTGGCCCTTCCTGATCGCGCTGATCGTCGCCCTCGCCATCATCACCTATGTGCCCGCGCTCAGCCTGTGGCTGCCCCGTGTCGCAGGCTTCTGAGGAATTGCTCATGACCAAAATTACCGAAGTCGAGATCGTCGAGTTCTCGTTCAAGGCCAGGAATCTCGGGCCGTCCGCCGATAACGCGCGCGCCGTCTACAATATCGGCTACAAGCCGAATTCAGAGCTGCAACTGACCAAGTTCGCCGTCGTCATCCGCAGCGAGGACGGCGCCGAAGGGCAATATGTCATGCATTGGGGCGGCACCCGCGCCACCATGGCGCAGACGCTCTTGCTCGCGCCCAACATCCTCGGCCGCAATCCGGATCACCGCGAGGAGATCTGGAACGACATGAAGCGGGAGCTGCGCCAGCATGACGGCATGGGCATCGGGCCGATCGACATCGCGCTCTGGGACCTCGCCGGCAAGCGCTTCGGCGCCTCGGTCTCGCAGCTGCTCGGCGGCTTCAGGTCGAAGCTCAAGACCTATGCCTCGACCTATCACGGCGACCGCAATGGCGGGCTCGACAGCAAGGAGGCCTTCGTCGATTTCGCCGAGGCCTGCTACGATCTCGGCTACCGCGCCTTCAAGGTCCATGGCTGGCATGATGGCGATGCGCGCGAGGAAGCCGCTAACGTCCTGCATGTCGCCAAGGCGGTCGGCGACCGCATGACCCTGATGCTCGACCCGGCCAACGAACTCAGGACCTTCGCCGACGCGCTCTATGTCGGGCGCGCCTGCGACGAGGGCAATTACTTCTGGTACGAGGACCCGATGCGCGATTGCGGCGTCTCGGCCTTCGCCCACAAGAAGCTGCGCGAGATGCTGAAGACGCCGATCCTCCAGACCGAATATCTGCGCGGCTTCGAGCCCAAGGCCGATTTCCTGATCAATGGTGGCACCGACGCGCTGCGCTCCGATCCGGAATACGATCTCGGCATCACCGGCGCGATGAAGATCGCCCATCTCGCCGAGGCCTTCGGCGTCGATGTCGAGATCCATGCCTGCGGCCCGGCCCACCGCCACTGCATGGCGGCGACCCGCAATACCAATTTCTATGAGCTCGCGCTGGTCGGGCCCGATTGCCCGAACGCGGTGCCGCCGGTCTATGCCTGCGGCTACAGCGACCAGCTCGATGGCGTCGACAGGGATGGCTGCTTCCCGGTCCCGACCGGCCCCGGGCTCGGCGTCACCTATGACTGGGACTACATTCGCGCCCATGAGACGGCGCGGGAGGTGTTCAGGCTGTAGGTCACCGCAGAGCGACTGTGCATTCGGGCGGTGGCGTCGAGGCTGCTCAGGCCAGCCAGCCGGGCAGCCGCGGCGGCGCGGAGCCTGTCAGCGCGGCCTCGATGCAATCGCCGAGCGTGCCCAGCCGCACGGTGCAGCCGGAGAGCCCGGGGCCGTAATGGGCGTATTTGCCGGAGTCGGTCAGGATGATCTTGGCCGTCTCCGGGAATACCGGGCGGGTGATCGAGCACCAGCACAGATCCGACACGATCTCGACGCCGCTCCGCCGGAGCTGCTCCGCCGTTCCGTCGGCTTGCGCCGCTTCTGCCGCGTTCCGCGCGGTGGTGATGATGACGGAGAGACCCTTGGCAAGCGGGCGGCCGCCGAGCCGTTCGGCGACGGCCCGGCATTCGTCGAGCGAGGCATGCGGGCTGCCGATGGCGACGAGATCGATCTGCGATGGTCCGGCGTTGAGCTTCCTCCAGCCGGCTGCGAGGTCCTCGCGCGTGATGACGATCACGTCCTCGGGGCTGCCGCCGAGGCTGCCGGCTTCCGGGGTAACGCCCGCGATATGCAGCATGGCGGCGGCGGACGTCGTACCGAAGGCGGCGCAGAGCGCCTTGAGCTCGTCTTGCGTCGGCTGCGCCTTTTCGAGGCCCGTGATCAGCGGGATTCGGTCAGGGGAGGCCAGGCCCGCAAGATAGCCGATCAGGGGCCAGGCCGAGGAATCGGCTCCTTCCGACAGCTCGATCCGGACCGCACGACGAGCACACCGGCCCTCGTCGAGAAAGGCTCCGGCGCGCGGCGCGCGGCCGGTGACGGCAATGCAGAAATCCAGGAAGTCGGGGTGCTTCGCGGTCCGGGCTCCGAGCACCGAATTGGCGAAGATCACTGCATTCGATTCAGACCAGCCGATCATCTCGCCGAACTCCGGCGGGTCCGGCAGCGCATAGGGCGCACAGGTGAAACTCGCCCGGCAGCCCATGCGCACATAGGCATCGGCGAGGCGCGCCGCAGGCTCGCCGAATTCCGGCGCGACGCCTTGGCGGCGCCAGTTCGCGTGATCGACCGAGATCGCGTTCATCGTCGTCGGGATGCGGACGCGTGCTCCCAGCGCCTCCATTTTTTCGGCGAAGACAAGGTTGGCCGGGCCGGCATAGATGCAGCCGTCGACATGGGCGCGCGTCACGTCGACGAGCTCGCTCGCGCCTTGCTGCCGGGCCATGGCACAGAGGATGCGCATGGCCTGCTGGGCAGCGATCCCCTCGTTCCCGTCGAGCATGCGGCGATCGGCGGCTGACAACCTCATATCATCGCGGACTGCGGCAGAGAGCTGGATCGACAAATGTCCGTCCTCCGCCCGTATGGCCTCCGGCGTGATCCTTGCCTCTTTCGCGGAGGACAGAGCGGCAAAAGCTTCCCGTGAGAGGCGAATGACCGGGATACGGCGTCCGAACATCTCCGCAGCGACGATCGCGCCAAGCGTCAGCGTGTCCTCCGGGCCGGCGAAGACCAAGGCCGCGGGGTTTTTGCCTGAGAGCGCGAGCTCCAGCAGCACGCCTGAGCCCGAACAGGAGCCCCGGCTGGTCGGCATCATCACAACCGCGCCGGCGAGCGCGGCGCCGTGCGAGGGGTGGTGGATATCGATGACCGTGCTCGTCGCGGGATCGACACCGCCCCAGAAGCTCAACGGCTCCGTCATCACGATGATCGGCCCGGCTGCGCTGCCGGGAAGGATCGCGATCCCGTCGTCCTGTGGTGCGGCTGTATTCATGTCGTTGATCAACGCGGCGCGATCTGATCTGTTACGGGCTTTGTAACATCAGAACGGGCGCAAGCCCCGCATCGTCAAGGCCCCAACGATGTCAACGGGAAGGGCTGGTGCTGCGAGAGAGGATTGAACTCTCGACCTCTCCATTACCAATGGAGTGCTCTACCACTGAGCTACCGCAGCAGGACCGGGATATGCTGGCGTTTCAGGTCACTTGAGGACCGGGAAGGCGCCGCGCCGTTCCGAAGCGGCGTCCTGATGCCACAAGCCCCGCCCCGACGCAACCTGTTCCGCACATATCCCTGCACATGAAAATGAAGGGCGCTCGACCTCTCCATGACCAATGGAGTGCTCGACCTTGCTGCGGCCCTCCGTCTCAGTCCGGCAGCAGCAGGCGGTGGTCGATGCGAAAGAGCCTGCCGTCGCCGAGGAGATGGGCGAAGAAACCCAGGCCGAACAGCGGCCGGAAGGCGGCGTCGCGGACATTGAGCCCGCCGGCATAGGCGCCCATCGCCGGCATGACGCAGCGGCTCGGCGAGAGCGCGAAGCAGCGCCGGCGCAGCGCCCGGCCGCGCATGCGGACCTTGGCGGCGGGATGCAGGTGGCCGGCGATCTCAGGGAGCGCCCCGGCGGGGCTCGGCTCGTGCCGCAGCCTGACGCCGCGCAGCTCGAGCTCGTCAGCGACAGTGCCGCCCATTGCCGCCGAGATCGAAGGGTCGTGGTTGCCGCTGACCCAGAGCCAGTCGCGGCCGGCCTGACAGGCGCGCAAGGTGGCAAGGCAGCTCTCGTCGATCCGCGCCTCGGCGCCGCGATCATGGAAGGAATCGCCGAGCGCGATCACGCGCGCCGGCTGGTAGCGCAGGATCGCGGCGCCGAGCAGCCGCAGCGTCGCCGCGGAATCATAGGGCGGCAGCAGGATGCCGCGCGCCGCATAGGCCGAACCCTTCTCCAGATGCAGGTCGGCGACGACGAGCGTGCGCTCATCCGGCAGATAGAGCGCGCCGGAGAGATCGGGCACGAGCGCGAGCCGGCCGAGCATGAACGCCTCGGCCGCCACCTCTCCCGCTTCCTTCGCCGCCAGGTTCACGCCATCGCCTCTTCGAGCATCTGCGCTTCCGCCTCGGCCAGGATCTCGTCGGCCGCTTCCCCACTGACCGCCTCGCGCCCGATCTCCAGCATGACCGAGACCGAAAGCGGCGAGACGTGATCGAGCGGCTGATGCACGATTCGCCCGCTGATCCGTGTCAGCATCTGACCCAGTCGGCCGATGTCGAGCAAGCCCGTCGCCGCATCGGCGCGCGCGGCGCGTAAGAGCACATGGTCGGGTTGGTGCCGGCGCAGCACGTCGTAGACGAGGTCGGTCGAGATCGTCACCTGCCGGCCGCTCTTCTCCTGGCCGGGGAAGCGGCGCTCGATCAGGCCGCCGATCACGGCGCAGGAGCGGAAGGTGCGCTTCATCAGTGCCGATTCGGCCAGCCAGTCCTCGAGATCGTCGCCGAGCATGTCCTGCGCGAAGAGCTCGTCGAGCGACAGTGCGCCACGGGCGATCGCCGCGCCCATGTCGCCGAGCGTCCAGACCGCGATGCCATAGTCGTTGCAGACGAAGCCGAGCGGTTTCAGGCGCGCCCGCTCCAGCCGGCGCGTCAGCAGCATGCCGAGCGTCTGGTGGGCGAGGCGGCCCTCGAACGGGTAGGCGACGAGGAAGAAGCGCCCCGCACGCGGAAAGGTCTCGACCAGCAGCTCGCCCGGCTTGGGCAGGCGCGATTTCAGCCTTTGAGCATGCAGCCAGGACGAGACCTCGTCCGGCAGCTTCGTCCATTCCTTCGGCGAAGCCAGGATGGCGCGCACGCGAGCGGCGAGGAAGGTCGAGAGCGGGAACTTGCCACCGTTATAGGACGGGATCTTCGGGTCGGTGCCGGCGGCGGTGCGCGAGCAGACCACCTCGTTCTCGACGATGCCCTCGAAGCGCAGCACCTCGCCGGCGAAGACGAATGTGTCGCCCGGCGTCATCGTCTCGGCGAAGTACTCCTCCAGCTCGCCGAGTATGCGTCCGCCGCGGCTGAGCATCTGCTGGCCGCCGGGTCGCGCCGGCCTGGAGCGGCCGAGCCGGACCTTGAGCATGGTCGATTCGACGATGGTGCCGACATTCATCCGGTATTGCTGGATTACGCGGGCATTACTGGCGCGGTAGATGTCGTCCTTGCTGCGCCGGAGCTTGGCGAAGCGTTCATAGCTCTTCAGCGCATAGCCGCCGGTCGCGACGAAATCGACTACGGCGTCGAAATCGGCGCGATCGAGGTCGGCATAGGGCGAGGCGGTCAGGACCTCCTCATAGAGCGCATTGGGCTCGAAACCGTCGGAGCAGGCGACCCCAAGGACATGCTGGGCGAGCACGTCGAGCGCCCCGGTCCGCGGCGGCGGGGTGTCCTGCGCTGCCTCTGCCACCGCATCGAGTGCGGCGCGGCATTCGAGCAGCTCGAACCGGTTCGATGGCACCAGTAACGCCTGCGAGGGCTCGTCCATGCGGTGGTTGGAGCGGCCGATGCGCTGCATCAGGCGGCTCGCGCCCTTGGGCGCGCCGACATTGATGACGAGGTCGACATCGCCCCAGTCGATCCCGAGATCAAGCGTCGCGGTGCAGACGACGGCCTTGAGCTTGCCCGCCGCCATCGCCGCCTCGACCTTGCGGCGCTGGCCGACATCGAGCGAGCCGTGATGCAGCGCGATCGGCAGCGTCTCCTCGTTCACGCTCCACAGCGCCTGGAACATGAACTCGGCCTGCATGCGGGTGTTGACGAAGACCAGCGTCAGCTTGTGGGCTTGGATCGCGGCGTAGATGTCGTCGACGGCATGAGCGGTGACATGCCCCGCCAGTGGCAGCCGCCGCTTGGTGTGCATGATCCCGATCTGTGCCTGCGCCCCGCCCTTGACGGTGACGAGGCCGGATGGCGTGCCCGCGCCGCCGAGATAGGCTTGGAGGTCGGCCGGTTCGCGCACCGTCGCCGAGAGGCCGACCGCGCTCATTTCAGGCGCCAGCGTGCGCAAACGGGCGAGATCGAGCGAGAGCAGGTCGCCGCGCTTGGAGGTGACGAGCGCGTGCAACTCGTCGAGCACGACGCGGCGCAGGTTCGCGAAGAACGGCTTGGCGTCGCGGTGCGAGACCAGGAGAGCGAGCTGTTCCGGCGTGGTGAGCAGGATGTCGGGCGGGCGCTCGATCTGGCGGGCGCGCTTGGCCGGCGAGGTATCGCCGGTGCGGGTCTCGACCTTCACGGCGAGCCCCATTTCCCGTATCGGCGTTTCCAGATTGCGGGCGATGTCGACCGCGAGCGCCTTCAGCGGCGAGACATAGAGCGTGTGCAGGCCGTCGCGTTCGCCGCCGCGCTGGGTCAGTTCGAGCAGCGAAGGCAGGAAGCCGGCGAGCGTCTTGCCGGCCCCGGTCGGCGCGACCAGCAGGGTAGAGCGCCCGGCCCGGGCCTCTTCCAGCAAGGCAAGCTGATGCGCCCGCACGCTCCAGCCGCGGCTGGCGAACCAGGCGGAGAAGGCCGGTGGGAGAGGCGAGGGCGCATCCATCGAGCGACAGAGATAGGCCTTGTCGAACGAAAAGGGAACGGGCGTCGACCGCACAATAGAAGCAAGGGCTCGGGGAACCCTCCCCTGGAAGGAGAGGGGTTCTGCGTCGTGGTTCCTGCGCTTGCGCCTCAGTGCTCCGCTACCACGATCAACCCCGGCACCGGCTGACCACGATCGATCCGCGTGCTCTGCGGTTCGACCAGTGCGGGGTTCAGCCCCGTCTCGACGAGCGCCTCCCTGACCCAGGCTTCGGCATGGGCGAAGCGCCGGTCCTGGCCGACGGTGATGCCTTCGCCACCATGGCTTTGCACGGTGAATGCGAGGAGCCCGCCCGCTTTGAGCACGCGCGCGCTCTGATGGAAGGAGGGGGCAAGGTCGCCGAGATAGACGAAGACGTCGGCGGCGATGACAAGATCGGCCGAGGCGTCGGGCCGGCTCGAAAGGAAAGCAGTGAGACCGGCGGTGGCGAGCTTGTCGTAGAGCGGGCCGCCATCGCCGCGCAGCTTGTCGCGCGCCTTGGCGATCATCCGCGGCGAGAGATCGCAGCCGGCGAGGAAGTCCGTCTCCGCCCGGATCGCCTCACCCATCAATCCTGTACCGCAGCCGAGATCAAGGACCGTCGCGAACTGGAAGGGGCGGCCGGTTTGGGTACAATGGCGCAGGAGCGCCTCCTTCAGTAGCACTGGCGCCCGGTACCGCAGCGTGCCGACGAGATGGCTGTCGAAGCGCTCGGCATAGCCGTCGAACAGCGCGCCTGAAAAATTCTCCGAGGTCGCCTGCTCGGCCGGCAGCGCGCCGATGCGGGCGAGGTCGAGCTTGGCGCCGACATGGTCGTTCGGGTCGAGGTCGAGGCATTGCCGCCAGGCGGTCGCGGCCTCCTCATTGTGCCCGAGCGCTTCCTGGGCCAGCCCATAGAGATGCCAGGCGGCAGTGAAACCGTAGTTCTCGGCGAGCGTTTGATCGAGGATGTCGATCGCCGCCTGCGGGTCGCCATCCTTCAGGGCCGCCTCGGCCCAGGCATAGCGACGGTCGAGGCGCTCATCCCCGGAACTGGCGGAGTACACGCTGCTGCCCTTTTCGATCATGCTGCGGGTTTAACGAAGGCAGATGACACTGGCCAGACGATGAAGCCTTCCGATCTGCTGACGCCGACCCCGGCCGGGCTCTATTGCCCGCCGGCCGACATCTACATCGATCCGGTCCGCCCGGTGGCGCGCGCGCTGATCACCCATGGCCATTCCGATCACGCCCGTGCCGGCCATAGCGCCGTGCTGGCGACATCCGAGACTCTGGCGATCATGGCGTTGCGCTATGGCGAGGCTTTCGCTGACACCCAGCAGGTGGCCGCTCCCGGCGAGACCGTGCACATCGGTTCCGTCGACTTCCGCTTCGTTCCCGCCGGCCATGTTCTCGGCTCGGCCCAGATCGTGGTCGAGCACAAGGGCCTGCGCATCGTCGTCTCCGGCGACTACAAGCGCGAGCGCGATCCGACCTGCGCGCCCTTCGAGCCCGTGCCCTGCGACGTCTTCATCACCGAGGCGACCTTCGGCCTGCCGGTCTTCCGCCATCCGCCGGCCCATGCCGAGGCGGCCAAGCTGCTCGATTCCGTCCGGCTCTTTCCTGATCGCACCCATATCGTCGGCGCCTATTCGCTGGGGAAGGCGCAGCGATTGATGGCGCTGATCCGCGAGGCCGGCTACGAGCGGCCGATCTTCATCCACGGCGCGGTCGAGAAGATCACCGAGTTCTACCAGGCGCAGGGCATCCCGCTCGGGGAGATCCGCAAGATCGAGCCTGGCGGGCGCAAGGGCGAGGGACGCAAGGCATTTGCCGGCGAGATCGTCATCTGCCCGCCGAGCGCGATCCAGGACCTCTGGTCGCGACGCTTTCCCGATCCGGTCACCGCCTTCGCCTCGGGCTGGATGCGGGTCAGGGCGCGGGCGCGCCAGAAGGGCGTCGAGCTGCCGCTGATCATCTCCGACCATGCCGATTGGGACGATCTCCAGGCGACGATCCGCGAGGTCCAGGCGAACGAGATCTGGATCACCCATGGCGAGGCCGAGGCGCTGGCGCATTGGTGCGGCACGGTCGGCCTCAAGGGCATGCCGCTGCATCTCGTCGGCTATGGCGACGAGGGCGAGGCCGAGCCCGACGCCAGGCCGGCGGAGGCGTCGCCATGAACCGCTTCGCCTGGCTGCTCGACCGCCTCGCCTATGAGCCGCGCCGCAACGGCAAGCTCGCGCTGATCGCCGATTACCTGCGTACCACGCCCGATCCCGATCGCGGCTATGCGCTGGCGGCGATGACCGGCGGGCTGGTCTTCCAGAACGCCAAGCCCGGCCTGATCCGGGCCCTGATCGCCGAGCGGACCGACCCGGTGCTGTTCGCGCTCTCCTACGATTATGTCGGCGACCTCTCCGAGACGGTCGCGCTGATGTGGCCGGCCCGTCATGGCGCGAACGATGTGCCGCATCTGCCAGATGTCGTCGCCGGTCTGCGCAACTCCGGCAAGACCGAGATGCCGCGCCTGATCGCCTCCTGGCTCGATGCGCTCGACGAGACCGGCCGCTGGGCCCTGCTCAAGCTGATCACCGGATCGCTCCGCATCGGCGTCTCCGCCCGCCTCGCCAAGACGGCCGCTGCCAGCCTCGGCGGCATTCCGGCCGACGAGGTCGAGCAGGTCTGGCACGGGCTGGAGCCGCCCTACACCGCGCTCTTCGCCTGGCTGGAGGGCAGGGCGCCCCGGCCTGAGGCGACCGATCCGGCGCCGTTCCGTCCGGTGATGCTCTCGCATGCGATCGAGGACGGCGATTTCGACAAGCTTGCGGCGAATGAGTTCGCCGCCGAGTGGAAATGGGACGGCATCCGCGTCCAGGCCGTTGCCGGCACGCGCGCCGACGGCAGCCGTACCGTCCGGCTCTATTCCCGCACCGGCGAGGAGATCGGCGGCGCCTTTCCCGACCTCACCGAAGCGTTGACGCAGGACGGCGCGATCGACGGCGAATTGCTGGTGATGCGCGACGGCGTGGTCCAGAGCTTCAACACGCTGCAGCAGCGGCTCAACCGCAAGCAGGTGACGCCGAAGATGCTGGCCGAATTCCCGGCGCATATCCGCGCCTACGACCTTCTGGCAGAGGCCGACGATGATCTGCGCGCACATCCCTATACGGAGCGACGCGCGAGGCTGGAGGCCTTTCTCGGTAGGCTTGACAGTGCCCGCTTCGATCTCTCGCCGCGCATTACCTTCGCGAGCTGGGAAGCGCTGACCGAGGCCCGCTCCGATCCGGCTTCTGCCGGCGCTGGTGCCGATGCGGAGGCAGTCGAGGGCTGCATGATCAAGCGGCTCGACTCGCCATATCTGCCCGGCCGCCCGAAGGGCTACTGGTACAAATGGAAGCGCGATGCCCGGCTGGTCGACTGCGTGCTGATGTATGCCCAGCGTGGCCACGGCAAGCGCTCATCCTTCTATTCCGACTACACCTTCGGCGTCTGGCGGGTCGGGGAAGGGGGCGCAGACGAGCTCGTTCCGGTGGGAAAAGCCTATTTCGGCTTCACCGACGAGGAACTCATCGAGATCGACCGCTATGTCCGCAAGAACACGCTGAACCGCTTCGGCCCGGTGCGCGAGGTGACGCATACGGTCACGAGCGGCCTCGTCTTCGAGGTGGCGTTCGAGGGATTGCAGCGCTCGACGCGGCACAAATCCGGCATCGCCATGCGCTTTCCCCGGATCAACCGCATCCGCTGGGACAAGCCGCCGGGCGAGGCCGATCGGATCGAGACGCTGGAGGCGCTGCTGCCGGCGGGGCCGTGACTCAGAAGCGGCTTGCGGTCGCCAGGAAGGCGCTGGCCAGCATCACCGCCGCCGCGAGCGCGTGATAGGCGGCAAAGCGCAGGAAAGTGGCGCGGCGGACCTCCCCGAGAAGCTGCTGGGCCAGCGCCTCCGGCGGACGTTCGCTATCGTCCAGCATCAGCCAGATCTCGGTGCGCTTGAACGGCCGGCTCCGGGCCCGCTGGGCCATCATCAACAGCACGCAGGCGACGAGCAGAGCCGAATAGCCGCCGGCCTTGAGGGTGGTCGCGACGCTGCTCGACAGACCGACCATCAGGCAGAGCGTCGCCAGCCCGGAGAAACCGCAGGCCCGCGCGGTCGAGATCTCGGCACAAAGCCGCAGCCGGCGTATCAGGTCGGGCGGCATGGCGCTCTTCCGCATTGCAGCATAGGTCCAGATTGGACCAGTGCCGCGCCGCTTCGAAATCACCCTTTCGTGACTATCCGGCCATGCCGAAGAAGACCGGAGCGGCAAGCACGAGCAAACCGGCGAGCCAGATGCCGAGCGAGGTGCCGCTGCTGGTGCCCGGATGCTTGGCGCGCTCATAGAGCGCTGCCGGGACACCCGCCACGATCAGGCAGGCCACCGAGACGAGCAGCGAGGTGAAGTAGAACAGCAGCAGCGGCGAGGAGATGAAGAACGCCGGTGCCACCAGGAACTTCACCAGCACGAAAGCCGGATCGAAGAAAGGAGAGAAGTGCATGCCCGACAGGAGGGAGGCGCCGGCGATGCCGATCAGCAGCCCGTCCTGGCGAATAAGCTTTTCGCGATCGTCCGTCATGAGGCTGCTCCGGTGACCGTCGGCAGGAGGCCGAGCGATCGGATCAGGAAATAGAAGGCGATCCGCGCCAGCAGCAGCCAGACGACGGCGAAGATGTTGACCAGCGGTGCCGGCACGATGGCCGGCGTGATCACGCGGACGGCGTCGAGGATGGGATCGGTGACCTGACGAAACACGGTCCAGATCACCTTGTCGCTGTCGGGCGGAAAGAAGAGCGACAGGATGTAGCGGCCGATCAGCGTGTAGATCATCGCCGCCAGAAGCATATTCGGGAGATGGAACAGCCAGAAGCCGGCTTCCTGGGCCACGCGCGATACTCCGAGGCAGATCGATGCGATGAGAGCGGGATGCCGCCTCTCACACAGAGTTAGAGCAGGATGCGAGGAACCGTCGCCATTTTTTCGCATCCCGCTCTGGCGATGTGGACAAGAAGGGGGCGGGACAAGGTCCCGCCCCCTCGCGAGCGATGAGCGATCCGATCGCGGTCAGGTGGTCTTCTCTTCCATGATCGTGCCGCCGCGCGGGCGCCGGCAGTTGTCGACGAAGTCCTGCAACTCCTGCGACGGCGCCGCGGTCAGGCGCGACACTGCGAACATCACGATGAACCCGACCGGCAGGCCGAAGATCGCCGACGAGATGTTGTTCATGTTGAACCAGCCGACCTTCGAGGCTAGCGGATGCGTGCCCGCCACCCAGGTCTCCATGCCGTTCGGCGCGGCCAGCGCCTTGGCGACATCGACGAGCGGCGCGCCGGTGACGGGATTGAGCAGCGAGCTCATCCCGAAATAGGCGGCGCCATGACCCGGGAAGTAGCGGGTGACGACGAGGTAGAACAGGCAGAGGCCGAAGCCGGCGATGATGCCGGCGATCGCGCCGGCACGGTTGGTCCGCTTGTCCCAGATGCCCAGCACCAGCGCCGGGAAAAGCCCCGCGGCGGCCAGTGAGAATGCCCAGGAGACCATCGCCAGGATGTCGGCCGGCCGCTTGGAGGCCGTCCAGGCCGCGGCGACCGCCACCACAACGAGCAGGACGCGAGAGACGATGAGCCGGCGTGCCGTCGGCGCGTTCTTGTCGATCATCTTGTAGTAGATGTCGTGCGAGAGCGCGTTGGCGATGGCGAGCAGGAGCCCGTCGGCGGTCGAGAGAGCGGCGGCGAGGCCACCGGCGGCGACGAGTCCGGCGATGACATAGGGCAGGCCGGCGATCTCCGGCGTGGACAGCACCACCACGTCGGTGTTGATGCCGAAGTCCTGGAGGCGCAGCACGCCGGCGTGGCCGGGCAGGGCCTGACAGGCGGCGGTGATGGTGGCGACGCTGTCGGCGGCCTTGCCGCAGATCGTCACCAGGCCGAGCTTGCCATAGGTGAACACCCAGGCAGGCATGTCGGCGACGTTCTTGCCGATCAGGGTCGAATAGACCTCGAGCTTCGAGAACGCCGCATAGGCCGGCGCCGTGAAGTAGAGCAGGAAGATGAACAGCAGCGACCAGGCCACCGACATGCGCGCATCGCGCACCGACGGCGTGGTGAAGTAGCGCATCAGCACATGCGGCAGCGAGGCGGTGCCGACCATCAGGCAGAGGATCAGCGCGAAGTAGTTGGCCGGAGAATAGCTGTTGAACGGCGTGGTGTGCGCCTTGGCCGCCATGACGGCTTCGGTCGCCAGGCCCTTGGCAACGAAGCTCTGCTCCAGCGCTGTGATCTCGGCGATGGCCGAGCCATAGGTCAGCTGCGGGATCGGCAGGCCGAACTTCTTCGCCGAGAGGATCACCACCGGCACGAGATAGGCGACGATCAGCACGATGTACTGCGCGACCTGTGTCCAGGTGACGGCGCGCATGCCACCGAGCATCGAGCAGACCAGGATGCCGAGCAGGCCGACATAGACCGCGACGACGAAGTCCATGCCGAGGAAGCGCTGGGCGATCAGGCCGGTCGCGAAGATCTGCGCCACCACATAGGTGAAGGAGCAGGCGAGCAGGACCATGACGCCGAGCATGCGGGCGGTGTTGCCGCCATAGCGCGCAGCCAGGAAGTCGGGGACGGTATAGGCGCCGAACTTGCGCAGGAACGGCGCGACCAGCACGGCGACGAGCACATAGCCGCCGGTCCAGCCGAGCACGAAGGCGAGCCCGTCATAGCCAAGCAGGAAGAGCGAGCCCGCCATGCCGACGAACGAGGCGCCCGACATCCAGTCGGCGCCGGTCGCCATGCCGTTGTAGAAGGCGGGGACCTTGCGGCCCGCGACATAATATTCGGACACCTGAACGGTCCGCGAGACGATGCCGATGAAGGCATAGACCAGGACCGTGAAGCCGACGAACATGTAGCCGAGGATCTGGTTCGGGACGCCGGCCCTCTCCAGAATCGCGACCAGAATGATGAAGGCGGCAAAGCCGCCGGTGTAGATGCCGTAGATGCGGCCGAGGTTCGAGGTGAAGTCCCCGCCTCGGGATGTTGCTTGCGCTGTCATGACCGGTTTCCCCTCACTCGTCTTCGGCGAAGCCGGATTCGCGGTCGATCTTGTCCTGGGCTTTGGCGAACCAGAACAGCATCGCGACGAATACGATCAGGGAGCCTTGGGCTGCCATGTAGTATCCGAACGGAAATCCAAATATTTTTATTGTATTCAGCTGATTGACGAACATATGGATCACGAAGCCGAAGAAGAACCAGATACTCATCATGGTGATCATGAGGCGGCTGGTTTTATCCCAGTGCTTGCTCTCGTCGGGTGAATTCATGATAAATCTCCCTCCATGGCTATTTTTGTTATATTATATTATAGCGACTGCCGGATTTTGTCGCGAATCGCGCCCGCTGCCCCAGCTGCCCGCTCCTAGGTTAATGCAGCGCACTGGCTGAAAGAATGCCGACTTAAGGCGTAGGACTATAGAAGCCCTCGATAGCTTGCCGGCAGTTGGCGCACGCGATCCCGCCGGAGGACCGCGTTGAATATCCGCCGCCGAAGGTGGTTGTGCTTGAGATCACGCACATGCGAGGTCAAACTGACCGCAAGGATGCGAGGAACGCCTGCAATGAGTCGCCAGCCGTCGACCCGGATCGTGATCGCCGACGATCATCCGCTCTTTCGCGGCGCGCTGCGCCAGGCGGTCTCTCATGCGCTCTCTGGCTCGGAGGTCAGCGAGGTCGGCTCGCTCGAGGCGCTCGGCCAAGCCCTGGTTGAGACCGCCGACACCGATCTGATCCTGCTCGATCTGTCCATGCCGGGCGTGCAGGGTTTTTCCGGCCTGCTCTTCCTGCGCGCCTCCTATCCGGAGATCCCGGTCATCGTCGTCTCGGCCAATGACGATCCGGCCGTGATCCGCCGCTGCATCGAGTTCGGCGCGCTCGGCTTCCTGCCCAAGACCGCCGAGGTCGCGCAGATGGGCGAGGCGATCCAGGCCGTGCTCGATGGCGGCGTCTGGACCCCGCCGGGCGTCGATCTCACCGCCCCGGTCGACCATGAGACCGCCGACATGGTCCGGCGTCTCGCCACGCTGACGCCGCAGCAGGTGCGCGTGCTGATGATGCTGTCGGAGGGGCTGCTCAACAAGCAGATCGCCTATGAGCTCGGCGTCTCCGAAGCGACGGTCAAGGCGCATGTCTCGGCGATCCTGACCAAGCTCAATGTCGACAGCCGCACCCAGGCCGTGATCGCCGCCGCCAAGATCGCCGGCGCCGGCTGGGCAGCGCAGGGCGCCTCGGCGACGAGCTGAGTTCTTGCGGCTAGGTGAGCCGTCATTCCGGACAAGCGGCGCAGCCGCGCAGCTCCGGAATCCATCGTAGAGTTCAGCCCCCTACGATGGATTCCGGCGCTCCGCTTCGCTGCGGCCTGAATGACGGGCGAGGCTGATGACACTTGGCGTTTACTGATTGACGGCGGCGTTCAGCGCAGGTTCAACCGCGAGCGGGTTTTGTCCCGTTGTCGATCCGAAGGGGATTTCCATGGCCAATGGCGGTGGCACCGAGCGCTTCCTGGGCGGTTCCGTCCTCAGCGTCCTCGTGCGCCTGTTCTTCATCTCGCTGCTGGTCGGCGCGGCCATGGCCTTTCTCGGCCTGTCGCCGCGCGGCCTCTTCGACTCGGCGCTGCGCTTCGTCCGCTCGCTCACCGATATGGGCTTCGACGCGGTCCGCGAGGTCGGCGGCTGGGCGCTCGCCGGCGCTCTGATCGTCGTGCCGCTCTGGCTGATCAGCCGCTTGTTCGCCTCGAAGCGATAGGGATGGGCGAGGAACGGAGTCGGCTTTCGACCCTTCGCCGGTTTCCCGACGGCTCGGTGCTGAGCGGCCAGGCGCGCGCTGTCATGGCGCCGGCGTGCCAGCGACCCCATATCCGTGCGAGCTGATCGCAACCACGGACCATCCCATGACGTCCATCGCTGTCCGTTCCGCAACCCGTAGCGAGGAAAGCGCCGTTTCCGCGGTCATCGGCCTTGCTTTTGCGACTGATCCGATGGCC
Source organism: Allobosea sp. CRIB-10 (assembly GCF_900112185.1). GTDB lineage: Bacteria > Pseudomonadota > Alphaproteobacteria > Rhizobiales > Beijerinckiaceae > Allobosea. Next base: position 177,469 of record NZ_FOKP01000002.1, on the reverse strand, counting down.
CGCTGGTCATTGAGGGAGGCGCAGACCTATCTCGCTGTCATGCCCGATCTGATCCGCGCATTCGGCGCCGCTTCCTATGACAGCGACAGCGCCTATGTCAGCGATGATCTCGGCGGTGCTGCGCTGTGGCTTCCGCCCGGCGTGGAGCCGGATATCGAGGCGCTCGATCGCCTGATCACGACAAACGCCGATCCGGCGATCCTGCCCGATGTCGAAGCGGTGTTCGATTCGATGGCGCGCTATCATCCGGAGGTGCCGCATTGGTATCTGCCGCTGATCGGCGCCGATCCAGCACGGCAGGGGCAGGGAATCGGAAACGCGCTCATGACCCATGCGCTCGCACGCTGCGACCGCGACGGCGTCGCGGCCTATCTGGAATCGTCGAACCCGCGGAATATCCCGCTCTATCAACGGCACGGGTTCGAAATACTCGGAACCATCCAGCACGGCTCGTCGCCGGTCCTGACGCCGATGCTGCGTCCGGCGCAGTCTGATCGAAACTGAGTCTTGCGCGCCGATCTCGCGCGGTCGCCTCATAGCGGAGGCGGCCGAAGCTGCGGTCAGCCAATCTGCCCGCGTGCGATCGCCTCGGCGTCACGTCCGATCAGCGCGTCGAGGCGCGGCAGCCCGGCCTTGCGCACCTGCATGTCGAGGCCGCGCTTGACCTCGCCGACCAGCCCCGGGCCCTTGAACACCATCGCCGAATAGAACTGCACCAGGCTCGCCCCGGCCAGGATCTTGGCAAAGGCGGTTTGCGCCGAATCGATGCCGCCGACGCCGATCAGCGGGAATTGGCGCTCCACCCGCAGGAAGGTCTCGGCGAGGATACGCGTCGAGGCCGTAAAGAGCGGCTTGCCCGAGAGGCCGCCGGTCTCGGCTCTGCTCGCGCTGCGCAGGCTGTCGGGTCGTGCGATCGTCGTGTTCGAGACGATCATGCCGTCGACCTTGCGACGCCGCGCGACCGAAATCATCCCATCGAGCTCGGGCATGGTGAGGTCCGGCGCGATCTTGATCAGCACCGGCGTCGGCTTAGCCCCGGCGGAAGCCTCGTCGCGGGCGGCGAGGGTGCGCGCGATCAGGTCGTCGAGAGCGCTCTCGGCCTGCAGGTCACGCAAGCCCGGCGTGTTCGGCGAGGAGACGTTGACGGTGAGGAAATCGGCGAGCGGGGCGAGCCTTCCCGCCAGCACCGCATAATCGGCGCTGCGGTCGGCCGAGTCCTTGTTGGCGCCGAGGTTGACGCCGACGATGCCGCCCTTCTTACGGCGGGCGGCCAGCCGCGCCGCGACCGCCTCCATGCCCTCGCTGTTGAGGCCGTAGCGATTGATCACCGCCTCGTCTTCCGGCAGGCGGAAGACACGCGGGCGCGGATTGCCCGGCTGCGGCAGCGGCGTCACTCCGCCGATCTCGACGAAGCCGAAGCCGAGCCCGAGCGCGCCGTCGACCGCCTCGGCATTCTTGTCGAAGCCGGCGGCGAGGCCGACCGGATTGGCAAAGCGCAGGCCGAAGGCCTCGACCGCCAGCGAGGGCGCATCGGCCGCCGGCCGCAGCGGGGGCGCGGCGGCCAGCGCCGCGATCGTCAGCCGGTGGGCCTGCTCGGCGTCGAGCTTGTGGATCAGGGGCCGGGCCAGGCCGAACAGCGCTCCGATCACGCGACATCCTCCGGCAAGATATCCTCTGGAAAGACATGGCCGTTCTCGGCCAGCGGCAGCGGCGCGATCCAGCGCGCCTGCTTCGGGTCGAGCGTGGCGTAGAGATGCGGAAACAGCGTCCCGCCGCGCGACGGCTCGTAGCGCAGGGCCTCGCCGAGGGCTGCATCGTCGATGGCGATCAGCAGCAGCCCATCCTGGCCGGCGAAATGCCGAGCAGCGGTCTCGCGGACCTGCGCGCCGGTCGAGAAATGGATGAAGCCGTCGGCGAGGTCGACCGGCGCTCCCTGGAAGAGGCCGTTGGCCTCGGCTTCGCGCCAGAGCGCTTCAGGACAGATCTTGTAGACGAGCGGCATGGCGCCGGACATATCGCCTGACGGGCGTCGGCAAAAGGGGAAAGCGTGCCGCACCGGGCCGGTCCCCGATTTTCTGTTTGGCTGCGGTCATGGTCCTTCCGGGTCTCCCTGCGCTCCGGCCGGGACGACTCGGGATGGGGCACGTATGAAACAGATTGAATTCTTATCGAATAGGGGATATTTCCTATTTCTATCCCCGCTTTGCGCCCTGTCGGCACCACCAGGATCGAGGCCTCCCCGCGATGCTGTCCCATGATCAGATCTGGAGCGCGATCGACACGCTCGCCCAGCGCTATGGCCTGACGCCGTCGGGTCTGGCGCGCAAGGCCGGGCTCGACGCCACCACCTTCAACCGCTCCAAGCGCGTCGGCACTGACGGGCGCGAACGCTGGCCCTCGACCGAATCGATCGCCAAGATCCTCTCTGCGACGGGCGCCTCCTTCGACGAGTTCATGAACGTCGTCCGCCGCGGCGCACCGCCGGCGCACACGATTCCGGTGATCGGCTTCGCCCAGGCGGGCTCCGGCGGCTTCTTCGACGATGGCGGCTTCCCGGCCGGCTCCGGCTGGGACGAGGTGGCCTTTCCCGGCCTGCAGGACGAGAAGGCCTATGCGCTCGAGATCGCCGGTGATTCGATGCTGCCGCTCTATCGCGACGGCGACACCATCATCGTCTCGCCCGGCGCTGCGATCCGCCGCGGCGATCGCGTCGTGGTCAAGACAGTCGAGGGGGAGGTGCTGGCCAAGCAGCTCAGGCGCCAGACGGCCAAGACGGTCGAGCTCGCCTCACTCAATCCCGAGCATGCCGATCGGGTGCTGGCGCTGTCCGAGATCGCCTTCATGGCGCGGGTGATCTGGGCGAGCCAGTAGAGTATCGGCCCGACCATCAACAGCCCGCATCCTGAGGAGCCGCAAAGCGGCGTCTCGAACGATGTTCGTGGAGTCTCCGGAACCATCTGGAGCCTCCTTCGAGACGCAGGCTGAGGGCTGTGAGACGTTACGCCGCCATGCGCTGCGCCGGCAGCGACACCGTGAACACCGCGCCGACCTCGGACGGTTCGAGCGCGATCATCCCGCCATGCAGGCGCACCAGCTCGGCGGCGATGGCAAGTCCGAGGCCGGTGCCGCCGGGATTGACCGAGCCACGAAAGGCCTGGAACAGGTTCTCGCGCGCGCGCGGCGGCACGCCCGGACCGTTGTCGGCGATACGCAGGACGATCTCCTCATGGCGCCGGCCGGCGCTGATTCTGAGCATCGGCATCCGTTCGCCGGCCTCGCTGAGGCCGTCGAGCGCCTGGATCGCATTGCGCATCAGATTGGAGAGCACGCGCGCCATCTGGTCGGGATCGCAGGGAGCGATGACCTCGGCCGGCACCTCGTTGGCGAAATGAATCGCGCCGTTCTCGCCGAGGCCGAGCAACTCGGCCTGCTCGGCGACGAGCTGGCGCAGCGCTACGTCGCGCAAGGATGGCGTCGCCTCGGCTGCCCGGCCATAGGCCAGCGTCGCCTGGCAGAAATCGATGGCGCGTCCCAGCGTCGCGATCAGGCGCGGCGCGAAGCGCCGGATCTTTGGATCGCGTGTCTCGGTCAAACGATCGGACATCAATTGAGCCGCGGCCAGCATGTTGCGCAGGTCGTGGTTGATCTTGCTGACGGCGAGGCCAAGCTCTGCGAGGTGCTTCTTGGCTCTGAGGTCGTCGGCCAGCGTCGCCTGCATGCGCGCCAGTGCGCGCTGCGCCTCGCCGATCTCGTCGACGCGCTGCGTCGGTTCGATGATCCGGCGCGGATTCTCCGGATCGTGCTCGAATTCCATCACATTGGCGGCGAGGTGCCGGATCGGCTGCACGATCAGCCAGTTCAGCGAGAGATAGACCAGCCCCGCCGTCAGGATCGAAATGACCAGCGTGACCAGCGTCAGGTTGACCGAGAATTTCAGCATGGCGCGGCGCAGCGGCCGTTCGTCGATGACGATCTCGACGAAGTCGGCGGCGCCGACCGCCTGCCCGACGACGCGGATCGGCATCTCATGCGAGGGGCTGACCAAAGTCGCCACCGATTCGACGATCGACTGCATCCAGCTCTGATCGCGCAGGTCTACGGTCCTGGCGACCTCGTGCGGCATCGAATCGAGGCTGAGCAGGCGGCGCGCGCCGCCGACGCGCGCGGCGATGGCCGAGGCGCCGACGCCGGCCAGCAGCCGCTCCTCGCTGCCTTCCGGCAAGCCCTCGGCCGGCGAGCCCTCGAGGACCAGCACGGCGATCTGCGCCGCTGCAAGGCGATCGTTCAACCAGTTGCGCCGGAAGTTCGCGACCGAGGGCAGGTAGATCAGCACCTCGGCCAGCATCACGAACAGGATGGTCAGGACCAGGAGCTTCGCCGACAGGCCGAGCTGGGTCGGTCCGCGCGCGACGCTGATCGACAGGGTATTGGGATCGAACCGTCTCACTGACATCGACAGCCAGTCTATCCGAAACGGCGCAGGAAGCCGATGAGGCGGCGAATGCCGGGCTTGGCCGCGAGCGGCGCCTGGAACGAGAGCGCCGCTTTCTGCGACAGCTCCGACAGGCTCTGGAATGGCGCGATCAGCCCGGCCATCTCCCTGACATTCATCCGCTTCTGCACGGAAAGACCCCAGGGCACGATCAGTTCGGCCGCCTGAGCCCCGGCGATGACGACGCCGAGGATGCCGCCCTTGCGGTCAGTCATCAGCTTGATCAGCCCTTCGCTCTGCCGCTCGGCCTGGGCACGTGCGCTCTCGGCATAGGGAAAGCGCAGCACCCGGATCTCGCTTTGCGCGCGCGCCTGCGCCTCGTTCAGGCCGACGCATGCCAGTTCTGGACTGGCATGGACGGTGCGCGGCACCAGCTCGCGCCTGAAGCGGACCGGCTGGCGGAACAGGGCGTTGCGCAGCACCAGCCCGGCCTGATGCTGAGCGGCATGGCTCGATGCCGGTCCGGCGGCCGCGCCGCCGGCGCATGCGCCGATGGCGTAGATGCTGCGATTGGCGCTGCGCAGCGAGGCGTCGACGATGATGCCGGCCTCGTCGCTGCGGACCCCGGCGAGATCGAGCTCGAGGCCTGAAACATTCGGCCGGCGCCCATTCGCGACCAGGAGATGCGTGCCGTCGATCCTGATCTCGCCGTCGAGCACGAGGCGAGGCCGCTGCCGATGGCTCTCGGCGCGCAGGATCGGCCGGCCTTCATGCAAGGTCACGCCTTCGCCGAGCAGGCTGCGCCGGAGCACCCCGACCGCTTCCGGGTCCTCGTCGGGCAAGAGGCCTTCCCGCGCGATCAGTGCGACCTCGCAGCCGAGTGCACGCATCGCCTGCGCCAGTTCGACTGCCGTTGCCGTGCCTCCGAGCACAATCAGTCGCTCCGGCCGTTTCGCCAGCTCGAAGATGCCGTCCTCGGTCAGGCAGGGCAGGTCGGCGAGGCCCGGAATGTCAGGCATCGTCGGCAATGATCCGGTCGCGACGACGAAGCGTCGCGCCTTGATCACCGTCTCGCCGACGACGATCTGATGGCGGTTCTGGAAACGCGCATCGCCCTTGAGCACGAGGACACCCAGGGCCGCCAAGCGCTCATCCGAGTCGTTCACGGCCGAGCGAGCCGCAACCTGGTCGAGATGAGCTCGCACGCGCCCGAAATCGATCTGGCTCGTATCCGGTACGGTGCCGAAGGCCGCGGCGCCGGCGATCAGTCGCGCCTGAGCGGCGACGGCACGCAAGGCCTGGCCGCGCGCGCCTTCATTCAGCGGATAGGCGCCGCCGCCTTGCCTGATCAGCACCGTGCGGACGCCGAACAGCGCGGCGGCGGTCGCGACCGCGAGCCCACCCGGGCCATCGCCGATGACGCAGATATCCGGCGTCAGCGGCTCCTTGCTGGCTGCTGGGCTGGCGGTTTCGCTCACGCCGCATCTCCGTGGCTGTCTCGCTCGTGCAGATGCGTTGCCGTTGCGGCGGAATCAAGTTCGCTGAGACGATAGTAGGCTGGAAGGAGCCGAGGCCGACAAGAGGGAGTTCGCCCTCAGGCGATCTTGCGCGGCTCGTCGCCCTTGCTGAACTCCGACACAGGTTGCGGCCGGCCGAACAGATAGCCCTGGGCCCGCTGTGCGCCGAGGAGTTGCACCGCCATGCGCTGCGCCTCGGTCTCGATTCCCTCGACGACGACGTTCATCGACAGCCTCCGGGCGAGCTGGCAGACCGCCTCGATCACCGCTTTGGAGGCCTCGTCGCTGTTGACGTCGCGGCTGAAGCTCTGGTCGATCTTCACCTGCGAGAACGGGTAGGTCGAGAGATAGGCGAGCGAGGAATAGCCCGTCCCGAAATCGTCGAGTGCGAACTTGACGCCGATCGCGCGCAATTCGTTGATCACCTCGAGCGTCGTCTTGTTGTCCTCGATCAGCAGCGATTCCGTCACTTCGAGCGTCAGGCGGCCCGGCGCGAGATGGGCGAGCAGCAGCGCGTTCTTGACGGTCTCGACGATCCGCCCCGGCTCGCGGAACTGCAGCGGCGAGATGTTGACGGAAACGCCGATTCCGCCGGGCCATTTCGCCGCGTCGCGGCAGGCCTGGCGGATGGCCCAGTCGCCCATCCCGGCGATCAGGCCGGATTGCTCGGCGATCGGGATGAAGACGCCGGGCGGCACCATGCCGCGCGTCGGGTGGCGCCAGCGCATCAGCGCCTCGCGCGTCACGATCTCCTGCGTGCGCAGGTCGATGATCGGCTGGTAGTACAGTTCCAGCGCGCCTTCGGTGGTCGCCTGGCGCAGATCGACCTCGATCTCGTGGCGTTCGAGCATCTCCTCGGCCATGGCCGGGTCGAAGAAGGTCGCGGTGTTGCGGCCGGCGCCCTTGGCCTTGTAGAGCGCCGTGTCGGCATGGCGCAGCAGGTCGGCCGGCGTCGCGCCGTCTGTCGGCGCGAGCGCGATGCCGATGCTGGCGGTGACATAGACGGTCTTGGTCTCGAGCTCGAAAGCGCGGTCCATCGCCTCGATCATGCGCTGCGCGATCATCCGGACCGTCGCGACATCGGTCGCCGGCAGGATCAGCACGAATTCGTCGCCGCCGAAGCGCGCCAGCAGGTCGTTGTGGCGGATCGCACTCTTCAGGCGCGCCGCCGTCTGGATCAGCACGCGGTCGCCGATGTCGTGACCGAGATTGTCGTTGACCTGTTTGAAGCCGTCTAGGTCGATATAGAGCAGCGCGAAGGTCTCGCCGGTGCGCTCCTGCCGCCGGAAGGCGTCGGCGAGCTGCGTGTTGAACTCGAAGCGGTTCGCGAGCCCGGTCAGTTCGTCGAAGCGCGCCATCTGCTCGATCCGCGCTTCGGTCGCCTTCCGCTCGGTCGCGTCCTCGGTCAGCATCAGCACGCCGCCTTCGGCCGCGGGCGCGATGGTGACGACGAGCATCCGGCCGTTGCGCGACTGCAATTCGTAGACGGCCGCCTGCTGCGTCGCCTGGACACCATCGAGGGCCGCCTTGATGTCGCGCACCTGCTCGGGGTTCATCACTTGCCGCTCGACCAGGAAACGCGCGATCGCGCTGATCGGCGTGCCGGGCAAAGCAAGCGTCTCCGGAATGCCGTAGAGCGCGGCGTGCGGCGCGTTCGAGACCGCGAGGTCGAGCTTGCGGTCGAACATCGCCAGCCCGTGGATCATCGTGTTGAGCGCGGCGTCGAGCGTCAGGTTCTGCGAGCGCAGCGCCGTCGCCAGCGCCTTGGATTGCTTGGTGGCGTCGCTCAACGCCAGCAGGTTGCGATGCAGCGAGTTGGTGATCGCGATGTTGGCGACGACATAGAGGAAGGCAAAATAGCCGATATACTGGTAATAGGGGTTGTGCGCCTGGATCAGGCCGATCGCCATCGGCACGCAGAAGGTCAGAAGCTGAACGGCGACGAATTTCGGCCGCCCGGCATTGCGCGCGACATAGCCGGAGGCGAGCGCGATCGTCGACGAGACCGAGGTGATGTGGGCGGCGGCATCGTCCGTCCAGGCCAGCGCCGCATAGCAGCTGAAACCGAGCACCGCGCTGAACACGGTGGCGCCGAAGAAATATTCGCGGTCCCAGCGCTCGGTCTGGGCGAGTGTATCCTCGGAATGGTCGAGCCTGCGATACCGGACGACCGTGATGATCCGCATGACGACGACGAGCGCGACGCAGATCGTCAGAACCATGAACAGCTCGGCCCGGGTCGCGACCCAGCACAGGAAAGGCGTCAGGATGCCGGCGATCCCGCCCGGGATGATCGAGCCGGGCGAGGAGAACAGGGAAGAGACGAGCAGGCGATAATCGGCGAGATCAACCGCGCTCCGGCCTTCGTGTCCGGCCGGCTGCTCTGCGATCGCTCTGTCGGCGCTGGCGCTATGCAACCGGTTCGGCACTCCCGCCATCCACTCCTGCCTTTTTGACGGTCTCGGGAGAGGCGGGTGAACGAGCCCATCCTGTGCCGCATCACCTAACGGCTATAAGAGGGAAAGGTAAAAGTTTCATGAGAGTTACACGGCGGAGTCGCACGATCGGCGCGAATGCCGATCGTGCGACTCCATTTGACGGTTCATTCAGGCCGCGCCGGCACTGGCGAAGGCCTCTTCGGGGCTGCGCTGGTACACGCGCGCCAGCATGCGGTCCTGGGTCTGGGCGATGCGCTGCAGCTTCGAGATCGCGCTCGGGTGCAGGCGCAGCATGCAGTCGGTCCAGAGCTGGCCGAGATAGTCGAGCTCCTCGCGCAGATTGCCGGCGCGGCGGTTGAAGGCCGAGAACAGGGCGGTGCGGGCTGCGTGGATCGGCAGCGAGTCGGACGCGTATTTGCGGATCCAGTCCTCGCCGGTGCCGGTCGGAACGACCGCTTCCAGCCCGCCCGCGGCCAGGAACTCGGCGGCGCTCATCTCCTCGCCGGATTGCAGCATGTGCTCGGCGGCGCGCGGACCCATGCGGCGCGACAGCAGCCCGACGGCCGTGATCGGGAAATGGTTGAACTTGATCTCGGGGTAGACGAACGAGGCCTGTTCCTCGGCGATCATGATGTTGCATGAGCGCGGCGCGTCGATGCCGCCGCCGATCGCCTTGGCGTGGATCGTCGACAGGGTGACGGCCATGCCGTTGAGGCCGCTGGCATTGCGCAAGGCGTCCTCGACCGAGAGCCGGGCATACTCAGCCAGGGCCGGACGATCGTTCTTGGCGAGACAATCGAGGTAGAAGTCGAGATCGCCGCCGAGGGTGAAGAACGGCCCCGTGCCGCGGAAGGCGAGGAAGCGCACCGGCGCGCTGTGGTACTGCTCGGGCGCTCCCCAGAGGTCGATGATCGCCTGCTGCACCTTGCCGAGACTCTCGAGCAGCTGCAGCGTGAAGACCGGCTTCAGCTCCGGCTTGATGGTGACCCAGAGCAGACGCAGCTCCTCCTCATAGGCGAGCTGAACCTCCGGCAGGAAGCCGGCGTGATGGCGGATCGCCTCGATCACCTCTCCATCGGCGAGCTCGGCAGCGGTCTGGCCACCCGCCGTCGGTGCATAGCTCTGAAACATCGTCTCGTCTCCGCCTCGTCTCGCACCCCTCGACGCCGCCGAGGGTAGAGAAAGTTAATAATCTGTAAACGCAAACTGCCGGAAATGGTTAATTTCGTTAAACTTTGTCCGTTAATGCCTAAGTCGGCTCATGGTCTGAGAACGCAGCCATCGGTTGTCCTGCTGTCGCCGCTATCGTTGCCGTCTATGCACGCAATGGGCGTGCCAGCATATCACTCGTCGGTCAGGGTTGCCGAGATAATAAAAATTTTACCAATCGCGGCAGAGCCTTGCAGCCCGTCTCGGCCGGAGCGGCGCGATAAGTCGGTCGTGTGGGCTGGCGCGGCTGCTGGCCGCCTTGGGGCAGGGCTGTTCCATCCGGAGACCGGCCGCGCCGCAGTTGTGCCGCAATCGATCGTGCAAGGAATGTCGTGCCGTCGCCCCGGTCTTGTCCGGGCCGGGTTGAGCGGCTAACCATGAACCAACGCCGCCGCCTCAGGGTTGCGGACATTTCGACGAGCTGACGCTTTGAGCCGCCAGACCGAAGCCGAAGATGAGAGAAGGGCGCGCCTCGCCGCCGCCCTCCGCGAAAATCTGAAGCGCCGCAAGGCGCAGGCAAGGGCCAGGCGTGCCTCGGAAACGACGGCCGAGGACACGCTACCGCCCACCCAGGCCGACACTCCCCGGTCCTGATCCCCCCTTTTCCGGCCGGCCTTTCTGCCGGCCGTCCTGCAGGACGAGCCCGATGGACCGTATCCGCATCACCGGCGGCCAGCGCCTCAATGGCGTGATCCCGATCTCAGGCGCGAAGAACGCGGCACTGCCGCTGATGATCGCCAGCCTCCTCACCGACGAGACGCTGACGCTCACCAACGTCCCGCGCCTCTCCGATGTCAGCGCGCTCTCGCGCATCCTCTCCAATCACGGCGTCGACCGCTCGGTCGCCGGCAAGCGCATCGGCCAGAGCGCCGAGACCGGACAGACGGTGGCGCTGACCGCCCGCCAGATCGTCGACACCTGCGCGCCTTACGAGCTGGTCTCGACCATGCGCGCGAGCTTCTGGGTGATCGCGCCGATCCTGGCCCGCATGGGCGAGGCCAAGGTCTCGCTGCCCGGCGGCTGCGCCATCGGCACCCGCCCGGTCGATCTCCTGCTGATGGCGCTGGAGCGCCTCGGCGCCACCATCACCATCGAGGGCGGCTATGCGCTGGCCCGCGCGCCGAAGGGGCTGAAGGGCGCCGAGATCGTCTTCCCGAAGGTCACGGTCGGCGGCACCCATACCGCGCTGATGGCCGCTGTCCTCGCCGACGGCACCACGGTGATCGAGAACGCTGCGCGCGAGCCTGAGGTGGTCGACCTCGCCGCCTGCCTGGAGAAGATGGGCGCCAAGATCGAAGGCGCCGGCACCTCCACCATCACCATCCGCGGCGTCTCGCGCCTCGGCGGGGCGCACCATGCCGTCCTGCCGGACCGGATCGAGACCGGCACCTATGCCATGGCGGTGGCGATGACCGGCGGCGACGTGCTGCTCGAAGGCGCCCGCGCCGACCTGCTGCAGGCGGCGCTGGACGTGATCAGCCAGGCCGGGGTCGAGGTCACCGAGACCAATGAGGGCGTCCGCGTCCGCCGCAACGGCGCGGCGCTGGAGCCGGTCGACGTCACCACCGATCCGTTCCCGGGCTTTCCGACCGATCTCCAGGCCCAGTTGATGGCGCTGATGACCAGGGCCAAGGGCACCTCGCGCATCCGCGAGACCATTTTCGAGAACCGCTTCATGCATGTGCAGGAGCTCGCCCGGCTCGGCGCCAAGATCCGGCTCGACGGCGATGCCGCCTATGTCGACGGCGTCGAGAAGCTCACCGGCGCGCCGGTGATGGCGACCGATCTGCGCGCCTCGGTCTCGCTGGTCATCGGCGGCCTCGTCGCCGAGGGCGAGACGATGATCAACCGCGTCTACCATCTCGACCGCGGTTTCGAGGCGCTGGAGGCCAAGCTCGGCCGTTGCGGCGCGCAGGTCGAGCGCATCAGCGGTTGACGCAAGGCACTGCCCCCGCCAGATAAGGCGCATGTCCGATCCCGCCGCCGACCCGCTGAAGCTGATCGCCCTGGACGCCGACGATCTGTCGGTGATCTCGGCGCATCTGCAGGACGCCGTCCTGAAGCGCGGCGACATCGCCTATCTGCCCTCCGAGAAGCGCTTCGCTCTGGCACTGCGCCGCTTCGACTGGGAAGGCGCGGCGCAAGGCCAGAAGCGCCGCCGGCTCTCTGCCCTGCATTTCGAGCGCGTCACGGCGGCGCGCAGCACCAAGGTCGCGGCGGGCGACGCCGTGCTCAGCCTGCTCGCCGTCACCTTCTCCGGGCAAAGCGACGATCCGGCGGGGCAAGTGACCCTGCATTTCTCGGATGGCGCCGCCATCCGCCTCGATGTCGAATGCATCGAGGCGCAGATGAAGGATCTCGGTCCGATCTGGGAGGCCGTGGCGACGCCCGCTCACCCGGACGCCGGCTGAACCCTCTTCCGGTCAGGATATTTGCCATGCCGATCAGGCTTGACGCACGCGACGCCGGTTTCGAGCGGAAGTTTTCCGCTCTGCTCGCGATGAAGCGCGAGGTCTCCGAGGACGTCGACCAGGTTGCCGCCGCGATCATCGCCGATGTCCGCGCCCGCGGCGATGCCGCGCTGATCGATTACACGGAGCGCTTCGACAAGCTCGCACTGACACCGCAGACGCTTCGTGTCACCGACCGCGAGATAGAGGCGGCGGTAGCCGCCTGCACGCGCGAGCAGCTCGCCGCGCTCGAGACGGCGCGCGCGCGGATCGAGGCTTATCACCTGCGCCAGAAGCCGGCCGATTCCTGGTCGCGCGATGCGCTGGGTGTCGAGAGCGGCTGGCGCTGGAGCGCGGTCGAGGCGGTCGGGCTCTATGTGCCCGGCGGCACGGCGAGTTATCCCTCTTCGGTGCTGATGAATGCGGTGCCGGCCAAGGTCGCCGGCGTGGATCGCCTCGTCATGGTCGCGCCGACGCCGCGTGGCGAGGGCAATCCGCTGGTGCTCGCCGCGGCGAAGCTCGCCGGCATCGACGAGATCTACAAGGTCGGCGGGGCGCAGGCCGTCGCCGCGCTGGCCCATGGCACGCAGACGATCGCGCCGGTCGCCAAGATCGTCGGCCCCGGCAACGCCTATGTCGCCGCCGCCAAGCGCCGTGTCTTCGGCACGGTCGGCATCGACATGATCGCCGGCCCCTCCGAGGTGCTGGTCCTGGCCGATGCGGGCGCCAATCCCGACTGGATCGCCGCCGACCTGCTCGCCCAGGCCGAGCATGACACCGCCGCCCAGTCGATCCTGATCACCGACGACGCCGCGCTCGCCGATGCGGTCGAGCGCGCGGTCGAAGGCCAGCTCAAGACCTTGCCGCGCGCCGAGATCGCCGGGGCAAGCTGGCGCGAGTTCGGCGCGGTCATCCTCGTCGAGGCGCTCGATCAGGCGATCCCGCTGGTCGATCGGCTGGCGCCGGAGCATCTCGAGATCATCGCGGCCGATGCCGAGGGGCTGGCGGCGCGCATCCGCAATGCCGGCGCGATCTTCCTCGGCGGGCACACGCCCGAGGCGATCGGCGACTATGTCGGCGGCTCGAACCACGTCCTGCCGACTGCCCGCTCGGCCCGTTTCTCCTCCGGGCTCGGCGTCCCCGATTTCATGAAGCGCACCTCGCTGCTGAAATGCGATTCCGAGTCGTTGCGGGCGCTTGCCGGCGCCGCGACGGAGCTCGCTGAAGCCGAGGGCTTGCAGGCGCATGCGCGTTCCGTGACGATCCGACTCAACGGCTGACGTCGAGGCGGCGATTCTGCGCCGACATCTGCTGGCGCGCTTTCCGATTGACCGGTATCGGTCAATCGAAAAGAATTCGCGCAAAATCAAAAAGTTGAGCATGTTCCGATCGCAAAAGTGGTGCCCACTTTTTGCGGAACATGCTCTGGCGGAGGGCACATGTCGGAACGCAACCATCTGGTCGCCGTCACGCTCGACGAGGCCTCGCTCGGGCGCGGCAGCGCCGACCAGGAGCATGAGCGCGCCGTCGCGATCTACGACCTGATCGAGCGCAACCACTTCGCCCTGCCGGATTTTGACGGCGGACCCTATGCCGTCCATCTTGCTTTGGTCGAGCGGCGGCTCGCCTTCGAGGTGAAGAGTGCCGACGGTGCCCCCATCGTCACGCACCATCTCTCGCTGACGCCCCTCAAGCGCATCATCAAGGACTATGAGCTGGTCTGCGACAGCTACTACGCCGCCATCCGCACCGCCACGCCGGCGCAGATCGAGGCGATCGACATGGGCCGCCGCGGCCTGCACGACGAGGCCGCAGTTCTCCTGGTCGAGCGGCTGGCGAACAAGGTCGAGATCGACAACGAGACCGCCCGCCGCCTCTTCACCTTGATCTACGCGCTGCACTGGAAGGGCTGAGCGCTTGGAGTCGCCCGTATCGCGCAAGCTCCAGAGCGTGCTGTTCATGTGCGCCTACAATGCGGTGCGTTCGCCCATGGCCGAGGCGCTGGCCAAGCACTTCTTCGGCAAGTCGATCTATGTCCAGTCCGCCGCCGGCAAGCGCAAGGGCGAGCTCGATCCCTTCGCGCTGTCGGTCCTCGACGAGATCGGCATCGACGCGCACAAGCACAAGCCGAAGACGGTCGAGGAGCTGGAGGAGTGGGAAGGGCTCAACTTCGACCTGATCGTCTCGCTTTCGCCGGAGGCACACCACAAGGCGCTCGAACTCACCCGCACCGTCGCCGCCGAGGTCGAGTATTGGCCGACACCGGACCCGACCATCATCCAGGGCTCGCGCGAGCAGGTGCTCGATGCCTATCGCGCCGTCCGCGACGGCCTGATGCAGCGGATCAAGACACGGCTGAGGTCCTGACCCCTACTGGATCAGCACGGCCCCGCCGCAGCGTACGCCGCTGACCCAGCTGTCGGCCTGCCCCAGCCCGACCCCGAGGGTGTTGAGCAGGCTCGTCAGCACCTGGTCGAGCGGTGCCGCGGCGCCGGCGATGACGCCGGAGACGGCGCCGTCCAGGCCGGGTATGGGAAGGCCCAGCCCAAGCAGTTCGACGCGCAGGTCGAGATCCCCCACCAGTCGCGACAACAGGCTCGCGACGAAGTTCTGCGTCGAGGTCGTCTTCTTGTCGGCCCGCTGGATCTCCGCATAGCTGAAGCTGACCGGGGTCTCGCTGGTGTTGCTGATCGTGACATGCGCCCGGGCCGTCACCTTGGCGAGGCCGAGCAGGTCGAGCACGGTTGCAGGCGGCGGATTCGGCCGCGTGCTGAAATTGTTGAACTCGGCATTGGAGACCTGCCCGATCCAGGCATCCACGACGGCCGGGGTCACGCCGAGCGTCACTCGGGAGCTGGTGATGTCGCCGGCCCCGCAGGAGACCGAGGTCAGACGGGCAGTCGCGGAGGCGAGCTCCAGATAGAGCGGCAGCTTGACTAGCGAGGCCTGGCCGCTGCCGACTAGGGTCAACGTCAGCAGCAGGCGCGTCTGGGCGGTGTGGACGCTTGCTCCGGCGCGGTCGACGCGGACGAGGCTGGTGCCGACCGGCCGCTCGCCGATGCCCAGCTTGAGCGACACTGAAGCGAGGCCGGGCACATTGACGGCGAGGCTGAGATCGAGCTGACGCGAGCCATTGGCGATCTGGGCAGCGGCCGAGACGAGATCGAGCGCCGACAGCGATGCCTTGAGCGGCACCTCTTCGTTCAGCCGACGGCCGCCATGGCTGCCGAACGAGACGAGACTTTGCAGGTTGATGCGCTGCGCCGAGCCGGCGACGGCTCCAGCCAGGCGTCCCAGTGCCGCGATCGCGTCGCTGCCGGCGCCTTGGTCGCGTGCGGCGTCCTGGGCCGCCAGGATCACGTCCCCGATGCGGATGCTGGCGCGGATGACGTCATCGAAGGTCAGTGCCGAGATCGCCGCGCGCGTTGCGAGCTGTCGCGCGAAGCCGAACAGGTCGATCCGCGCGCGCGCCAACCCTTCGTAATCCATCACCGAGAGCGACAGGCTCGTGCCGAGCAGGCCGCCGAGCAGACCGTTGAGGGCGCCGCCCTCGACGCGGGCCAGCCGTGAGCCGATGGCGAAGGCAGCCTGCGCGTCCTGCGCGGCGGTGGCTCGGGTCACGATGGCGACCTCGCCGCCCAGGCTGGGAGCCAGGACACGGCCGAGGATCATCGGCGTGGTCGCCCGCATCTCGACCCGGGCGGCGTTGGCCGACGATCCCGAACCCTGCCGGAAGCGCGCATCGGGTGCCAGGCGCGCATCGGGCGTATAGGTGCCGGTCTGCACCGTCTCGATGGTGTTGGTCGAAAAGCCGTTGCGGCCGGCGCTCGACCGGGCTGCATTCGTCGCGCGCTCAAGGTCGGCCGCGGCGGCGAGTGCCGCAAGATCGGTCGCGGTCTGCTGCCGGCGCTTCTGGTAGAAGAAGCTCCCGACATCGATCGCCATGGTGCCGAAGCCGAAGAGGACCAGGGACGAGCCTGCAAAGACGATGGTCGAGATGCCGCGACGGTCGGCGAGGAATCTCCGGAACGAACGGATCATGAGGGCCCCCTTGTCGGCCGATATCGGATCGGGTCAGTAGCCGCCGCGCTGGACGACGGCGCGGCGCTCGACGACCGGGAGCGGCAGCGCAATGATCGAGGCCAGCCGGTTGAAGGCGCTGTCCGAATAGTCGTAGGTGATCGCGACCTCGAAGCTCGGCGACGGCGCGCCCAGGGACGTCGTGCGAACGGTCAGCTTGTCCGGTTGGAGAAAAGCGTAGGAACCGATGCTGCGCGTGACGAAAGCGCGTGCGAGCCGCTCGCGTTCGGCGTCATCGAGCCCGGCTACGGAGGCGCGGGCCGCTTCAGCAGCCAGTTGCTGCACGCCGTGATACACGCCGAAAGCGTGCCCGTATCCGATGATGCCGAACAGAAGCAGCAACAGGATCGGCGCGACGAAGGCGAACTCGACCGCCGTGCTGGCCGACTGATCGCGTCTAAAACCAGGAACGAGCAACCGCATGGCGCATCCCTCCTCTTGGATACAACCAATAGGCGTAAAGCTGCTCGGTTTAATATTCGTAAAAGTTGTATTTTTTCATGTACGCACGTTTACGGAATGAATCCGCGATTAAGAGAAATTTAATACCCGCAGCTCAGGAACATCGTTGAAGGCAACGTTACGTTAGCCATGCTGAGAGCCGGGCCGAAGATGAGTTACGCCGCGATACCGGCTGTTCCCCGTTCTCGACGACTTCAGCAGTGGCGCGATATCGGCATGATCACGGGTCTGGCGCTTTGCTCCGGCCTCTTGGCCTTAGCCAGTCTTCCCGGGCCCGTCACCAGCTCTTCAGTGCCATTGGCTGCCATCTTCCCGCCCTGGGTCTCCGGGGATGAGGCGGTGGCACGCAGCCTGGCGACCGGCGCCAGGATTCTGCGGCAAGGCGCGGTTCCTTTTATCGTCGTGCTTGCGCCGGAGACATCAGCGAGACCGGTCGGCGCGCTGCTGATGCTGCGCCTCGACGGACTCGCCGGTTGCGTCATCTCATCAGAGGCCGAAACGAGCAGCCTATGACTCTGACTTTGCCCGGCCTTCGCGACCTGGTCGCTCGCTGCCTGATCGGTCTAGCCTTTCTCCACATCCCGCTGCTCGCGCTGGCATCGCTGGCTCAGGCCGGCGACGGACTGGTGCCAGGGCTCGGCGCGTTGATGCTCGCGCTCGTGGCGCTGATCGCCTATCGCAGCACGGGCGCGACCCTGACGGCGCAGTGCGCAATAGCGGTCGCGCTGATCGGCCAGGTCTCGATCCTGGTCGCGGTCTTCTCCGGGCATCCCTGGCAGCCCGACATGCATATGTATTATTTCGCCGTGTTGGCGCTGCTCGCCGGCTTCTGCGACTGGAGGCCGATCATCCTGGGCGCCGCCCTCACGGCGGCGCACCATCTGGTGCTGCAGTTCGTCCTGCCCGCCGCCGTGTTCTATCAGGGCGGCAACCTGCTGCGGGTCCTGCTGCACGCCGTCATCGTCGTGGTCGAGACGGCCTTCCTTGCGGTGATCGCGGTGATGACCGCCCGTATCTTCGCGCAGACCGAGGCCAATCTGCGTCGCGCCGAAGAGGTCGCCGAGCGTGAGCGGCTGACGGGCGAACGCGAGCGGGCGCTCGCTGACGATGCCGAGGCACGCGCCCAGCGCCTGCGCGCCATGGTCGAGCATTTCCGCGACGAGATGGACGGCGCCATGGCGGTGCTCGACAAGGCTTCTGAAGCGATGCAGGTCGATGCCCGTGGCTTGACCGGCGCTTCCGACCGTGCCCGACAGCAGATGACGCTCATCTCGCGCAGCTCGACCGAGATGACGACCAGCATCGAGCAGACCGCAGCGGCCAGTCAGGAGCTGGCCTCCTCGATCGCCGAGATCGGTCGCAACGTCACGCAATCGGCCGGCAGCTCGCAATCGGCTGCGAGGCTTGCCCGTGCCGCCAGCACCGAGATCGAAGCTCTGGCGCACACCGGCGAAAGCGTGGGGGCTGTGGTCGAGATCATCCGCGGGATCGCTGCACAGACCAGCATGCTGGCACTCAATGCGACGATCGAGGCGGCGCGCGCCGGTGCCATGGGCAAGGGCTTCGCCGTCGTCGCCAGCGAGGTGAAGACGCTCTCGGCGCAGACGGCTACTGCGACCGCGGAAGTCGCGCGCTCGATCGAAGCGATCCAGACCGCCTCGCAGCGCTCGCTCAAATCGATCCGCGAGATCGTCGACGCGATCGGGGAGGTCGAGACCGTCTCGGTCGCGATCGCCTATGCCGTCGGCGAGCAGGATCGCGCTACGGCCGAGATCGCCAGAGAGGTCCAGATCTCCTCCGATGGCGCCAGTCGCAGTGCCCAGACCCTGCAGAGCTTCGAAGCGGTGACGGAGCGCACATACGCCGCCGCCGGCAGTCTGCAGAGCTCGTCCAACGATCTGGCGACGCAGGCCCAGCGCATCCGCCGCGAGGTCGCCGAGTTCTGCGAACGGGTCGCCGCAGCTTGAAGCATTGTCGAGCGAAGTGGGTACCGGTTCGCACGAAAAAAATGCGATGAAACGAAAGCCCTGATTACCAGGCGCGTCCGGGACCGATCGCGCCAATCTTCAGCCACTCGCCAAGCGTCGCCGCGATGTCGGCGAAGCTTTCGCGGCGCCCGATCGCTCCGGCCGCCACACTTGGCCCGAAGGCCAGGATCGGCACATGCTCGCGCGTATGGTCGGAGCCGGGCCAGCTCGGGTCGTTGCCGTGGTCGGCGGTGATGACGGCGAGGTCCCCGGGCTTCAGCAGGGCTTCCAGCTTCGGCAAGTCGCGATCAAAGGCTTCCAGCGCTGCCGCATAGCCCGGAATATCGCGGCGATGGCCGTATTCGGTGTCGAAATCGACGAGGTTGACGAAGCAGAAGCCACCGTCGGGGAGTCGTTCGAACGCTTCCAGTGCGGCCGCGAACATGGCGGCGTTGCCGAAGGGCTTGATCTCCTCGCCGGTGTTGCGGTGGGCGAAGATGTCGCCGATCTTGCCGACGGTGATGACGGGCCTCGCCTGCGCCGTGAGCCGGTCGAGAATCGTCTCGTCCGGCGGCGGGATGGCGAAATCCTTGCGGTTGCCGGTGCGGGTGCAGCCGGTCTCTTTGGTGCCGACGAAGGGCCGGGCGATGACGCGGCCGATCCTGAGTGGATCGACCAGGACACGGGCCTTCCTGCAGAGGCTGTAAAGCCGCTCCAGGCCGAAATGCTCCTCATGCGCCGCGATCTGCAGCACAGAGTCGACCGAGGTGTAGCAGATCGGCTTGCCGGTCCTGATGTGCTCTTCGGCGAGTTCGTCGATGATTGCCGTGCCCGAGGCGTGCTTGTTGCCGAGGATGCCGGGCAGGGCGCCCTCGCGGATGATCGCTTCGACGAGGTCCGGCGGGAACGTGTTCTCCAGCGCGGTGAAATAGCCCCATTTGAACGGCACCGGGCAGCCGGCGATCTCCCAATGGCCGGATGGGGTGTCCTTGCCCTGGCTGATCTCGACGCCGTAGCCGTAACGACCCTGCGGAGCCTCTGGCCGCGGCATGCCGGCGAGAGGCCTGCCGGTCGAAGCCTCGCAGGCATGGCTGAGTCCGAGCCGTGCGAGGTTGGGAATATGGAGAGCCCCGCTGCGCAGGCCATCGCGGTCGCCGCGCCCCTCGGCGCAGGCCAGCGCGATATGGCCGAGCGTATCGGCGCCCTCGTCGCCATAGGCGGCCGCATCCTCGGCGCCGCCGCAGCCGACGGAATCGAGCACGATCAGGATGGCGCGCGCCATCAGTCGCGCACCGCGGCGCTGTTCGCCGGCTCGAGGTTGAGGGCGGCGGCGAGCAGCGCCTGCGTATAGGCCTCGCGCGGGCGCTGGAAGATCTCTTCCGCCGGCCCTTCCTCGACCACCTTGCCGTTCTGCATCACCACCACCCGGTGCGACAGCGCCCTGACCACCTTGAGGTCGTGGCTGATGAAGAGATAGCCGAGCTTGCGCCTGGCCTGCAGCCCGCGCAGCAGCTCGACGATCTGCGCCTGGACGGACATGTCGAGCGCCGAGGTCGGCTCGTCGAGTACAACGAATTTCGGATCGAGCGCCATGGCGCGGGCGATCGCGATGCGCTGGCGCTGGCCGCCGGAGAATTCGTGCGGATAGCGGTCCATCGTCGCAGGATCCAAGCCCACATCGGCGAGCGCCTGCGCCACGATCTCGCGCTGGCGCTGATAGCTCAGCCCCTTCTGCTGGACGCTCAAGCCTTCGGCGACGATGTCGGCGACCGACATGCGCGGCGAGAGCGAGCCATAGGGGTCCTGGAAGACGACCTGCAGGTCCTTGCGCTTGGGCCTGACGGCCTTGCTCTTCAGCCCGTCGATGCGGTCGCCGAGGAAGACGATCGGCCCCTCCGAGGCGATCAGCCGGAGGATGGCGAGGCCGAGCGTGGTTTTCCCCGAGCCGGATTCGCCGACGATGCCGAGGGTCTCGCCCTCGCGGACCTTCACGGAGATGCCGTCGACGGCCTTCACATGGCTGGTGGTGCGGCGCAGCAGCCCGGTCTTGATCGGGAACCAGACCTTGACCGGTCCGGCCTCCAGCAGGATCGGCGCGCCCTCCGGCACCGGCTCCGGCCGGCCCTTCGGTTCGGCCGCGAGCAGGCGCTGGGTATAGGCGTGCTGGGGATTGCCGAAGATTTCGGCGACGGGGCCCTGCTCGACGATCTTGCCCTTCAGCATCACGCAGACACGGTCGGCGATGCGCCGGACGATGCCGAGGTCGTGGGTGATGAAGAGGATCGCCATGCCGAGTCGCGCCTGCAGCTCCTTCAGCAGCGTCAGGATCTGCGCCTGCACGGTGACGTCGAGCGCGGTGGTCGGCTCGTCGGCGATCAGGAGGTCGGGCTCGTTGGCGAGCGCCATCGCGATCATCACACGCTGGCGTTGACCGCCGGAGAGCTGGTGCGGATAGGCGTCGAGCCGGCTTGCCGCATCCCGGATGCCGACCAGCGTGAGCAGCTCGAGCGTGCGGGCGCGGGCCTTCTCGCCGCGCAGGCCCTTGTGCAGTTCGAGGATCTCGCCGATCTGCCGCGCGATGGTGTGCAGCGGGTTGAGCGAGGTCATCGGCTCCTGGAACACCATGGTGATGTCGTTGCCGCGGACCTTGCGCATCGCGTCCTCGTCGGCGCCGATCAGGTCCTGCCCGTTGAACAGCACTTTGCCTGAGGGGTGATGCGCCGCCGGGTAGTTCAGCAGCTTCAGGATCGACAGCGCCGAGACCGATTTGCCTGAGCCGGATTCGCCGACCAGCGCCAGCGTCTCGCCCTTGGCGATCTCGAACGAGACCTTGTCGACCGCGAGCGTCTCCTGCCCGCCCTGGCGGAAGGCGACGGAGAGGTCTTGGACGGAGAGGAGGGGGGCGCTCACGCGAAGGTCTTCCGTGGGTCGAAGGCGTCGCGCACGGCTTCGCCGATGAAGATCAGCAACGACAGCATCAGTGCGATCACGGCGAAGCCGGAGAGGCCGAGCCAGGGCGCCTGCAGGTTCGCCTTGCCCTGCGCCAGCAATTCGCCGAGCGAGGGCGAGCCGGGCGGCAGGCCGAAGCCGAGGAAGTCGAGCGAGGTCAGCGTCGTGATCGAGCCGTTGAGGATGAAGGGCAGGAAGGTCAGCGTCGCCACCATGGCGTTGGGGAGCAGGTGCTTGACCATGATCGCCCGGTTGGAGAGGCCGAGCGCGCGGGCTGCTCTCACGTATTCGAAATTGCGTGCCCGCAGGAACTCGGCGCGGACGACGCCGACCAGCGCCACCCATGAGAACAGCAGGAGGATGCCGAGCAGCACGAAGAAGCCGGGCGTGATGATCGCCGCGACGATGATCAGCAAATAGAGCGCGGGAATCGAGGTCCAGATCTCGATGACACGCTGGAAGATCAGGTCGGTCCAGCCGCCGAAATAGCCTTGGATGGCGCCGGCTGCGATGCCGATCACCGAGGAGATCGAGGCGAGGATCAGCCCGAACAGCACGGAGATGCGGAAGCCGTAGATCAGGCGCGCGACGACGTCGCGGCCCTGGTCGTCGGTGCCGAGCCAGTTCCATTCCAGTTCGCGGCAGGTCATCCCGCCGGTCCGCTCGGCGATGGGCCGGCACTGCTCGTCCTTGAGCATCCAGGTCGGCGGGGCGGGGGCGGGCACCGGCAGGTCGAGATTGTGCGTGCGGTAGGAATAGCGGATCGGCGGCCAGATCGCCCAGCCATTCGCCGCGATCTCCTTGGCGATGGTCGGGTCGCGATAGTCGGTCGTGGCGAGGAAGCCGCCGAACTTCTCCTCGGGATAGTTGACCGCGACCGGGAACAGAGTCTCGCCCTTGTATCGGACGATCAGCGGCCGGTCGTTGGCGATGAACTCGGCGAAGAGCGAGAGCACGAAAAGCGTCAGGAAGATCCAGAACGACCACCAGCCGCGCTTGTTGGCCTTGAAGCTGTCGAGGCGGCGCCGGTTGATCGGCGAGAGCTTGAGCCAGCCCTGTTTCATCTGCGGCGGCGCAGCGGCGGGCGCAGTCGTGCGCAGGACTGGCGGAGGGGCGTCGAGAAGCGTGTCGCTCACCTCAGGCCTCCCGCGATTCGAAGTCGATGCGCGGGTCAACCCAGGCATAGGTCAAATCGGTGATCAGGTGCACGAGGAGGCCGATCAGCGAGAAGATGTAGAGGTTGGCGAAGACGACGGGATAGTCGCGATTGACGATCGCCTCGAAGGAGAGGAGCCCGAGCCCGTCGAGGGAGAAGATCGTCTCGATCAAGAGCGACCCCGCGAAGAGCGCATGCACGAAGGCGCCGGGAAAGCCGGCGATCACGATCAGCATGGCGTTCCGGAAGACATGGCCGTAGAGCACGCCGCGCTCCGACAGGCCTTTCATCCGCGCCGTCAGCACATATTGCTTCCGGATCTCGTCGAGGAAGGAGTTCTTGGTCAAAAGCGTCGAGGTCGCGAAGGCGCCGAGCGCCATTGCCAGCACCGGCAGGGCGATGTGCCAGAGATAGTCGCCGATCTTCCCCACTAAGCTGAGTTGCGCCCAGTTCTCCGAGGTCAGGCCGCGCAGGGGGAAGATCTGCCAGAATGAGCCGCCGGCGAAGAGCACGATCAAGAGGATCGCGAACAGGAAGCTCGGAATGGCGTAGCCGATGATCACGACCGCGCTGGTCCAGGTATCGAAGCGCGAGCCGTCCTTGACCGCCTTGCGGATGCCGAGCGGGATCGAGATCGCATAGGAGAGCAGAGTCATCCACAGGCCGAGCGTGATCGAGACCGGCAGCTTCTCCTTGATCAGCTGCAGCACCGGCGCATCGCGAAAATAGCTCCGGCCGAAATCGAAGCTGGCATAGTCCTTCAGCATCTTGAGGAAGCGCTCATGCGCCGGCTTGTCGAAGCCGAACTGCTTCTCCAGCTCCTTGATGAAGGCGGGATCCAGCCCCTGCGCACCGCGATAGGCCGAGCCTGAATCCATCGCCTGTGCCCCTGCATCGCCGCCGGAGCCGCCGCCGACGCGCTCGGCCGCGCCGCTATTGGGATTGTTGAGCTGCGAGATGATCCGCTCGACCGGCCCGCCCGGCGCGAACTGCACGATGACGAAGGA
Organism: Allobosea sp. CRIB-10; assembly: GCF_900112185.1. Lineage (GTDB taxonomy): Bacteria > Pseudomonadota > Alphaproteobacteria > Rhizobiales > Beijerinckiaceae > Allobosea. The sequence goes on along the minus strand of NZ_FOKP01000002.1, from coordinate 153,802 downwards.
AATCAGCAGGATGCCGAACAGGGTTGGCACCATCAGCGCCAGACGCCGGGCGATGTAGTTCAGCATGAGCGGCGAAGCTCGAGTCGGGAGAGAAAAATGCGCGGCACAGACGAGGCAGCGCGCAGCTTGTCGCGAGTGATTGTCATGACTCCGCCTCCGCTGCCAGAATGACCGCTGGCAGACGAGCGAGCAATTCGGGAAGGGCTGTTCGTGCAGTCTCCCAGACAATGCCAAGATTGATATCGAAATAGCCGTGCGCGATACGATTGCGCATCCCTTTCATGCTCTTCCAGGGCACATCGGGGTAGCGGCCGAGGAAGTCGGCATGGCTTTGCAACAGCCTAGTTGCTGCCTCGCCAATGATCACAAGATTGAGGATGACGGCTTGCTGCGTGCGCTCGTCGGCCAGGAAATCAGCTTTCTCCATGCCTTCGATATAGCTTTCCGTCTTACGTGCTGCGTCGGCCATGTGTCGCAGATAATCGGTCAGTCTCTGGCGGTCGTTCATACCGGCTGCGCCTCCGCCAGCACATGACTGCGGAAGCTGGGGGGCAGATCTTCGGCGGTCAATATATCGACGCTGACACCGAGCAATTCTTCCAGCGCGACCTGCAGACCGCCGATATCGAACAGGGTTGTTCCAGGCAGAGGGTCGATCAGAATGTCGAGATCGCTGCCTTGTCGATCCGTGCCGTGCAGGACGGAGCCGAAGACGCGCGGATTGCTGGCCCGGAAACGGCCCATCGCCTCACGCACCGCATCGCGGTTCATAGCAAGGGCGGTCGATGGCTTCATGTCAGCTTCTTACCCGCTTCGGCGTCTAAGCGTCACGCTCCTTGATCGACTAGGCCTTCCCGATTCGCTTGGCCTTCTCGGGATCGTACCACCATGTGCCCGGCGCGCCGGAGCCGAATTTCGGCTTAGTCTGTGGGCGCTCATACATGTCCCAATAGGCCAGCCATTCGCTGGCGTTCCACCACATCGGGATCCAGTAGCGCCCGGCTCGCAGCAGCCGGTCGAGGCATTTTGCCGCCACCACCACCTCGGCATAGCTCTTGGCCTGGCCGACTTTGTCGATCATCGCGTCGATCGCCGGGTCGGCGATTCCCCCGACATTGCGCGAGCCGCGGGTTTTGGCCGCTTCCGAGCCGTAGACCACGCGCATCGTGTCGCTCGGGATGGCGCTGCCGCTCATCGCCCGGCTGATCACGTCGAAGTCGAACTCGTCGAGCCGGCGCTGGTACTGCGCCCCGTCGACGATGCGCGAGGTCGCGTTGATGCCGAGCCGCTTGAGATTGGCCTGGAAGGGCTGGGTGTGCGGCTGCAGCGACGGTGTCGAGTCGAGGAATTCGATCTCGAAGGGCTGGCCGTTCGGCAGCTTCAGCACATTGCCGTCGCGCTTGCAGCCGGCAGCGCGCAGCATCTCGTCGGCGCGGCGCAGCAGGGCGCGGTCGCTGCCGGAGCCATCGCTGACCGGCGGCAGATAAGGCTCGCCGAAAACCTCGTCCGGCACCTTGCCGCGGAACGGTTCCAGCAGCGCGAGCTCTTCCGGCGAGGGTTTTCCGACTGCCTTCGAATCCGAATTCTCGAAATAGGAGGTCGCCCGCGAGAAGGACGAGAACATGATGTTCTTGTTGGTCCATTCGAAGTCGAAGGCGAGGCCGAGCGCCTCGCGAATGCGCGGATCGGCGAATTTCTCGCGGCGCAGATTGTAGATCCAGCCCTGTGAGCCGATCGGCTCGGTCTTCGGCAGGGCTTCCTTCTTGACCTTGCCTTCATGGATGGCGGGGAAGTCGTAGCCGGTCGCCCAGATGCGCGAGGTGAACTCCTCCTGGAAGGTGATCACGCCGCTCTTGAAGGCCTCGAACGCTACTTGCCGGTCGCGGAAATACTCCCAGCGCACGCGGTCGAAATTGTTCTGGCCGACATTCACCGGCAGGTCCTTGGCCCAGTAATCCGGCACCCGGTCGAACTCGATGAAGCGGCCCTGCTCGAACTTGCCGACCTTGTAGGCGCCCGAGCCGAGCGGCGGCTCCAATGTCGAAGCCTCGAAATTGCGCGTCGACCAGAACTTCTCCGAGAACACCGGCAGGCCGGCGACGACGAGATGCAGGTCGCGGCTGCGCTTGGGCGAGAGCTTGACCACGAGGATATCGTCGCGCTCGGCGACTGCCGATTCCATCTCGCCGAGGATCAGCCGATAGGTCGGGTGGCCCTTGCTCTTCAGCAGGTTGAACGAGAAGGCGGCATCGCCGGCAGTGACGTGCGAACCGTCGTGGAATTTCGCCTCCGGTTGCAGGCGGAAGCGATAGGTCAGCTTGTCCGGGGAAACTGCAACGCTCTTCGCGAGCAGGCCGTAAAGCGAGCCCGGCTCATCGCCGGAGCCTGCCATCAGGCTGTCGAAGCAGGCGTCCATGCCGGCCGCGCCATCGCCCTGCAGCACATAGGTGTTGAGCGTGTTGAAGGTGTCGAAGCTCTGATTGCCGCCGGCGCGCTTGATCTGGATGGTGATCGAGCCGCCTTTCGGCGCTTTCGGGTTCACATAGGCGAAATGCGGGAAGTCCGGCGGCAGCGCCAGCTCGCCGAAGGTCGAGAGGCCATGGACCTCATTCTCCTGCGCCAGCGCCGTCGTGAGCGAGCCCGGCAGTGCGGCTGCGCCTGCGAGCGCGCCACCAGCTTCGAGCAGCCTGCGGCGGTTGATCCGGATCGCCATGCGAGACCCCTTGATTCGTCATCCGATTATGTCGTTGCTCCCGACCAAAGCCAGTGCCGCGCACATTCGCCGTCATCGTGACGGCAATTGCATGGCGCAAACAAGCAAAAGCCGGGCTTTTGGCCCGGCTCGCGCGGTCACGTTACTGCGAAAGCCGCTGCAGGCTCAGGGCTTCGGCAGGGGCTTGGGCGCGTCGGCCAGCGTGTTCAGATAGGCTACGACGTCGGCGCGCTGGTCGGCTTTGCCGAGGCCGGCGAAGGCCATGGTCGTTCCGGGCAGATAGGCCTTCGGATTCTTCAGGAAGCCGTCGAGATTCTCGGCGGTCCAGGCTTCGCTGGCCTTGCCCTTCATCGCGGCGGAATAGCCGAAGCCGGCGACCGATCCCTTGTTGCGGTCGTAGACGTCATAGAGATGCGGGCCGACCTTGTTGGCGCCGCCCTTCTCGAAGGTGTGGCAGGCCTTGCAGGCGCCGACGGCCTTCTCGCCCTTGGCCGGATCGGCCTTGGCGAGGCGCACCGCGATCGGCTCGTCGGCCGCTGCTGCGGGAGCGCCGGCACCACCGGCCGCCGCTGGCTCGAGGCTCGGAAGGTCGTAGCCCGGCACGGCAGGTTTCTTCGGGGCGAAGACGATGCCGGCGGTCATGTTCAGAGCCATCACCACGAGCAGGGTCGACAGACCCGCGCCAGCGATCTTGTTCAGTTCGATGTTCATCGTCTCTCACAACCCCCGGCCCGCCCGTCGGCGAAGCAAGACAGCGCTGCGGCCGGACCCTTGCGGGAGCCGGCACGTCTGCGCTGCTTAACCGCTTTGCGCGCTGCATTGCAACTCGTATAAGCACGCACCGCTTTGAGACCTTTTGCCGCCCTGCGAGCTTTCCTTGAGCCAATGCCCAATCCGCTGATCCTGATCCCGGCCCGCATGCAGGCGACGCGCCTGCCGGGCAAGCCGATGGCCGACATCCTGGGCGAGCCGATGATTGTCCGCGTCTGGCGCCGCGCCATCGAAGCGCGTGTCGGCGATGTCGTGGTCGCGACCGATGACGAGCGCATCCTGGCCGCGATCGAGCAGGCCGGCGGCCGCGCGGTGATGACCAGCCCCGCGCACCAGACCGGCTCCGACCGGATCAAGGAGGCCGCCGACATCATCGATCCCAAGGGCGAGCACGACATCATCGTCAACGTCCAGGGCGACTTCCCCACTCTGGCGCCGACCGCGATCGCGGCTGCGGTCGAGCCGCTCACCGATCCGGCTGTCGACATCGCGACGTTGGCCGGCGAGATCACCGACGAGGAAGAGAGGACCGCGCCGAGCGTGGTCAAGCTGATCGGCAGCGAGATTTCCCCGCGCCGGATGCGGGCGCTCTATTTTACCCGCGCGACCGCGCCTTATGGCGACGGCCCGCTCTATCACCATGTCGGCCTCTATGCCTATCGCCGCCGGGCGCTCGACCGTTTCGTCTCGCTGCCGCAGTCGCCGCTCGAACTGCGCGAGAAGCTCGAGCAGTTGCGGGCGCTGGAGGATGGCATGCGCATCGACGCGATGATCATCGATCACGTCCCGCGCGGCGTCGACACGCCGCCCGATCTGGACCGCGCCCGCGCGTTCCTGACTTCTAGTGCCGGAGCCTGAAGATCCAAAATGTCAGTCGTCGTTTCCTATCAGGGTGAGCCCGGAGCCTTTTCCTCGCAGGCCGCCCTCCAGGTCTTCCCGGATTGCGAGCTTTTGCCCTGCCGGACCTTTGAGGACGCGCTCGCCGCGGTCTCGGACGGTGCCGCGCGCTATGGCATGATCCCGATCGACAACTCGATCGCGGGTCGCGTTGCCGACATCCATCATTTGCTGCCGCGCTCCGGCCTGCACATCATCGGCGAGCATTTCCTGCCGATCCGCTTCCATCTGATGGCGGTCGAGGGGGCGACGCTGGCGACGCTGCAGACGGTGCAGAGCCACATCCATGCGCTCGGGCAGTGCCGCAAGATCATCCGCAAGCTCGGCCTCAAGGCCGAGGTCGCGGCCGACACCGCCGGTTCCGCTCGCCAGGTCGCCGAGGCCGGGGATCCGACGCGCGCCGCGATCGCGCCGCACATCGCCGCCGAGGTCTACGGCCTCAAGATCCTGATGGAGGACATCGAGGACGAGAAGCACAACACCACGCGCTTCGTCGTGCTCTCGAAATATCCGGAATTCGCCCGCCCGGGTTCGGGCAAGACGGTGACGACGCTGATCTTCCAGGTCCGCAACCTGCCGGCGGCGCTCTACAAGGCGCTCGGCGGCTTCGCCACCAACGGCATCAACATGACCAAGCTGGAAAGCTACATGGTCGACGGCCATTTCTCCGCGACGATGTTCTACAGCGACGTCGAGGGCCACCCCGATGACCCGGCGCTGAAGCGGGCGCTCGACGAGCTCGCCTTCTTCTCCAAGGAGCTGAAGATTTTGGGCGTCTACCCCGCCCACGAATTCCGCGACAGCTTCCCCGAGCCGGGGGAGTGAGATCCGTCATGCTCGGGCTTGGCCCGAGCATTGCAGGCCGGAAGGGGCGTCGATCAGCGCTTTCTAGTCAGGAGATTCTCGGGTCTGCGCTTCGCTTCGCCCGAGAATGACGCACCCGTAAGATCAGGGCTCCTCGCCGTCCACCGCCCAGGCCTTCAGGATCGTGTTGGCGATCGCCATGTGCGGCGGGCAGAACAGATTGTCGGGATGCTTGCCCTCCAGCATCTGCAGCGCCTCCGCGCGGCTGAACCAGCGGCCGGCTTCCAGCTCGGTGCCATCCAGCACGATGTCGTCGTTCAGCGCCTCGGCGATGCAGCCGATCATCAGCGATCCCGGGAAAGGCCAGGGCTGCGAGGCGATATAGCGCACCGTCCCGGTGCGCAGCCCCGCTTCCTCCCAGGTCTCGCGGCGGACCGCGTCCTCGAAGGTCTCGCCCGGCTCGACGAAGCCGGCGATGCAGGAATACATGCCGGGCGCAAAGCGCGCCTGGCGCGCCAGCAGGCAGTTGTCGCCGCGCACCGCCAGCATGATCACGACCGGGTCGGTGCGTGGGAAATGCTGGGCGCCGCAGGCCTCGCATTGCCGCTTCCAGCCGGCCGATGCCAGTTTGGTCGGCGCGCCGCATTGGGCGCAGCAGCGATGGCGCGCATGCCAGTCGAGCAGGGCCTTGGCCTCGCCGAGCGGGCCGAGTTCGTCCTTCGGCACCAGCCGCTTCAGCGCAACGCTGCGCAGGTCCGTGACGACGAGCACGGCCTGTTCGCGCAGCCCGTCGAGCAGATCCCGGTCGATCAGGCGGCCGAAGCGCGGTGCGCCCTCTGGATCGAGTCCGAGGAAAACCTCTTCTTGTGTCTCGCCGAGCCCATCGGCGCTGCGCGCGTCGAACCAGACCGTCTGCGTTTCGGCGCCGGTCCGCAACAGGATCGGCGTCTCGCCGGCGACGATGGTGAAGCGTGCATCGCTGCGGGCTCGCAGCGCGGCGACCTCGTCGGGCCGGTCGCGCAGATCGGCGCGTCGGTCGAGCGAGCTGGTGGCGAAACCGGTCTGGGCTGAGCGTTCGGTGCGGCGGGAGGCGTCGTTCATGCCTCCCGTCCTACTCCGCTTTCGATCCGACCGGAACGGGGTCGAACGCAGAATTATACGTATGCGAACGTTCGCCGGCAGCGGAGCCGCCTGCTCACTCCTTCCCGCGCCCGCGGAGCAGATGGATGATGCCGGAGAAGTCGGTGCCGCCTTCGCCCCAGGCATTGTGCAGCCCGTAGACCTGTGCCGCTGCCGAGCCGAGCGGGGTCGAGGCGCCGGCGGCCTGCGCCGCCTCCTGCGCCAGCTTCAGGTCCTTCAGCATCAGCGCCGAGGCGAAGCCGGGCTTGTAGTCGTTGTTGGCGGGCGAGGTCGGCACCGGGCCCGGTACCGGGCAATAGGTCGTCAGCGACCAGCACTGGCCCGACGAGGTCGAGGCGACATCGAACAGCGCCTGATGCGACAGGCCAAGCTTCTCGGCCAGCACGAAGGCTTCGGAGACGCCGATCATCGAGATGCCGAGGATCATGTTGTTGCAGATCTTGGCCGCCTGGCCGTTGCCGGCGTCGCCGCAATGCACGACCTTCTTGCCCATCGCCGACAGGATCGGCTCACCGCGCTTGAAGGCGTCCGCGCTGCCGCCGACCATGAAGGTCAGCGTCGCGCCCTGGGCGCCGCCGACGCCGCCCGAGACCGGCGCATCGAGCGAGAGGCAGCCGCGCTCGGCCGCGAGCGCGTGCGCCTTGCGGGCGCTCTCGACGTCGATCGTCGAGGAATCGATCAGCAGCGTGCCCGGCTTTACCGCCGGCAGGATGTCGGCCCAGACCCCCAGCACATGCTTGCCGGCCGGCAGCATGGTGACGACGATCTTGGCCTCTGCGACGGCCTCCTTCGCCGAGGCGGCGATGCCGACGCCGAGCGCGGCGGCGGCGTCCTTCGAAGCCTGCGACAGGTCGAAGGCGGAGACCTTGTGCCCGGCCTTGACCAGGTTGCCGGCCATCGGCCCACCCATATTGCCGAGCCCGATGAAGGCGATGGTGCTCATGGTCGTTCTCTCCCTGCCTGTATTCTCGGGTGGTCATCCCGGCCACAACGAAGCGGAGAGCCGGGATCCATGCCTGAACCGTTCCGGAATGGATCCCGGGTCGGACTTACGTCCGCCCGGGATGACCTGTGTTCGCTAGTTTCCCTTCGCCCGCCCGACCAGCGAGCGCGCCACGATCATCCGCATCACCTCGTTGGTCCCCTCCAGGATCTGGTGGACCCGGAGGTCGCGGACGATCTTCTCGATGCCGTAATCGGCGAGATAGCCATAGCCGCCATGGATCTGCAGCGCCTGGTTGGCGACCTCGAAGCCGGTGTCGGTGGCGACGCGCTTGGCCATGGCGCAGAGCTTGCTCGCATCCGGCGTCTTCTGGTCGAGCGCCGCCGCAGCGCGCCAGAGGAAGGTGCGGGCCGCCTCCAGTTCGATCGCCATGTCGGCGAGCTTGAACTGCAGCGCCTGGAAATCGGCAATGCGCGAGCCGAAGGCCTTGCGCTCCTGGGCATAGCTCAGCGCCTTGTCGAGGGCGCCCTGCGCGCCGCCGATCGAGCAGGCGCCGATATTGAGCCGGCCGCCGTCGAGCCCGGCCATGGCAATCTTGAAGCCGATGCCTTCCGGGCCGATCCGGTTGGCGACCGGCACGCGGCAATTCTCGAAGATCACGGCGCGCGTCGGCTGGGCGTTCCAGCCCATCTTTTTCTCGTTGGCGCCGAAGGAGAGGCCGGGCGTGCCCTTCTCGACGACGATAGTCGAGATACCGGACGGGCCGGCCTCGCCGGTGCGGACCATCACGACATAGACGTCGGAGACGCCGGCGCCGGAGATGAACTGCTTCTGGCCGTCGAGCACATAATGATCGCCGTCGAGCACGGCCTTCGTCTTCAGCGCGGCGGCGTCCGAGCCGGCGCCCGGCTCGGTCAGGCAATAGCTCGCCAGATGCTCCATGCTGCAGAGCTTCGGCAGGAACTTGTGGCGCTGCTCGTCCGACCCGTAGCGGTCGATCATCCAGGCGCACATGTTGTGGATCGAGATATAGGCGGCGACCGTCGGGCAGCCCGTCGAGAGTGCCTCGAAGATCACCGCAGCGTCGAGGCGCGACAGGCCGGAACCGCCGACATCGTCGCGGATGTAGATGCCGCCCATGCCGAGCGCGGCCGCCTGGCGCATCTCCTCGACCGGGAAATGCTTCTCCTCGTCCCAGCGCACGGCGTGCGGCGCCAGGGTCTCGGCTGCGAAACCCTGGGCCATGTCGCGGATCGCGATCTGGTCTTCGGTGAGGGAAAAGGCGGTCATGGCTGGTACCGGGGCAGGGCGATCACGGGGATGGCGAAGTCTTGTCCGTCGAGCTTGCCGATGAAACGCTTGTCGGCGGTCACCAGCGGTAGCCGCCTTTGAATCGCAAGTGCGAGATAGATGCAGTCATAGATCGGACGGTCCAGATCGAAGGCGAATTGCGTCGCGTCTCTCATGAGGCCCTCGATTGGCACGATCTCTTTCAGCAGTTGCGGGAGCTCGCCGATGAGGTCCCGGCCCAGATCGCGATCGATGTTGCTGGTACCGCGTTTGCTCCACAAGCCGTTGCCGACCTCGCTGAGGATGATGGCTGGCGCGATGAGTTCGCGTGATCTCAGCAGAAGCTCCGCCTTGTCCACGTCTTCCTCATCGATGAACCACTTCATCGCCACGCTGGCATCGACCACGGCCATGCCTGTCATTCTAGCCCTTCGCGGATCTTATCCATGGTCAGAGCCGGTGACGGCTTCGTCCGGGCGCGAAGTTGTCGCGACAGTTGCACCCGTTGCTCCGGCGTCAAGGTCTTGTTCGCTTCGATCAGGTTGCGCAGTTCCTGCTCGAGCGAATGTCCGTTGAGCTTGGCCTTGATGCGGTAGCTCTCGATGGTGTCGTCCTCGATGCTTCGAACCAGCACCTGTCCCATCAGATTGCCTCCAGTAGTGCTATCAAAAATGATAGCACTACTGGATGGTGACCTCAACCCATCGTCGGGATGACGAAGCTGGCGCCGTCCTTGATGCCCGAGGGCCAGCGGGCCGTCACCGTCTTGGTCTTGGTGTAGAAGCGGATCGAGTCCGGGCCGTGCTGGTTGAGATCGCCGAAGGCCGAGCGCTTCCAGCCGCCGAAGGTGTAATAGGCCAGCGGAACCGGGATCGGCACGTTGATGCCGACCATGCCGACCTGGACCTTCGAGGCGAAGTCGCGGGCAGCGTCGCCGTCGCGGGTATAGATCGCGGTGCCGTTGCCGTATTCGTGGTCGTTGGTCAGCTTCAGCGCCTCGTCATAGCTCTCGGTGCGCAGCACGGAGAGGACGGGTCCGAAGATCTCCTCCTTGTAGATGCGCATGTCCTTGGTGACGTTGTCGAACAGGCAGCCGCCGACATAGAAGCCGTTCTCGTAGCCCTGCATCTTGAAGTCGCGGCCGTCGACGACGAGCTTGGCGCCTTCCTGAATGCCGATGTCGACATAGGACTTGATCTTCTCCATCGCCGCCTTGGTGACGACCGGGCCGTAATCGGCCGAGGTGTCGGTCGAGGGGCCGATCTTCAGGCTCTCGACGCGGGGAATCAGGCGCTTGACCAGCTCGTCGGCGGTGGCCTTGCCGACCGGGACCGCAACCGAGATCGCCATGCAGCGCTCGCCGGCAGAGCCGTAGCCGGCGCCGATCAGCGCGTCGACCGCCTGGTCCATGTCGGCGTCGGGCATGATGATCATGTGGTTCTTGGCGCCGCCGAAGCACTGCACGCGCTTACCGTTGGCGCAGCCGCGGGCGTAGATGTACTCGGCGATCGGGGTCGAGCCGACGAAGCCGACGGCCTTGATGTCATGATCGTCGAGGATGGCGTCGACCGCCTCCTTGTCACCGTTGACGACGTTGAGGATGCCGGGAGGGCCGCCGGCTTCGACGAACAGCTCGGCGAGGCGCATCGGCACGCCGGGATCGCGCTCGGACGGCTTCAGGATGAAGGCGTTGCCGCAGGCGATGGCGGGGCCGAGCTTCCAGAGCGGGATCATCGCCGGGAAGTTGAACGGGGTGATGCCGGCGACGACGCCGAGCGGCTGGCGCAGCGAATAGATGTCGATGCCGGGGCCGGCGCCGTCGGTGAACTCGCCCTTCATCAGGTTGGGCACGCCGAGCGAGAACTCGACGACCTCGACGCCGCGCTGGATGTCGCCCTTGGCGTCGGGAATGGTCTTGCCGTGCTCGCGGGCGAGCAGCTCGGCGAGCTCGTCATTGTTCTGCGCGATCAGGTCGAGGAACTTCATCAGCACGCGGGCGCGGCGCTGCGGATTGACCGCCGCCCATTTCGGCTGGGCTTCCAGCGCGTTCTCGACCGCGGCGCGCATTTCCTGTTGCGAGGCAAGCGCCACCTTGCCGATCACCGAGCCGTCCATCGGCTGGTAGACGTCAGCCGTGCGGCCCGAGGTGCCGGCGACGTGCTTGCCGCCGATGAAGTGACCGATCTGACGCATGGCGTCCTCCCCTAAAGTCGCGTGACGTTGATTTGAGCTACCTCTATCATTATCGTTTGCGCACGGCTATAGGCGGATATCAGCCGACGTCGTGCAAAAACACAGATACGGGAGGAGCGGCATGGAACGGTTCGACTGGGACGACCTGCGCTTCTTTCTCGCCGTCGCCCGTTCCGGTCGGCTCACTGCGGCTGCTCGCAGGCTGGGGGCGGATCATGCCACCGTCTCGCGACGCATCACCTCGCTGGAGGAATCGCTCAAGGCCAAGCTGTTCGAGCGCCGCCCGCAGGGCTATGCGCTGACCGGCCATGGCGAGCAGCTTCTGGCCAAGGCCGAGAGCATGGAGACCGAGGCGCTGGCGATCCAGAGCGAGATCGGCGGCGCCGACATGGCGCTCTCCGGTACCGTCAGGATCGGCGCGCCCGACGGCTTCGGCGCGAGTTTCATTGCGCCGCGCTTCGCGGGCTTTGCGAAAGCCTATCCCGGGCTGGAGCTCCAGCTCATCGCCATGCCGCGCCTGCTCTCGCTGTCGAAGCGCGAGGCCGATGTCGCGATCACGCTCGCCCCGCCCAAGGAGGGCAAGGTCGTCGCCCGCAAGCTCTGCGACTATCGGCTCGGCCTCTACGCCTCGCAGGACTATCTCGACGCCATGCCGAAGATCACTGCGGCCGAGGATCTCTTCGCCCATCGCGTCGTCGGCTATATCGACGACCTGATCTTCACGCCCGAGCTCGATTATCTCGACGAGGTCGCCAAGGGCCTGCGCGCCCAGATCCAGAGCTCGAGCGTGCTGGCGCAGATGAATGCGGTCGCGGCCGGTGCCGGCATAGGTGTGATCCACCATTTCATGGCGGTCGACGAACCGCGTCTCGTGCCCGTGCTGCCCGAGAGCGTCTCGATCACCCGCTCGTTCTGGCTGCTCGTCCATGCCGATCTGAAGGACGTCGCCCGCGTGCGGGCGGTTGTCGACTTCATCGTGCGCGAGTCGAAGGCCAACCGCGCCTTGCTGATGGGCGAGCAGGCGGTGGGCCAGCGCCTCGCCGCGGCAGGTTGAGATCGGCTCGCGTTTACGGCGCGACGCGCACGCAGTTGCGGCCTTCGTGCTTGGCTGTATAGAGCGCGCGATCGGCCGCGACGAGGTAGTGATCCAGACTGCCCTGTCCGCCGATCTCCGCGACCCCGATCGAGACCGTCAGCGTGATCTGCCGGTCGTCGACATCAAGCGTCTCGTGTGAGAGGTCGAGCCGAATATGATCGCTCAGGCGCAGGGCCGCCTTGGCGTTCAGGCCCGGGAACAGGATCGCGAATTCCTCGCCGCCGATCCGCGCCAGCAGATGGCCGCTGCCCTCGACCGATTGGGCCAGGTAACGCGCCACCTTCGCCAGCGCCTGGTCACCGAAATCATGGCCGTGGCTGTCGTTCAGCTGTTTGAAGTCGTCGATGTCGAGGATGGCGACAGCACTCGTCAGGTTCGTCGCCTGGGCTTCCTCGATCAGCCTGCCGGCGCTCTCGAAGAAATGGCGGCGATTGAACAGACCGGTCAAAGCATCGCGCGAAGCGAGGTTATGCAAAAGCTCGATCTGCTCCAGCGTCTCGACATTGCTGGCGATTCGGCATTGCAGCTCTTCCGGGATGAAGGGCATCGAGATGAAGTCGTTCGCGCCCGCCTTGAGGAACCCGACCGAGACCATGCGGTCATTGGAGGACGAGACGCCGATGACCCGCAGCCGGTTCGAGGCAAATTGCCGGCGCAGGCGCCGCGTCAGCTCGTAGCCGTCCATCGCCGGCATGTAATAGTCGCTCACGACCAGCCGGATATCGGGATTGTCTTCGAGAACCGACAGCGCTTCGTCTCCCGAGCCGACCTCGATCACCTGGTATTGCTGGACCTTCAGCATATGGGCGAGCAGCTTGCGGGTCGCTGCGGTATCGTCGACGATCAGGATACGGGTCTGCCGGTTGGCCAGCGCGCGCCTGGCGGTGGCGACCACCGTCTCGAGCGTGAAGGCGCTGTCCTTGGGGACATAGTCGATGACGTCGCGCTCCATAATCCGGTTGCGCGTCTCGAGATCGTAGCTCGCGGTGTGGACGATGGTCGGGATGCCGCGCTGGACGGTGAAGTCGATCGCTTCTCCCCGCGGGGCGTCGGGCAGGTTCAGGTCGACCACCGCCATGGTGTAGGCGGCGCGGTTCTCGGTGACGACCTCATGCAGTTCGTTGAGCGACTGGCAGACGACGATGGGCAGGCGCAGCTCGGCTTCGAGGCGGCGCGACAAGGCCAACGCGTAGGTGCGCGAATCCTCGACGAGGAGGACCTTGAGCTCTTTGACGATCGGTTCGCTCTGGCGGCGTCCGTTTGCGCGATAGGCCATTGAACTCACAAGTCCCTGATCGGCGCCGGCGAGGTATGCGGCGGGTTGCAAGCTCTGCTTCGCGAAGGAAGGGCGAACTCCATGCGGCAGACCATCCTGCCGTAACGTTAAATTGGGCTTAACTATGTCGGTCTGGATCGCCGCGATAGGGGGCTCCTATCGGCCTTCGAGCGATGTCGCCGCTCAGATCCGCCAGGGCAGGATATTGGCCGGCAGCTTGCGGCCGAGCGCGTCGAGCCCGAGCATCACCGCAAGGATCACCGCGCAGGCGCTGATCGCCACCGCCGCGGCTTCGCCGGCAAGCCCGGCCTCCTTCAGGCTGAACAGCACGACGCCGAGCGTCTCGGTGCCGGAGGACCAGAGCAGGGCCGAGACGGTGAGCTCGTTGAAGGCGACCAGGAAGACCATCAGCCCGCTGACGGCCGCGGCCGGCGCCAGGATCGGGGCGACGATGAAGCGCAGCATCTGCCAGAGTGTGACGCCGTCCAGCCTGGCGGCTTCCTCGTGATGGGCCTCGATCTGCGCCATTGCCGCGAGCGGCGCCTTCAGCGCCAACGGCAGGAAGCGGGCCATATAGGCGAAGAGGATGATGAAGGGCGTGGCGTAGATGCTGACGCCGAGCAGCGGCAGCGGCTTCAGGAACATCAGGATGCAGGCGATGGCGAGCACCACTCCGGGCAGCGCATAGGGTAGTTCGATCACCACCTCGACCACGCGCCGGAGCTTGCCCATGCGCCGCTCCAGCCCATAGGCGAAGGCGATCGAGAGCAGGGCCAGCAGCAGCGCCGCCGAACCTGCGAACAGGAAGGAGTTGCGGAAGGCGCGCACCGTGACGTCCTGCCGCAGCAGCACTTCGGCGAACTTGTTGAAGGTCAGGTTCTGCCAGGTGAGCGCGACGCCGAGCGCCGGCGTGAGCGCTTCGCCGAGCAGCGCCAGCAGCGGCAGGCCGAGCTTCACGGCGATCAGCAGCCAGAGCCCGGCGGCAATGAGCGGCCGTGCGGCGCCGAGCTGCCAGAACGGCTGCAGTGGCCGCTCTATCTCGACCTTGCCGCCGCCGCGGCGCGTCGCCATCAGCCCGGCGGCGATGCCGAGGCCGGCGACGAGCGCGACCAGGAGCGAGAGCGCCGCCGCGTCCGGCAGGCCGGCCGGGCCGAAGCTCGACAGCCGGCGATAGATCAGTGTCGGCAAAGTGAGGTAGTTCACGGGGAGGCCGAGCAAAGCCGGGATGCCGAAATTGCCGATGCCGGCGACGAAGGCGAGCAGCGCCGCCGCGATGATCTGCGGCCGCAGCACCGGCAGGAGGATGCGCCCGACGATGGTGGCGGGCGCCGCGCCTTCCATCTGCGCCGCCTCGACCAGCGCCTGCGGCACGCTGCGCAGGCCGGTCCAGAGCGTGATCGCGACAAGTGGCGCATGATGCAGCGCCATCACCAGGATGATGCCGCCGCGCCCGAGCAGGGGATTTGGCGTGCCGGGTGCGGGCGCCAGCCCGAGCATGCCGAGCAGGGCCGAATTCGGCGCGGTGAGGCTCAGGAAAGCTAGCGCCGCCACCTGCGGCGCGACCATCATGGAGAAGACCAGCGCGAAAGCGAGCGGGCGCTTGCCGCGGACGTCGGTGACGGCGAGCAGGATCGCCGCCGTGCCGCCGATCAGCAGCGCGCCGAGCGCCGACAGACCCGCCGTCTCGAAGGTGTGCAGGGTTGCGTTGAACGCGGCGCGGCTGGTGATCTCGGCCAGCGCGCCTTCGGGGGCGAACTGCCAGCCCGGCGCGAAGGCGGCGGCGAGCAGGCGCAGGAAGGGCAGGGCACCGAACAGGGTCGCGCAGAGCAGTACCAGCGCCGGCAGGCCAAGGCCGGATGGCAAGGTTAGCCCAGGCAGAACCGGGCGGATGCCGGTCTGCCTTAGCTCAGCGGGGGCTGCGAGCGTCATCGTGTCGGTGCCTGGGACCGGATTGTGTCCGGGCTCAGCCTTCGAAGATCGCGCTGAAGCGCTTGCGGGCGGCCGGCTCGTCGGCCAGCGCCTTGGCGGCGTCGAACGGCATCAGCTTGATCGCGCCGCGGGCCGGATAGCCGGCCGGCAGGGCGACGTCCGGATGGGCCGAGACATAGCCCTGCCTCAGCGCCAGCTCCTGGCCGTCCTTCGAGATCAGGAAATCGACCAGGGCCTTGGCGGCTTCCGGGTTCTTGCTGCTCTTCAGGATCGCGACCGGCTCGCTCACCGCCGAGACGCCTTCCTTCGGGAAGACGAACTCGACCGGGGCGCCCTTGGCCTTCTCGCGGATCGGCATGAAGTCAACGATCATGCCGTAGAGCTTCTCGCCGGTGGCGACCTGGCGCAGGATGTCGCCATTGGCGCCGGCGGCGAGCGCGCCGTTCCTCTGCAGGTTCTCGTAGAAGCTCCAGCCGCCCGGCAGGTTGCCGGTCAGCGTGATCGTGTGGATCATCGCCGCGCCCGAATTCAGCGGGCTCGGCATGGCGAGCTGGCCCTTCGCCTCCGGCTTGGCGAGGTCGAGCCAGCTCTCCGGCTTCAGCGTCGCCTTGGTGTTGTAGACGATGCCGGTGGTGATCAGCTTGGTCGCGAACCACATCTTGGCGGGGTCATGGACGCCCG
The DNA here is from genome assembly GCF_900112185.1 of Allobosea sp. CRIB-10. Lineage (GTDB taxonomy): Bacteria > Pseudomonadota > Alphaproteobacteria > Rhizobiales > Beijerinckiaceae > Allobosea. The sequence continues at coordinate 138,069 of NZ_FOKP01000002.1, read as the reverse complement.
CGGGGAAGGCCGACACGTCGGCCTTCTCATGGGCGAGCAGGCGGCCTTCCTTCTTCAGGCCTTCCATGGTCACGGCATCGGCGATCAGCAGGACGTCGGCCTGCGGTGCGCCGGCCTCGATCTCGGCCCGCAGCTTGGCCATCACGCGCGGCGTGCCGTCGCGGACGAAGCTGATCTCGACCTTGGGATACTTCGCCTTGAAGGCGTCGATCGTCTGCTGGGCGTCGGTGTTGGGCTGGCTGGTGTAGAGCACCAGCTTGCCTTCGACGGCTCCGGCGGCATTGAGAGCCGGGAAGGCCAGGCCGAGCGCAAGGACGGCGGTGGTCGCGAGAGCGCGCATTGAAAACTCCGCTGGTCTGCCGCGCGGCGAGATCGCGCGAACGTCAGGATGTGGATCGTGCGGCGCGGGGTAAGCTGCGCTCATGACACATCCGTGACATTGTCCTCTTTGACGCGACCGGGCTGCGCCGTCAAAGCCGATTCATGCAGGTTCCAGCGGAGGGATGGCGGTAGCGTGGCGCCGAGCGTCGCATGAAAATCGTGCAACCCAGCCGCTTGTGAGTTGCATGGCTCATCGACTAGTGTTTATGAGGAGGCGGCAAAAAAGCCCAATCTAAACGTTTGAAATGGGAGGTTACCATGAAATCCGTGCGCTCTCTGGCTGCCGGCGCAGCCTTGGCCGCCATCGCCGCCGGCTGGTCCGGAGCGGCGCTCGCCCAGGAGACGGTGACCGTCTGGTTCACCAAGGGCTTCTACAAGGGCGAAGACGACGCGCTTCTCTCCGTCGTAGACAAGTTCCAGAAGGCGACGGGCGTCAAGGTCGATCTCTCCCTCTACGCCACCGAGGACTGCGTCACCAAGTCGGTCGGCGCCGTCCAGGCCGGCACGCCGCCGGATGTCGGCTTCTGCACCACCTATGATTTCCGCACCACCGGCCAGTGGGCCTTCGAGGGCAAGCTCGAGGACGTCACCGACGTGCTGGAGCCGATCAAGGCGCAGATCCAGCCGCAGGCGCTGGCGACGACCTTCCTGATGAACGACAAGACCAAGAAGAAGGCCTATTACGCCTTCCCGGTCCAGCAGCAGATGATGCACATCACCTACTGGAAGGACATGCTGGAAGAGGCCGGCTTCAAGGAAAGCGACATCCCGAAGGGCTGGGACGGCTACTGGGACTTCTGGTGCGACAAGGTCCAGGGCGCGGCGCGGGCCAAGGGCAAGCGCATCTACGCCGTCGGTCATCCGCTCGGCGTCGCCGCTTCCGACACCTTCTACAGCTTCCTGACCTTCGCCAACGCGCACAACGCCAAGATCGTCGACGAGGACGGCAAGATCGTGCTCGACCAGCCGGCCAACAAGGCGGCGATGGTCAAGGCGGTGAAGGACTACGCCAACATCTCCCAGCGCGGCTGCACGCCGCCCTCCTCGGTGAACTGGCTCGACCCCGACAACAACGTCGCCTTCCACAACCGCACGACGATCCTGACCCACAACGCCACGATCTCGATCGCGGCCAAGCATCTCGACGACATGAACAACCAGGCCCTGACGCAGGAACAGCGCGACCAGGCCAAGAAGAACTATTACGACAACATCCGCACGGCCGAGTTCCCGAACAAGCCGGACGGCTCGCCGATGACCAACCTCGCCGCGGTCAAGACCGCCGTCGTCTTCGCCGACGGCAAGAACAAGAAGCGCGGCAAGGAATTCATGGCCTTCATGATGAAGGACGAGAACCTGCGTCCCTTCGTCGAGGGCTCGGTCGGCCGCTGGTTCCCGACCACGGTCGAGGCCGCCAAGGCCGAGTTCTGGACCGGCGCCGATCCGCACCGCAAGATCGTCCACAAGCAGTACACGGACGGCACCACGCCGTTCCAGTTCGTCTACAACTACAAGTTCACCACGGTGAACGCCGAGAACGTCTGGGCCAAGGCGGTCAACCGCGTGCTGGTCGACAAGGTCTCGCCGGAGCAGGCTGTCGACGAGATGATCGCCCGCATCAAGCAGATCGCCGGCTGACGCCGGCATAGCCCTAGCCGACAAATACGGCACCCCGCGGCGCGACCTCGCCGCGGGGTGCCGGCCCGTCTCCGGCGACGGGGCCCATCTGAGGGAGAACGACACGATGACCACGGCAGCGATGGCGCCCCCCGCAACCGTTTCAAGCCAGGCGACCTCGGGACAGGCCCGCGACCGCGTGCTCTGGGGCGTGCTCATGCTCGCGCCTTATCTTGTCGTCTTCGCAGTGATGGTGGTCTATCCCGTCGCCTATGGCCTCTGGCTCGGCCTCAACTGGCAGTCCTACAAGGCGCTTTTCGCCGACCCGATCTTCGTACGCACGGTGGTCAACACCGTCGTCTTCCTGTTCATCGCGGTGAACCTGAAGTTCCTGATCGCGCTGTTCCTGTCGGGTTTTTTCGTCCAGCAGCGCGCCTGGATCCGCTTCATGCTGGTGTTGTTCATCCTGCCCTGGGCGGTGCCGTCGATCCCGACCATCCTGTCCTTCCGGGTCATGCTGAACCCCGAGAACGGTATGATCAACCAGCAGCTCTTCCAGTGGTTCGGCATCATTGAGGGCCCGGGCTGGCTGACCGATCCGACGCTCGCCTTCGCCTCCTCGATCCTCGTCCATATCTGGAAGTCGCTACCGTTCTGGACGCTGATCCTCGTCACCGGCCGGCTCGCCATCGCGCAGGATCTCTACGAGGCGGCCAGCGTCGACGGCGCCAACAGATGGCAGCAGTTCCGCTTCATCACCTGGCCCTCGCTGGCGACGCTCTACGTCACCTCGACGCTGCTCTCGATGATCTGGACGCTGGGCGACTTCAACAGCGTCTACCTGCTCACCGGCGGCGGCCCGGGCGATCTCAACCACGTCTTGGCGACGCTCGGCATCCGCTACATGCGCAACAACAACCTCGACCTCGGCATCGCCTCGATCATCTGCGCGATGCCGCTGATCCTGCCCATGGTCTGGTTCATGGTGAAGCGTCTCTCGAAGGGAGCCGAGTGATGAAAAAGGTTCTCGACGAGGGCAAGCTGATCCTGATCGCCATCCCCGTGCTGATCTGGACGCTGCTGCCGATCTACCACCTCTTCGTGCTGTCGATCTCGACGCAGGAATCGATGCTCGCCGGCAAGCTCTGGCCGGAGAAGCCGACGCTGCAGAACTTCCAGATCGTCTTCAACCAGCAGCACTATTACCTCAACAATTTCTGGCTGCAGCTGTTCAACAGCTTCATGATCGCGATCGCGACCGGGCTGCTCACCTTGTTCATCGCGACCTGCGCCGCCTTCGCGATCTCGCGGCTGAAGGCGCCGGGCGGCCGCTCGATCATGAATTTCGCCCTGGCGACCTATCTGATCCCGGCCGCGTTCCTCGCCATCCCCATGTACAAGGCGATGGGCACCTTCGGCTTGCTCAACACCCGCATCGCGCTGATCCTGGCCATGGTGGCGCTGGCCTCGCCCTATGCGATCTGGGTGCTGAAGCAGGCTTCGGACAAGCTTCCCAAGGAGCTCGACGAGGCCGCGATCATGGACGGCGCCAACTCGCTGCAGCTCTTCCGGCTGGTCTATCTGCCGCTGATGAAGCCTTCCATGGTGGTGATCGGCATCTATGCGCTGCTGCTCGCCTGGAACGAGTATCTCTATGCCTTCCTGCTGCTCTCCAGCGAAAGGGCAGTGCCGCTCGCCGTCGGCCTCGGGCTCTTCCTCTCGGCCGACGACGCGCCCTGGAATCTGCTGATGACGGCCGGCCTGATCTACGCCATCCCTCCGGCGGTGATCTATTACGGCTTCCGCAAGAACATGGTCACCGGCCTGACCTCGGGCGCGGTGAAGAGCTGACGGCTTGCTGTCTTTCAAGGGCGGCCGCAGGGTCGAGCCCGGAACCCATGACCACGACGCTGCTCCAACTCGTCATGCTCGCCCTTGTGGCGAGCATCCACGTCTTGAACACCGCATGCGATCAGTGGAGCGAAGGCGTGGATGGTCGGGACAAGCCCGACCATGACGGAAAGGGCGGTGTTCATGGACTCCGGGCTCTTCGCGGAGGCTGTCCTTGGGCCGACCGAAGGTCGGACCCGACGGCGAGGCCCGGATGACGGCACGGTTCAGTTCACAAAAGCTCGCAATGACGGCCGGCAGGCTTCATATTGTTGGCGGGACCGATGACAACTCTTACGGATGACGTGATGACCGCCTCAAAGCTTGACCAGCTCCGCGCCATGACCACCGTCGTCGCCGACACCGGCGACATCGAGGCCGTGCGTCGCCTCAAGCCCGTCGACTGCACCACCAATCCGACCCTGCTGCTCAAGGCGGTGGAGACGCCGGCCTATGCATCGCTCGTCGAGGAGGCGATCTCCTGGGGCAAGCGTCACGGTGGGCCTAGTGCGGTCGAGGCGGTCTGCGACCGGCTCGCCGTCACCTTCGGCACCGAGCTGACCAAGATCGTTCCCGGCCGGGTCTCGACCGAGGTTGATGCCGATCTCTCCTTCGACACGGAAGCGACGATCGCCAAGGCGCGTGACATCATCGCCGCCTATAAGGAGCGCGGCGTCGGGCGCGAGCGCATCCTGATCAAGATCGCCTCGACCTGGGAAGGCATCCAGGCGGCGCGCGTCCTGCAGGCCGAAGGCATCGACTGCAATCTGACCCTGCTCTTCGCCCTGCCGCAGGCGGTCGCGGCGGCCGATGCCAAGGCCTTCCTCATCTCGCCTTTCGTCGGCCGCATCCTCGACTGGCATGTGAAGGCGGGCGGCGGTCCCTACACCGCCGAGACCGATCCGGGCGTCGTCTCGGTGAAGAGCATCTACGCCTACTACAAGGCGTTCGGGATCAAGACCGTGGTCATGGGAGCCTCCTTCCGCAACACCGGCGAGATCGAGGCGCTGGCCGGCTGCGACCGGCTGACGATCGGCCCCGGACTGCTCGATGAACTGGCCGCGGCCACCGGCGATCTGCCGCGCAGGCTCTCACCGGCCGCATCGCCGCAAGTCGCGTCCCCTGACGGCGCAAAGAAGATCACGCTCGACGAGAAGGCCTTCCGCTTCGCCATGAACGAGGACGCGATGGCGACCGAGAAGCTTGCCGAGGGCATTCGCGGCTTCGTCAAGGATCTGCGCAGCCTGCGCAAGCTCGTCGCCGCCAAGCTCGACGAGGCCAAGGCCGCGTGAGTTCTGTGGCTTCGGAGAAGGTCGCCGTCGTCACCGGCGGCGCCAAGGGCATCGGCCGCGCCGTCTGCGAGCGCTTGGCGCAGGACGGCTTCCTCCCCGTCGTCTGGGATCTCAGGGAAGGCGAGGGCGGTCACGCCTTCGTCGCCTGCGATGTCACCGACGAGGCGCAGGTCGCTGCCGCGCTTGAGCGCACCGAGCGCGAGCATGGCCCGATCGCGGTTCTCGTCAACAATGCCGGCTTGACCGGCCCTTCGACCACGGTAGCCGATACGCCATTGGCGCAATGGCAGACGATTCAGGCGGTCAACCTGACCGGCACCTTCCTCAGCTCGCGCGCGGTGGCGGCTACGATGGTGCTGCGCGGCCATGGCCGCATCGTCAACATCGCCTCGCTCGCCGGCAAGGAGGGCACGCCGACGCTCTCGGCCTATAGCGCTGCAAAAGCTGGCGTGATCGCGCTGACCAAGGCCCATGGCAAGGAGCTCGCTGGCACCGGCGTCCTGGTCAATGCCGTGGCGCCGGCTGCGATCGAGACGGAATTGCTGCAGCAGATGAGCGCCGAGACGGTCGCGACCATGATCGGCAAGAGCCCGCTGAAGCGGCTCGGCACGGTCGAGGAACTGGCGGAGCTGGTCGCCTGGCTCGCCAGCGACAAATGCAGCTTCTCGACCGGCGCCGTCTTCGATCTCTCGGGTGGCCGTGCGACTTACTGAGCCAGGGCAGCCGCGTTGACGTCCGTCTTCGTCGCCAGCACTGGGACGACTGGCGCGGTGATGGAGGGCGTGAAATAGGCCCGTCCGCGCGCGGCGGCGGCTTCCAGTGTCTGCTGCTGAGCCTTCGTCAGCCGCTTGGTGCCTTCCAGCGCGGTGAAATCGCTCGTCTCATGGCCCGATGAGCGTTGGCCATCGAAGACGACGACGCCGCTGCGGGTGACGACGATGTCGCCCTTCCGCAGTGTGGGATCGCGCAGATACCAGTAGGCGTCGCTGGCCGGGTCGAGCTTGACCGTGGGCTCCGCCGGTTTGGTGCTGGCGGGCCGAGGCTTGCTTGGCCTTGGCCTGAGTGCCGGTCCGTCCGGAATGCCGATCATGGCCGGTGGGCTCGGATTGCCGAAGATCACCCGTGTCAGGTCGTCGAGGAAACCGGCAGCCTGCGCCTGCGGCGTCATGGCGAGGCCGAGGCTGCCGGTCACGGCGATCGCCAGGACCATCCGTCGTGTCATAGTCGAACCTCCCGCTCCTGCGTCGCCGGTTGCGTCGCGCTTGTTCGTATCAGCGCCGCAATCGACAAGATCAGGCGCCCGCTCCTCACAAACGAGGAACGGGCGGGAAAGTTCAGTAGGCTCTCAGCCTTGCGCGGCGATTGCCTCGGCGCGGATGGTCGACAGCGATTTTGCCGGGGTGATCGCCTCGGGGTCGAGCAGGCAGTGGATGATAGCCGGCTTGCCGCTGCTCAGTGCCCGCTCGAAGGCCGGAGCGAACTCCTCGGTGGTCTCGACGCGCTCGCCATGGCCGCCGAAGGCTCTTGCATAGGCGGAGAAGTCGGGGTTCTTCAGCGTCGTCGCCGAGACCCGGCCGGGATAGTGCTTCTCCTGGTGCATGCGGATCGTGCCGTACATGCCGTTGTCGACGACGATGACGATCACCGGCAGCTCGTATTGCACCGCCGTCGCGAAATCCTGGCCGTTCATCAGGAAGCAGCCATCGCCGGCAAAGGCGATTACCGTCCGGTCAGGGAAGATCCGCTTGGCGCCGATCGCTGCCGGCACCCCGTAACCCATCGAGCCCGAGGTCGGCGCGAGCTGCGTCGCGAACCTGGTGAAGCGATGGAAGCGATGCACCCAGGTCGCGTAATTGCCGGCGCCGTTGCACAGGATCGCGTCGGCCGGGATGTTGCGGCGCAGCCAGGTCACCATCTCGCCGGGATGGAATTTTCCGGGCACCGGCGCCGGCTGCTCGCTCCAAGCGAGATAGGCGTCATGCGCCTCGGCGGCCGCACCGGCCCACGGGATCACCTGCGGCGGATGCACCGTCTCGAGCGCGGCGCAGAAGGCGGGCGGCGAGGCGTTGATCGCCAGCTCCGGCCGATAGACGCGGCCGAGCTCTTCGGCATCGGGATGGACATGCACCAGCGGCCGGCCGGGATTGGGGATGCCGAACAAGGTATAGGACTGGCTCGGCATTTCCGAGAGCCGCCCGCCGACCAGGAGCACGAGGTCGCTGTCCTGGATGCGCTTCAGCAGTTTCGGGTTGGGGCCGATGCCGAGATCCCCGGCGAAGTTCGGATGATCGGCCGGGAAGACCATTTGCCGGCGGAACGAGACCGCGACCGGCAGGTCGAAGCGCTCGGCGAAGCGCTGGAAGCGTGCGATCGCCTGCGGGTCCCAGCGCGAGCCGCCGAGGATGGCGATCGGTGCCTTCGCCGCCCAGAGCCGTTTCTGCAGGTCGATCGTCTGCAGCAGGGAGGGGTGCGTCTCGGTGACCTGGTAGGGCGCTGCGTCCGGCACGCCGGCGAGATCGGTCAGCACATCCTCGGGCAGCGCGATCACCACCGGCCCGGGCCGGCCGGCGGTGGCGACATGGAAGGCGCGGCTGATGATCTCGGGGATGCGGGCGGCATCGTCGATCTCGGTCGCCCATTTGGTCATCGTGCCGAAGACGGCGCGGTAGTCGAGCTCCTGGAAGGCCTCGCGCTCGCGCATGCCGCGCTCGATCTGGCCGACGAACAGGATCATCGGCGTCGAGTCCTGGTCGGCGATGTGGATGCCGGGCGAGGCATTGGTCGCGCCTGGGCCGCGCGTCACGAAGCAGATGCCGGGCTTGCCGGTGAGCTTGCCGGCGGCCTCCGCCATCATCGCCGCGCCACCCTCGGCCCGGCAGATGGTGACCTTCATGTCGGCGTCGTGCAGGGCGTCGAGCACGGCGAGATAGCTCTCGCCCGGCACGCAGAACGCGTCGGTCGCGCCATGGATCAGGAGTTGGTCGACGAGGATCTGCCCGCCTGTGCGAGGTCCGGTCATTGAAACATCCGTCCTAGTTAGCTAAGTTGGTCAGGTTGAGTGAGGAGACGGCGATGACGCGCGTCACCATCCATGAAGCCAAGACGAACCTCTCGCGCCTGATCGAGCAAGTCGAGAAGGGCGGCGAGGTCGTGATCTCGCGCCGCGACAAGCCGGTGGCGCGGCTGGTGCCGATCGAGACGGCGCGGCCGGAGCGCAAGCCGGGGCGCTTCAAGGGCCAGTTCGATATCGGGCCGGAGTTTTTCGAGCCGCTTCCGGAAGAGGAATTGCGGCTCTGGGAGGGCCATGGCGATTGAGGCTGCTGCTCGATACCTCGACCTTGCTGTGGTTCTGGCTCGGAGGCCGGACATTGAGCAGGCCAGTCATGGATGCGATCACCGATCGCAATCATTTGGTCTATGTCAGTCCGATCTCGGCGATGGAGATCGCGACAAAGCATCGGGTCGGGAAGCTGCCCGGGGTTGAGAATGTCCTCGCGACGTTCGATGAGGCGCTCGAAGCGGATGGATTTCAGTCGCTTCCGGTTCTGAACATGCACGCTCGCCTGGCGGGCTCCATACCCGGTGACCATCGCGATCCGTTCGATCGTTTGCTGGCGGCGCAGGCGATTACCGAGGGACTGCTTCTCGTCGCGTCCGACGCCGCCTTCGACACCCTCGGTGCCCGCCGCCTCTGGTGAATCGGCCATTCAGCCGCCTCCGCCCCAGGCCGGGTCGTTCAGGATCTCTTCGGCATGCTCGCCGAGGCGCGGGCTCGGTCGGCTGGCCACCTGCCTGACACCGTCGAGTACGATCGGCGAGGCGACGGTCGGTGTCGAGCCGGCCCTGGCCGCCGGGTTCTTCAGGTCGACGCGCACGCCGCGCGCCTTCACCTGCGGGTCGGCGAAGACCTCCTCGATCGTGTTGATCGGGCCGGCCGGCACGCCGACCGCCTCCAGCTTGGAGAGCAGGTCGAGCTTGGCGAAGCGGCTTGTCAGCGCGTTGAGCCGCGCGGTCAGGGCGACGCGGTTGGCGACGCGCGAACGGTTGTCAATGTAGTCGGGCTCGCTGGCGAAGCCGGCATCGCCGACCGCCTCGCAGAGCTTGCGCCACTGCCCGTCATTGCCGGTGGCGATGATGATGTGCCCGTCCGCCACCGGGAAGACGTCGTAGGGCACGATGTTGGGATGAGCATTGCCGAGGCGCTGCGGCGCCTTGCCGGAGGTCAGATAGTTCATCGCCTGGTTGCCGAGCACGGCGACCTGCGCATCGAGCAGCGCCATGTCGAGGACGGCACCTTCGCCGGTCGCATCGCGCCGGCGCAGCGCAGCGAGGATGCCGGTGGTGGCGTAGAGGCCGGTATAGATGTCGGCGACGGCATAGCCCGCCTTCATCGGCGCGCCCTGGGGCTCGCCGGTGACCGACATCGGCCCGCCCATGCCCTGGACCAGGAAGTCGTAGCCGGCGCGCGGCGCATAGGGCCCGTCCTGGCCGAAGCCGGTGACCGAGCAGTAGATCAGGCGCGGATAGGCCTTGCGCATCGAGGCGGCGTCGAGTCCGTATTTGACGAGGCCGCCGACCTTGAAGTTCTCGATCACGACGTCGGCATGGGCGGCGAGGCGATGCACCAGCGCCTGGCCTTCCTCCGTGCGAAAATCGGCCGTGATCGAGCGCTTGCCGCGATTGGCCGAGTGGAAATAGGCGGCCGAGAGATGCTCCTCGCCCATGCCCTCGACGAAGGGCGGCCCCCATTTGCGAGTGTCGTCGCCCTCGGGCGCCTCGACCTTGACGACATCGGCGCCGAGATCGGCGAGCAACTGGCCGATCCAGGGCCCGGCAAGGATGCGCGCCAGTTCGAGGACGCGCAGGCCGGCGAGGGGAGGGGCATTGGACATCGACTGATCCACGTCGTCATGGTCGGCCTTGAGCCGACCATCTCTTCGGGAGTCTGGTTCGGGGAGAGATGGCCGGGTCAAGCCCGGCCATGACGGGCAGGGCTCAGAAGAACGCCTGCAGCCCGGTGACGGCCCGGCCCAAAATCAGCGCGTGGACGTCATGCGTGCCCTCATAGGTGTTGACCGTCTCGAGGTTCGCCGCATGGCGCATGACATGGTACTCGATCGAGATGCCGTTGCCGCCATGCATGTCGCGGGCCTGGCGGGCGATGTCGAGCGCCTTGCCGCAATTGTTGCGCTTGACCAGGGAGATCATCTCCGGCGCCATCTTGCCTTCGTCGAGCAGGCGGCCGACGCGCAGCGAGCCCTGCAGGCCGAGGGTGATCTCGGTGACCATGTCGGCGAGCTTCTTCTGGAAGAGCTGCGTCTGGGCCAGTGGCTTGTTGAACTGCTTGCGGTCGAGCCCGTATTGGCGGGCGCGGTGGAAGCAGTCCTCGGCGGCGCCCATCGCGCCCCAGGAGATGCCGTAGCGGGCGCGGTTGAGGCAGCCGAACGGACCCTTGAGGCCCGAGACGTTCGGCAGCAGGTTCTCTTCCGGCACGATCACGCCGTCCATGACGACTTCGCCGGTGATCGAGGCGCGCAAGGAAAGCTTGCCGCCGACCTTCGGGGCGGAGAGGCCCTTCATGCCCTTTTCGAGGATGAAGCCGCGGATCTGGTTGTCATGCGCGGCCGACTTCGCCCAGATGACGAAGACGTCCGCGATCGGCGAGTTCGAGATCCACATCTTGGAGCCGGTCAGCTTGTAGCCGTCGGCGACCTTCTCGGCGCGGGTCTTCATGCCCGCGGGATCGGAGCCGGCATCCGGCTCGGTCAGGCCGAAGCAGCCGACCCATTCGCCCGAGCCGAGCTTGGGCAGGTACTTCTTGCGCTGGTTCTCGTCGCCATAGGCGTAGATCGGGTACATCACCAGCGACGACTGCACCGACATCATCGAGCGATAGCCGGAGTCGACGCGCTCGACCTCGCGGGCGACGAGCCCGTAGGAGACGTAGTTGGCGCCGGCGCAGCCATACTCTTCCGGGACGGTGACGCCGAGCAGGCCGAGCTCGCCCATTTCGTTGAAGATGCCGCGCTCGGTCTTCTCCTCGAGATAAGCCTCGGCGACGCGCGGCTGCAGTTTCTCCTGCGCGTATTGGCGCGCGGTGTCACGGATCAGCCGCTCATCCTCAGAGAGCTGCTCGTCGATCAGGAATGGGTCTTCCCAGTTGAACTCCGCCAGCTTGTGGCTATGGGCGGTCTTGCGCGCGGCCTCGGCCATGGTTCGTCTCCCTGCTGTTTGGATCGTCATGGTCGGGCTTGACCCGACCATCTCGGAAACCAGCTGGCTGGTTCTGAGATTCTCGGGTCTGCGCTGCGCTTCGCCCGAGAATGACGGCTTATCGATCACGCATCCACGTCGAAGCTGACGCCCTGCGCCAGCGGCAGCGTGGTGCCGTAGTTCAGCGTATTGGTGGCGCGGCGCATATAGGCCTTCCAGGCGTCCGAGCCGGCCTCGCGGCCACCACCCGTTTCCTTCTCGCCACCGAAGGCGCCGCCGATTTCGGCGCCGGAGGGGCCGATATTGACGTTGGCGATGCCGCAATCCGAGCCCTCGTCGGAGACGAACAGCTCGGCCTCGCGCATGTTCAGCGTGAAGATCGAGGAGGACAGGCCGGCGCCGACCGCGTTCTGAATGGCGATCGCTTCGTCGATCGACTTGTACTTCATCACATAGAGGATCGGCGCGAAGGTCTCGCGCTCGACCGGGCCGCACTGGCTGGGCATCTCGACCAGGGCGGGGCGGACATAGAAGCCGCCGGAGCCGACATCGACCTTTTCGCCGCCATGGACCTTGCCGCCCTCGGCCTTGGCTTCGGACAGCGCCTTCTGCATGCCCTGATAGGCGGCCTCGTCGACCAGCGGGCCGACCAGCACGCCGGCCTCGCGGGGGTCGCCGATCTTCACTGAGCCGTAGACCTTGGCGAGTTTCGGCACGAGCTGGTCGTAGACGCTCTCATGCACGATCAGGCGGCGCAGCGTGGTGCAGCGCTGGCCGGCAGTGCCCATCGCCGCGAAGGCGATGCCGCGCAGAGCGAGATCGAGATCGGCCGAGGGCGCGACGATCGCGGCATTGTTGCCGCCGAGCTCGAGGATGGCGCGGGCGAAGCGGGCGGCGAGCTTCTGGCCGACCTCCTTGCCCATCCGGGTCGAGCCGGTGGCGGAGACGACGGGGACGCGATGGTCCTGCACCAGGATGTCGCCGAGCTCGCGGCCGCCGATCAGGATTTCCGACAGGCCGATGGGGGCTTCGGGGCCGAAGCGCTTCATCGCCTTGAGAGTGATCGCCTGCACGGCGAGCGCTGTCAGCGGGGTCTTCTCCGACGGCTTCCAGACGACACTGTCGCCGCAGACGAAGGCGAGCGCCGCATTCCACGACCAGACCGCGACCGGGAAGTTGAAGGCCGAGATCACGCCGCAGACGCCGAGCGGATGCCAGGTCTCCATCATGCGATGGTTCGGGCGCTCGGTCGCGATGGTCAGGCCGTAAAGCTGGCGCGACAGGCCGACGGCGAAGTCGCAGATGTCGATCATTTCCTGGACCTCGCCGAGGCCCTCGGAGGTGACCTTGCCGGCTTCCAGCGTCACCAGCAGGCCGAGATCGGCCTTGTGCGTGCGCAATTCCTCGCCGAGCAGGCGGACGAACTCGCCGCGCCGCGGCGCCGGCACCTTGCGCCAGGCGAGAAAGGCCGACTGGGCCCGGCCGATCGCGGCCTCGGCCTCGGCCGGCGAAGTCTCGCGCAGCGTCGCGACCGTTTCGCCGGTGATCGGCGAACGGGCGCTGAGGCCGGCGCCGGCATAGGCGCTCTCAGGCACGCCGAGGCGCTTCAGCAAAGCGAGGGCGTCTTTCGGAAGGGAGGTCGTCATGGTGTTGATCCTGATCGCCAGCGAACCACAGCCCTCATTACGAGGAGCGCTTCCAAAGGAAGCGCGTCTCGAAGGATGCTCCAATCGACTGCAGTGATGCAGTCTGGAGCATCCGTCGAGACGCCGCTACGCGGCTCCTCAGGATGAGGGCTCGTATTGGGCTGCGAGCTGCAGCCCGGCATTCGACCGCACAATGCCCTCTTCCAGCCGCTCTCCGCAATCGATATGTTCTCACGACTTGATGAGTTGAGATCATGACCGCCGAAATCGTTCCCGGCCGCCTCTCGGTGCCCTCGCTCTCGGCGCTCGCCGCCTTCGAGGCGGCGGCGCGACATGGCAGTTTCACCCGGGCCGCCGAGGAGCTGAACCTGACGCAAGGCGCCGTCAGTCGCCAGATCGCGCTGCTGGAGCAGAATCTCGGCCTGAAGCTGTTCGAGCGCGTGAAGAAGCGCGTCAGCCTGACGCCGGCCGGCGGCGCCTACGCGGCCGAGGTGCGCGACGGGCTTTCACGCCTGGCCGCCGCGACGCTCTCCGCCATGGCCTTCCGGGGCGGCGCCGGCCTGCTCCATCTCGCCATCCTGCCGACCTTCGGCACGCGCTGGCTGATCCCGCGTTTGCCGCGCTTCACCGAGGCGCATCCCGGCGTTACCATCAATTTCTCGACCAAGCTCGTGCCTTTCGACTTCGCCCACGACGAAGCCGACGCCGCCATCCATTTCGGCCATCCGGTCTGGCCCGGCGCGCGGCTGCACCGCCTTATGGGTGAGGAGGTCGTGCCGGTCGCAGCGCCGGCGCTGGTGGCGCGGTCCGGTATCAAGGAGGCCGCCGACCTGCTGCGCCAGCCCTTGCTGCAGCAATCGACCCGGCCGCGCGCCTGGGCCAACTGGCTGGAGCAGCAGGGCCTGCCGCCGGAGCGGGCGCTGATGGGTCCGCGCTTCGAGCAGTTCGCCATGGTGGCGCAGGCCGCGGTAGCTGGGCTCGGCGTCGCGATCGTGCCACGCTTCCTGATCGAGGAGGAATTGCGCTCGGGCGCGCTGGTCATTCCAGTGGATCGGCCGGTGCGCGGCCCCGAGGGCTATTACCTCGTCTATCCCGAGGCCAAGGCGAGCCTGCCGGCGGTGGTCGCTTTCCGCGACTGGCTCGTCGGTGAGTGCGAGGCGATGAACTAGGCCCTCGACAAGCGCCGGTCGAGGCGTCATTCATGCGCTGAGATCACGAACCACCGCTCGCGCAGGTCATTCATGTCTTCCGCTCCAGCCTCGGCCGATATCGTCATCGTGGGAGGCGCGGCGATCGGCTCTTCCGTCGCCTATCACCTCGCCAGCGATCCCGGCTTCAAGGGCAAGGTCATCGTCGTCGAGAAGGACCCGACCTATCGGCTCTCGGCCTCGGCGCTCTCGGCGGCTTCGATCCGCCAGCAATTCTCCAGCGCGGTGAATATCCGCGTCTCGCTCTTCGGCATCGAGTTTTTGCGCAATATCGGCCAGCACCTATCGGTGGATGGCGAGGCGCCATCGATCGATCTGCACGAGGGTGGCTACCTCTACGTCGCCGGCGATGAGGGGCGTGAGGTTCTCGAACAGAATCAGAAGCTTCAGCAGCAGGAAGGCGCCGATGTCGCACTTTATGCTGCAGAAATGCTGCGCAGCAAATTCGGCTGGCTGAATACCTCGGATCTCCTCTGCGGCACCTATGGCGTCAGCGGCGAGGGCTGGTTCGACGGCTGGGCCCTGCTGCAGGCCTTCCGCAAGAAGGCACGCTCGCTCGGCGTCGAATACCGCCAGGGCGAGGTCGTCGGCTATGCGGTCGAGGGCGACCGCGTTACCGGCGTCGAGCTGGCCGATGGCAGCCGCATCGCCTGTGCCGCCGCGGTCAACGCGTCAGGCACCCATGGCGCGAGACTCGCCGCGACCGCCGGCGTCGCAATCCCCGTGAAGTCGATGAAGCGCTATGTCTACAGCTTCACGTGCAAGGGCGAGGTCGACAATTGCCCGCTGCTGATCGACACCTCCGGCGCCTATGTCCGCCCCGAGGGCAAGCGCGGCAATGAAGGGCAGATGTTCATCTGCGGCTCTTCGCCGCCGGCCGAGCTCGACCGCGAATGGGTCGAGACCGACGCCGATGTCGAGGATGTCGACTGGTCTTTCTTCGAGGAATATGTCTGGGCGCCGCTCGCCCATCGCGTGCCCGCCTTCGAGGCGATCAAGCCCGGCCGCGCCTGGGCCGGTCCCTATGACATGAACGGCCTCGACGGCAATGCCATCCTCGGCCCCGCGGTCGGCGTGCCCAATCTCTACCTTGCCAACGGCTTCTCCGGCCATGGCCTGCAGCAATCCCCGGCGGTCGG
Source organism: Allobosea sp. CRIB-10 (assembly GCF_900112185.1). Classification (GTDB taxonomy): domain Bacteria; phylum Pseudomonadota; class Alphaproteobacteria; order Rhizobiales; family Beijerinckiaceae; genus Allobosea. The sequence continues at coordinate 122,683 of NZ_FOKP01000002.1, read as the reverse complement.
CCGCGGCCTCGCCGAGCACATCGTCAACGGCCGGTATTTGACGCTCGACCTCGCCGATCTCGGCCATGAGCGGATCGTCGCCGGCCAGCCCCTGCGCGAGGCGAACATCATCTGAAAGGAGTGCGCCTCATGATCGATACGGCCTATGTCACGACCATGGCGCGCTATAACCGCTGGCAGAATCGCAGCCTCTACGGCGCCGCCGACACGCTCACCGACGAAGCGCGCCGGCTCGATAGGGGCGCCTTCTTCCGCTCGATCCACGGCACCTTCTGTCATCTGCTCTGGGCTGACCAGACCTGGCTCTCGCGCTTCGCCGGAACGCTGAAGCCGAGCGTGCCCAATCGCGAGTCGTCGCGGATGATCGAGGACTGGGAGGAGCTGAAGGTCGCGCGCCGCGATTTCGACAAGACGATCCTGGGTTGGGCGGAGGACCTCTCGCCAGAGTGGCTCTCAGGGAACGTGACCTGGTTCTCGGGGCTGACCGGGAGTGAAATGACGATGCCGGCGCCGATCCTCGTCATGCACCTTTTCAATCACCAGACCCACCATCGCGGTCAGGCTCACGCCATGCTGACAGCGGCGGGCGCGAAGCCCGATGATACCGACCTGATGCTGGTGGATATGCGCGGCTGAAGTCCAGCCTGGGCTAGGCCTCGGCCGTCCGCCGGCTGGGGCGTCGAGGTTTTCCCTTTGTGGGTTTGCCCGACTCGCTCTTGTCCTCGTCATCCCCGACATCGTCGGGGATCGCCGCCGTCGCATGCTGGCTCAGTTTCTGGAACAGGCCGAGCCCGACCAGCGCCGCCACGGCGACCAGCATCAGCAGGGACGGAAACAGGATGTCGGCCGGCTTGTCGCGCGCAGCCTTGGTGATCAGCACCAGCGATTCCAGGCTGAGCGCGACGATGATGATCGTCATGAACTTGGTCAGCGACCCGCGCGCCTCGGCCGGGCGGCGCAATTCGCGGTCGGCGACGACCTCCTCCTCGAACAGGAACTTGCCGACATCGGCGACGGCGACCGCGATGATCACGAGGCCGATGCCGTCGAGCATGGTGTCGAGCGCACCTTCGCCGGTTCGGAAGCCGATGAAGGTGCGCGAGATCGCGACCGCCATCAGCAGCAAGGAGGCCAGCAGCAAGGAGCCGGCGATGCCGGAATAGAGCAGGCGGCTGAACAAGGTCATGGTGTGGATCCCCCCGAGATGATGCCCATGAACCCGGCAGGCGGCGACTCGTTCCCGCCATCTGCTGCCAGGGAAGCCGGAGCTGGATGGCGGCGATGCAGCCGCGTCATGGGTTGCGCCTTGCGGGCGTTTCGCCGGCAATGCCATGGTCGCGCACCTTGCGGCCGGAGCGCGCCATGATCGATACGAGCAACCTGATCGCCTTCATCCTGCTCGCCTTCGGCATGGTGCTGACGCCAGGGCCGAACATGATCTATCTGATCTCGCGCTCGATCGCGCAGGGGCCGGCCTCCGGCCTGATCTCGCTCGGAGGCATTGCGCTCGGCTTCGTCTTCTATGTCCTCTGCGCCGCCTTCGGAATCACCGCCCTGCTCTTCGCCGTCCCCTTTGCCTACGATGCGCTGCGGCTGGCCGGCGCGGCCTATCTGCTCTGGCTCGCCTGGCAGGCGGTCCGGCCGGGCGGCAGCTCGCCCTTCCATGTGCGCGAGCTCAAGCATGACGGGCCGCGCAAGCTCTTCATGATGGGCTTCCTCACCAGTCTGCTGAACCCGAAGATCGCGATGTTCTACCTGGCGCTGCTGCCGCAGTTCATCGATCCGGCTGCGGGCAGCGTGCTGGCGCAGTCGATCATCCTCGGCTTCATCCAGATCAGCGTCTCGGTCAGCGTCAACGCGCTGATCACCTTCGCTGCCGGCGGCATCGCCGTCTTCCTGCGCACGCGCCCGTTCTGGGCGCTGGTGCAGCGCTGGGTGATGGCGACGATGCTCGCCGGCTTTGCCGTGCGCATGGCGGCAGAAGCGCGCCGCTGACAGGCCGCGCGCAACGATTTCTGCACCGTTCATAGGGTTTGTGCATCGCGCCGTCGGATCACTGCTTGGTCAGCGCGTCCGATTCAAAGCGTAAGGCGGGGGTCTTCATGAGTGTTGCCAACGGCCGGGCCCTCCTGGCGATGCCGGGCCCGACCAATATTCCCGATCGCGTCCTCCAGGCGATGATGCGCCCGGCGGAAGAGCTCGCCTCGAAGACGATCGTCGACCTCACCGAAACCCTGCTGGCCGATCTCAAGGCAGTCTTCCGCACGACGGGAGAGACCTTCCTCTACGCTGCCAATGGCCATGGCGGCTGGGAGGCGGCGCTCACCAACGTCCTGTCGCGCGGCGACAAGGTGCTGGTGCTCGCCAGCGGCCGCTTCGCCATCGGCTGGGGCGAGATGGCCCGGTTCATGGGCGCCGATGTCGAGGTGCTCGCCGGCTCCTGGCGCGCGGCGGTCGATCCGGCCGCGGTGGAGGCGCGCCTGCGGCAGGACAAGGAGCATGCGATCAAGGCGGTGCTGACCGTCCAGATCGACACCGCCTCCGGCGTGGTCAATGATGTCCAGGCGATCCGCCGCGCCATCGATGCTGCCGGCCATCCGGCACTGTACATGGTCGATGGCGTCGCAGCCCTCGGCTGCATGCCGTTCGACATGGACGGCTTCGGCGTCGATGTCGCGATGTCCGCTTCGCAGAAGGGGCTGATGACCCCGCCCGGCCTCGCCTTCGTCGCGGCGAATGGCAAGGCGCTGCAGGCGCACCGGGACGCAAACATGCGCACGCCCTATTGGGACTGGACCGCGCGCATGGACCCGCTGCTCTATATGAAGCATTGCGGCACGCCGCCCGAGCATCTGATGTTCGGGCTGCGCGCCGCGATCGACATGATCTTCGCCGAAGGGCTCGAAGCGGTCTGGCGGCGCCATGCCCTGCTGGCAGCCGCGACGCAGGCGGCGATGGCGAAATGGGCAGAAGGCCAGGCACTGAGCTTCAACGTCGTCGAGCCGTCGCAGCGCGCCCCGTCGGTCACCACCATCCTGGTCGACGGCGATCCCACTGCCATCACCGACTACGCCCAGCAGGTCTGTGGCGTGACGCTCGGCCTGGCCATCGGCGATCTCACTGGCAAGGCCTTCCGCATCGCCCATATGGGCCATGTCAACGCGCCGATGGTGCTCGGCAGCCTGAGCGCGGTCGAGATGGCCCTACAGGCGAAGAGCATCCCACATGGTGCGGGCGGCGTCGCGGCTGCGGTCACCTATCTCGGCGCCAATGCGCGCGAGATGGCGGCTTAGCCCCAGCCGCAAGAACAACGTCCACCGGCCCATATGCTTCGCCTATCGTCGCCGGAGCAGCTTGGCTAAGCTCCCGGCCCGACCAGACACGGAAAGCCGACCATGACCGACACGACGCAGGAAGAAGCCCGCATCCTCGCCTGGCTGAGCGATCGCAAGCAGGCGATGATCGATTTGCTGCGCGAGATGGTCGACACTGATTCCGGCTCCTACGACAAGGCCGGCGTCGACCGGGCTGGCCAGGTGCTGGCCCGTTTCCACGAGGCGAACGGGCTTTCCGTCGAGATCGTGCCGGATGCCCGCTATGGCGATGCGGTCAAGGCGCACTTGCCCAATCCGACCGCGAACGACCAGCGTCCGGTCCTGCTGCTCGGTCATCGCGACACTGTCTTCCGCGAGGGCGAGCCGACCCGCCGGCCCTTCACCATTCGCGACGGCCGCGCCTATGGGCCGGGCGTCGCCGACATGAAGGCCGGGCTCGTGATCGAGGCCTTCGTCGCCGCCGCCTTCGCCGCCAATGGCGGCCTCAAGGCGCCTTTGATGATGCTGACCACCAGCGATGAGGAGATCGCCTCGCCGTCCTCGCGGCCGGTGATCGAGGCTGCCGCCCGCGAGTCGCGCTGCGTCTTCAACGCCGAGCCGAGCCGGCTGCCCACGGGAACGGAGTACAACCGCGATCACAAGCAGTCGATCACCTCCGGCCGCAAGGGCGGCGTCTTCATGCGCGCCGAGTTTACCGGCAAGGCGGCTCATTCCGGCGCGAATTACGAGAAGGGTGTCTCGGCCATCGTCGATCTCGGCCACAAGATCCCGCGCCTGCAGGGGCTGACCGACCTCGATGCCGGTATCACCGTCAATGTCGGGCTGATCGGCGGCGGCCAGACCGTCAATACAGTGGCGCCCTCCGCCTGGTGCGAGATCGACCTGCGCTACAAGACGGCGGCTCAGCGTGCGGAACTGGTCGAGGCGATCCGCGAGATCGTCGAGACGCCGGTGGTCGAGGGCAGCTCGGCCACGCTGATCATCAAGGGCGAATTCCACCCGCTGGAGCAGACGCCTGATTCGCTTTTGCTCTACGACACCTATCGCGAGGCCGCGGCAGGCTTGGGTATCGCGGTGACCGCCGAATACACCGGCGGCTGCGCCGATTCCGGCTTCACCGCAGCGCAGGGTTGCCCGACGCTCTGCAGCGTCGGCCCGGTCGGCGGCATGGCCCATACGCCGGACGAGTTCCTGGAGATCGAGAGCATCGTCCCTGCCGCGCAGACCCTGGCGCTGGCGGTGATGCGGACTGCGGCGCGGATGGAGTGACATACACGTCATGCTCGGGCTTGACCCGAGCATCTCGGGCCGGAGAGCGCGCTAGTCCGTCGCTTTCTCGTCATGAGATTCTCGGCTCTGCGCTTCGCTTCGGCCGAGAATGACGCCCCAGAAAGAAAAAGGGCGCCGCGTGAGCGGCGCCCTTCGCTTTTTGTGATCGAGAGGCGGATCAGTTTAGCGCCACACCGGCCGGCCGGCTCTCGCTCGCGGCGGTGAACTCGCCGAGCATCAGCCCGGCGGGGCCGACCGTGACCGGCACGGTCTCGCCGTCGCGGATCGCGCCCGAGAGCAAGAGCTCCGCCAGCGGGTCCTGCACCGATTTCTGGATCACGCGCTTCAGGGGGCGCGCGCCATAGGCGGGGTCGTAACCCTTCTCGGCCAGCCAGTCGCGCGCCTCCTCCGAGAGGTCGAGCGTGATCTTGCGGTCGACCAGCAGCTTGGCGAGCCGGGCCATCTGGATGTCGACGATCGCGCCCATGTCCGACCGCCGCAGGCGGTGGAACAGGATGATGTCGTCGATCCGGTTCAGGAACTCCGGCCGGAAGGCATGGCGGACAACACCCATCACCTCGTCGCGCACCGCGTCGCTGTCCTGCCCTTCCGGCTGGTTCACCAGGAACTCCGAGCCGAGGTTGGAGGTCATAATGATCAGCACATTACGGAAATCGACCGTGCGGCCCTGGCCGTCGGTCAGGCGCCCGTCGTCGAGCACCTGCAGCAGGACGTTGAACACGTCGGGATGCGCCTTCTCGACCTCGTCGAACAGCACGACCTGATAGGGCCGGCGCCGGACCGCTTCGGTCAGCGCGCCGCCTTCCTCATAGCCGACATAGCCGGGAGGCGCGCCGATCAGCCGGCTGACCGAGTGCTTCTCCATATATTCGGACATGTCGAGCCGGACCATCGCCGTCTCGTCGTCGAACAGGAACGCCGCCAGAGCCTTGGTCAGCTCAGTCTTGCCGACGCCGGTGGGCCCGAGGAACATGAACGAGCCGATCGGCCGGTTCGGGTCCTGAAGGCCGGCGCGCGCGCGTCTGACCGCCTTGGAGACGGCCTCGACCGCCTCCGCCTGGCCGACGACACGCTGGCTGAGGCTCTGCTCCATGTGCAGGAGCTTCTCCTTCTCACCTTCCAGCATCCTGTCGACCGGCACGCCGGTCCAGCGGCTGACCACCTGCGCGACATGGTCCGGCGTCACGGCTTCCTCGACCATGCCGGAGGTGTCGTCCTTAGCCTCGATCTCGGAAAGCTGCTTCTCGAGCTGCGGGATCTCGCCATAGGCGAGCTCGCCGGCGCGCTGGTACTCGCCCTTCCGCTGCGCCTGGGCGAGCTCGTTGCGGGCGTTGTCGAGCTTGGTCTTGATCTCCGCCGCCTGGCCGAGCTTGTCTTTCTCGGCCTTCCAGGTCGCGGTGATCGCGGCCGAGCGGGTTTCGAGATCGCTGAGCTCGCCCTCGAGACGCCGTAGCCGCTCCTTCGAGCCGGCATCGCTTTCCTTCTTCAGCGCCTCCTGCTCGATCTTCAGCCGGACGATCTCGCGGTCGATCGAATCGAGCTCCTCGGGCTTGGAGTCGACCTGCATGCGCAGGCGCGCCGAGGCCTCGTCGACAAGGTCGATCGCCTTGTCCGGCAGGAAGCGGTCGGTGATGTAGCGGTTCGACAGCGTCGCGGCCGAGACCAGCGCCGAGTCGGTGATGCGCACGCGGTGGTGCTGCTCATACTTTTCCTTCAGGCCGCGCAGGATCGAGATCGTGTCCTCGACCGTCGGCTCGTCGACGAAAACGGGCTGGAAGCGCCGCGCCAGCGCCGCATCCTTCTCGACATATTTGCGGTACTCGTCGAGCGTGGTCGCACCGACGCAGTGCAGCTCGCCGCGGGAGAGAGCAGGCTTCAGCAGGTTGGACGCGTCCATCGCGCCGTCGGTCTTGCCGGCGCCGACCAAAGTGTGCATCTCGTCGATGAACAGAATGACCCCGCCCGCCGCGGCCGAGACCTCGGAAAGCACGGCCTTCAGCCGCTCCTCGAACTCGCCGCGATATTTCGCGCCGGCGATCAGCGCGCCCATGTCGAGAGCGAGCAGTTCCTTGTCCTTCAGGCTCTCAGGGACGTCGCCATTGACGATGCGCAGCGCCAGGCCCTCGGCGATCGCGGTCTTGCCGACGCCGGGCTCGCCGATCAGCACCGGATTGTTCTTGGTGCGGCGGCTCAGCACCTGGATGGTGCGGCGGATTTCCTCGTCGCGGCCGATGACGGGATCGAGCTTGCCCTCGCGCGCCGCGGCGGTGAGGTCGCGAGCATACTTCTTCAGCGCGTCATAGCCCTGCTCGGCCGAGGCGGAATCGGCGGTGCGGCCCTTGCGGATTGCCTCGATCGCGGCATTGAGGCCCTGCGGCGTGACGCCGGCCTTGGCCAAAATCTTGCCGGCCTCATTGTCCTTCTCGATTGCCAGCGCGAGCAGCAGCCGCTCGACCGTGACGAAGCTGTCGCCGGCCTTCTCCGCCGCCTTCTCGGCAGTATCGAAGACGCGCGCCAGCGCAGGGGTCAAATGCAGGCTCGATGCGCCGGCACCGCTCACCTTGGGGAGCTTGGAAAGTGCCGCGTCGACCAGCTGTTTGGCCTGCCGCGACTGTCCGCCGGCGCGGTCGATTAGACCGGCCGCCATGCCTTCGCTGTCGTCGAGCAGTGCTTTCAGCACATGCTCGGGCGTGAATTGCTGATGGCCCTCGCGCATCGCGATCGTCTGAGCGGCCTGGAGGAAACCCTTTGCCCGGTCGGTATACTTCTCAATGTTCATTCAACTGCCTCCGCACGCCAGTCGCGCCCCGAAGCGGCGGAGCCGGCTGCTTTTCGATGGGATAGGGCCCCCGATGGGCAGCCCCTCGTCCTCAAAGATAGTGTTGCTTTCGCGCAACGTAAGGGGCGGGAGGCAGCTTTGACATTGACGATCGTCAAGGTCCGCGCCCAGCCTGTGGTCATGGTCGGCACGAAGCGGCAACAGGCGATTCGAAAGGCGTTGCGGGCGCTCGTGCCCGGCATCCCGCTGCTCGACGCCGAGACGGTGCTTGCGCTGGCCGGACGGGCGCAAATGCGGGCGCTGCCGCCCTCGACCGCGCTCTGGCTCGCGCTCGGCAGTCATGTTCGGCACAGCCATACGGATTATGATCGCCTGCTCGCCGAGGGCTATGAGCGCGACGCCGCGCGCTACTTCGTGGCCGACGCGATCGACGACGTGCTCTCCGCTTGGGGCTGCCAGCGCTCGATTCTCGATGAGGAGGGCGTTGAGGAAGGCGCGGAGCAGCCGCATTGATCGGATCGATGGAATCCTTTCATCGGCCGTGACAGTCCTTGCTGTGGCGTCCTGGCGCTTGGCGTGGCAGTTTCCGGCGCCTCGCAATCGGAAGGACAGGGCCCATGCGCGTCGCCTCGCTGTATCGCTATCCAGTGAAGGGCCTGTCGCCCGAGCGCCTGAGCCGGACCGAATTGCCGACCGGCGGCTATGTCCCCGGCGACCGACTCTTCGCCATCGAGAATGGCCCTTCCGGCTTCGATCCGGCCGAGCCGGTGCATCAGCCCAAGATCAAATACCTGATGCTGATGCGCAACGAGGCGCTGGCGCGTCTGCGCACGCGTTACGACGATGACAGTCGTGACCTCGTCATTGGTCATGACGATGTCGAGACCAGGTTCGCCATAGCAACCGCAGCGGGCCGGGAGCAACTCTCCGCCTTCTTCAAGGCCTTCATGCCGGATGAACTGCGCGGCGAGCCACGCCTGCTGGCGGCGCCGCTGGGCTATCGCTTCACCGATTCACGCTCGGGCTTCGTCTCGATCATCAATCTCGCCAGCGTCGCCGACCTGGAGACGCGGCTCGGCGTTCCCGTCGATCCCTTGCGCTTCCGCGGCAATGTCATGGTCGAGGGCCTGCCGGCCTGGGCCGAGCTCGATCTGGTCGACCGCGAACTCGTCGCGCCGTCGGGCCTGCGACTCCAGGTGATCAAGCGGATCGAGCGCTGCGCCGCCACCAATGTCGATCCGGTGACCGGTATCCGCGACCTGCAAATCCCGAAGGCGCTGATGAAGGGCTACGGCCATGTCGATTGCGGCATCTATTGCCGGATCGTCGCCGGGGGGACACTCGGCGAGGGCGAGCGGTTGACCCTGGTCGAGGCCAGTGAACCGGCAGCCCTCGGTGTCGCCTGAAAAGCGAAAGGGCCCTGGCGGGCCCTTTCCATTGTTCCATCACGTTGGCCAGATCACTCGGCCGGGGTCTCGCCGCCTTCGCCGCCGAGAGCGTCCATCACCTCGCGCGGCGAACGCCGCCGGGCCGTCCGGCGCTTCGGCTTCTCGCTGGCCTCGGGTGCGGCCTCTGCACCATCTGCGTCCGCCGGAGCGACGGCTGTCGGCGGGGCGGCGACCGGAGCCTCTGTCTCCTCGGCGATCGCGATCGGCACACGGGTCGGCGTGGTCAGGAAGGCCGGCAGCCCGGCCGGAGCGTCCTGCTCCTCGTTGCTGTTGCTGGCGCGGGCCTCGTCACGATCGCGGTCGCGGCGCGACGAACGCTCGCCGCGCGGCGGCCTGTCGGGGCGTTCCTGGCGTTCCGGCCGATCGAAGCGGCGCTCGCCCTGGCTCTGGACCGGCGCGATGTCCGGTTGCTCGGCGCCGGGCTGGGCCTCCGGGCGCGGCATATAGGAACCGTTCTGGCCCTCGTTCCGATCGAAGCGGCGCTCGCCGCGATCCTGGCGATCACCGCGGTCCTGACGCTCGCCCCGATCCTGGCGGTCATTGCGGTCGAAGCGGCGCTGGCCGTTGCGATCGAAATTGCGGTCCTGCCGGTCCTGGCGATGCGGCCGGTCGAAGCGCTGGCCATTGTTCTGGCCGCCTTCGCCGTCCTCTGACTGGCCGCCATGGCCATTCACGCCGTTGTGCTGGCGCTCGCCCTGGGGCTGTCCGCCTTGGAAGCTGGCGTCCTCCTCGCCCTCCTCCTCGAGCTCGTCGGCATCTTCGACGAACGCGCGATTCGGCTGGAAGGTGTGTCCGAACTGCTGGGTCATCTGCTCCTGCGCAGCGAGCAGGATGCGATAATAGTGCTCGGCGTGCTGGAAATAGTTCTCGGCCGCAACCGGATCGCCCGAAGACTGGGCGTCGCGAGCGAGCTGCAGGTATTTCTCTGCGACATGCTGCGCTGTACCCCGGACCTTCACGTCCGGACCGTTCGACTCGTAGCTCCGCTGCAGCGGGTTGGGAGATTTCCGGTTGCCATTATTGTTGTTGTTATTGTTGCTACGGCCGCGCATGCGCCGGTTCTGACCTGGTCTCATTCGCGTCTGTCTCGCGTTGTGTTCATTCTAAGCAACCTTGAGGTCGTCATGCACGCCGTATCGCGCGGCGGGTTGCGGCGCCGCGCGTAAGAAATTCGACCTGGAAGGGCTCTGCGCCGGTATGGGTCTTCACGCGCTCTTTCCAATGGAGCCTCGCCGGCTCCTCCTCCGAACGGCTGTCTCGCACAGTCGGAGCCTCGGTCTCGCTATGTCAGTAACGTCGAGTCTGGCAGTGATCCGAGGGTTCGGCCCGCTCTGCGGAACCTAGCCAAAGGTTATGTGCTGTCGACACTGTCTTCAAGACCATGCGTGCATAGCTGGTTTTGCGGCTTCTTCCAAGCAAATTCGCGCAGCTGGCTGTGCATCGTTCAAGGATCGTGCCCGAAGACGAGGGCGCGAACGTGGCCGCCGAGGTCGCGGCGCGAGTCGAGATGGTTGAGACCGGCCTGCCTCATCAGCGCGACGACCGCCTCTTCCTGTCCGGCGCCGATCTCCAGGATGGCGAGGCCCCCTGGCTTCAGGCGGCGGGGCAGGGCGGCAGCGAGCGCGCGATAGGCGTCAAGCCCGTCCGGCCCGCCATCGAGGGCCAGAAGCGGGTCATGCGCGCGCACGTTTTGGTCGAGGCCGGCGATTTCGGCGCTGCCGATATAGGGCGGGTTCGACAGGATGAGATCGAAACACTCCTCGATCCCGGCAGTCCAGTTGCCCTGGTAGAACGCAGCCCGTTCGGCGACGCCATTGCGCGCGGCGTTGCCGGTGGCGGTCGCGACCGCGTCGGGCGCCAGGTCGATCCCGATGCCGCTCGCGTGCGGAAACTCGCGCAGCGTCGCGACCAGCAGGCAGCCCGTGCCGGTGCCGAGATCGAGCACGCGCAGTTCGTCTTGCCGGCGCGAGGCGAAATGGCCGAGCGCCGCCTCGATCAGGGTCTCGCTGTCCGGCCGCGGCTCCAGCGTTCCCGGCGAAAGCGAAAAGCTCAGCCCCCAGAACTCCCGCGCCCCGAGGATGCGCCAGAGCGGCTCGCCGGTGAGACGCCGCGCGAGCGCATCGTTCAGCCTGATGGCGGCAGCCTCACTGATCGGATCGCCGTCGCTCGCGAGATCCTCGACCAGGATGCGGGCCTCGAAGGTGACATCGGCGACGCCGGCCCGTTTCAGCGCCAGGGCGATCGCCTTGCGGGCCGCAGACGCAGTTCCGCCCGCTGCCGGCAAGGCAACGGGCGCGGTCTTGTCGGTCGATTTGTCTGTACCGGTCAAGCGTATCCTTGGCCCGGCACGCAGCCGGTCAGTTGCCCTGCATCCCCTCGCGGACGCATTCCTTCATCTTGATCCGCAGCGCGGACTTGCTCTCCCTAGCGCCACGGTACTGGCGCTGGCAATCGCGCCGCGCCTGCGCTTCGGTCTTGGCGTTGTGGAGAGTGGCGGGCTGGCCGCTCAAAACCTTTTTCGCGGTCCTCTCCTGTGCACCGGTGGATGCCGGCGCGAGGGCGACGGCGGCGGCAAGTGCGATGGCGCTGAACAGGGCTTTCATCTCTCTATCCTCCCCAAGGGAACAGTCTCTCCGATGGAAACGCGGGAGAGAGACGAAGGTTTCACACGCCGCCCTGCTCGGCGAGCAACTCGGCCTGGCGCTGTGCGGTCAGCGCGTCGATGATCTCGTCGAGCACCAGTCCTTGCATCATCTCATCGAGCTTGTAGAGCGTCAGGTTGATGCGATGGTCGGTCACGCGCCCCTGCGGGAAATTATAGGTTCGGATGCGCTCGGAGCGGTCGCCGGAGCCGACCTGCGAGCGCCGGTCAGCCGAGCGCTCGGCATCGGCCCGGCTACGCTCTATGTCGTAGAGCTTGGCGCGCATCAATTCATAGGCGCGCGCCTTGTTCTTGTGTTGCGAGCGCTCGTCCTGGACCAGCACGACGATGCCGGTCGGGATATGGGTGAGGCGCACTGCCGACTCGGTCTTGTTGACGTGCTGGCCGCCGGCGCCCTGGGCCCGCATCGTGTCGATGCGCAGGTCCTTCTCGTCGAGCGCGACGTCGACTTCGCCGGCGAGCGGCAGCATGGCGACGGTGGCCGCCGAGGTGTGGATGCGCCCGCTCGCCTCGGTGTCGGGCACGCGCTGCACCCGGTGCACCCCGGATTCGTATTTGAGTTTGGCATAGACGCCCTTGCCGGCGATCTCGGCGATGACCTCCTTGAAGCCGCCGACGGTGCCCTCGCTCTCGGTCAGGATATCGACGCTCCAGCCCTTGCCGGCGGCATAACGCTGATACATCCGCAAGAGATCGCCGGCGAAGAGCGAGGCCTCGTCGCCACCGGTGCCGGCGCGGATCTCGAGGATGACGCCGCGCTCGTCGGCCGCGTCCTTGGGCAGCAACGCGATCAGGATCTCTCTCGCGCGCTCTTCGATCTCGGCCCTGGCCGCATCGCGCTCCTCATAGGCGAGATCGCGCATCTCGGCATCGGTGGCGGGGTCGTCGATCAGCGCCAGCGCCTCTTCCAGCCCGGTCTGTGCCTTGCGCCAGGCCGCGATCGCCGCGACCACCGGATCGAGCTCGGCGAGCTCCTTCGACAATTCGACGACGCGGGCCGCCTCGGTCGCATGATTGATGGCGTCGCTCGCCGCGGCATGGCGGGCGACGATCGCGTCGAGACGGTCTTGCGGGAGCTGGAGCGACATGATGCGGAAACGATCTTGAACGAAAAGGGGGGGCGTGCGCGGGCGGCGGGAGAAGCGTCGCTAGACCGGCACCTTCATCTCTGCGGCGAGCGCGGCGAGGAGCGGGCGCAGGCTTGCGGCGCCGTCGGAGGAGCCGAGCCAGGCATCGAGCCACTGGCGCGCCTTGCCGGCGTCGAGCGCGCGCAGCATCGCCTTGACCGGGCCTATCGAGGCCGAGGACATCGAGAAGGAGCGGTAGCCGAGCGCGATCAGCGCCAGAGTCTCGATCGGCTTGCCGCCCATCTCGCCGCAGACGGTGACCGGGCAGTCGGCCTTGGCGGCTTCGTCGACGATGTTGCGCAGAGCGCGCAGACCCGCCGCGCTCAAGGGGTCGAAGCGGTCGGAGACGCGCTTGTTCTCACGGTCGGCCGCGAACAGGAACTGCATCAGATCGTTGGTGCCGACCGAGAGGAAATCGGCTTCGCGCGCGATCTCCGGCAGTTCGAACAGCAGTGACGGCACCTCGACCATGACGCCGAGCTTCAGGCTCGCCGGCGCCGGGCGGCCGTCGCGCTCCAGCATGGCGAGCTCGCGCCGCACCAGCATGCGGGCGCGCAGGAACTCGTTCACTGTCGCCACCATCGGCAGCATGATCTTCATGTCGCAACCGGCGCCGGCGCGCAGCAGCGCCCGCACCTGGGCGCGCAGCAGTCGCGGCCGGTCGAGCCCGATGCGGATGGCGCGCCAGCCGAGCGCGGGGTTCTCTTCCTCCAGCCGCTCCATATAGGGCAGCACCTTGTCGCCGCCGATATCGAGCGTCCGGAACGTCACCGGCCGGCCGTTCGCGACCTTGAGCACCGCATCGTAGAGCGCCTGCTGCTCGGCCGTGGTCGGCATGTGCTGCGCCACCATGAACTGCAGCTCGGTGCGGAAGAGGCCGACGCCCGAGGCGTTGGTCTCCTCCAGATTGGCCATATCGACCAGCAGGCCGGCATTGATCTGCAACTGGATCTCGACGCCGTCCTTGGTCACAGCCGGCTGCGTCTTGAGCTTGCGGTACTGCTCCTGCTTGCGGGCGCGCAGGCGGGCCTTGTCCTTGTAGGCGTTCTCGACGTCCGGCTGCGGCCTGATCTGCACCTCGCCGGCCTGGCCGTCGACGATGACGGCGTCGCCCGCCTGGATCAGCGCGGTGGCATTGGCGATCTCGCCGACCGCGGGAATGCCGAGCGCCCGGGCCACGATGGCGATGTGGCTGGTCGGGCCGCCTTCCTCGAGGACGACGCCGCGCAGATGCCGGCGATCATAGTCGAGCAGCGCCGCCGGCCCCATCGAGCGCGCGATCAGGATCGCGTTCTCCGGCAGGTCCTCGCGGGTGACGCCGTTGGACTTGCCGACGAGCGTGCGCAGCAGCCGGTTGGCGAGGTCGTCGAGATCGTGCAGGCGCTCGCGCAGGTAAGGATCGGTCTGGCGCAGCATCTTGGCGCGGGTGTCCGACTGCACGCGCTCGACCGCGGCCTCGGCGGTGAGGCCGGTCATCACCACCTCGCGCATCCGCCGGAGCCAGCCCTGGTCGTGCGCGAACATGCGGAAGGTCTCGAGCACGTCGCGATGCTCGCCGGTATGGGCGACGTCGCCGCGCTCGATCAGTTCGTCGATGGCGAGCCGCATCGTCGCGATCGCCGCTTCCAGCCGTTGCACCTCGCGGCCGGGGTCCTCGGCGATCAGGTTGGTGATCGCGACGCGCGGCTCGTGCAGCACGGCATGGCCGAGGCCGACGCCGTCGGCGAGCGTGGTGCCGATGCTGTGGATGGGACGGTCGAGGCCGATGGTCGCGCCAGGCTTCGACAGGGCCTTCAGGCCGCCGGCCGCGATCATCTCGGCCATGATCATGGCCGTGGTCTGCAGCGATTCGACCTCGTCCTCGCTGTAGAGCCGCGAGGCGCGGTTCTGCACGACGAGCACCCCCATCACCGCGCCGCCGCGCAGGATCGGAACGCCGAGGAAGGAGCGGTAGATTTCTTCGCCGGTCTCCGGGCGATAGGAGAAGGCTGGGTGCGATTGCGCGTCGGAGAGCGCGAGCGGCTCCGCCTCGCTGGCGATCAGGCCGACCAGGCCCTCGCCGGCGCGCATCGTGGTGAGGTGGACGGCCTCGCGATTGAGGCCTTCGGTGGCATAGAGTTCGAGCGAGCCGTCTTCACGCAGGACATAGACCGAGCAGACCTCGGCCACGAGGTTGCCGGCGATCACGACGACGAGCCGGTCGAGCCGCTCCTGCGGACTGACCGGTGCCGCCATCACCTCGCGGAGACGGCGCAGCAGCACGCCCGATCCCCCGAGTGCGCCTCGCATCAAGAAAGCCCTCCGCCCGCCTCCACGGCTCTTTCAGCCGAATATCCCCAGCAGACCTGACACCGCAACCACTGAGTCGCAAGCGCAAGCTGGGGTTTGCCGCCTCCTGGCGAGGCGCTTCTAGCCAGTGGAGGGAGCGTTCGGCAAGGCCCCGGCACGTGCGGAGGCGGCCCTGCCATGCGTCGACGGTGAGGAATGAGCAGGCGTATTGGGGCGTGCGGAGCTGGCGTTTGCGCTCGATTTGCGTGTGCTGCGCAGCGTTCTGGGCCGCCCCGGCGGCACGATGTCGCCGCTGGAGATATCGAGACCGGAGAGAGCGGCGAGATAAGCCGACGTCCACCAGTTGATGTCGGTCGAGGAAATCGTCGCATAGAGCCGCTCGAAGCGTCGCTGCCGCTCGGATTTCGGCATGGCGAGCGCGGTCCGGATCGCCTCGGCCACTTCATGGGTGTCGAACGGGTTAACGATCAGCGCCTCGCCGAGCTGCTGCGCCGCGCCGGCGAAGCGCGACAGGACCAGCACGCCGGGATCATCGGGGTTCTGCGCGGCGACATATTCCTTGGCGACGAGGTTCATGCCGTCGCGCATCGGCGTCACCAGCCCGACTTGCGCGCGCCGATAGAGGCCGGCGAGAGCGCTACGGGAGTAGGCCTTCTTGACCACGCGAATCGGCGTCCAATCGAACTCGCCGAGCGCGGCGTTGAGCCGGCCCGCGACCTCGTCCGACATCCGGTCGAGCTCGGCGTATTCGGGCACGTCGCTGCGCGAGGGCGGCGCGATCTGCAGCAGGCCGACCTCGCCGCGGTGCTCCGGATGGTTGCGCAGGAAGGTGCCGAAAGCCTCCAGCCGCTGGACGATGCCTTTGGAATAGTCGAGCCGGTCGACACCGATCACCAGCTTGCGGCCACCGAGCGGCGCGGTCGTCGCCCGCACCGGCTGCGTCGCCGCCCGCACCGAGGCGACGGAAAGCTTGCGGAATCCCTCGACATCGATGCCGATAGGAAAGGCCTGCACGACCGCCTCGCGCTGGCCCGCCTTGACCCGGTTGCCGTCGCGACGCGCGCCGCAGAGCGCGACCAGCCCGCCGATCAGATTGGCGACATCGTTATGGGTCTGCAGGCCGATCAGGTCATAGGCCGTCATCGTGCTGATCAGCGTCGCCGAGAACGGCAGGGCGCTGAACATGTCGGCCGGCGGCCACGGGATGTGGTGGAAATAACCGATCCGGTTGGTGACGCCGCGCCGGCGAAGTTCCGCCGCGAGCGGGATCAGATGGTAGTCGTGGATCCAGATGACGTCGTCGGGCTCGAGTAGCGGGATCAGCAGCCTGGCGAAGCGGCGGTTGACGCCGAGATAGCCGGCATAATCGGCGCGGCTGAACTCGGTCAGACCGAGCCGGTAATGCATCAATGGCCAGAGCGCCCGGTTGGCGAAGCCGAGATAATAGCTCTGGCGCTCGGCCTCGGTCAGATCGGTGACGGCGTAGCTGACCTTGCCGTGCCTCACCGGCTCGACGCTGGTTGCGGGTTCCGCCCTGGTCGCGCCGCTCCAGCCGAACCAGAGACCGCCATGCTGTTCGAGCGCCGAACGCAGCGCGACCGCCAGGCCACCTGCCGCCACCTTTTCGCCCCGCTCGGGCATGGTGACGCGGTTGGACACGACGACAAGACGCATGATGCCTCACTTTTTGCTGACGCTTGCGACAATGGCGCGGGAACAGAACGCGCGGGCAGGCGTAATGTTTCGTGTGCAGGCCGGGCTTCCCGAGCCGGATCGCGTCGCCGCCGTGACCGGATCATGGCGACCTCGTGCCAAACTGAACCTCGAATGTGGCGATGAGGGGACGGCCTGTCGTCCTTTCGCCCGCTTCGCCTTCTAACCAGATGCCATGTCAGAGATGCTGAGCCCCGAAATCGCCGAGCCTCCCGCAAAAGCCGCTGCCCTCACCGGGCAGATCGCGCTGTTCCTGGATTTCGATGGAACCCTGGTCGAGATCGCCCCTTCGCCGGAGGATGTGAAGATCGACCGGCGCCTGCCGGAAGCGCTGGAGGCGCTACGTCAGCGGCTTGGCGGCGCGCTGGCTCTGGTCTCGGGTCGGCCGGTCGCACTGCTCGACGAGATGATGACGCCCTATCGTTTCGACGCCGCCGGCTTGCACGGCGCCCAGATCCGTCTCGACGGCGCCGAGGCGCCGCTCGCCGCGCCTTCGGAGGCGCTGAAGGCTGCGATCCGCAAGATGGTCCGCTTCGCCAACACCCATATCGGCGTCATCGTCGAGGACAAGCGCCAATCGGTGGCGCTGCATTGGCGGCTGGCGCCGTCGCTTGCCGACGAGGCGCTGGCACTGATGGAGGATGTCGCCGCCGAGATCGGCCCGTCCATGCGCCTGCAGCGGGGCAAGGCTGTCGCCGAGCTGGTTCCGGCGAGCGCGAGCAAGGGCGGCGCCATTACCTGGCTGATGCAGCAGGACACTTATGTCGGCCGCACCCCTGTCTTCATCGGCGACGACATCACCGACGAGGACGGCTTTGCCACGGTCAATGACACGGATGGCCTGTCGATCCGGATCGGGGATGGTGAGACCTGCGCCCGCCATCGCCTCGCTTCGCCGACGGCGCTGCGCCATGTTCTCCTTGCCGCTGCCGAAGGCGGCGACCTCACGCTCGAATCCTTCCTCCAGGGCTGACTTCAGGAACAGGCATGACTGTGACGACCACCGCCTCGCCGAGAGTGGCCTCGCTCGATCTCGGCGTCATCGGCAATTGCACGATCGCTGCGCTGATCGACCGGCAGGCGCGCATCGTCTGGAGCTGCTTTCCGCGCTTCGACCGCGACCCGGTGTTCTGCTCGCTGATCGACAACCAGATCGACGACGGCGACGCCCTGCCGAAGAAGGGCGTCTTCGCCATCGAGATGGTCGGGATGACCCGCTGTGAGCAGAGCTATCTCGACAACACCGCGATCCTCTCCTCGGTGCTCTCCGACGACCAGGGCAATGCGCTGGAGATTCTCGATTTCGCCCCGCGTTTCGTCCGCTATGAGCGCTTCTTCCGGCCGCCGCAGCTGGTGCGCCGTGTCCGGCGCATTTCCGGGCGCCCGCGCATCCGCGTCGTGGTCAAGCCCTGCCTCGGCCTCGGGGAGGAGCCCGACGAGATCACCCGCGGCTCCAACCATGTCCGCTTCGTCGGCGCCGACCAGACGATCCGGCTGACGACTGACGCGCCTGTCTCCTATGTGCTGGAGAGCATCCCCTTTGCGGTCGAGAAGCCGTTCTCCTTCTTCATCGGCTCGGACGAGGCCCTGCGCGCCGAGATCGAGACGACCTCGCGCGAATTCCTCGACAAGACTACCGATTACTGGCGCGACTGGGTCCGCTCGCTCTCGATTCCCTTCGAATGGCAGCGCGAGGTCATCCGCGCCGCAATCACGCTGAAGCTCTGCTCCTTCGAGGAGAGCGGCGCCATCGTCGCGGCGCTGACGACCTCTATCCCAGAGGCGCCGGGCACGCAGCGCAACTGGGACTATCGCTTCTGCTGGCTGCGCGACGCCTATTTCGTCGTCCACGCCCTCAATCGCCTTGGCACGACGCGGACGATGGAGGACTATCTCGGCTTCATCACCAATATCGTCGACACCTATTCGGAGAGCGGCGCCGAGCACCTGCCGCCGCTCTACCCGATCACGCGCGGCGGCGAACTGCGCGAGTTCGAGGTGCCGAACCTCGCCGGCTATCGCGGCCATCAGCCGGTCCGTGTCGGCAACGGCGCGGCGACGCAGATTCAGAACGACGGCTATGGCGCCGTCGTCCTGGCCGCGACTCATTCCTTCTTCGATCGCCGCCTGATCCAGCCCGGCAAGGAAGCCCTCTTCGCCCAGCTGGAACGCATGGGCGAGCGCGCCATCGCCGTCTTCGACAAGCCCGATGCCGGCCCCTGGGAGTTGCGCGAGAAGGAGGTGGTCCACTCCTTCTCCAGCGTGATGTGCTGGGCGGCCTGCGACCGGCTTGCCCGCATCGCCGGCACGCTCGGCCGCGCCGACCGCAAGGACTATTGGCGCGGCGAGGCCAAGCGCCTGAAGGGCATCATCTCCGACCGGATCTGGAACCAGGAGAAGGGCCATTTCGTCTCGACCTTCGACGGTACCGATCTCGATGCGACCTTGCTGCTGATCGCCGAGCTCGGCTTCGTCACCCCCGACGATCCCCGCTACATCGCGACGGTCGAGGCGATCGGTCGCGAGCTGGGGCGCGGCGACCTGATCTTGCGCTACGGCACCGAAGACGATTTCGGCTTCATGCACACCGGCTTCCTGATCTGCGCCTTCTGGTATGTCGACGCGCTGCACGCGATCGGCCGCAAGGACGAGGCCAAGGAGCTGTTCGGCCGCATCCTGCAGCGCCGCAACAGCTTCGGCCTGCTCTCGGAGGACGCCGACCTGGAAACCGGCGAGCTCTGGGGCAACTTCCCGCAGACCTATTCGATGGTCGGTCTGATCAACTCGGCGATGCGGTTGAGCCGGAACTGGGAAGAGGCGTTTTGAGGCGCCGTTATTCTCGGGTGGAGCGCGTAGCTTCCAGTGAGGCGTGGGAAACCCCTCCCCCTTGTGGGAGGGGATAGGGGTGGGGGGCGTAAAGTCGGAGCGGATTGGCCTGGAAGTGGGCCCGTCGGCTTCTACGAACAACCTTGCACCCGGTCGTTCGCCCCCCATCCCATACCCTTCCCCACAAGGGGGAAGGGAGGAGCCCATGCGATCGGCGTCTCGCAGAGGAATCCATCCGGGAAAAATTAGTCGCGGTTCCCGCGCTACCCTCGCTTGAGCAGGAACACCGCCTGCGCGCCGAACAGGTTCCAGAACCACCAGGGCGCGCTAACGCCGACCTTGCCGCCGGCGACGTCGAGCGCCACCGCGCGCTCCTTTTCCGCACCGACCGTGTCGCAGAGCGCGACGAAGTCGCGGATCGTGCAGAAATGGATGTTTGGCGTCTCCCACCAGGTGTAGGGCAGGGAGTCGGTCACCGGCATCCGGCCCATGAAGAAGACCTGGGCGCGCATCCGCCAATGTCCGAAATTCGGGAAGGAGACGATGGCCCGCCGGCCGATGCGCAACATGTGCTCCAGCACATGGCGCGGATTGCGCGTCGCCTGGATGGTCTGGGAGAGGATGACGTAATCGAAGCTATCGTCGGGATAGTCGGCGAGGTCGGTGTCGGCATCGCCCTGGATCACCGAAAGTCCGCGTGCGACGCAGCCGGCGACGCCCTCGCGCGACAATTCGATGCCGCGGCCGTCGACACCACGCGTCTCGGCGAGCAGCGACAACAGTTCGCCGTCGCCGCAGCCGACATCGAGCACGCGCGAGCCCGGCGTCACCATCTCGGCGACGAGGCGCAGGTCGATGCGATTGGTCTGGGTGTCGATCAGGGCCACTGGATGCTTTCCGTCGCAGGACGCGCGAACCACGCCGTCATGCGCGCCCTTGTGGCGAGCATCCACGTCTTGAACACCGTCCTCGCCGAAGGAAGACGTGGATGGTCGGGACAAGCCCGACCATGACGAGGAAGGGGCGGCGGGCAAAGCATCGTCAGATCCCCCAGGCTCGCGCCGCGGCGCCGATGAAGCCGCGCGTCGTCGCGAACAGATTGGGCTCCTCCAGCAGGAAGGCGTCGTGGCCCTTGTCGCTTTCGAGCTCGACGAAGGAGACCGAGGCTCCGGCTGCATTGAGTGCGTGCACGATGGCGCGCGAATCGCTAGTCGGGAACAGCCAGTCGGAGGTGAAGGACGCGACGCAGAAGCGCGTCCGCGTCCCGGCGAAGGCTTTCGCCAGCACGCCGTCATGGTCGGCGCCTAGGTCGAAATAGTCCATCGCGCGCGTCACATAGAGATAGGAGTTGGCGTCGAAGCGCTCGACGAAGCTGACGCCTTGATGGCGCAGGTAGCTCTCGACCTGAAAATCCGCGTCGAAGGTGAAGGTCGGGGCGCTGCGTTCCTGCAGCTTGCGGCCGAACTTGCGATGCAGCGCCGGCTCCGAGAGATAGGTGATGTGCGCGCCCATGCGCGCGACAGAGAGCCCCTTGGCCGGGCGCGTGCCCTCGTCGAGATAGCGCCCCTGGCGCCAGTCCGGATCGGCCATCACCGCCTGTCGGCCGACCTCGTGGAACGCGATGTTCTGGGCCGAGTGCTTGGCGGCGGTGGCGAGCGGCAGCGCCGAGAACACCCGCGTCGGATAGCTCGCCGCCCATTGCAGCACCTGCATCCCGCCCATCGAGCCACCGGCGACGCAGAACAGTGTGTCGATGCCGAGCGAGTCGATGAGATGCGCCTGCGCCCGCACCATGTCGCGGATCGTCACCATCGGGAAGGCAAGGCCCCAGGGCTTGCCCGTCTCGGGATTGGTCGAGGCCGGGCCGGTCGTGCCCATGCAGCCGCCGAGCACATTGGCGCAGATCACGAAGAAGCGGTCGGTATCCACGGGCTTGCCCGGCCCGATCATCGCCGTCCACCAGCCGCCCTTGCCGGTGACCGGGTTGCGGCTCGCGACATATTGGTCGCCGGTCAGGGCGTGGCAGACCAATACCGCGTTGGAACGCGCCGCATTGAGCTCGCCATAGGTTTGATAGGCGATCTGCCAGTGCTCCAGCGTCGCGCCGGAATCGAGCTGCAGGGCCTTGTCCGGCCCGAATTGGGCGAGCAGGCTCGAAGGCCGATTGGCCTCGGCCAGAGGGTCGGTGAGAAGCTCGGGATCTTGCGTCCGGTTCGGCATTCGGATTTGTCTTGTCGTCCGGTCCGTTCGTAATAGCGGACACTACCGATGGCGCGGCTCTTCCCGTCTGTCAACGCGGCGATGCGTTGCGAGCGCTTTGCCAAGCCCTTCGGCGACAGCTAAGAGACCGGCACGATTAAAGAAGTCTGGCCATCATGACGCAAGCCGCCCCGACCACGCTCGCCGACCTGCGCAGCGAGATCGACCGCATCGATGCGGCGATGCACGGCCTGCTGATGGAGCGCTCGCAGATCATCGAGACGCTGATCGCGATCAAGAAGACGCAAGTGTCCGGCTCGGCCTTCCGCCCCGGCCGCGAGGCCGACATGATGAAGCGCCTCGCCCTGCGCCATCAGGGGCTGCTCCCGCTGGACACGGTCGAGAGCATCTGGCGCATCATCATCGCGACCTTCACCTTCGTGCAGGCGAATTATTCGGTCCATGCCGATATCTCCGGCGGCGACGCGCCGATGCGCGACAGCGCCCGCTTCCATTTCGGCTTCACCGTGCCTTTCGTCACCCATGAGGACGCCCGCGCCGTGATCGCGGCGGTGGCGGACTCGGCCGGCGATCTCGGCATCTTCCGCATGGATCTGGGCGCCAGCGCCGGCGTCTGGTGGCGTGACCTGATCGGCGCCGACCAGCCCAAGATCATCGCGCGCCTGCCCTTCATCGAGCGGCCGGACCATCCGGCCGGCACGCCGGTCTACTGCATCGCCAAGCCCCTGACCGACGCCGCCGTACGCGAGATCGTGCTCTATGCCGCCCGCGTCGAGCGCTGGTCGGAGCAGCTTCGCCACGGCCTTGCCCAGCATCTCGCCGAGGTCTCGGCCAGCGCCGCCGACGGCTCGCATCTGGCGCTGCTGGTGGCCGCCGCCGGTGAAACCCCGGTTGAAGCCATCCGCAGCGCACTCGAATCCGCGGGCCTCAAGGAGCTGACCGAGATCGGTAGCCACGCCGCCCGCTTCGCCTTCAAACCCGTCCGCTGATCACTCCTTCAAGGTCCAGCCCCATGGCTCTGCCCGCTCCCCGCCCCGTCCCGCGTCCCGGCGTCCTCGACATCGAGGCCTATGTCCCCGGCAAGTCCTCGGCCCCGGCCGGCGTCAAGCTGCACAAGCTCTCCTCCAACGAGACCCCGCTCGGCCCGAGCCCGAAGGCGATCGCCGCCTATGGCAATCTCTCCGGCAAGCTCGAACTCTATCCCGATGGCTCGGCGACGAAGCTGCGCGAGGCGATCGCCGGCCGCTACGGGCTCGACGCCAACCGCATCGTCTGCGGCACCGGCTCGGATGAATTGCTGCAGCTGATCACCAAGGTCTATCTCGGCGATGGCGATGAGGGCGTGTTCACTGAGCACGGCTTCCTCGTCTACAAGATTGCGATTCTTGCCGCCGGCGGCAAGCCGGTGATCGTGCCCGAAAAGAACCTGACGGCCGATATCGACGCGATCCTCGCCGCGGTGACCCCGCGCACCAAGATCGTCTTCCTCGCCAACCCCAACAACCCGACCGGCACCTATCTGCCCTTCGACGAGGTCAAGCGCCTGCAGGCCGGCCTGCCGCCGCATGTCCTGCTGGTGCTGGACGCGGCGTATGCCGAATATGTCCGGCGCAACGACTATGCCTCGGGTCTCGAGCTGGTCGCGACATCAGAGAACGTCGTGATGACCCGCACCTTCTCGAAGATCTACGGCCTGGCGAATCTGCGCCTCGGCTGGGCCTATGGTCCCGCCCACATCATCGATGCGCTGAACCGCACCCGCGGCCCCTTCAACGTCAACGGCGCCGCGATCGAAGCCGGCGTCGCCGCGATCGCCGACGAGGCTCATATCGCCTCGGCGATCGAGCACAACGACAAATGGCTGGCCTGGACCACGGCCGAGCTGGAGAAGCTCGGTCTTGTCGTCACACCCTCGGTCGGCAA
This sequence comes from Allobosea sp. CRIB-10, assembly GCF_900112185.1. Lineage (GTDB taxonomy): Bacteria > Pseudomonadota > Alphaproteobacteria > Rhizobiales > Beijerinckiaceae > Allobosea. The sequence goes on along the minus strand of NZ_FOKP01000002.1, from coordinate 99,071 downwards.
CTTCATCCTGATCCATTTCCCGGCCGCTGCCGGCAAGAGCGCCAAGGAGGCCGACGCCTTCCTGACCCAGCGCGGGCTGATCCTGCGCTCGGTCGCCTCCTACGGCCTGCCGGACGCGCTGCGCATGACCATCGGCAGCGAGGAGGCGAACCGCCTCGTCGTGGCGGCCCTGGCCGAGTTCCTGGGCCAGCCTAAGTGAGCGCGCCGGAAACGTTCGCGCCGCGCCGCGACGAGCCGCTGTTCGGGCGGCTCGCCATCATCGGCATCGGCCTGATCGGCTCCTCAATCGCGCATGCGGCCAAGGAGCTCAACCTCGCCCGCCAGATCGTGCTGAGCGATCGCGACGCCGATGTCCGTCGCCGCGCCCGCGAGCTCGATCTTGGCCATGACATCGCCGAAAGCGCGCTCGAGGCTGCGCGCGACGCCGACCATATCGTACTCTGCGTGCCGGTCGGTGCCTGCGGCGCGGTCGCGGAAGAGATCGCCGGCGTGCTGAAAGCCGGCGCGATCCTGTCGGATGTCGGCTCGGTCAAGCATGCGGTCGTCGAGGCGGTCAGCCCGCATCTGCCCGAGGGCGTGCATTTCGTTCCGGCCCATCCGGTTGCCGGCACCGAGAATTCCGGCCCCGATGCGGGCTTCCCCAGCCTCTTCCTCAATCGCTGGTGCATCCTGACGCCACCGCCGGGCACAGACGAGGCTGCGATCGCCCGCACCCGCCAGTTCTGGGAGGGCATGGCGGCGATCGTCGAGGTGATGGGCTCGCAGCACCATGACCTGGTGCTGGCCATCACCAGCCATCTGCCGCACCTGATCGCCTACAACATCGTCGGCACCGCCGAGGATCTGGCGGCGGTGACGCAGTCGGAGGTGATCAAGTTCTCCGCCGGCGGCTTCCGCGATTTCACCCGGATCGCGGCGAGCGACCCGACCATGTGGCGCGACGTCTTCCTCGCCAACAAGGAGGCGGTGCTGGAGATGCTCGGCCGCTTCAACGAGGATCTCGCGCTGCTCACCCGCGCCATCCGCTATGGCGACGGCGAGACCCTGCACAAGCATTTCACCCGCACGCGCGCCATCCGCCGCGGCATCGTCGCACTCGGCCAGGAGAAGGCGGAGACGGAGAAGCTGAAGAAGGGCTGAGGGCAGGGGACGATCGGGCTCTGCGGGATTTCACAGCAAAGGCGTGAATTCCGCTGTGCCCTGACGCCTGCCCGCCTTGTCAAATAGGGGCCGGGCTGATACAGCCCCACCCGTCGCCGCAATAGCTCAGCTGGTAGAGCACCTCATTCGTAATGAGGGGGTCGGGGGTTCGAATCCCTCTTGCGGCACCATCCAATCCCTTGAAAAACAAACGATGCGCTGGAAACGGATGGCAGTCGACGAACTGCCCGTTCGGCCCATTTCGGCGTGCCCTGCTCAGCGACCGACCGCTACGGCGCTCCCTTGTTCAAGGTGCCTTGAAGGCGCGTGAACTGGTCCGGTACGAGACGCTCCGAGAAGCCGGCTATCGCCGACCAGACGAGCAGCTTGGCCAGGTCGATGGAGGGAACGACCACGAGCCAGTCCTTTCCGGCGGGGATCTTGCGCGTGAAGACCGAAAACTCCTTGGCCGGGAAGATGTCGCCCCCCAGCAAATGGCCTGTGATCATCAGGTAGAGAACGAGCGCCGCCGCACCGCCGAAGATCAGCCTCACGCCGATGCCCCAGGTCGAGAAGCCCGAGACCAGATCGTCATAGTCGATGTCGGCCCCCTGGATCGCGATCAAACGCGACATGCAGGCGCCGATGACCCCGAACCAGACGACGAGGAAGATGTGAAGGCGGCCGGCCGCACCGGCCAAGCCGAAGAACACCCAATAGAGCAGCAGGAACGCAATCGGGGCGGCGAACAGCAATAGCGCAAGCCGGTTCAGTTTCCCGGTCAGTTCCTTCCTCGCCTTGCGGTTCACGCGCCTGAGCGTCGCAGCCGCCTGCATGTCCTTGGCCAATTGCGCGAGCACCGCCTTGCGTCCGTCCGCTGTCTGGCCGTTTTTGTTGAACTCGGTCTCGAGCGCGGCCGCCGAGGCGAGGCTGGCTGCCGAGGCCTGCGACCGGCGGCCGGCGAACTGGGCGCCGACCATCGGATCGGGCATCAGCTCGATCAACCGCAGATCGATCTCATGAAGCTCGGGCCAGGCGATGAAATTGTCTGTATCGATCCCGTCGAGCAAGGTCTTGAGCGCCGCATCCTTGAAGGTTGGCTGCGTCGCATTCCCCTGCGGCGCCACGATGTTGAGTTGGTCGTGCAGCGCGCGCATCTCGCCCAGGCTGTCATTCCATTTGGCGTCCATCTGTCGTGCCGTGCTCATCGCTTTCCCCTTCGATATGCACGCTTGCGGCGTTTCGCGATCCGCACGGCCCGCGCAGAGCCGCGCAAAAAAGCTGAGCGGTGATGGTCAGGCCCGCTACGAACGCGGAGCCGTACGTCGTCTTGGCGAAGGCGGGAACTCTGAACTCCGCTCGTTGGTGAAAGGCGCCCGATCGACCAGATCGTCGCTCCGGCCGCGGGGAGAGCTGCCGTTCGAGACGTCTCCCGGCACGCCGCTTCCTAGGGATAATGACCTTACGTCATTTCCGGTGGCGCGCAACGGCAATGTCGTTAAATCTATAAGTGCATCGCTGCGCGGGCAGGCCTCGTCGCGCTGGCGGAAGCGCCGGACGGAACGAGTCTGTCCGGCTTGCGGTGAATGCGCTTCGAGCGTTTGATCGCTGTCTGCGGGCTCACCCAGTTCGCTATCCGCCCAGGGCGCCGCGGCGCCAGGCGGCCGGCGTCTCGCCGACCATGCGCCGGAAGACGCGGGTGAAATGGGCCTGGTCGGAGAAGCCGGCATCGGCCGCGATCTCGGTCAGCGGCCGTTCGCCCGACGCGAGCAGGCGCTGGCCGCGCTCGATCCGCGCCTTGAGCTGCCATTGATGCGGCGGCAGCCCGGTCGAGGCCTTGAAGGCGTGGCTGAAATGCGATTGCGACATGCCGACGAGCGCGGCGAGGTCCTGCAGCCGGATCGTGCCTGCGGCGTGCTCGGTGATATGATCGGTCACGGCCTTGAGCTGCCAATTGCTCAGCGGCGTGCGCCGGCGCGGCGCGCTGGCGCGTATGCCGAAGAGGTCGATCAGCACCGCGAGCACGAGTCCATCGCCATAGAGGTCGTGCCGCGCGTCCGGCTCGGCGCATTCGCCTGCGATCAGGCGCGCCAGCGTCAGGATGCGCGGATTCGAGAAGGCGATGCGCGGCTGCGCCAGCCGCTCCGGCGACAAGGCCTCGCCCAGCCGCTCGCTGACGGTTTCGGCGTCGAAATGCAGGTCGAGATGGCGGATGCGCATGCGCTGCTGCGTGCGTCCCCAGACCGGCACGCCGGCCGGCATGAAGCTGATGGCGTTGGCGCGCGCGCTGCTGGAAATGCCGGGCTCGTTGGGGTCGAGCCGCGTCTCGAAATGGCCGCCGACCTTGTCGAGCACCACGAACAGGCGTGGATGCTCCGAGACATATTCGCCGCTGGCGCCAGCCTGGCATTCAGCCTGCCAGAGATCGGCGACGACGCCGTTCCAGACCCGATATTTCAGCGAACCGATGACACTGATGCCTTCGCGGACCGAACGCATGCGCGGCTGGAAACCCATGGCTAGCCTCCGGAGCGGCGAGGAATCGCCTTGCGGCGCGTGATCAAAATGCAACGTGGTCAAGGCAATTGTAGACTCGCGCCCAAGATCGTTCAATGCATGACAGGAACGATCAATCCTGCCCTGCGCGTTGCTGATATTGCCCAACGGAAAGCTGAACTCCGCCTTTGAACGATTCTAAATTTGATCAGTTCTGAGATGGCGGCATTTGCTGGGGCCGGGATTGGAAATGTGCTACACGCAAAAGATGAAGTCTAGATTTAGTCTTGGTTCGACTGTCTCGTTGGCCATGCTCAGTGCGAGCGCAGCCATGGCGCAGGTGCAGCCGGCTCCGACGGTCCAGCTCGACACCATCACGGTCGAGGGCGAGGGCGGCACCACGACCGGCCCGGTCAATGGCTATGTCGCGACCCGCTCGGCGACCGGCTCCAAGGCGAACACGGCGATCACCGCGATCCCGCAGGCCGTCTCGGTGCTCGGCCGCGACGAGATCGACGACCGCAAGGCGCTCAAGGTCGACGAAGCGCTGCGCTACACCGCCGGCGTCGCCGCCCAGACCTTCGGCCCCGATCCCGATACCGACTGGATCTTCATCCGCGGCTTCCAGGCGACGCAGACCGGCGTCTTCATGGACGGGCTGCAGCTCTATTCCTACGGCTTCGGCGGCTTCCAGATCGATCCCTTCCTGCTCGAGCGCGTCGAGGTGCTGAAAGGCCCGGCCTCGGTGCTCTATGGCGGCTCGACGCCCGGCGGCATCGTCAACCTCGTCAGCAAGCGCCCGAACGGCAGGAATTTCGGCTATCTCGAGGCCGGCATCAACAATTGGGGCAACGCCTATACCGGCATCGACATCGGCGTCAGCGACAAGCAGGGCGTCTGGAGCACCCGCCTGACCGGCAGGCTCTCCGGCGGTGACCAGTACACCGATTACTCCAAGGATTTCCGCGGTGTGATCATGCCGCAGATCAGCTACCAGCCCAATGGCGCGACCCGCTTCACCGCCTATGGCATGTATGCCGCGCTCGACCAGGTCCATGTCGGCGGCGGCTTCCTGCCCTATGTCGGCACGGTGAGGAACGCGCCCTTCGGCAGGATCCGGCGCGAGGCCTTCTATGGCGAGCCCTCGATCGACGATCAGGAGCGCACCCAGGCCCTGCTCGGCTACGAGTTCCAGCACCAGTTCGCCAACAACTGGACCTTCAGCCAGAACCTGCGCTACGGCGTGATGAAGGGCTCGCAGCTCGGCCCCTACGGCTTCGGCTATTCCGGCCCCGACGCACCCTTCGGCGACCGGCTGCAGCCGGTCGGGCCCGACTACCGGCTCTATCGGATCGGCTTCCAGGAGCGCACGCGGGTACGGACCTTCACGGTCGACAACCGCATCGACGGCAAGCTCGTCACCGGCCCGCTCGAGCATTCGCTGCTGTTCGGCGTCGACTACAAATACTTCAACATCGACCACACCCAGGCCTCGGGCGGGGCGACGACGATCAGCATCACCAATCCAGTCTACGGCGCGCCGCAGGGCCCGACCGGCGTCTATCTCAACCAGGACCTGAAGCACCACCAGATCGGCTTCTACGCCCAGGACCAGATCCGCTTCGGCGGCGGCTGGCTGGTGACGCTGAACGGCCGCTACGACTATGTCGACAAGAAGTCGGTCAGCCCGGCCGGCCTGCTGTTCTCGCCGACCTATGACAAGAAGGAGGCGTCCTGGAGCGGGCGCGCCGGCCTCGGCTACGAGTTCGCCAACGGGCTGACCCCCTATGTCAGCGCCGCGACCTTCTTCACCCCGGTCTTCGACGCCGTCCCTAATCTGCTCGGCGGCCCCGGCCAGCCCTTCCGCCCGGAGGAAGGCCAGCAATACGAAGCCGGAGTGAAGTACAAGCCGAGCTTCATCGACGCGCTGCTCACCGCCTCGGTCTTCCACATCACCAAGCGCAACGTGCTGAACCCGGCGCCGACCGCTCTCAACCCGTTCGCCCAGCAGCAGCTCGGCGAGGTGACATCGCGCGGCTTCGAATTCGAGGCCAAGGCCAACATCACCAAGGACCTGAAGCTGCTCGCCTCCTTCACCGCCTTCGACCTGAAGACGACGCGCGACACCCGCCCGCTGCTGGTCGGCAAGACCCCGGTGGTCGTGCCTGAGGTGACCGCCTCGGCCTGGCTCGACTACACCGTGCCGGAGGGCGTCTTCAAAGGGCTCGATCTCGGCGCTGGCGTCCGCTATGTCGGCAGCTCCTACGCCAATGCCGAGAACACGCTGAAGGTGCCGGCCGCGACCCTTGTCGATGCCGCGATCCGCTATCAGATCGGCAATTGGGGCATGGCGCTCAACGTCACCAACCTGTTCGACAAGGCCTATGTGAAGAGCTGCAACGGCCAGTCGGGCTGCGGCTATGGCGACGCCCGCACCATCACCGTCTCGGCCAATTATCGGTGGTAGAGGCAACGGACCCGCACGTCATCGGAAGGCCGCTGCTCCCCGCTGCGGCCTTCGCCCATGCTAGACCCGCACCCATGAATTTGAGGCTCCCGACACGGCGCGAGGCGCTCGCCATTCTGGCGGTGGCCGCCTTGCCGCATCCGGCTCATGCCGTCGGCCTGCGCGTCGCGACCGTCGACTGGTCGGTGCTGGAGACCCTGCTCGCACTCGGCATCGCCCCGGCCGCCGCGCCCGAACTGCTGCAGTTCCGCGAGGTCGCGGTCGAGCCCGCGGTTCCACCGAGCGTCACCGATCTCGGCCTGCGCGGCACGGTCAATTTCGAGCTGCTGCTGCTCTCGCGCCCTGAACTCATCTACTCGTCGAGCTTCTATGTCAGCTCCGAGCCAAGGCTCACCCGCATCGCGCCGGTCGAGCGCTTCTCGATCTATGCGCCCGGTCGACCGCCCTACGAGCCGGCGGCGGCGATGATGCGCAGCATCGGTGCAAGGCTCGGCAGGAGCGATGAGGCCGAGCGCTACATCGCCGAAGCCGAGGCGGAGTTCGCGGCCCTGCGCGAGCGGCTGACGCCGCACGCGCAGCGTCCGGTGATCCCGATCAACCTCGGCGACGCCAGGCATTTCCGCGTCTTCGGCGCCGACAGCATGTTCGGCGAGGTTCTGAAGCGGCTCGGCCTCGCCAATGCCTGGAGCGACGATACCAGCTATTCGGCCATGGCGCCGGTCGGCCTGGAGGCACTGGCGCGTGTGCCTGACGCCTGGATCGCCCTGATCCCGCCCGTGCCGCCCGGCGCGCTGGAGACGCTGTCGGCCAGCGCCTTCTGGAACACCCTGCCAAATCTGCGCGAGGGGCGGCTGCTGCAACTCGCCTCGATCAATCCCTATGGCGGCCTGCCGGCGGCGCGGCGCTTCGCCCGGCTTCTGGCGGAGGCGCTGCTGGCCAAGGGACCGGCACATGGCTGAGGCGGCCATGGCGATACCTTCCAGACCGGGCCGCCATCCCGGTCTCTGGCTGATCGCCACGCTGGCGGCTGCGACGCTGCTCGCCGCCGTGATGACGATGCGCCCGCCGGTGCCGGCATCGGCCGAGCTCGCACGGCAGCTCGACCATATCCTGCTCTGGCACAGCCTCGTCCCGCGTTCCGTCACCGCGTTGATCTGCGGCGCCGCGCTCGGGCTCGCCGGTCTGCTGTTGCAACGTGTCCTGCGTAATCCGATCGCCGACGCCTCGACGCTCGGCGTCGTCTCGGGCGCGCAACTGGCGCTGACCATCGCGACCGCCTTTGCTCCCGCAGCGATCGTCTTCTCGCGCGAAGGCGTCGCGCTCGCCGGCGCTTTCCTCGCCGTCGCCCTCGTGCTCGGGCTGAGCTGGCGGCGCGGGCTCGAGCCGCTGACGGTGGTCCTCTCCGGCATGGTCGTCTCGCTGCTGGCCGCTGCCCTGAGCGCGACCGTCATCCTCGCCAAGGGCGACTATGTGCTCTCGCTGTTCATCTGGGGCGCCGGCTCGCTCCACCAGCAGAGCTGGGACGCGGTTCTGGCGCTCGGCCCGCGCCTGCTGCTGTGCTGGCTCGCGGCAGCGCTGCTATTGCGTCCGCTCGCGCTGCTGGGGCTCGACGATGGCATCGCCCGCAATCTCGGCCTCGCCCTACATGCCGCCCGCTTCGCCGTGCTCGCGGTGGCGATCTGGCTCGCGGCCAGCGTCACCGCCGAGGTCGGCGTCATCGGCTTCGTCGGCCTCGCCGCCCCGGCGCTGGCGCGCGAGTTCGGGGCCCGCACGCCGCGCCGGCTGCTCCTGGCGGCGCCGGCGGTCGGGGCGCTGCTGCTCTCCATCACCGACAGCGCGGTGCAGCTGCTCGGCTCCGGCTTCAACGATCTGGCTCCGACCGGCGCCGCCACCGCCCTGCTCGGCGGCCCGCTGTTGCTGTGGCTGATGCGCCGCGTCCCGCCGGCCCCGCCTGCTCAAGCCGTCGATGCCATGACACCGACGCATCGCATCGGGCGTCCGCTGCCGGCACTCGCCGGCCTCGCGGCGGCGGTCGCGATTGTCGCCCTGCTCGGCCTCGTCCTCGGGCGCGGACCGCAGGGCTGGGGGATCGCGATGGACGGTCTCTTCGCCGAGCTGCTGCCCTTCCGTGGTCCGCGCCTGGTCGCGGCTGGCGTCGCGGGGGCGTTGCTCGGCGCCGCCGGCTGCCTGATGCAGCGCCTCACCGCCAATCCGTTGGCCGGACCCGAGGTGCTCGGCGTCAGCGCCGGCGGCGGCGTCGGCCTGACGCTCGCGCTCGCGCTGCTGCCGTTCAGCCCGTTCTCGATGCTGCTCGGCATCGCCGGCGGTTCGCTCGCCGTCCTCCTCGTCATGCTGGTCCTGGCGGGCAGGCCGGGCATCGGCTCGCAGCGTCTGCTGCTCGCCGGCATCGCCATGGGCGCGCTCTGCATGGCCCTGGTCTCGACGGCGCTCGCCAAGGGCGATTTGCGCGCCTATGTGCTGCTGACCTGGCTTTCGGGCTCGACCAACCGCGCCGGCGAGATCGAAGTCTGGGTCGGATTGGCCGCCTGCCTGCTGCTGATCGCGCCGCTTTTCCTGGCGACGCGCTGGCTCGATCTGATGCCCTTGGGCGAGGCGGCGAGCCGTAGCCTCGGCCTCTCCGTCGCAGGCAGCCGTCTCATCCTGGCTGCGTTCGCGGCCTTGGCGACGGCGGTCGCCTCGCTATTGGTCGGCCCGCTCAGCCTGATCGGGCTGATCGCGCCGCATCTGGCGCGTCTGGGCGGCTTCGCGCGTGCCCGCGACCAGCTCGTCGCCTCGCTCCTGATCGGCTGCGGCCTGCTGATCCTGGCCGACTGGCTCGCGCGTCTCGTCGCCTTCCCCTATCAGGTCCCGACCGGGCTGTTTGCGGCTCTGATCGGCGGCCCCTATCTGATCTGGCTGTTGAATCGCAAAGGGAGCCGGCATGGCTGACGAGACCACCCTGCACGCCAGCGCCCGGGTTGCGCTCATCAACCCGGCCAGCATGCTCGACCGGCTCTGCGACCACTTCGTCGACCATGGGACAGTCACGCGAGAGACCGACAATGCCCGGCTTGAGGGGATCTTCGGAGCGGTCCAGTTGACGCTTGTAGCGAATGCGCTGGACATCACTGTCACCTCGCCGACCAAAAGCTATCTCTTCGTCGTCAAATCCTCGGTCGCCGACCATCTCGTCGAATTCGCCGATGGCGAGACCATCGCGCTGGACTGGCAGGGAGACGCGGTCGGCGAGACCCATATCCCGTATTTCCGCGAGGTCGTCGTGCGCGGCGCCCGCGACATCACCCCGGCGATGCGGCGCGTCACGGTCGCCTGCGACGACCCCGGCCACTTCACCAGCGGCGGCCTGCATGTGCGCGTCCTGATCCCGCCGCGCGGGCGCGAGCCGGTCTGGCCCAGCGTCGGGCCCGACAGCCGGGTGATCTGGCCGGAGGGTGACGACGCGCTGGCGAAGCGGACCTACACGATCCGATCGATCGATCATGCCCGCGGAGAGCTCGACATCGACGTCGTGCTGCATGACGACTCGCCGGGCTCGATCTGGGCGCGCGAGGCGAAGCCGGGCGATCGCGTCGGCCTGCTCGGACCAGGCGGCGGCGACGTGATCCCGGCCGACTGGTATCTGCTCTGCGGCGACGAGACAGCCCTGCCGGCGATCGCGCGTATTGCCGAGACATTGCCGAGTTCTACTCGGGCCAGCATCGTGATCGAGGTGGCTGACGCCTCCGAGCAGCAGGAGATCGCTTCGAAAGCCATGATCGAGGTGACCTGGTTGCATCGCGATGGCGCGCCGGCCGGCTCGACCGATCTGCTGCCGCAGGCGGTGCGCAGCATCGCCCTGCCGGACCAGGGAAGCCCCTTCGTCTTCGCCGGTTGCGAACAGGCCGCTGCACGGGCCATCCGCAAGCATCTGCGGGCAGAAAAACAGCTGTCCAAGGACCGCCATCTCGTCGCCGCCTATTGGCGCCGGGGTCACGCCGATGTGCACGACCATGGTGAGTAATGCAGACTGAAGCGATTGCGAGCGCCGCCGGGCGCTTCGGTGCCGCACCCCGGGCGATCGAGGCGGGGCCGCAGACGAGCGGCCCCCTGTTCACGCTCGAGGAGGTCGGCTTCTCGATAGCGGACCGTGTCCTGCTCGAACCGCTGTCGCTCGACCTGGGTGCCGGCAAGGTGATCGGCATCCTCGGTCACAACGGATCGGGCAAGTCGACGATGGTGAAGCTGCTGGCGCGGCAGCAGCAGCCCTCGCGCGGCGTCCTGCGTTTTGCCGGACGCCCGATCGAGAGCTGGGACAACCGCGCCTTCGCGCGCCGGGTCGCCTACTTGCCGCAACAGACGCCGCCCGCCGCCGGCATGCTGGTCAAGGAGCTGGTCGCGCTCGGCCGCTACCCCTGGCACGGTGCGCTCGGCCGCTTCGGCCAGCGCGACCGCGACAAGGTCGGCGAGGCCATGGCGCTGACCGATATCGAGCCCTTCGCCGAGCGTCTCGTCGATACCTTGTCGGGCGGCGAACGTCAGCGCGCCTGGCTCGCCATGCTGGTGGCGCAGGATGCCGAATGCCTCCTGCTCGACGAGCCGATCGCGGCGCTCGACCTCGCCCATCAGATGGAGGTGCTGACGCTCGTGCAGCGCTTGTCGCACGAGCATGGCCTCGGCATCGTCGTCGTACTGCATGATGTCAACATGGCCGCTCGCTTCTGCGACGAGCTCATAGCGCTGCATTCCGGCCGGCTCGTCGCGCGCGGCACGCCCGACGAGATCGTGCGCCCCGATGTGCTGCGCATGATCTACGGCGTCGAGGTCGGCGTGATCGCCCATCCGCATGGAGGACGGCCGCTCGCCTTTGTGTGAGGCGGCGATCTTAGGCCGATCGGGGGCTCGCGAGCCCGCAAGAGGTTGCCTGAGCTCAAAGACAGCTCGCCAAGGCGGCGAAGAAGGCGTCGTCGTTGATTTCGAGGCGGCGGCGATAGCCCGGCTTCGAGCGAGCGCTCAGGACCACCACGACGAGGCGCTTGCGCGGGTTGATGTGGATGAACTGCCCGTAGATGCCCTCGGCCTGGAAGGTGCCCTTCAGCGCGGGATCGTCGAGGACTGGGATCCACCACATATAGCCATAGGGGATGAGCGCTTCGCCGATCCGGTAGGGCGCGCCGGCCTCCTCGCGCCAGCCCTGTGGTAGCAGCTTCTGCGCGCCGATCCGCCCATTGTCGAGGACGAACTGGCCGAAGCGGGCATAGTCACGCAGCGTCGCATGCAGGCCACTCCCGGCGATGCCCATCCCGCCGGGGTTTTCGCACCACCAGGAAGCATCGGCCTCCATGCCGATCCGCGACCAGAGCTTGTCCGAAAGATAGTCGGCGAGGCTAGTCCCGGTCGCGTGCTCCAGGACCAGGCCGGCGAGATAGGAATCGCCGGTATTGTACTTCCAGGAGCCGCCCGGCGGGGTTTCGGCGGGCAGGCTCTCCATATGCCTGACGATGCCGCCCGGCTCCCAATTCATCTGGGTGTCCATCAGCAAGCGCCGGTCGGAGGCAGGATCGGTATAGTCCTCGTTCCAGCGCACACCGGTCGCCATGCGCAAGAGCTGGCGCACCGAGACACCGGCATAGAGGCCGCCTAAGTTCACATAGCGCGTCACCGGATCGTCGAGGTCCGCGATCGCGCCCTCGCGCAAGGCGATGCCATAGAGCGTGGCGGTGACCGATTTCGCCAGCGAGCAGGACTTCCACTGCGTCTGCGGCCCGATGCCGAGCGAATAGCTTTCCTCGATCGCGGTGCCGTCCTGGAGGACCATCAGCCCGGCGACGCGGTTGACCGAGAGATAGTCTTAGAGATCGAAGGTCCGGCCATGGTCGCGGATCTCCAGCGGCGGCAACCCGCGGCCGGCATCGGGAAGCGGCGAGACGGTAGCCCCCCGCCGCACCACACGCGACGGAAACCAGCCGGCCTCCTGCGACATCGCCGCGACCATCTCGTCCGGCCGCAGCGTGCCGTCGTAATAGCGGCGGATATGCTCGCGGGCGGCGGCGTCCATGCCCGTTCCCTGGGTCATCATCGATCCTCTTGAAACCCGTTCCGCTCTGCGATCGTCGTCATCAGAGCGGGGCATGTGGTGCCGAATAGGTGCCGCGGGCGAAACGGTCCAGCCTGAGCGGCTCCAGGATCGCGGCGGGGGCCTCGCCTTTGGCCAACCGGGCGACGTGGCGGCCGACTGCGGGAGCAAGTCCGAAGCCATGGCCGGAGAAGCCGGTTGCGACGATGAGCCCGCCGATCCCGGACGGTGCATCGAGCACCGGGAGCGCATCAGGCAGGACGTCGATCCGGCCGGCCCAGGATTTGACGATCTCGATGCCGGTGGCGCCAGCGAACAGGTTGCGGACGGTAGCGCCGGTGCGTGCCGCCAGCTTGGAGTTGGTGGGGATGCGGGGGCGCCGTGCGACGGTGCGTTCGCGATCCGGTACGGCGAGACGCTCATGTAGATCGTCGATGAAGGCACGTCCCAACCGCAGCGAGAAGCCGCTGCCATGGCGCAACAGCCCCGGCAGGAAGAAGCGGGCGGCCCGCAAGGAATCGAGCGACAGGTCGATGTCGGAGGTCGAATCGGCGGCGATGATGCAGGAGCCGTCGGCGCGCTGCCGCAGGCCGATGCCGAAGCCGCAGAAGCAGGCCTCGCTCAGCGGGGGCAGCGGCGCGGTGAGGGAGACGGTGCTGCGCACGCTCTGCTGCGGCAGCGTCAGGCCGAGCGGCATCAGCAGCCGGTGGCTCTGGGCTCCGGCCGCGCAGACCACGGTATTGCAGCGGATCCGGCCGTGCTCGGTCTCGACGCCGTTGACCACCCCGCCCGCGATCTCGATGGCGAGCGCGCCGCAATCCTCGATGATGCGAACGCCGAGCCGCGCTGCAGCCTGAGCGAAGGCCAGGGTCGCGAGCGCCGGCTCGGCCTGGCCGTCGCTCGCGGTGTAGAGCGCGCCTTCCGTCTTGCCCCGTAGCGACGGCAGCAGATCGACGGTCTCGCGCGCTGACAGCAGCCGGGCATCGCAGGCTATGTTGCGCGTACTCTCATGCCAGCCGGCGAAGGCCGCCATCTCCTTCTGCGTTGCCGCAACGAAGACGCAGCCGGTCCGGCGCCAGCCGATGGGAGCGTCAAGCTCGCGCTCGAGCTCCGGCCAGAGCGCGAGCGCTTCGACGGCGAGCGGCAATTCCAGGGGGTCGCGATACTGCGTCCTGACGAAGCCCCAGTTCCTGCCGGATTGCTGCGAGGAGACCTTGTCGGCTTCAAGCAGCACCGTGCTCAAGCCGGCGCCGGCGAGATGAAAAGCGGCGGCGGCACCGATGATGCCGCCGCCAATGACGACGACATCGGCCTGGCCGGGGAGGGAGTCGGCGGCGGCGATGACGTCGTCGGGAACATGCGAGCGCAGGCTAAGCATCGACATCGACGATGGCGTCCATATCCATCTCGACCAGGATGTCGGGATCGAAGAGCCCCGCCTCGACCGTGGTGCAGGCTGGCTTCACCTCCCTGAAGGCCTCGGCGAATACGGCCATCACCGCCTCGTAATCGGCTGCGCGGGCGATGAACATGCGCACGCGGACGACGTCGGTGAGCCCTGCTCCGACCTGCGCGAAAGCGGCCGCGGCGTTGCGGAAGAGGTGGCGGGTCTGTTCCGCCGCGCCTTCGGCCAGCGTGCTCGTCGCATAGTCGTAGCCCGTCGTGCCCGACAGCATGACATGCGTGCCGACGACGACCGCGCGGCTATAGCTGTACTGCGCTTCGAAGGCGCTGCCGGATGAGATGTTGCGCCGGCGCGGCGCCTGCAAACCGGTTCCACTCATGGCTGTTGCTCCGCTTGTCTGTTCGGGCCAAGGCAAGCCCCGAGGCGGCGGCGATGTCGATTTCAATAATTGGGGCGGGGGCTCAGGGAATTCGGCGTCGGGTGCTTTCGTCCGGCGACCCAGCTTTTGAGGTGCCGGCCCCCAATTATTGAAATCGACTGCGGCGCGGCGTGGTGCTGTCGTTGATCCTGCCGGTGGGTGGCTGCCGGTGGCCGATGACCGGAAAGCTGGTGCGGGGACGATGCGGGTCGATGTGATCATTGTGGGCGGCGGGATCGCGGGAGCATCCGCGGCCTATTTCCTGTCCCGGCACGGCTCCGTCGCGCTGATCGAGCGCGAGGAGCAGGCCGGCTATCACAGCTCGGGGCGCTCGGCGGCGCAATTCACCGTCGGCATCACCGCTCCGACGATGCGGCGCATGGCGCAGGCCAGCCGCGCCTTCCTCGAAGCGCCGCCAGCCGGCTTCTGCGCCCATCCGATCATGACGCCGCGCGGCTGCCTGACGGTCGCGGCCGCTGGCCAGGAAGACAGGCTGGCGCGGCTGGAGGAGCGCATCCTCTCCGTCGGCGCCCGGGCTGAACGATTGGACGGGCCTTCGGCGCTGGCGCTCTTTCCGGCGCTCCGGCCCGAGACGGTCCAGGCCGGCGTCAACGAGCCCGACGCCATGGACATCGATGTCGATGTGCTGCTGCAGGGTTATCTGCGCGGCGCCAGGGCGAACGGCGCGACGATCGTGCTGAAGGCGGGCGTCGAAGCCATCCGCCGCGACGCGGCCGGCTGGGCGGTTGCCTGGCCGGGCGGAGAGGTCCAGACGCCGCTGCTGGTCAACGCCGCCGGCGCCTGGGCCGACGAGATCGCCGGAATCGCCGGTATCGCGCCGCTCGGCATCGTGCCCAAGCGCCGCACCGCCTTCACCTTCGCGCACCAGCCCGACTACGACGCCCGCGCCTGGCCGCATGTCAGCACTGTCGATTACCGCTGGTATGTGAAGCCCGAGCCCGGCTGCCTGATGGGCAGCCTCGCCGATGCGACGCCGACCGCGCCGGGCGATGCCTATGCCGACGATCTCGATGTCGCGCAGGCGATCGACAATATCGAGCAGGACACCAGCTTCCGCATCGGGCGCCCGCTGAGCCAATGGGCGGGTCTACGCAGCTTCGTCGCCGATGCCGAGCCGGTCGCGGGCATGCGGCCGCAGGAGCCCGGTTTCTTCTGGCTGGTGGGGCAGGGCGGCTGCGGCATCCTGACCTCGCCGGCAATGGGCGAGGCGACTGCGGCCCTGCTCGCCGGACGCCAGTTGCCGGCCGCTATGACGGAGCTCGGCGTGACAGCCGACGACCTGTCGCCAACCAGAAGCGGCCTGCAAGGGGCCGGCTGAACCGCCGATACGACGCGACATGACCGAGGCTGAACACAGCCCGGATGCAATGAGGGGAATTCGACATGGCCGAAACGGGCAATCGCATGAGATTCCGCAGCCGGCGCGAGGTGCTGGCGCTCGGCCTTGGCGCCGCAGCGCTGGCGGCAGGAGGTGCGCAGGCTCAGCCGCGGCCGCCGCAGCAACCGAAGGGCCAGGTTGTCGCCGGTCTCTCGCAGGAGCCGACGGTCTTCAACCCGCTGATGCCGGGCAGCGAGGTCGATCAGGGCGTCTGGTGGCAGCTCTTCAGCCCGCTCTGGTTCGTCGATCCCGACGGCAAGCTGGTCCCCGACCTCGCGACCGAGGTGCCGAGCATCGCCAATGGCGGCCTCTCTGCCGACGGGCTGAGCTGGAAGGTCAAGCTGCGGCGGGATGCGAAATGGCATGATGGCACGCCCTTCACCGCCGAGGACGTCAAATACACGCTCGATCTGATCAACACGCCCGGCTTCCGGGTGCGCAACCGGGTCGGCCACAGCCTCCTGCGCGACATCAGGATCGTCGCGCCCGACGAGATTCACTGGCGCATGGAGAGCGCCTATTCGCCCTATCTCTCGATCCTGGCGCTGACGTTCATCGTTCCCAAGCACGTTCTGGAAAAGGCGTCCGATCCCAATACGGCACCGTTCAACGGGGCTCCGGTCGGCACCGGCCCGTTCCGCTGGGGCGAGCGCGCCGCCGGCGACCATCTGCTGCTGCGGGCCAACAGTGCCTATCATGGCGATGGCCCTTATCTGGAGCGGGTCGTCTTCAAGTATATTCCCGACCTGACGGTGCTCTACACGCAGTTCCGCACCGGGCAGGTCGACTATCTCGGCATCGGCGGCATCGCGGCGCATTTCGTCAAGGAGGCGCAGGGGCTGCGGCCGGCGCATCTCGCGCTCACCGACGCCGTTCATCGAGCATATCGCGCTCAACCTCGAATTCGGCCCCTTCGCCGACAGAGCGGTGCGCGAGGCGCTCTATCTCGCCATGAACAAGGCGGCGCGGATCGACGCGCTCTATTACGGCCTGCCGGTGCCGACGGAGTCCTTCCTGCCGCGCGAATCCTGGGCCTATGACGACGGCCTGCCGGCGCATCGCCATGATCCGGCCAGAGCCAACGCCATCCTCGACGCCGCCGGCTGGGCCCGCGGTGCCGACGGCATCCGCCAGAAGAATGGGATGCGCCTCGAATTCTCCAACTCGACCACGGTCGGCAATCCCGGCCGCGAGCAGTCGCAGCAATTGCTGATGCAGGACTGGCGCGCGATCGGTGTGGCATTGCGCATCAACAACATGCCGGGCGCGGTGATCTGGGGCGAGTTCTGGCAGAAATCGAAATTCGAGTCGGTGATGGTCGGCTCGAACTTCATGATCGGCAACGATCCCGACGTGACGCCGCGTTTCGCCTCGACCGCGATCCCGGCCAAGGCCGGCACGGGCCTCAACACCTATCAGTACAGCAATTCCGAGATGGACCGTCTGCTCGCCGACGGCGCCAGCCAGTTCGACCCGCAGGAACGCAAGACAATCTATAGCCGGATCCAGCGCATCATCCGCGACGATCTCGTCCTGCTCCCGATCTACCAGACGGTGATGGCCGAAGGCATCAAGGACGGGCTGCAGGGCTTCCGACCCAACATCAACTGCTCCTCGAGCTGCTGGAACATGCGGCGCTGGCACTGGGCGGCGTGACCGGCAAAGATGGGTCCGTTCCTCGCAAGGCGGCTCTGGCAGTCGCTGCTCCTCCTCGCGATCGTCTCGGCGATCGGCTTTGCCATCTTGCATCTGGCGCCCGGCGGGCCGATGTCGCAATTCGCCCAGTCGGCCCAGATGACGCAGGAGGACCTTGATCGGATCAGTCGCGAGCTTGGCCTCGATCGGCCGCTGCCGGTGCAATATCTCGACTGGCTTCGGCGCATGCTGACCGGCGACTGGGGCCGCTCTTATCGCGACAACGCGCCGGTCTGGAGCGTCATCGCCTCGCATCTGCGCGCGACCTTCGAACTGATGGCGGCCTCGACGCTGATCGCCATGCTGCTCGGCTGCGCCATCGGCATCCTCGGCGCGATCCGGCGCTATTCGATCTTCGACATGGCCGCCACGGTCGGCGCCATGATCGCCTTGTCGATCCCGACCTTCTGGTTCGGCCTGATCGCGATCTATCTCTTCTCGGTCGAGCTCGGCTGGCTGCCGGCCGGCAACCGCCAGACGATCGGCGACGGCTCGCTCCTCGACGTGCTGCACCACATGATCGCGCCGGTGATGGTGCTCGCTTTGGTCGAGACGGCGGTCTGGGCCCGCTTCACGCGCGCGGCCGTGCTCGATGTGATCGGCCAGGACTATATCCGCACCGCCCGCGCCAAGGGTGTGCCGGAGCGGGCGGTGCTCGGCCGCCATGCCTTGCGCAATGCCTTGCTGCCGCTGATCACGCTCGCCGGCCTGCAGTTCCCGACCCTACTCGGCGGGGCGCTCGTCACCGAGACCGTCTTCACCTGGCCGGGCATGGGCCGGCTCTTCCTCGATTCGATCGAGTACCGCGACTATCCGGTGGTGATGGGCATCCTGATGCTGTCGGCGCTGATGGTGCTGATCGGCTCGCTGATGGCCGACATGCTTTACGCGGTCGCCGATCCCCGCATCAGGCTGGGCTGACCATGAGCGCAGACGTATTCCCGTTGCCGATCGAGACCGAAGGCCTCGCCCGGAAGAGTGCCTGGACCCGCTTCCGCCGGCACAGGCTCGCCATGGCCGGTGCGGCGATCATCTTCGTCCTCGCGCTTGCCTGCTTTCTCGGTCCGGCCCTGCTGCCGTTCGACGAGACCCATATCGACGTGATGCAGCGCTTCGCGCCGCCTCTGGCCGGCGCGCATCTGCTCGGTACCGACGAGCTCGGCCGCGACATGCTGGCCCGGCTGATGATGGGCGGTCGCATCTCGCTCGGCATCGGCTTCGCCGCGATGGCGATCGCGATCGCCATCGGCACCGGCGTCGGCATGGTCGCCGGCTACCATGGCGGCGCCATCGGCTCGGCTCTGATGCGCTTCGTCGACGCGATCCTATGCTTTCCGACGATCTTCCTGCTGCTGGCGCTGGCGGCGCTGGTCAAGCCTGGCCTGATCTCGATGGTGCTGCTGATCGCCGCGACGTCCTGGATGAATGTGGCGCGCATCGTCGAGGCGCAGATCAAGGTCCTGCGCGATCAGGATTACGCCGTGGCGGCGCGCTCCTTCGGTGCCTCGCATCTGCGGGTGATGCTGCGCGAGCTCCTGCCCAACGCCATGGCGCCGATCGTCGTCGCGGCGACGCTCAACGTCGCCCGCGCCATCCTGCTCGAATCCTATGTCAGCTTCCTCGGCTACGGCATCCAGCCGCCCACCGCGAGCTGGGGCAACATGCTCAACAACGCCCAGATCTACCTGACGAGCGCGCCATGGCTTGCGATCCTGCCGGGAGCTGCCATTACACTGGCGGTGACGAGCTTCAACTTCACGGGAGACGGGCTGAGGGATGCGCTCGACCCGCGCATGGACATCCGATGAGACCGGCGGCCGCGACAGCACGGCGTCCGAGCCCGCAGCCATGACCCGGCGGCTGCCCTCGCTCAATGCCCTGCGCTGCTTCGAGATCGTCGCGGCGCAGCTCAGCATCAAGAAGGCCGCGGCGGCGCTCAATGTCAGCGAGAGTGCCGTCAGCCGACAGGTCAAGATCCTCGAGGACCAGCTCGGCACGCCGCTGTTCCAGCGCAACCACAACGGGCTCGAGATCACCGATGCCGGCCAGCGTCTCGCGCTCAGCGTCAAGGAGGCGTTCGACCACATCGCCGAGGCGATTACGCCGTTCCGCGCCGAGCAGGAGACGGTCACGATCAAATGCCTGCCGACCTTCGCGCTGCGCTGGCTGCTGCCGCGCCTGAAGGCTTTCCAGGAGCGGCACCCGCTGGTCAAAGTGAGCGTCCAGACCCGACTGAACGACATGACGCTCAACGATGCCGATGCCGATCTCGGCATCCGCTACGGCATGGGCAACTGGCCGCTCGACTGCGTCACCGAGCTCTATCCGGAATGGATCCTGCCGGTCTGCGCGCCATCCTATGGCGGGGGGCGCTTCTCCGGCGCGGACCTGCCCGAGGCGACTCTGCTCCATCCGTTGCCCGACCGGCGCGACTGGCGGACCTGGTCCGAGAAATCTGGGATGCATATCGAGACCCGCCACGGGCTCGATTTCGACGCGCTCGACATGGCGCTCAGCGCCGCCGAGGCCGGGCTCGGCGTCGCCATGACCGATGTCGTCCTCGCCCATGAGGCGATCCAGGACGGCCGGCTCGTAGTGCCGCTGCGCAAGGCCGTGCCGACCGGCATCTCCTATTACCTCGTCAGGCCGCCGGGTATGCGCCGGCGCCGCGAGGTCAGGCTGGTCGACGAGTGGATCTGCGACGAGATCTCAGCGGCGCGCGAGCTGGTCGGGCGCTACGCGGCGTGACCGCGGCCTGCCTCTAATTTTCAGAAGTCCCCCACGAATAAACGCGGTCGACGATCGCCGCTGCACCACGCTACCGCATCACTCGATCATGAAATGGCGTCGCGCGAGCGTTCGTGCGGCGCCGTCAGCATGCACACAAAAAAGCACTGATTGAAGTAATTATAAAGTATTCGTTGCAAAATTGGCACGTATATCTGCTATCTACTGATCATCATTCATTGCAGCATCTGCGTGCTTTTCTTTTCTGTTCGTGACGAACAGGGTTCCAGCCAGTCGGAATCAGCTCCGGTACCGGTTCAAGGGTCTTGTTATGTCGAAAATTGGTCTCGCACCGCCGTGTCGTTCGGTTCCTTGCGGCGTTGCCCGGCGCGGAAGGCTCCCGCTGTCCTTGCTGGCGAGCACGGCGCTTGTGGCTCTGGCGGCTTCGGCAGCCGGCGCGCAGGAGCGCAGCAACGATCAGGTCCGGCTCGACGAGATCGTGGTCGAAGGCCCGGCCCGCGCCTCCGGCATGCCGGCGCCCTTCGCTGGCGGCCAGGTCGCCCAGGGCAGCCGGCTCGGCCTGCTCGGCAATGCCGAGACGCTGAAATCGCCGTTCAGTACGACGAACTATACCGGCGAGCTCGCCCGCAATCTCCAGGCCTCGACCGTCGCCGATGCACTGATCCTCGATCCGTCGGTGCGCAGCTCGCATCCGTCCGGCGGCATCGTCGATTCCTTCAACATTCGCGGCTTCCCGATCGGCGAGGGCAATAGCGGCGAGATCGCCTTCGACGGGGTCTATGGCGTCGCGCCGAACTATCGCGTCTTCACCGACTATGCCGAGCGCATCGAGGTGTTGAAGGGCCCGGCGGCGGCGCTGACCGGGATCGCGCCTAATGGCGGCGTCGGCGGCGTGATCAACGTCGTGCCCAAGCGCGCCGAGGGCGATTTGACCCGCGTCGGCGCCGAGTTCTCGTCGCGGGCCTATGGCGGCGCCACCTTCGACGTCGCCCGACGTTTCGGCGCGGGCCGCGAGTTCGGCGTTCGCGTCAACGGCTCGCTGCGCGGCGGCGACACTGCCATCGACAGGCAGTCCGAGACGACTGGGATCGGCTCGCTGGCACTGGACTATCAGGGCGCGCGCTTCCGCAGCTGGCTCTATGCCCTGGCGCAGCGGGACGAGTTCGACGCGCCCAACCGCCCCTTCCTGATGACGCGGGGCCTGCGCGTGCCGTCCGCGCCCGGCGGCCGCGAGAACGTCATCCAGCCCTGGGAATGGTCGCGCATCGATGACCGCTCGCTGCTCTGGAAGAACGAATTCGACCTCACCGATAACATCACCGTCTTCGGCAATGTCGGCGGCTCGCAGACCCGGGTCGAGCGCTTCTTCGGCCTGCCGACCATCCTGAACGCCCGCGGCGACACCAGCCATACTCCGCAATATTTCGATCTCGGCGTCGGCCGCCAGAGCTACGAAGCCGGCATCCGCGCCCGCTTCGAGACCGGCTTCGTCAAGCACCAGCTGACGCTGCAGGCGTCCTATTATCGCGAGACGCTGGAGCGGGCCCTGACGAATGGCAGGCCGGTCTTCTCGAACGTATACGCACCGACCTGGAGCGCGACGCAGTTCGCCACCCGCGGCCCGCGGGCGCGTCTCTCCGACAGCGACCTGACCAGCGTGGCCCTGGCCGACACGATGTCGGCCTTCGACGACCGCGTCATGCTGACGCTCGGCGTGCGCCGGCAATCGGTTGCGACGAACAATTATGCGCCGGGCACCGGCATCCTGACCTCGGCCTATGACGAGAGCGCCACGACGCCGATGGTCGGCCTCGTGCTGCGGCCGCTCGATTATCTCTCGCTCTATGCCAACTATGTCGAGGGCCTGAGCCGCGGCGACGTCGCTCCGACCACGGCGAGCAACGCCGGCGAGACCTTCGCGCCTTACCGCACCAAGCAGTACGAGGCCGGCGTCAAGCTTCAATATGGCAGCTTCGGCGCCTCGCTCGCCGGCTTCCAGATCGCCAAGCCGAGCGGCGAACTGAATGGCGGCCTGTTCTCCGTCACCGGCGAGCAGCGCGTGCGCGGGCTCGAGCTCAGCGTCTATGGCGAGGTGACGCCGCAGCTGCGGCTTCTCGGCGGCGTCTCCCTGCTCGACGGCGAGCTGACCAAGACCGCTGTCGCAGCCAATCGCGGCAACCGGCCTATCGGTGTCGCGCCGGTGCAGTTGAATCTCGGCGCCGAATGGGATGTGCCCTGGCTCAGGGGCCTGACGCTCACCGGCGCGCTCGTCTACACCGGCAAGCAGTACATCGACGCGGCCAATACCCAGTCGCTGCCGGATTGGACGCGGGTCGATCTCGGCGCGCGCTACGCCACCGAGATCGCCGGGCGCAAGACCGTGTTCCGCGCCACGGTGCAGAACGTCGCCGACAACAAGTATTGGTCGAGCGTCGCCTCCTTCGGCACCTTCTATCTCGGCGCGCCGCGCACCTTCCGGCTGTCGATGTCGATGGATCTCTAGCATGCGCTGGGCCCGGTCCGACGCGGCGGGCGTGCGTAGCTGGCTCGCGCTTGCGCTGCTGGCCTGGCTCGCGCTCATGCCGGCGCTCGCCGTCGCGGACACCGTGACGGTGACGGATGTCACCGGACGGCAGGTCGAGGTCGCCGTCCCCGTCCGTCGCGTCATCCTCGGCGAGGGCCGGCAGATTCATCTCGCTGCAGCGCTGGATCGCGATGATCCGTTCGGACGCATCGTCGGCTGGGGCGAGGATTTCGAGAAGTCCGATCCCGACACGCATGCCGCCTATCTCGCGCGCTTTCCGCGGGCGGCGGCGCTGCCGCGCTTCGGTTCGCCAAACAGTGGTGCCTTCGACATCGAGAAGGCGATCTCGCTGCAGCCCGATCTCGTCGTGCTCGGCGCCGAGACGCAGCGCCCGGCCGGAGAAATCCGTCTGGTCGAGCGACTGGCTGAGGCGGGCATCCCGGTCGTCTATGTCGATTTTCGGCATGCGCCCTCGCGCAACATCGAGCCGTCGCTTCGCCTCCTCGGACAGGTCTTCGGGCGAACGCAGGTCGCCGAGGCGCTGATCGCCTTCCGGGTTGCGGAGATCGCGCGGGTGACCGAGCGGCTCGCGGCCGCTGGCCCGCTCGCCAAGCCTCTCGTCATGCTCGACCGGATTCCCGGCTATTCCGACGAATGCTGCCTGAGCTTCGGCAACGAGAATTTCGGCGCCATGGTCGCCGCAGCCGGCGGCGTCAATCTCGGCAGCGAGCTGCTCCCCGGCACCTTCGGGACGATCAATCCCGAGACGATTATCGTGCGCGATCCCGATGTGGTGATCGTGACCGGCGGCAATTGGGAAGCGCTGGCGCCGAATGGCGCCTGGGTCGGCCTCGGACCCGGCGCCGATCTTCGCAAGGCGCAGGCGAAGCTCGCCGCACTGGCGGCGCGGCCGGCCTTCCGGTCGACGAAGGCGGTCAGGGCCGGCCGCATCCATGCGATCTGGCACCAGTTCTACACCAGCCCCTACCAGTTCGTGGCGCTGCAGCAGATCGCCCGTTGGCTGCATCCCGAGCTATTCGCCGACCTCGATGCCGAGGAGACGTTGCGCCGGCTGCATGAGCGCTTCCTGCCGATCGCCTATCGGCCCGGCTATTGGATCGATATCGCGCGCTGACTGCTCCCTGATCTCCAGATTCCGTATCGCTCGCATCGCCGCACCCTCGGCCGGCTCCGGGGCGCCACGGCCTGCTTTGATCTGCATGCGCCGGCGTGGCCTTCCTCTCACGATAACTTGCGCGGCTGCGGCTTGCGTTCTGCCGCCCGGAAGCGCTGCATAGCGCCGCTCAGAGCCTCGCTGTCGCATGTCACGGGCAGTCCTGGGTACCCCGATCGCGAAGAAGGAGATGCTGATGACAACCCTCGTCGTGAACGGAACAGAGCGCCGCTATGACGGCGATCCCGAAATGCCTCTGCTCTGGTATCTGCGGGATGAACTCGGTCTGACCGGCACCAAGTTCGGTTGCGGCGTCGCCGCTTGCGGAGCCTGCACCATTCACCTCGACGGAATGGCGGTCCGCGCCTGCCAGACGCCGATCTCGGCGGCAGCGGGGCTCCCGGTCACAACGATCGAGGGATTGTCACCTGACGGCAATCATCCGGTGCAGGCTGCCTGGCGCGACCTCAATGTCTCGCAATGCGGCTATTGCCAGCCGGGTCAGATCATGCAGGCCAGCGCTCTGCTGAAGGAGACGCCGAATCCGAGCGACGACGACATTGACGGCGCGATGAGCGGCAATCTCTGCCGCTGCGGAACCTATCCGCGCATTCGCGCGGCCATCAAGCAGGCTGCCGGGGGGGCCCGGCCATGACGGAGCATGTTCCCAATCCTGGCGGCACTCTTGCCAATGTCAGTCGCCGGAGCTTGCTGCAGGGCATGGGCGCCGGCGTTTTCGTGCTCGCCGCAGGCCTGCCCGTCGCGACGCCCGCGCAGGACAAGAAATTTGGCGCCGACGGGATGCCGAATGGCTGGCGCGACGATCCGGCGATCTTCATCTCGCTGGCTGAGGACGGCACTGTAACCGTCACCTGCCATCGCTCCGAGATGGGGCAGGGCGTGCGCACCTCGCTCGCCATGGTGGTCGCGGACGAACTCGAGGCCGATTGGGCCCGGATGCGGGTCGCGCAAGCCTGGGCCGACGAGGACCGCTTCGGCAACCAGGACACGGATGGTTCGCGCAGTCTGCGCCATTGGTTCATGCCGATGCGCCGCGCCGGCGCGGCTGCTCGGATGATGCTCGAGCAGGCGGCTGCTGCGCAATGGGGCGTCGCGGTCGCCGAGGTGCGCGCCGGCAATCACGTGGTCGTTCACGCCGCCAGCGGGCGCAGCCTCAGCTATGGCGCGCTCGCCAAGGCTGCGTCGGCTTTGCCCGTGCCCGATCGCAGCAGCGTCCGGCTGAAGCCGGCAAGCGCCTTCCGCTATATCGGCAAGGATTCGATCGGCCTCGTCGACAATCGGGACATCACCACCGGCAAGGCGGTCTACGGCATCGATGCCCGCGTCGACGGCATGCTGTTCGCCGTCGTCGCCCGGCCGCCGGTCTATGGCGGCAAGGTCGCGTCCCATGACGCGTCCGAGACCCTGAAGGTGCCGGGCGTCGTGAAAGTCGTCGCCATCGACCCTCCGACGATTCCGTCCGAGTTCGAGCCGGTCGGCGGGATCGCCGTGATCGCCCGCAACAGCTGGGCCGCCATCAAGGGCCGCGAGGCGCTGAAGGTGACCTGGGAAGACGGGCCGAACGCGGTCTATTCCTCCGACAGCTACCGCGCCCGCCTCAGCGAGGCGGCGAGCAAGCCCGCCAAAATTGTCCGCAATGACGGCGACGTCGACCGTGCCATGGCCGCAGCGGCCAAGCGCGTCACGGCCGAGTACTACATTCCGCATCTCGCCCAATCGCCGATGGAGCCGCCGGCGGCGCTGGTCCGCATCGTCAATGGCGAAGCCGAGGCCTGGGCCTGCAGCCAGGCCCCGCAGGTGACCCGTGAGCGTCTTGCCAAGCGGCTCAGCCTGCCGGTCGAGAAGGTCAAGGTCAATGTCACCCTGCTCGGCGGCGGGTTCGGGCGCAAATCCAAGCCCGATTTCGTCGTCGAGGCCGGAATCTGCTCGCAGGCGATGGATGGCGCGCCGGTCAGGCTGATGTGGACGCGCGAGGACGATCTCCACCATGGCTACTACCATACGGTGTCGGTCGAGCGGCTTGAGGCCGGGCTCGACAGCTCCGGCAAGGTGACGGCTTGGCTGCATCGCAGCGCGGCGCCGACCATCGGTTCGATCTTCGCCCCGGATCCCAAGCATGAATTGCCGTTCGAGCTCGGGATGGGGCTGGTCAACCTGCCCTTCGACATTCCGAACATCCGGGCGGAGAATCCGGAAGCGCCCGCTCATGTCCGCATCGGCTGGTATAGGGCCGTCTCGAACATCCCCCATGCCTTCGCGGTGCAGTCCTTCGTCGCCGAGCTCGCCCACGCGGCCGGCCGCGACCCGAAAGACTACCTGCTGGAGCTGATCGGTCCGGCGCGGCTGATCGACCCGACCAAGGTCGGCGACAGCTGGAACCATGGCGAGGATCCGCAGCGCTATCCGATCGACACGGGGCGTCTGCGGCGCGTGGTCGAAGCCGCGGCACAGGGGATAGGCTGGGGACGCAGCCTGCCCAAGGGCAGCGGGCTCGGCATCGCCGGTCACTACAGCTTCGTCAGCTATATCGCCGCCGCGGTGGAGGTGGCCGTCGGCGAGCGCGGGAGGCTTTCGATCCCACGCGTCGACATCGCGATCGATTGCGGGCCGATGGTCAATCCGGACCGTGTCCGCTCGCAAATGGAAGGCGCCGTCATCATGGGCGCCGGCATCGCGACCTCCGCCGAGATCTCCTTCAGGAACGGCCGTGCCGAACAGGATAATTTCGACACCTACGAGCTGACGCGAATCGACTCGGCGCCGCGGGATATTCGCGTGCATCTGCTGCCCGCGGGCGACTATGACCGTCCGCTCGGGGGCGTCGGCGAGCCGGGCTTGCCGCCCGTCGCCCCAGCCATCGCCAATGCCGTGTTCGCCGCGACCGGCAAGCGGATCAGGCAATTGCCGATCCGCGATCAGCTCAGCACCTGAGCGACCTACTGCCTCGCAAAGGGGCGCAGGTCAGACGGGTTGCCGAGGCGCGGTTGTTCGGGCGATCTCGCCGCGCTCGATCTGCAGCGTCTCGTCGGCGATCGCGTCGAGCAGGGCCGGCGTCGATTCCGTGATCAGGATGGCAAGGTCCGGCCGGCCGCGCCGGAGCTCGCCGAGCGTGCGCGCATAGTCGAGCGCCAGCGCCGGGGCGAGCCCCTGGAAGGGCTCGTCCAGCAAGAGCGCCGTGCGCGCGACCATCAGCGCCCGGCCGAGCGCCACCATCTTGCCCTGGCCGCCGGAAACGCCGCCGCCCGGGCGCTTGCGCATGGTGTGGAGCTGCGGCAGCAGCTTATAGACCTCGTCGAGCCGCCTTGCCCGTTCCGTCGCCGGCAAAGAGAGGGCCAGCGCCGGCAGCAGGATATTGTCCTCGACCGTGAACTCCGGCACCAGCCGGCGATCCTCCGGCGCGTAGCCGATGCCTTGCGCGGCGCGCTGATAGGCCGGGGTCGTGCCGATCTCCTGGTCGCCAAGACGGACTGCGCCGGCCTCGACCGGCAGCAGCCCCATGATCGCCCGCAGCGTCGTCGTCTTGCCGGCGCCGTTGCGGCCGATCAGGATCGTGGTCTTGCCGGAGGTCAGTCCCAGCGACACCGATCGCAGCACCTGCACGCCCGCGATCGCGACGGTCACGCCTTCCATGCGCAGCATCACGCCACCCCCACGACATTGCGCAGCACGCGCTCATCCTTGAACACCTCGGAGGGCGGCCCTTCCGCCATCACCGAGCCGGAATCCCAGACGACGACGCGGTCGGCGTAGCGCTGCACGACGTCCATGTCGTGCTCGACGAACAGCGCCGTGACCTTGGCGCGGCGCAGCGCGGCCATCAGCGTCTCCATCAGGGTGAAGCGCTCGATCGTGCTGACGCCGCTGGTCGGCTCGTCGAGCAGGACGAGGCGGGGCTTCAGCGCCAGCGCGATGACGATGTCGAGGAGCTTGCGCCGTCCTTCCGGCAGCGCGCCGGCCAGCTGCTGCGCCTCGCCGTCGAGCCCGACGAGGGCGAGCAGTTCCTCAGCCTCTCGCCGGCGGCCGTCGGCGCCGAGCGCCCTGAACGGCACCCAGATGCCGCGCTTGGCCGCGACCGCGATCATCAGGTTGTCGAGCACCGTCTGGTCGAGGAAGAGCTGCGGGATCTGGAAGGCGCGGGCGATGCCGCGCCTGGCGATCGTGCGCGGCGCCATGGCGGTGATCGGCTTGCCGTCGAGATAGACCTCGCCCGAGCTCGGCCGGAGGTAGCCGGTGCACAGGTTGAGGAAGGTCGTCTTGCCGGAGCCGTTCGGGCCGATGATGGCGAGGAACTCGCCCTCGCGGATCTCGAGGTTGACGCCGTCGGCGGCCTGCACGCCATAGAAGGAGATGCGCAGGTCCTTGGCCTGGAGGAGGGGCGTCGTCATGCCGGTTCTCCGCTGCGGCGCCGGATCAGGCCGTAGAGCCCGCTCGGCAGGAAGAAGATCACGCCGATCAGCGCGACGCCGATGATCAGGTTCCAGGCATCGGTTACGCCGACCGCCAGGGTGTGCAGCACTTCGAGGAAGAGCGAGCCGATGAAGGGACCGGCGACGCCGCCGATGCCGCCGAGCACCGCGACCAGGACGAGATGGCCGGACGCCGTCCAGAAGGCGAATTCGGGCAGGATATGGCTGATCGCCATCGCCGCGATCGCCCCGCCGACGCCGGCGAGCGCGGCCGAGATCGTATAGGCGATCAGCAGCACGAACCGGACGGGAACGCCGAGATATTCGAGCCGGAGCTCGTTGGTGTGCACGGCGGCGAGCGCATGGCCGAGCGGGCTCGCAAGATAGCGCTGCACGCCGTAGCCGACGCCCAGCATCAGCACGAGGCCGGCATAATAGAGCGCGGTGTCGAAGCTCGCCTTGTCGAGCGCGAGGCCGAAGAAGCGCGGCACCGCCAGGCGCAGGCCGTCCGTACCGCCGGTGATGCCGTAGAGCTTGGAGAGCAGGGCGTAGAGCACCATCGACATGGCGAGGTTGAGCATGGCGAAGAAGATCGCGCGGTAGCGCACCAGGAAGGCGCCGATGAGCAGGCCGGCCAGCGCCGAGGCGAGCGTGCCGAGCAGGAGCAGCACGACGAACTCGTTGAGGCCGGCGCGCGCCAGGAAGGCGATGGCATAGGCGCTGACGGCGTAGAACATGGCATGGCCGATCGAGATCAGCCCGCCGCGCAAGAGGACGGCGACGCCGAGCGCGGCAAAACCCTTGGCGAGCGCGAGCGTCAGCACGAATTGCAGCCAGGGCGCGGCAATGGGCGCCAGCGCCAGCGCGGCAAGGGCGATGAGGAAAAGGGCGGCGCGCATGGCGGTCAGATCCTCCGGGTCGCCGCCTGGCCGAACAGCCCGTAGGGGCGGACCAGCAGCACGACGAGCATGACGATGTAGGGGGCGACCGCATCGAGCGACGGCGCGAAATAGATGGCGAGCACGCGGGCGAGGCCGACGATGATCGCCGCCAGCGCCGCGCCCTCGATCTGGCCGAGCCCGCCGATGGCGGCGACGGCGAAGGCGAGCACCATGGTCTCGGCGCCGAGGCCGGGCGCCGCGCCGGCGGTCGGCGTCGCCAGCGCCCCGCCCAGCGCCGCCAGGAAGACGCCGAGCGTGAAGGAGAGGATGAAGACGCGGTTGGTGTTGATGCCGATGCTCTGCGCCATCTCGCGATCGGCGACGACGGCGGTGACGAGCCGGCCGATCCGGGTCTTGGTCAGCAGGATACGCAGGCCGAGGACGACGATGACGGCCAGCGCGATCAGCAGCAGCTGGTAGTTGAGATAGACGACGCCGCCGATCTGCGTCGAGCCGAGCAGTTGCATCGGCGTGTCCTCGGCGAGCGAGCGCACGCCGAAGACGATGCGCTGCAGGTCCTCAAGGATCAGGAACAGGCCGAAGGTGACGAGGATCTGGATTGCTTCCGACTTGCCATAGGTCCAGCGCATCAGGCAGCGCTCGACCAGCGGGCCGAACAGGACCGCGACGATCGCCGCGCTGAAGACGAGGGCCGGGAAGGAGAGCCAGGGGTTCAGGCTCGCGCTGGCGATCCACAGGCCGATCGAAGCGGCGACATAGGCGCCGATCGCGTAGAAGCTGCCATGCGCGACGTTGAGCACGCGCAGCACGCTGAAGACGAGCGTCAGCCCGACGGCGACGAAGAAGATCAGCGCCGCGCTGGCAAGGCCGTCGACGGCGAGTGGAATCAGGGTGTCGAGCATGAGCGGCACCTGGGATTGATGATGAAAGGGGGGCGGGACGTTCGTCCCGCCAGCTGCTCGGAAGGCTGTTCGACAACCCCCAGCCCTCATCCTGAGAACCTGACCGAACATTCATCGAGCCCTCATCCTGAGGAGCCGCGAAGCGGCGTCTCGAAGGACGCTCCAGGAGATTCCGGAGCCAGCTGAAACGCCCTTCGAGACGGCCCTTCGGGCCTCCTCAGGACGAGGGCTGGAGTTTCGAGTCAGACTTTCAGGATGAAGGCTGAGGAGTTGTCGAACCGGCTGTTACTGGTAGCTGCCGGGCTTGGGCTGGGCGGCGAGGAAAGCCGGGGTCAGCGTTCCCACCCATTTGATCGCGTCTTCGCCCTGGGGCGGCATCAGCGTGTCGCCCTTGTAGCGGACCATGCCGCCGATCACCGGGAACTTGTAATCGGGCGACTTCGTGGTGACGCCGACGACCTGGTCGACGAGGCCGTCATTGTCCTTGCGGGTCACGGTGGTGCCGGTCAGTGTCTTGACCGTGCTGCCGCGCATCGCCTCGGCGACCTCGTCGCGGCTCGGCCATTTGCCGTCGCCTTTCTTCAGCGCGGCCTCATAGGCGGCCTTCATGTAGATGATCGCGTTGGCCATCTTGATCGACGGGAAGACCGGGTATTCGCCATAGCGCTTCTCATAGGCCTCGACGAAGGCCTTGGTCACGGGATTTGCCCTGGCGTCGGGCGACATCCACCAGCCGTCGCCGAGCACGCCGACGATCACGCCCTCGGGCAGGTTGGCGCGCTGCAGCACGGTCTCGCCCAGCGCCAGCACGACCTGGCTCGAGGTGAACAGCCCGCGCGGCTGGGCCTGGCGCACGAAGTTCTCGAGATCGGCGCCCCAGAGATTGGAGAAGACGACGTCCGGCCGCGAGGCCGAGAGCTTCGAGATCTCGGTCTGGAAATTGGCCGAGCCGAGCTTGGGAAACAGCTCCGCCACCACCTCGACATCGGGCTTCAGCGCCTTCATCGCGGTCTTGAAGATCAGCGCTGCGTCATGGCCGAAAGCATAGTCGGGATTGACGATGGCGATCCGCTTCACATCCGGCTTGCGCTGCAGCAGATAGAGCGCATAGGCGACGAATTCCGGGATCGTGTTGCCGTTCGGGCGGAAGTAATACTTGCTCTTGCCGTCGAGCAGGAGCTGGTGCGTGTCGCAGTTCCAGCCGATCGTCGGGGCCTGCATCTGCTCGGCGAGCGGGGCCAGAGCCAGGCAGTTGGCGCTCGACAGCGCCGCGATCATCACCTGGTTGCCCTTGTCCTCGGCAAGGCGGCGATATTCGGCGATGACGCCCTGCGTGCCCTGCGCCTCGTCGACATAGGTCGCCTTCAGCGGCACGCCGCCGATGCCGCCCCTGGCATTGAGCATGTCGATCATCAGCTCGGCGGCGTTCTTGCCGGGCATGCCATAGGCGGCGGCCGGGCCGGAGGTGAAGGTCATGACGCCGACACCAAGCGATGCCGGCTTCTCCTGCGCGATGGCGGGCGTCATGGGTACGCTGAGCATGACTGCGAGAGCAGTTCTCCAAACGATCTTGATCATTGCCTGTCCCCTTTTATTAGTCGGCGAATTTTATTCTGTCGCTTTGCGGCCATCGGCCGTCCCGTCTCCGAAGCAGGGTCAGAGACGGGACGGGAAACGGCTGGCTCAGACCGGGTCGAAATAGTGAATCTCGAGCAGCAGGCAGCCCTTCTGCGACTTGAACGGGCCGTGCGGGGCGTGCGGCGGGCGCACCGCATAGGTATGCGGCGGGAAGCTCTCGCCGCCTTCGCCGTTGGCGTCGTTGCCGACGGTGAGGTCGCCCTCCACCAGATAGACCTCCTCCCAGTAGTCGTGGGAGAACGGCGCGGTGGTGTAGACGCCGGGCTGGAAGCGCAGCAGCCGGGTGCGCGTGCCGCGGTTGTTCTCTTCGTCGAGGGCGCCCGACAGGATCTTCTGCTGGATGCCGGCGGGATAGCCGGCCGGCACCTCCCAGCCCTTGGACATGTCGAGCGTGTAGAATTCGTCGTGGCTCTTGTTGACGGGCATGACGGGTCCTTTCGCCGGCTCAGGCGGCCGCTTTCGTGTCGAGGTCGTAGGAGTCGAGCATCGACTGGACGATGCCGCCGGCCTTGCCCCAGTCGTAGGTGCGGAAGGAGTGGCCCTTCGTCACGAAGGTCGCCCCGGCGTAGAACATCTCGTACTGGTGATGGCGGGAGCCGAACTCGGAGCCGACCGCGTCCCAGGCGAGCTTGTAGAACTTCACCCGGTCATGCGCGTTCGCGGCGGGCGACTGCTGGGTCTTCTCGATCATCGCCGCGATCTCGGGATTGGCGAAGTCGGCAATCGAGGAGGGCAGCATGATCATGCCGCCGCCGGCGAGCTCGCGCAGCGAGTTCAGAATCTTCGGGTACATCTGCTGGGTCAGCACCTGGGCCGAGTAGAGCATGTGCCGGTCGGGCACGAAGTAGGGGCCGGCCTGCGTGCCCTTGGCCTCCATGGCGTTGACGAAGGCGTCGACCATCGCCGCCTCGGCGGCGAGCTGGCCGAGGATCTCGCGCACCTGCGGGAACTGGCTGATGCCGTTGGTCTGGGTGGTGCGATGGGCGATGCCCATCAGGAAGCGCAGCTTCACCTTCAGGCGGATCATCGCCTGGTAGTTCTGGTAGACATGCGCCGGGGTCGCGTGGAACTGCTTCTGGCACATCTCGACGCTGCCATCGATGAAGACCCGGTCCCACGGGACCTTGACGTCGTCGAAGAACAGCACCGCGTCGTTCTCGTCGTAGCGGCTGGCCAGCGGGTTGTCGAAGATCGAGCCGGCCTGCGCCTCATACGATTTGCGCGAGAGCATCTTCAGGCCCTTGGCGTTCATCGGGATCGCGAAGGAGACGGCGTAGCGCTCCTCGCCGGGCTGCATCGGCTGGATCGTGGTGACGAAGACCTCGTTGGCGACGACGCCGCCGGTCGCCAGCATCTTGGCGCCGCGGATGGTGATGCCTTCGGCACCGCGGTCGACCACGCCGGCAGTCAGGAACGGGTCGGCCTGCTCTGCGGCGTTCTTGGAACGATCGGCCTGGGGGTTGATGATGACGTAGGTGAGGTAGAGGTCGTTGTCGCGGGCGTAGCGGTAATAGGCTTCGAGCGCCGCGGCGCGGGCCGGGTCGTAGCCCTCGAACACTGGCAGGCCCATGCGCATGCCGGCGATGCAGGAGGCGACATGGTCGGGCGCTCGGCCGAGGAAGCCGCCATGGATCGCGGTCCAGGCCTCCAGCGCCCGGCGGCGCTCGACCAGGTCGGCATAGGAGGTCGGCAACTGCCAGATCCGGTTGGCGCGGCCGCCGGTCTCGGTCTCGAACGTCATGAGATCGCGGCGCGAGGCATCGCCGGCGAAGTCGAACAGGCCGGCGACCGACTGTGCGACATTGCGGAAGGCGCGGTGGCCGGTGACGTCCTCGACGCGGGCGCCGTCGATATAGATCGAGCGGCCGTCGCGCAGGCTGGCCAGATGCTCCTGTCCCGTCTTGGTCATGGCTGTTTCCTCGTTGTTTCGGTTGTCAGTAGTGGATGGGCAGCGGCCAGGACGGCTCGCGCTGGGTCTCGTCGACGAGGTCGCGATAGCGGCCGCGGAAGAAGATCAGGGGCGCCGGATTGCCGGGGCGCACGGCGTGGCGCAGCACCCGCACCAGGAAGATGACGTGGTCGCCGCCGTCGTAGTTTGCGTAGGGCTCGCATTCGAAATGGGCGAGCGCCCCGGTGAGCAGCGGCGCCTGGGCGTGGCCGATCGTACGTTTGGTCTCGGACCATTTGTCGCCGAGCGCACGGGCGAAACGGTTGGATATGTGCTCCTGCTCGCGCGCCAGCACATTGACCGCGAAGCCCTTGGCTTCGAGCATGGCCGGCAGGCTGTTCGCCCGCCTGTCGACGCTGAACAGGACGAGCGGCGGATCGATCGAAACGGAGTTGAACGAACTCATGGTCATGCCGATGAGCTCCTCGCCGCCGCCCTGCGCGGTGATCACCGCGACGCCGGTGGCGAACTCGCCGAGGGATTGCCTGAAGGCCCTGCCGTCCATGGTTCCCTCCGGTTGAGTTCTGTGGTTTATATTTGTTAGATAGCTTTGTAGCAAAGCTATTTTAGTGAGTCAACAGCCTTTGGAGGCGGATGAACCATGGCGAGTGAGAACCGGCGTCTGACCGTGGCGAAGCCGGATCTACTGGAGGGCGGCAGCGATGCGCGCTTCCGCGATATGCTCTACGATTTCTTCGCCTTCGGCGGCCGGCTGGAGGAGGCGAGGGCGCGCTTCGCCGGCTATATCGGGCTGAACCCCTCGCAATACCTGATCATGATCGCGATCAATCGGGGCGGGCCCGATGGCGAGGTCGGGGTGGCGCAGGTCGCCGAGCGGCTCCACCTCAGCGGCGCGTTCGTCACCATCGAGGTAAACAAGCTGGTGAAGAGCGGGCTCGTCGCCAAGCTCCCGCATGCCAGCGACAAGCGCCGGGTCAATCTCTCGGTGACGCCGCTCGGATCAGAGATGCTGGAACGCCTCGCCGCGCTGCAGCGGCCGGTGAACGACGCGCTGTTCGCCTCGCTCGACCGGGGCGATTTCGAGACGCTCAGCGGCATCATGCGACGGCTCGCGCGCGGCGCGAAACAGGCGATCCATCTCGCGGACCATATAATCGCCAGCGAGACGTCGCCGGCTGTGCGGACCTCGGCGGAATAGCTCTCGAGCACACCGGAGCCGGGTCTCAAATTCGGCGCGGGGGGTCGAGAGGGTGTGTGCAGCATTAATATTGACACTATCTCAATTACAGGGTACGACCCATTCAACGACACAGGGAGGGCACCGTGAACGCACCGCAGAGCATCCCGCTGGCAGGCCTGCGCGGCGCCCAATGGAACGAGTCGGACCTGCCGCCCGGCCTGATCACATCAGTGCATTCACTGACCACGGTGGACGGCGCCAATGTGAACGGTTTCCTCTATCGCAGGGGCGGCGAGACGGCGGTCTGCTGCATCATGCACCCGCGCGAGATCCTCGCGACCCATTACCTCGTGCCCGAACTGCTCAAGGCCGGCGCTGCCGTCTGGGTCCAGGCTTCGCGCTCGGCCGGCAACGACACACGGCTCGAACACGAGCTCGCCCTGCTCGACGTCGATGCCGGCACCTCCTTCCTCAAGGAGCGCTACGACCAGATCGTCCTGGTCGGCAATTCGGGGGGCGCCGGGCTCTATGCCTATTACACCGAGCAGGCCAACCTGCCGCCCGAGCAGCGCGAGACGCGCACGCCCGCGGGGCGCCCCGTGCGGCTGGCCGAGGCGCCGATGGTTCGGCCGGACATCGTCGTCATGGTCGCCCCGCATCCCGGGCAAGGCATCCTGCTGATGAATTCGCTCGATCCGTCCATCGTCGACGAACGCGATCCGGTGTCGATCGACCCGGTCCTGTTCCCGTTCAGCCTCGCAAACGGCTTCAAACCGACCGGGGCGAGCTATGCGCCAGAGTTCGTTGAACGCTACCGTGATGCGCAGCGCCGGCGCGTCGAGACCATCGATGCCAAGGCGCGCGAGATGCTGCGGCTGCGCATGGCGGCCCGGAAGGGCCTCACCGACGCCAGCAGCGATGCGCAGAAGCTCACCGCCGGCTGGCAGCATCTCTTCGAGGTGGCGCGCACCGATGCCGATCTGCGCAACTGGGATTTGAGCCTCGATCCGACGGACCGGCTCGTCGGCTCCCTCTGGGGCACCGATCCGTTCAAGACCAATATGAACGGCGTCGGCTTCGGCCGCGCCTGCACCCCCGAGAGCTGGCTCTCGACCTGGTCGGGGCTGTCCTCGCGGGCGAGTGTCCTGCGCTGTGCCCCAGCGATCGCGCAGCCGACCTTCGTCATCCGCTACACGGCCGACGCCTGCGTCTTCCCGCGGGACCTCGACGCGATCTGGAAAGCGCTCGGGACCAAGGACAAGGGGATCGCGGTCATCCGCGGAAACCATCATGGCCAGCCCGTTCTGGCGGGGGAGCCCAGCGGGCAAGCCCTTGCCGGCCAGGCGATCCGCAAATGGCTCGAGGACAAGCTCGTGACCTGATCGCTCCATTTCGGCGGGGCGATCGCGGCTTAAAATTGAGGCAGTATGAATATGAAGATCAGCATCATCGGCGGCGGCCCATCGGGACTCTACTTCGCCTATCTCGCCCGCAAGCGCCTGCCTGGCGTGGAGGTCCATGTTCACGAGCGCAACGCTCCCGACGCGACCTTCGGCTTCGGCGTCGTGCTCGCCGGAGCGGGGCTCGCCAAGCTGGCGGCCGCCGATGCCGACAGCTTCGAGCGTCTGAAGGGGATCACCAAGCCGCTCGGCAATCAGGAGATCATCCTCAACGGCCGGGCCGTCTCGATTGAAGGGCAGGCCTATGGCGGTGCGGTCGAACGGCTGCGGCTGCTGATGCTCTTGAACGAGCTTTGCGCCGAGGTCGGCGTCACCGTCACGCATCATGATGACATCCGCGATACCGCCGCCCTCGACGATGCGGATCTGGTCATCGGCGCGGACGGCGCCAACTCGACCTTGCGCGCCATGAGTTCGGCCGCTTTCGGTACGCATGGCAGCGAATTGTCCAATGCCTTCGCCTGGTACGGGGCGGAGCGGCGCCACGACCGGCCGACGCTCAGCTTCCGGAGCGCTGGCGGCGGCGCCTTCTGCGCGCACTACTACCCCTACACCGATCGCATGTGCACCTTCGTGATGGAGTGCGACCGCGCCGCCTGGGAAGGCTGCGGTTTCGGCACGATGACCGACGACGAGCGAAAGGCCTTCGTCGAGCAGCTCTACGCTGACGACCTTCACGGCCGGCCACTGATCTCGAACAAGTCGGAATGGCGCAATTTCCAGCCGGTCTGGAACGAGCGCTGGACCCATGGCCATCGCGTGCTGATCGGCGACGCGGTGCGGCGGGCGCATTTCTCGATCGGCTCGGGTACCAGGATCGCGATGGAGGATTCGATCGCGCTGGTGAGCGCGCTCGAACAGACGCGCGACATTCCGGCCGCGCTCGCCGCCTATGTCGCCAGCCGCAAGCCCGCCGCCGACATCCTGATCGGCGCCGCCCGCGAAAGCTACACCTGGTACGAGGATATGGGCCGGCACATGGCGGCGGCGAACGGCCCTTACGACTTCGCCTTCGGCTACCTGACGCGCACCAGCCGCGTCGATGCGGCCAGGGTCGCCGCAGATTACCCGCAATTCATGACGGCCTGCGCCGCCGCGACCGGAGGGGCCGTGCGATGACGATGCCCTATGCCTTCTTCCCGGCGACGGAGGAGATCATCTCCGACGAGCCCCTGGTGATCCGCCGCGTCGTCCGCTGGGGCGACTGTGATCCGGCCGGCATCGCCTATACGCCGCGCTTCCTCGACTATGTCGTATCGGCGCACGAAGCCTTCATCAGCCTAATGCTCGGCGGCCCGATCCACACCATGAAAGCCGCCGCCGGCGTCGACTTTCCGATCCGCGGCGTCGAGATCGATTTCCGCAGCCGCCTGCCGCTCGACAGCCAGTTCGACATGGCGGTGTGGGTCGGCGCGATCCGCTCCCGCACCTTCGATTTGCACATCACCGCGCGGCTGGTCGCGGCGGAAGGCAAGCGGCAAGGGCCGGTCGCTTTCGTCGCCCGCATCTCCCCGATCACCATCGATCGCGTCAGCAAGGCCGGCGTGGTGCTGCCGCAGGCGCTGCGGGAGCGGCTCGAAGCCTATGCGGCGGCCCATCCCCATCAGCCGGAGGACAAGGCATGAAGACCTATCGGATCGGACAGATCGTCCCGAGCTCGAACATCACGATGGAGACCGAGATCCCGGCGATGCTGCGCGCCCGGGAGACGATCCGGCCGGAGCGCTTCACCTTCCATTCCAGCCGCATGCGCATGAAGAAGGTCACGGCTGAAGAGCTCGCCGCCATGGATCGCGACAGCCTGCGCTGTGCACGCGAGCTCGCCGACGCCGATGTCGATGTGATGGGCTATGCCTGCCTCGTCGCGATCATGAGCCAGGGGCTCGGCTATCACCGCGTCTCGAAGACGAACCTCGAAGGCGCCGTTGCCGGGGAAGGCAAGGCTATCCCGGTCGTCTCCTCGGCCGGAGCCCTGGTCGACGGGCTGAAGGAGATGGGCGCCAGGCGCGTCAGCCTGCTGATGCCCTACATGAAGCCGCTGGCCGCGAAGGTGACGGCCTATATCGAGAACGAAGGCTTCACGGTCCATGACAGCCTGGCGCTGGAGATCGAGGACAATCTCGCCGTCGCCGCCCGCGATCCCAGGGCGCTGATCGAGGACGTCAAGCGCCTGGATACGCGCGGCGTCGATGTCGTCGTCCTGTCGGCCTGCGTGCAGATGCCCTCGCTGGCGGCGCTGGCACCGGTCGAGGCCGCTCTCGGCATTCCCGTCATCTCGGCCGCGGCCTGCACCGTCCGGGCGATGCTCAAATCCGTGGCCCTCGAACCGGTTGCCCCCGGCGCCGGAGCTGCGCTCGCCCCGGGACTGGCCGTCGCCGCCTGAAGCCTGCAAGCCGCGCCAACGCCGCCGCAAACCAAGAAAACTCATGGGGAGAAACACAATGTCCAGAATGTTGGCCGTCGGGATCCTGGCGCTGTCCGCGAGCGTGGCGACCGCCGCTCTCGCCGAGCCCGTCAAGGTGGGGATGATCACGACCTTGTCCGGCGGGCTCGCCGGGCTTGGCATCGAGGTGCGGGACGGCTTTCTGCTGGCGCTGAAGCAGTCCGGCAACAAGGACGTCCAGCTCGTCATCGAGGACGATAATGGCGAGCCGGCGAGGGCGGTTCAGCTCGCCGAGAAGGTGATCAAGGCCGACAAGGTCGATGTGCTGACCGGCATCCTCTATTCCAACCTCGCCATGGCGGTGGTGCCCGGTGTCGTCGGCCAGAAGAAGTTCTATCTGTCGCCGAATGCCGGCCCTTCGCCGCTGGCGGGGGCGAAGTGCAGCCCGTTCTACTTCAACGTCTCCTGGCAGAACGACGCGATGCACGAGGCCATGGGCAATTATTCCAATGAGGCCGGCTACAAGAAGATGTTCATTCTTGCGCCGAACTATCCGGCCGGCACGGATGCGCTGAGGGGCTTCAAGCGCTACTACAAGGGCGAGCTGGCCGGCGAGCTCTACACCAAGCTTGGACAGACCGACTACGCGGCGGAGATCGCGCAGATCCGTGCTTCCGGCGCTGATGCCGTCTATTTCTTCCTGCCGGGCGACATGAGCATCGCCTTCATGAAGCAATATGCGCAGGCCGGGGTGAAGCTCCCGATCACCGGTCCGGGCTTTTCGCTTGACCAGGACGTCCTCGGCGCCATGGGCGACATCGCGCTCGGCGTGAAGAACACCTCGCAATGGTCCGAGGATCTCGACAACCCGGCCAACAAGGCCTTCGTCGAAGGGTTCAAGGCGGAGTACAAGCGCCGGCCGTCGATCTATGCGAGCCAGGGCTACGACACCGCCAACCTGCTGCTCTCGGCGGTCGCGAAGGCGAGCGTGAAGGACGCCGCCGCCTTCCGCGCCGCCCTAGAGGCGGCCGATTTCAAGTCTGTCCGGGGAAGCTTCCGCTTCGGCCTTAACCACCACCCGATCCAGGACGTTTATGTCCGCGACGTGGTCAAGGTCGACGGCGCGCTGACCAACAAGCTCGTCAGCAAGACCTTCACCGCTCACCAGGATGCCTACGTCAAAGACTGCAAGATGTGACGTAGCCACGCCGAGGGCTCGAGCATTTGCGGGCCGGCCCCATCGTCAGACGAAGGCCGGCAGCCGTCACGCATGCCGCGTGGCGTCCGACAGCGAGCGGCCCTCCTGACACCAATCCTCCGGTCTTTTGCGGAAAGGCCCGCCGTGTCCAGCGCACTTCTCGTCGAACAGACTCTGAACGGTCTCCAGTTCGGCGTCATGCTCTTCCTCATGGCGGCCGGGCTGACCCTGGTCTTCGGGGTCATGGGGCTGATCAATCTCGCCCATGGTTCCCTCTACATGATCGGGGCCTTCGCCTGTGCCGCGGTCGCGGCCGCCACCGGCTCCTTCTGGCTCGGCCTCGTCGCCAGTCTCGCTGCGGCCGCTGCGGCGGGCACGCTGGTCGAGGTCCTGGTGATCCGGCGGCTCTACGGCCGCGACCATCTCGACCAGGTGCTGGCGACCTTCGCATTGATCCTGATCTTCTCCGAGGCGACGCGCTGGCTGTTCGGCTCCGTCCCGCTCTATCTCAACGCGCCGCCCGTCCTGTCCGGCTCGATCGCCCTGCCGGGCGGCGGCCAATATCCGGTCTATCGCCTCGCGATCATCGTCGTCGGCATCGCGGTGGCGCTCGGGCTCTGGCTCCTGATCTCGAAGACGCGGCTCGGCATGCGCATCCGCGCCGGCGAGAACGACCGCGAAATGATCGGCGCGCTCGGTGTCGACATCAACGGGCTCTACACGATCGTCTTCGCGCTCGGGGCCGCCCTGGCCGGGCTCGCCGGCGCCATGATCGGCGCGTTGCAGTCGGTCCGGGTCGGCATGGGCGAGCCGGTCCTGATCCTCGCCTTCGTCGTCATCGTCATCGGTGGCATCGGCTCGATCGAAGGCGCGCTGGTCGGCGCGCTCATCGTCGGCGTCGTCGATACGCTCGGCCGAATCCTGTTGCCCCAGCTGTTCGGCGCCGTCCTCGGACCGGCTCAGGGCGCGCTGGTCGGCGGGGCGGTCGCGGCCATGCTTATCTATGTGGTGATGGCGCTGGTCCTCGCCTTCAAGCCGCGCGGCCTGTTCACGGGGAGCGCCTGACCATGAGCCGCGAGAGCATTCTCAACGCCGCGCTGGCGCTCCTCCTGCTGGCACTGCCCTTCGTCGCCTTCGCACTCGACGAGCCCTTCTACATCGATCTTGCGACACGCATGGCCGTGCTCGGCCTCGCGGCGACCGGCCTCAACCTGGCGCTCGGCGTCGGCGGACTGGTGTCGTTCGGCCATGCCGCCTTCTTCGGCATCGGTGGCTATGTCGCCGGCGTCATGGCGACCCATGCCTTCAATGCGGAGCCGATCTTCGCCGTGCCCTTCACGCTGTCCGCCAGCGATCTCATGCCGGTGATCTGGATCGTGGCGATGGGCCTCGCTGCGCTCCTCGCCCTGCCGATCGGCGCGATCAGTCTGCGCACCAGCGGCGTCTACTTCATCATGATCACCTTGGCCTTCGCTCAGATGGTCTATTATTTCGCGATTTCCTGGCCGGCCTATGGCGGCGAGGACGGGCTGGCGCTGTCGGTGCGCAACACGCTGCCGGGGCTCGATACGGCGGAGTCGCTGACCTTCTTCCTCATCTGCTATGCCATGCTGATGGCGGGGCTCGCCGCCTTCGCCGTCCTGCGCAATTCGCGCTTCGGCACGGCGCTCGAAGCCGCCCGGCAGAACGAGATCAGGCTCGCCGCGGTCGGCGTTGCGCCTCTCCGTGTGCGCCTCGTCGCCTTTGCCCTCTCGGCCGGGCTCACCGGATTGGCCGGCGCCCTCTATGCCGACCTCAACAAGTTCGTCAGCCCCTCGATGCTGTCATGGCACATGTCGGGCGTGCTGATCGTCCTGGTGATCCTCGGCGGCGTCGGCCGGCTGTTCGGCCCGGTCGCCGGCGCGATGCTCTATGTCTTCCTCGAATTCGCGCTCGGCGGGTTGACCGAGCGCTGGCAGCTCTTCCTCGGGCTGATCCTGCTCGGCGTGGTGTTGTTCGCGCGCGGCGGGCTGATCGGCATGCTGGCGGGGAGGCTTCGTCATGGCTGAGCCGCTGCTCCAGATCCGCAATCTCACGAAGAGCTTCGGTGCGCTGAAGGCGACGAACGACGTCAGCATCGATCTGAGGCCTGGCGAGGTCCATGCGCTGATCGGCCCCAATGGCGCCGGAAAAAGCACCTTGATGCATCTGATCTCCGGCTTTCTGAAGCCGGATTCCGGATCGATCCTCTTCGACGGGCAAGACGTCTCCGGTATCGACATGGCCGGCCGCGCCCGTCTCGGGCTCGGGCGCACCTTCCAGATTTCCTCGCTCGCCCCGGATTTCTCGGCGCTGCGCAATGTGATGCTCGCGGTGCAGGCGCGGCAGGGGTCGAGCTTCCGCTTCATTCGTCCCGTGCGCAACGACGCCTCGCTGATCGAGCCCGCCATGGCGGCGCTCGAACGGGCCGGGCTCGCAGCACGCGCGCGGATTCCGGCCGCCGAGCTCTCGCATGGCGAGCGACGCCAGCTCGAGATCGCGATGGCCCTGGCGCTCGGCGCGAAGGCTTTCCTCTTCGACGAGCCGATGGCCGGCATGGGGCCGGAGAGCGCGAAGACGCTGACGACCTTTCTCGACCGGCTCAGGCGAGAAGCCCCGGTCCTTCTGATCGAGCACGACATGGACGCCGTCTTCGCGCTGGCCGACCGGATATCGGTGCTCGTCTATGGCAGCGTCATCGCCACAGGAACGGTCGAGGAGATCCGCCGCAATGCGGATGTACGCAGCGCCTATCTGGGAGATACGCCATGAGCCTGCTCTCAGTTTCCGGGCTCGAAACCTTCTATGGCGCATCGCAGGCGCTGTTCGGCATCGAGCTCGATGTCGGGGAAGGGGAGGTCGTCGCCCTGATGGGGCGCAACGGCATGGGCAAGACCACCACGATCCGCTCGATCATGGGATTGTCGCGGCCGCGCGGCGGTCGTGTGCGCTTCGATGGCCGCGAAGTCGCCGGCATGGGCGCCCACCATATCGCGCGCCTCGGCATCGGGCTGGTGCCGGAGGGGCGGCGCTGTTTCTCCAACCTCACCGTCCACGAAAACCTCGTCGCCGCAGCCCGGCCCGGCCTCTGGAGCGAGCACCGCGTCGTCGAGCTCTTTCCGCGCCTCGGCGAGCGCCGCAACCAATATGCCCGCTCGCTGTCGGGCGGCGAGCAGCAGATGCTGGCCGTGGGACGGGCGCTGATGACCAATCCGCGCTTGCTCGTGGTCGATGAGGCGACG
This sequence comes from Allobosea sp. CRIB-10, assembly GCF_900112185.1. Classification (GTDB taxonomy): domain Bacteria; phylum Pseudomonadota; class Alphaproteobacteria; order Rhizobiales; family Beijerinckiaceae; genus Allobosea. The sequence goes on along the minus strand of NZ_FOKP01000002.1, from coordinate 56,273 downwards.
GAAGGGCTCGCGCCGATCATCCGTCAGGACATCTGGTCGGTGATCCGCAAGCTGAAGGCCAACGGGCAGTCCATTCTCGTCGTCGACAAGACCCTGTCCGAACTGCTGCCGACCGTCGACCGCTGCTTCATCCTGGAAAAAGGCAGGACGGTGCATCAAGGAACGAGCGCGACGCTGACCCACGAGATCCTCGACCGCTATCTCGGTGTGTAGGCGCCGTTGACTGCGGTCGGGATGGAAATGCGGGCCGAGGTTCCGATCGACTACGCTTTGGCCCGCTCCACGGCGAAGCGATCGAGCAAGGCCTCCAGCCCGATCCGGAAGGTTTCCTTCGCGTTGACATGCGCGAACTGGCGCAGGGCGTATTTCAGCCCGGGCATCGTGCCGTTCGGGTAGCTGTCGGCCTTCTTGAGCAGGAAAGCCTCATGCTCGACCGGCGCGAGCCGCGAGGCTTCCGAACCGGCCGCGGTCAGGCAGTGCAGCGCCAAAGCGTGATAGAACTGCGCCGTCTGCGTGGCGTCGAAGCCCGCTTCCCTGAACATCGAAAAGACCTTGTCGAGGTAGAGCGCGCCGTAGTCGGTCTCTCCCTCGCGGACCTTCTGAAACACGCGAAACTTCGCATGCATGAGAATGTGCTCCGCCGCGCCACGATGGGCGCCATAGGCATCCCGCAGCGCAGTCGCGAAGTTGCCGATCCGGTCGCGCCAGTCGGAGCCTGCGGGAAGCTTGGCGAGCCTGGCCAGCAGCTCCTTGTAGAAGCGGTTCAGGATCGCAGATATCAAATCGTCCTTCGTGCCGAGATGATAGTGCAGGGCGCCCGGAGCCACGCCCAGTTCTTTCGCCAGGCCGACAAACGAAATATCGCCCAGGGATTGTTGCTTTGCCTGATCATAGGCGAGGTCGACGACAACCTCGCGGTTGACGACCCCGGCATCGTTCTGCCCATCGAGCCGCGGGCGGCCGCGCCCGCGGGGAATCTTCACCTTCTCTGCGTCCATGCCCGATATTGACATGGCATGAATTGCGGAGCCAGCAGGAAACAAATATTGATATAGTCTCAATTATTGACTATGTTCCAGATGCAAATGATGGCAAGGGAGTAGCGAGATGACCGACACGACAGACCGGCTCGGCACGCGCGAGGATGCCTCGTCCGCCAAGACGTTCAATGAGGCTTACGGCATCAGCGACGGCGCCGTGGCCGGCCTCAGGCATGCGAGCCTCGACGGCGTGCAACTGTCGCTGAACGGCGTCGACCACACGGCGCGGCCGACCTGGAAGCTGAACGAGACCGTGGAGTTCTATCGGGACATCCTCGGCCTGCCGCTGGTGCATGCGATCAGCGCCCGCGGCTGGGGGCCGCCCGGCCACCACGATTTCCTGCATTTTTTCTTCGATGCCGGCAAAGGCGCGACGATCGCCTTCTTCTATTACATCGGCTCGCAGCGCCCCGAGAAATACGTGCCCGAGGAGCACCACTTCTATTTCGCCACCCACACCGCCTGGGCGGTGGAGACGGAAGCGCAACTCATCCAATGGAAGGAAACCCTGGAGGCCAGGGGCATCAAGGTCTCGCCCTACACCAAGCACGAGATCCTGGAATCGATCTATTTCACCGATCCCAACGGCTACCCCGTCGAGGTCACGTTGCGCCTGCGCGAGACCGAGGTGATCGACGAGGTCGACGCCAGGCTGACGATCCAGGCCGCCATGGAGACCGAAGCCGAAGCGCGTGCCGAGAACAGATTGCTCGCCGATATCGACACCATCTGGCGCCGCAAGGCCAAGCTCGTCGACGCCTACAAGGGAGCGCCGGCATGATCACCGTCTATGTGGTCGACGTCCCGGAGTTTCGGCCGATGGTCGAAACCGCCGAGGGGCAGGACGGGGTCACGGTCTCCGGTCCGGTCAAGGGCTATTGGACGATCGAGGCGTCGACGGAACTGCGCTTCAATCGCAAGGCCATGAAGATGAAGCCGGCCGTCTGGTACGGCATCTTCACCGGTGGCCTCAATGGCGAGATCGCCGATTGGGGCCGTGACGAGGTCCGAGTCGTCGGGACGAACAAGCCGCTCTGACGCGCAAGACAGACACAAAAAACCGGCCGGGCGCAGTTCGCGTCCGGCCGGTTTCTTCTGATCGATTCTAGGAGAGATGGCCCAACTCGTCCCGAAGTTTGGCTGCGATCAGGTCGCGCAGGGCCTGCCGGTCGAGCTTGCCGACCCGGGTGGTTGGAAAGGCGTCGATCGCTTCGATCCGCTCGGGTCGCTTGAAGTTCGCCAGACCGCGCGCGCTCAGGAATGCTCCGAGCTCCCTGACATCGGGCAGGGCCGCACCGGGGGCGGCGATGAGATAGGCGCAGGCCTTCTCGCCATATTGCGGGTCGGGCATGGCGACGACTTTGGAATCGGCGACGGCTGGATGCTGGTTGATCAGCGCTTCGATGTCTTCCGTTCCGAATTTCTCGCCGCCGCGATCGATATTGTCCTTCAGGCGCCCTTCGAAGGAGTAGTGACGCTCGCCGTCGATCAGGTGGGCGCGCATCAGGTCGCCCGTCCGGAAGAAGCCGTCCGGGGTGAGCTTCCCATCCATCTGCTCGGCACCGCCCATATAGGCGGCGAAGAGCGAGGGACCGCGAAAACAGAGTTCGCCGCTTTCTCCAAGCGGAACTTCGTTGCCGGATGGATCGAGCAGGCGAATCTCGTCGAGCGGCGAGGCCGGAATGCCGACCGTCATATGCCGGGCATGGAGGGATGCCGTCGGCCGTGCGCAGGTCAGCAATCCCTCCGTGATGCCGTAGGCGTTCATCACCGGGACGCCGACATGGGCCTCGATCCGGTCCGCGCCGCTGAGCGTGGTCAGGAAGCGCAATGACGAGATGTCGTGGTCGGCGATGCGATCATAAGCCAGGATGCCGCTGGCGACCGGGCCGATGCTGCCCGAATAGGTGACACGCTCGGTTTCGATCAGAGTGAAGAACTCCCGCGCGTCGAAGCGCTGCATCAGCACGAGCTTTCGCCCGCCGCTGATCGCCGGAAACAGGTGGTAGATCATCGCCGCATTGTGGATGAGCGGCAGGGACCAGAGATGGACATCGTCCGGGCCGAGCCCCAGCAGGTGCTCCCAGGAGGCGACGTAGCTCATGTACTCGCCGTGCAATCGCGGAATGACCTTGGGCAGGCCGGTCGACCCGCCCGAGAGCTGCAGCATCAGCACATCGTGCGGACCGGGCCGTATCGCGTCGATGGCGGCATCGCGAGGCATCTCGACCATTCGCGCGAAATCGAGTTCGCCCTCGGCAGCGGTGCCGTGCACCACCATGGTATGGCTGAGCGTCGCGATCTCCTCCCGCATCTCCCGGGCGAACCCAACGAGGTCGAAGCTCGACGGATAGTCTGCCTGGACGATGTGGAGGCGCGGCTTGGTGATGGCGCTGATCGCGCGGATCTCGTGGCCACGATGCTGCGGCAGCGTGCAGACCGGAACGATCCCGGCCTTGAGACAGCCGAAGAGTGCGACGACGGTATCGGGAATGGTTCCCATCTGGAACAGAGCCGTATCGCCCGGACGAAGCCCGGCGGCCAGCAGGCCCGACGCGAGATTGTCCGACCGGCTCTGCAGCTCCCGGAAGGTCATCCGCGCGCCGCTACCGACCAGGGCCGTCTTGTCGGAATTGCGCTCGACGGAGGACGCGAGCGCTTCTAATGCGGTTCGCGGTACCCTCTGACGCGGCTCCTGCCCGATCCTCGCCATTCTCTCTCCTCCCGATTTTCCTCCATTCTCGCATTAATTGAGATACTGTCAATTAAAAAGAGGCGATGAACCCGCCGACGCTGCGCAGCTTCCGTAGTCGGCGGCAAATGTTCGGCGCCGTTCGCAGACCGTCAGGCGCCGTAAAGAGCGGACATCAGGGCTGGCCTGGCCTAGAGCATTTTCGAGCGAAGTGGATACCGGTTCGCGTGAAGAAAATGCGATCAAACAAGGACCTAGAGCAATTTCGCGATTCGAAGAATTGCGGAAATGCTCTAGGTTCGTCCACCTATCTCAAGGATGATCCGCTTAGAGGCTGTTGGTGACCATGCGAGCGATTTGGTGAGGTCAAAACCGCAGAGATGGGAGGAGTATCGCGCCACCGATACATCCGTATCGGCAAGCGGGGCGACGCTGCAGATCTGCGGTTTTCACCTCACCCGCAGGGCGCGGCGCTTTTGCGCGACTGCCGTGTCATTCTTAGTAGCAAGCCGGAAGGCGTGCGTCCTCGAACTCCTTGCATCCGCGCAGAATCGCCAGCGTCAAATCGCTCGCATGGTCACTAACAGCCTCTAGGTCCCCGCAACGGCGCTGAAGACCCGGGCGACGGCTTCGGCGCCGGGATCGACGACGCCGAGCAGGTCCTTGCTGCCGACATAGCTCGAGCGTCCGGCCCGCGCTGCGGGCATGCTCGCGGTCTGGTCAGCACCGGCCCGAGCGGCCGTCGCCGCCGAGGCGAGGCCGAGCCCGGCCGCGAGAGCTTCGATGGCCGGCACGAGCGCGTCGAGCATCGTGCGATCGCCCGTCCGTGCCCCGCCATAGTGCTGCATGCGCTCGACGCCGGCCTGGAGCGCCTTCGGCATCTCCGCGCCTTCCGTGAGGGCCACCCCGACCGCGGCGACGAAGATGGACAAGAGCACGCCGCTCGAACCGCCCATGACGCGGGACAGGCGTTCGGCCAGCGCGCGACAAAGCGCTCCCGACTCCGCGAGCGGCAAGTCGTCAAGGTCCTCGCGAACGCGGCGGGCCGCGGCGGCGAAGGTCGAGCCGGTGTCGCCGTCGCCGACACGCGCGTCGAGGCCATCGAGCTCGGACTGTGCGTCGATCAGCGTCGAGCAGATCTTTTCAAGAAGGGCGCGAGCGGCCGGGTTTGCCGTGGCCTTGGCCGGCGACTGCGATAGCTCTGCCGGCACGGCGAGCGTCGGAACCGCCTGCGCCGCGCGGCGGGCGGCGGGCCATGCCGGCGAGGCGACGGGAGCCCTCAACATGGCGACCTTCGCATCGTCGACCGGCATCAGCGACAGCGAGAAACCACGCATGTCGAGCGCCGTGACGGCCGCCGCCTGTCCAAGGACCCAGGTGATGCGGGCTCCGAGCGGGTTTACGAGGACCGCCCGGGTGACGAGCGCCATTTCGAGCGCCGGCACGCCGCCGAGATTGTTGACCAGCAGCGCCAGCTGCGGCGCCGCCTGAATGTCCGGGCCGAACTGCGCCAGCATCCTGGCGACCAGCTCGGAGACCGGCGGTAGCGGAATGCGCGCCGAGCCGGGTTCGCCGTGGATGCCGAGCCCGAGCTCGGCTTCGCCGTCTCCGATCCGATCCTCGTGAGCGCGCCCGGGGATCGTGCAGCTCGTGGTGGTGACGCCGAGCGAGCGGACCGAGCGGGCAACCTCTTCGGCGGCAGCCCGAACCTCCGCCAGGGGTAGGCCGGCGCGCGCGGCGAAGCCCGCTGCCTTGTGAACGAAGATGGTGCCCGCGATCCCACGCGGCCGGGGATTGTCCGGGATCGCGACATCGTCGGCGACGATGACCATCTCGACCTTGCGGCCGAGCGCGCGGGCCTTTTCGGCGGCAAGGCCGAAATTCAGGCGGTCGCCGACATAATTCTTGACGACCAGCAGGCATCCGGCTGGCCCCGTCACGGCGAGGATGGCCGCGAGGACGGCATCGACGGTCGGCGAGGCGAAGATGTCGCCGCAGACGGCCGCGTCGAGGAGACCTTCGCCGACGAAGCCGGCATGGGCGGGCTCATGGCCGGAGCCGCCGCCGGAGATGACGGCGACATGATCCGGATTGCGGTTGGTGCGGAGGACGACCTTGATCTCCGGATAGCCGTCCAGGCGGGCGAGACCGCTATCGGCCGAGGCGAGGAGCAGCCCGTCGAGGGCCTCGGTCACGATCGCATCGCTGCTGTTGATGAAATGTCGCATGCGAAGTCCTGCTGTGAAGTGGGCGGTAAAGGCGCCTGTCGGCCTGGATGGGATACGGAGAATTAGGCGGAGCTCGGCACAGGGTTCTGCATGCCCCATCGAAGGGCTGCCGTGTGGACCGGCGCGTCCCAGAGCATGAGCGCGTCGTCGTCCATCGTGGTCACCGTCAACGAGCAGCCGGCCATGTCGAGCGAAGTGACGTAGGATCCGACGAGACTGCGCGCAGGTGCCAGCCCGCGACCGGCGAGGATGCGCCTGGCGCTGTTCGCCATCAGGTAGAGCTCCATCGTCGGCGTACCGCCGAAACCGTTGACGATCAGCAGGAGAGGATCGCCTGGCCGCGGCGCCAGCTCGCTCAGGATCGGGGCGAGGAGCGCCTCGGCGATCTCGTCGGCGCCGGCCAGCGCGACACGTCGGCAGCCCGGCTCGCCATGGATGCCGACGCCCAGCTCCATCTCGTCCTCCGCGAGGGAAAAGGTGGGTCGGCCGGCCCCCGGAACGGTGCAGGAGGTGAGGGCGACGCCCATCGAACGGGTGCGCCCATTGATCGAGCGCCCGAGCGCCGCCAGGGATTGGAGATCGCGCCCCTGTTCGGCTGCGGCGCCGACGATGCGCTCGACCGCGAGCGTGCCGGCGACGCCCCGTCGCCCGGTCGAATGGGCCGACGGCTTCACCGCGACGTCGTCGTCGATGACGATGCTGGCGACGGGGCCGGCGACCATCTCGGCCGCCATCTCGAAGTTCATCACGTCGCCTTCGTAGTTCTTGACGATGAACAAGGTTCCAGGCGCGCCGGAGACCGCGGCGACGGCCGCGACCATCTGGTCGGGGGTCGGCGAGGTGAAGACCTGGCCGGGACAGGCGGCATCGAGCATGCCGCGGCCGACGAAGCCGACATGCAGCGGCTCGTGCCCGGAGCCGCCGCCGGAGATCAGCGCGACCTTGTCGCGACGAACGTCCCTGCGGCGCACGAACTTGCCGTCATCGGCAAGGGCCAGGATGTCGCCATGCGTCGCCACCAGCCCGCGAAGGCTCTCGCTCAGGACCGTGTCGACAGTGTTGATCAACTTCTTCACGGCGTTTCCCCTCGCTCGTCGATATCGGCCCTCTTCGGGGTCATTCAGCATCTTCGTCGTCGGCCGGCAGCAGGCCGGCAATGCCGGTCGCCAGCGTGCGGATCAGCGCGTCCGCGCGGGCGTTCAGAGCGGGGTCGCCGAGGTCCGGGACGGAGACCGTGATCTGACGCAAGGCGCGTGGGCCGCTGGCGACGTCGAGGCGGCCGGGATGGGCCTGCCGATAGGCATCGAGGAACGCCTCGCGTTCGGTCGGCGTGACGTGGCAGATCTGGAAGATCGTATCGAGATGCTGCGCCGGAATCGGCGTGATGTAGGTCGGATTGACGATCTGCGAGATGAAGCTGCGGTTCTTGCCGAGCGCCTCGGCCAGCCGCTGCCGGGTTCCCGACGGCCTGTTGTCCAGAACCTGGCGCAGGATGGTCTTGTAGCGCGCGAGCGGGGAGAGGGCCTCCGTAGCGCCCGGCTGGGGGATCTCAGGGCTCATGGCCGCGCTCCTCGGACAGGTCAACCGCCCGTATCGCTTCCTTCGTCGCCGCGACGAGACCAGGCGGGACCGAGAGGCTCCGCAAGCCGGCACGCAGCAAGGCCGGGATCGATCGCGGGTCGGCTCCGGCGTCGCCGCACAGGCTGACCGACCGGCCTCCGGCCGAGCCATGGCGCGCGACATGGGCGATCAGGCCGAGAACGCCGGGATGAAGGGTGTCCGCATAGGCGGACACCGCCGGATTGTCGCGAGCCGCGGCTGCCGCGTACTGGGTGAGATCGTTCGAGCCGATCGAGAGGAAATCGGCGCGGATATCGCCGATGGCGAAGGCGAGCGCGGGAACCTCGACCATGATCCCGAGCGGAGGCCGCGCATGCGCGAGGCCGGCCGCCTGGAGCTCCGCCGTCGCCTGGTCGAGCAGTCGGCCTGCGGCATCGATCTCGTCCTGGCGCGTGACCATCGGCAGCATGATCCGCACCGGCCCGTCGGCTGCAGCGCGGGCGAGCGCGCGCAATTGCACGCCGAAGCGATCGGGGTGTCGCAGCGAGAGGCGGATGCCACGCAGTCCCAGGAACGGATTGCTCTCATCCTCGACGGTATAGCCCGGGATCGGCTTGTCGCCGCCGGCATCGAGCGTGCGGATGGTGACCGGCCGGCCGTCCGCCCAGCGCACCAGCGCGCGGTAGAGGCCGAACTGGCGCTCCTCGTCGTCGAGGGCGTCTCCGGCGAGGAATTCGGTTCGGGCCAGGCCGATCCCGTCGCAGGATTCAGCCGCGAAACCGGCGATGTCCTCGACACCGCTGACATTGATCGAGACCGCGATCCGGGTGCCGTCGCGGGTGACCGCCGGCTCAAGCCGACGGTGTTCGGCCTGTCGCGTTGCAGTCTTGCGAGCGGCCGAGCGCTGCTCCGTCTCGGCCAAGGTTGCGGCAGAGGGAGCGATGATCACCCGCCCGGCATCGCCGTCCACCGCGACGATGCCCGACAGCGTCGTCCAGGACGGCCCGAGACCGACGACCATCGGCACGGACCGGGCGCGCGCGAGGGTGGCGACATGGCTCGTCGGGCTGCCGGCACCGAGCGCGACCCCGCCGCCCTTCGACCAGTCGACGGCGAGAAACTGCGATGGCTGCAGGTCCTCAGCGACGATGACGTCGCCTGACCGGATCGCGACGGCGCCAAGGCCGAACAGATGACGCAGGACGCGATCGCGGATATCGGCGAGATCGCTCGAACGGGCCCGGAAATGCGGATCGTCGGCCGCGAGATAGCCCGCGATTTCGGCATCGAGCGCCGCAGCCCAGGCCTGGTGCGCGGGCATGCCCGCGGCGATTGCGGCGAAGGCGCCCTCTGCAAGCGCCTCGTCCTCCAGCATCGCCACCTGGAAGCCGAGCATCTCCGCGGCCTCGCCCGCTTGCGCGGCAGCCAATGCGTTGATCGCGGCGGCGGCGGCCTGGATCGCATCGGTCAGGGCGGTGCGCTCGTTTCCCGGCGATCCGGCGGTGCGCGCGACGGCTGAAAGCGGATGGATCGGCCAGGCGGCGCCGACCGCGACACCCGCGGCTGCGCCAAGCCCTGATATGGCCCGCTCCATCGCCGTCACTCCTCGCCGAACTTGCGCTGGACGAGGTCGACGAGCGCGTCGAGGGCCTGGGAGGCATCGGTTCCCGAAGCCCGGAAATGCAGGGTCTCGCCCTTGAGGGCCTTCACGCGCATGATCTTGACCGGGCTCTTCGCATCGACCCAGGGACCGTCGGCGGCCGTGGCGACCTCGACACGCGCCCGAAAGCGCTTGGCGGACTGCGTCAGCTTGACCGAAGGACGGGCATGCAGGCCGACTTCGTTGGTGAGACGAACGGATGCCTTGAGGTCGAGCGTCATGGCCTCGGATTCAGGCTTCATTGCGCCATCAACTCCTCGGCCGTGGCCTTGACCTTGGCGAGATTGGAACCTCCGGAGGCTTCCGTCGCCGCCATCACCGCGCCCTCGACGATCGGAGCGTTGCAGATGACGACGCGATCCCTTCGGTCTTCCTGCATCATCTCGATCGCCATCTCGCTATTGGTCTCGGCGCCGCCGAGATCGACGAGGATGGCGACGCCGGCGTCCGACCAGGCCGTCTCGATGGCCGCGATGATCGAGGCGACGTCCGTACCGATACCGCCTTCGGCATTGCCGCCGGCATAGGCGATCGAGACGCTGTTGCCGACCATCTGGCGCGCCATGTCGGCCGCTCCCTCGGCGACTTTGAGAGAATGGGAGACGATCACGATTCCGACGTTCTGCGTCACAGGCAGGCTCCCTCCAAGGCGCTGCAGGCCGCTGCAACGAGAACAGCCGACGAGCGGGCGCCGGGATCCATATGTCCGACCGAGCGCGCGCCGAGAAACGAGGCGCGGCCCCTGATCGCGTGCATCGGGACTGTCGCCTGCGCGGCTTCCTCTGCGACGAGCGGCAGGCGCCGGAGCAGATCGGAGCCGCCACGGGCGAGCACCTGCTGCACAGGGATGAGGACGTCCAGCATCGTCTTCTGTCCGGGCTCCGACTTGCCGCGCGCCTGCACCGCCGTGATCGCCTTGTCGAGAGCGGTCGCGGCTTCGGTCACGGTCGGCTCCGCCGGCAATTCCTTGGCGAGGGTCATGAACAGCGTTCCGTACAGCGGCCCGGAAGCGCCGCCGACCTTCATGATCAAGATCGTGCCGAGATTCATGAGAGCATCGCGAAGGGGCTGGCCGGCGAGCGCGTCGACATCGGAGAGGACGGCCTCGAAGCCGCGGCGCATGTTGAGACCGTGATCGCCGTCGCCGATGGCCTGATCAAGCGCGGTCAGCTCGTCGGCATGGGCGATGATGGTCGTCGCCATCGCTGCGATCAGGGCATGCTGGGTGGCAGGTCTCATCGATATGCCTCCATTGCGCGGAATCGACCCCATCATGCTTGCACGCGCGCGCCCTTGCCGTCGAAGAAGAGCGGCGCGCGCAGGCCGATGCTCACCAGATCGCCGACTGCAAGCGGGGTGTCCGGATCGACGAGGCTAACGGTCTTCTCGTTCTCTATCGCGACGTGGATATGATTCTGGTCGCCCAGATGCTCGATCCAGCTCACCGTGCCGACCGGCCCGGCGCGCGGGCCGTCGCTCGCCCGCGCGATCTCCAGATGCTCCGTCCTGACCCCGATCGTTGCAGTGGCGCCGGGCGCCGCGAGATCCGGAAAGAGCCGCCGCGACAACAGGTTGATCGGTGGATGGCCGAGACGGCCGGCGACATAGGCGTCGGCCGGGCTCTCGTAGATTTCGCGCGGCGTGCCGAGCTGAACGAGCCGGCCCTCCCGCAGCACGCCGACGCGCGTCGCCAAGGTCATCGCCTCGGTCTGGTCGTGGGTCACGTAGAGCAAGGTCGCGCCGAGCTCCTGCTGGATGCGCTTGAGCTCGATCCGCAGATCGGCGCGCAGCTTGGCGTCGAGCGAGGAGAGCGGCTCGTCCATCAGCGCGATCGCCGGGCGGCGCACCAAGGCGCGGCCGATCGCGACGCGCTGCATCTGGCCGCCCGACAGATGCGTGGCGCGGTTCTGCAGCTTGTCGGCGATCCTGAGGAGGTCGGCGACGTCGTGGACGATGCGCCGGATCTCGGCTTCGGGCGTGCGCCGCAGCGGCGAGCGCAGCGGGAAGGCGAGATTGTCGTAGACCGAGAGATGCGGATAGAGCGAGTACTGCTGGAAGACGAAGGTCACGTCGCGGGCCGCCGGCGGCTCTTGGGTGACGTCGTGTCCGTCGATCAGGACCCGGCCGGCATCGGGATGGTCGAGCCCGGCGGCGAGCCGCAGCAGAGTGGTCTTGCCGGCGCCGGTCGGACCCAGCAGGACGACGAACTCGCCGTCGCCGATCGTCAGCGATACGTCTTCGATCGCGCTCGTCGCGCCGAAGCGCTTCATCAGGCCTTTCAAGGCGACCTCAGACATGGGCGGCTCCCGGCGCGTGAGGGGAATTCATCGTCTTGCGATGCCGGGAGGCGGCATGCGGCGCCTCGTGCAAGGTGGAGCGGATGACCTTGCCGGTGTCACCCGCGAACAGGGACAGCTTCGCCGATCTCAGCTGGAGCCCGACGAGTTCGTCGGGGGATAGGGTCTGGGCTGAGGACACGCGCGCCTTCACCGCGCCATAGGCGGTGCCGACCGTGACGATCTGGGTGGTGCCGAGATATTCGGTGCCGACCACCTTGCCGCGGATTCCGCCTTCGCTGACGAGCGCGACATGCTCGGGCCGGACGCCGAGGGCAAGCGGGCCGGAGGCGCGCCCCTCGCGCGAGGCCGGGATCGCTACCGGGACGCCGCCGAGCCCGAGCTCGCTGGCGTTTGGTTCGACTGCGCCTTCGAATCTCAGCAAGTTCATGGCCGGCGAGCCGATGAACTCGGCGACGAAGATCGAGGCCGGGCGGTCATAGATGTCCTGGGGCGAGCCCAGCTGCTCGACAACCCCGCCATTCATCACGGCGATGACATTGGCCATCGACATGGCCTCGAGCTGGTCATGGGTGACGTAGACGGTCGTGGCCTTGAGGCGGTCGTGCATGGCGCGAAGCTCGCCGCACATGATGTGGCGGAACTCGGCATCGAGCGCGCCGAGCGGCTCGTCCATCATGAAGGCCTTGGGCTGGCGAACGAGCGCGCGGCCGAGTGCGACCCGCTGGCGGTCGCCTCCCGACAGGCCGGATACGGGCTTGTCGAGCAGATGCTCGATGCGCAGCATGCGCGCAGCTTCTTCGACCCGGCGCCGGATCTCCGGCTTCGGCGTGCCGACCGAGACGAGCGGGAAGGCGATGTTGCGACGCACGTTCATATGCGGATAGAGCGCGAACAGCTGGAACACCATCGCGATGTCGCGCTCGCGCGCCCGCTTGAAGGTGACGTCCTCGCCATCGAGCCGGATGCTGCCGGAGCTGGGCAGTTCGAGCCCGGCCACCATCCTCAGCGTCGTGGTCTTGCCGCAGCCCGAGGGCCCCAGCAGGCAGAAGAAGTCGCCGTCCTGCACGGTGAAGCTCGTGTCCCTCACCGCGGTGAACGAGCCGAACTGCTTCAGGAGATTCTCAACCCTGATCTCGGCCATGGCTCACTCCGGGAATTTCGAGACGAGCGTGAACATGGCGACGCCCAGGAGCGTGGTCGCGAAGGAATAGGTGTAGAGCACCAGGGCGAAGGGCTGCAGCAGCATCAGGACGCCGGCCGCGATGAGCACGGTCGCGAGCGCTTCCATCGGCCGCCGGCGCAGCGCTGCTGGCCAACGCGACCGGCGCGGGAGCGAGCTGTTGGGATTGACGGTGGTCATTTGCGCACCGCTCCGAAGGTGATGCCGCGCAGGAGATGCTTCCTGAGCAGGACGGTGAAGACGAGGATCGGCAGGAGGAAGAGCGCGGTTCCGGCGGCCACGGCGGGCCAGTCCTGCCCGCCTTCGCCGATGATGATCGGGATGAAGGGCGGGGCGGTCTGCGCCGCGCCGGAGGTGAGGAGCACTGCGAAGGCGTACTCGTTCCAGGCGAAGATCAGGCAGAAGATCGCGGTGGCGACGATGCCGGTCGTCGCCTGCGGCAGCACGACCTTCCAGAACGCCTGGAGGCGCGTATAGCCGTCGATCATCGCCGCCTCCTCGTATTCGCGCGGGATCTCGTCGATGAAGCCCTTCAGCAGCCAGACGGCGAGCGAGACGTTCACCGAGGTGTAGAGCAGGATCATGCCGAGCCTGGTGTCGGAGAGGCCGAGTTCGCGGTACATCAGGAAGACCGGGATCGCGACGGCGATCGGCGGCATCATCCGCGTCGACAGGATGAAGAACATGAGATCGTCCTTTAGCGGCACGCGGAAGCGCGAGAAGGCGTAGGCGGCCGCTGTGCCCAGCACGATCGACAGCGCCGTCGATCCGAAGGCGATGATCAGCGAGTTGACGAAGCGCGGCACATAATTGGAGGCGCCGACCACCACCATGTTGCGCGAGCGCGCCACCTCGTCGCAGCCGCCAGTGCTCGGCGGCAGGCCCGCAATGTAGTCGGGCGTCTGGCGCGAGCGGGTGGTGAAGAGGTTGCAGAAGCCTTCGGCCGTCGGCGTGAAATGCACGAAGGGGACGACCTTCGGCGGATAGGCGATCGAGTCCGGCGGCGACTTGATGCTGGTCAGGCCGATCCAGAGCAGCGGGATCAGGGCGACGCAGGCATAGAGGATGACGAGCACGCTGGCGGCGAGCTTGGCACCGGCCGAGGGTTCGACGACGGAGTGGGCGTTCGCGCTCATCGGGCTTTCACCTGGTTGAGGGCCTTCACGTAGATGTTCGCCAGTCCGAAGATCATGACGAACATGATCACCGCGAAGGCGGACGAATACCCGGTGCGCCAGGCCTCGAAGGCCGCGCGCTTAAGCGTGATCGAGGCCAGTTCGGTGGTCGAGCCCGGCCCGCCGGCGGTCAGCAGGTTGACGAGATCGAACATCTTGAAGTTCTCGATGCCGCGGAACAGCACGGCCAGCATGATGAAGGGCAGGCACATCGGCAGCGTGATCGAGACGAACTGGCGCCAGTTGGAGGCGCGGTCGACCTCGGCGGCCTCGTAGATGTAATCGGGGATGGAGCGCAGGCCCGCCAGGCAGATCAGCATGACATAGGGCGTCCACATCCAGGTATCGACGATGATGATCGCCCAGGGGCTCAAGGAGACGTCGCCAAGCATCTGGAACGAGGCCGGCTCGACCCCCGACACGAAGGAGACCAGATAATTGAACAGGCCGATCTGCGGCTGGTAGAGGAAGGTCCAGAAGTTCCCGACGACCGCCGGCGAGAGCATCATCGGGATCAGGATCAAGGTGGTCCAGAAGCCGTGGCCGCGGAACTTGCGGTCGATCAGGTAAGCGAGCGCAAAGCCGATCACGGTCTGGAGCAGGATGGTCCAGAACACGAAATGCGCCGTCGCCTGCATCCGCGCCCAGATGTCAGGATCGGTCAGGATGGTCTGGTAGTGCTCCAGACCGACATTGCGCACCGGTGCGTTCGGCCGGTTGGCGCGGTAATTTGTGAACGACAGCTGGATCGTCCAGATCAGCGGGAACAGGTTGATCGCCAGCAGAAGCAGCATCGTCGGGGTGATGAAGAGCCAGGCGATGGCAGTGTCGGAAAGCCCCCGCACGCGGGCTGCGATGCGGACCGGGGTGGCCGCAGCCGCTCTCGTACTGATGCTGTCGAACGAGGGCATCTGATTCATCGGATCACGATCTCCGCGGGCCGCTGTCGATCGGCCGTCGGCGGGAAGAGAGGGGTTTGGGGCGGCGCATGCTCGCGCCGGCCCCAAGTCCCTTGCGAGGGCTCAGAGCTTGCCGTCTTCCTTGAAGACCTTCGTCCAGTCCTGAATCAGCAGGTCGAGCGCCTGCTTGGCCGTGCCCTGGTCGGCGACGACGTAGTCGTGGACGCGCCGCTGCGTCGCCTGGAGCAGCTGGGCGTAGGCGGGCTCCTGCCAGAAATCGCGAACCTGGCCCATGGCGGTGAGGAAGTCGGCCGCGAACGGCGCCGTCTTGGCGAAGTTCGGATCGTCGAGCACCGCCTTGTGGCAGGAATAGCCGCCCAGCGCCCACCAGCGCTTCTGGATCTCGGGATCGGCGAACCACTTGATGTAGGCGAGCGCCTCGTTGCGGTTCTGCGAATAGCTCACCACCGAGATGCCCTGGCCACCGAGCTGGGATCCGGAGGTCTTCTCGCTGGGATTGACGAAGAAGCCGATCTTGTCGCCGCCGACATTCGGATCCTTGTAGAGGCCCGGGAAGAAGGCGAAGAAGTTCATCTGCATCGCCACTTGCCCGGACTTGAAGGCGTCGAGCCCCTCCTGCATGTAGCCGTTCGAGGCGCCGGGCGGCGTGCAGCACTTGTAAAGCGATTTGTAGAATTCGAGACCGGCGACAGCGTCGGGCGAGTTGACGAAGCCGTCCATGGCATAGGGCTTCTTCGGGTCCTGATACTGGAAGCCGAACGGGTAGAGCGCATTGGTCACGCCCATGGTGATGCCTTCCGAGCCGCGCTCGGTGTAGATCGAGGCGCCGTAGACCTTCTTGCCGTCGATCTCGCGATTCTGGAAGAACTCCGCGATCTGCTTGAGCTCCGTCTGCGTCTTCGGCGGGGCGAGGTCGCGCCCGTGCTTCGCCTTGAACGCGGCCTGGAGGTCAGGGCGCGCGAACCAGTCCTTGCGATAGGTCCAGCCGACGGCGTCGCCCATGGCCGGCAGTGCCCAATAGTTCTGCGTCCCCTTCGGCCAAGTCGAATAGCCTTCGACCGTCGCCGGCGAGAAATCGCTCATCTTGATTCCTTCCTTGGCGAAGAAATCGTTGAGCTTGACGTAATGGCCGTTCTCGGCCGAGCCGCCGACCCACTGGCTGTCGCCGATCATCAGGTCGCAGAGTCGGCCCTTCGCGTTAAGCTCGTTGAGCATCCGGTCGGCGAAGTTCGGCCAGGGCACGAACTCGAATTTCATCTGCGTGCCGGTCTTGGCTGTGAAGTCCTTGGACAGTTCGACCAGGGCATTGGCCGGGTCCCAGGCCGCCCAGCAGAGCGTGATCGTCTTGGATTGGGCCTGGGCGCCGGTTCCGGCCAGCAGATACGACGCGGCGGCGGCGCCGGCGAATGCCAGCGACCTCAGGGATGTCATGATGTCCTCCTTGGACAGAAGAGCTGAACCGTTTCCTCGAACCGTTCGGCAGAGCCCTCGCCGGAAGCGAAGAACCCAGCGCCGGTCGCCGTTCAGAGTCGCATGCTCTGTTTAGCGATTTGTTTAGTGAAGCTTTTATCGCTAAACATGTCAAGCGACCTGTCCGGAGCGCGGCGCAGCATGGATGCACATCGACTGGATACGAGGCCGCGAGCCTTGGGGGCGATGCCGGCCTCCCACCTGGCCGAACGCAGCCGCCGTCTGTTCGCGCTCTAGGGCATCTTCGAGCGAAGTGGACACCGGTTCGCGTGAAGAAAATGCGATAAAACAAGGACCTAGAACATTTCCGCGCTTCGAATAATTGCGGAATTGCTCTAGCGCATTTCAGCGTTGCAGCCAGTCGCGGAAATGCTCCACGGCTCGATCTCTCAGATTCCGCCGAGATGAAGCGTCTTCATTTCCAGGAATTCCTCGATGCCATGGTGGGAGCCTTCGCGGCCGAGACCGGATTCCTTGATGCCGCCGAAGGGAGCGGTCGTCGTCGAAACCGACCCGGCATTGATGCCGACCATCCCGAATTCCAGGGCCTCCGCCACCCGGAATGCTCGGGAAATGTCCCGGGTATAGAGATATGACGCCAGGCCGAACGGAGTGTCGTTCGCTTGGCTGATGACCTCAGCCTCCGTAGAGAAGCGGAACAGCGGAGCCACCGGGCCGAAGGTCTCCTCGCGGGCGATCTTCATCTCCACCGTCGCTCCCGTCAGCACGGTCGGCTCGTAGAACAACCCGGAACGGACCCTACCACCGAGGGTGACCGAGGCCCCGCGAGAGGTCGCGTCATCGACATGCTGCTGGATCTTGTCGATCGCCGCCCGGTTGATCATGGGGCCGATCGTCGTGCCGTCCGCCATTCCATCGCCGAGGACGAGATTGGCCGCCGCCGCCGCGAGCTTTTCCGCGAAGGCGTCGTAGACGCCGTCCTGGACGAAGATGCGGTTGGCGCAAACGCAGGTCTGACCGCCATTGCGGAACTTGCTGGCCATGACGCCCGAGATCGCGGCATCGAGATCGGCGTCGTCGAAGATCACGAAGGGAGCGTTTCCGCCCAGTTCGAGGCCGACGCGCTTCACCGTGGCAGCGCATTGCTCCATCAGGATCTTGCCGACGCGGGTCGAGCCGGTGAAGGTCAGCTTCCGCACGAGCGGGCTGCGCGTCAGGGCCTCGCCGATCTCGGCGGGCTGCCCCGTCAGGATGTTGATCACCCCCTTCGGAATCCCCGCACGCTCGGCGAGCACGCCGAGTGCGAGTGCCGAGAAGGGGGTGGCTTCGGCGGGCTTGATCACGATGGTGCAGCCGGCGGCAAGGGCGGGCGCGGCCTTTCGCGTGATCATCGCGTTCGGAAAGTTCCAGGGCGTGATCGCGGCGACGACACCGATCGGATGCTTCTGGACGATGATGCGGCCGTCGGTCGTCGCGGCAGGAATGGTCTCGCCGTAGACGCGGCGCGCCTCTTCCGCGAACCACTTCACGAAGGAGGCGCCGTAGACGATCTCACCGCGCGCCTCGGACAGCGGCTTGCCCTGCTCGAGCGTCATGATGCGCGCGAGATCGTCGCTGTGCTCGATCATGAGGCCGTACCAGCGCTCCAGGAGGCCTGCCCTGTCGGCAGCGGTCCGTGTCTTCCAGGAGTGGAAGGCGCGCTCGGCAGCCGCGATGGCTGCCTCCGTTTCCGGGGCTCCGCACCGAGGAACGTTGCCGATGATCTCTCCGCTCGCAGGATTGTCGACGGCAAAGGTCGAGGCGTCATCCGCGCCCAGCCATTCCCCATCGACGTAGCAGAGCTCGCTGAAGAGCGAGGGATCTTTCAACTGGGTAGCGATCGTCATGCCAGACCTCCGACGGTTGTCGGGATCATGCTTCGCGAGCCGCGGCACGATCTGCTGAAAGGAGCACCGACATCGATCGCAAAGCGCGAATGCGGCTGCGCTTCTTGCCGATCCCGCCGTGCAAGCCGTGCACTCTGCAAGGCGAGGACGCGAGGCTGGAACATGACCAAGGATCAGATCGTCTACGACGACTTTTCGAAGATCGACATTCGGATCGGCCGCATCGTGCAGGTACTGCCGTTCGAGCGCGCTCGAAATCCCGCCTACAAGGTCGAGGTCGATTTTGCGGCGTTCGGCAAGAAATGGTCGAGCGCCCAGATCACCAGCTACGCCGCTGACGAGCTGGTCGGCCGCCTGGTCTCCTGCGTCATCAACATGCCGCCTCGGAACATCGCCGGCTTCCAATCGGACATCCTGATCCTCGGCGCGCGTGACGCTGCCGGCAATGTGAAGCTGCTCTCGCCGACCGACGAGGTCGGGCTCGGCGAGCAGGTCTTCTGAGGGACCGAAATCATGGAAACCGCGGATTTCATCGTCATTGGCGGGGGCATCGCCGGTGCGTCGGTCGGCTACGAGCTGAGCCGCCACGGCAGAGTCGTCGTGCTGGAGATGGAAGCCTCTGCCGGCTACCACTCGACGGGCCGGTCGGCTGCCGTGATGTCCGAGAATTATGGCCCGGCCTTGTGGAGCAGGCTCGTGACGGCGTCGCGAGCCTTTCTGGAGACGCCTCCGGATGGCTTCACCGATGTTCCGCTGGTGACACCCCGCGGCGCGCTCTTCCTTGCCCGGGATGGAGAGCAGGCGCAGCTCCAAGGCCAGGCGGACGACATGCTCCGCCGTGGCGCGACCATCGACATGACGACGGCCACGGAGGCTCTGAGGTTTTGCCCGGTCGTCCGAGACAGCGAATTCGTATCGGCGCTGTACGAGCCCGACTGCAAGGACATCGACACGAACGCTCTCCTCACGGGCTATCTGAGGGCGCTCCGGAGACACGGCGGGACATTCATCGCCGGCGCGCGGGTTCAGTCGCTCCAGCTCGCGGGCGGGACATGGCGGGCCTTGAGCTCTCGGGGCAGCTTCGAGGCTCCGGTCGTCGTCAATGCCGCCGGCGGCTGGGTTCATGAGATCGCCGAACTCGCCGGCCTCTCTTTCCGGAACGTCGTCCCCTTCCGGAGAACCGCCGTCGTCTTCGATCCGCCCGCAGGCAGCGCGATCCAAAGCTGGCCGATGACCTTCGACGTCGCCGAGACCTTCTACTTCAAGCCCGAGGCGGGCCGGATCATGGTGTCGCCCGTCGACATGGCGCCATCCGCTCCCTGCGATGCCCAGGCCGACGAATTGGAAGTCGCCGTGGCGATCGACCGGATCCATCGCTGCACGACGATGGAGGTCAGGACGGTCGTCCATAAATGGGGTGGGCTGCGCACCTTTGCGCCGGATCATGAACCGGTGATCGGGCGAGACCCGGAGCAACCCGGTTTCATCTGGCTGGCCGGGCAGGGCGGCAACGGCGTGATGGCTGGCGCGGCGGCTGCGCGCCTCGCCGCGAGCTTCGCGCTCGACACTGCGATCCCGGCCGATCTCGTGGCCCTCGGCATCACCGCCGAGAACGTCTCGCCAGGGCGTGCCTGCGTGGTCGATCCCGGCGCCGCAGCGCCGGTCGTCGGCACGCTGGAAGACTTCGCCTGACGAAACTCGCTTCGTTCCAACAGAAAGGAAAACCCATGTCTGTCGATCAGCGGACCTCCGAACAGCTTCTGGCGGCGCGCGCCGACAACATTCCGCGCGGCATCTTGACCGCCCATCCGATCGTCATCGATCGCGCCGAGGGCGGCTATCTCTGGGACAAGGCCGGCCGGCGCTATCTCGATTTCGTCGGCGGCATCGGCGTCATCAATGTCGGACACAACCATCCGCGCGTCGTGGCCGCCGTCCAGGAACAGCTCAGGCGCGTCACGCATACTGCTTTCCAGGTCGCGGCCTATGAGCCCTACATCGCTCTGGCCGAATGTCTCAACAGGCTGGTCGGCAAGGGTGCCCGGTATAAGAGCATTTTCCTCACCACCGGCGCGGAGGCGGTCGAGAATGCGGTCAAGATCGCCCGCGGCTATACCAATCGTCCGGGTATCATCTCCTTCCGCGGCGGCTTCCACGGCCGCACCTTGCTTGGAGTGACGCTCACCGGCTTTGCCCAGCCCTATAAGCAGAACTTCGGCCCCTTCGCCGGCGAGGTCTACCATACCGCCTATCCGGACAGCTATCGCGGCGTATCCTCGCAGGATGCGATTGCTGGCCTGGAGGGACTGTTCGCCACCGAAATCGCGCCGGATCGCGTCGCTGCGATCATCATCGAGCCCGTCCAGGGCGATGGCGGGTTCCTCGCGGCGCCCGCCGCGTTCATGAAGGCGCTTCGGGAAATCACCCAGCGCCACGGCATCGTGCTGATCGCCGACGAGATCCAGACGGGCTTCGGCCGGACCGGCAAGCTCTTCGGCTTCGAGCACTCCGGAATCCAGCCCGATCTCGTCACGGTCGCAAAAAGTCTGGCCGGCGGCTTCCCGATCTCCGGTGTCGTCGGCAAGGCCGAGATCATGGACGCGCCGGCTCCGGGAGGCCTCGGCGGAACCTATGGCGGCAACGCCGTCGCCTGCGCTGCGGCGCTCGCTGTGCTCGACGCCTTCGAGAAGGACGGCCTCGTCGAGCGCGCCGCGGTCCTCGGCGGGAAGCTGTCGGCCGCCCTCGATGCGCTCAAGGCGAAGCATCCCGACATCGGCGTGGTGCGTGGCCTCGGCTTCATGCGCGCGCTCGAGTTCGTGACCGACGCCGAGAGCAAGGCGCCGGATGCGGACCGGGCCCATCAGGTCATGGAACGCGCCCGCGAACAGGGCCTCTTGGTGATTAAGTGCGGCGTTCACCGCAATATCGTCCGCTTCCTTGCTCCGATCGTCATCTCGGACGCGGATCTCGACGAGGCGATGGGCATCCTCGGCGAGGTGCTGGCTGCCACGGAGGCGGCCAAGGCGGCTTAAGGCAATCCAGTTGCCCCGGTGAGCTTCGCGTTCACCGGGGTTTCAGGGGAGTGAGCCTGGGTGCGAGCGCGAACTTGATTGTGAAGCGCCCGACGGCCTCAGTCGACATTCGGTATCACTTTTCCCGGGTTCATCAGCTCCTGCGGGTCCAGGGCTCGCTTGACGAGGCGCATGATGTCGACCTTCGACGCGGCCCCGAACCGGGCGAGCAGGTCGAGCTTCACGCGTCCGATCCCGTATTCGGCGCTGAAGGTCCCGCCCATGTCGAAAGCGAGCTCGTAGATCTTCGGCGAGACCTGCTCCTCGAACCCTGCCTTGAATTCGGGCACGGAAACGCCCTTCGGCGCGACGACGTTGAAATGGACGTTGCCGTCACCGACATGGCCGTAGACGGAGAGGATCGCCCCGGGACGGTTCTCGTTCACGATGTTCGAAGCGGCTTGAATGAACGCCGCGAGACGGGATGTGCGAACGGCGACGTCATGCTTGACCGAGCCTCCGTGATGGACCTCGGCCTCCGGGATGTTCTCCCGCAATTGCCAGAAGCCCGCGGCCTGCTGCCCGCTCGCGGCCATGGCTCCATCGGTGACGAGGCCGCTTTCCATCAATTCCGCGAGCAGCTGCGTGCTCGCCTCTTCGAGGTTGAGCACCGACGACGACGTCGAAGCCTCCATCAGGACGTAGTGATCGGCCGGGTCGGCGAGGGGGCGACGAAAATCGGGCCGTGACGCCAGCAGAAGCTGCAACGACGCCTCCGAGACATATTCGAAGGAGGTGATCGCTTCGCCAGTTTCGCGCTGGGCAGCGTCGAGTATCCCGGCCAGGTCTTCGATGCGCCTGATGGCGAGGAACGCGGTGATCGTCTGCCGCGGTTTCCGCGTCAGTTTGAGCGAAGCGCCCGTGATGATGCCGAGCGTGCCCTCCGCGCCGATGAAGAGCTGCTTCACGTCGTAACCCGAGTTGTTCTTTCGCAGCGGGCTGAGCTCGCTGTAGAGCGCGCCATCGGGGAGCACGACTTCGAGCCCGAGAACCAGGTCCCTGGCCATGCCGTAGCGCAGAACCGAAACGCCGCCCGCATTCGTCGACAGGTTGCCGCCGATCCGGCAGGACTGCTGCGAGCCGAGCGAAAGGGGGAGCAACAGGCCGGCATCGTCGGCGGCGCGCTGAAGCTCGCTGAGGACGATTCCTGCATCCACCGTCACCGAAAGGTTGCCGGGGTCGAGGTCGCGCACCTTGTTCATGCGTTCGAGGCTGACGACGAGTTCGTTGCCGTTGCGGCTTGGAGTGGCCGCGGTGCAGTAGCTCGTGTTACCGCCTTGGGGAACGAGCGGAACCTGCTCCTCCGCACAAATACGGACGATCGCCTGGACCCCCGCGGTATCCCGTGGCCGCAGCAAGGCCCGGGTCTTGCCGGAATAGAGCTTGCGGAAATCGGTCGCGTAGGCGGCGATGATGTCCTGGTCGCAGGTCACGATGTCCTGCGGCAGCCTGGAGAGCACCCGAGCGATGGCGTCCATGAGGCGATGTTCTTCCTGAGGTTGCGTTTCGGAGCCGTGCCGGGACCCAGCAAGCGACATCGGTTGGCTGGAGCCGCACGTCTTGAACCGTCCGCGACCCCAGAGATAGCGTGACGGAATCTGATCGCTGGAGGACCGGCGATCCGGTCAGTCGAGAATGTACTTCACCGGGACGTGCCCCTTGTCGAGGATCGTCTTGATCACGATGTAGCTGAAGTATTTCTCCACGCCGATGTTGCGCTCCAGGATGCCTTCCATGAGTTCCTGGTAGCGCGCGACGTTCTTGGTCACGAACTTCAGCAGATAATCGTACCCTCCGCTCACCAGATGGCACTCCTGGAGGGCCTCATAGCGCCTGATCTCGACCTCGAACTTTATGAAGTCCTCGCGGCGATGATCATTGAGCGTCACTTCGGTGAAGACGGTGATGTGGTCGACGAGCTTCGACAGTTGGATGCGGGCATTGTAGCTGACGACATAGCCCGCGTCCTCCAGACGGCGCAGCCGGGCAAGACAGGGGCTCGGGGACAGCCCCACCGCGTCCGCCAGGTCGACATTGGTCAACCTGGCGTTCTGCTGGAGCTGCGCGAGAATGTTGATGTCGATGCGATCAAGTCTCAGTGCGCCCGCCATTCCCGCGTCTCTCCCCTCGTGATCAGCCGCGAAGCGCTTCCTGATGCGCCTTCGCCAGATCGGCCATGCTGTTGAAGCGGAAATCATATTTCGGCATGTCGCCCGGATGCATCGTCGCGCCGAACCCGCCCTGGTCGTAGCGGCGATAGATCCAGCAGGACGCCAGGCCATGCCTGTTCGCCGGACCGTGGTCGTGGAACAGGCTCTCGGCGGTGTGCAGGATCTCGTGCTTCTGGATACCGAGCGTCTCCAGCCTCTTGAGCATGTACTCGAAGTTGCGGTCGGACGGCTTGTAGGAGCCGATATCCTCGGCCGTGTAGATCGCGTCGAATTCGACCTGGAGCTTCGCGTTGCTGGCGGCGAAGCTTTCATTGTCGACATTCGACAGGATCACGAGCTTGTAATGCCGCTTGAGATACTGGAGAGCGCCGGCGGAGTCGGTGAATGCCGGCCAGTTCTTGACCGATTGCCCATAGGCAACGCATTCGCCCCATGTCACGGTCAGGCCCCACTCCTCGGCCAGCCGCTTGTAAACGATCGGCAGGAGATCGCGATAACTCTTCGCCGGCGTCTGCAGCTGCTGCGACGATTCGTGGCGAGCATGCGCTTCCAGCACCTGATCGCGCGTGAGCGGCGTCGCGAGCCGGCCGGTGAGCGGCTTCAGCCCCTCGAACATGCCCGTTTCCCAGTCGACCAGCGTTCCGTAGCAGTCGAACGTCAGAGCTTTGAAGTCCGTCAGTTTCATCGGTCTTGTCCTGTCTTCGCGTTGGCCAAACATTGGTCGGCGGGTGAGCGCGCCCGCATGACGATCGACGACATCTCGCCGGCGGCTCCGGTCGGCATCCCGTGCGTGCTCTCACTCTGCCGCGCCGCCCGCCGCAATTGCGGGAAAACCCGCAACCGCAATCCGCAGCTCTTGCCGAATGCGATCGGTGAAACAGCGACATCTGCCGCTCCCGCATAGTCGGGGCGGGCCGCTGCGGAATTCGAATTCATGAGCCGGTGCAATTGTTTGGCCCGACCGATGGCGTGCGTCCCCCGCCGACGAGCGAGACGACGCCGCGGCAACACAGCACGATGTGCCGGTCCGGCGTCGTCAACGTGATCGCTATGCGTTTGAGCTGGAGATGAGGGCATTCCGGTCAAGCCGTCTTGAGGAAGAGGGGCACGGCCAATTGCGCGCAGACGGAAAATCGCGACGCCGTTTCCTCCTCGAACTGCGCCGCCCGGCCGAGAATATTGATCGTGCCGACCGTTCGATCCAGCCATCGCACCGGGATGTTCATCACGCTCTCGCAGCCGATCGCCCACAGCGCCTCGTGGTCGAAGAAGACGTCCTTCAGGTCTTGGCGGCTCCGGCCAACATAGCTTCTGCCTTCCAGGATGAGCCGATCGGCCCAGGCGCTACTCGGTAGCGGCTTCGAGCCGCCGGTTGGGCTGACGTCCTCCCGGTTCGAGTAGAGACGGGACATGACCAGGCCGTCATAGTCGAAGCGCAGGCAGGTGAAGAGCAGATGGTCGTGAAGACGCGCGGAATGCTCTTCCAGCGCGGAAAAGATGGCTGTCTCGGTCGTCGCTTTCGTCACCACGTCGAGAAAGTCCTGGACGTCCTGTGCGATCATCGCACCCTCACCACCGGCTGGTTCTCGCCGCAGAAGGGCTGGAAGAGTTCGTCGACTGCAACGTCGCGCAGGATCAGCGTCAGGCCGAGGCCGACATCGTCGTCCAGCCGCATCCGGCGGGGCGGGGAGAACGCATCGCCGACGCCATTGATGAGCACGGGGTCCGGCTGACCATCGGGCCTGACGAGGCCCTTCAGGCGCAGGAGACGGCTTCCGAAGAAACCGGCCAGGTTCTCGATCCATTCGGAGATCGCGGCCCAGGATGCATTCGGTTTCCATTCCGCGAAGGCCACCGTGATGCGCGAGGCCGAGGCCGCAATCGCCGAGAAGCGGGCTGTTCCCGGGGCGGATCGATCGCCATGCGCGGAGAACGCTGAAAGGGCCCGCTCGCGCGGCTGATCCGTCACCACCTGCGCCGCCAGGGGATTGAAGCCTTGCGCTTCGGCGGTGCAGCGATTCCAGTCCTGCGGAGAGAGTCGATCCAGCTTGGTCATCACGATCGTCTGCGCAGCCGCGAGCTGCGCTGCGTAGTGCGGAAGGAAATTGTCGCCGACGAATGGGGCCGACGCGTCGAGGGTGGCGACGATGCGGACATCGAACGCGACCTGCCGGATCGCGCGCAGGGAACGAACGATCGGGGCGGGTTCGGCGAGGCCGCTGGTTTCCAGAATGATCCGCCGCGGTGGTCCCAGCTGCCGTTCCGCCCGGGACAGCAGCAAGGCATCGATCCCCTCCTGCAGATCATTGCCGAGGGAACAGCAGATGCAGCCGCCGTCGAGCGTGGCGAGCGCAAGGTTTCGATGGTCGGCACCGATGACGGCCCCATCGATGTTGACCTCGCCGGCATCGTTGACGAGGACGCCCGTGTCGGATGTGTCCGCGAAGGAGAGATGGTCCGAGAGCAGCGTCGTCTTGCCCGAGCCCAAGGGGCCCGTCAGCACGATGAACTCCGGCCGGTCCGTCATCGGGGCAGGGCGATCCATCACGCCTCCTGCCTGGCTGCCGCAACCATCGCCTCGACATCCCCGAGGAGTTCGGCCGGGTCATAGAGCAGGCCGCCCTTGATCACGGTCTCGAGGCTGCGCTCCCAATCGACCGACTTCGTCGCATCGTTCAGACGCATCGTGCCGGTGCCGTAGAGCAGCTTGAAATCGTTCAGCGGGTTGCTGCGGTGGATCAGGATGTCGGCACGCTTCCCGATCTCGAGCGTCCCGGTATCCTGGTCGATGCCCAGCAATTCGGCGCCGCAGGCCGTGGCGGAGCGCAGAACTTCGAGCGGCGTGAACCCGGCCTCCTGCAAGAGTTCCAGCTCCCGGACATAGCCGAAGCCGTAGGTCTGGAACATGAAGCCGGAATCGCTGCCGACTGCGATGCGCCCGCCAAGGTTCTTGTAGTCGTTGACGAAGCGCATCCAGAGACGGAATGTTTCGCGCCACTCGATCTCGTTCGTCGTCGACCAGCGATACCAATAGGCGCCGTGCCCCCCGCGCTGGGGCTGGAAATAGGCCCAGAGCGTCGGATCGGTGAAGCGCTCGTGCCAGTCGGCCCGCCGCGTGCGCATCAGGTCGCGGTTGGCGTCGTAGACGTTGAAGGTTGGCACGAAGCTGTGGCGCGCCTCCAGGAACCGGCCGAGAACCGCTTCCCATTTTGGCGAGCCCGGGCGAGCGGCCTGCATGAAGGTCTGGCCCGCTGCCGAGAAGCGCAGATATTCGTCGCCGTAGTCGTAGTCTGGCGGAAAGGCTTGCAGCGTCTGGTTTTCGAGCAGCGTCTCGGGGATGCCGTAGGAATGCTCGGTGCTGCTCAGACCCCAGCTGGCCGTCTGGAGCGGGTTCATCCGGCCGACGGCGAGCTGCGCGTGGTGGCAGCAGCTCCCCAGCTCATGCCTGGCACACGCTTCGAGCGCTGCCTTCATGAGGGCGGGCGGAGCCCCGAAGAACTTGACGCCGTCGGCACCGGCAGCCTTCACGCCATCGACCCAGGCGGCCGCCTGTTCCGGCGTATGCAAGCTCTTGACGTAGTCGGTCGTCGCCGGGAACGGGGCATAGGCCATGATTCGAGGCGCATCGATCCGATGCTCCTCGGCGGCTGCCTTCTGCCGCAATGTCCAGGACAGCCCGTTGAAGCATCCGGTCTCGCGGACGGTGGTGACCCCATGCCCGAGCCAGAGCTTGTAGATGTAGTCGGCAGACGGCTGCGGTCCGTTCTTGGCATGGAACGGAGCGCCGATATGGGCATGGCAGTCGATGAAGCCCGGCGTGAGGAACTTGCCGGAGCAGTCGATGTCCAAGACATCTTCGGCGCGCGTGTCCTCGGGCAGCTTCGCCTTGCCCGTCTTGGCCAGGGCCACGATCCGGCCGTTCTCGACGATCAGGTCGACCGGCCCCCAGGGCGGAGCCCCGGTTCCGTCGATCACGCGCGCGCCGGTGAGCTTGAGATAGCGACGAGGTTCACGGCCCCGGGTCCCTTCGGTCGCCGCGGCCAATCCGGGCATGCCCGACGCCGCGAACATCGTCGCGAACTCGTCTCCCGGTGCGCCGGCAGTCGGTGTAGTCGTCATGATGGCATTCTCACTTCGACGGGGCCGGAATGGCTGCCGCAGGTGCTGCCGCATCGGCGCGGGCCGAACCTGCGCGCTCGTTCCGGAGGCCGAAGACGCCCTGGGGCCGGAGCTGCATGATCACGATCAGCGCGACGGCGATGGCGAACTCCCTGAGCGAGGCGATCTGCACCGCGCTCAGGCCCGGGATGAACTCGGCCGCAAAGCGCGAGGATTCCAGGATCGTCATCACCGCGAGCGAGCCGAAGACGGCGCCGATCAGCCTGCTGTAGCCGCCCGCCGTCACCGCGAGGAAGATGTAGATGGTGAGCTGCACGACGAAGTTGTCGGGCGAGATGTAGCTGGTGAAGTGGGCATAAAGGCCACCGGCAAGGCCGAACAGCGCGGCCCCGATGCCGAAGGCCTGGCATTTCAGCCGCAACACGTTCTTGCCGGCGACGGCGGCCACCTTCTCGTCGTCACGAACCGCACGCAGCGCCCGGCCGAAGGGGCTGCCGAGGACGCGGGCGAGCATCCAGGCGACCAGCGCGACGAGGGTCCAGGCCAAGGCGAAATAGAACCAGGGATAGAGTTCGCCGAGGGCGTCCTTGAACGGCGCCCGGATACCCGAAATGCCGTCGCTGCCGCCCGTGAGCCAGCGCTCGTTGAGCTCGACGAGACGCAGGCCCTCGCCGAAGCCAAGCGTCACGATGGCGAGATAGTCGCCCCGAAGCGTTCGGGTCAGCAGGCAGAACCCCACGCCGATCACAGCCGAGAGAGCCGCGCCTGCGACCCAGCCAAGGCCGATCGGCGCTCCCAGCTTGGTCAGCAGCGCGGAACAATAGGCTCCGAGGCCGAAGAAGCCGACCAGGCCGAGATTGACCATGCCGGCTTGGCCCCAGCTCACGACGAGGCCGAGGGAGAGCAGGGCATAGATCGCCGTGATGGTTCCGATGAACAGAAGATAGGAGGTCATTTCCTGACTCCTGCCGCGCCGGCGAAGAGGCCTGTCGGCTTCACCAGAAGGATGAAGAGGATGGCAAGGAAGGCCGTGAGGGATTGGTAGACCGGGGGCATGGCGATCATCGCGACCTCGCCCGCGACACCGATGATCAGGGCCCCGAGGACCGCCCCGTAAAGGCTGGTCAACCCGCCGAGGACGCTCGCCGCGAAGATGACGAGGATCAGCCGCGAGCCGGTCGAGGGATCGACGCTCGTATCGATCGCCAGCAGGGAACCGCCGATGCCGGCCAGCCCCATGCCGATGAACGTCGCGAGGTTCGACAGGTTGCGCGGCTCGATGCCCTTCAATCTGGCGAGGTCGGTGTTGTCGGCGACGGCCCGCATCGCCTTGCCCCAGCGGGTGAGCGAGAAGAATGCGGCGAGCGCGATGGCGATGACGAGCGCGGTGATGAGATTGCGGAGCTGCTGGGGGCCGACGCTCAGCCCCCAAACCCGGACATTGCGTTCGATCGGAAGATCGAAGCTGTTGAGATCGCTCCCGAAGAGGAAGCGGAGCGCATTCTCGATCGCAAGGTTGAGCGCGATCGAGACGACCGCGAGCATCAGGGCGGTATGGGCTCCTGACTGGCGCCGAACGGGCGCGAGCGCGAGACGGTCGGCCGCAATGCCCAGCATGCCCGGGACCGCGAATGCAAAAACCAGCATCAGGACCGGCGACCACCCCAGATGGGCGCCTGCGTACCAGGCGGCATAGGCGCCGACTGTCATCTGCGCGGCGACGCTGAAATTGACGAACCCCTGCACGGAGAAGATCAAGGTCAGGCCGAGCGCCGGAAGCGCGATCAGCGCTCCCAGCACGAGGCCGTTCAGCACATATTGTGCGATTTCGGTGAACACGGCTCGCTCGCCCGAATGCGCTCAGGCAACCTTCAGAAGGGCCATCTTCCCCTTCTGAACCTGCTCGTACCGGAAGAAGACGCCTTCGACGTCGCCGTTCGCTGCGAATTCGAGCGGGCCGCTCGGGCCGTCATAGTTGATCGGCTTCTTGTCTGCGATGAGCTTCAGACCCCGGGCGACGTCGCTGACCTTTTCTCCCTTCGGATCCTGCGAGATCGCCCTGACGGCGTCGCGCACTGCCGTGCCGCTCGGCGATGCGACCGCGGCCTGAGCCAGCGCCAAGGCGGTCAGCACGACATGGTCGTAGACCTGGCAGGAATAGCTATCGAGGGCTGGCCGTCCCATCTTGCCGATGAGCGTCTTGTAGGCCGTTGAATCCTCGGATGCCGATGGCACGAGCGACGCGGTCCCGTCCGACACCTCGTGAGGAACACCCTCGGCCAGAACCTGATTCACCCCGAAGGAGAATCCGATCTTCTTGCCGCCGAAGCCGGCACGATACAGGTCCTTGAGCACGACGGAGGTATCGGGCACGTAGCCGCCGAGCACGATGATATCGGGGTTCGTGCGCAGAGCCTGGTCGACCTCGGTGCGATAGCTGGCGCGCTTGTCCTCGTAGATCAGCCCCTGTCCGGCTCCGCCGGCATCCTTGAACAGCTTCGAGATGATGTCGATGTAGGACTGCGCAAATGGCGTCTGCGGCCCGAGGAAGAACATCTTCCTGGCGCCGAGTTCCAGCGCGTACTGACCGACCCGCGTGCCTTGCAGCGTCACGGTGGGAGAGGTGCGGAAGATGTAGCCGTTATGCGGCGTCTTGGTGATGCTGTCCGCGCCGGAAGACGTGAAGAGCGCCGTCTTGCTTTCATAGCACAGGGGCGCGATCGCCGAGGTTACGGCCGAAGCATAGGAGCCGCCGATCGAGACGACCTTGTCGACGTCGATCAGCTTACGCGCAGCGCGGACGGCAGCTTCGGGGTTGCTCTGGTCGTCCTCGATCAGAACCTCGATCGGACGGCCCGCCACACCTCCGGCGGCATTGATGTCGCTCACCGCGATCTTCGCCGCGGCGCTCATCGTCGCTCCGAACTGGCTGGTCGCTCCGGTCAAGGGGATGACGATCCCGATCTTGATCGGCTGCGCGCCCTGGGCCAGCAAAGCCCGTGGCCAAAAGGTCGCGAGGGAGCCGACGCCCGCGGCGCCGACCAGGAAATCACGACGGTCAAACTTGCTCATGACGATCCCCTTGTTCTGTTTTTTGCGTTGCGCCCTGGCCATGGTCGCGGCGGCCAAGGAACAGGTGACGCACCTCGTCGTCCGCAAGCAGCGACGAGGCGGTGCCTTCGCGGGCTTTGCGCCCAGCGACCAGGGCAAGGCCCTTGGTTCCGTATTCGAGAGCCAGAAGTGCGTTCTGCTCGACCATCAGCACCGCGAGACCCGACTTCGCCAGGTCGCGAACGAGTTCGAAGACTTCGTCGGCGGCCGCTGGCGAAAGCCCGGCTGTGGGCTCGTCTAGGAGCAGGACGCTCGGGCTGGTCATGAGCGCGACGCCCATGGCGAGCACCTGGCGCTGGCCACCCGAAAGGTTCCCGGCCTTGTCGCGCAGCTTGGTCTTCAGGAGCGGGAAGCGCGAGAGCTGCTCGTCGACGCGATCCTTCAATCCCCTGCGGTGGAGATAGCCGCCCATCTCCAGATTTTCGCGGATCGTCAGGCTGGCGAAGACGTTCCGTTCTTGCGGAACGAAGCTCATTCCGCTCTTGCAAGCCGCCTGCGCATTCCCGGGTTGAAGGGCCTTTCCCTGCAGGCTGATCTCGCCCGATGTCGGCGTCAGCAACCCGGCGACGAGCTTCAGGAATGTCGATTTTCCAGCCCCGTTGGGGCCGATGATGACGGTCAGATCACCGGCTCGGACATCCAGATCGATGCCTTTGACGATGTCCTCGGCGTTGGGGTAGCCGCCTCGGAGTCCACGGACGGTAAGGTCGGTCATTGGCGACGGATCCCGAGATAGCTTTCCTGGACGTCGCGGTTCCCGGCGATGTCGGAGAAGCTGCCGCGCGTCAGGAAGCGTCCACCCGCCATGACGATGACCTCGTCGCAGAGACGCTCGATCAGCTCCATTTCGTGCTCGATCAGGACGATCGAGATCCCGCTCTTCCTGATCTCGACGAGATGGTCGGCGATGTCCTGGACGAGCGTCGGGTTCACGCCCGCCATCGGCTCGTCGAGCAGGATCATCTTCGGCTTCGCGAGCAGAGCCCGGCCGATCTCCAGCAGCTTCTTCTGGCCGCCGGACAGGCGCGTCACGAGATTGTCGAGGACATGCGCGAGCTTGAGCCGTCGCGCCATGTCGAGCGCCTCCTCGCGAAGCGCCTCCTCTTGCCTGCGGGCCTCGGGATTGCCGAGGATAGCGACGATGAGGCCTTCTCCGCGCTGACGCGGGCCATAGAGCATGAGGTGTTCGAAAACCGTCATGTTCTCGCAGCCACGTGCGAGCTGAAACGAGCGGACCAGGCCCGCGCGCGAAATCTCCTGAGGTTCCGCCCGCGAGATGTCGCGTCCGCAAAAACGGACCTGACCGGTCGCCCCCGGCGTCAGCCCCGAAATGCAATTGAACAAGGTCGTCTTGCCGGCGCCGTTGGGGCCGATCAGGCCGGTGGTGATGCCCGGCTGGATTGCGAAGGAGGCTCCGTCGAGCGCGCGGATGCCTCCGAAGCGGATCGAGAGATCAGCGATCTCCAACTGCGCGTGTGTCATGGCTGTCCAATGTCGCGTTTCCCCGAGGGCTTCGACGAAACTCATCGACCCTTCATCCGCTCGAAGCCGCATGCGGCTCGGCTCTTATCGAGAGGGACGCTATGACACCTATACACTTAATGCTATAGGTGTTGAACACTTAAGTGTTCGAGCGGCGTTCCGGCTCGGATCACCCGCGCGGAGGGCGTTGTGATGGACGTGGATTATCGGGAGGCATTCGAGAATGCGCCGGTCGGCCTGGCGGTCGGCAGGAACCGGATGATCGTGGCCGGGAACCACGAGTTCGCCAGGATCTTTCGAGGCTCGATCGCCGCTATGATCGGCGAGAGCTTCGAGCGGCTCTACCCGACCCAGACGGATTATGAGGAGACAGGCGCTCGGGTTGGCGAGCGTTTAGCCAGCGAGCGCAGCTACACCGATGACCGCGTCATGCGCCGGCTCGACGGCGATCTCTTCTGGGTTCGGGTCAGCGGTTTCACCTACACTCCGGAGCATGCTCATGCACATACTCTTTGGGTCTTCTCCGAACTCAATAGGGCCCAGCCATCAAGTCCGTCGTTGAGGACGACCCTGACCCCCAGGGAGCGGGATATCGCCACCCTCCTCATTGACGGAAAGACGGGAAAGGAGGTGGCGAAGGCGCTCGATATCAGTCCGCGCACGGTGGACATCTACCGGGCCCGTTTGCTCCGGAAATACAACGCCAAGAACACCCAGGCTCTCGTCGAACTACTTCTCCGAGGGTGAGTGAAGGATTGCCCAGGTTCCAAGCTATCCATGGCTCGGTCGCCCCTATCGCCCAGTGAAGAGGGTCGGGAAGTCTCTCTACGATGCCGAAACCGACGGTGAACGCGAAAGATTGAAGCACTTCTGCCCCCATGGGTGAGAGCATACGGGGCCAGAAGCCAGGCTTTGCTCGCGGCCCTAAAACCGCCTTGCCCGGGTTCATCAGGTTCGCAGGGGCGAACTGTCGCTTGACGGCGCGCATCAGCTCCGAGGTCATGGCCGGCCTATAGCGCTGGATCAGGTCGCGCCTCAGTTCGCCCAGCCCGTGCTCGGCGCTGATGCTGCCCTTGCAGCCGTCGACCAGCTCGTAGAGCACGGTCTCGACCCGTTCTGCAGTGTTTGGCGGCGGCCTGGATCGAGCTCTGCCGGCACCAGGACGTTGACCGGCATCGAGCGCCTGCAGGGCAGCAAGGCTGCGCGCAACGAAGCCGGGGATCGCGCTGATCGGCGTCGAGACGTCGTGGCTGAAGCTCGGGCCGGCACGCTTCTGCGCTTCGGTGATGTTCTCGCGCAGGGCCCAGAGCAGGATATGGACGCCGCCGCGCAGGGCCGGCTGGGCGACATGGGGAGCATGCGTCTCCACCAGCGCGCGGCAGGCCTCGGTGAAGCATTCGCAGCCGGAGAGGACACCGGCCGCATGCCCACCGGTTCCGTCCTGGTGTCAAAAGTCAAATCCCATTGCCATACGCATCTGTCTGGCATAATGTATGCCAGACAGATGCGTGCTGCTGCCGTGTGCTCGCGGAGGATCGGATCGTGAGAATCCATGAATTCCAGGCGAAGCAGCTCCTCGCTCGTTACGGCCTGCAGGTGCCGGCGGGCGGCGTCGCGATCGAGGCTGGCGAGGCCGGCCAGGTCGCCCGGCGTCTCGGTGGTCCGGTGCTGGTCAAGGCGCAGATCCATGCCGGCGGGCGCCAGCGCGCCGGTGGCGTTCAGCCGGCCGGCGATCCTGCTGCCGCTGCAGCTGTTGCTGGCGATTTGCTCGGCACGTCGCTGGTGACCGCGCAGACCGGGCCAACCGGCCAGAAGGTCAGGCGCGTCCTCGTCGAAACCGCGATTGCCGCGATGCGCGAGCTGCATCTCGCCTTGCTGATCGATGCCTCTTCGGGCGAGCTGACGCTGATCGGCAGCGCCAGAGGCGGCGTGGATATCGAGGAGCAGGCGGCGCGCGGCGATATCCGGCTCAACCGGCTCGGTCTCGGCTCCGGCAGCGAGGCGCGGTCGCAGGAGGTGGCGGCCTTCGCCACGGCGCTCGGGCTCGAGGGTGCGCTGCACGAGCAGGGCTGTGCGCTGATCGATAGTCTCCGGCGCGCCTTCGTCGAGCTCGACGCCAGCCTGATCGAGATCAACCCGCTGGCCGTCACTGCGACAGACTCCCTCGTCGCGCTCGACGTCAAGATGATGCTCGACGACAACGCGTTGTTCCGGCATCCGGAACTGGCGGCGCTGCGCGACGAGGACGATACCAGCGCTGCCGAATTGCAGGCGCAGCGCCACCAGCTCAACTACGTCCAGCTCGACGGCAATATCGGCATCGTCGCGAATGGCGCCGGGCTCGGCCTCGCCACCCTCGACATGCTGGTTGCGGCCAAGGGGCGGCCGGCCAACTTCATGGACATCAGGACCACCGCGAACAGCCTCGACATCGCACAGGGCTTCCGCCTGCTGCTCGACAACCCGGCGACGCGCGCAATCCTGGTCAACGTCCATGGCGGCGGCATGCAGCCCTGCGACACCATCGCCGAGGGGCTCGGCATCGCCCTGCGGCGCAGCGGCCGGTCGTTGCCGCTGGTGGTGCGGCTGGCCGGCAACAACGCCGATTTCGCCCGCTCGCGCCTGCGCAATTTCGGCTGCGCGGTGATCGATTGTCCGGACATGTGGACCGCCGCCTCGCAGGCGGTCGCGCTGTCGCAGAAGGGAGCCTGAGCCATGGCCGTCTTTCTGAACCGCGAGACCCGCGTGCTCTGCCAGGGCATGACCGGCTGGGCCGGCACGTACCATGTGGCGCGGATGATGGAATATGGCACCCAGGTCGTCGGCGGCGTGACGCCGGGCAAGGGCGGCCGCTCGCATCTGAACCTTCCGGTCTATGAGCGCGTGGCGGACGCGCGGCGCGAGACCGGGGCCAATGCCAGCATCGTCTTCGTGCCGCCGGCCAACGCCGCTGCCGCCATGATCGAGGCGATCGAGGCCGAGATGCCGCTGGTCGTCACCGTCACCGAGCGCATTCCGACCCTAGACATGGTGCGGGTGCGCTCGGCGCTGAAGGGTGGGCGCACCACATTGGTCGGCGCCAATTCGCAGGGAATCCTGGTGCCGGGCGTCGGCAAGCTCGGCGTGATGGCCACCGGTAGCGAGCGCCCGGGCGGCGTCGGCATCATCTCCCGGTCCGCCTCGTTGACGAGTGAGGTCGTGGCGCAGGTCACCGCGGCAGGGCTCGGCCAGTCTACGACGATCGGCGTCGGCGGCGATCCGATCCATGGCATCGGTATGCGCGAATGCCTCGAACTCCTGCTGGAGGATGCCGATACCGAATGTGTGGTGTTGATCGGCGAGATCGGCGGCACGGAGGAGGAGGAGGCGGCCGAGTATCTGGCCGGCGTCCGCATGTCGAAGCCCGTCATCGCGCTGATCGTCGGCCTGGAGGCGCCGCTCGATCGCCGCATGGGCCATGCCGGTGCGCTCGCTTTGAGCGGAAAGGGCGATGCTGCCGGCAAGATCAGGGCGCTGGAGGCTGCCGGCGTGCGGATCGCGCCGAGTGCCCATCTGGTCGGCGAGACCGTCCGGCAGGCGCTCGCCGAGGGGAGTTAGTCGCGTTGCGGCAGCCTTCCGCCGATCGAGAGGGTGATCTCGTCGGCGGCGCGCCGCACCATCGGCCCGTATTCGTCGAGCTTGCGCTGGGTCACGCGGACCGACGGGCCGGAGATGGAGACGCCAGCGATCGCCTCGGCATGCTCGTTGAAGATCGGGGCGGCGACGCAGCGCATGCCCAGCGAGCGTTCCTCGTCGTCGAGCGCCCAGCCGCGCCGGCGGCCCTCCGCCAGCTCGCGGAGGAAGCGGCCGAGATCGGTGATCGTATGATCCGTGAAGCGCTCAAGGCGCCGCAAGGCGCAGATCTGGCGCACGCGATGCTCGGGGAGCTCGGCCAGCAACGCCTTGCCCACGCCGGAGGCATGCATCGCGCCGCGGCTGCCGGCCCGGAAGAAGGCGCGCAGCGTATCGTGGCTCTCGACCTGCGAGATGAACACCACCTCGCCATTGTCCTCGATGCCGAGATTGACCGTCTCGCCGCTGGCTTCCATCAGTGCATGCATGGTGGCGCGCCCCATGCTCGCGACGCGGCGGTTGCGCAGGAAAGCCGAGCCGGTCTTGAAGGCGCCGACACCGACGAGCCAGATGCCGCGCTCCATATCGTGCTGGACGTAAGCGCGGCTCTCAAGCGTCAGCAAAATGCGATGTGCCGTGGAAGCCGAGACGCCAGAGCGCCGGCCGAGTTCGCTCAGCGTCAAGCCGTCCTCTTCGGCCAGGATTTCAAGCAAGGCCAGCCCGCGATCGAGCGCCTGCACGGCTCCGCCGGCGATCGCCGGCTTCAGCGAGCGCGGCCGCCCACGCCCTTTGCGGTGCTCGACCAGGCTCATGGCACCCTCCGTGACGATCGTTCGGAGCGTAGCAGAACACGGATGGTGCGCTGTGGGCAATTCGCAGCGAAAATAATTTTCGCATGATCCAAGAAATGCCAGATTGGATAAAGGTAATTATTTGATTTAAAATGAAAAATTATTTTCAATCGCGCCGTGAAAAATATTTCTGAAATAAATTGACCAAGGTCATTAGATGGCATCTGGTATGCCAATCATGGTTTTCTTGCGGGAGAACGGGCATGCCGAAAATGCGAGCTGTCGAGGCGGCGGTCAGGGTTCTGGAGCGTGAGGGCGTGACCCAGGCCTTCGGAGTGCCGGGTGCGGCGATCAACCCGTTCTATGCCGCGCTGAAGAGGCGCGAGTCGATCCATCACATCCTGGCGCGCCATGTCGAGGGCGCCTCGCATATGGCGGAGGGCTATACCCGCGCCAAGGCAGGCAATATCGGCGTCTGCATCGGCACCTCCGGCCCGGCCGGCACCGACATGATCACCGGCCTCTATTCGGCGATCGCCGACTCGACCCCGATCCTGTGCATCACCGGCCAGGCGCCGCGCGCCCGGCTCTACAAGGAGGATTTCCAGGCCGTCGACATCGAGGCCATCGCCAAGCCGGTGACCAAATGGGCGGTGACCGTGCGCGAGCCGGCGCTGGTGCCGCGCGTCTTCCAGCAGGCTTTCCACATCATGCGCTCGGGCCGTCCGGGCCCGGTGCTGATCGACCTGCCGGTCGACGTCCAGATGGCCGAGATCGAGTTCGACGACGAGACGTATGAGCCGCTGCCGGTCTACAAGCCGGCCGCCTCGCGCCGGCAGATTGAAAAGGCGATGGCGATGCTGGACGGCGCCGAGCGGCCGCTGATCGTCGCCGGCGGCGGCATCATCAACGCCGATGCTTGCGAGCTCCTGGTCGAGTTCGCCGAATTGACCGGTGTGCCGGTCGTGCCGACCCTGATGGGCTGGGGCGCGATTCCCGACGACCATCCGCTGATGGCTGGCATGGTCGGTTTGCAGACCAGCCATCGCTACGGCAACGCGACGATGCTCGCCTCGGATTTCGTCCTGGGCATCGGCAACCGCTGGGCCAATCGCCATACCGGCTCGATCGAGACCTACACCAAGGGCCGAAAATTCGTCCATGTCGACATCGAGCCGACCCAGATCGGCCGGGTCTTCAATCCGGATTTCGGCATCGTCTCCGATGCGAAGGTGGCGCTGGAGCTCTTCGTCGAGGTGGCGCGCGAGCGGGAAGGGAAGGGGCTGCTGAAGAACCGCAACGGCTGGGCGCAGGACTGCCGCGACCGGCGCGCCACCATGCTGCGCAAGAGCCATTTCGACACTGTGCCGCTGAAGCCGCAGCGGGTCTATGAGGAGATGAACGAGGCCTTCGGCCGCGACGTCTGCTACGTCTCGACCATCGGCCTGTCGCAGATCGCCGGAGCGCAGTTCCTGCGCGTCCACAATCCCCGCCACTGGATCAATTGCGGCCAGGCCGGCCCGCTGGGCTGGACGTTGCCGGCGGCACTCGGCGTCCGCGCGGCCGATCCGGAGCGCGAGATCGTGGCGCTGTCGGGCGATTACGACTTCCAGTTCCTGATCGAGGAGCTGGCGGTCGGGGCGCAGTTCAAGCTGCCCTACATCCACATCGTCGTGAACAACTCCTATCTCGGCCTGATCCGCCAGGCGCAGCGCGGCTTCGACATGGATTTCCAGGTCGGGCTCGCCTTCGAGAACATCAACGCGCCCGATCTCGACGGCTATGGCGTCGATCATGTCGCGGTCGCCGAGGGGCTCGGCTGCAAGGCGATCCGGGTGAAGAGCTCGAAAGAGTTCAAGGCCGCCTTCGCCCAGGCCAGGGCCTGGCTCAAGGAGCATCAGGTACCGGTTGTGATGGAGTTCATCCTCGAACGGGTCACCAACATCGCCATGGGCACCGAGATCGACAATGTCGTGGAGTTCGAGGAGGTGCTCGACCTGCCTCTGCCCGAGCCCGCACTGCAGCCCGCCCAATAAGCCCGATCAGTCTACGCCAGGGAGAGACCCATGCCTCGCTTTGCCGCCAACCTGACGATGCTGTTCAACGAGCTGCCCTTCCTGGAGCGCTTCCAGGCGGCGGCGGAAGCCGGCTTTAGCGGTGTCGAGTACCTGTTCCCCTATGGCTACGACAAATACGAGCTGGCTCGCCAGCTGAAGCGCTGGAAGCTGACCCAGGTGCTGCACAACCTACCCGCCGGCGACTGGGCCGCAGGGGAGCGCGGCATTGCGATCCTGCCCGACCGGATCACCGAGTTCCAGCACGGCGTGTTCGACGCGATCGACTATGCCCTCAAGCTGGGCTGCAGGCAGGTCAACTGCCTCGTGGGCATCGCGCCTGAGGGCGTCGAGCGGGCCAGGCTGCACGAGACGCTGGTCAACAATCTGCGCTTTGCCGCGCATGAGCTGTCGCAGGAGGGCATCGCGCTGCTGGTCGAGCCGATCAACACGCGCGACATGCCGGGCTTCTTCCTGAACAGCACGGCGCAGGCGCTGAGCCTGCTCGACGACGTCGATTCAAGCAATGTCTTCCTGCAGTACGACGTCTATCACATGCAGGTCATGGAGGGGGATCTCGCCCGCACGATCGAGGCCAATCTCGACCGGATCGCCCATATCCAGATCGCCGACAATCCCGGCCGCAACGAGCCCGGCACCGGCGAGATCAACTTCCCCTTCGTGTACCGGCACCTCGACGCCATCGGCTACGCCGGCTGGGTCGGCTGCGAATACAAGCCTGCCCGCAGCACCCGCGACGGCCTGACCTGGCTGCCGGGACACCCGAAGGCTGCGTGACGGAGACGGTCGACGATCCCGTCGAACGGAGGATACGGCACTCATGGCAAATATCGGTTTCATCGGCCTCGGCATCATGGGCCGCCCCATGGCGGAACACCTGATCACGGGCGGGCATACGCTGCACATATCGAGCCATCACAAGGCACCCGATGCAGAGCTGCAGGCGAAGGCGATCACGGTCCACCCGACGCCGAAGGCGGTCGCGGCGGCGAGCGAGATCGTCATCCTGATGCTGCCGGACACGCCGCAGGTCGAGGAGGTGCTGTTCGGCACGAACGGCGTGGCGCTCGGCCTGAACGAGGGCAGCATCGTCGTCGAGATGAGCTCGATCTCGCCGATGGCGACGAAGGAGTTCGCGAAGCGGGTCGAGGCGAACGGCTCGTCCTATCTCGACGCACCGGTTTCGGGCGGCGAGGTCGGCGCCAAGGCGGCGACGCTCACGATCATGGTCGGCGGGCCGCAAGGCGCGTTCGACAAGGTCAAGCCGCTATTCGAATTGATGGGCAAGAACATCACCCTGGTCGGCGGCAATGGCGACGGCCAGACCACCAAGGTCGCCAACCAGATCATCGTGGCCCTGACCATCGAGGCGGTCGGCGAGGCCCTGCTCTTCGCTTCCAAGGCCGGCGCCGATCCCGCCAAGGTCCGCCAGGCGCTGATGGGCGGCTTCGCTTCCTCGAAGATCCTCGAGATCCATGGCGAGCGCATGGTCAAGCGCACCTTCAACCCGGGTTTCCGCATCGGCCTGCACCGGAAGGACCTGAACCTCGCGCTGCAAAGCGCGCGCGCTCTCGGCGTCTCGCTGCCCAACACCGCGACGGCCCAGGAGCTGTTCAATGCCTGCG
Organism: Allobosea sp. CRIB-10; assembly: GCF_900112185.1. Lineage (GTDB taxonomy): Bacteria > Pseudomonadota > Alphaproteobacteria > Rhizobiales > Beijerinckiaceae > Allobosea. Next base: position 16,144 of record NZ_FOKP01000002.1, on the reverse strand, counting down.
TCGCCCATGGCGGCAAGGACTGGGACCATTCGGCCATGGTGCGGGCGTTGGAGATCATGGCGAACCACCAGGTCGCGAGCTCATAGAAGCAAGAAAGGGGAGGCCCATGAAGATCTGCATCTACGGCGCCGGCGCGATCGGCGGCTATATGGGTGTGATGCTGAAGCGCGGCGGCCTCGACGTCTCGCTCGTGGCGCGCGGCGCCCATCTAGAGGCGATCAAAGCCAGGGGCCTGACCCTCGTCACCAAGACCGAAACGATCACCGAGCAGATGCCGGCGAGTCGCGATCCGCGCGATCTCGGCCACCAGGACTATGTGATCATCGCGCTCAAGGCGCACCAGGCCTGGGAGGCGGCGGAGGAGCTGAAGCCGCTCATCGGACCTGGGACCGCCGTCGTGACCGCCCAGAACGGCGTGCCCTGGTGGTATTTCCATGGCCTCGACGGTCCCCATGCCGATCTGCGGCTGCGTAGCGTCGACCCCGGCGACCGGCAGTGGAACGCGATCGGCCCCGAGCGCGTCATCGGCTGCACGGTCTACCCGGCGACCGAGATCACCGAGCCCGGCGTGATCAAGCACATCTATGGCGACCAGTTCGGCCTCGGCGAGCCCAACCGCCGGGAGAGCGAGCGGCTGACGCGCTTCGCCGATGCGATCGCCGCCGGCGGCATGAAGCCGAGGCTCTTCAGCGATATCCGCGACGACATCTGGCTCAAGCTCTGGGGCAATCTCTGCTTCAACCCGATCTCGGCATTGACCCATGCGACGCTCGATGTCGTCGCTACCGATCCCGGCACCCGGGCGCTCGCCCGCAACATGATGCTGGAGGCGCAGCAGATCGGCGAAAAGCTCGGGGTCCATTTCCGCGTCGATGTCGAGCGCCGGATCAACGGTGCGGCCGGCGTCGGCGCCCATCGCACCTCGATGCTGCAGGATCTGGATAAGGCCCGGCCGCTGGAGATCGACGCCCTGCTCGGCGCCGTGCAGGAGATGGGACGTCTCGTCGAGACACCGACGCCTTACATCGACGCGGTGCTCGGGCTCGTCCAGCAGATGGCGAGCGTGAGGGGACTCTATCCGACCTTCCCGCCCGAGGCGCTCGCCGGGGAGGGGGCTACCGAACCGGCACAGGAGCGACCGCTCCAGTTGGCGGCCTCGTGACGAGAGAGACGGTGCCATGTTGAACACGACCATCGAGCGGATAACGCGGGCGGAAAGTGTCCAGGCGAGCGCGCGTTGGGTGCGCTTCGTCTTTGCGGGTCGCGAACGCTTCGGCACACTTGTCGGTGGAGCGATCGCTATTCACAGCGGCGATATGTTCGCAGGGGCGCGGCCGACGGGCGAAAGAGTGCCGCTTGGCGAGGTCACGCTGCTGGCGCCGACCACCCCGTCCAAGATCATCGCCCTCTGGAACAATTTCCATGCGCTCGCCGCCAAGCTGTCGAGCCCGGTGCCGGCGGAGCCGCTTTACCTGATGAAGGCGCCGTCCTGCGCGGCGGGGCCGGACGCGACGATCGCGCGGCCGGCATCCTATGCGGGCAAGGTGGTCTATGAGGGCGAGCTCGGCATCGTCATCGGCCGCCGCTGCAGCAAGGTCACCCCGCAGGAGGCCGGCGAATTCATCTTCGGCTATACCTGCGTCAACGACATCACGGCGCTGGATCTGATCGCCGCCGATCCAAGCTTCGCGCAATGGGTACGCGCCAAGAGCTTCGACGGCTTCGGGCCGTTCGGCCCGGTGATCGCGACCGGCCTCGACCCGCGCGACCTGACGGTTCGCACGCTGCTGAACGGCCAGGAGCGCCAGAACTATCCCGTTGCCGACATGATCTTCCAGCCGCACGAGCTGGTCAGCCGACTCTCCCATGACATGACGCTGCTGCCGGGAGACCTGATCTGCTGCGGCACTTCGCTTGGCGTCGGCACCATGAAGGAGTCGCTCAACACGGTCGAGGTGACGATCGAGGGCATCGGCACGCTGGCCAACGCCTTCGTGCAGGGCAACTGATTGGTATCTCAGTCGAAGATGTCGGCGTGCTGGTCGACGAAAGCTGCGAGGCCCAGCGTATGCTCGCGCGAGAGGCGCTCCGCAAGGGCGACGTCGCGCTGCTCGAGCGCCTCGATGATCTGCAGGTGGTCGACGATGGAGCGGCTGGCGCGGTCCTCGCGCCCGATCGTCATCTGGCGGATGCCACGTACATGCAGCAGCAGATTGTCGGTCATCTCGACGAGCAATTGCGATTTGCTCAGCCCGATCAGGGTCTGATGGAAGAGAAGATTGGCCGACGAGTATTCGCCGACATGGTCGGACGGCTTGTGTGCCTCGTCGAAAGCCTTGAACAAGAGGCGAAGCCTGCCGATCTCGGCATCGCTGGCACGCTCCACGGCGAGGCGCGCGGCCATGCTCTCCAGCGCCGCCCAGGCCTGGATCATCTCGACGATCTCGCTCTTGGTCTTCTTCAGAACCATGATGCCACGGCGTGGCAGCGACTTCACCAGCCCTTCCTGCTCGAGCATCGCGACGGCCTCGCGCACCGGCGTACGGCTGACGCCGAGCTGCTCCGAGAGCTGGCGCTCGTCGATCCAGGTCGGCTCCGGTGTGCCGTAGATGTCCATGGTGATGATCGCCTGCTTCAGCGCAGCATAGACCTTGGTCTTGAAGGTCACCTCGGGCGCGAAGCGTTTGAGCTCGAGGCCCTGCGTCACGGCGGCGGGTGTGGTGGTGGCGCTGGGGGCTTTCACGATCGCTACTCCTGCATTGCTGCAGGGCATAGCGCCGGGGGCACGCCGCGTCTACGCGGCGGGCAAAGTTGATTGCCGTAGCGGCAGCCGGAATGGAGGCCCTGTGTCCGGATGGTTACGGGCGCCACAGGGGAAGGTCGGATCGACTGATCGTCGGCTGGGACCTGGCAGCCGGGATCAGAATGACCATTCGATCTCGGCGCAGCGCTTCTTGACGGCGACCTCGCCGCTGAGCAGCTCGACCAGCGTCTTTCCAAGCCGCGCCGGTGATGGCGAGACCCGGATGCCGGCTGCTTCCATCGCCGCGATCTTGTCCTCGGCACCGCCCTTGCCGCCGGAAATGATCGCCCCCGCATGGCCCATGCGGCGGCCGGGAGGCGCCGTCCGGCCGGCGATGAAGCCGACCATCGGCTTGGCTCGTCCGCGCCTGGCCTCATCCCTGATGAACTGGGCCGCGTCTTCCTCGGCCGAGCCGCCGATCTCGCCGATCATCACGATCGACTCGGTCGCGGGGTCGGCCAGGAACATTTCCAGCATGTCGATGAACTCGGTGCCCTTGACGGGGTCGCCGCCGATGCCGACGGCCGTGGTCTGGCCCAGCCCCTCGCAACTGGTCTGGAACACCGCCTCATAGGTCAGCGTGCCGGAGCGCGAGACGATGCCGACCGAGCCGCGCTTGAAGATGTTGGCTGGCATGATGCCGATCTTGCTCTCGCCGGCGGTGACGATGCCCGGGCAGTTCGGCCCGATCAACCGCGACTTCGAGCCGGAGAGCATGCGCTTGACCTTGATCATGTCCATCACCGGGATGCCCTCGGTGATGCAGACGATCAGCGGCATCTCTGCGTCGATCGCCTCGCAGATCGCGTCGGCCGCGCCCGGCGGCGGAACGTAGACGACGGAGGCGGTGGCGCCGGTCTTCGCGCGCGCCTCGGCGACGGTGTTGAACACGGGCAGATTCAGATGGTTCTGGCCGCCCTTGCCGGGGGCGACGCCGCCGACCATGCGCGTGCCATAGGCGATCGCCTGCTCGGAGTGGAAGGTGCCGTTCTTGCCGGTGAAACCCTGGCAGATGACCTTGGTGGCCTTGTCGATCAGGATGGACATGTTTCTTCCCCTAGATCACGTCGCGTTGGCGCGGGCTCGTCTCAACGCAAAAAGCATGATCGTTTTTAGTTGTTTGGAGCATTGCCCGTGCGGGAACTCGGCTCCCGCGCTTTCTTCCCGTCCCTAATTCTTGCGCACGGCGGTGACGATCTTCTGGGCGGCGTCGTCGAGGTCGTCGGCGGGAATGACGTTGAGACCGGAGGAGCGGATGATCGCCTTGCCCTCCTCGACGTTCGTCCCTTCGAGGCGAACCACCAGCGGCACTTCCAGCCCGACGGTCTTCACCGCCGCGATCACGCCGCGGGCGATGACGTCGCATTTCATGATGCCGCCGAAGATGTTGACCAGGATGCCCTTCACATTGGGATCGGCGGTGATGATCTTGAAGGCGGCCGTGACCTTCTCTTCGGAGGCGCCACCGCCGACATCGAGGAAGTTGGCGGGGCTCTCGCCGTAGAGCTGGATGATGTCGAGCGTCGCCATGGCGAGGCCGGCGCCGTTGACCATGCAGCCGATCGTGCCGTCGAGCGCGATATAGGCGAGGTCGTACTTGGACGCCTCGATCTCCTTGGCGTCTTCCTCGGTCTCGTCGCGCAGCTTGTAGACGTCCGGATGCCGGTAAAGCGCGTTGTCGTCGAAGGAGATCTTGGCGTCGAGGCAACGCAGCTTGCCGTCCTTGGTGACGATCAGGGGGTTGATCTCGAGCATCGCCATGTCCTTGGCGATGAAGGCGGCATAGAGCTTGGTGGTCAGGTCCTCGGCCTGCTTGGCGAGGTCGCCGGAGAGGTTCAGCGCCTCGGCGACGGTGCGGCCATGCAGCGGCATGATCCCGGTGGCCGGATCGACCGAAAAGGTCTTGATCTTCTCGGGCGTATCGTGCGCGACGGCCTCGATATCCATGCCGCCTTCGGTCGAAACCACGAAGGAGATCCGCGAGGTCTCGCGGTCGACCAGCATCGAGAGATAGAATTCGCGGTCGATCAGCGAGCCGTCCTCGATATAGAGCCGATTGACCTGTTTGCCGGCCGGGCCGGTCTGGACGGTGACCAGGGTGTGGCCGAGCATCTGCTGGACGAAAGCCTTGGCCTCGTCGACCGACTTCGCCAGGCGAACCCCGCCCTTTTCGCCGGCCTCGGCCTCCTTGAAGGTGCCTTTGCCGCGGCCGCCGGCATGGATCTGCGATTTGACGACCCAGACCGGACCCCGCAGCTGCTTTGCGGCGGCCTCGGCATCCTCAGCCGTCAGCACGGGGAGGCCGTCCGGGACGGGCACCCCGAATTCCCTCAGCAACCCCTTCGCCTGATATTCATGGATGTTCATTGCGATCTCTCTCGAAGTTCGGGGAGAGCGACCGGCCCTTCCGAGGCGCCGGCCATTCGGAACAGAAGCCTTGAACGATTTGTCTGCGCGCTTTCCGTTCGACCATCGGTCGAACGAAAAGAATTCGCGCAAAACTATAATGTTGAGCCTGTTCTCATCGCAAAAGTGGTATCCACTTTTGCGGAACATGCTCTAGGCCGCTCCCTCCTGCCGGATGGGAGCGGCGATCACGCGTTGCGTGCAGCCTGCGACGCTGGACGGACTCCGGGAGTCGCGGGAATCGGGAACCTGGCGGCTCAGCCCTTGATCAGGCCGGCGGCGCGCGCCCATTTGTACTTGGCGCCCAGCACCTCGACCGGCGTCTCCGTGGTGTACGGATAGGCCACGATGCCGTGGTCGTAGAGCTTCTCGCAGGCCTTCTCGACCTCGACATCGCCGACCAGCGAGGCGACGATCGGCTTGTCGATGCCCTTGGCGCGGGCCTCGGTGACGACCTCGATCATCTTGTCGGCGAAGACCAGCGGCGGCGTCACGATCGTATGCCAGTAGCCGAGGATGAGCGCATGGATGCGCTCGTCATTGAGGCCGAGCCGGACCGTGTTCTGGTAAGTCAGCGGCGGCTCGCCGCCGGTGATGTCGACCGGGTTGCCGGCGGCGCCGAAGGGCGGGATGAACTTGCGGAAGGCCGCGTCGAGATCGTCTGGCATCTTCATCAGCGTCAGGCCGTTGTCGAAGCAGGCGTCCGAGAGCAGCACGCCGGAACCGCCGGCGCCGGTGATGATCAGGACGTTCTCGCCCTTCGGCGCCGGCAGGACCTGCACGCCGCGGGCATATTCGAGCATGCCGCGCAGCGAGGGCGCGCGGATGACGCCCGACGCCTTGAGGACGTCGTCATAGATCTTGTCGTTGCCGGCGAGCGCGCCGGTATGCGAGGCGGCGGCCTTGGCGCCATAAGCCGTGCGCCCGGCCTTGAGCACGATCACCGGCTTCTTCTTCGAGACGCGCTCGGCGACCTCGGAGAAGGCACGGCCGTCCTTCAGGTCCTCGCAATGCATCGCGATCACCGAGGTGTTCGGATCCTGCTCGAAGAAGGTCAGCAGGTCGTCCTCGTCGAGATCAGACTTGTTGCCCAGGCCGACGATCGAGGAGACGCCCATCTTGGTCGAGCGGGCGAAGCCGATTATCGACATGCCGACGCCGCCGGACTGCGAGGACAGGGCCGCCTTGCCCTTGACGTCGAAGGCCGTGCAGAAGGTCGCGCAGAGGTTCTCCGGCGTATAGTAGAAGCCGTAGATGTTCGGCCCCATGATCCGGACATTGTACTTGCGGGCGGTCGCCAGCAGCTCTTCCTGCAGCTCGGGCTCGCCTGACTCGGCAAAGCCCGAGGGGATCATCACCGTGCCGGGCACGCCCTTGCGGCCGACCTCGTCCATGGCGCCGTTGCAAAGCTTGGCCGGCACGGCGAAGACCGCGACATCGACCTCGCCGTCATAGTCGAGGATCGACTTGTAGGCCTTGATGCCCTCGATCGTGTCGGCCTTCGGGTGCACGGGCACGATCGTGCCCTTGTAGCCGCCATTGATCAGGTTCTTCATCACCGAATTGCCGATCTTGCCGGCCTCGTTCGAAGCGCCGATCACCGCCACCGCCTTCGGGTGGAAAATGCGGTTCATCGCCCTGACGATCTCATCCTGATCCGGGCGGAAGCGCTCCTTGCGCGCCTCGAAATTGCAGACGATGCGGGCGTCGACCGCCGTCGCGCCGGATTTCGTCGCGAAGACGGGGTTGAGGTCGAGCTCCTCGATCTCCGGGAAATCGTCGAGCAGCGCCGAGACCTGGACGAGGATCGAGGCGAGCGCGCCGCGGTCGACGGCTTCGCCGCCGCGCACGCCGTCGAGCATCTCCTTGGCCTTGATCGAGCCGATCATGTCGAGCGCCTGCGCCTCGTTGACCGGCGCCAGGCGGAAGGTCAGGTCCTTCAGCACCTCGACGAGCACGCCGCCGAGACCGAAGGCGACGAGCTTGCCGAAGGAGGGGTCAGTGATCGCGCCGATCAGCGTCTCGGTCGCGCCCGTGGGCAGCATCTGTTGGACCTGGATGCCCTCGATCTTGGCGTCGGCCTTGTACTTCCTGGCATTGGCCAGGATGGTGTCATGGGCTCGGCGCGCCTCGTCATCGCTCTTGACGCCGACGATCACGCCGCCGGCATCGGTCTTGTGCAGGATGTCGGCGGACACGATCTTCATGACGACGGGATAGCCCATGCCGCCGGCGAGCCTGGCGGCCTCATCGGCCGATTTGGCTAGGCCTTCCTTGGGCAGCGGGATGTTGTAGGCGTCGCAGACCAGCTTGGCTTCGGGAGCCGTCAGACTGGTGCGGCCATCGGCCTTGACGCCATCCAGGACCTTGCGAACCGTTGCCTGGTCGATGTCTGTTTCGCGCGGATTCATCTTGAGGGCTGCGTGGTTCATGATGCGCTTCCTCCCGTGGAATCTTATTTGCTGATCCTTCGGCGGGCTGCCCGTGTGCTTCGGTGCGTTCCGCCCGGCCGAGGTTCTTGTTTGGTATTTGGCATGCCAATTAGCGCGACTGTCAAGAGGGGATTAGTGACGAGAAGCGACGGATTGGGCCCGACAATGCGAAACGATTCCGCCATGTGTCATCAATTGGCATTATGAATGCCAGTGCTAGCGCCTCGAAATCTGTCGAATAACCCCTCCCGGTTCGCCGCGAGTGCCGGGATGACGGCGCAGCAAGCAGGCGTCGGCTCGGCCAAGGCTCGAACGAGGAGGCCAATCTGTTCCAGAAGCTGGTTCGAACCGGTTTCGGCTCGAACAATTCCGACCGCTGCACCAGGCTCTGCCACGCGCCCTCGGGGGCCGCCCTGATGGAGGCGTCAATTCCCGCGCGGTCACCGCACCGTTCGCTCTCGGTGCGAAACCATGCGCGCATGAAAAAGAGGCGGCACCTCGTTGCCAAAGCGCCGCCCATAGTCGCCATCGAGGGCTCGGAGGGAGCTATTCCGCCGCCTCGCGGGTCAGCGCGCCGGTGGCGCCGGACTCGGTGATCGCGGCGATCCGTGCCTCGTCGAATTTCAGAACGTCGCGCAGCACCTCGTCGGTGTGCTCGCCGAGCAGCGGCGAGCGCTTCACCACGGTCGGGCTGTTGGAGAGCTTGATCGGATTGCCGACCGAGAGGTACTTGCCGCGCTTGGGATGGTCGACCTCGACCACGGTGCCGGTGTCGCGCAGCGACTTCTCCTCGGCGATCTCCTTCATCGACAGGATCGGCCCGCAGGGGATGTCGTATTCGTTGAGGAGGTCCATGGCCTCGAACTTGGTCTTGGTCATGGTCCACTGCTCGATCCGCCCGAAGATCTCGTTCAGCCGAGGCAGGCGGGCCGGCGGCTTGGCGTAGTTCGGATCGGTCTTCCAGCCCGGCTCGCCGATGACGTCGCAGATCTTCTCCCAGACAGGCGCCTGGGTGATGAAGTAGATATAGGCGTTGGGGTCGGTCTCCCAGCCCTTGCACTTGAGAATGCGGCCGGGCTGGCCGCCGCCGGAATCATTGCCGGCGCGCGGCACGGCGTCGCCGAAGGGCACGCCCTCGCCGAACTGGCTGTATTCCTTCAGCGGGCCGTGCTCGAGGCGCTGCTGGTCGCGCAGCTTGACGCGGCAGAGATTGAGCACGCCGTCCTGCATCGCGCAATCGACCTTCTGGCCGAGGCCGGAATGGGTGCGGTGATAGAGCGCCGTGACGATGCCGAGCGCCAGATGCAGCCCGGTGCCCGAGTCGCCGATCTGGGCGCCGGTGACGAGCGGCACGCCGTCGCGGAAGCCGGTGGTCGAGGCGGCGCCGCCGGCGCATTGCGCGACGTTCTCGTAGACCTTGCAGTCCTCATAGGGACCGGGGCCGAAGCCCTTGACCGAGGCGACGATCAGCCGGGGATTGGTGGCGTGGATCTTCTCCCAGGTCAGGCCCATGCGGTCGAGCACGCCGGGGGCGAAGTTCTCGACGAGGACGTCGCAGACCTTCACCATCTCCCAGAGCACTTCCATGCCCTTGGGGTTCTTGGTGTCGAGCGTGATCGAACGCTTGTTGTGGTTCAGCATCGTAAAATAGAGGCTGTCCGCATCCGGCACGTCGCAGAGCTGGCCGCGCGTGATGTCGCCGCTGCCGGGACGCTCGACCTTGATCACGTCGGCGCCGAACCAGGCGAGAAGCTGCGTGCAGGTCGGGCCTGACTGGACATGGGTGAAGTCGAGAATCTTGACGCCTTCGAGCGCTTTCATTGTTGAGTCCTCCCTTACTTCTTCTTGAGTGCGCTTTGCGGATTGAGATTGCCGATGCGGCCGCTTTCGCTGCCGGCGGTCGGGTCGATCACCGCGTTGATCAGGGTGGGCTTGCCGCTGTCCATCGCGGCGTTGACGGCGCGCTTCAGTTCGTCGGGCGAGACCGCGTTGACGCCGACGCCGCCGAACGCCTCCATCATGCGGTCGTAGCGGGCATCCTTGACGAAGACGGTCGTGGCCGGATCGTCGCCGGCCGTGTTGACGTCGGTGCCGCGATAGATGCCGTTATTGTTGAAGATGACGACGCAGATCGGCAGGTTGTACCGGCAGATCGTCTCGACCTCCATGCCGGAGAAGCCGAAGGCCGAATCGCCCTCGACGGCGAGCACGGGCTTGCCGGTCTCGACGGCGGCGGCGATGGCATAGCCCATGCCGATGCCCATCACGCCCCAGGTGCCGACATCGAGACGCTTGCGCGGCTGATGCATGTCGATGACGCCGCGCGCGAGGTCGAGCGTGTTGGCGCCTTCATTGATCAGGATGGCGTCAGGCCGCTCCGCGATGATCGTACGCAGCACACCGAGCGCACCGTGATAGTCCATTGGCACGTTGTTGTTCATCAGGCGCGGCGCCATCTTGGCGACGTTCTCGTCGCGCTTCCTGGCGACGGCCGCGGTCCAGTCGGCCGGCGGCACCGGCCAGGCGCCGCCCATGCCCGCGAGCAGCGCGGAGACGCAGGAGCCGATATCGCCGACCACGGGCGCGACGATCTCGACATTGGAGTCCATCTCCTTCGGCTCGATGTCGATCTGGATGAACTTCTTCGGCTGATCGCCCCAGCTCTTGCCCTTGCCGTGCGACAGCAGCCAGTTGAGCCGAGCGCCGATCAGCATGACGACGTCGGAATCCTTCAGCACCGTCGAGCGCGCCGCGCCGGCGCATTGCGGATGCAGATCCGGCAGCAGGCCCTTGGCCATGCTCATCGGCAGGAAGGGAATACCGCTCCTTTCGACGAACTGGCGGATCTCGTCGTCGGCCTGGGCATAGGCCGCGCCCTTGCCGAGGATGATCAGCGGGCGCTTGGCGCCCTTGAGCACGTCGAGCGCGCGCTTGACCGCCTCCGGCGCGGGCAGCTGGGCCGGCGCGGCGTCGATCACCTTGACCAGCGACTTGCGGCCTTCCTCGGCGCCCATCACCTGGCCGAACAGCTTGGCCGGCAGGTCGAGATAGACGCCGCCGGGCCGGCCGGAGACCGCGGCCCGGATCGCGCGCGCCAGGCCGATGCCGATATCCTGCGCGTGCAGGACGCGGAACGCCGCCTTGCACAGCGGCTTGGCGACGGCGAGCTGGTCCATCTCCTCATAGTCGCCCTGCTGCAGGTCGACGATCTCACGCTCCGACGAGCCGGAGATCAGGATCATCGGGAAGCAGTTCGTGGTGGCGTGCGCGAGCGCGGTCAGGCCGTTGAGGAAGCCGGGTGCCGATACGGTGAGGCAGATGCCGGGCTTCTTGGTGAGGAAGCCGGCGATCGAGGCGGCGTAGCCGGCATTCTGTTCGTGGCGAAACGACAGCACGCGAATGCCCGCCGCCTGCGCCATGCGGCCGAAATCGGTGATCGGGATGCCCGGTACGCCATAGATCGTGTCGAGGCCGTTGAGCTTCAACGCATCGATGATGAGGTTGAAGCCGTCGGTCAGCTCGCGCTCAGCTTCCGGCGCGGCAGAAGAGATGCTTTGTACAACTGCGGACATCCCGCTTCTCCCTAGATAGATGTTTGTTGTCGATAATTCTTCTTTGTTGGTCTTGGTCCGGCTCAGTCGAGCTGGACGAATTGTTCGACGTGCTGGCGCAGCTTGAGCGTGTGCTCACGCACGAGGCGCTCGGCGCGCTCGCCGTTGCGGGTCTCCAGGGCCTCGATGATCTCCTTGTGATCGACGATCGAACGCCGGGCCCGGTCCTTCTCGAAGATCGTGCGCTGGCGGATGCCGCGCACATGCGTGAACAGGCCGTTGGTGATCTCCGCGATAAGCTTGCAGCCCGAGAGGGCGATGATCGCCGCGTGAAAGCGGATATTGGCGTCGGAGTATTCGCCCACATGCCCCTCGAGCGCGTCGCTGTCGAAGGTGTCGACGAGGGTGTGCAGCCCGGCGATCTCCTCGTCCGAGGCGACTTCGGTGGCGAGCCGGGCGGCCATGCTTTCGAGCGCGGCCCAGACCGTGATCATCTCGAGGATCTCGGCCTTGGTCTTGCGCACGATGAAGATGCCGCGTCGGGGCGCGATCCTGACCAGGCCTTCCTGCTCGAGCTGGGCCAGCGCCTCGCGCAGCGGCGTCCGGCTGACGCCGAACTGGAGCGAGAGCGCGCGCTCGTCGAGCCGCAGCTCGGCGCCGGCGTCATAGATCTTCATCGCGCCGATCGCGGCCTTCAGCGCCTCATAGGTGCGGCTCTTGAGGCTCTGCACCTCCTCGATCGGCTGAATTTCAAGCTGTGCCTTGATCATTGCGACGTCGATTTCCGTTCTGCCTTACCCGAGCCTCGCCCGGACGCAGGATGCGTCCCAGCCCGGTGGTTTCTGGCATACCATATAATGAAAGAAATGGTGGCGCAACGGCCGAAACCCAGCAATTATTATGCTGCGCCGCATCCAAATATGGCATATTGCATGCCAAGCAGTTTCATCCTAGGCTAACTCAAACAAGGCCAGTCAGCTCTGCGTTGGTCATTGCGCGGTCCCTGAACAAGGCCATTTTATGGGGACGAAGCGCTATGGATGAACTGAACGCCCTGTTCGGCGGATTCGCCGTTGCTCTCAGCGCCTATCACATCCTGCTCATGGTCATCGGCATCACGCTCGGCGTCGTCATCGGCGTTCTGCCGGGGCTCGGCGGTGCAAACGGCGTCGCCATTCTCCTGCCTTTGACCTTCACCATGCCGCCGACCTCGGCGATCATCCTGCTGACCAGCATCTACTGGGGCGCGCTGTTCGGCGGCGCCATCACCTCGATCCTGTTCAACATTCCCGGCGAGCCCTGGTCGGTGGCGACGACCTTCGATGGGCACCCGATGGCGCAAAACGGCAAGGCCGACGAGGCGCTGGTCGGCGCCTTCACGGCCTCCTTCGTCGGCGCCATCTTCGCCGTCTGCCTGATCACCTTCCTGGCGCCGGTGGTCGCTAAATTCGCCTTGAAATTCGGTCCAGCCGAGTTCTTCGCGGTGCAGTTCCTCACCTTCGCCAGCTTCATCGGCATGGGCCGGGGCTCGCCGTTCAAGACGATCGCCTCGATGTGCCTGGGCTTCGCGCTCGCCTCCGTCGGGCTCGACGGCGTGACCGGCACCCTCCGGATGACCTTCGGCCAGGACGAGCTGCTGAACGGCTTCAAGTTCCTCGTCGCCGTCATCGGCCTGTTCGGCATCGGCGAGATCCTCTGCTCGATGGAGGATGGGCTGAAGTTCAACGGAGCCGCTGCGAAGCTGCGCATGGACGCGGTCATCCGCACCTGGAAGCAACTGCCGGCGATGAGCATGACCTTCCTCCGCAGCTGCATCGTCGGCTGCTGGATGGGCATCACTCCCGGCGGCGCGACGCCAGCCTCCTTCATGGGCTATGGCATCGCCAAGCGCCTCTCGAAGCGCGGCGACAATTTTGGCAAGGGCGAGCTCGAGGGCGTCGTCGCGCCGGAGACCGCCGCCCACGCCGCCGGCACGAGCGCGCTGCTGCCGATGCTGACGCTCGGCATCCCCGGCTCGCCGACCGCAGCGGTGCTGCTCGGCGGCCTGCTGATCTGGGGTCTGCAGCCCGGCCCGCTGCTCTTCGTCGAGCAGAAGGATTTCGTCTGGGGCCTGATCGCCTCGATGTATCTCGGCAACGTCGTCGGCCTCGTCATGGTGCTGACCTGCGTGCCCTTCTTCGCCGCGATCCTGCGCGTGCCCTTCTCGATCATTGCGCCGGCCATCGTCTTCGTCTGCGCCATCGGTGCCTTCACCGTGAACAACGCGATGTTCGACGTCTGGATGATGCTGGTCTTCGGTGTGCTCGGCTATCTCTTCAACAAGCTGCGCTACCCGCTGCCGCCGCTCGTGCTGGCGCTGGTGCTCGGCGACCAGGCGGAGAGCTCCTTCCGCCAGGCCATGCTGGTCTCGCAGGGCAATGTCGGCGTGTTCTGGTCGAACTGGCTCTGTGGCGGGATCATGACGCTCGGCCTGCTGATGGCGTTCTGGCCGGCCCTGCAGGCGCTGCGCACCAAACTCTCGAGCAACGACGCCGTCGCCCGCGCAGCCTGAGGCCCGCGCGGGCCGGTTTCCGCAAACTATTCGCCTTCATGACTTTACCAACGCGGCACCAAAGCCGCCTCAAGGGAGGAAGCGTGATGATCCGGACGGGAGCGTCTAAGGCAAGGACAATTGCGATAGCGCTGGCGGCGAGCGCCTGCCTGACCGCGCCAGCCCTGGCGCAGCAGAAATGGGAACCGAGCAAGCCCGTGACGCTGGTCATCCCGGCGGGTACCGGCGGCGGTGCCGACCAGATGGCGCGCTTCATCCAGGGCGTCGTCCAGAAGCACAGCCTGATGAAGCAGCCGCTGATCGTGATCAACAAGGCGGGCGGTGCCGGCGCCGAAGGCTTCCTGGAGATGAAGGCCAGCGCCAACGATCCGCACAAGATCACCATCACCCTGTCGAACGTCTTCACGACGCCGCTCGGCACCGGCTCGCCCTTCAACTGGAAGGACATGAAGCCGGTCGCGATGCTGGCGCTCGACCAGTTCATCCTGTGGACGAACAGCGAGAAGCCCTACAAGACGACGAAGGACTATGTGGAGGCGGTCAAGGCCGGCGAGGACCGCCAGTTCAAGATGGGCGGCACCGGCTCGAAGCAGGAAGACCAGATCGTCACGGCGGCGGTCGAGCAGCAGACCGGCGGCAAGAAGTTCACCTACGTGCCCTATGCCGGTGGCGGCCAGGTCGCGGTTCAACTCGTCGGCAACCATGTCGACTCGACCGTGAACAACCCGATCGAGGCCGTCGGCCAATGGCGTGCTGGCCAACTGCGTCCGCTCTGCATCTTCGATGCGCAGCGCTCGACCTACACCGCCAAGGTCACCGAGAAGGAAGCCTGGAGCGACATTCCGACCTGCAAGGAATCGGGTTTGCCGGTCGAATACCAGATGCTGCGCGGCATCTTCACCACCAAGAATGCCAAGCCCGAGCAGGTCGCCTTCTATGTCGATCTGCTCAAGAAGGTGATGGCGACGCCGGACTGGAAGGAATTCATGGAGAAGGGCGCCTTCAACCAGACCTTCATGACCGGCCCCGATTTCGAAAAGTGGCTGACCACTGCGGAGGCGCTGCATTCCGACTTGATGAAAAAGGCCGGCTTCCTCGCGACCCAGTGAGCCCGACAGCAGCGGAGCGCGGCGCCAGCGATCGCGCTCCGATCAGCCAACCGTCATGAAGCCGGCGCGCCGGAAACGGAAGCCAGCCAGGAGCAAGACAATGAGCAGCAACGAAGAAGCCGAAGAACGCCCGCTCGTCAGCCATCGCACGCTGGACATCGCGGTCGCGATCTTCTTCCTGATCGTCGCGGCGATCGTGATGACCGACAGCCTGCGCCTCGGCATCTCCTGGAAGCCGAACGAGGGGCCGCAGCCCGGCCTGTTCCCGTTCTACATCGTCATGGCGATGGGCATCGCCTCGCTGATCAACCTGGCCCATGCGCTGCCGGACACGGCAGAGGGCGAGAAGGTTGCGACGACCGTGCCGGGCCTCAAGCGCATGGCGGCGATCTTCGTTCCCGCCGTCGTCTTCGTGCTGGCGACGAACTATATCGGCATCTACGTTTCGGCCGCGATCTATATCGGCGCCTTCATGGTGTTCTTCGGCAAGTTCGCGGTGTGGAAGGCTCTGGCCGTCTCGCTCGGCATTGCGATCGTCAATTTCATGATGTTCGAGGTCTGGTTCCTGGTGCCGCTGCCGAAGGGGCCGCTGGAGACCGCGCTCGGCTACTGATACCCCATGCCGCGCGAGCTGTTCGAGGCGACCCTCCGGCGCTGCACCGCGGAGGGGCTCGTCGGCGGCGAAGGCTTCGCGGTCGATGCCGGCCTGATCCGAGCCGACGCAAACAAGCAAGGCTCGGCCGACGCGTCCGAGCCGATCGACCGGGATGATCTGGCCCGGACACGGCGCTCGGTGCGCGAGCATCTCGATACGCTCGACGAGGCCGCCTGGGGCGCCGCGAGCGAGGCCAAGCCGAAGTTCGTCTCGCGCTCCGATCCGGCGGCGCAATGGACCGGAGCCCTGACGGGCCATGCCTTCTTCGCCTATGCGACCAACTATCTGATCGAGCTCGACCACGCCGTCATCGTCGATGTCGAGGCCAGCCGCGCCATCCGGCAGGCTTAAGGTCGGCTCGGCCCGGACCATGCTCGATCGGACGCAGGAGCGCTTCGGCCTCTGGCCGGTGAGGCTCGCCGCCGACAGCGCCTATGGCATCGGACCGAAAAGTGGAATCCTCTTTTCGGAAGAATCCGATGCGATAACAATGTGATAGATCATCGTTATCGCGTCCGATCGGACGCGCGATGCTCTAGGGTCTAAACTCAACGGCCAGTTTGTGATTCAAGCAGGTCATGGGAGAGGTAAGTTCCATGAGCCGCTTGTTTTGGTTGAATGACGAGCAATGGTCGCA
>NZ_FOKP01000013.1 GCF_900112185.1 Allobosea sp. CRIB-10 | reverse complement strand
ATGAAGAAGCGGCCGGTTTCGATGTCGTCATATTGCTGGGCGTCGAGAATGTTGCAGCCGGCCTCGAACAGAAGTGTCGAGACGGCGGCGACGATCCCCGGGCGGTCGGGGCATGCGAGGGTGAGCACGCAGGTGCGGTCGGGCATGGCATGATGCCGCCGGCGGGGCGGCCCTTCGATAAGGAATTGAGCTTTGGGGCGGAGAGGGAGGCGCGCGACGCGCTGCCGTCAACCTCGGCCGCCGAGGCGCGCGTAGCCGCCCGCCGCCGCGAGGGCTGCAAAGGGTGTTTGCTGAAGGCTGCGCGCGATCATGGCTCGTGAAGGGCCCATTGTGGCGGGGTTTGTCAAGCCGCCGGGCTTCAGTGTCCCGCCGCCGCCGGCTCGATCAACTTGGCGATGTTGAGCAGCTGCAGGTCCCGGCCCGCGACCGCGCTCAGCATCAGCCCGCCCGAGAGCTTGTCGCTGAGCGGCATCGGCAGCGAGATCGAGCACAGGTCGAACAGGTTGCCGAAGGCCGGGTTGCGCAGGATCAGGCGGTTGGCGGTGAAGAAGGCCTCGTCACCGGCCTCCACGGCGGCGATCGTCGGCGCCTCGATCGGTACGGTCGGCGCCAGGAAGCCATCGAGCCCGTCGAGTTCGGCCGCGAGCCTTGCGATCAGCGCCCGGCGCTTCTCCATGGCGATGATGTAGTCGGCCGCCTTGCAGGGCACGCCGATGGCGATGCGGGCCGCGACGCGCCGGTCGTAGGTGTCGGCCTTGGTGGCGAGGAGGTCGCGATGCACGGCCGCCGCCTCGACCGTGACGAGCGGCACCGGCGCGATCGCCAGCATCTCCTTGTAGAACCCGTCGAGATCGACTGGCTCGACCGCGATGCCGAGCCGCGTCACGCGCTCGATCGCCGCCTCATAGGCCTTGGCGACGGACGGATCGGCCTCGGCCAGGAAGCCGCCGCGGGCCACGCCGAGCCGGATGCGGGCCGGCGAGATACCGTCCGCGAGATCGAAGGGCCGGTCGGCCAGCACCGAGAGCAAGCGCGCGCAGCCGGCGACGTCCTTGGCCAGCGGGCCGATCGAATCGAGGCTTGGCGCCAACGGGAAGCAGCCCTCGTCGGGAACCGTCTTGTGCGTCGGCTTCATCCCGGTGATGCCGTTGAAGGCGGCGGGGATCCGGCAGGAGCCGCCGGTATCGGTGCCGACCGTCAGCTCCGAAGAGCCTTCCGCCACCGAGACCGCCGCGCCGGAGGAAGAGCCGCCCGGGATTCGTGCTTTGTCGATGGCGTTCCCCGGCGTCCCGAAGGTGGCGTTGAGGCCGATGCCGGAGAAGGCGAACTCGGTCATGTTGGTCTTGCCGATGATCACCGCGCCGGCCCCGCGCAGCCGCGCCACCGAGGGCGCATCCTGACCCGCGGGAGCTGCGCCCTTCAGCGCGCTGGAGCCGGCCCAGGTCGTGACGCCCTTCACATCGAGCAGATCCTTGACCGAGACGATCGTGCCGTCGATCGCGCTCAGCTCCAACCCGGCCTCGCGCCGGCGGTCGGCGGCATCGGCCTCGGCGCGGGCGGATTCGGTGAGGAGCTTGGTGAAAACCGGGGCGCCGTCGCGGATGCGGGCGAAGGTGGCTTCGAGCTTGTCGCGGACGCTGCGGGACATCGGGCGGACCTGGGCTGCTGGAGGGCGTGCGGCGGAAAGCCAGCGCTTCTGGTTAGGCCAGTTCGCCACGCGATGGAACCACCGGCCTGTCATCCCGGCCTGCGCGACCAGAGCACTTGTCGATCCGGTGGGATCGCCAGTGTCGTCATTGCGCGGAGCGCAGCGACGAAGCAACCTAGAGGCCGCGGAACTCCACGCCCTCCTGGATTGCTTCGCTGCGCTCGCAATGACGGATTTTTACGCTGCCTGCTCGGGTTGGCGGGCGACCGCCTCCGGTGTTGTCGCCACGCCGCCGGGGCAGGGCAGCAGCGGCTTGCCCTGGAGCAACTCGTTCCGCGCGAACAACTCGGCCAGCCAGTCGACGAAGACGCGGACCTTGTTCGAGAGGTGCCGGTTCGGCGGGTAGATGATGTGCAGCGGCTTCGGCTTGGTGCACCAATCGGTCAGGATCGGTACGAGCCGGCCGGAGGCGATGTGCGCCATCGCCATGAAGGTCGGCACCTGCATGACGCCGAGCCCCGCCAGCCCGGCGGCGACATAGCCGGTCCCGTCGTTCAACGAGACGACATAGTTGCCCTGGATCTCGATCGTCTCCTTTGGGCTGGCGAAGGTGAAAGGCATGATGCGGCTGGTGCCGGCTCGGCGATAACCGATGGCGAGATGCCCATCCTCCAGATCGCGCGGGTGCCGCGGTGTGCCGTGCTTCGCCAGATAGCCCGGCGTCGCGCAGGTGATCAGCATCATCTCGCCGATGCGGCGGGCAATCAGGCTCTGGTCGTCGATCGCGCCGGCACGGATGGCGAGGTCGAGATTCTCGCCGATCAGGTCGGCCGGTCGGTCGGACAGGCCCATGTCGATCTGGATCTCGGGATAGCGCCCATGGAAGCCGGGCAGCGCCGGCAGTATGATGTCCGTGGCGAAGGAGGCGCTGACATCGATGCGCAGCCGTCCGCTTGGCCGGGCCTGCGAGGAGGTCATGCTCTGGTCGAGCTCGTCGATCTCGCCGAGCACGCGCAGCGCCCGCTCGTAATAGGCGGCGCCATCCATCGTCACGGTGACGCGCCGCGTCGTGCGGTTGAGCAATTGCGCGCGCAGATGCCCTTCGAGCTGCTGGATCAGCTTGGTCACGGTCGGTTTGGGCAGGTCGAGCAGTTCCGCCGCGCGGGTGAAGGTGCCGACTTCGACGACGCGCACGAAGGCGCGCATGGCGTTGAGCTGGTCCATATCGAGGCTCCGGATAGTCCGTCGATTGTTTCCGTATGGAAACAATGTAGGAGCAGAACGGCGGTTTATTAAGTTCAGGGCATCACCTAAATCGTGATGCACCGCAACATTCGTCAGGCGCCGTCGCCATGCTCGTCCCGTCCGTTCCCGAAAGCCGCTATCGCCGCGCCGTCTTCTGGCGCGAGCAGAGCGTTGCGGTCGGGCGCGACAAGCTCGCCGGCCGCCTCTATGCGCCGGCTGCCGTGCCGGACGCGGCCGGCCTCGTCGTCCACCTGCATGGCGGCACCTTCGACAGCGGCACGCTTGCATCCGGCGAAGCTGTCGCGACCACGCTGGCCGAGGCCGGCGCGATCGTGATCTCGCTGCCTTACCCGCTCGCTCCGGCCAATCCGTTCCCGCAGGCGCTCGAAGCCTCCTATGCAGCGTTGGAACAGATCGCCCGCGACAAGGCACGCTGGGTCGGGAAGACCGCGCCGCTCTATGTGGCGGGCGAGGAGGCCGGCGGCAACCTCGCCGCGGCGCTCGCCATGATGGCGCGAGACCGGCACGGCCCGCCGCTCGCCGGCCAGATCCTGTTCTCGCCGATGCTCGATTCCTGCCTCGGCACCTATTCCTTCCGCAATGCCGAGGCCGGCCCGGTCGGCTGCCGCTGGGCCGACGGCTGGCATGCCTATCTCGGCTCGCCCGAAAAGGCGGCGCATCCTTATGCCGCGCCGGTCAACGCCGTCAGGCTGACCGGGCTCGCCCCGGCCCTGATCGTCACCGCCGAGGACGATCTGCTGCGCGACGAGAGCATCAACTATGCCCACCGGCTGAAGGCGGCCGGCGTCGACACCACCATCCGCATCGTCGGCGGCCCGAGCCGCTGGCCGGACGCCTTCGCCGAAGGGCCCCGCGACGGCTCCTGTCTGTGCGCGGCCTGTCATCACGTCAGCGAGTTCTTCACCGCGACCGCACCGTCCTAGCACCGCCGGTCGTCCGCTCTTTCAACCTCTCTCCACGAAGGAATGAACCCATGATTCCGGGAACGATCCGTCATGCCCTGTTGGGCGTTGCCATCACCGCCGGCGTCTCGCTCGCGGCGCTCACTGCCGCCGTCCATGGCTCGAACACCGCGCAGAGCGACACTGCTCCCGCTGCGCCACCGGCAACGCCGGTTTCGGTCGCGACCGTCGAACAGCGCGAGCTGGTCAGCTGGGCCGAATTCTCCGGCCGGCTCGAGGCGATCGAGCGCGTCGAGATCCGCTCGCGCGTCTCCGGGGTCGTCGAGCAGGTGCATTTCGCGCAGGGCGCGCTGGTCAAGCAGGGCGATCTGCTGGTCAGCATCGATCAGGCGCCCTACCAGGCGGAATTCGAGCGGGCCCAGGCCCAGTTGCTCGCCGCCGAGGCCCGCGTCGCGCTTGCCGCAGGCGAGCATGAGCGCGGCCAGAAACTGATGTCGACGCAGAACGTCTCGCAGCGCGACCTCGATACCAGGCTGAATGCGTTGCGCGAGGCGCAGGCGAACGAGCGCGCCGCCCGCGCCGCGCTGCAGTCGGCGAGACTCAACCTCGACTACACCCAGATCCGCGCCCCGATCGGCGGCCGCATCGGCCGACTGGAAGTCACCGTCGGCAACCTCGTGGCCGCCGGCGCCAATGCGCCGCTGCTGACGACGCTCGTCTCGGTCGATCCGGTCTACGCCGGCTTCAACGCCGATGAAGCCTCGCTGCTCAAGGCGCTGGCGACCCTGCCGGCCGAACCCGGCAAGCCGCGCGACCTCAAGCGCATCCCGGTGCAGATGACCACCGCGACGAACGAGGCCGCGCCGATCGCCGGCCATCTCAACTTCGTCGACAACGGCATCGATGCCGCGACCGGCACGGTCCGTGTCCGGGCGATCTTCGACAACAAGGACGGCGCGCTTATGCCGGGCCAGTTCGTGCGGCTGCGCATGGGCCAGGCCAAGTCGGAGCCGGCGCTCGTCATCAATGAGCGTGCCGTCGGCACCGACCAGAACAAGAAGTTCGTCTTCGTCGTCGGTAAGGACCACAAGGCGGTCTGGCGCGAGGTCACCCTCGGCACGGCCGCCGAGGGCTTGCGCATCGTCACCAGCGGGCTCGAAGCCGGCGAGCAGATCGTCGTCAACGGCCTGCAGCGCATCCGCCCGGGCGCCTCCGTCGCCCCCGAGCAGGTGCCGATGGCCGAGCGCTCCGAACTGAAGAAGCCCACGACCGAGCTCGCCCAGCGCTGAACCACCACCGTCATTCCGGGGCAGGCCGAAGGCCTGAGCCCGGAACCCATGAACACAGTCCGAGCCGGATCGAGCTCGGCACGGTTTACGGGCTTTCTGGAGCCGTCGTGGTCATGGGTTCCGGGTTCGGGCCTCTGGCCCGCCCCGGAATGACGAAGTGGCTTCGCATCCTACCCTGTTCGCTCCCGCTGGCCGCTTCGGGACCGGCGGGGCCGCCGCCTTGAAGGGGCACCCCATGAACCTCTCGAAGTTCTTCATCGACCGGCCGATCTTCGCCGGCGTCCTTTCCGTCCTGATCTTCCTCGCCGGCCTGCTGGCGCTGCGGGCCCTGCCGATCTCGGAATATCCCGAAGTCGTGCCGCCGACCGTGGTGGTGCGCGCGCAATATCCCGGCGCCAATCCCCGGGTCATCGCCGAGACCGTGGCGACGCCGATCGAGGAGCAGATCAACGGCGTCGAGGGCATGCTCTACATGTCGAGCCAGGCGACGACCGACGGCGTGATGACGCTGAACGTCACCTTCAAGCTCGGCACCGACCCGGACAAGGCCCAGCAGCTGGTCCAGAACCGGGTCAGCCAGGCGGAGCCCCGTCTGCCGGAGGAGGTGCGCCGCCTCGGCGTCACCACCATCAAGAGCTCGCCGGACCTGACGATGGTGGTGCACATCACCTCGCCGAACGGCCGCTACGACATGACCTATCTGCGCAATTACGCCGTCCTCAACGTCAAGGACCGGCTGGCGCGCATCGACGGCGTCGGCCAGGTCCAGCTCTTCGGCTCGGGCGACTATTCGATGCGCGTCTGGCTCGACCCGCAGAAGGTCGCCGAGCACGGCCTCTCGCCCTCCGACATCGTCCGCGAGATCCGCGCCCAGAACGTCCAGGCAGCGGCCGGCGTCATCGGCGCCTCGCCGAGCGGGCCGGGGCTCGATCTGCAGCTCTCGGTCAATGCGCAGGGGCGCCTCGCCAGCGAGGAGGAGTTCGGCGAGATCATCGTCAAGACGGCCCCCTCAGGCGCGGTCGTGCGCCTGAAGGACGTCTCCCGCATCGAACTGGGCGCTGCCGAATACGCGCTGCGCTCGCTGCTCAACGGCAAGTCGGCCGTCGCCGTGCCGGTCTTCCAGGCGCCGAACTCGAACGCCATCGCCATCGCCGACCGCGTCCAGGAGACGATGCGCGAGATCAAGCAGAACATGCCGGAGGGCGTGGACTACGCGATCGTCTACGACACCACCCAGTTCGTGCGCGCCTCGATCAGGGCGGTGATCACCACGCTGCTCGAGGCGATCGCGCTGGTCGTGCTCGTCGTCATCGTCTTCCTGCAGACCTGGCGCGCCTCGATCATCCCGCTCGTCGCCGTGCCGATCTCGGTCGTCGGCACCTTCGCGGTGATGTATCTCTTCGGCTTCTCGATCAACGCGCTCTCGCTGTTCGGCCTGGTGCTGGCGATCGGCATCGTCGTCGACGACGCCATCGTCGTGGTCGAGAATGTCGAGCGCAACATTGAGAACGGCCTGTCGCCGCGCGAAGCCACCTACAAGGCGATGCGCGAGGTCTCCGGCCCGATCATCGCGATCGCGCTGGTCCTCGTCGCGGTCTTCGTGCCGCTCGCCTTCATCAGCGGCCTGACCGGCCAGTTCTACCGCCAGTTCGCGCTCACCATCGCGATCTCGACGGTGATCTCGGCGATCAACTCGCTGACTTTGTCGCCGGCGCTCGCGGCGCTGCTGCTGCGCGGCCACGACGCCCCCAAGGATGCGCTGACCCGCGGCATGGACGTCCTGTTCGGCTGGTTCTTCCGCGGCTTCAACCGCTTCTTCAACCGGTCGTCGGAGGCCTATGGCGGCGGCGTCACCCGCATCCTCGGCCGCAAGACCGTGATGCTCGTGGTCTATGCCGGCCTCGTCGGCCTGACCGTCGTGCTCTTCCAGAAGGTGCCGTCGGGCTTCGTGCCGGGCCAGGACAAGCAGTACCTCGTCGGCTTCGCCCAGCTGCCCGATGCGGCGACGCTCGACCGCACCGAGGATGTCATCCGCAGGATGGACGAGATCGCCCTGAAGCATCCCGGCGTCGAGAACGCGATCTCCTTCCCGGGCCTGTCGATCAACGGCTTCACCAACTCGTCCAATGCCGGCATCGTCTTCGTCGGCCTGAAGCCCTTCGACCAGCGCAAGAGCCCCGAGCTCTCGGGCAACGCCATCGCCATGCAGCTCAACAAGGAGTTCGCCGGCATCAAGGAGGCGTTCATCGCGATGTTCCCGCCGCCGCCCGTCCAGGGCCTCGGCACCATCGGCGGCTTCAAGCTGCAGATCGAGGACCGCGCCGGCCTCGGCTACAAGGCGCTTGACGAGGCGACCAAGGCCTTCATGGCCAAGGCCGCGGCGGCGCCAGAGCTCGCCGGCATGTTCTCGAGCTTCCAGGTCAACGTGCCCCAGCTCTATGCCGACATCGACCGCACCAAGGCGCGTCAGCTCGGCGTTCCCGTCACCGATGTCTTCGAGACGCTGCAGATCTATCTCGGCTCGTCCTATGTGAACGACTTCAACAAGTTCGGCCGCACCTACACGGTGCGCGTCCAGGCCGATGCGCCCTTCCGCGCCTATCAGGAGGACATCGGCAAGCTCAAGGTCCGCTCGAATTCGGGCGAGATGGTGCCGCTCTCGGCCGTGCTCAATGTGCGCACCGATGCCGGCCCCGAACGTGCCATGCGCTATAACGGCTTCCTCAGCGCCGACATCAATGCCGGCCCGGCCCCCGGCTACTCCTCGGGCCAGGCGCAGGACGCCGTCACCCGCATCGCCGCCGAGACCCTGCCCAAGGGTTTTGCCTTCGAATGGACCGAGCTGACCTATCAGGAGATCCTGGCCGGCAATTCCGCCATCCTGGTCTTCCCGGTCGCTATCCTGCTCGTCTTCCTGGTGCTGGCGGCGCAATATGAGAGCCTGACCCTGCCGGTCGCGATCCTGCTGATCATCCCGATGGGCCTGCTCGCGGCGATGGCCGGCGTCTGGTGGAGCGGCGGCGATAACAACGTCTTCACCCAGATCGGCCTCGTCGTCCTGGTCGGACTATCGGCCAAGAATGCCATCCTGATCGTCGAATTCGCGCGCGAGCTCGAATTCGAGGGCAGGACGCCGGTCGAGGCCGCGATCGAGGCCAGCCGCCTGCGCCTGCGGCCGATCCTGATGACCTCGCTCGCCTTCGTCATGGGCGTGGTGCCGCTCGTGCTCTCGACCGGGGCGGGCGCCGAGATGCGCCAGGCCATGGGCATCGCGGTCTTCGCCGGCATGATCGGCGTCACCGCCTTCGGCATCTTCCTGACGCCGGTGTTCTACGTGCTGATGCGCAAGCTCTCGGGGAACAAGCCGCTGCGGCAGCATGGGGTGGAGGGCAGGGAGCACATCGCCGAGGCGGCGTAGTGGGAGTGCTGGCGGGGTTGCGGGTTTGCTGTGACCCTGCCAACAGATGATCGGGGCTGTTCGCTCTTAAGCGTTCAGCCAGCGCCCACATGTCAAATGACTACTACCACGCGAGTAGTAGTGGCATTTATTATGATTGTGACAGCCGCTATGCGGTTCTTGCAAGAAATTCGGATTTGCAATCAAGTCTCGGCAAAGACCGAGGTGAACGTTAGATGGAAGTTTGGTCCAATCGTGCCGTATGGCGCGGCCAGAGAGAATAAAGGCACGATCAGGATGCCGGGCTCCCGTTTCGAGGCTTTCATTAAGCCGGGCAGCAAGAATATTAGGGTGTGTTGGATATATAAGTCGCTTGTCTATATTATAGAATCCAGAAGAAAGATCAATATAATCAAAAGGTAGGCGAGCGATAGTATCTTGAAAATCAGCTGTACCGATATTGTCGAAATTCGGTTCGCCAGTCTTAAGCGAAATGCGGATCGAGGTTTCGACTTTTGCTCGCCGTAAAATAACTGCGAGTGTGGCCAGCCTTTCGAGTACGTACATTGAGTCGCTATTAATGCGCGAGTCCACAAGCAAACCTAATAGGTAACCGTGAGCCGCATGTAGCTGGATGTGGCTGAATCCATGTCGTTCGGCCATGGCTGCCGCCGCTTCAAATGAGTCAAGGACTCCCGCTATGCGTCCGCGGCCCATACCAGTGACGAGTTGACGAGCCTTCTGAATGATTTCGTGGGGTTTAGCTCCGACAAATCTTCTTGAGCCAGCGTAGCCTTCCCACGCGGTCGCGAGTTGAATTCCCGGCATGGAGCCACCTCTCCGGATTGCGGCGGCGAGGTCAGTCCAAACCGGTTCCGCTGTGAGGGTTGGCGAAACAGCGTTGCTGCCATATCCTCCCGGCACCACGACGTTGCCGATGATTGCACAGTGCAAACTGGAAGAGCTGCGGGTCGCGTAGAAGCGCAAATACCTCTCATCTGGTTTACCGTCGGCGAGAAAGCCGGTGTTAACGCCAAGAAAGAAGATACGCCTATCGTTCAAGGTCGCTATACCGTTTATCATTGATGCTCATTTTTTGAAGTAGATCATGCTCAAGATTGGCGCCTAATAGCGCCGCGAGCCGAAATATATAAATTGTTGCATCTGCTAATTCTTCGCGTAGCTCGGGGTTGGCCTCCTTGAGTGAGGGTGCGACATATCCCGGAGTTGTGTGCGCCAACCCTACTTTTTTTAGCAGGTTTGCGAATTCGCCAACCTCTCCCAGCAATCCGACAAGATCTCGCATCAGTTGATCTAATCGATCACTGTCCGATGCGAAGTCGACTTGGAAACCACGTCGACGATCGCGCTCGATCTGCAGCTCAATGAGGGCCGACAATTCCATGGTCAGGTCCTCCGTGTGAATTTTACGATGATAGCACCGAGAGCGAGGATAGCGCTGGCGACAAGGTTACCAACCACGCCATAGAAGCCGTCCGCAAGTTTTCCACTGAGGTTAAACAGTGCCACAGCATTTAAGATAATTGCTAAGACAAGGCCTATGTCGGTAATGTTCTGCGTCCATTCGATCCTGCGGATAACGGTCCGGGTCGCCGTTGGGAGTAGCGCCAAGGCTTCTTCCTTTTCTGAGAGGACGCGTGGATCACTAGCGACGTCTGCATGCGTTTTTTGCAACTGCGTCTTGATCGGCCAAACGCCCGCTTGGAAGCCATGTTGTCCGCGGTAAAGTTTGTTTGCAGGCGCGCTAAGGCGAGTGAAATCCGCCTTGGCTATAGGCTCGCCTTGCGGGAGTTCGATATATTTATCGCTAACGTTCTCTGTCACTATGCCAAGATTTCCAGCGAAACCAGGATCAGCGTAGGTAGCAACTGGACTTAGACCGATGCTGAATAAAGAGCCTTTACTTACTACACGGACCAAAATGTCGGCGGGGACCTCAAGCTCTTCGGCCGTTATGAGTACGACGCGATGCCCGGGCTTGATTAGAACCGCTTCATCGGGATTGAGAGAAAATCGCTTTCCACCTTCCGTAAGGTCATAATAAACATTGCCCATTCGCAGTTCGTAGCATGCACCTGCAAGTCGGGTGGAGTCGGCATTGTGGATCAGCCGCTGCGCGTCGATCTCCGACCTAATTTGTCGGTCACTAAGCGTTGTCATTCAAGTGCCCCCCGAATCGTCATTATCTTATAGGCTCATACTGCATCTGGGGCCTTATCTACCCCTGTTCGGCAAACGCGCTGCGCCCGCTCTCCTTGCGCTTCTCGATCTCCGCCCGCGCGGTGGTGCCCAGATCCAGCCCGTCGATGAAGCGCAGAACCCGGCTCCAGCAGTTAATGAAGCTAGCGGCGTATCGTTGGCGAGCCCGCCTGCACTGAGGCCTTGCATCGCCCGATCCGCGACTGCAACCCGTCGCGCCTTCGTGCATGGCGAGGCTCCCGTCGTCCGCGCTACAACGGCACATCGCTTCGGCCCTGTAACACCGGGCGGTGACGCGGAGGGAAGGGGACCGGCCGGTCTCGTGCGGGATGATGCGGATGCTCGGGCGCGAATGCGACAGCGACGACGCGCAGCGGCTGCGAGGCCGCGCAGCCTCTCCGACGACGGCGATGACGCCCGAGCGCAGCGGGAGGGCAGCCGGCATCGTATCGAGACAGGCCAGTGCCATCGCGGCAGGCGCCCTGATCGCCGGGGGCGCTCGCCTGCGCCGCGCCCTCGGCCGCCTCGGCGCGCGAGCTGCGCCTTCGCTACGATGTCACGGTGCTGGGCGGGGTCACGCTCGGCGAGATCGAGGTGACCTCGCTGCCGGGTCGCACCGGCTATCGCATCGAGATCCGCACGCGCCCCTACCGGGCGGCGCAGCTCGTCGTAGCTGCCGAGCAATCCGGCAAGGTCGAAGGCCGCTGGGGCCGCAGCGCGGTCACTGTGCCGAGCGCAAGCCCCGCCAATAGGCGCGCACCGTATCGCGCGCGGCCTTCAGCCAGCCTCGTCCCCGGCGATACGTCAATTCGACGATCATGAAGAGCGTGCCCGAGACGGAGCCGCCGCGACGGGCGTCGATGACGATGTCGACCAGTTCGAGCCGTTCCGGCCAGATCGCGGCGTGAAACGAGGTCTCCGAGCCGTTGCAGCTGTCGAAACTCGCCAAAGCGGGATCGGACAGGAATTTTGCCGTCACCAGCTCGGAGAGCTGGCGACCGGGCCCGAAGCTGGCGAACGCCTCGTCATAGGCCATCTTCCAGCCGAAGGCGCGCGAACCGGAGCGAAGCCAGATCGAGAAGGCGATCCAGCGCTCGCCCTGCCTCAGGGCTTCAATGCTGGCGCATCCGGCCTGCACCAGACCGTCAATCATCTCCGCTGCGAACGGCTCCAGCGCCGGGTCGAGCCTTATCGCCCAGCCGCTGTGCTCCTTCTTGCCCTTCCAGCCGCTGGCCTCGATGTGAAGGAACGCCTGGAAAGCATCGGCGATCTCCGCCCCGCGCATCAGGGCGACAGGTTCGATGCCGGCTTCCGCCAGGCGTCTGCCTCGCCTGCGGAAATCCTGCCTTTGTTTCGCGGACGCTCCCGGCTGGTCCGGGAGCTCCCTGGCGGTTCGGCGCGTCAGGACCGCTCGCCGCCGCCGCCCCACGACCAGAGCGCGGGACCGGCGCCGGGCGAGAACGTCGCGTAGGCTGGGCAGCAATCGCCCATCCGCGTTCAGGTCGGACGCGACGATGATCCTGGGAAGACCGGGCTGAGCGGCGATGGCATCCAGCATCTTGTCGAGAACCTCCGAGACCAGCCCGGCGTCCACGACCGGCGTCCCGGCAAAGACGAGCCGGTTGAGCGCCGTATCGAGAACGCTGAAGAAGCGGCGGCGCTCCGGGAATTCCGCCAGGGACCAGGCGCCGACGAGCACCCGCCTGAAGCCGGACACTCGCCAGACCAGAGCGACCACGATACGACGACCACCATGCGCATCGGCTGCAAGCGCGATTGTCGGATGCATGTATATGTTCGGGATCAGCGCGCGATCGACGAGGTCGTCCCAGTCATCGCGATATCGCGCAAAGTCCGAGGCGGTGACGATCTCCGCTTCCAGTCTCTCGGCCTGGTCGAGCCGGTATGCAGGATGGGTTCTGACTGCCCCGGAGGAACGAGGCAGGCAAGAGCGCCGGTCGCCGCGCGCCATCGTGCCCGACTGCGTGTCCAGTCTGTTGAGAGGATCGGCCTCGTCCACCGGTGCCCCCCGAGGACCGAATGCGATGCCTCATGATCTACGAAGCCCTCGCGCTTGCGAGGGATAAATCGGCTTAACACTATTGGTCCGCGGCGGATCGGTTGCGATGCGCCGACAAGCAGGCAAATATGACGCGATAGGGTAGAACGGAAAGAATTTCCAGATGTGCTCCATTCTCACTCGGTGCTCGAGACGGGAAGCCGAGCAATGACCGGTCGCGCAATCCTTCTGGCAGATAGATTTCGAATGGAATATAGGATATTGAAAGCAGTATCCCTATATTTCAACGATATTCATATCATCGGTACAGGCGATGGCGCCTGGCTCAAGCATTCGCGTCACTGTCGCGCCTTTCACGAATTGGGAAAACCATTCGCGCTGGCCGGGCCTGGCGAAGCGGATGCGATCGATCAATACGCCAAAGAGCACCAGATCTCCTGCATCCTTCCGACTTGCGGACATACGACACGTTTTCTCGCCAGCTACCCGGAGAGGTTCGAGACACCCTGCTTTCCGATTCCTGCGGCAGACGCCTTCGATCGGCTGAACAACAAGCTGACATTTCATCAGCTGTGCCGTGATCTCGACCTGCCCACGCCCGACACGCGGATCTTCGAGACCTGGTCCGAGCTGCGAGCCGCTGCCTCGACCGGAGCGTTGATCTATCCCTTCATCGTCAAGCCGCCGAGCCTGGATGGCAGCTGGGGTGTGCGCAGGATCAACGGACCCGAGGATTTGTGCGGGCAGGTCGACTACAGTCCGATCCTGGCGCAGGATTTCATTCCCGGCCGGGACCTCTGCGTTTTTTACCTCTGCGAGCGCGGAACCATCGTCGGCCAGGTGGCATACACCTTTGCGCGCTACGGCATTCGCTTTGTTCAGCGCCCCAAGGTCGAGGCTTTCAGTCGGGCGATCGCGGCGCATCTGGCGCTCGATGGCGTGATTGGCTTCGATCTTCGCGAGAGAGCGGACGGCCAGGTCTTCTTCATCGAGAGCAATCCGCGTTTCTGGTTCCGGATGGATGTCACGGCACTGGCGGGCTTGGACTTCATCCGGGCAGCGCTGACGAAGGAGCCCTTGAGACAGGGGCCGCCGGATGGGCTGGAGTTGCGGAATCGCGGCCGCCTCCTCAAGGCAGCTGTGCTGCCTTGGCGGCTCAATTGGCTGGAGCGGCGCGTGATCCGTGAATTCGCCCGCGATCCGCTGTTGCCGTTCCTCGAGCTGCTCGGCAAAACAAGATCCGCCGGCCCGGTGGTGCCGAAGGATCGAACCATCGTCACGATACCGGCGAACGTGACCCCTTACTAGAGCATTTCCGCAATTCTTCGAATCGCGAAATTGCTCTAGATCCTTGTTTTATCGCATTTTCTGCACGCGAACCGGTGTCCACTTCGCTCGAAAATGCTCTAGAGCATTTCCATCGCCGATCGGCGACTGCAACCCATCGCGCCTTCGTGCATGGCGGGGCTCAGGTCGTCCGCGCTACAACGGCACATCGCTTCGGCCCTGTCACACCGGGCGTTTACGCGGAGGGAAGGGGACCGGCCGGTCCCATGCGGGATGATGCGGATGCTCGGGCGCGACTTCGACGGCGACGACACCGAGGGGCTGCGAGGCTGCGCGGCCTCTTCGGCGACGGTACCAATGCCTGAGCTCGGCGTTAGGGCAGCCGGCAGCGCTTCGAGACAGGCCAGAGTCATCGCGGCAGGCGCTCTGATCGCCGGAGCGCTCGCCTGCACCGCGCCTTCGGCCGCCTCGGCGCGCGAGCTGCGCCTTCGCTACGATGTCACGGTGCTGGGCGGGGTCACGCTCGGCGAGATCGAGGTGACCTCGCTGCTCGACCGCGCCGGCTATCGCATCGAGATCCGCACGCGCCCCTACCGCGCGGCGCAGCTCGTCGGGGCTGCCGAGCAATCCGGCAAGGTGGAGGGCCGCTGGGGCCGCAGCGGTCCCGAGCCGCGGCTCTACGCCGCGAACGGCTCATGGCGCGGCCGCACCTATGTCAGCGAATTGCACTATCTGCGCGGAGTGCCGGTCGTCCGGCGGCAGGAGCCGTCGAACGAGGATCGCGAAGCCGTCCCGCCCGAACTGATCCGCGGCACGGTCGACTCGCTCTCCGGCGTCGCCGGCATGCTGAAAAAGGTGGCTGAGAGCGAGGCTTGCGACGGCTCGACGGCGATCTATGACGGCCGCCGCCGCTCGGTCGCGGTCATGACCTCCTCGGCGAGGGTGCAGGTCGCCGACCACGGCCCGTTGAACGGCCGCGCCCTGCGCTGCGGCTTCACCGTCCGGACGATCGCCGGCTTCCGGCATGACGATGATCGCGAGGCGGCGATGCGGCCTTTGAAGGGCTCGGTCCTGATCGCGCTGCGCGAGGGCGGCGAGTTTCCCGTGCCGGTGCGCTTCGAGGTCGAGACGCGCTGGTTCGGCACGGTCGCGGTCCAGCTCGCCGGGCCGCCCGTCGCGGCCGATTGAGCGCTAGCTCGCTCCCTTCACCCAGGGCCGCAGCACGCCCTGTTCCGCGAAGGTGCTGCGGTTGCTCTCCTTGCGCTTCCTGATCTCGGCGCGGGCGATGGTGCGCAAATGGACCTCGTCCGGCCCGTCGATGAAGCGCAGGGCCCGGCCCCAGCTGTAAATGAAGGCGAGCGGGGTATCGTTGGAGAGCCCGCCGGCTCCAAAGACCTGCATCGCCCGGTCGGTGATCTTGGTCTGCAGGCGCGTCGCCGCGACCTTGATCGCCGAGACCTCGGTGCGCGCGGCCTTGTTGCCATGCTTGTCCATCATCCAGGCGGCGCGCAGGCAAAGCAGGCGCGCCTGGTCGATCTCCATGCGTCCTTCCGCGATCCAGTCCTGGACATTGGCGTAGTCGGAAAGATTGCGGCCGAAGGCCTTTCGCTCCAGCGCGCGCTCGACCATCAATTCAAGCGCGACCTCGCATTGGCCGATGGTGCGCATGCAATGATGGATGCGCCCTGGCCCGAGGCGCGCCTGCGCCAGCGCAAAGCCCGCGCCCTCCTCTCCGAGCAGGTTCGCGGCCGGCACCCGGACCTCGCTGAAGTCGGTCTCGGTGTGGCCCTCGATCGAATAATGGTTCAGCAGCGGCAGATTGCGCATCACCGTCAGACCGGGCGAGTCCATCGGCACGATGATCATGCTGTGGCGCTTGTGCGGATCGGCGTCCGGCCGCGGATCGGACAGGCCCATGACGATGCAGAACTTCACCTTCGGGTGCAGCGCACCCGTCGTCCACCATTTGCGGCCGTTGACGACGTAATCATCGCCGTCGCGGATGATGGTGGTCTGCAGATTGGTCGGGTCGGACGAGGCGACGCCCGGCTCGGTGATCCCCACGCAGGAGCGGATTTCGCCGGCGAGCAGCGGGTTCAGCCAGCGTTCGCGCTGCTCCGGCGTCGCAAACATGTGCAGGATTTCCATGTTGCCGGTGTCGGGGGCGTTGCAGTTGAACACCTCCGAGGACCAGTAGAACCGGCCCATGATCTCGGCGAGCGGGGCATATTCGAGATTGCTGAGTCGCGTGCCGGGCTCGTCGGCCTTCAGCGCCGGCAGGAAGAGGTTCCACAGCCCTTCCGCCTTCGCTTTCGCCTTGAGATCGTCGATCAGCGCGCTGGGATAGCGGCCAGCCTCGACCTCGTGCTTCCAGGCGGCGTCCGCCGGCTGGATATGGGCATCCATGAACGCCTGCAGCTTGGCGCGCAGTTCCTCGACCCTGGCCGAATAGGCGAAATCCATCACTCTTCTCCCAATCCTTACCGAGTCATCCCGGACAAGCCGCGAAGCGGCGCCGATCCGGGATCCATTCCGGAGCCCTTCCGATAGAGGTTCCGGAATGGGTCCCGGGTCTCCCTGCGGTCGCCCGGGACGACCAGAGAAACAAACTAGCCATCACCTGCGACCAACGCGTCCGCACGCTGCGCAAAGCTCTCCGCCATCGCGCCGACCGCGACGGCGTTCTCGGCGGCGGCGTTTCCGGTCTTCGCCCGCGCTGCGATGCCGTCGAGGATGACGGCGAAGCGGAACAGCGAGAAGGCGAGGTGGAAGCGGCCCGGCCCTTCAGCACGCCCGGCGGCGGCACAATAGCGGGCGATGTATTCGTCCTGCGTCGGTATCCCCAGCGCCTCGCGATCGAGCCCGACGATGCCGGCATACATGTCCGGCGTCGAATGCCAGGGCAGGCAGGAGAAGGCGACGTCGGAGAGCGGATGGCCGAGCGTCGAGAGCTCCCAGTCGAGCACCGCGACGACCTTCGGCGCGTCTGGGGCGAACATCAGGTTCCCCAGCCGGAAATCGCCATGGACGATGGTCGTGTCCGGCGTTTCGTCGAGATTGGCGCCGAGCCAGTCGATCAGCCGGTCGATCGCCGGGATCTCGCGCGTCCGGGTTTCGCGCCATTGCCGGCCCCAGCGCGCCAGCTGGCGGGCATAATAGTTGCCGGGCTTGCCGAAGTCGGCGAGGCCCGCTGCCCGCCAGTCGAAGCCGTGCAGCGCCGCCAGCGCCTCGGCCATGGCGAAATACATGGCACGCCGCTCGTCAGGGGTGACGCCGGGCAAGGCGGTATCGTGGAAGACGCGACCCTCCAGCCGCTCCATCAGGTAGAACGGCGTGCCGACGACATCGTCCGCCTCATGCAGCAAAAGCACGGGCGGCACCGGCACGGCCGAGCCGGCGAGCGCCTCGAGGATGCGGTATTCGCGCTCGACCGCATGGGCCGAGGGCAGCAGCGGCCCCGGCGGCTTCTTGCGCAGGACGAGCCGGGTGCCGGCATCGTGATAGGAGACGAAGAAGGTCGGGTTCGACTGGCCGCCGCTGATCCGCTCGATATCCATCCGGCCGGAGGCGCGTCCCGGCAGAGCAGAGCGCAGGAAGGCGTCCAGCCGGGCGGGATCGAATTCGGGCGGGGCGGAGGGAGCAACCGGCATGGGCCGTATATTCGAAGGCGAGGGCGGGGAGGTCAACGCAACATCGCTCGCTCCTCGCTGCCGCCCTTCACCCGCACCACAGAAACCGAGCAGTGCGCCTCGGCGACGACCTTGGTCGAGACGCTGCCGAGATGGCGGCGTACCGCCGAGGAGGAGCGGGCGCCGAGCACGATATGGTCGATGTCGTTGTGCTCGGCATAGCGCAGGATCGCATCGGCGGCGCTGACCGCCTCGATGACATGGTAGCTGACCCGGTCCTCCGGCAGATGCAGCGGCCGCGCCCAGTCCTTCAGCGCCACCAGCCGGCCGATATAGAGCGAGCGCCCTTCCGCATCGACAGTCCTGGTCTCACCGATGATCTCGGTCCGCAGCACCGTCAGGCAGGCCAGGGAGGAATCGGGGCGGGCGGCGAGCATCCGGTTGGTCTCCGCCAGGATCGCCGCGGCGAGCGCATCTGGTCCCTCGGTGAGATCGACGGCGGTGAGCACGAGCGAGGGGCCGGCCCTGCGCCGCGCCACCGTAGGCGCGCCGGTGACCTCGGCCTCGTCGCGCTTCTGGAACAGGTCGACCAGCCGCTTGGCGAGGCCGCGTTCCCCAGCGGTCGGGCGCTTGCGCGAGACCGTGACCTGCTCGGGGTGGCGCAGGTCGAAGGCGACCTTGCCCGCATCGGCGTAGCGCCGGCCGCGATCGACCTCGAGGCAGCGCGCGACGATTGCTTCGAGCCAGGCCGGAGCCTGCGGATTGACGGCGCGCAGCGGCTTGGGCGCGTGATAGAGCCGCCGCTTCATGCCGGGCACGGTCTTCGGCCGCCCGAACGGCTCCTCGCCCGAGGCCATCTGATAGAGCAGGCAGCCGAGCGCGAAGAGGTCGCTTGCCGGGTCGGAGCGCTCGCCCAGCACCTGCTCGGGCGCGATATAGGCTGATGTCCCCATCGGCTCGGAGCTCTCCTCGCCGAGCAGGTCCGGCAATTCGGCATGGCGGGCGAGGCCGAAATCGAGCAGCACCGCACCCTTGTCGGTCAGGATCACGTTCTCGGGCTTGAGATCGAGATGCACCACGTTCTGGCGATGCAGGTCGGCGAGCGCCGTCGCGATCGCGAGGCCGATACGCTGCGTCTCCGAAAAGGGCAGTGGTGCCTGCTTGATCCGTTCCGCCAGGCTCTCTCCTGCTACGAAGCCCATGGCGATGAAGGGGATGCGGGCGAGGTCGCCCGAGGCGACGAAGCGCGGCACATGGGGACCCGACAGGCGCTTGTGGATCAGCACCTCGGTCTCATAGCCGACGATGGCCGAAACGTCGGCGCCGGGATCGAGCACCGGGATCTTCACGACGAGCGGGCTGGCATGGTCAGGATGCGTGGCGCCCCAGAGCGTCGCCATGCCGCCGGCCTTCAAGCGCTCGGTAAGCGTGAAACCGTCGATGACCGAGCCGGTGTCAGGCCGTTCCATCCTGCCTCCTATCTGCCGATCTGCAGGCGCAGGCCGAGCCAGTCCGGCAGGCCGGCCGCCCTGATCTTCCGCGCGGTGTCCTGCGTGTCATAGGGCACGCGCGCCATGGTGACCTCGCGCGCCTGCGTATCGAGCAGCGCAAAACAAGCGGCAGGGTCGCCGTCCCGCGGCTGGCCGACGGCGCCGACCACGACGACATGGCGATGCACCGCCGAGAGCGGCGCGGGCAGGTTGCGCAAGGGGATGAACGCCACCGGCTCGCGCCCGGGCCTGGCATAGAAGATCGTCGGCAGATGGGTGTGGCCGCAGACCACGGTCGCCGCATCTGTCGCCGCAAGGCAGGCCTCGGCGCTGCGGAGGTCGCGGACATAGTGCCAGTCGGCGGGATCGCGGGCGCTGGCATGGACGAAGAGCACGCCGTCGAGCTCCACCGTCAGCGGCAGGCCGGCGAGGAAAGCACTCTGCTCGGCGCTGAGCCGCGCCTTGGTCCACAGCGCCGCCTCATGCGCGTTCGGCGTCATGCCGGAGGGGCCGTGCACGGCGGCTTCGTCATGGTTGCCGCGGACGCAGATCGCGCCGGCCGCGACGAGCTCACGCGCCGCATCGACGCAAAAGCCGGGCTCGGGGCCGTAGCCGACGAGATCGCCGAGCAGCACCAGCCGGTCGGGCGCGAGGCGACGCACCGCCGCCAGCACCGCCTCGAACGCTTCGCGGTTGGCATGGATGTCGGAGAGGATGGCGATCCGCATTCAAGTTCCGGCCCGAATCCGGGAATGCGTGCATCGTGGCAGCGCCGCCGCCAGCTTGGCCAGCGCGCCTTTCGGCTCAGGCGGCCGAGCGGCTTGATCACGTCGGAGGTGGCTGCGATACTGCCCGCACCATGATGATGTTTGCCGTCTTCGATCTCGCCTGACCTGCCTGCGGGCCTGACGCGCGTTTCGCGCCCCGGCATCGCAAGCGGATGCGCCTTGCGTCCGAAGGTCCCTTGCCAGCCTGCCCGCGCGGCGGGCGCTTCGGCTGGCCGATAGCGAAAGACATCTCTCAATGGCCCACCCTGAATTCGATGCGCGCGTCGTCGACGCCGCGCAGATCGCCCATTTCGTCGAGCGCGGCTTCGTCCGTCTCGACCACGCTTTCCCGCCCGCACTCGCCGGGGAGGCCCGCGCCATCCTCTGGCGCGACCTCGGCTGCGATCCCGACGATCCGGCGAGCTGGACCAAGCCGGTGATCCGGCTCGGCATGTACACCGATGCGCCTTTCGTCGCGGCTGCGAACACGTCGCTGCTGCACGGCGCCTTCGATCAGCTCGTCGGCGCGGGGCGTTGGCTGCCCTGCCGTGCCATGGGGACCTTTCCGGTGCGCTTTCCGTCGCCGGAGGATCCAGGCGACGCCGGCTGGCATGTCGATGTCAGCTTCGGCTTCGACGATCCGGACTTCATGAACTGGCGCGTCAACATCAACTCGAAAGGCAGGGCACTGCTCATGCTCTTCCTGTTTTCCGATGTCGGAGAGAACGATGCGCCGACGCGTATCCGGGCGGGATCGCATCGCGACATCGCCCGCCAGCTCGCACCGGCAGCAGAGGCGGGATTATCGCTGGGCGAACTGGCGTCTGACGGCTTCGCCGGCAGCGCCGGGCGCGAGGAGGTGCTCGCAACGGGGAAGGCGGGGACAGTCTATCTCTGCCATCCCTTCCTGGTGCATTCGGCTCAGCCGCATCGCGGCACGATGCCGCGCTTCATGGCGCAGCCGCCCTTGCTGCCGCGTGGGCCACTCAGCCTTGACCGGCCGGACGGCGCCTATTCGCCGGTCGAGG
Source organism: Allobosea sp. CRIB-10 (assembly GCF_900112185.1). Lineage (GTDB taxonomy): Bacteria > Pseudomonadota > Alphaproteobacteria > Rhizobiales > Beijerinckiaceae > Allobosea. The sequence goes on along the minus strand of NZ_FOKP01000013.1, from coordinate 142,814 downwards.
CTGCCATCCGGCTGGCGCTTTGACGTTCTAACCACTTCGCCCGGGTTCACATCCGGGCGGAGTGGTGCCAAGTTGCCGGCGGCGACATCCCTGTCCCCATTGCGTCACGCAACGCCCAGTGGAGAGAAACCTTGGACGCCGTGCCGAACAACGAGGTCGCGCAGCCCGAACAGGCCGCGGCCCCAACGTCGCAACAGCCGCCGCCGCGCGAGATCGAATTGAAGCTGGCAGCTTCGCCAGAGGCGCTGGAGACGCTGCGCGGTGCGGACCTGATCGCGCGCCATGCCCGCAATCAGGGCGTCACGCGCCGGCTCGACGCGGTCTACTACGACACGCCCGACCGTTTGCTCGATCGCAACGGCCTGTCGCTGCGGGTGCGCCGCAGCGGCAAGCGCCATGTCCAGACGCTGAAGCGCTCCGGCTCGGGTGATCCTCTGTCGCGCGACGAATGGGAGGTCGCGCTGCCGGACGGCACGCTCGATCTTGCTCTGCTGCCGCTCGCCGAGATCGGCGAGCCCCTGGCGAGCCTGTCGGCGGGACAGCTCGCGCCGGTCTTCACCACACGCATCAGGCGGCGCCTGCGCCGGCTCGACTATGCCGGCGCGCTGATCGAGATCGCCTTCGATGACGGCACGATCGAGGCCGGCGAGAAGCGCCTGCCGGTCGCCGAGGTCGAGCTCGAGCTCAAGGAGGGCGAGGCGGCGGCGCTGTACGAACTGGGTCTGGCTCTGCTCGACATTGCCGCGCTGCAGCTCGAAACGCAGAGCAAGTCGGCACGCGGCTATGGCCTAGCCTTCTCCCGCCTGCCGCGCGCCAGCAAGGCCAAGCCGATCGAACTCGGCGAGCATGACAATGCCGATGCGGCGATCGCGGCGATCCTCGGCAATACCTACGGGCAGCTCCTGGCCAATCTTGCGCCTGTTGTCGCCGGCTCCGGTCCTGAAGGCGTCCACCAGATGCGGGTGTCGCTGCGCCGCCTGCGCTCGGCGCTGTCCGTGCTGAAGCGCGAGGTCGCAGCGCCCGCATTCGAGCCGATCGGCCAGGAGGCGAAGCGCCTCGGCCATGTGCTCGGCCCGGCGCGCAATTGGGACGTCTTCATCACCCAGACCGTGCCGGATATCGAGGCCGAGGGGCTCGACGATGCGGGCCTGTCGGCGCTCCGGACGGCGGCCGAGCCGCACCAGGCCGAAAGCTATGCCGCCGTGCTGAAGCGCCTGGCGAACCCGCAGACCAGCCGCTTCCTTCTGTCGTTCGGCGCCCTGATCGAACGGCGTGGCTGGCGCAACGGCCTCGCCAGCGAAGCCATGGCGGTGCTGGCCGAGCCGGCCGCGGATTTCGGCGGCCGGATCATCACGCGGACGCATCGCAAGGCGCTGAAGCGCGGTCGCGGCTTCGGCAGCCTCCATCCCGAGGCGCGCCATCAGCTGCGGCTGGCGTTGAAGAAGCTGCGCTATACCGCCGAGTTCTTCCTGCCGCTGCATGACGGCGCGCCGGCGCGGCGATATCTCGGCCGATTGTCGCGATTGCAGGAAGCGCTCGGCCTCGCCAACGACGCGGCCACGACGCATCAGTTGCTCGCTGATCTGCGTGGCGGCAAGGCCGGGTCGGAGCTGCATTTCGCGGCCGGCGCCGTGCATGGCTGGCAATCTCGCCAGACCATCGAGGCTGGCCGCAAGCTCAAGCGGCGTTGGCGCAAATTCGAAGCGGCGAGCCCGTTCTGGAAGTAGGCGTTCGGGGGAGACGCTAAACGCCTCCGATCAGCTGGTTTTCCTGGTCACGATCGTCAGCTCGCCGTCATTGTTGACCTGGGCGAGCACGACGTCGCGCGTGGAGAAGCCCTTGGCCTCGACGGCGGATTTGACGGCGGGCGCCTTCTCGATTGCCTGGCGCAGCTTCTCGAGCTCGTCGGCCGTGCGCGTCGCCACCAGCTGGTTGACCTGGGCCTTGCTGGCCTCCGGCAGTTCGTCGATCTCGACGACCTTCACCGAGGTGATCGTCGGAGCGCTCGCCGGCGCTTCCTGCGGGGAGGCGGGTGGCTTGGCTGCTGGGCGGTCCGTCGAGGGAGCCTGGGCATAGGCGGCACCGGCCAGGATCATGGCGGCGCTCGCAGCGGCGATCGTGATCATGCGCATGGCGTGTCCTTCCATTGGTTGTGGAAGGACGATTCGACACCATGAATGGGATCTGAGGCTGAACCCGATCAGGTCATTTCGTGACCATATGGCGGCGCGAACAGGGCAGCGCCGCCGGGATCTCGCCCTGATCTCAGGCCGCGTCGAGCCCGTAGAGCGAGTGCAGGGTGCGCACTGCCAGCTCGGTATAGGCGGCGTCGATCAGCACCGAGAATTTGATCTCGGAGGTGGTGATGGCGCGGATGTTGATGCCCTTCTCGGCCAGCGCCCGGAAGGCGCGCGCCGCAACGCCCGCATGGCTGCGCATGCCGACGCCGATCGCCGAGATCTTCACCACCTCGGTCGCGCCTTGGATGTCCTGGTAGGCGATGGTGTCGTGCTTCGATTCGAGCAGGCCCTTGGCGCGTTCATAGTCGGCGGTCGGCACCGTGAAGGTAATGTCGGTGGTCGCCTGGTCGTCGGAGACGACCTGGATGATCATGTCGACATTGATGTTGGCGTCGGCCAGCGGCCCGAAGATCGCCGCGGCGACGCCGGGCTTGTCGGCCACGCGCCGGAGCGTGATCTGGGCTTCGTCGCGCGAAAACGCGATGCCGGTGACGATCTGCTGTTCCACGATGTCGTCCTCGTCACAGATGAGGGTGCCTGGATTGGGGTTTTCGGGGTCGTCGAAGGAGGAGCGCACATAGGTCGGTACGCGCTGGACCATGGCGATCTCGACCGAGCGCACCTGCAGCACCTTCGAGCCGAGAGAGGCCATCTCCAGCATCTCTTCGAACGAGACCTTGTCCATGCGCCTCGCCTTCGGGACGATGCGCGGATCGGTGGTGTAGACGCCGTCGACATCAGTGTAGATGTCGCAGCGATCGGCCTTCAGGCCTGCGGCGAGCGCGACCGCGCTGGTATCCGAGCCACCGCGGCCGAGCGTGACGATGCGGTGGCTGCGCGGGTTGATGCCCTGGAAGCCGGAGCAGACCGCGATCTCGCGATTGCGGTCGAAGCCGGCGAGAATGCCGGCGCCGTCGACGCCCTCGATCCTGGCCGAGCCATGCGCGTCCGAGCCGTAGAGCGGAATCTGCCAGCCCTGCCAGGAGCGGGCGGGCAGGCCCATCTCCTGCAGCACGATCGCCATCAGGCCCGAGGTGACCTGCTCGCCCGAGGCGACGACGGTGTCGTATTCGGCCTGATCGTAGACGGACGAGGCTTCCTTGCACCAGGCGACGAGCTCGTTGGTCTTGCCCGACATGGCGGAGACCACCACCGCGACCTGATTGCCGGCGTCGAATTCGCGTTTGACGTGGCGGGCCGCGTTCTTGATGCGCTCGACAGTGGCGACCGAAGTGCCGCCGAATTTCATCACTAGACGGGCCATGACGTCCAAAGACTCTCAGCAACGGACCCGGCGAGGGCCGGGCGCATATCTCCCTCGAAGGGCGAGGGCGGGTGTCCATGCCGGGCGCAGGCGATGCTGTCAATGCGGCGCATCTTTACGCGGCGCTCTTCTCCAGCCATTCGCGCAGCGCGTCGTTGACCCGCGACTGCCAGCCGGGCCCGGTCGCCCGGAGCTTCTCGACCAGGTCCATGTCGAGCCGGATGGAGATCGCTTCCTTGGTGCGGGTTGGGCCGCGTTTGCGAATCTCTTCCCTGAGGCTGGCGGCCAGATCAGGAAAGACATCGGCAAAAGGACGAGCTTTGCGGAAATCCTCCGCGGTCCATTCCGGATTATCGGAGACCGCGTCCCAATCCTCTTTGCTGTAGCCTTGGCCCGGGACAAATTCCTTATGGAGCTTGGGCATTCAGATGCCTCCTTTCCTTGGGATTGGCGGGGCGCATACTGATCACCGAGATGGCTTCCGAGCCGAGAGGTACGAAGATGACGGCTGTCACAAGCACGCCGTCATAGACGCCAACGGCTCGCATCCGCCCAGAGTGCCCCGGTAAAACCACCGCCCGCAAGAAATAGGCGAAGTCGAGCGTGGCAAAATCGAGCTGGTGCTTGGCAAGGTTCGCGAGCCGCTTCGGCTCATCCCAGACGATCTTCATCAATCTCGTATATACGAGATAGGTGGCGGCGCGACAAGGGCGAGGCCATGCGTCGCGCTCGCCTGTTTTTGGCTCCGGGTGTAGAGGTCCAGGCAGATCGCCGGCACGAGGCCGGCCCCGCAGGAAGGAACAGGCATGGCTGCCGCCGCGAGCGCCTCCACCATCGACCCGGCCGAGGTCGCGCGCTTCGACGCGCTGGCGAAAAGCTGGTGGGACCCGAAGGGGCCGATGGCGGTGCTGCACAAGTTCAATCCGGTGCGTCTCGCCTTTATCCGCGACCTCGCCTGCGAGCGCTTCGGCGGCGATCCGAAGTCGCTGCGCGCGCTGGAGGGGCTGAGCCTCGTCGACATCGGCTGCGGCGGCGGCGTGCTGTCCGAGCCGCTGGCGCGCCTGGGCGCGAAGGTGACGGGGCTCGACCCGGCCACGACCAACATCGCCGTCGCCCGGGCGCATGCCGAGAAGGCGGGTATCGCGGTGGACTATCGCGAGGAGACGATCGAGGCGGTGGTCGCCTCGGGCGCGCGCTTCGACATCGTCCTCGCCATGGAGGTGGTCGAGCATGTCACCGATGTCGAGGCCTTCGTCGCCTCCTGCTGCGCCGCGGTGAAGCCGGGCGGGCTGCTCGTCATGGCGACGCTCAACCGGACGCTGAAATCCTATGCGCTCGCCATCGTCGGCGCCGAATACATCCTGCGCTGGCTGCCGCGCGGAACCCATGACTGGGAGAAGTTCGTCACGCCGGACGAGCTGGAGGCGGCGATCGAGACCGGCGGGCTTTCGGTCTTCGCCCGCGAGGGCGTCGCCTACAACCCGCTCGCCGATCGCTGGTCGCGCTCGCGTGATCTCGACGTCAACTACATGCTGGCGGCGGGGAGGGCTGGCTGAGGTTCCGCTGGAACCTTGCTCATTTTCCCTTGTTTTTTGCGCTGCGGCATAATTCGATAGGCGTATGGCGCAGCGCAGCAATGCTCTGCATGATGCCGGCAACGCCACCGGATCTAGAGGCGTGGCGACAAGGGAGAGATCGGATGTCACAGCTGCAACCCGTCGCGAAGCCCGCGTTGAAGGATCTCTACGAGCTCGGCGAATTGCCGCCGCTCGGCCATGTCCCGGCCAACATGTACGCCTGGACGATCCGCCGCGAGCGCCACGGCCCGCCGCAGGACAGCTTCAAGGTCGAGGTGGTGCCGACCTGGTCGATCGGCGAGGAGGAGGTGTTGCTCCTCGTGATGGCCGGCGGCGTCAACTATAACGGCATCTGGGCCGGCCTCGGCCAGCCGATCTCGCCCTTCGACGTGCACAAGGGCTCCCTCCACATCGCCGGTTCCGACGCCTCCGGCATCGTCTGGGCCGTCGGCTCGAAGGTGAAGCGTTGGAAGGTCGGCGACGAGGTCATCGTCCACTGCAACCAGGACGACGGCGACGACGAGGAGTGCAATGGCGGCGACCCGATGTTCTCGTCGTCTCAGCGCATCTGGGGCTATGAGACGCCGGACGGCTCTTTCGCCCAATTCTGCCGGGTGCAGTCGCGCCAGCTGATGCTGAAGCCGAAGCACCTCTCCTGGGAGGAATCGGCCTGTTACACGCTGACGCTCGCGACGGCCTACCGCATGCTCTTCGGCCACGCCCCGCATACCATCAAGCCGGGCGACAACGTGCTGATCTGGGGCGCCTCGGGCGGGCTCGGCGTCTTCGGCGTGCAGCTCTGCGCGGCCTCCGGCGCCAACGCGATCGGCGTCATCTCCGACGCGACCAAGCGCGACTATGTGCTCGGCCTCGGCGCCAAGGGCGTGATCAACCGCAAGGACTTCAACTGCTGGGGCCAGATGCCCACGGTCAACTCGCCCGAATATGACGCCTGGGTGAAGGAGGCCCGCAAGTTCGGCAAGGCGATCTGGGACATCACCGGCAAGAAGGACGTCGACATCGTCTTCGAGCATCCGGGCGAGGCGACCTTCCCGGTCTCCTGCCTCGTCGCCAAGCGCGGCGGCATGGTGGTGTTCTGCGCCGGCACCTCCGGCTTCAACATCACCTTCGACGCCCGCTATGTCTGGATGCGCCAGAAGCGCGTTCAGGGCTCGCATTTCGCCCATCTGAAACAGGCGAGCGCCGCCAACCAGTTCGTCATCGACCGCCGGGTCGACCCCTGCATGTCCGAGGTCTTCCCCTGGGACAAGATCCCGCTCGCGCACCACAAGATGTGGAAGAACGAGCATGCGCCGGGCAACATGGCCGTCCTGGTCTACGCACCGCGCACGGGCCTGCGCACCTATGAGGACGTGGTCGAGGCGCTGGAGGGCTGAAGGCCTGAAGCGGGCAGGCGCTTGCGCCTGTCCGCTGCGATCCCGAACAGCGGTCTCAGCCAGCCGACACGCCGTGCGATCTCGTAGCTCGCGGCGCAGCACAGCGCCGTGATCGCGATGACCAGCGCCGCTTCCCGCCCGGCCGGCAGGGCGAACGGCTTCAGCCAGTGCGCCGCGAGGATGATCGCGGTCTGATGGACGATGTACCAGCAGAACACGGCATCGACGAGATAGCGCCGCACCGGCCCGTCGCTGCGTGACAGGTGCCGACGGGCGAAGCCGAGGATCGCGACGATCCAGCACCATTGGTCGAGCCCGTAGACGAACGGCCCGGCGAGGCGGCGCAGATCGCCCGGCGGCTGCGTGCGGAGCCACATCATGGCGAGGAACGCTGCGACGGCGAGCATGAGGGCGAGCCAGCGCAGCCGCTCGGTCCGCTCGGCGAGGGCTTGCGAGCGCGCGGCGAGGAAGCCGAACAGGAAGGAGAAACCGTAGAGGACGTGCTGGTACCAGTCTCCGACGACGACGTAGGTCGGTGGCGCGGCTGGAAAGATCAGGAAGCGGTTGAGCCCGAGCAGCAGCGCCGGCCCGATCAGGAGGAGCAGGCTGGGCAAAGCGCGCTCCAGCAGCCGCTCGCCGCCAGCGGCCAGGCCCGGCACCAGCGCGACCAGCCCGGCGAGCATCATGGTGTAGAGCCAGAGATAGGCGACGAACCAGAGATGGTTCCAGGTCGGCAGGATAATGCAGGCCTGCCTGCCGTTCTCGATCCGGCAGAAACCCTGGTCGAAGGCGAGATAGTGCCGCAGCCAGAAGCCGGGATAGCTGCCGGAAAAGCCGAGCTTCTCGACGACCTCCGCGAAGGATTGCGGCGGCACGACCACCAGCATGCCGAATGCGAGGGGGATGAGCAGTTGCGCGGAGCGTCGCCGCGCGAGGACGCCGACCTCGTATTTGCCCAGCATGAAGCGCGTCGCGGCGCCCGAGACCAAGAAGAGCAGCGCCATCCGCCAGGGGTTGAGCAGCAGCATCAGCGGCTCGAGCTCGCGCAGAAGGTGGGCGCTCTTCACATGGAAGCCCCATGACACATAGAGCATGCCGACATGGTAGAGGATCAGCAGGCCGAAGGCGCCGATCCTGATCCAGTCGAGATCGAGCCGGCGATCGGTTCTCTGTGGTGGCGAATGATCGGTCTGCGCAGGCATGGCGGCTATCCCTTGCTCGCCCCGAGCAGACCGGTATGCCTGCGCAAAGGTCGAGACGGTGCGGGACGAGCAGCCGATGCTGCGTGACGAAAGCCAGCGGGCCGGGACGAGCGGCGGTGCGGCCGTGACGAATGGCGGCGCTGGTCGTCTGCCGGGCTGGCTGCCCTATCTGGCGATCGTGCTCGGCACCGCCCTGACCTGTCTCGTCAACGCATTCTCGACCCTGCACGACCTTGCCCGCGTCGGCCGCGTCGTGCCGCTCTGGCAGCCCTTGCTCTGGGAGGCGTCGAGCGGCGTCGTGGTCCTGGCGCTGGCACCTTTGATCCGCCGGCTGGTGCTGGCCTCGGTGGTGCTGGCGAATCGGCCATGGCTGCTCGCGGTGCTGCATGCCGGGGCGATCATCGCCTTCTCGACACTCCATGTCGCCGGCATGGTCCTGCTGCGCAAGCTCGGCTACTGGGCCGCCGGCGCCGGCGACTACAGCTTCGGCTTCTCCAGCGGCAACCTGCTCTACGAGTTGCGCAAGGATGTCCTCGTCTATCTGCTGCTCGCCGCCCTGTTCTGGCTGTTCGAATTCTGGCGTAGGCGCCCGCAGCCGCAAGCGACACTCTCGACTGCCGTTGCGCCTTCGGGCTTCTGGTTGCGCGACGGGACGGTCAATCTGCGCCTCGAACCAAATGAGATCGTCGCCGTCGTCTCCGCCGGAAACTATGTCGAGTACTGTCTGGCGGGCGGCAAGCGGCATCTGATCCGCGCTACCCTACAGGCCGAGGAGGAACGCCTGCGGCCGCTCGGCTTCGCTCGAATCCACCGGACGAGGTTGGTCAATCAGCGCCGCATTCGGCGCATCGCCGGCAAACCCTCAGGCGATTTCGATGTCGAGACGGATACAGGCGAGAGCTTCGCCGGTAGCCGCCGCTATCGCGAGAGCCTCGCCGCGCTCAGGCCTTGACCGCTTTTGTGCTCATGGCGGCCGCAAGTCATGTGGCCGCCGCAACAGGGGGCTGCTCAGTTCCAGCCAGCTTCCTGCTCGCAGGCTTTTCGAGCGCCCGGATTGTCCTTCTCCCACTGCGTGATCGAGCGGCTTTCATTGTCGCCCATCTTGCCGTTCATGCAGGTGCAATAGCTATTGACGACGCTGGCCGTGACCTTCGCCTCCTTGTTGTCGCTCAGGCACTGGTCGATCCATTTCTTGTCGTCGGCGCTCTGCGCGAAGGCAGCGGCGCTCGTGAGAACGCAACCCGCGAGAAGCAGGGTCGAAAGCTTGAATCCCATGATGGAGCCTCATCGGTGACCGCCTCGCCCGGCGGCTCCGCGATAGGCTGCACCTGGATCGGTGTCGTCAAATGAGGCGTTCGAACGACGGTTCACAGGCAAGGGCGATTTTGCCCGTTATAACGCTCTGCCCTGGCAACGATGGACAGCGGTTCATAATTGAGCCGAACCCCGACAGGCGTCCGGTGGGCGTCAGCGCCAGGCCTTCCGAAGGCGCTTGCGATAGTAGATGACACGCTCGGTCTCCTCGAAGCCCATGGCGGCATGGGCTCTTTGCGAGGCGGTGTTCGTCAGGCCGGTATCGGAGGCGAGCTCGCTGCAGCCGCTAGCCCGCGCCCAGGCTTCCACTGCGGCGCAGAGTGCCCGCGCCACGCCGCGTGAGCGCTGGTCCGATACGACATAGATGCCTTCGAGGAAGCCGACCGGGGAGGTCTCGCAGCCATTGACGTAGTCGTGGCGCAAGGCGGCCTCGGCAAGGCCGATGGCGCGGCCATCGTCATCGCGGGCCAGGAAGGCGACGCTGTCGGATCTGTCGAGCAAGTCGCGGATATCAACGCGATGGCTCCCGGCCGACGGCTCCGGCCAGAGCGAACGACGCAGCTCGAGCCAGTCTTCCAGCACGGCTTCGGTGCGGGGCTCGATCGTCATCGAGAATCGTCCATGTGAAGGTGATTCGGACCGCTCAAAGCGAGCTCAGCACGTCGCCGGTCGACTTCTCCGGCGCTCTGACCAGCGCGATGGCGGCGTTGAGCTCGGCCCCGTACAGGAAGATCGCCGCCAGCCAGTAGAGGAAGACGAGCGCGATCATCGCCGTGGCGAGGCCGGCATAGGTGGTGACATAGGCGCCGGCGAACGAATCGAGATACCAGCCGAAGCCGACGCCGCCGATCAGCCAGACCACCAGCGTCATCAATATGCCCGGCCACATCGCCCGGATATGCGGGGCGCGGGCCGGCAGCAGCTTGTGCGCGACGCTGAGCGCCAGCACCACCAGCACGGTCGCGCCCGCGATGCGCAGGAAGGCGAGCAGGAAGCCGAGCGGGGCGAGCGCCGGCGCGAAGCCGACGATGCCGCGCCAGAGCAGCGGGCCGAGCACGACCAGGAGCGAGAAGGCGAGCATGAACACCGCGCCACCGACGACATAGACGATCGATTCCAGCCGGGTGCGCCACCATGAGCGCCATTCATAGGCTTCGTAGGCGCGGTTGAGCCCGACTCTGACGGCCTCGACCCCGGAAGAGGAGAAGTAGAGCGCCAGGATCGCGCCGAGCGTCAGCGCGTCCTTGCGCACCGCGGTCAGCACCGAGCGGACCTCGCGCGCGATCGGCTCGGCGACCTCGCGCGGCCAGGCTTCGAGCAGCAATTGCGCGGCCTCGTCGGCCGCGGCCTGCGAGCCGAAAAAGCCGCCGAGCGCGGTGACGAGGATCAGGAAGGGGAACAACGACATCAGCACAGAAAGCGCGATGTGGCTGGCGATCGCCCAGCCGTCATGGGCGATGAAGCGCTCGAAGGCGAGGGCGGGGACGGAACGTAGCGACATGCGGGTCTCGGGCGGCCGGCTCGATCTTTGGTGGTTCGTCGTGACGGTGGCAAGTGCGCGGAACATGCCGCCACGGCGTCCCCATGCAGCGACAATCGTCGTTTTCTAGCCTATCAGCGCCCGGACGAGGCTGCCGCCATGTTCGATTCTCCGCTCTTTCTGCGCCTGTCGCCGGCGCTCTTCGTCTTCCTCTGGTCGAGCGGCTGGATCGTCGCCGGCTATTCGGCGCGCTATTCGGACGCTCTGACTTTCCTTTCGGTCCGCTTCGGCTGTGCCGGCCTGGCGCTCGCCATCCTCGCGATTGTGCTCGGCGCCCCCTGGCCGAAGACGCGACGTGCTCTCTTCGATTGCATCGTTGCCGGCATCCTGCTGCACGCCATCTATCTCGGCGGCGTCTGGTGGGCGGTGCGCCACGGGCTGCCGGCGGGTGTCTCCGGTCTGATCGCCGGCCTGCAGCCGGTCCTGACCGCCCTGTTCGCCCCCTTGCTGGTGCGCGAGCGCATCTCGCCGATCCGCTGGCTCGGGATCGTCTTCGGCTTCGTCGGCATCGCGCTGGTGCTGGAACCGAAGCTGGTCGGGGTTCCGCCCGAGGTGCTGCGGGCCGTGGCGCTGCCGGTGATCGTCAACGTGATCGGCATGTTCGCCGTCACCTTGGGCTCGTTCTGGCAGAAGGCCCGCATCGTCGAGGGTGACCTGCGCACGGTGACGGCGGTGCAGTACATCGCCGCCTTCCTGTTCACGCTGCCCTTCGCCTACCTGCTCGAGCCGATGCGGATCGAGTGGAACCTGACCATGGGCCTGGTGCTGGCTTGGTCGGTGCTGGCGCTCTCGCTCGGCGGCATCGGGCTCTATCTCGTGATGATCCGCCGCGGCCAGGTCTCGCGCATCGCGACCTTCCTCTATCTCGTGCCGCCGGCGGTCGCTGTCGAGGCCTGGATTCTCTTCGGCGAGACGCTGACGCCGATCCAGCTCGCCGGCATGGTGGTCGCCGTGCTCGGCGTCGTCCTCGCCAGCCGGAAGTAGCTGTCGCGCGATCTGCGGGTTCCCGGAAGCTGGTCGATGCTGTAGCCAGAGAGGATCAGGCGGCGCGGTTCCGCCACGCTGACGACGGGGACGAGACGACCATGGCTGTGACGACCGAGACTCCTGCTGGCGCCTTCATCGCCGCCCGCCGCGGCCACAAGCTGGTCGACATCGCGACCTTGCCGGTCCCCGCCGATGTCGATGCCGGCTTCGCCGCGCAGGCCGAGGTCAACCAGGGCATGGGCTATCCGCTCGCCGGCTGGAAGGTCTCGCTCGGCGAGGGCGGCCGGCCGATGGCCGGCCTGATGCCCGGGCCCTGGCTCAAATCCGGCGACACCTATCGCGGCGTGCACGGCGCCGAGCTGCGCGTCGAGATCGAGCTTGCGATCCGGCTTGGCCGCGACATGCCGCTGCGGCCGGGCCAGCCCTATACCCGCGAGGAACTGATCGATCATTGCGACGCCGCGCTCGTCGGCATCGAGATCGTCGAGAGCCGCATCGCCGACTGGACCAATGTGCCGTTCCCGCTCTGGCTCGCCGATGCGATGGGCCATGGCGGCTATCTCATCGGCCCCGAGGTTCCCTTCAGCATCTTCGACGACGTCTCGGCCCTGAATTGCACGGTCGAGCTCGACGGCGACGTGCTCTATGACCGCCAGGCCCTGCATGCCAATGGCGATCCGCTGGTCACGGCGCTCGCCTGGGCGAACCGCTCGGTCGAGGGGCCGCTCGGCCCGCTCAAGGCCGGCCAGATCATCACCACCGGCAGCCTCTGCGGCGGCGTGCTTGCTCCGACGGTCGGGCCGGTGATCGCTCGGCTCGATCCGGTGACGGCGATCTCCTTTGCCCTGGCGGAGCATGGCGATTGAGCCGGGCTGCGCGCTGATTTCGGCCATTCGGCGAAGTCCGGATGGCCAACGATTCGTTCAGGTTTTCGGTTGATGGTGCGTTCATTTCGAGCGTCGAATTGTGATCAACTGGAGGCGCGATCACAAAATCAACGCATTCGCTGCGTTCTAGTTGGGTTGCGTTGGAGGTTTGATGCGGTCATGGCGAAGGGGCAGGATCGGCATTGCCGGCGGAGGCTTGGTTGCTTTCGCGGCGATGCTTGCCGGTGAGATTTCGCCGGCCCGCGCCTTCGACCTGTCGTCGCTCGACGTCTTCAATCTCTTCGGCAGCAAGGACAAGCCGCCGCCGATCAGCCCGACGACGCTGCCCTATGAATTGAAGTTCGAGCTCGGCGACGTGCCCGATGCCAGCGCGCTGAAGCGCAGCCTGCAGGACGCATCGCTGCTCTATCGCCTGCGCGAGGACGCGCCGCCGGACGGCGAGACCTTGGCCCGCCGCGCAGCCGCCGACATCAACCCGCTGATCGACGCGCTCTGGGCGCAGGGCTATTTCAACGCGCAGGTCGCGATCGCGGTCGACGGCGTCGCGGTGACCCAGGCCGGCGAACCGCCGGCTGGGCTCGCGCATACGGCCGAGCGCTATCGCAACCGCGCCCCGGCGCCGATCGTGGTCACGGTCGATCCCGGCCCGCTGTTCTCGCTGCGCAATGTCGAGATCGTGCCGGGCGCCCGCCGCGACCCCACGGCGGTGATTACCGATCCCGGCAAGGTTTCCGGCCTCGTGCCCGGCGCGCCCGCGACCTCGGCCTCGATCCGGGCGGCGCAGGCCGCCCTGGTCGACTACTGGCGCGGCAAGTCCCGCCCGCTCGCCCGCGTCGTCGAGGTGCGCCCCGTCGTCGATCATGCGGCAAAGACGATGGATGTGGCGCTGGTCGTCGATCCCGGCCCCGTTGCCGGTTTCGGCGACGTCTCGGTCACCGAGACCGGCGACATCCCGCCCGAGGTGATCCGCTCCTTCATTTATCTGGAGCCGGGCGAGCCCTATTCGCCGAAGGCGCTAACGGACACCCGCAAGTCGATCGCGACGATCCCCGCGGTCGGCTCGGTGCGCATCCGCGAGGGCACGAGTCTCGACCAGGCAGGCAACCTGCCGATCTTCGTCGAGGTCAACGAACGGCCCAAGCGCCTGCTCGGCTTCTCCGCCCGCTATTCGACGATCGACGGTCCAGCGGTGAAGACCTACTGGGAGCACCGCAATCTGTTCGGCGGCGCCGAGCGGCTGCGCCTGGAGGCCTCGGTCTTCTTCGCGCCGCGCATCGACGGCACCAAGATCCAGCGCTTCGGCGATTTCGAGCGCAGCGATCTCGGCGCGCGCTTCTCGGCGAGCTTCCTGAAGCCGGCGCTCGGTGGCAGCCGCAACGACCTGCTGATCGACGCTTCCGCTGTGCGCGAGCGCGTCGGCACCAACCGCTATGGCGGCTACACCGCCCGCTACGCCAATGTCACTGCGGCGATCCGCCATCGTTTCAGCGACGTCTTCTCGATCCAGGCCGGCCTCGAGGCCGAGCGCGGCCAGACCAGCGACGTGCTCGGCCAGGTCGACTACATGCTGGTCGGCGTGCCGCTCTCGCTGCGCTATGATTCGACCGACAGCCAGCTCGACCCGACCCGCGGCATCAGGCTCGCCGCCTCGGTCACGCCCTATGCCGCTTTCGGCGACAATGACGCGCCGTTCATCCAGAGCAAGTTCTCGGTCTCCGGCTACTACGCTCTCGACGAGGACGCCCGCTACGTCCTGGCCGGACGGATCGGGCTGGGCTCGATCGCCGGCGCCGATCTGGACGAGGTCCCGGCAACGCGGCGCTTCTATGCCGGCGGCGGCGGCTCGGTGCGCGGCTATCCCTATCGCACGCTCTCGCCGCTTGGCCCGCTCAATCACCTGACCGGCGGGCGCAGCCTGTTCGAGGCCTCGGTCGAGGCGCGCATCAAGATCACCAACACGATCGGCATCGTGCCCTTCTTCGACGCCGGCATGGCTTTCGAATCGCAGTTCCCGAACTTCAAGGAGAAGATGCAATACGCGGCGGGCCTCGGCCTGCGCTATTACACGCCGATCGGGCCGATCCGGCTCGACGTCGCCGCTCCGCTCAACCCGCGCAAGGGTGACAAGCCCGTCGCGCTCTATATCAGCATCGGGCAGGCCTTCTGATGGGCGCGCTCCGCATCTCGCGATGGCTCGCCGGGCTCGCGGCACTTGTCATCGCCGCCGCGCTGGTCCTCGTCACCGGCCTCGGCGGTTTCGCCCAGAACGCAGGCGAGCGCGGCGTCCTGGCCGACCTGATTTCCAAAGCGCTGTCCACCGATGGCAGCCAGGTCTCGATCGGCGCGGTCGACGGCGCGCTGTCTTCGGACGCGTCGATCCGCGACATCGTCATCTCCGATCGCGACGGCCCCTGGCTCCGGCTCGATCGCGCCCGGCTGATCTGGACCCGCTCGGCCCTGCTGCTGCGCCGGCTCGAGGTCAACCGGCTCGAGATTGGCAAGCTCGAAATCCTGCGCAAGCCGCTGCCCGATCCGGCTGCGCCGCCCCCGGCCGACAATTCTCCGATTCTCCCTGAGTTGCCGCTGAAGGTGATCGTCGAGACCTTCCAGCTGGGTGAGCTCGCGCTCGGCCCGACCGTGATCGGCGCGCCGGCCAGGCTGTCGGCGACAGGCGCTGCCCGCCTCGGCCCGCCGAACGAAGGCCTCGACTTCCGGCTCGCAGGGCGCCGGCTCGACATGGGCGGCATGCTCGACGTCACCCTGCGCTTCGTGCCGCAGACGACGCAGCTCCAGCTCGCGGTCAAGCTCGACGAGCCGGCGGGGGGCCTGATCTCGACCATCGCCGACCTGCCGGACCGGCCGCCGGTCAAGCTCGACCTCACCGGCGACGGCCCGCTCGACCGTTTCCGGGCGACGCTCGCCTTCACCGCCGGCCCGACCATCGGCGCCAACGGCACTGCCGACCTCAGCCGCCAGGGAGCTGGCAGGCGGCTCCTGCTCGCGCTCGATTCGCGCATCGCCGGCCTGATGCCGCCGCCGGTCGCGCCGGTCTTCGAGGGTTCGACCCGGCTCGACGGCACGGTCGGCTTGGCCGATAGCGGCGCCGTCTCGGTCGACCAGATGGCGCTGGTCTCGGCCCTGGCCCAGCTCGACGTGAATGGCGTCTACAGCGCCGACAAGAATCTCGACTTCAAGATCACCGCCGCCGCCCGTCCCAATGCGGAAGGTCGTACCGTCACTTCCGGCGCCGAGATCGCCAAGCTCGCTTTCGACGCGACGATCCGCGGCCCGGCCGCCGGCCCACGCGTCAATGCCAGCCTGCAGGTGGAAGGCGCGAGCGTTCCGGCCGGCAAGCTCGCCAAGCTCGATTTCAGCTTCACCGCGACACCGACCGGCGCGCTGAACGATCCGGCGACGCGCACCGTGCTCGTCTCGGACGGCGAGGCCTCGGGCGTCGCGCTCGCCGAACCCGGGCTCGCCCGCTTCATCGGCGATCGCCTGCGCTTCACCTTGCGCGGCACGGCCTCCGAAGGCGGCGGCATGTTCGAGACGCTGAAGCTAGCCTTCGGCGGTGCCGAGCTCGGCTATGCCGGTCAGCTTGGGCCGGCTCGCATCCTCGGCAAGGTCGAGGCGCGGCTGCCGGATCTTTCCCGGCTCAGCACGCTCGCCGGCCGCCCGCTCAAGGGTTCCGCCACGGTCGCCGCCAATGTCGACGCCGAGCCGAAGAAGCGGCTCTACGCCGTCAAGCTCGATGGCGGCGCCGAGTCGCTGACGCTCGGCCAGGAGGCGCTCGACCGCCTGCTCGCCGGCAAGCTTTCGCTCGGCGGCGAGATCAGAGTGCCCGGCAGCGGCGGCCTCGTCGTCAACGGCCTGCGAATCGCCGGAACCCATGTCGCGGCCACGGCCGACGGCGCGCTCGGCGCCCAGGGCTCGAGCCTGAAGGCCAACATCGCGATTCCCGATCTGCGCCGGGCCGATCCGAAACTCTCAGGGCAGGGCGCATTCGACGCGACGCTGACCGGCCCGCTCGACAAGCTCGACGCGACGCTGAAGGCGGGCATCACCAACGCGACCGCGCTCGGCCGGCCGGTGCCGCGCCTCGCGCTCGACGCCAGCCTGCGCGATCTGCAGGGCGCACTCTCCGGTGACGCCACGCTCTCTGGCGAGGTCGACGGTCGGCCAGCGAGCGGCGCCCTGCGCTTTGCCAAGCGCGACCCCGGCGGCTGGGCGCTGCCACAGCTCGACATTGCCATTGGCTCGGTCACGCTGAACGGCGCGCTCGATCTCGACGCCTCCAATCTGGCCGAGGGCAATCTCAAGCTCGCAGCCCGCAATCTCGACGATCTCTCGGCGCTGGCGCTCGCCAAGCTTGGCGGCCGGATCGAAGCCGACGTGACGCTGGCGCGCCCGACCGGCGGCCAGAATCTGAATCTGAAGGCCAGCGCGCAGAAGCTTGTCGCGCCGAGCCTTTCGCTCGATCGGCTCGATGCCGATGTCGCCATCGTCGATGCGCTGCGCAAGCCGCTGATCAATGGCAACGTGCAGGTCGACCGCGCCGTCATCGCCGGCGAGCCGGTGAGCGCGATCCGCCTCGTCTCCAAGGGCGCCGCCGACGTCAGCGACATCAGCCTCGACGCCACGGCGCGCGGTTTCTCGCTCGCCTCGAAGGGCCGGCTCTCTGTCGCCGATCCCTTGCGTTTCGATCTCGCCAGCTTCACCGCGACCCGCGACGGCCGCCGCATCGCGCTGGCCAAGCCCGCGAGCTTCACCGCGATCGATGGTGGCGTCGCGATCCGCGATCTCGCCATCGCGCTCGACGGTGGCCGGATCACGCTCGACGGCGAGGCCGGCAAGGCACTCGACCTGCGCTTTGCCGCGCAGAACGTGCCGCTCTCGGCCGTTCGCCTCGCTTCGCCTACTCTTGACCTTTCAGGCACGCTTGATGCCGAGGCGACGATCAAGGGCACGCCCGAGGCGCCGACCGGTCCCTGGCGCCTGCGTATCGCCCGCCTCGTCGCGCCGCAGACCCGCTCCGCCGGTCTGCCGCCGATCGAGATCACGGGGCAGGGCGCGCTCGATGGCCGCCACACCAGCCTCGACGCCAGCCTGAATGCCGGCCGCTTCGTCAGCCTGACGGCCAAGGGCAGGGCGCCGCTCGGCGGCGACGGCGCGCTCGACCTCTCGATACAGGGAAAAGCCGACGCTCAGCTCGCCAACGCCCAGCTCGCAGCCGACGGCCGACGCTTGACCGGCCAGCTTGCGCTCGACCTGCGTGCCGGCGGTACGCTTGCCGCGCCGCGCCTCTCCGGCGGCGCGACACTGTCCGGCGGCAGCTTCAGCGACGCGCTCCAGGGCGTGAAGCTGACCGGCATCGAGGCGCGCGTCGCGGCCAACGGGCCAGAACTCGTCATCGAGCGCTTCGCCGCGCAGACGCCCGGCAACGGCACGCTTTCGGCTCGTGGCAACGTGAAGCTCGATCCGCAGGCCGGCTTCCCCGGCACGATTCGCATCGAGGGCAAGCGCGCCCAGCTCGTCGACAGCGGGCTGGTCCGTGTGGTCACCGATCTCAACCTCGACCTCGCCGGCCCGCTGGCGCAGCGGCCGCGCATCGCCGGACGCGTCAATGTCGTCACCATCGAGGTCTCGGTGCCGGATCGCCTGCCGTCGAGCTCGCGGCCGGTCGATGGCATCCGCCATGTCAACGCCAAGGGCCAGGCGGCCGCCCGCCTTGCCGCCGAGCGCCGGGCGCGCGCCGTCGCGAATCGCAAGGGAGCCCGCGCGCCGGCCTTCGATGCCGTGCTCGACATCACCGTCTCGGCGCCGGGCCGCGTCTTCATCCGGGGACGGGGAATCGATGCCGAGCTTGGCGGCGACCTGCGCGTCGGCGGCACCTCGGCTGCGCCGGCGCTGTCCGGTGGCTTCGAGCTCCGGCGCGGACGCCTCAATCTCGCCAGCCAGCGCCTCGACTTCAGCAAGGGCCGCATCACCTTCTCCGGCGGTGTCATTCCGACGCTCGACTTCGTCGCCGAGACCCGCGCCGCCGATGTCACCGCGCGGATCATCGTGTCCGGCGAGGCTTCTGCGCCTGAGTTCACCTTCACCTCCTCTCCCGAGCTGCCGCCGGACGAGGTGCTCTCGCGCCTGCTCTTCGCCCGTGCGTCCGGCTCGCTCTCTCCTTTCCAGGCGCTGCAGCTCGCGCAGACCGCGGCCCAGTTCTCGGGCGCCGGCGGCGACGATGTCTTCGAGCGCATCCGCCGCTCGCTCGGCGTCGACAACCTCGATGTGCAGATGGGGCCGGGCGGCCCGACGGTCGGCGTCTCCCGCGCGGTCTCGGACAATATCACCCTCGGGGTGAAGGCCGGCGCCAAGCCGGAGGACAGCGGCGTCTCGGTCGGCATCGACGTGACCCGCCGCCTGAAGCTCCAGGCCGAAACCAATGCCGACGGCAGTGCCGCGGTCGGTGTCGGCGCCGAGTGGGAATACTGACGTCCCGACTCAAGCGCCGGGATGACGCCGCAGATTCGCGGTCAGGACGACGAACGGACGGCTCCGGAAGCCCGCAAACCACCCTATGCGGTTAACGCTCTCTTAAGTTCGCCGGTCAAAGCGTGGCTCGGTTGCAACACCGGGGGGCAAAGCGGGTCTGGGATGGGGACTGTGGCGTGATCGTGGTTGATCGGAGGCCGGGCATTCGTAATGGTGACTGTGCGGCGGGACGTTCCCGGTCGCTGTTTTTCGTCTTCGCCTCCGAACGGTTCGGGGACGCGGGCGAAAGACCGGGAATAAGCGGGTTCGCCGGACAGGTCTCCTGGGGCCACCGGATTGGAACGCGCCGACGCCCGAGGGTCTCGAAACTCTTTTGGAGGTAATCAAATGAAGCTCGTCAAGAGCCTCCTCCTCGGTTCCGCCGCCGGCATCGCCGCGGTTGCCGGGGCTCAGGCCGCCGACCTTCCTTCGCGGAAGGCCGCTCCGGTCGAGTACGTTCGCGTTTGCTCCGCTTATGGCGCGGGCTTCTTCTACATCCCGGGCACCGACACCTGCCTTCGCGTTGGTGGTCGTGTCCGTGCTGAGTACACGGTCGGCACCCGCTACGGCAGCGGCCAGGACGCTTACGGCACCCGCTCGCGCGGTCGTCTGAACGTCGACGCCCGCACCGCGACCGCCTATGGCACGCTGCGTACCTTCTTCCGCTACGAGCTGACCGTCAGCTCGGGCTTCTACGGTGGCACGACCAACGGCAACCAGGGCGTCATCGCCCCGGGTACCGGCCGCAACACCGGCGCCACCACTGCGTCGAACCTCGATCTGGCCTTCGTCCAGTTCGGCCCGATCACCGCTGGTCGCGCCCAGTCGTTCTTCGACTTCTACGCGAACGACTTCGGCTTCTCGACGCTGCGTACGGCTGACTCGCGTCTGAACCTGTTGGCCTACACCGCCACCTTCGGTTCGGGCTTCTCGGCCACGATCTCGCTCGAAGATCGCAACACCGGTACCGGTGTCCGTGAGAACGGCGCGTTCGGCCGCTTTACCGGCACTGGTCTGGTTCTCGGCGGTCAGGACTTCCCGGACGTCGTCGCCTCGCTGCGCGTCGATCAGGGCTGGGGTTCCGCTCAGCTGTCGGGTGCTCTCACCCAGCGCAAGGTTCTCTCGACCTTCAACGCGGCCGGTGTCCTGACGCAGGGCAGCGCCGACGAGTATGGCTTCGCCATCCAGGGTGGTGTGAAGATCAACCTGCCGATGCTCGCGGCTGGCGATCACCTGTTCCTGCAGGCCGCCTATGCCGACGGCGCTCTCGGCTATCTCGGCTGGGGTGGTCAGATCGGTCCGGGCCGTCTCGCTTCGGCGACTACTGCGAACCAGCTCCTGATCGGCGACATCGGTGTGTCGGTGCTCGGGAACACGAAGAGCTCGACCGGCTGGTCGATCGTCGCCGGTCTGCGTCACTTCTGGACCCCGCAGCTGCGTTCGGAGCTCTACGGCTCGTACTCGGAAATCAAGCTCGGCTATCTGGCCCCGGCTGGTTTCTACGCTCCTGGCGCTGCGATTCGCCCGCTTGATCCGAAGGAGTTCATCGTCGCTGGTAACCTGATCTGGTCGCCGGTTTCGGGTCTCGATATCGGTGTCGAAGTGCTCTACACCCGCACTGAGCTCGCCTCGCGCGTTCTGGCCGTCAACAACGCGGGCAACCGCATCGTCGGCGTCGGCATCAAGAACGACGATGCTTGGGCTGGCCGCCTCCGCATCCAGCGCGACTTCTGATCGATCGTCCGATCGTTCAAGAGAAGCCCCGGGGAAACCCGGGGCTTTTTTCGTTTGCTGCGGGCCTTGCCTCGTCGAAACATCATCTGACTGTCGCAATGGCGGATCGGCCCCTTGCTTGACTTGGGGCCGCGATGGGGCGTGATTGCAAGCGGTTGCGAGCGTCCGGATTCGGCGCTAGCGGTCCTTGGGACAAGACGGGATTTTCGGCATGGTGCGGCACGCCGGTTGGCTCTGGGGGCTCGTTCCGGTCGCCCTGGTCTGGGCGTCCGCCAACGTGCTGCACACCGAGTCGATCAGGCGCGATATCGAGGCGAGGGCGCTTGCGGCAAGCGCGGTCGCGGGAGCGGCGTCCGGCGCGCGCGGGATATCTGTCAGAATCAGCGGCCGCGATGTCTATCTCGATGGTGAGGCGGTCACGTCCGACGGCGCCAACAAGGCGCTGGCACAGCTTCAGTCGGAATTCGGCGTCCGGCGCGTGCTCGGCGGCCTGACTCAGGTCATCGCGCAAAGGCCCTATAGCTGGTCGGCGGCACGGCAGGGGGGGCTCGTGACGCTCGCGGGCTTCGTGCCGGACGAAGCCACCGCATTGGCGATACTTGGCGCGGCGCGGGCTCTGGGGCCGGGACTGCGGATCGACGATCAGCAGAAGATCGCATTCGGCGCGCCGGTCGGTTTCGCCGATCTGGCCGGCTTACTGATGCGCGATCTCGGCCAACTCTCTGCCGGCAAGGTCGCGCTCGACGATTCCCGCTATTGCGTCGAGGGCACCGCCGCGACACCGCAGAGCTTCGTATCCCTGCGCGAGAGGGCCTCTTTGGCCGCTCCCCAGGGCTTCACCCGCGTCGATTGCACGCTCAGCCCGCCAACGGTGGCGCCTTATCGCTGGAGCGCCGAGAAGGATGCCTCCGGATCGGTCTCGGTCACCGGCCACTATCCATCCGACGCGATGCGCCGCGAGATCACGGCGCTGCTCGGGCGCGCTTTTCCCGCGGCCGGCGCGGTGAGCGACCGCATGCTGCCGGCGGCCGGCGAGCCGCCAGCCTTCGCGGCCAGGGTGACACGTGCCATCGCCGATCTCGCCCGCCTGCGCAGTGGCAAGACCGAGATCGAGGGCGACGCCTATCGCATCTCCGGGCAGGGACCGGAGAGCTACGAGGCCTGCGAGGCGTTGAAGTTGAACATCGCACAGGGCGACGGCCCCGATTCCGTCGCGCTCGCCAGCATCGCCTGCCCGCCTCAGCCGCCGGCGCCGAAGAGCGAGCCGGCGCCGGCGCCATCGACCAATGCGCCGCCAGCCGATTCGGCGGCGCCGAGCATGCCGGCACCGGCCAATCCAGCCCCAGTCACGCCTGGCCCGGCTACGACCATCGAGCCGCAGCCTGCGCCACGCACAGCGCCGCGGCCGCTGCAATGGCGTGCGGAAAAATCCGAAAACGGTATCGTCCTGTCCGGTGTCGCGCCCGATGCTGCGGCCAAGGCGGCTGTCCTGGAGGCGGCGCGCGCAGCGCTATCCGGCGGCGAGGTCGTCGATCGGACTGTGGTCGAAGCTGTGCCGCGCGGCGGCCCCGATTATGGTGAGGCGACCCGTTACGCCCTCGGGCTCCTCGGCAGGATGGCGCAAGGCAGCGTCTCGCTGGCCGGTTCCGCGCTCAGCCTCACCGGTGCTGCGGCGGACAAGGCTGGCTGGCAGGTTTTGGAGGATGCGCTCAAGGGCAAGGCGCTGCCGGCAGGGCTCTCGCTCTCGGGCCGGCCGCTGCTCGCCCTGCGCAGCTATGGTTTCACCGCTTCGATCGACAAATCCGGTGGCTATCTGGGCGGCTATCTGCCCGATGCTGCGGCCAAGGACGCGATTGCGGCCTTGATCGAGGCTTCGCCCTTGCGCGGGCGCGTCAGCGACGAAACCGAGATCCTGCCGGCGGCGCCGACCGGATTCGGAGTGGCGGCGCGCGGGGTGGTTCAGGACCTGCTACGGCTTGATCTGGGCTCGGCCAGCGTGGTCGATCGCGAGGTCAATGTGCGTGGGCTGACCTGCCGGGCGCTGATCCGCGACGAGGTCGAGACCAATCTGGCGAGCGGCCTGCCCGACGGCTTCGCTGGCAAGGCCGAGATCGGCATGCGCCAGACCGGCTGCGTCATCGATCCGCCGAGCACCTGCCAGAACGAGCTCGATGCGCTGACCCAGCGCTATTATGTGATGTTCGGCCAGGGCACGGCGGTCGTCACGCTCGACCCGGTGACCGAGCGCGCGATGACCGAGGCCGCCGCCATCCTCAAGCAGTGCCCGGCCTCGCGCGTCACCATCGAGGGCCATGCCAATCTCGACGGTGAGCGCAGCGGCTTCAATAATCTCGATCTGTCGAACCGTCGGGCGCTGCGCGTCCGCGAGGAGCTGATCCGCCGCGGCATTGGCCCGGCCCAGCTCGAGGTCAGGGGGTATGGAACCGACCGGCCGCTGGTCGCCCATGGCGATCCCGATGCGCGCGTGAAGAACCGCCGCGTCCAGTTCACCGTGGCGAAATAGGGGGCGGCGATGCTCTATCTTGCGATCCAGTTCGCCTGGTTCCTCCTCGCCGCTTTCGCCATCGGCCTGGTTTTCGGCTGGCTGACACTCGGTGCCGGCCGGCGCGGCGCTGCCGCCGGGCCGATGGCGAGTCTCGCCGTCCTCTGGACTGCCTTGGCGGCACCGGTCTGGTTCCGGCTCGTCAACGATCAGCCGGCGTTCTGGATCGAGACGGCGCTGCTCTATCTGCTGGCCTATGCCGCCGGCTGCCTGATCGGCGGGCTGTTCGCTGGCCGGGCCGGCGAGGTTCTGCCGGCACTCGCGCCGCCGTCGCCGCGCCTCGCCTTGCCCCAGCCTGCTCCGGCTCTGCCTGGGCCGACCGCGCGGGAAAGCGTTGTCGGGACGGCCCCCGCCGAGCCGGCAGCGATGCCGAAGGTCGAGGGTGAGGATGCCATCGCCGGCAAGCGCCCGTCCGGCTTTGCGATCGCTCGCGGCGGGCAGGCCGACGATCTCAAGCTGATCAAGGGCATCGGCCGGCAGAACGAGGAGCGCCTGCAGGCGCTCGGCATCTGGCATTTCAGCCAGATCGCCGCCTGGACGCCCGAAAACGTTCGATGGGTCGGCACTTATCTCGCCTTTCCGGGCCGGATCGAGCGCGAGGATTGGGTGGCGCAGGCGGCCGCGCTGGCGCGGACCGCGACGACGGTCGAGCCGGAGGCGACGGTTCGGCTCTCCGGCGCGGCGCTCGAAGGCAAGCGGCCGGGCAATCTCCTGCCGGGCGCGCGCGGCGGCAAGCCGGACGATCTCGGCCTGATCGACGGTGTCGGCCCGGCGATCGCCGAGACGCTGAACGGCCTCGGCATCTGGCATTTCGATCAGATCGTTGCGCTGGGGCCGGACGAATTGCGCTTCCTTGCCCACCACACCGGCTTCCCGGGCCGCGATGTCGCCGAGCAATGGCAGGCCGAGGCGAAAATCCTCGCGGGTGGCGGCGAGACCGAGCACTCGCGTGCGATGAAGGCGAAGCGCCGCAAGAAGAAGCGCTGAGTTGCGCGTCATGGTCGGGCTTGTCCCGACCATCCACATCTTCGCTCTGCCGGTCGAGACCGGTGTCCAAGACGTGGATGCTCGCCACAAGGGCGAGCATGACGGAGAACAAGGACGAAGCCGCTAGATCATCGCGCGTCCGATCGGACGCGATAAAGATGATCGATCACATTGTTATCGCATCGGATTCTTCCGAAAAGTGGATTCCACTTTTCGGTCCGATGTTATAGAGCATTTCCGTGTTTCTCCGAATTACGGAAATGCTCTAGACCTTTGTTTTATCGCATTTTCTTCACGCGAACCGGTATCCACTTCGCTCGAAAATGCTCTAAGCCGCCTGCTTCTCCGCCTTCGCGATCAGCCGGCTGATGCGGCGGACCATGTCTTTGCTGCCGAGCAGGGGCGCATGGCCCTGGCCCGGCGCGGTGAAGGTCTCGCAGCGCGGATGGCGCTGCCCCATCTCCTCCAGCGTCTTCTCGGCCAGCAAATCGGAGTTCTCGCCTCGGATCGCCAGCACCGGGACATGGTTCAGCGCGGCGAAATAGGGCCAGAGCTCGGGCAGCGGGGCTTCGAGATCGAGCTCCTCCAGCGTCTTCAGCAGGCGCGGATCATAGTCCGGCACCAGCGCGCCGTTGCGCTCGGTCCAGGTCCGGCGCGCCATCATCTCCCATTCGGCCCCGCCGAAGAGCGGGAATTGCTGGTCCGAGAGTCGTTTCAGGATCTCGGCGCCCTCGGCGAAGCTGCGCGGGGTCGGCAGCTTTCCGACATAGCCGCGGATGCGCAGCAGGCCGCGCGCATCGATCACCGGGCCGACATCATTGAGGACGGCGCCGCGGATCGCTCCGGGGCGTGCCGCCGCCAGCGCCATGGTCAGGAGCCCGCCGCGTGAGGTGCCGACGAACACGGCTTCCTCGACGCCGGTAGCCGCGAGCACTTGCATGAGATCGTCGAGCTCGACGCGGATATCGTAGTCGTGCCAGTCCTTGGCGTAGTCGGAACGGCCGCGGCCGCGATAGTCGAGCGCCAGCACCCGCCGCGGCCCGTCCTCGGCTAGGGCGAGCGCGAGCTCGTGGAAATCGGCAGAGGTGCGCGCCAGGCCGGCGAGGCAGATGATCGGTAGCACCGCGGCCGCCTGCGGCCCGTATTCACGGACATGCAGCTTCAGCCCGTCGCGGGCGCTGATGAAGAGGGGGCGGAAACCGGTATCGGAATTCATGGAGGACTCGGAGGCTAGGGCAGGCCCTTTGCACCTAACCATGGCGATGCGGTAGGCGGAAGGCGGGTTTCCCTCAGCCCTCATCCTCAGGAGCGATCGCAGATCGCGTCTCGAAGGATGCTCCAGATGTCTCTGGAACCTCCTGGAGCATCCTTCGAGACGCCGCTGCGCGGCTCCTCGGATGAGGGCTTAGAATGTCATGACGGAAGCTACGACGCTCCCCAGCTCTTCAGCTTGGTGATGCAGCGGTTGAAGACTTCCAGTTCCTCCGACGTCAGCGCGGAGAGGAAGTCGCGCTCCATCACTTCGCCGAGCCGGTCGGCCTCGCGCCTGACGGCCTCGCCCGTCGCCGTCAGGCGCAGCGCCACCCGCCGCGCATCGTCACTTTCGAGGTCGCGACGGATATAGCCCTCGGCGATGAGCTTGCGCAGATGCTTGGAGACCAGTGTCTGCTCGATGAAGCTCGCCTCGGACAGCGTCTTGGACGACAGGCCGGGCCGGTCGCCGATCGTCCTGATCACGCGCAGTTCGCGGATGTTCAGACCGAGCTTCTCCTTATAGACCCGCGAGGCGCGCGCCATCGCGGTCTGATTGACCTGATCGATTCGGAAGGTCAGGAACGCTTCGGGCAGGTCGAGCCTCCTTCTCGTGGTGAGGATCGTCCTACCCGACTTCGCAGCTCCAGCTCAACGCCGGGCCTCGCCGCGATCGGCCTGCCACAGCGCGAGCAGCGCCAGGCCCGTGCAGGCGAGCAGGTAGTAGGACGGCATCAGGTCCGAGCCGGTCTTGGCCACCAGCCAGGTCAGGGTGAAGGGCGCGAGCCCGCCGAACAGCAGCACCACCATGTTGTAGGCGATCGACATGCCGGTCGAGCGGACGGTGGTCGGGAACATCCCGGCGAGCAGCCCCGGCGTCGGCGCCCAGATCGCCGCGATCGGCAAAGCGCAGATCGCCTGCACGATCAGCAGCCGCTCGAAGCTCGGTACCGCCACGACATAGGAGAGCAGCGGATAGGAGAGCAAGGCGAAGGCGAGGACGCCGCAGAGCCAGACGCGGCGCGGGCTCCAGCGATCGGCGAGCTGGCCCATGATCGGCACGAAGATGAAGAGCAGAATGCCGCCGATCAGCGAGCTCAGCATCGCGCTGGTGAATGGCAGCTTCAGTTGCCGTACCACATAGCCCGGCAGGAAGATGAACCAGACATAGTTCGAGGCGGTGCCGGGGATCATGATGCCGCAGCTGCGCAGCAGGGCGTTGCGATGCTCGGCCAGAACCGTCCGGAACGGGGTCTGCTTGACCTTGGGGCCGCTATCCTTCTCGTATTCCGGCGATTCATCGACGAAGCGGCGGATATAAAAGCCGAGCGGCGTGATCAGCGATCCCAGCAGGAAGGGAATGCGCCAGCCCCAGTCCTGCAGCGATTCGGGCGTCATCAGCGTCGAGAGCGCGTAGCCGGAGAAGGCCGCGAGCGCGAGCGCCAGCGCCTGCGAGCACATCTGGAAGCTGCCATAGAGCATCTTCTTTCGCGGCGGCGCATATTCGACCAGCATCGCGGTCGCGCTGGCGAATTCGGCGCCGACCGAGATGCCCTGCAGGATGCGCGCGACGATGATCAGGATCGGCGCCAAGACGCCGATCGTCTGATAGCTCGGCGTCAGCCCGATCAGCACGGTCGAGAATCCCATGATCAGGATCATCACCGTCAGGATCGGCTTGCGGCCGAAGCGGTCGGCATAGGTCGAGAGCAGCACGCCGCCGACCGGCCGCACCAGGAAGGAGATCGCGAAGGTCGCCGCCGTCAGCAGCGCCGAGACCAGCGGGTCCGAGCTGGGGAAGAAGACCTGCGCGATGATCGTCGAGAAGAAGCCGTAGACCAGGAAGTCGTACCATTCGAGCCCGTTGCCGATCACCGAGGAGATGACGGCGCGCCGGACCATCGAGGCCGAGCGCGGCTGGGCGGAATCGATTGCGGCAGCGGTCATGCGTTCGCCCCTTCCATGGTCTGGCGTGTGGCGATGCGGGCGAGGATGCTGGCGCCGACCGGCAGCAGACGGTCGTCGAAATCGAAGGTCGGGTGGTGGCACATCGCCCCGGGCTGGCCGAGGAAGATGTAGGCGCCCGGCCGCTGGTCGAGCATTAGCGCGAAATCGTCGGAGAAGGGCAGGGGCTTCATGTCGGTGTGGACATGGCTGGCGCCGAGCACCTCGCCGGCGGTAGCCGCTGCGGCGGCCGCGGCACGCGGATCGTTGACGCAGGGCAGGCAGCTCGCCTTCTGGCTGCAAACGATCGTGCAGCCCGACATCAGCGCAAAGCCCTGGCAGATCGCGTCGAGTTTCTTGAGGATCAGCGCCTCGACCGCCGGGTCGTAAGTGCGGATCGTGCCGCTGAGTTCGGCCGAGGCCGGGATGATGTTGGGCGCGGTGCCGGCCGTGAGCCGCCCGAGGCTGATCACCGCCGGTGCGAGCGGATCGACATGCCGGCCGACGATCGAGGAGATCTCGGTCGCGAGCCGGGCCGCGACCTGCAGCGGGTCGATCGTAGTGTGCGGCGCGGCGCCATGGCCGCCGACACCGTCGATCCTGACCTCGAAGGCGGTGATGCCGGCGAGCGTCGGGCCCGGGCGGACCGCGGCGGTGCCTTCGGCATAGAGCGGGATGGTGTGGAGCGCATAGACCTCCGAGCAGGGGAAACGCTCGAACAGCCCGTCTTCGATCATGCGCTTGGCGCCGAGCCCGACCTCCTCGGCCGGCTGGAAGATCAGATGGACCTTGCCGCGCTTGGGCGGGTTGGCGGCGAGATGCCGGGCGGCGCCGAGCAGCATCACCGTGTGGCCGTCATGGCCGCAGCCATGGAAGCGGCCGGGCGCGGTCGAGCGGTAGTCGGCCCCGGTCTCCTCGTCCATCGGCAGGGCGTCCATGTCGGCGCGCAGCCCAATGGTCGGGCCGGGTGCGGCGCCTTCGATCACACCGACGAGGCCGGTGCCGCCGAGGCCGCGATGCACGGCGACGCCGAACGAGGCCAGCGTCTCAGCCACGAAGGCCGAGGTCCTGACTTCCTCGAAGGCGGTTTCGGGATGGGCGTGAAGGTCGCGGCGCCAAGCCTGCAAAGTCGGCGCATGCGCGGCGATATCCGGCAGCATCTGAACTCCTCCCTCGTGCGTTTGGAAGGGCGGATACTTGAAAGTTTCAAATATTGCAATTGGCAGGAACAATCATTGCGACGGTGTGCTGCCAGGCATGGGATAGGTTCGCGTCGCGATTATTGCGGCGGGCCGGGGAGGAGAGGGGCTTCAGAAGGAGAAGGGCGCTCAGTCGCGCTTGCCGCCGCGCTTCAAATCGTAGTCGATCATGTAGGCGGTGCGCTGGTTGAGGCGCTGGCGATAGACCTGCAGATTCTCCATCACCCGCTGCACATAGTTGCGCGTCTCAGTGAAGGAGATGCGCTCGACCCAGTCGACCGCATCGACCTCGGGCAAGCGCGGGTCGCCATAGGCGGTGATCCACTTCTTCACATTGCCCGAGCCGGCATTATAGGCGGCGAAGGTCAGGATATAGGAGCCGCGCCAGTCGCCGAGCAGGTCGTTGAGATGGGCCGCGCCCATCTTGGCCGAATAGAGCGGGTCCTTGGTCAGCTTGTCGAGTTCGAACGGCAATTGCGCCCGCCGCGCCGTCTCGCGGGCCGTCGCTGGCATCATCTGCATCAGGCCGAGCGCCCCCGCATGCGAGACCGCGCCGGGATCGAAAGCGCTTTCCTGGCGGGCAATGGCGTGGACGATGGCGCGCTCCATCGGGTCTCCCACCGAGGGGAACTCCGGCACGCCGAAGGTCGGAAAGGCGGCCTCGTCGAGCGGGAAGCCGCGCTGCAGCGCGATCTTGCCGATGGTGAGCAGGGTCCTGGCGTCGGCGCGCTGGCGGGCGATGTCGGCGATCGCTTCGAGCGCTGCGGTATCGTGCAGGCGCTGCGACAGATCGATCAGCAATTGCCCGGCGAGGTCGGGCGCCTCGATCGCATAGAGCAGCTTGGCCGCCTTGAAACCGGGCAGATGCGCCAGCGGCGCCGCCATGGTGCGCCGCACCGGCAGGTCGCTGAGGCCGAGCCGGGCGCGGGCGAGCTGGCCGTAATAGGCGACCGGGTGCTCGGCGGCGCGGCTGTAGAAGGTCTTCGCCTCCTCGGTCTTGCCGAGTGCGTCGGCGGCGCGGCCCTGCCAATAGGTGGTGCGCGCCACCGAGATCGGCGTCTCCGCGATCTTGGCGGCCTCGGCGAAATGTTTCGCAGCCCGCTCGGCATCCTTCTCGAAGCGCAGGGCGATCCAGCCGGCATGCCATTCGGCGTCGATGCGCTCGGCCGTGTCCTCGGCGCCATGGCCGGCGGCGACCGCATAGGCACCCCTGGCGTCGCCCTCGTCGAGCAGCTTGCGCGCGATCAGCCGGCGCTCCTCCCACCAGCCGTCGCCGTCGCCGAGCACGGCGGGGTCGCGTGGCACCTCGGCGATCGCCTTGGCAGCATCGGCCGGCTTGCCGGAGCGGCGGGCCTGCTGCGCCTGCAGGAAGGCGAAGGAGATGTCCTTCTTCATGGCCGCCGGCACGGCGTCGATCTGCTTTTGCGCGATCGGCCCCTTGGCCTTGGCGCTGGCGAGGCGGACCTTGGCGAGCGCGACATAGTCCTGCGAGACGCGCGCGGCATTGCGCAGCGCTTCCTCGCTCTTGCCGGCGAAGAGATAGCGCTCGGTGCGCAGGCGATGGTCGGCGGTGGTGAGCTTGTCGCCGAAATTGTCGAGCACGATCTTCTCGAGCCCGGTGCCGAGATGGTCCTTGAGCCAGGTCCGGCGGGCGAGAGCCTGCGCTTCGTCCTGCTTGCCTTCGGCCGCCAGCGCGCGGGCGAGTGCGACGCGCCCGGCCGGGCTGATCGGCTCGCGGCCATGGAAGAAGGCGCGGACGATTTCGGGCGAGCGCCGGTCGTTGATCAGCGCCGCTTCGGCCCGCCGGCGGAACGGCGTCGTGCCGGGATAGTTCGGGAAGGCGTCGAGGAAGTCGGCGATGCGCTCGAAGCTGACGACATTGGCGAGACTGCGCAGCGCCACCCATTCGAGCATGCCGCGCACCGCCTTGTCGTCGATGCCGCGAGCGATGGCGTCGCCTTCCTCCAGCTTGCCGGCGCGGTAGGCCGCGACTGCCTTCTTGAGGGGGGCGAGATCGATACGCTCTTCCGGCCGAGCGATCTCGGCCGGTGGAACGCGCGGTGCAGCTGGCCCGGTCTGCGGCGCGAGCGAGGCGGTCACGCCGACATCGACACTCGCTGGTCCGGTATCGTCGCTCGTATCGACGCGCGCCAGGCGCTCGAGCTGCAACGGATGCGAGCCGTCAGGGCCCGCCGAGCAGGGTCCAACAGCAACAAGGATAAGCGTCAGGCCAGCTCCGAAGAACCGTCGGCCCGGCGATAGCGCCATCAAGGGGTCCCCCCAAGCAAGCCGGATCGTAGCGATAGTCCATGCTCCCGCAGGGAGCTTTAGGAAGTCCTAACCATGCCGCCACGATTTTTGATGGGTTGCCGGCTTTGCGGACTGCAGCTGAAAGGCTATGTCTGTCGCCTGTTTTTTTGGCGGGAAACCGTTTCACGCCGAACTTTGTCGTTTTCAGGACCGTCCATGACCAAGCATGCGCCACTCACCGGTTCTATGCCCGCGCTGGTGACGCCCTTCAAGGGCGGAAAGATCGACGAGGCGACGTTGCGCGCGCTGGTGGACTGGCAGATCGAAAGCGGCTCGACCGCGCTGGTTCCGGTCGGTACCACCGGCGAGAGCCCGACGCTCAGCCATGACGAGCATGGCCGCGTCACCGAGATCGTCATCGACCAGGCCAAGGGCAGGGTGCCGGTCATCGCCGGCGCCGGCTCGAACAACACCACCGAGGCGATCTCGCTGGCAAAGCACGCCGAGAAGGCCGGTGCGCACGCCGTGCTCGTGGTCACGCCCTATTACAACAAGCCGACCCAGGAAGGCATGTACCAGCACTTCAAGGCGGTGAACGACGCGATCGGCATCCCGATCATCATCTACAACATCCCGCCGCGCTCGGTGGTCGACATGTCGGTCGAGACGATGGCCCGGCTCTATGAGCTGAAGAACATCGCCGGGGTGAAGGACGCGACCGCCAATCTCGCCCGTGTCTCGCAGCAGCGCCATGTGCTCGGCCCCGACTTCATTCAGCTCTCGGGCGAGGACATGACGGCGCTGGCCTATATGGCCGCCGGCGGCCATGGCTGCATCTCGGTCGTCGCCAATGTCGCGCCCAAGCTCTGCGCCGACCTGATGGCCTGCGCCCTCAAGGGCGACTACGCCGGCGCCCTGAAGATCCAGGACCGGCTGGTGCCGCTGCACGACGCCATCTTCAAGGAGCCGGGCCTTGCCGGCGCCAAGCATGGGTTGAAGCGCCTCGGCCGGATCGAGGAAGAGGTCCGCCTGCCTTTGCTGCCGGTGACGCCGGCGACGGGCGAAGTCATTCGCAGCGCCATGGTTCACGCCGGCCTGCTGAATGCTTAAGTGAGGTAGTCGGCCATGCCGACTACCGGAGTGTTTCGATGAGCAAGCCAGATCCAGAGCGCTACAAGCTTGCGGCCGACAACCGCAAGGCGCGCTACAGCTATGCCATCACCGAGACCTTGGAAGCCGGCATTGCGTTGCAGGGTACCGAGATCAAGTCGCTGCGCGGCGGCAAGGCGACGATCGGCGAGAGCTATGCCGGCCCGATGGGCAACGAGCTCTTCCTGTTCAACGCCCATATCCCGGAATATCTCGAAGCCAATCGCTTCAACCACGATGTCCGCCGGCCGCGGAAGCTGCTGTTGCATCGCCGCCAGATCAACAAGCTGATGGGCGCGATCCAGCGCGAGGGCTACACCGTCATCCCGCTCAAGGTCTATTTCAACGACAAGGGCCGGGCGAAGGTCGAGCTCGGCCTCGGCAAGGGCAAGAAGCTGCACGACAAGCGCGAGACCGAGAAGACCCGCGACTGGAACCGCGACAAGGCCCGCATCCTGAAGACGGGCGGGTAGGCGCTGAGGCTCCGGCTAGAGCAATTTCGCAATTCTTCGAATCGCGAAATTGCTCTAGATCCTTGTTTTATCGCATTTTCTTCACGCGAACCGGTCTCCACTTCGCTCGAGAATGCTCTAGCCGGTGAGCCCATTTGCCTCGATGAATTCTCCCTCCGGCGCCGGATGGGGAAGCGACCAGCCGAAATACACCTCGACCTCGACGATCTTGTCGTCCCGGATCGTCAGGATTTCGGTATTGCAGAATCCCTTGCCGTCGACCGCCTCGCCCTCATAGGTGATGAACACCGTTTCGCCGATCGCTACGAGGCGCTTGAACCCGCAGGCTCGGATGCGCTCGCAGTTGGGCCAGCAACGCTCGAAATAGGCTGTGCGATCGAGGCGGTTGTCGAGCGGGCTGGTGAAGTGGAAGTCTTCGGCGATGAGCGCTTCGATCGCGGTTCGATCGTTGTCGACATAGGCCTGGTAGCAGGCGCGTGCGATCTCGCTGGCATCATGCGACATTCGCCACCCCAGGCTTCCCCATTGCAACCGTAACGGGAGAAGCCGAGGGAAGTTCCCTCGCTATGCCATAGCCTTCTTGAAATTCTCGTTCGACTTGTCCCAGTTCACTGTCTTCCACCAGGCGGTGAGGTATTCCGGCCGGCGGTTCTGGTATTTCAGATAGTAGGCGTGCTCCCAGACATCGACGCCGAGCACCGCCTTGGCGCCGAGCTCGAGCGGCGTGTCCTGGTTCGCCGTCGAGATGATCGCGAGCTTCTTGTCCTTGCCGACGACCAGCCAGGCCCAGCCCGAGCCGAAGCGCGTGGCGCCGGCCTGATTGACCCGCTTCGTCAATTCGTCGACCGAGCCGAAGGCGCTATCGATCGCGCTCTTCAGCTCCGTGCCGGGCTGTTGTGCGCCGCCGGGCGTCATCAGCTCCCAGAAGAAGCTGTGGTTCCAGTGACCGCCGACATTGTTGCGCACCGCGGTGCGGACAGTGTCGGGCGCGGCGCTGAGATCGGCCAGCACCGTCTCGATCGGCGTGGTCTTCAGCGCCTCCCACTGGCCGGCGGCGGCGTTGGCGCCGTTCACATAGGCCTGATGGTGCAGCGAGTGGTGGATGCGCATGGTCTGCGCGTCGATGGTCGGCTCCAACGCCTCGTATCCATAGGAGAGCTTCGGCAGCGTGAAGACCGATGGCGCGGCGGCTGGAGCCGGCGCTGGTGCCGCCTGTGCCAGGACCAGCGCCGGGCGGGCGATCACGAAGGCGGAGCCGGCGGCGAGGCCGGTAAGAAAGCTGCGGCGTTCCAAGGCGTGCCCTCCGGGTGTCGTTGCGGAAACAGAGCTTGCGCGAGCCGCGGTCGCGGTCAAGTGCCCGCGGCTCGACGCCACTGCTCTTCGATCGACAACGCGAGAGGGTGGGGCAGGTTCAGCCTTCCGGCGTCTCGTCGCCCTGGCGGATGCCATAGCGGCGCTCCAGCCCCGGATTGGCTTGGCCGGGTGCCCGGGCGGCTCGCTCGGCCGGGTCGCGCCCGACCTTCTGCATCAGGCTGGCGAGCTCGACGAACTCGTCGCATTGCCGGCGCAGATCGTCGGCGACCATGGGCGGATTGGTGTTGATGGTAGAGACCACCGAGACCTTGACACCCTTGCGCTGCACCGCCTCGACCAGCGGGCGGAAGTCGCCATCGCCGGAGAACAGGTAGATGTGGTCGAGATGAGGGGCGAGCTCGAGCATTTCGATGGCCAGCTCGATATCCATATTGCCCTTGACGCGGCGGCGGCCGGTCGCGTCGGTGAACTCCTTGGCGGCCTTGGTAATGACCCGGTAGCCGTTATAGTCGAGCCAGTCGACCAGCGGCCTGATCGAGGTGTACTCTTCGCTTTCCACCAGTGTCGTGAAGTAGAAGGCCCGGATCAGATTGCCGCGACCCTGGAACTCCTTGAGCAAACGTCGGTAGTCCATATCGAAGCCGAGCTGCTTCGATGTCGCATAGAGATTGGCACCGTCGATGAAGAGCGCGATGCGCGGCTCACCTGCCATGTAATGGCTCCTGGCTCAAATACGGTCGATCAATAAGAATCGGCACGGATCAAGGTTGAATAATGTCAGGCTGGCGCTCCAAATCGAGCAGCCCTTCGGCGTTTATGTGGTGAATGCGGCGTACCGCGCAAGGTTGCGAGCGAATTTTGCCATTTGCGCGTGCGAAAGCCGCACTATTCAGCTTTTCGGAAACTCCAGCCCCATCTCGCGATATCGTTCCGGATCGTCGCTCCAGTTCTCCCGAACCTTGACGAACAGGAAGAGATGCACCTTCGCTTCGGCCGCCTCGGCGATCTCGACACGCGCCTTCTGGCCGATCGCCTTGATCGTCTGGCCGCCTTCGCCGAGCACGATCTTCCGCTGGCCTTCGCGCTCGACATAGATCGTCTGCTCGATCCGGACCGAGCCGTCCGGGCGCTGCTGCCAGCTCTCGGTCTCGACGGTCGAGCGATAGGGCAGTTCGTCGTGCAGGCGCTCGAAGATCTTCTCGCGGGTGATCTCGGCGGCGAGGAAGCGCAGCGGCGCGTCCGAGATCTGGTCCTCCGGGTAAAGCCAGGGGCCGGGCTTCAGCCGAGTCTCCAGCCAGCTCAGGATGTCCTTGACGCCATAGCCGGTCAGCGCCGCGACCATGAAGGTCGTCTCGAACGTGGCGCTCTCATTCACCGCCGCGGTGATGGCGAGCAGCTTCTCCTTCGGGATCGTGTCGATCTTGTTGAGGATCAAAAACTTCGGCTGCTTCAGCACGGCGAGCTTCTCCAGCAGCGCGGTGTTCTCCTCGTGGTCGAAGCGGCCGACATCGATCAGCACGCCGATCAAATCGGCATCGGTCGCCCCGCCCCAGGCGCTCGTCACCATGGCGCGGTCGAGACGGCGCTTGGGCGCGAAGATGCCGGGCGTGTCGACGAAGATGATCTGCGTCTGACCGGAGAGGGCGATGCCGCGCACCTGGGTGCGCGTCGTCTGCACCTTGCGCGAAACGATCGAAATCTTGGCGCCGACGAGCTGGTTGAGCAGCGTCGACTTGCCGGCATTGGGCGCGCCGATCAGCGCGACGAAGCCGCAGCGGGTCTGCTGGTCGCCTTCAGCCATGGTCAGCCTCCGCCCCTTCGTTCCACAATCCCTGCCGGCGCAGGAAGGCTTCGGCCGCCGCCTGCTCGGCCAGCCGCTTCGAGCGTCCTTCGGCCTCGGCCTCGGCCAAAGAGCCGATTCGCACCGCGATGCGGAAGATCGGCGCATGGTCGGGGCCCGAGCGGCCGCGCTCGGCATAGGTCGGCGTCGGATGGCCCTGGCCTTGCGCCCATTCCTGCAGCGCCGTCTTGGCGTCGCGCAAGGGCGTTACCGGCGTCAGCAGCCGCTCGCCGAAGCCGGCCTCGACCAGCTTGCGCGCCGCGCCATAGCCGCCATCGATGAAGACGGCGCCGATGATCGCCTCGCAGGCATCGGCCAGGATCGCCTTGTTCTTGCGCGCGCCCGAGAGGATTTCGCCCTCGCCGAGCCGCAGATGCGGCCCGACATCCCAGGCGCTCGCGACCGCCGCGCAGGTCTCCTTGCGCACGAGGTCGGCGAGGCGGCGCGACATGTCGCCTTCCTCGGCCTGCGGATAGGTGGTGAACAGCATGTCGGCGACCGAGAGGCCGAGCACGCGGTCGCCCAAAAATTCGAGCCGCTGATAGCTCGCGATCCGGCGCGGATCGGCGCTCATATGGGTAAGCGCCGTCTCCAGCAGGGCCCGGTCACGGAAGCGGTGGCCGAGCCTGTCCTCGAGCCGCGAGAGCTCGGGCAGCTTGCGGCCGCTATCGCTGGCCTTGCTCACTTGATCGTCGAGAACATGCGGTTCCAGCGCACCGTCCAGGGCCATTCCCAGATGCGCCAGGCCGACGCTCCCTCGTCGATCGAGAAGAAGATGATCTCGGCGCGGCCGACGAAATTCTCGAACGGCACGTAGCCGACGCTGCGGTCGCGCGAATCGAGCGAGTTGTCGCGATTGTCGCCCATCATGAAGAAATGGCCGGCCGGCACCGCGAACACCGGGGTGTTGTCGAAGGTGCCGGTGTCGCCCTCGCGCTCGATGATCTGGTGGCTGACGCCGTTCGGCAGGGTCTCGCGATACTGGATCGCGTTCGCGGCACGGCCCCAGGCGTCGGTGGTGACGAAATCGGCGATCCGCTCGCGCTTCACCGGCTGGTTGTTGATGTGCAGCACGCCGTCGATCATCTGGATGCGGTCGCCCGGCAGGCCGATGACGCGCTTGATGTAGTCGGTCGAATTATCGCTCGGCAGCTTGAACACGGCGATGTCGCCGCGCTTGGGCTCGGCGGCCCAGATCCGGCCCTGGAACAGCGGCGGGCTGAACGGCATCGAGTGCTTCGAATACCCGTAGGTGTATTTCGACACGAACAGATAGTCGCCGATCAGCAGCGTCGGGATCAGCGAGCCCGAGGGTATGTTGAAGGGCTGGAACAGCAGGGTGCGGATCACCAGGGCGATGAGCAGTGCCTGGACGACGACCTTGATCGTCTCGAGGATGCCGCCTTCGTCCTTGGTCTTGCTCTTGATCTCGGCGTCGTTCGCCACGCGTGGCTCCTGCTGGCTGCGTTTCAAGTGCGCGGTCTAGCCGACTATCGGGCGTCGGACAACGCAGCTGCGGCATGGCAAGGCAATATGGGAAGGATGGGCGGCCCTTGCACGGGCCGTAGGCACGTCGTGCCGATACTCCCATCGGCCGGCGCCGAAAAGCCCCGGGTGCTGTCCGCAGCGCAAGGCGACCCTGCGAGCGCCGCTGCAGGCCGGCCCGGCCACGCCGCGCGGAGACCGGTAAAGCGCTGCCTACCGGAACCTGCGTTGGCCTGACGGCCGGCCTTCATCGGCGCGGCTGGCCTCTGCGTCTGCGCCAGATTGACGCTGGGTCGCCCTGGGATCACAGTCCTGTGATCGCAACCAATGGGGGAATCGACATGAGCACGAGAAATTATGTCGCAGAGGTGATCGGGACCTTCTGGCTGACCTTCGCCGGCTGCGGCAGCGCCGTGATCGCGGCGGGCTTCCCGCAGGTCGGCATCGGGTTGCTTGGCGTTTCTCTCGCATTCGGTTTGACCGTCGTCACCATGGCCTACTCGATCGGCCACATCTCCGGCTGTCACCTCAATCCGGCCGTCACGATCGGCCTTGCCGCCGGTGGACGCTTCCCGACCAGTCAGGTCGTTCCCTACATCGTCGCGCAGGTCGTCGGCGCCATCCTCGCTGCCACGGTGCTCTATTTCATCGCGGTCGGTGCGCCCGGCTTCGATCTCGCCAAGGGCTTCGCCTCCAACGGCTATGGCGAACATTCGCCCGGCAAATACGGCTTGGCCTCGGCCTTCCTGACCGAGGTGGTGATGACCATGATGTTCCTGTTCATCATCATGGGCGCGACCCATGGCAAGGCGCCAGCCGGCTTCGCTCCGCTCGCCATCGGCCTCGGGCTCGCCTTGATCCACCTGGTCAGCATCCCGGTCACCAACACCTCGGTGAACCCGGCGCGCTCGACCGGCCCGGCGCTGTTCGTCGGCGGCTGGGCGCTGCAGCAACTCTGGCTGTTCTGGCTGGCGCCGATCATCGGCGGCGTTCTTGGCGGCGTGATCTATCGCTGGCTGAGCGGTGAATCGCAGGACCAGGTCACCGGCTGAGGTCGGCCCCGGCCGCACGATACGCAATCCGAGGTCAGGCCTGAACGGGCCTGGCCTCGATCACCACGAAGGCTTGCGCCAGAGGCGGATCGTCGGTCAGCGAGACATGCACGACCGCCTCATGGCCGGGCGGCACCATTTCGGCGAGACGCGCCGCAGCGCCGCCGGTCAGCCGCATGGTCGGCCGCCCGCTCGGCAGGTTCACCACCTCCATGTCACGCCAGAACACGCCGGAGCGGATGCCGGTGCCGAGCGCCTTAGAGCAGGCCTCCTTGGCGGCGAAGCGGCGGGCATAGGAGGCCGCACGGGTGGCGCGGCGGTCGGATTTCGCCTGCTCGCCGGCCGTGAAGACGCGCTGCGTGAAGCGATCGCCGAAGCGGGCGAGCGAGTTTTCGATGCGGCGGATGTCGCAGAGATCAGAGCCGATGCCGAGGATCATCCCGCCGATTTAGCTGGCGGCACGGCCTTCGTCCATCGCCCGCCGCATCACGGCGATCGCGGTCTCCAGCCCGACGAAGATCGCTTCGCCGATCAGGAAATGGCCGATGTTGAACTCGACAAAGGCTGGAACGCCGGCGAGCTTGCGCGCCGTGTCGTAATCCAGCCCGTGCCCGGCATGGACCTCGAGGCCGAGCGAGGCGCCGAAGGCCGCGCCGCTGGCGAGCCGCTGGAACTCGGCTTCCGCCTTGTCGGCATGGCCATCGGCGACGGCATGGCACCAGGTGCCGGTATGGAGTTCGACGACCGGCGCGCCGAGCTTGGCCGCCATCGCGATCGGGGCCTCATCCGCCTCGATGAACAGCGAGACGCGGCAGCCGGCGTCCCGCAGCCGGGCGATCGGGGCAGCCAGCGCCTGGGCCTGCCCGACCACATCGAGCCCGCCCTCGGTGGTGCGCTCCTCGCGCTTCTCCGGTACCAGGCAGGCGGCATGCGGCCTGAATCTCTCGGCGAGGCCGATCATCTCCGCTGTCGCGGCCATCTCGAAATTCAGCGGCTTGGAGAGTTCGCTCGCGAGCCTTTGCATGTCGGCGTCGCGGATATGGCGCCTATCCTCGCGCAGATGGGCGGTGATGCCATCGGCGCCGGCGGCTACCGCGAGATGCGCGGCGCGTACCGGATCGGGCAGGGCGCCGCCGCGCGCATTCCGCACGGTCGCGACATGGTCGATGTTCACACCCAGGCGCAAGCGGTTCTTGGTCATCGTCGCCCCCCTCGTCCTTCGCCGTCTACGCCGCGACCGACACGGGTTCAAGGCAAGCGATGTGATCGACCCCGTCAGCGTTGTTGATCAATCGACACACGCAATGCGTGCTTCATGGGAATATGCACGCAATTTGCGGCGTGACTGTTGTTAAGTCCTGGAAACTAGCCTCGCACATCTCTCTGAGGCGTTTTCAGACCTGTCATGCAGCTTCCCGCGAACCATCGCCAGTTCGAGAGCGAGATCACGTCCGACCGGCGTGATCCAAGCCAGCCGACCGACCGTGCGCTCGGCCGCGTGATCGCCTGCTCGGGCTCGCGCGCCACCATCGCGGCGAGCGTGGCGAGGGGAGCGCTGGACGGCTGCGCCATCGGCCGCCTCCTCTCGATCAATCTCGGCAGGAGCCGCATCGTCGGGCTGGTCTACGAGATGCGTGCGCTGGAGCCGATCTGGAACGAGGCCGCAGCCAATACTGTCGCGGTCGAAGTCGAGCTGCTCGGCGAAGTCGTCGACGGCGAGAGCGGGACCGCGCGCTTCGACAGCGGCATCACCAGCTATCCGCCGATCGGGGCGTTGGCGCACCGCATCCGCTCGCGCGACCTGGAGCACATCCACGATCTCGGCCAGCGCAAGGGCGTCGTCCTCGGCAGCCTGACGCAAGATGCGGGTGTTTCGGCGAGCGTCGACATCGAGCGCCTGCTCTCGCGTCATTTCGCCGTGCTCGGCACCACCGGCGTCGGCAAGTCGAGTGCGGTCGCACTGATCCTGCGCAAGGCGGTCGCGGTCAAACCGAACCTGCGCGTGCTGATCCTCGATCCCCACAACGAGTATGCTCACGCCTTCCCCGACAATTCGGTACGGATCGATGCGAACACGCTCGACCTGCCGTTCTGGCTGTTTCGCTTCGAGGAATTCGCCGACATTGTCTTCCGCGGCCGCCCGCCCCTGGAAGACGAAGCCGAGATTCTGCGAGAGGCCATCGCAACCGCGCGCGCCCGCTACCGCAATGTCTCGCCCCAGGATATGGCGCGCGATCTCGGCAGCAGCGTACTGAAGCGGCCACTGGATCTCGGCGCCGCCCGCCGGCCGGGCGAAAGCAGTGGAACGGCCGAGTTCGCCGCGCCCTATCGCCTCGCCGATCTTTTTGCCGCGATCGACGAACTGATCGGCCTGCACGAGCTGCGCTATCCGCGCACGACCCTGCGAGCGCTGAGGGTACGGCTGGAAACACTGCACGCCGACCCGCGCTACGGCTTCCTCTTCGCCCATGCCAACAGCATGGAGACGATCGCGCCGGTGGTGAGCCAGGTCTTCCGGGTGCCGCATCGCGGCCGGCCGATCACCGTGTTCCAGCTCGCCGGGCTGCCTTCCGAGGTCGTCAACGCCGTTGCGTCCAGCCTGGCGCGGCTCTCTTTCGACCTCGCCATGGCGAGTCGCGGCGGTTACGAGGTCCTGCTGCTCTGCGAGGAGGCGCATCGCTATGTCCCGCAGGACCAGGCGCTTGGCTTCACGCCGACGCGCCAGGCCATCGCTCGCATCGCCAAGGAAGGACGCAAATACGGCGCCTATCTCGGCATCGTGACGCAGCGCCCAGGCGAGCTCGACCCGACCATCCTGTCGCAGTGCTCGACCGTCTTCGCCATGCGCCTCGG
Source organism: Allobosea sp. CRIB-10 (assembly GCF_900112185.1). Classification (GTDB taxonomy): domain Bacteria; phylum Pseudomonadota; class Alphaproteobacteria; order Rhizobiales; family Beijerinckiaceae; genus Allobosea. The sequence continues at coordinate 101,787 of NZ_FOKP01000013.1, read as the reverse complement.
CAACGAGCGCGACCAGCAGATCATCCGCGCCGCGATCGCCGACGCCTCGGCCAGCACCATCTCCTTCCTCTCCTCGATCGGCAATCGCGAGGCGATCGCCTTCGGCGAGGCGGTGGCGACGACGATGCGCATGCGCTTTGCGGAGCAGCGGCCGGAGGAGCTGCCGGCCATGGCCGGCAGGATGCCGGGGCAAGTCGAGCCGCGCGAGCCGCTGGTCGAGGAGCTCGTTGCCCGCATGCGCGGGCTCTGAGGGCAGCGCCACGACCCGGTCGGCTTGGCTGCTTCACCGGATCGTCGCTGCGGTTCGGTCAGGCCATCACAGGCTCGCGCTCCACGACCTCGGCAGCATTCCGCGCCAGCTCCGCGACCAACGCATCGACCGCGGCCTCGGCCGCCGAGATCGACGCCCGCAGGCGCTCATCGCCGAACTCGTCATACTCGATGGCGATCGAATGGGTTTGCGTCAGGCCTAGATAGCTCATCGGCACGCTCAATCCGCGCTCGACCAGGTTGATGTCTCCCAGGCGCCCGCCAGGGTCGTAGCCGTAGTCGCCGCGCGATGAGAGGATGAAGAGGCGCTTGCCCGCCGGCAGCATCGGCCAATAAGGCTCGCCCTGGCGGCTGCGGTCGAAGCCGAAGGTCACGCCGACGCGCACGACATTGTCGACCCAGGCCTTGAGCTGGGCGGGCAGGCCGAAATTGTACATGGGCGCCCCGATCACGATCAGGTCGGCCCGCAGCAACTCCTGCACCAGCATGTCGCTCTCGGCGAGCTGCGCCCGCGCTGCCTCGTCGCGGCGCTCGGGCCGGGTGAACGCTGCGGCGATCCAGTCGCTGCTGACGGGTGAGGGCGGCTGCTGGCCGACATCGCGATAGGTCACGCTGTCCTGCGGACGCGCAGCCTGCCAGCGCTCGACGAAGCGGCGGGTCAGGCGGCGGGTGTGCGACCCGCGTGGGTCGACCCCGGAGATGCCGGGGCGGGCGCTGGCATCGATCTGGAGGATGTTGAGGGACTGCATAACGATCTCCATAAAGCCGAGCAGCTCATGTGAAGCTCTCGCTTTCCTTCAGATAGGTCGCTATCCATCTGTGCTACAAAGGCGAATTCCTCAGCTGATAGATGAGATTGTTTCATCTGTGACAAATCCCCGGAAACTTCCGCCGCTGGCCGCGCTGCGCGCCTTCGAGGCTGCGGCGCGTCATTTGAGCTTCCAGAAGGCGGCTGACGAACTGGCGGTGACGCCGACCGCGATCAGCCACCAGATGCGGCTGCTGGAGGCGACGCTCGGCCTGCCGCTGTTCGAGCGGCATGTCCGGCGCGTCGCGCTGACGCCGGCCGGCGCGCAGCTCTATCCCGTGCTCAGGGACGGTCTGGACAGTTTCGCGCGGGCCATCGCCGCGCTGTCGGCAGCGCCCGCGCGGAGCGCGGTGACGGTCAGCGCGACGACGCTCTTCACCGCCCGGCGCCTGATTCCGGCACTGAGCTCGTTCCAGGCGCAATGGCCGCAATTCGCGTTGCGGCTGCACGCTTCGGACGACGCCGTCGATCTGGCCGGCGGCGCCGCCGACATCGCCGTGCGCTACGGGGCAGGGCCGTTCGCAGGTCTGGCCTCCGAAGTGCTGTGCCAGGACCGCTTCGGCGTCGTCTGCAGCCCTGCGCTCGGCCTGCGCGACTCTTCCGATCTCACCGCGGCGACGTTGATCCATTCGGAATGGCGGCGCCGGGACCTGCAGCCGGACTGGCGGCGCTGGCAGGCCTTGGCGCAGGTGCCGGGCCTGAATATCGATGCGGGCCTGCGAATCACCGACGAAAGCCACGCGATCCAGGCGGCGGTGGCCGGGCAGGGCGCCGTCATCGTCAGCCTGCTCATGGTCGAGGACGAGCTGGCGCGCGGCGTCCTCGTCCACCCGTTCGGCCCGGTTATTGAGGGGCACCGCTACCATCTGGTCGCGACCGAGGAGAACATGGCCAGTGCCGATGTCCAGGCTGTCAGGCAATGGTTGAAGGCGGTGGCGTCGCCGTGATCGCCGGGCGCCTTCGGCGAGCCGGTTCAAAACCTTGCATCTCAAGCGCTCAGCCTGTATGAGCGCCGTTCAACCTTTCCATCGCATCGCGCAAGATCAGAAGGAGCCGCGAATGGCTCGCGTCACCGTTGAGGATTGCATCGACAAGGTCGAGAACCGCTTCGAGCTGGTTCTGCTCGCGAGCCATCGCGCCCGCATGATCGCTTCGGGCTCCTCGATCCTCGTCCCGCGCGACAACGACAAGAACCCGGTCGTCGCCCTGCGCGAGATCGCCGACGAGAAGCTCACCCCCGAGGATCTCAAGGAAGACCTGATCCACTCGCTGCAGAAGCATGTCGAGGTCGACGAGCCGGAAGCCGATACGGTGCCGCTGCTGACCAGCAGCCAGCCGAGCGCGGCGACACCCGATTCCGAGATCCAGTTCGACCGGATGAGCGAAGACGATCTGCTGCGCGGCCTCGACGGCCTCGTTCCGCCGACCGAGAGCGCCGACGACGAGGATTGAGCTGTCGGAAAGCGTTGACGATATCTGCTAAAGCCCGGCCCTGCCGGGCTTTTTTCATGCCCGTCCTGTGCGAATTCGCCTTGCCGGGGACTGGCGCCATCGTCGATATTGAAATGAATCCAGCTGAACTGAGCGGTGGAGTTGCGCCCGCATGGGCATGATGCGGCAATATGAGCTTGTCGACCGGGTCAAGCGCTATAACCCGAACACCGACGAGGAGCTGCTCAACCGCGCCTATGTCTACGCCATGCGTGCCCATGGCACGCAGAAGCGCGCCTCGGGCGATCCCTTCTTCGCCCATCCGCTCGAAGTCGCGGCGATCCTGACCGAGCTCAAGCTCGACGACGCCACCATCGTCGCCGCCGTCCTGCACGACACTGTCGAGGACACCGAGGCGACGTTGGAGGAGATCGAGACCCTGTTCGGGCCCGATATCCGCCGCCTCGTCGACGGCCTCACCAAAATCAAGAAGCTCGACCTCGTCTCGAAGAAGGCGGCGCAAGGCGAGAACTTTCGCAAGCTCCTGCTCGCCATCGTCGACGACATCCGCGTGCTGCTGGTCAAGCTCGCCGACCGGCTGCACAACATGCGCACGCTGCACTATGTGCCGCCCGAGAAACGCCTGCGCATCGCCGAGGAGACGATCGAGATCTATGCGCCGCTCGCCGGCCGCATGGGCATGCAGGAACTGCGCGAGGAGCTGGAAGAACTCGCCTTCCGCCACATCAAGCCGCAGGCGCACGAGACCATCACCAAGCGGCTGGAGGAGGTGACCCAGCGCGAGGGCAAGGTCATCGGCGAGATTGAGAGCGATCTCAAGACCAAGCTGGCCGAGCGCGGCATCGAGGCGCAGGTCTATGGCCGGCGCAAGCGGCCCTATTCGATCTGGAAGAAGATGGAGCGCAAATCCGTCTCCTTCGAGCAGCTTTCGGACATTTTCGGCTTCCGCGTCATCGTCGACAAGCCGGAGGACTGCTACCGCGTGCTCGGCATCGTCCACATGACCTGGCCGATGGTCCCCGGCCGCTACAAGGACTACATCTCGACGCCGAAGCAGAATGATTACCGCTCGCTGCACACGACCGTGGTCGGTCCCGGCCGCCAGCGCGTCGAATTGCAGATCCGCACCGACGGCATGGACCGCGTCGCCGAGTTCGGCATCGCCGCCCATGCCCGCTACAAGGATGGCCGCACCGCCGGCGTCGTCGCCGCCGCCGATGAGAGCCGCGCCTATCAATGGCTGCGCCGCACCGTCGATCTCCTGGCCGAGGGCGACAATCCCGAGGAGTTCCTCGAGCACACCAAGCTTGAGCTGTTCCACGATCAGGTCTTCTGCTTCACGCCCAAGGGCCGGCTGATCGCCCTGCCGCGCGGGGCGACGCCGATCGACTTCGCCTATGCCGTCCATACCGATGTCGGCAACACCGCCGTCGGCGCCAAGATCAATGGCCGGATCGCGCCGCTGCTGACCGAACTCCAGAACGGCGACGAGGTCGAGATCACCCGCGCCGAGGGCCAGGCCCCGCCGGCCGCCTGGGAATCGCTGGTGGTGACCGGCAAGGCGCGCGCCGCCATCCGCCGCGCCACGCGCGTCGCCGTGCGCCGGCAATATGCCGGCCTCGGCCGCCAGATCCTCGAGCGCGCCTTCATGCGGGCCGAGCGGCCCTTCACCGACGACAAGCTCAAGGCCGCGCTGAAGCGGCTCGCCCGCACCGCGGTCGATGACGTGCTCGCGGCCGTCGGGCGCGGCGAGATGTTCTCCGGCGATGTCGTGCGGGCGGTCTATCCCGATCTCGAACCGGAGAAGCGCGGCGTCACCGGCGATGCCAAGGCGCCGCCGCCCGGAAAGGGTTGGTTCGAGCTGCGCCAGGGCGAGAACCTCAAATTCAAGCTGCCGAACGAGACGCCGGGCTCCGACGCGATCCCCATCCGCGGCCTTGGCGGCGACCTGCCGGTGCGCTTCGCGCCGGGCGGCGGCGCCGTGCCGGGCGATCGTATCGTCGGCATCCTGACGCCGGGCGAGGCGGTGACGATCTATCCGATCCAGTCGCCCTCGCTCGCCGCCTTCGACAATGAGCCGGAGCGCTGGCTCGACGTGCGCTGGGATCTCGACGACAAGCGCCCGCAGCGCTTCCCGGCGCGCATCCAGCTCAACTCGATCAACGAGCCCGGTTCGCTCGCCCAGATCACCACCACCATCGCCGAGCATGACGGCAATATCGACGCCGTCTCGATGGTCCGCCCGACGCCGGACTTCACCGACGTCACCATCGACCTGACGGTCTGGGACCTGAAACACCTCAGCGCGATCATCAGCGAATTGCGCGAGAAGCGGGTGATCAGCCGGGTCGAGAGAGTGGTGGCGTAGAGAAGGGCGTCATGCTCGGGCTTGACCCGAGCATCTCAGGCCGGAGGTAGCTCCTATCGGCGCCTTCTCGTCCGGAGATTCTCGGGTCTGCGCTTCGCTCCGCCCGAGAATGACGGCCCCAGTCACCCCGCCCGGAACGCCGCCGCGAGCTCCCTGACAAAAGCATTCGCGCGCGGCGTCGCGACATTGCTGCGCAGCACGACGTCGAAGGTGTCGAGCGTCGGCAGCCCCCAGTCCGGGCCGAGATCGACCGCCCCGCGCGGCGCGATCCGGGCGGCCAGTGGCGAGACGCCGAGACCGCCTTCGACGGCGGCCAGCACCGCCGCCATGCCGCCGCCGATGAAGGCCTCGCGCCAGGGCAGGCCGGCGCTGTCCAGCGCCTCCATGGCGTGGCGGCGCAGGCGGCATTCCGGCATCAGGCTGACCAGCGGCACCGGCCCGTCGGGTTTCGTCAGCGACGGCGCGCCGAACCAGCCGAAGGCGTCGCGCCGCAGCACCTCGCCGGTGCGGCCGGAGCCCAGCCGGCGGATCACCGCGACATCGAGCTCGCCGCGCTCGAAGGCCGTGTCGAGCGCGGCCGAGGGTTCGATGCGCAGGCCGATCACCAGTGAGGGGTCGTGCCGGGCGAGCCGCGCCAGCAGGGCAGGGGCGTCGGCCCCGACCGCCTGCTCGCTGATGCCGATCGTGATGCGCTCCTGGACCTGCCGGAACGAGGTCAGCGCTCGCTCATGCGCCGCCATCAATTCGCGCGCCGCCGGCAGAAAGCGCTCGCCTTCGGCAGTCAGCCTAACGAGGCGCGGATGCCGCTGCAGCAACAACTGGCCGAGCGCCTCCTCCAGCTTCTTGATGCGCGTCGACACCAGTGATTGCGCCGTGCCGAGCGCCTCGGCGGCGCGGGTGAAGCTGCTGAACTCCGCTGCGCGCAGGAAGGCGGCGACGCCGTCGAGGTCGAGTGTGTTGCTCATGATAAATCTGAATTCGCGATTATTGATATCACCAAAAATACGATTTTCAGATCGTAATTTCAAGCCTAGTTTCAAGGCGTCGGCGGCGAAGGCCGCCCCTGCCATATGGAGCCTGTCATGCCTCTGATCCGGATTTCGATGCGCCGCGGCCGTCCGGCCTCGCACCCCGCCGCCATCGTCGATGGTGTGTATCGCGCTCTTCGCACGACCTTCGAGGTGCCGGAGAACGATCTCTTCGCCGTGGTGCACCAGCACGAGGCGGAAGAATTCATCTTCGACAACAATTATTTCGGCTTCAACCGCAGCGACGCGCTGGTGATCATCCAGCTTAATGTCGCCAACACCCGCGGCGTCAGCCAGAAGAAGGCGCTCTATGCCGCCATCGCCGAGAACCTGCAGAAGGAGCCGGGCCTGAAGCCCGACGACATCTTCATCAACCTGGTCGAGGTCAAGCGCGAGGACTGGTCGTTCGGGGGAGGGATCGCGCAGTACGTGGCGTAGCCAAAGGGCGTCATGGTCGGGCTTGACCCGACCATCTCAGGCCGGAGGAGGCCCCTTACAGCGCCTTCTCGTCATGAGATTCTCGGGTCTGCGCTGCGCTTCGCCCGAGAATGACGCGCGATTGACGGCGTTCGGCGCCGCGCTCTAACTCTCCCCGCATGGAATGGAGCGACGAGGGCACGATCATCGGCGTCAGGCGCCATGGCGAGAGCGCCGTGATCCTGGAGGTGATGACGCGCGACCATGGCCGCCATCTCGGCCTCGTCCGTGGCGGGCGCTCCAGCAAGCAGCAGCCGGTGCTGCAGCCCGGCAACCTCGTCTCGCTGAATTGGCGGGCGCGGCTCGACGAGCATCTCGGCGAATACAAGGTCGAACTCCTGACCTCGCATGCGGCGCGATTGATGGCACAGCCGGTGGCGCTCTATGGGCTCGCCAATGTCGCCGGGCTTCTGCGTCTGCTGCCGGAGCGCGACCCGCATCCCGGCCTCTATGAAGGTCTGTCGGTCCTGCTGGCCCATCTCGACGAGATCGCGATCGCGCCGGCGCTGATGGTGCGCTTCGAGCTCGCCATGCTCTCCGAACTCGGCTACGGGCTTGCGCTCGAACGTTGCGCCGTCACCGGCCTGCGCGAGGATCTCACCCATGTCTCGCCGAAATCCGGCAAGGCGGTGAGCCGCAAGGCCGCCGAGCCCTATCTCGATCGGCTCCTCGGCCTGCCGGCCTTCCTGAGCGAAGGGCAGGGCGCGCGCCGGCCGGCCCCGGCCGAGATCGCCGCCGGCTTCGCATTGACCGGTTTCTTCCTGCGCCGCGACCTCTATGAACCTCGTGGCCTGCAGGAGCCGCCCGAGCGGGCGCGCCTGCTGGAACTGGCGGCGAGAATCCACTGATTTCCGCTGGTTTTCGGGCGGCGACGTTTTGCGTTGCTGCCTTTCCACCGGCATTGTGCAACAGGTGATTCGCGCGTCAATCCGGGGCGCTGCGCAGCGGCGAGCCCGGAACCCATGACCACGAGGCGGCTCCAGCCCGTCATGCTCGCCCTTGTGGCGAGCATCCACGTCTTGAACACCACGCCCGGTTCGCCGGGCGAAGACGTGGATGGTCGGGACAAGCCCGACCATGACGGAGAGGGGCGGTGTTCATGGGTTCCGGGCTCAGCGCTTCGCACTGCCCCGGAATGACGGCGCGCCGTAAACTCGAAGGTCAGTAGAAGCATGGGCAAACCCGTCGAGCCGCCTCCGGAGGAGGAAGCCGAACGCGTCGATCTGAAGAGCGCGCTCGAGGAGCGCTACCTCGCCTATGCGCTGTCGACGATCATGCACCGCGCTTTGCCGGATGCGCGCGACGGGTTGAAGCCGGTCCATCGCCGCATCCTGCACGCCATGCGCCTGCTCCGGCTCGACCCCGGCCAGGTCCACAAGAAATGCGCCCGCATCGTCGGCGACGTCATCGGTAAGTTCCACCCGCATGGCGACCAGTCGGTCTATGATGCGCTGGTGCGCCTCGCGCAGGATTTCGCCCAGCGCTACCCGCTCGTCGACGGCCAGGGCAATTTCGGCAATATCGACGGCGATAACGCCGCCGCCTACCGTTACACCGAAGCGCGCATGACCGAGGTCGCGCGCCTCCTGCTCGACGGGATCGAGGAGGACGCGGTCGATTTCCGCGAGACCTACAACGGTGAGGACGAGGAGCCGATGGTGCTCCCGGCCGCCTTCCCGAACCTGCTCGCCAACGGCTCGCAGGGCATCGCGGTCGGCATGGCGACCTCGATCCCGCCGCACAACGCTGCCGAGCTCTGCGACGCGGCGCTCTACCTGATCCAGCACCCCGACACGACCTCCGAGCAGCTGATGACCTTCGTGCCGGGACCCGATTTCCCGACCGGCGGCATCATTGTGGAGTCGCGCTCCTCGATGGTCGAGACCTATCGCACCGGTCGCGGCGCCTTCCGTACCCGGGCGCGCTGGCATGTCGAGGACCAGGGCCGGGGCACCTGGTTCGCCGTCGTCACCGAGATCCCCTACATGGTCTCGAAAGGCCGGCTGATCGAGAAGATCGCCGAGCTGCTGAATGAGCGGAAACTGCCGCTGGTGGCAGACCTGCGCGACGAATCCGCAGAGGACATCCGCATCGTCATCGAGCCGCGCGCCCGCAATGTCGACGCCAACCTGATGATGGAATCGCTGTTCAAGCTCTCGGAGCTCGAATCGCGCATTCCGATGAACATGAACGTGCTGACCGGCGGACTGGTGCCGCGCGTGCTCGGTCTTGCCGAAGCCCTGCGCGCCTGGCTCGACCATCGCCGCGAGGTCCTGCAGCGCCGCTCGCGCTTCCGCCTCGGCCAGATCGAGAAGCGCCTCGAAATCCTCGCCGGCCTGCTAATCGTCTATCTCGACCTCGACCGGGTGATCAAAATCATCCGCGAGGAGGACGAGCCCAAGATCGAGCTGATGAAGGCCTTCGAGCTCACCGAGGTCCAGGCCAACGCCATTCTCGACACCCGCCTGCGCGCCTTGCGCAAGCTGGAGGAGATGCAGCTCAAGACCGAGTTCGACGAGCTGACCCAGGAGAAGGGCCAGATCGAGGGGCTGCTCGCCTCGGAGGCGCAGCAGTGGAAGACGATCTCGTGGGACATCCGCGAGGTGAAGAAGCTGTTCGGTCCGGAGACGGCGATCGGCAAGCGCCGCACGACCTTCGCCGACATGCCCGACACTGCCGATATCGACCTGACCCAGGCCATGGTCGAGCGCGAGCCGGTGACGGTGGTGATCTCGAAGAAGGGCTGGATTCGGGCGCTGAAGGGCCATGTCCAGGACCTCTCGACGCTGTCCTTCAAGGGCGATGACGGCCTGCGCACAGCCTTCTTCAGCGAGACCACCGCCAAGATCCTGGTGATGGCGACCAACGGCAAGGTCTTTACGCTGGAGGCCTCGAAGCTGCCCGGCGGGCGCGGCTTCGGCGATCCGATCCGCCTGATGATCGAGCTGGAGGAGAGCGCCGACATCGTCGCCGCCTTCCCGTACAACGCCGGCCTGAAGCTGCTGGTCGCGACGACGGAAGGGCGCGGCTTCGTCGTGCCGACCGACGACGTCGTTGCCAATACCCGCAAGGGCAAGCAGGTGCTGAACGTCGAGGCGCCGGTCGAGGCGATGCTGGCGGTGCCGGCCGAGGGCGATCATGTCGCGATCATCGGCCAGAACCGCAAGCTGCTCTGCTTCCCGATCTCCGAGGTCGCGGAGATGAGCCGCGGCAAGGGTGTCAGGCTGCAGCGCTACAAGGATGGCGGGCTCTCGGACGCCAAGGTCTTCAAGCTGGAGGACGGTTTGACCTGGCTCGACACGTCTGGCCGGACCTGGACGGTGGCGCAGGCCGAATTGCTGGAATGGCTCGGCCACCGCGCCGAGGCCGGCCGCCTGCCGCCCAAGGGCTTCCCGAAGAACAATAAGTTCGGGGGGTGAGGGCAGGACGTCATGCTCGGGCTTGACCCGAGCATCTCGGGCCGGAGGAGTCTCCGATCGGCGTCTTCTCGTCAGGAGATTCTCGCGCCTGCGCTTCGCTCCGCCCTACAATGACGCTGTTTCAAAGGCTTACGCCGGCAGCCTGAATCAATCCGTCAGCGTCTTGAATCGCATCGTCAACGGATCGCCGGGCCGACCACGCCAACCTCGAGCCCGAGCGTCACCTTGTCGGTCACTGCCCATTGCACCCCGGCGCGCGCCTCCGGCCTGACGGCGATGTCGGAGCGTGAGAACGGCGTCGAGAAAGCCGTCGCGCCATAACGGAAGGTCTCGTTGGCGGCGGACATGCCGACGCTCGTATAGAGCAGCACGTCGGGCGTCGCGAACACGCCGGCCTTGAGTTGGAATGCGCCCGCGATGTCGCGGGTATAGCTCGCCTGGTTGAAGCCTGGATTGTTGTAGCCGCCGAAGCTCGGCGCGAAGTCGAGCACTCCGGCGATGCCGTAGACGAAGTCGCCGTCGCGCCACATCTTGCCGCCTTCCAGCCCGATCACCGGGCCGGCCGATGTCCCGAAATGCTTCGAGCTGGTCACCTGGAAGCCGCTGGAGATGCGGGCATAGGAACCTTCCCATTTGACGCCGCCGGGCGACACGGTCGGCTGCGACCAGGCGAAGGAAGGCAGAATGCCGAAGCCGGAGAGCGGCAGGAAGGCCTGCGCCCGGGCCGGAGCGCCGGTCGCCAGCAGCACGGCCAGGGCCGCGCCAGAGAGGAGAAGCTTCATGCGCGTGGTGCCGCCGGCCAGGATCATGCTCATGGCTTAGCAAGTGAGGGCGGGATTGTCGCGCTTTTGTGGCGAGAAGCCAACCCTCAGCCCAACTTTGTCTTGAGGCGCAGGAAGCGCATCGTCCGCTCGGCGGTGGCCGTGTCGAGCTCCTCATAGGCCTTGAGGTCGTCCTCGATATCCTTGGCCTTGAAGTAGAGCCGGCGCCCGCGCAGCAGCAGGATGGCGTTGAAGCTGTCCTTGCCGAGCCCGAGCGTACGGGCGACTACGGCGATACCGCTGACGTCGCGCTGCATCAGGACGCGCAGGGCCTGCTCGTTGGTGATGTCGGCGCTGATCGCGATCACCTGGGCGAGGTGGAAGGCGCGGTCCTCTTCCGCCAGCATGTCGACGACTTCGCCGAGGCTGCGCGTGCCGGCCTGCAGATCGGCGATCAGCAGCCGGACCTCGCGGCGCTGCTGCCGCGCCTGCCGGGCCATTACCGCGCCCGGGTGCGAGCCGACTTTGGCGCCCGGACCGGACAGTTGCTCGACGATGCGCAGCACGCGCTCGGCTCGCTGCGGCGACAGGTCCGAGCGGCGCGACAGCGCCTCGCCCACCGCGGCATCGTCACCGCCGCGCTGCAGCAGCCGATCGAAGCCATGGTCGGAGAACTGGGCCCCTTCGTTTCCGGAGACGGTTCTGAGCACCGTGCTGTCGCCGCGCTCGACCAGGATGTCGGTGACGCCCTCCGACAGGCGCGCACGTTCGGCGATCGCGGCGAGATGGGCCTGCGTCTGGCTGATTGCGATGGCGGCGAGATCCGTGTCGGTCAGGACAGGGGAGAGCTTGAGCACGAGCCGCGCGACCCCGGCGTCGGCGTCGTTCGCCAGCGAGACCGCAACCTGTCGCGGCAGCGTTTGCGTCTCGGCGACGGACTCGGCGTATTGCCGGCGATCGTCGCCGCCGAGATGCGGCAGCGAGCGCAGCGCAATATCGCCGTAATGCTCCTTCGACTCCTCGCTCGGATCGCGATCGAGCAGGAACAGGTCGGTCACCGCGTTAAGGAGCTTGCGTCGCGATTCGGACGACATCTCCGCCGGCATGCGCGTGAGGGTCTGCAACATGGATTCTTCCACAGGGCTCCGGCGGCATCCTGAGCCGGTTTCTGAAACATGCCGCAGCGGCGTTTGATTTAGTCTTAAGCCGGACGAAGAATTCTCATGTTTTACAGTAGTTTATGCAACTTATGCGTGTATTTCTCGGATATATATCCTTCTTAGAGAGGTTGCTGACGGTTGTAGCCAATGCCCGCACGGAATGCGGCGTTTCGCATGCTTGGCTTCAGGCCGCCGGCAGGCAGGCCGGGCCGAGCGGCTCGAAGCTCTTATAGGTCAGGATGAACTCCTGATGGCCGAGCTCCTCCGACTTCGTCCGCCCGCCCTGCGCCAGCGAGACGACGAGATCGCGGATTTCGGTTCCGACCTCGTCGAGGCCGGCCCGGCCTTCGAGGATACGGCCGGCATCGACATCCATGTCGTCGCTCATTCGGCGATAGGTCTCCGGATTGGCGCAGATCTTGACGACCGGCGAGATCGCCGAGCCGACCACGGAGCCGCGCCCGGTGACGAACAGCACGCAATGCGCGCCGCAGGCGATCAGTTCGGCGATCTCGGCATTGTCGTTGATATTGGGGAAGCCGAAGCGGACCTCGCCATCCGGCACCACGTCGAGCAGATAGAGCCCGCCCCGCGGCGGCACGTCGCCCGGCTTGAGCAAGCCCGAGATCGGGGAGGCGCCGGACTTGGCATAGGCGCCCATCGATTTCTCCTCGATGGTCGAGAGCCCACCCTCGGCATTGCCGGCGGCGAAGGAGCCGTATCCCAGCGTCGCATAGTAGCGCGCCGCCTTGGCGACCGATTTCTCCAGCTCGACGCCGAGCTCAGGGGTGATCGCGCGCGCCGCCATGATGTGCTCGCAGCCGATCAGCTCGCCGGTCTCCTCGAAGATGCAGGCGGCGCCCTCGGCGATGAGCTGATCGAAGGCGCGGCCCGCCGCCGGGTTGCCGGTGATGCCGGAGGTGCCGTCGGAGCCGCCGCAGACGGTGCCGATCACTAGCTCGCTGACCTGCGTCGGCACGGTCTCGGCTGCATCGAGCGCGATGCGCTGTTCCTCGACCCAGGCGCGGCCCTCCTTGATCGAGGCGCGGGTGCCGCCGGTGCCCTGGATCACGATCGTCTTCACCGGCCGGCCGGTGGCGCGCACAACCCGCTCCAGCGCGTATTTGTTGAAGCTCTCGCAGCCGAGCGAGACCAGCAGCACCGCTCCGACATTGGGATGGGTGCAGAGCTGCTCCATCATCCGCTCGGCGTAAGGGTTGGGATAGCAGCCCGGGAAGCCGATGGCGTGGACCTCGTGCTCGCGCCAGGGCAGGGCGATCTCGCGCGCGACATGATGGGCGCATTCGACCAGATAGGCGACGGCGACGACATTGCGGATGCCCTTGCGGCCGTCGCTGCGCAGATAGCCCCTGAGCTCGCTCATTGCGCCACTCCCGCCTTGCGCTCGTCCTCGAGATGATAGGTCGTCGTGTAGTCGCTCTTCATGTTCTGGACATGGACGTGGTGGCCGGCGGCGATGGCGACCGTCGCCACGCCGATCGGTGCGCCGTATTTCAGAATCTTCTCGCCGGGCGCGATGGCGCGCCGGGCGATCTTGTGGGCGAGGGCGATGTCGCGGTCGATCACCGCCGGGCCCGTGCCGGTCTCAATCGGCTCGCCCGCCGGCAGGCGGGTGCGCGCGACGAAGACGTTGTCGCGCGGGTCGAGCAGGATCATGCGGGGATCGTGCTGGGACATCAGAACTTGCCGAACTGCAGATAGGCCTGCTGGGGATCGGTGCCGGCGAGGATCGCGGTGCGGACCTTGTTCTCAGCCGAGATCGCGGTCTCGGACTTCTCCAGCACCTCCTCGATGATCTCGGCCGGAATGCGGACGACGCCGTCTCGGTCGGCCAGGATGTAGTCGCCCGGCCGGATCCAGACCTCGCCGATCTTGATCGGCTCGTCGACCGCCTTGGGCAGCCAGACGCCGACGATGTCGCGCGGCGTATAGGCTTTGAAATAGGCCTGGAAGCCCATCTCGACCATGAATTCGGTGTCGCGCGACAGCCCGTCGATGACGCAGCCGCGCACGCCCTTGTTCTTCAGCGTCTCGGCCGAGAGTTCGCCCATCAGCGCGACCTCCTCGGTATTCGGCTGGCAGACCCAGACATGGCCGGGCTTGGCGGCGGAGAGCAGGCCGGTCCAGCCGAGCAGGGTCTCGTGCGCGTCGAATTCGCCGGTCTTGCCCTCGACGGTGAAGGCCGGGCCGGCGAGCTTCACGCCGGGCAGCAGCGGGCGCAGCGCCGGCGGCAGGGTGAAGTCCTTCAGCCCCATGGCGCGCATCGTATCGTGGATGATGCCGGTGTAGCAGCGTTCGAGGCGCTCGGTCAGCGTATCCGTCATGGTTCCTCCGGTGCGGCCGTTTCGGCGGCCTTGCAGGCACCTTGCGCAGCGGGGGCTCAGCAGGCAAGTGCGGATTTTGCAGCGCAGCCGCGCGCATTAAACGATTTAAATTGCGATTCTCGTCATGCTCGGGCTTGACCCGAGCATCTCATGCCAGAGGGGGCTCCTGTCAGCGCCTTCTCGTCCAGAGATTCTCGGGTCTGCGTTTCGCTTCGCCCGAGAATGACGCACGACAGGCGTCAGCCCACCCGTTCCCAGCCCTGCGGCATCAGCCGTTCCTGCGGCAGGAAGCGGGCCTTGTAGGCCATCTTCGGCGAGCCCTCGACCCAGTAGCCGAGATAGACATAGGGCAGGCCGAGCTTGCGGGCGCGCTCGACATGCTCGAGCACCATGAAGGTGCCGAGCGAGCGGGCTTCGAGGGCGGGATCATAGACCGAATAGACCATTGAGAGCCCGTCGCTCAGCCGGTCGGTCAGGGCGAAGGCGAAAAGGTCGCCCTGGCCCCGGCCGGTGAAGCCGCTGTCGGGGCCGCGCCTGCGATACTCGATCAGGCTGGTCTCGACATGGGTGTCCTCGATCATCATGGCGAAATCGAGCGCCGACATCGTCGCCATGCCGCCTTCCGGGTGGCGATCGTCGAGATAGCCGCGGAACAGCGAGTAGTGCTCCGAGCGCGGCTGAGGCGGCAGCGCCTCGCCGATCAGGTCGCTGTTGCGCGAGGCGATCTTGCGGAAGCTGCGCGAGGGCCGGAAATCGGCGACCACGATCCTGACCGAGATGCAGGCCCGGCAGGTCTCGCAGGCCGGCCGGTAGGCGATGCTTTGCGAGCGCCGGAAGCCGCCTTGCGAGAGCACGTCGTTGAGGTCGCGCGCGCGCGCGCCGACGAGGTGCGTGAACACCTTGCGCTCCTCGCGGCCCGGCAGATAGGGACAGGGCGTCGGCGAGGTCAGGTAGAATTGCGGGGCATCCCGCAAGGGGCGTGTCACGTCGGGGTGCCTCCGGAACCGCCGAATTCGACCTGAGTTTAGCAGTCGCCGCGGCGGCAACAAGCGGCAAGCCTGCGGCGGGCGCACCGCATGGGATAACCCTCGCGCCGATGCTAGTCTGCGCGCGAACGACGGCCGGGATGCCCCCGGAAACAGGGGGAGCAAATGCAGACCGAGATGGTCGCGTTGACCCGCGAGAAGGAAACCCTGCTGATCACGCTCTGGGCCAAGGCCGGCGAGAGCCTGCTGCCCGATTCCCTGCTCAGGGATCGCTTCGCCGCCGAGGCCGCGGCTCGGATCGACTATGACTTCGCCAGGCTCAAAGTCGATCGCGACCTGATGATCGGCCTCGCCATGCGCGCCCATACCCTCGACGGCTGGACGCGTGCCTTCCTCGCCGGCAATCGCGACGCGATCGTGCTGCATCTTGGCTGCGGGCTCGACAGCCGCATCTTCCGGATCGATCCTGCTACGGGCATTGACTGGTACGATGTCGATTACCCGGAGGTGATAGCGCTCCGGCGCAAGCTCTATCCGGCGCGCGACAGCTATCACCTGATTAGTTCATCGGTGACAGAACCGGGCTGGCTGGACGCGCTGCCGCGGGATCGCCCCGCGATGATCGTGGCCGAGGGACTTCTGCCTTATCTCCCCGAGGAGGAGGTGCCGCTGCTGCTGGAGCGGCTGGTGCAGCATTGCCGCAGCGGCGAGATCGTCTTCGACGCCTATAGTCCACTTGGCCTCAGGCTGATCGCACTGCAGCCCTCGATCAAGGCGACCGGTGCGGTGCTGCACTGGTCGCTCGGCGATCCCTCCGAGCTGGAGCGGCAGGTGCCTGGGCTCGAACTCGTTACCGAGCTGACGGCGTATGACCCGAACGGTTACGACCCGGTCCAGATCGCTAGGATGTCCTGGCCGGCGCGCTTCGCGATGCAGTTCTTCTCGCTGGTCCCACCGCTGGCGCGGATCGGCGTGCTGCTGCGCTATCGTTTTTGAGCTCACCGCCTTTTGCCGTCCTGGTCGGGCTTGTCCCGACCACCCACGTCTTCCTTCATGAAGCGCAGGATGCAAGACGTGGATGCTCGCCACGAGGGCGAGCATGACGCCGTGACGGCTCAGGCTCGCACTACCACGAGCCCGGTCAGGATGTCATGGCCGAGGCGCCGGTCCTCGCGCACCAGCCCACAGGCGACATCGAGGAACCAGAGGCCGACCGTTCCAGCCGCGACGTAGAAAAACAGCGCGTGCACGGCGGCAGCCAGCGCATCGGGCCGGCCGCCAGAGGCGGTCTCGACCCGAAGGCCGGCCATGCGCATGCCGAGCGTCGCCTGCTTGCGCCCGCCGATGGTGATGGCGGCATAGCCGAGCGCGACGGCGATCGTCGCGCCGCCCATCAGCAGCCAGGTCAGGCCGAAGGTGAGGATGCCGAGGATGGCGAGCAGGAACCAGACCATGCTGCCCAGGATGAACAGCACGACGACGTCGCCGATCCAGGCGAACAGGCGCGAGCCGAGCACACCGCGCGTATCCTGCAGCGGCCGGTCCTCCAGCGCGACGATCGGCGGCTGGCGATAGGACGGGTTCGACATCGACGTTGAATTCCTCATTGCTCAGGGGCCATGGTGGCCCACCGGACGATAATGTTTGATCAGCCGGCCGGTTCCGCAAGGCCGCGCGGATAGATTCGCCGTGGCGCGAAGCCTTCCTGCCGCAGTGCTTCCTCGATCACGGCGGTGTGCGCCTCGTCGCGGGTCTCGATGGTGACGTCGAGCATCACGCCCTTTGCGGGAACGTCGAGGAAGAGCCGGCCATGGCTGACCTCGAGAATGTTGGCGCCGAGCGTGCCGAACAGGCTCGCCACCTTGCCGAGCAGACCCGGCCGGTCGCTGGCGGTGAGGCGGAAGGCGGCGATGCGCTGCTCGCGCTCGAGTTCGCGCACCATGATCGCCGCGAGCAGGCGGGCATCGATATTGCCGCCGCAGAGCACGAGCCCGACCTTGCGGCCGCGATAGCGCTCCGGCTCCTTCAGCATCGCGGCGAGGCCGGCGGCGCCCGCGCCTTCGGCAAGCGTGTGCTGCAAGGTCGCATAAGCGTTGACGGCGCGCTCGATCAGGTCCTCGCCGACGAGGACGATATCGGAGACCAGCTCCTTCACCACCGGCAGGGTCTGCGTACCGACGGTCTTGACCGCGATGCCCTCGGCCAGTGTGGCCCCGCCGATCGGCATCTGCGCGCCATGCACGGCGTTGTGAAACGAGGGGTAGAGCGCCGCCTCGACGCCGATCATCTCGATCGACGGCTTCAGCGCCTTGGCCGCCACGGCATTGCCGGCCATCAGCCCGCCGCCGCCGAGCGGGATCAGCAGCATGTCGAGATCGGGCGCCTCGCGCAGCATCTCGAGCGCGACCGTGCCCTGGCCGGCCATCACCGCCGCATCGTCATAAGGGTGGACGAAGACCAGGCTCTTCTGCGCGGCGATCTCACGCGCCTTCTGCGCGGATTCGTAGAGTGTCTCGCCAAACAGCACGACTTCGGCGCCATGGGCGCGGGTGTTCTCGACCTTCACCAGCGGCGTCGTCTCCGGCATGACGATCGTCGCCGGGATGCCGAAGCGCCGGGCGTGATAGGCCACTGCCTGAGCATGGTTGCCGGCCGACATGGCGATGACGCCCCGGCGCCTCTCGTCCTCGCTCAGACTCAGCAGCTTGTTGACCGCGCCGCGCTCCTTGAAGGAGGCGGTCGCCTGCATATTCTCGTGCTTGACGAAGATCTCGGCCCCGGTCAGCGCCGAGAGGCGCGGCGCCGGCATCAGCGGCGTCTTCAGCACATGGCCTGCGATAGTCTGCGCAGCCGCCTCGATATCGGCGAAGCTGATCGCGAAGCCGCTACCCATCCGTTACCCCGTCGTATCGTTTGTCAGACCTGGCGCGGCGTCAGCGCGCCGTCGCCGAAGAAGCCGCCGGGGCGCAGGATCAGCGTCACGGCGAGCAAGCTATAGACCGCGATGTCGCGCTGTTCGAGCGGCATCGTCGCCGACCACAGCACTTCGAAGGCGGCGATGACGAGCCCGCCCAGGCAGGCGCCGGGCACAGAGCCGATGCCGCCGAGCACGGCCGCGACCAGCGCCTTCAGGCCGAGCGTGAAGCCGCCGGAAAAGCCCATCCCGCCATAGATCACCGTGACGATGACGCCGGCCGCGCCGCAGATCGCACAGGCGATGATCAGCGCCCGGTCGTGCACCGCGCCGGGATCGACCCCGAATAGCGAGGCGGTCCTGGCGTCGTCGGCGACGGCGCGCCAGGCCCGGCCATAGGCCGAGCGGGCAAGATAGAGGATGAGGCAGGTCGCGGCGCTGAAGCCAAGCGCCGCCATGGCTAGCGAGACCGGCGTCGCGGTGACGATGAACTGCTCGGCGCGCGCCAGCGGCAGCGGCTCGTTGAACACCGGCGGCAGCCAGCGCAGTTCGGGGCCCTGGGCGAGGCGCAAATACTCGGAGAGCGCGATGGCGAGCCCGATCGTCGCGATCAGCACCTGCTGGCCATTGCGCTTGTCGAGATGGCGCAGCACGAAACGGCCCATGGCGAAGCCGTGGAAGGCTGCGACGGTGATCGCGACGGCAAAGGCGATGAACAGGCCCGAGACCGGCGTCGAGACGGCGAGCGACAGGGTCAGCGCCACGCCGACCACGGCGGCGAGCGCACCCAGCGCCGAGAATTCGCCGAAGGTCAGGATGATCCGGCCGTTGAGCCCGTAGATCAGCGCATAGGCGCTGGCGAGCAGCGCGTAGATCGCGGCCGAGGGCAGGGCGGCGAGCCCTTGCTGCAAGCCGTAAGCGAGGCCGGCCGGCATGGTGATGAGGTCGGCGCCGGGCGACATGCCGGGATCGACCGGCGGCTCGGTCTTGTATTCGAGATAGAAGCGCCGCAGCAGCAGGAAGCTGGCGTCGGTCATCGGCACGCCATCGGAGGCTAGGCCCGCCAGCGCGCCGCGCTGCAGCGTCGTGCCTTCCCCGGCGAAGATGCAGTCGATCGTGCGCCGCCGGGGCTGCTCGCCCGGCGCCTGCGCCCGGTAGACGATGCGCAGGATGTCGGCGCGCGGCCCGCTGCCGGTGCCTTCGATGGTGATGACGGTGTCGGTCGGGTTCAGCGCCGGGATCGCCAGCCGGCAGGCGCGAATCTGATCGGTGTCGAAGCGCCCGCATCCGGCGAGCGCGAGGCAGAGCAGAATCGACGTGAGCAGGGCGCGCATCGCGGCGCACGCTAGCCTGAGAGCCGGATGGTTGGAACTGGTTGCAGCGCGTCTGGCATGCGCAATCGCGAGGCTTGATAAATCGACGGGGCGATGCACATCCGATCAGCTCGGCGGAGCGCCGGTCAACTCTCGTAAGCCGTGGAGTATCGGCATGCAGCAGGACGAGATCTGGGGCGCTGAGGCAGCCAGGACCTATGACACGCCGGGAACCGGGATGTTCGCGCCGGAGGTGCTGGAGCCGGCGGTCGAGCGACTGGCGCAACTGGCGAAGGGCGGTAGGGTACTCGAATTCGCGATCGGGACCGGTCGCGTCGCCGTGCCGCTCGCCCAGCGGAACGTGCCGGTAGCGGGCATCGAGTATTCACCCGCGATGATCGCCGAGCTGCGGACCAAGGTCGATGAGGCAACGATCCCCGTCGTCCTCGGCGACATGGCGACGGCTACCGTTCCCGGCACCTATTCGCTCGTATACCTCGTCTACAACACGATCTCGAACCTCCTCACGCAGGCAGGGCAGGTGGCCTGCTTCCGCAATGCGGCCAGCCATCTCTTGCCCGGCGGCCGTTTCGTGATCGAACTCTGGGTGCCGGAGCTGCGCAAGCTCACGCCCGGGCAGCAGGCGGTCGTCTGGCAGTCAGAGGCGGGCTATATCGGCCTCGACACCTACGACGTGCTGAACCAGCAGGTGGTCTCGCACCATTTCCACTTCGGCGAGGGCCAGAAGGCCGAGCTGTTCCGCTCGCCGCATCGCTATATCTGGCCGGCCGAACTCGACCTGATGGGGCAGCTCGCCGGCTTCGAACTCGAAAGCCGGCATGCGGATTGGAACGGAGCGCCCTTCACGGCGGAGTCGCGCTCGCACGTCTCCGTCTATCGCCTGCCGGGCTAGCTCAGCCGCGCTCCTTCAGCATCTTCGCCACCTTCGGCGCGAAATAGGTCAGCACGCCGTCGGCGCCGGCGCGCTTGAAGGAGAGCAGGCTCTCCAACATCGCCTTGTCGCCGTCGAGCCAGCCATTGTTGGCTGCCGCCATGATCATCGCGTACTCGCCGGAGACCTGATAGGCGAAGGTCGGCACCGAGAAGGTCTCCTTCACCCGCGCGATCACGTCGAGATAGGGCAGGCCGGGCTTGACCATCACCATGTCGGCGCCCTCTTCGAGGTCGAGCGCCACCTCGGCGATCGCCTCGTCGCTGTTGGCCGGGTCCATCTGGTAGGTGCGCTTGTCGCCGATCAGCGTCGCGTTGGTGCCGATCGCGTCGCGGAACGGGCCGTAATAGGCCGAGGCGTATTTGGCCGAGTAGGCCATGATCTGCACGTCCTCATGGCCGCTCGCGTCGAGCGCGGCCCGGATCGCGCCAACACGCCCGTCCATCATGTCCGAGGGCGCGATCACATCGGCGCCGGCATCGGCCAGCGCCAGCGCCTGCCGGACGAGGATGCCGACGCTGGGATCGTTCAGGATGCGCTCGCCGTCCATCACGCCGTCATGGCCATGCGAGGTGTAGGGGTCGAGCGCCGCGTCGCAGATGATGCCGATCTCCGGCACCGCCGCCTTGATCGCGCGCACCGCGCGGCACATCAAATTGCGGCTGTTCAGTGCTTCCGAGCCGGTCTCGTCGCGCAAGGCGCGGTCGACGAAAGGAAAGGGCGCGATCGCGGGGACACCGAGCTTGGCCGCGGCTTCGGCCTGACGCACGGCCTCGTCGATGTTGAGCCGGTCGACGCCCGGCATCCAGGCGACCGGCGAGGCGGATTCGGCGGAGTCGATCAGGAAGATCGGCCAGATCAGGTCGTCGCTGGTCAGGCGGTTCTCGCGCACCAGCCGGCGCGACCACTCGGCCTTGCGGTTGCGGCGCATGCGGCGGGTAAGGCCGAGCGCGTCGCTCACGTCCGCCGCAACCTGCGGCGCGGGAAAGGGTTGCACAACCCGGGATGCCATCGACGCCTCCGCCGTGAATGCGATGTCTGCTCGCGGGCGATCCTCTAGCATATCGGAACGCGGCCAAAACAGGTGCGATCGTCGCAGCGGGCGATCAGCAACTCATTGCGCTTTACCCAGGTGCATCGTGCGGCGCTCTGCGTTGACAGCCACCCGGCCAGCGCCCAAACACGGCCGAGCCGCACGAGACGAAAGAGCGCAATGTCGGACGAGCCCGAGATCATCTGTGAAATCCGCGGCAGCGCCGGCTTCGTCCTGCTCAACCGGCCGAAGGCGCTGAATGCGCTCAACCTCGTCATGGTGCGCGAGCTGGCCAAGGCGCTCGACGCCTGGGAGCGCGATCCCGCTGTCACACGCATCGTCGTCACTGGAGCAGGCGAGAAGGCTTTCTGCGCCGGCGGTGACATCCGCTCCCTGCACGATCTCGGCAAGGCCGGCCAATACGACGAGATGCTCGCCTTCTGGCGCGAAGAGTACATCCTCAACGCCCGCATCAAGAGCTATCCCAAGCCCTATGTCGCTTTGGTCGACGGCATCGTCATGGGCGGTGGAGTCGGCGTCTCGCTCCACGGCAACCATCGCGTCGCCGGCGAGCGTTGGCTCTTCGCCATGCCGGAGGTGGGTATCGGCTTCTTCCCCGATGTCGGCGCGACCTACGCCCTGCCGCGCCTGCCCGATCATGCAGGCACCTATCTGGCCCTGACCGGCGACCGCGTCGGCCAGGCCGATGCGCTGGCGCTCGGGCTGGCGACGCATGCGGTACTGTCCGCGCGCATGGCCGAGCTTGCGGAGGCGCTGACCGGCCCGGAGCCGGTCGATGCCACGCTCGCCCGCTTCGCTGTCGATCCCGGGCCGGGCAAGCTCGCACCGGAGCGGGCGACGATCGCGCATTGCTTCGGCGCGGCGACGCTGCCGGACGTGCTCGGCCGGCTCGACGCCAAGGCGGCGGCCGGCGATGCCTTCGCCGCCAAGGCCCTCGCCACGATCCGGGCGAAGTCGCCGACCAGCGTCGCCATCGCCTTCGAGCAGATGCGCCGCGGCGCCGCGCTCGGCTTCGCAGAAGCGATGCAGCTCGAATTCCGGATCGTCTCGCGTGTTGCGCGCGGGCATGACTTCTATGAAGGCGTGCGCGCCGTGGTGATCGACAAGGATCAGACACCGTCCTGGCGGCCGCAAACGCTGGAAGAGCTCGATCCGGCTGCGGTGGCAGCTTACTTTGCCCCGCTCGGTGAAACCGAGCTGGTGTTGGTCGGCTGAGATGGCGGTGCTGCGCGATGGCGAGGTTTTGCGCGGCCCGGCGCAGGCGGGCGAAGCGAAAAAGCGCGGCATACGCTGGCGGCTGATCCTGGTCTGGCTGCTGCGTCTGCTCTCCGTGGTCTGGATCGGCAAGGGGCTGATGCACTGGGCGACGATCCTCGGCCTCGGGCTGGTCTTCGAGCCCGGCCCCGCCTTCGAGACGCGCCCGCTGACCTTTCAGGCGATCACCGTCTATTTCGCCGTCTTCGATCTCGTCGCCGGCGTCGGCCTCTGGCTGACCGCGACCTGGGGCGGCGTGCTCTGGCTGCTCGCCGCCGTCAGCCAGTTGTTGCTCGGCTTCTTCTTCCCGCGCTGGCTGACGCTCTCGCCGGCTTTGATCGGCACCTATGTCGCGCTGATGCTGGCCTATTTCCTCGCCACCTGGGCGGCCGAAAACCAGGAATCCTGAGGCGGCGCTCCTGCGTCGAATACGCTGGGCTGTGGTAAGAATCGCTTTAGCTTAAGGGATTTGCGGTTCATTTTGGATTCACCCAAATGGGTAAATCCCTGATTCATCCTGATATTTAAACTCGTTTTCATCCGCCCCGCCTATGGTGTCTCTCAGAAGCGGACCGGGAGACAAATCCTGGCCGGTAATCAACAGGCGGGATATTACCATGAAGAGCAATGTAAAGACTGTGGAGCCGGCTGCGTCCGAAGGTGTTGAGCTCAAGGTGAAGCCGCTTTACCTTGAGTCCCTCACCTTGGTCGAGCGGCTGCATCGCCGGCTGCTCGACGTGATCAAGGACGAGTTCGAGCGCCGCAACCGCGACGACGTCAACAGCGTGCAGGCGCTGCTCCTCTACAACATCGGCGACGCCGAGCTCTCGGCCAGCGAGCTGCGCACCCGCGGCTACTATCTCGGCTCGAACGTCTCCTACAACGTCAAGAAGCTGGTCGAGCTCGGCTTCCTGCACCATGCCCGCTCGCGGATCGACCGCCGCTCGGTGCGCATCAGCCTGACCGACAAGGGCCGTGAGGTCCACAACATCGTCAAGGGCGTCTACGACAAGCATGTCCGCACGGTCGAGCAGATCGGCGGCATCGCGGCCGACGATTTCGAGCGGATGAACAACGCCCTGCTGCGCCTCGAGCGCTTCTGGACCGACCAGATCCGCTACAAGCTCTGAGAAGCGGGGCGCCCAGCCCCGTTCGATAGGATGTCCCGCAACGCGCTCCGGCCACCCGGCTGGGGCGCGTGCGCCTGTTTCTTTCCAGCCACAGTGATTTGCCTTTCGCTACGGCGATCAAACCCGCGTGAGCGCGACGCATCGCCGCCTCAAAAATGCCGCGCTCATCATGAGCTGTTAACTGTGGTAAGGGATCGTCCCCAGCGACCGGCCGTGGCTTATGCCAGGCCGAAGGGGCGGGTCGCATCCCGCTCCGATGATATGCGAAGTCCAAGGGGTAACGATCGATGCCGAATATCCGCCTGACCCGCCGCGAGACGGTTCTGGCCCTGCTCTCGACTGCTGCCGCCGGCGCGAGCCTGCCGGCTTTCGCCCAGCAGGCCGAGTGGCGCCAGAGCTATGACGCCGGTTCGCGCAATGCCGTGCAGCGCTCCTCGACGCCGATGTTGTCGCCGGCTGCTCTGGCCGCGACCGAGCAGGCCGTCGAGACGTATCGGGAACTCGCCGCGCGCGGCGGCTGGCCGAGCCTGCAGGTCAGCGAGCGGCTCTCGGTCGGCTCGCGTGGCGCGAGTGTCGTGGCGTTGCGCCAGCGGCTGATCATCACCGGCGATCTCGATGCGTCCGCTGGCGACAGCAACATCTATGATTCCTATGTCGAGGGCGGCGTGCGCCGCTTCCAGTCGCGCATGGGCCTGTCGACCACCGGCAGCATCAACCGCGCGACGCTGGCTGCCCTCAACGTGCCGGTCGATCGGCGCATCCGCCAGCTCGAGACCAATATCGTGCGCCTGCGCACCTGGTCGGGCAATCTCGGCAACCGCTATGTCGTGGCCAACATCCCGGCGGCTGCGATCGAGACGGTCGAGAACGGCCATGTCGCGACCCGCCACGCTGCCGGCGTCGGCAAGATCGACCGCCAGTCGCCGCTGCTGCAGACGAAGATTCCCGAGGTCAATTTCAACCCGACCTGGACGGTTCCCGCTTCGATCATCCGCAAGGATCTGATCCCGAAGATGCGCAAGGAGCCGGGCTATCTCACCGAGAACAAGATCCGCATCATCGGGCCGAGCGGCGAGATCGCGCCCGAGCGGGTCAACTGGAATTCTGACGAGGCGACCCGCTACACCTTCCGCCAGGATCCGGGCGGTGAGTTCAACTCGCTCGGCTTCGTGCGCATCAATATTCCCAGCCCGCACGGCGTCTACATGCACGACACGCCGTCCAAGGGGATCTTCGGCGACGATTACCGCTTCGTCTCCTCGGGCTGCATCCGTGTCCAGAATGTGCGCGACTACATCGCCTTCCTGCTCAAGGAGACGCCCGGCTGGGATCGCGCCAAGATCGACGAGACCATCGCCTCGGGCGAGCGCGTCAACGCCCGCATCGCCAATCCGGTGCCGTGCTACTGGGTCTACATCACCGCCTGGGCGACGCCCGATGGCGGCGTTCAGTTCCGCGACGACATCTACAACAAGGACGGCCTCGGCCCGGCGGCGGTTGCCGCTCTGCAGGGTGATCAGGACATCTGATCCCGATCCGGGATTCAGCTTTTTGGAGTTTGAGCTCCCGGCTTCTGCCGGGGGCTTTTTTGTTTGTACGGCAGGCTATTGCAGCCTGGTCTTTGCCTTTCGCCTAGCCGTCACGACGCTGTCGAGGATCGCCACAGCCTGCCGCAATTCGGCATAGGCGGTATCCGGCCTGGTCCCAGGCCTCAGCAGTTCGGTGGCAGCGGCATGGACTCGTTTGAAGTGGGGGGCGAGTTCTTCGGCTGATGCTGTTGCACGTTTCGCCGTCCGCGCGAGTGCCTTCGCGGTCAGGGAGGAGGGCCATTGCTGGAGGTCGCAGGCAAGGCGCTTGATCGAGGTGACGGAATGATCGGCAGTCGACATCGCAAGGCTCCAGCCGCGCCCCGGACCGGGGGAGCACACCCTGTCAATGCGCCAGCCCTGACGGCGTTCCCGCTGCCGTCATAATCTCCGCGGGACGGGCAGTTGCGCCTGAATCAGGCAGCCTTCGTCGCCTCGGCGAGATTGGCGGCAACGCAGCTTGCGAAGGCGCGCGTACCGAGTGGGCCGCCGAGATCGCGCGTGCGCAGCTCGGGCGCCTTGATCGTCAGGTCGATCGCTTGCTCGATCGCCTGCGCGGCCTGGAGCAGGACAGGGGCCTGCCGCCGTTCGCCGAGCCAGGCGAGCAGCATAGCGGCCGAGCCGATCAGCGAGGCCGGGTTGGCGAGGTCGCGCCCGGCGATGTCCGGTGCCGAGCCATGCTGGGCTTGCGCCACGGCATGGTTCTCGCCGGCATTGAGCGAGGCGGCGAGGCCGAGGCTGCCGGAGATCTCCGATGCCTGGTCGGAGAGGATGTCGCCAAACATGTTTGTGGTGACGATCACGTCGAAGACGCTGGCGTCGCGCACCAGCAGCGCCGCCATCGCATCGATGATCTTCTCCTCGTATTCGACGTCGGGATAACGCTCGGCCACGGCCCGCACGCATTCCAGGAAGAGCCCGTCGGAGATGCGCAGGACATTGGCCTTGTGCACGGCCGTGACCTTGCGCCGGCGCTGGCGGGCCAGCGCGAAGGCGCTCTCGGCGATGCGCAGCGAGGCCTGTCGCGTCACCTTGCGGAACGACATGGCGAGATCGGGCGTCGGCATGATCTCGCCGGGGCCGAGATGCATCGAGCGGTCGGAATAGAAGCCTTCGGTGTTCTCGCGCACCATGACGAGGTCGAGCGGCCTGCCGCAGCGTGGCGCGAAACCCTCGCGCGAGCGCGCCGGGCGGATATTGGCGTAGAGATCGAGCCGCTTGCGCAACTGCCCGGACGGGTTCAGCCCGCCCTTCTCGGCCGGCGGGTAATCGTTATGCGAGACCGGGCCGAGAATGACACCATCGCTCCGTCTCGCCGCCTCCAATACGGTCTCGGGAAAGGTCGTGCCCTGGTTCTTCAGCGCTGAAAAGCCGATCTCGGCCCGTTGATAGGCGATCTGGAACCCGAAAAGCTCGCTCGCCGCGTCGAGCACCTTGCATGTCGCCGCCGCGATCTCGGGGCCGATGCCGTCGCCTTCGAGGACGAGCAGGCGCAGGGCAGGGGATGTCGCGTCGGTCATGGTCGGCCTCGTCCTGATGGAAGGGGAAATTGCGCAGCAGAGCGGATCGTCACTCGATTTTGATGTCGGCGTCGGCGACGACCTTCGACCACTTCTCGCGCTCGGCCTTGACGAAAGCGGCGAACGCGGCCGGGGTGTTGCCGATCGGCTGGGCGCCTTCCAGCTCCAGGTTCCGGCGCACCTCCGGCAGGTTGATGATGGTCGCGACCTCGCTGCGCAGCTTGTCGATGATCGCCTGCGCCGTGCCCTTGCGCACGAAGACGCCGTACCAGCCGCTGGCCTCGTAGCCGGGCACGCCGGCCTCCGCGAGCGTCGGCACCTGCGGCAAGGCGGGCGCCCGCTCGGCGGTGGTGACGGCGAGCGCCTTGAGGCTGCCGCCATTCACATGGCCGATCGCCGAGGGCAGCGTCGCGAACATCATCGGAATGTGGCCGCCGATGAGGTCGTTCAGCGCCGGGCCGGCGCCGCGATACGGCGCGTGCTTCAGCCTGACGCCTGCCATCAGCTCGAACAGAGCGGTCGCGATGTGGTTGGCCGAGCCGTGCCCGGCCGTGCCATAGGTCAGCCCGTCCGGCTGCGCCTTGGCCAGCGCGATCAGCTCCGCGACTGAAGTTGCCCTGACCGACGAGTGAACCAGCAGGAGCAGCGGCGCCTTGGCGATCAGCGTCACTGGCTCCAGCACCTCGGCCGGATCGTGCTTCAGGTTCTTGAACAGGCTCGGATTGACCGCCATCGGGCCGATATTGCTGATCAGCACGGTATAGCCGTCGGCCGGGGCCTGCGCCGCCGCGGTGGTGCCGAGATTGCCGCCAGCTCCGGCGCGGTTCTCGACGACGACACCGACCCCGAGCCGATCTTGCAGCTTCTGGGCCACCGCCCGCGCGATCACGTCGGTGCCGCCACCGGCGGCATAGGGCACGACCATGGTGATCGGCTTGCTCGGCCAGTCCTGCGCCTTGGCGGCGATGACCGATGTGGCGGCGAGCACCGCTGCGAGCAGGAGCTTCGTGATCCGGCGTGACAAGGCGACCTCCCAGGCTGTTTTCATTTCAGTATACCAAAGTATGCTGAAATGAAGCAGCGGAGGCAAGCGTTGATTTCGGCGCGAGGGCGGGCGATCACCGCAGCCGGGCTCGGGACGTAGGAGAGGGCGCAGCTTGACGGTGTTTGCGGATGTCCAGCCGGCGCGCTCGCTTGCGGGCCAGGCTTATACCCGCCTGCGCGAGGCGATCGATGCCGGTGAGCTCAGGCCCGGCATGCGCCTGCGCGAGGAGGATCTCGCCGCACGCCTCGAGATGAGCCGCACGCCCTTGCGCGAAGCGGTGCGCCGGCTCGAGGCCGAGGGCTTCTTCACCCGCGATTCGCGCACGCTCGTCGTCATGACGCTCGATCATCAGGCGGTGTCGGAGCTCTATGCGATGCGCGAGGTGCTGGAGGGGACAGTCGCCAGCTTCGCCGCGCGCCACGCTTCCGAGGGCGAAGTCGCGCTGCTGCGCGACCTGCACGCGATCGAGGCTGGATTGTTGACCCGTCGACAGGAACTCGCCCGCCACAATGAGCGCTTCCATTCGGCGCTCTACGGCGCGGCGCATAACCGCTATCTGCTGAAGGCCCTCAATGCATTGCGCGATGCGCGCGCCTTGCTCGGCGCTTCGACCTTGCTCGATGCGGGGCGGGCGGCGCAGGCGCATGCCGAGCACGACGCCATCGTTTCTGCGGTGGAAGCTCGCGATCCCGCCAGGGCGGAAGCCGCCGCCCGCGATCACATCAGGGCAGCCGGCCGCGAGCGGCTGCGGCGGCTGGTGCAGGCGGACTGACCTCGCCTGCCGTCGGTTCGATCATGCCACTCTGTCGGCGATCAGTTAGCCTAGCAGCGAGATGCAGGCCATCACGATCGAGATTTCCAGAAGACTGAAGCCCATTGCCGCCTCCACCGCTGGGGAGGCAACGCGCTTCGCCTGCCATGGTTCCGCCGCAGCTGCGACGATCTTGTGATCAGCAGGGAGCTTCTCAGCCGGGCTGCTTCTGCCGGGAGATCGCGGGGACGAGCCCGTCCTCCTTGACCAGATGCCGTCCGGCAACATGGAGCACGACATAGCCGATTACCGCCGACAGCGCCGAGCCGGCGAGCACGCCGATCTTGGTGGCGTCGTTGAGCGCGGCGTTGTTCGCGAAGGCGAGCGCCCCGATGAACAGGCTCATGGTGAAGCCGATGCCGCAGAGCAGCGAGACGCCGTAGAGCTGCGCCCATGTCGCCTTGGCCGGCATGGTGCCGAGGCCGAGCCGCACGGCGAGCCAGGCGAAGCCGAAGACGCCGATCTGCTTGCCGAGGAAGAGCCCGAGCACGATGCCGAGCGGTACCGGCGTCAGCAGCAGCGAGGGCGACATGCCGGCGATCGAGACGCCGGCATTGGCGAAGCCGAAGATCGGCACGATGCAATAGGACGACCAGGGATGCAGCCTGTGCTCCAGGGTGTGCAGCGGCGAATGCTCGGGCTCGTCGCTTTCCGTGCCGCGGCCGACGAGCGGGATGGTCAGCGCCAGCGCGACGCCGGCGAGCGTCGCGTGGATGCCGGACTTCAGCACGAAGAACCAGAGCAACGCGCCGATGGCGAGATAGAGCGGCAGCAAGCGCACGCCGCGCAGATTGAGCGCGATCAGCACGGCAAGGCAGGCGGCGGCGCCGGCCAGCATCGGCAGCGAGATATTGCCCGAATAGAACAGGGCGATGATCAGGATCGCGCCGAGATCGTCGAGGATGGCGAGGGCGGTCAGGAAGATCTTGAGCGAGACCGGCACGCGCGAGCCGAGGATGGCGAGCACGCCGAGCGCGAAGGCGATGTCGGTGGCGGCGGGGATCGCCCAGCCGCGCAAGGCTTCCGGGTCGCTGCGGGCGAGCGTGGCGTAGATCAGCGCCGGCGCGACCATGCCGCCGAGCGCGGCCAGCGCCGGCAGGGCGCGCCGGCTCCAGGTCGCGAGCTGGCCCTCGATGAACTCGCGCTTGATCTCCAGCCCGACGAGCAGGAAGAACAGCGCCATCAGTGCATCATTGATCCAGTGCAGGACGGAAAGGCCACCGACCTTCGCCTCCAGGATGGTGAAATAGACGACGCCGAGCGCCGAATTGGCGATGATCAGCGCCAGCGCCGCGGCGAAGACTAAGAGCACGCCGGCGGCGGCGCCGCTTTCGAGGAAGGCGTGCAGGGGCGAGCGGCGCTTGGGCGGCCAGTCCGGCGCTTCGGCCTCGATCTGCTGCACGTCCTGGGTCACGCCGGTATCCCCCTCTTCTTGTCGTTGGATATCGCAGGCGTGCTGCGACAGTCCGATGTCGGTTTCATTGCAGCCGGCGGTTGCGCCGCAGGGCGGCGAGTCGGCCGACTCGTACCGGTGAATAGAGGAAAGCGGGCGCGAGGCTGCGTTCCATATCGCCGCACTATCGCTTGCGCAGACGGTTCGCGCCACCCGCCAGCACGGCGATCATCGTCATGATGGCGAGCAGGGCAGCCGTGCCGCCGAAGAGAGGGACGTAGCCGTATCCTGCGATCAGGGGCGTGCTGGTCAGCGGCGAGCAGAACTGGCCGATGAAGATCGAGGCGGTGAGGATGCCGCCGGCCAGCCCGCGCTTCTGGGGCGGGGCAAGGTTGAGGGCCAGCGCCACGAAGCTAGGCGAGACCACGGCATAGCCGGCGCCGATCGCAGCGACCGCGGCGAAGATCGCAGCGGTGGTCGAAGCGAGAAGCAGGATGAGAAAGCCCAGTGCCATCGCGCCGTAGCCCAGCGCGAAAATGCCGGCATAGCCGACGGCGCGCTGGAAACGCGGATAGAGCAGGGCGAAACCGCCGCCCGACAGCATCAGCACGCCCAGCGCCGCGCCGGTCATGATCGCGCTGTCATAGCCTCGCGCGTCGAGGAAGAAGGAGAGCTGCGTCGGCATGATGAAGAAGATCATGTTGGTCGCGCCCTGCAGCAGGACCAGCAAGGCGAGGGCGAGCAGCCAGTTGCGGTGTTCCTCGCTCGGGAGGGCCAGCTTCGCGCCACCGACCTGTGACAGCCTCGGCGGATCGACGATGACCAGCCACATCAGCGGCAGGAACGCGGCGGCGAGGCCGTAGATCGCAAAGGGCAGGCGTGGAGACAGCGTCGCGGCCCAACCCGCGGTCAAGATGAAGACGAGGCCGCCGAGGTTGCGCGCCGAGATCTGCAGGCCGGTCAGGGCGTTGCGGTCGTCGCCGCTGAAATAGTCGCCGATCAGCGCGGTCTGCGCCGTCATGATCAGGGCGACCGCCACTCCCAATACGAGCCGGCTGGCGAAGATCGTCGGCAGGTCGGGCAGGATCAATCCGGCGCATCCCGACAGCACGAACAGGATCACGCCGAAGAGCAGCAGCTTGCGCCGCCCGATCCGGTCGGCTGCGATGCCGGCGAGCGGCGCGAAGATTGCGACGCTGAGCGAGGGCGCCGGCACCAGGAGCCGCGTCAGCAGCGCGGCATTGGGATCGCCGGCGAAGAGCCGCTCCAGCCCCGGCAGGGCCGGAGCGATCGTCGCGTTCGCCATGGTGGTGAGCGATGCCGCCATCAGGAGGGCGACGGCGCGCCGATCCTGCCAGACCGGAATTTGTCTTGTTGTGAGAACGGTTTCCATGATGTTCCTCTTGCCGAATGCGTGGGTTCGGCAGAGCCTACGAATTCAAGTCGACTTGAGGTCAAGCATGGCTGTTCTGGATATCGGCGAGGTCGCCGAGCGCTCGGGCGTCGCGCCCTCGACCCTGCGCTATTACGAGGAGATCGGCCTGATTTCCTCGCTCTGGCGGAGGGGTCTGCGGCGGCAGTTCGATGCCGACGTGCTGCTGAAACTGTCGCTGATCGCGATGGGCAAGGCGGCCGGTTTCTCGCTGGAGGAGATCGCCGGCATGTTCGGGCGAGATGGCAGGCCCGACATCCCGCGCGACCAATTGCGGGTCAGGGCTGATGAGCTGCAGCGCCAGATGGCCGAATTGCGGACGCTGCGCGACATCCTGCGCCACGTCGCCGATTGCCCGGCGCCGAGCCATCTCGAATGCCCGACTTTCCGCAAGTTGATGCAGGCGGCGTCGCGCCGGACGCTCGTCTACCGCCCGTCGGTCCGGCGATCGGGCGCACGCCGTGCCGCTCCTTAGCCGCGTCCATCTAGCGCTTGGACAGCCTCACTCTGCGTGATAGGGACCGCGCGGGGATCGGCCGGGATCGGCCGCCGCATTCTTAGGAGCCGGATATGACCGACGCCGCGCGCGACAAGCACCTCTCCAACTCCTTCTTCGGCGCCGGCCTTGCCGATGTCGATCCCGAGATCGCCCGCGCCATCGAGCTCGAACTCGGCCGCCAGCGCGACGAGATCGAGCTGATCGCTTCGGAGAACATCGTCTCGCAGGCCGTGCTCGAAGCGCAGGGCTCGGTGATGACCAACAAATACGCCGAGGGCTATCCGGGCCGGCGCTATTACGGCGGCTGCCAGTTCGTCGACATCGCCGAGAAGCTCGCGATCGAGCGCGCCTGCCGCCTGTTCGACTGCCAGTTCGCCAATGTCCAGCCGAATTCGGGCTCGCAGGCCAACCAGGCTGTATTCATGGCGCTGATGCAGCCGGGCGATACCTTCATGGGCCTCGATCTCGCCGCCGGCGGCCACCTCACCCATGGCGCCCCGGTCAACCAGTCCGGCAAGTGGTTCAAGGTCGTGCCCTATGGCGTCTGCGTCGTCGACCAGATTATCGACTATGACGCGCTGGAGCGCCTCGCTGTCGAGAACAAGCCGAAGCTCATCGTCGCCGGCGGCTCGGCCTATGCCCGCCATTGGGACTTCGCCCGGTTCCGCGAGATCGCCGACAAGGTCGGCGCCTATTTCATGGTCGACATCGCCCATTTCGCCGGGCTTGTCGCCGGCGGCGCGCATCCCTCGCCGTTCCCGCACGCCCATGTCGTCACCACCACCACCCACAAGACCCTGCGCGGCCCGCGCGGCGGTATGGTGCTGACCAATGACGAGGCGATCGCTAAGAAGATCAACTCGGCCGTGTTCCCGGGCCTGCAGGGCGGGCCGCTGATGCATGTCATCGCCGCCAAGGCCGTCTCCTTCCACGAGGCGCTGCAGCCGGAGTTCAAGACCTACGCCCACGCTGTCGTCGCCAACGCCAAGGCGCTGGCCGAGACGCTGAAGTCGAAGGGCTTCGAACTCGTCACCGGCGGCACCGACAACCACCTGATGCTGGTCGACCTGCGCTCCAAGAAGGTCACCGGCAAGGCGGCCGAGGCCGCGCTCGGCCGCGCCCATATCACCTGCAACAAGAACGGCATCCCCTTCGATCCGGAGAAGCCGATGGTCACCTCCGGCATCCGCCTCGGCACCCCGGCAGCGACCTCGCGCGGCTTCGGCGTCGCCGAGTTCAAGAAGGTCGGCGAGCTGATCGCCGAGGTGCTGGACGGCCTCGCCGCCAATGGCGAGGAGGGCAATGCCGCCGTCGAGCAGGCGGTGAAGGCCAAGGCGCACGAGCTGACCGCGCGCTTCCCGATCTATTGAGGGGCGCGCTGAGCCCCGGGGCGGCTTGACCGGGTCGCCCTACGGGCTTACATACATGTCGGCAAGGAGGCCGATATGAGCCGTCAGAGCGTGACGATGCGCGAACTCCAGAAGATGTCGGCAGGCGCCATCCAGGCCCTGCCGCATCCCGTCCCGATCAAGAGCGGCTCGGCGACGGTCGGGCTGCTCGTGCCGGTCAAAAGACCCGATACCGCACGGATCTCCGCTGCGCTGAAGCGCGCCGATGCTTATCATGCGACGCTGTCGCCCGAGACGAAGCTGCGGCTCGAGCGCTTCCTCGGCGAACGCGACGATTGATGCGCAAGCCTTCGGAGACGCTTGTCGTCGATGCGAACATCATCCTGAGTGCCGTGCTCGGTTTCCGAGCCCGACCGCTTCTGGAGCAGATTGGCGCCCGGCGCGCGCTGGTGATCTCGTCAGGAGCTGCACTGGAAGTCAGGCATGTGCTGTCCCGGATCGCGCCTGACACTCCGATCCTGATCGAGATCGCCAGCGAGATTCTCGAAGCGATCGAAATGGTCGAAGAGGTCCGCTACAACGATGGGCTTGGCGCAGCCGCGCAGAGCCTTCGGCGCGCCGTCGGCTCACGCAACGGCAGCATCAATGACGCGCATATCCTGGCGCTCGCCTGGACCTATGATGCCGACATCTGGTCGCATGACCGCGATTTCGCCGGCACCGGCTGGCCGTCCTGGTCGAGCGCCAATCTCGCCGCCGCTTTGGCCGACGAGGCCGGAGCTGAAGCTCAACCCATCTGAAAGTCCGCCATGCGCTGTCCCTATTGCGGCTCGCTCGATACCCAGGTGAAGGATTCGCGGCCGACCGACGACCACGCCTCGATCCGGCGCCGGCGCGTCTGCCCCGATTGCGGCGGGCGCTTCACCACCTTCGAGCGCGTGCAATTGCGCGAGCTCACCGTGGTCAAGCGCTCGGGCCGGCGCACCGCCTTCGACCGCGACAAGCTGCAGACCTCGATCGAGGTGGCGCTGCGCAAGCGCCCCGTCGCGCCCGAGCGGATCGAGCGCATGGTCAACGGCATCGTCCGCCAGCTCGAAAGTTCGGGCGAGGGCGAGATCCAGAGCTCGGCCATCGGCGAACTGGTGATGGAGGGGCTGAAATCGCTCGATGACGTCGCCTATGTCCGCTTCGCCTCGGTTTATCGGAACTTCCGCGAGGCGCGCGATTTCGAGGAACTGCTCGGCCAGCTCGGCGGCGACGACATCGAACCCGCGACAAAGCCGGCGCCCGCCCGCGACGATGCCTGACCAGGACGCGATCGACCGCGCCTTCATGGCGCGGGCGCTGGAGCTCGGCGCGCGCGGGCTCGGCCAGACCTGGCCGAATCCCAGCGTCGGCGCTGTGGTCGTGCGTGACGGGCGGGATGGCCCGGTGGTCGTCGGCGAGGGCCGTACGCAACCGGGCGGCCGTCCACATGCGGAGGCGATGGCTTTCGAGGATGCCGGCGCAGCCGCGAGCGGCGGCACGCTCTACGTCACGCTGGAGCCCTGCTCGCATCGCACTGTCCGCGGGGGCACGCCTTGTGTCGAGCGCACCCTGCTCGCCGGCGTCAGGCGCGTCGTTTCTGCCATGGCCGACCCAAACCCGCAGATCGCCGGCCTCAGCCACGCTTTGCTGCGCATGGCGGGAGTGGATGTCACCGTCGGCGTGCTTGAGGACCAGGCCCAGCGCAGCCATCGCGGCCATGTCCTGCGGGTGACTGAAGGCCGGACGATGGTGACCTTCAAGGTCGCACGCACGGCCGACGGTTTCGCTGGCGGGGCAGGGGGCGCAAGGCTTGCCATCTCCTGCCCGGAATCGGGCGAGTGGGTGCATCGCCTGCGCGCCAGCCATGACGCGATCATGCTCGGCATCGGCAGCGTCATTGCCGACGATCCGCTGCTGACCGTGCGCCTGCCCGGCCTGGAAATCCGCTCGCCGATCCGCGTCGTGCTCGATTCCTCGCTCCGCCTGCCGCTCGATGCCAAGCTGGTGCAGGGGGCGGCGACCGTGCCGCTCTGGGCGATCGCCGCCGAGGACGCGCCGGTCGCGGCCGAGGAGAAGCTCGTCGCCGCCGGCGTCGAGGTCATGCGCGTCTCGCGCGGCGCCGACGGCCATCTCGACTTGCTGGAAGCGCTGCGCCTGCTGGCGACGCGCGGCATCACCCGCATCTTCTCGGAGGGCGGCCCGACGATCGGCGAGCAATTGGCGCTGCGGGGCCTCGCCGACGAGGTCATCGTCTCGACCTCGCCGAAGCCGCTCGGGGCCGATGGCATCGTCGCCGTCAGGCCAGGTCTTGCGGCGCTGCTCGCCGATCCCGAAATCTACGCCGTCACGCAAGCCGGGCAGATCGGCTGCGACCGTTTTGAAGTGTTCACGAGGATCGCCTGATGTTCACCGGCATCGTCACCGCCATCGGCACCGTCACTCGTGCTGAGACCAAGGGCCCGAGCCTGAAGCAGTTCGATATCTCCTGTCCTTGGGAAGCCTCCGGCATCGAGCTCGGTGCCTCGATCTGCTGCGCCGGCGTCTGCCTCACGGTGACGGCGCTCAAGCCGCGCGAGGACGGCGAGCCCGGCTGCGCCTTCCAGGTCGAGACTGCGGCCGAGACGCTGGCGAAGACGAGGGTCGCCGAATGGATGCCGGGTACGAAGATCAACCTCGAGCGCTCCCTGAAGATGGGGGACGAGCTCGGCGGCCATCTCGTCACTGGCCATGTCGATGGCGTCGGCACCATCCTGAAGATCGACGAGATCGCGCCGGATCCGAGCGAGCCCTGGGGTGCGACCGCGCGCTTTCATATTCGGGCGCCGCAGGGGCTCGCCCGCTTCATTGCCGCCAAGGGCTCGATCTGCCTTGACGGGACCTCGCTGACCGTCAACACCGTCGAGGACGACGTCTTCACCGTGCTGCTGATCCCGCACTCCTTCAGCGTCACCACCTGGGGCGAGCGCCGCAAGGGGGACGGCGTCCATGTCGAGGTCGATCTGATGGCGCGGTATGCCGCGCGGCTTGCGGAGGCGCGTGGGCAGGGCTAAGAGCCCGTCCTGCCTCAGCCCTCATCCTGAGGAGCCGCGCAGCGGCGTCTCAAAGGATGTTCCAGCGATCTCTGGAGCATCCTTGGAGACGCCATTCCTGAATGGCTCCTCAGGATGAGGGCTTGACTGCTTTCGACCCGGTCGGAAGCCTGTTTGATGTGACCAGAAGGAATTTTCGCATGGCCGGACCCCGGCAATCCTCGGCTGCGCCAGCCGCTCCTCTCGACGGCGCCCGCGTGCTCGTGGTTGAGGCGCGCTTCTATGACAAGCTCGCCGACGAGCTGCTCGCCGGCGCGACCGCCGTGCTCGAGAAGGCCGGCTGCCGCGTCGATGTCGTCACCGTTCCCGGTGCGCTCGAAATCCCCTCGGCCATCGTCATCGGCCTGCGTGCTGCCGACGAGGCGGTCGATCCCTATGAGGCCGTCGTCGCGCTCGGCACCGTCATCCGTGGCGAGACCGGCCATTACGACATCGTCGCCGGCGAGAGCTCGCGCGCGCTGATGGACCTGTCGGTCGCCTTCGCCCTGCCGCTGGGCAACGGCATCCTCACTGTCGAGAACGACGCCCAGGCCTGGGCCCGCGCCAACCGCAGCGAGATGGACAAGGGCGGCGGCGCGGCGGAAGCTGCGCTCGCGGTGCTGCGTTACAAGCGCTCGCTGGCGGAGGAGTCGAAATGAGCCGATCCGAGATGCGCCGCGGCGCCCGGTTGTCGGCCGTCCAGGCGCTCTACGAGATGGAGGTCGGCGGGCGCGGCGTGGTCGAGGCCATGGCCGAGTTCGAGGCCTTCTGGATCGGCAAGGAGGTCGAGGACATCGAGCTTCCCAAGGCCGAGATCGCCTTCTTCCGCGATCTGCTCGGCGGCGTCGTCCGCGAGCAGCGTCTGGTCGATCGCTCGGTCGACGAGCTCCTCGCCTCCGGCTGGCCGCTGAAGCGGGTCGAGGCGGTGGTCCGCGCCATCCTGCGCGCCGGCGCCTATGAACTCGCCTTCCGCAAGGACGTGCCGGCCCGCGCCGTGATCTCGGAATATGTCGCGGTTGCCCGCTCCTTCTACGAGGGCGAGGAGGTCGGCATGGTCAATGCGGTGCTCGACAGGATGGCCCGCGAGGTCCGCGCCGAGGAATTCGACGCGCCGGCGGTGTGATGGCATTCCCCGTCACTGCGAGGAGCGTCAGCGACGAAGCAATCCAGTGGCGGCAGAGCTCTACGTCTCCCAAGATTGCTTCGCCGCGCTCGCAATGACGATGGGCGGTAGCGAATGACGAGAATGACGAGTGACGGGAAACCCGGCGAATTCGAGCTGATCGCCCGCTATTTCGCGCCGATCGCCGGGCGTGCCGGGCTTGGCCTCGTCGATGATGCGGCCCTGCTGCGCCCGGCCCGCGGCTATGAGATCGTGGTCACGGCGGACGCGCTCGTCGCCGACGTGCACTTCTTCGCCGACGATCCGCCGGCTTCGATCGGACGCAAGGCGCTCGCCGTCAACCTGTCGGATCTCGCCGCCAAGGGCGCCAGGCCCGACGGCTTCGTATTGACGCTCGCTTTGCCGAGGGGCTGGACGGAAGAGTGGCTCGCCGGCTTCGCCGAGGGCCTCGCCGCCATGGCCGGGGAGGGCGGCTGCCCGCTGATCGGCGGAGACACCGTCTCGACCACCGGCCCGCTGACGCTCTCGATCACCGCCTTCGGCAGCGTTCCCGCCGGCCGCATGGTGCTGCGCTCCGGGGCGAAACCGGGTGATGTCGTCGCCGTCACCGGCACGATCGGCGACGGTGCGCTCGGGCTCAAAGCGCACGGGCCGGATCGGCCTGCCTGGGTCGGCAGGCTCTCGGAAGCTGACCGCGCCTTCCTGGCCGACCGCTATCTGCATCCGCAGCCGCGCACCGCGCTCGCCGCCGCCCTGCAGGCCCATGCCTCGGCCGCGATGGATATTTCGGACGGCCTGGTCGGCGATCTCGCCAAGCTGCTGGCGGCCTCGAAGGCGGGTGCCGAGATCGATCTCGACGCGCTGCCGCTCTCGCCTGCGGCCCGCGCTGCCGTCATGGCCGATCCTGCGCTCGCGGAACTGGCCTGGACTGGCGGCGACGACTACGAAATTCTCTGTACGATCCCCGAAGGAGAATTTCCTTCTCTGGCTGCCGCTGCCGAGGCGGTGGGGCTCGGCTTGGCGCGCATCGGGCGCGTCACCGCCGAGGTGGGCAGCGTGCGCTATACCGAAGCGGGCCGGCCGCGAGAATTCGCGCGCGGCTCCTTCGCTCATTTTTAGAAGGCGGCCGCACGGCCGCGAAGGGCGGCGGTTGCGATGAACCAGCATGTTCCGGTGATGGACGGCGATGCGCTCGCCAGGCGCAATGCGCTGGTGCTTGCCGGCGCCCAGGCGCTCGGCGGCGCGAGCCCGGCGATCGTGATCTCGCTCGGCGGCATCGTCGGCTCGCAACTGGTCACGAATCAGGCCTTCGCCACCGTCCCGGTCAGCCTGATGCAGCTTGGTCTCGCCGCCGGCGTCATTCCCGCGGCGTTCATGATGCGCCGGCTCGGCCGTCGCAGCGGCTATGTCATCGGTGCGCTGATCGGCGCGTTCGGTGCCGCGATTGCCGCGACAGGGGTGGCGGAGCGCCTGTTCTGGCTGTTCTGCTTGGGTACCTTCCTGTGCGGGCTCTATGGCTCCTATGTCCAGAGCTATCGCTTCGCCGCGGCCGATACGGCGAGCGACAGCTTCAAGCCGCGCGCGATTTCCTGGGTGATGATCGGTGGGCTGGCGGCGGCGGTGATCGGCCCGCAATCGGTCTACTGGACGCGCGATCTGACGCCGGCCGCGCCCTTCGCCGCGAGCTTCCTGGCGCAAGGGGCACTCGCGCTCATCGCCATCGGTGTCGTGCTGGCGCTGCGCGCGCCGCCGGTGAAAGAGACGAAGTCCAGTGGTGGCCGGCCACTCTCCGAGATCATGCGCCAGCCGAAGTTCATCGCCTCGGTGATCGCCGCGCTCGTCACCTATGGGCTGATGAGCTTCGTCATGACCGCGGCGCCGCTCGCCATGGTCGCGTGCGGTCATTCGGTGGGAGAAGCAGCGCTCGGCATCCAGTGGCATGTGCTCGCCATGTTCGCGCCGAGCTTCTTCACCGGTCGCCTGATCGCCCGCTTCGGCAAGGAGAAGCTCACCGCCGCCGGCCTGGTTCTGACCGCACTCGCGGCGGTGGTCGGCCTGTCTGGCCTCAGCGTGGCGCATTTCTGGATCGCGCTCGTCCTGCTCGGCGTCGGCTGGAATTTCGGCTTCATCGGCGCGACCGCGCTGGTCACCGATTGCTACCGCCCCGAGGAACGGGTCAAGGTCCAGGCCGCCAACGACTTCCTCGTCTTCGGCTCGGTGGCGATCGCCTCCTTCTCCTCCGGCGGGCTGCTCAGCGCAGGCGGCTGGGACAGCGTCAACTGGCTGGTCTTCCCGCCGGTCGCGGTCGCTTTGGCGCTGGTCGCGTGGCAGGCGCTGGGCAAGCGGCCGGCCGCCGGTGCCGGCTGAGACTCAACCGGGCCAGCCCTCCTTCGGCCAGTCGCGGGCGCTGTGGATCACGCGCAGCACGACGAGCCTGTCACCGTCGAGGGTATAGGCGATGATCCACGGCAGCCCGGACACCGTCTTCTCATAGGTGCCGGTGACGCGCCCCGGCCGGCCGATCGGGCGCTCCGCCAGCAGGTGTGCGGCGCGGTCGATCGCTGCGGCTACCCGCCGGGCGGCTTCCCGATCGTCAGCTGCAATCCGCGCGATGGCATTCTCGAAATCGTCGAGCGCCGCGGCCGACCACAGGAGGGAGCGCATCAACGCTTGCCGTTGCCGGCCTTGTCGATGCTGCCCGAGATCCTCGCCATCGCTGTCTCATGCTCGACGAGGCGCCCGGCTTTCAGATCATCGATACCCTGCTCGATCCCTTCGACGATCGCCGCTTCGCGGGCGACATAGGCGGCGATCGCCTCGCCAGCGAGGAAAGAGGGCGTACGCCGCGTCGCCTGAGCCAGCCGGCCGAGCTTGTCCTTGACCTCTTCCGGCAGGCGGATCGTCATGGTGGTCGTTGTCATGGTAGCCTCGGCGAATGTGCACGACGTACACATTATAAGCGATTGTACCCGCGCAAGTGAAGGGCCCTGACATCCCTTCAAAATTGTCAGCCGATCCGTTTGCGATTCTGGCGGAAACTGGGCAACAATCCCGCCCGACACTCGTGATCGGCGCTGCAGGCCTGATTCTTTGTCAGGCCGACAGCGCCGTTCCTTGCGTTTGAAGAACCGGAAAACCGGCTCCGTCGGGGTGTCCTGCCCCGGATGACGAAATCTCAGGGATAGGAAATTCGATGTCGGCCTTGCTCATCATCATTGTCTTGAGTGCGTTATCGATCGTCTACGGCTTATGGGCCTATGGCGACGTGATGAAACGCGATGCCGGCAGCCAGCGCATGCAGGAGATTTCCGGCGCGGTGGCGGAAGGCGCGCAGGCTTATCTTAAGCGCCAGTACATGACGATCGGCATGGTCGGCGTCGTGCTCTTCCTCGGCCTGATCTGGCTGCTCGGCGCCTATGTCGGCATCGGCTTCCTGATCGGCGCCGTGCTCTCGGGCGTCGCCGGCTTCATCGGCATGAACGTTTCGGTCCGCGCCAATGTCCGCACCGCGCAAGCCGCGATGCAGTCGCTCGGCGAGGGACTCGACGTCGCCTTCAAGGCCGGCGCTGTCACCGGCATGCTGGTCGCCGGCCTCGCTCTGCTGGGGGTCGCCTGCTATTACGGCTTCCTCACCGGGATGAAGGGCTTTGCGCCCTCGGATCGCGTCGTTATCGACTCGCTCGTGGCGCTCGGCTTCGGCGCCTCGCTGATCTCGATCTTCGCCCGTCTCGGCGGCGGCATCTTCACCAAGGGCGCCGATGTCGGCGCCGACCTCGTCGGCAAGGTCGAGGCCGGCATTCCCGAGGACGATCCGCGCAACCCGGCGACCATCGCCGACAATGTCGGCGACAATGTCGGCGACTGCGCCGGCATGGCGGCCGACCTGTTCGAGACCTATGCGGTGACGCTGGTCGCGACCATGGTGCTCTCGGCGATCTTCTTCGCCGGCCAGCCCGTTCTCGGCGCGATGATGCTCTATCCGATGGCGATCGGCGCGGCCTGCGTCGTCACCTCGATCATCGGCACCTTCTTCGTCAAGCTCGGCGCCAACCAGTCGATCATGGGCGCGCTCTACAAGGGCTTCATCGCCGCCGGCGTGCTTTCGGTCGGCGCCATCGCCGCGGTGAACTACCTGATGTTCGGTGGCTTTGCCGCCTCGTTCACCACTGTGCAGGGCGTGACCTTCACCTCGGGCGGGCTGTTCGGCTGCGCGCTGGTCGGCCTCGCGGTGACGCTGCTGATCGTCGTCATCACCGAATACTACACCGGCACCGGCAAGCGCCCGGTCGTCTCGATCGCCCAGGCCTCGGTCACCGGCCACGGCACCAACGTCATCCAGGGCCTCGCGGTCTCGCTGGAATCGACGGCGCTGCCGACCATCGTGATCATCGCCGGCATCATCGTCTCCTACGGCCTTGCCGGCCTGTTCGGCATCGCCATTGCAACGACCGCCATGCTCGCGCTGGCCGGCGTCGTCGTCGCGCTCGACGCCTTCGGCCCGGTCACCGACAATGCCGGCGGCATCGCCGAGATGGCCGGCCTGCCCAAGGAGGTCCGCCACTCCACCGACGCGCTCGACGCGGTCGGCAACACCACCAAGGCGATCACCAAGGGCTACGCGATCGGCTCGGCCGGCCTCGGAGCGCTGGTGCTGTTCGCCGCCTATACCTCGGACCTCAATTTCTTCGTCGCCGAGGCCAACAAGGCGGGTTCGACCACGTTCCAGTACTTCAAGGGCGTCACAGTCGACTTCACCCTGTCGAACCCTTACGTCGTCGTCGGCCTGCTGCTCGGCGGCCTGATCCCCTTCCTCTTCGGCGGCATGAGCATGACCGCGGTCGGCAAGGCGGCGGGCTCGGTGGTCGAGGAAGTCCGCAGGCAGTTCAAGGAAAAGCCCGGCATCATGGAAGGTACGGACCGGCCCGATTACGGCCGTGCCGTCGACATGCTGACCAAGGCGGCGATCAAGGAGATGATCGTGCCGTCGCTGCTGCCGGTGCTGGCGCCGATCGTGACCTTCTTCGTCATCAACGCCATCGCCGGCAAGAACCAGGCCTTCGCCGCGGTCGGCGCCATGCTGATGGGCGTGATCGTCACCGGCATCTTCGTCGCCATCTCGATGACCTCGGGCGGCGGTGCCTGGGACAACGCGAAGAAGAGCTTCGAGGACGGCTTCGTCGACAAGGACGGCGTGCGCCATCTCAAGGGCTCGGAGGCGCACAAGGCCTCGGTCACCGGCGACACCGTCGGCGACCCCTACAAGGACACGGCGGGCCCCGCCGTGAACCCGGCGATCAAGATCACCAACATCATCGCGCTGCTGCTGCTCGCCATCCTGGCGCACAGCTGAGCACGGCGGCGATCTTTGGAAGCCTGGCCCCGCGGAGCGATCCGCGGGGTTTTTCATTGTGTTGTGAACGGCTTGGAAGGCGAACGAGATTCAAGTTCTCAGCCGCTTGAATCAAATTCGGAGCATCGACGTGATAGATTTGATCGGAGGCATCCTTCTGGATGCGCTCGGCTACACGACCGCGCGCCTGCTCGTTCCACTTCTGACCTTCGGGTGCATTCGCGTGCAGCCTCTTCGAGCCGAGCCGCGACGGCATAACTGGTTCGGTTTTTCGCGCAACCCCGACGGTTCCCGCCAGCTCGAGGCGACAATGGCCGGCTGGTATGGCCTGCTCTTCTGGATCGCGGTGGTGATCGCCGTGCTGGCTTTGCTTCGCTGAACGATTGCCGAGGCTTTAGGAGCCTACGGCCGCCACCGTAGCGTTCCCGAACGACGAGCCCGCCGCCGCCTGTCATGGTCCGCCCGTCTCCAGGAGGACCAGATGACCACCCCAGCCGCTTCCGCCACCGCACGATCGGGGCACCTGACCGACCTTGCCTGTCTGCTCCTGCTGGCGACGCTCTGGGGCGCCTCCTACAGCTTCATCAAGCTCGGGGTCGAGACGATCCCGCCGCTGACCCTGATCGCGGCGCGCACGCTGATTGCCGGCGCGCTCCTTCTCGTCGTCATTCGCCTGCGCGGGCTGAAGCTCCCGCGCGATCCCGTCGTTTGGCGGCGCTTCCTGATCCAGGCTTGTCTGAACAGCGCCGTGCCGTTCACGCTGATCGCCTGGGCCGAGACCAGCGTCGATGCCGGCCTCGCCACGATCCTCAACGCCGGCTCGCCGATCTTCGCCTTCCTGCTCAGCCTGCTGCTCTTCCGATCCGAGGCAGCCGCTGGCCGCAAGCTCCTCGGCGTCGCCGCCGGCATGCTCGGGGTCTGCCTGATCATCGGCGTCGAGGCGCTGTCGGGCTTCGGCCGCGAGCTCTGGGCCCAGCTC
Source organism: Allobosea sp. CRIB-10 (assembly GCF_900112185.1). GTDB lineage: Bacteria > Pseudomonadota > Alphaproteobacteria > Rhizobiales > Beijerinckiaceae > Allobosea. Next base: position 57,914 of record NZ_FOKP01000013.1, on the reverse strand, counting down.
GCCCTCGTGGTCGCGGCGGCCTGCTATGGCGGCGCGGCGCTGTTCGGGCGCAATTTCAAGGGGCTCGACCCGATCATGCCGGCCGCCGGCTCGCTGATCTGCGGCGCCGTGATCCTGATCCCCTTCAGCCTGCTCGTCGACCGCCCCTGGACGCTCACGCCCTCGGCCGGATCGATCCAGGCGCTGCTGGCGCTCTCGGTGTTCTCGACGGCGCTCGCCTTCATCCTCTATTTCCGGTTGATCGACCGGCTCGGCACGGTCGGGACGACCTCGGTCGCCTATCTGCGCGTGCCCACCGGCGTCGCCATCGGCGTTCTCGTCCTTGGCGAGCGCCTGAGCCCGACCGCCTGGGCCGGCCTCGCTTTGGTGATCGTCGGCGTGTTCGCGATGACGCTGCCGGAGCGAAAGTCCGAGCGGGCCTGAAGAGCCGGCGCCGCCCCAAAGCAAAAAAAGCCCCGCGGCGGCGCCGCGGGGCTTTCGCATCTGGCGAGAAACAACGCCCGTCAGGCGCCGAACGGCGTGAACTTGGTGACGCCGCGGAACAGGTTGCGCAGGAAGCTCTGCTCTTCGCCGCCGGTCGTGGTGGTGCGGCTGATGAAGTCGAAGATCACCCCGTCCTGCAGGCCGTAATTGGCGATGCGCTCGACCTTGAAGCCCTTGTTGAAATAGATCACCAACACCTTCTGGTCGATCACCTGGAAGTCCTGGAACTGGAAGCGGCGGCGCACCGTCTGGCTGATGTAATAGAAGGTGCGGTTGCCGACGGTCGAGGTCGTCGACGGCGTGCCGAGCGTGGTCAGCACCGTTTGAACGTCCATGCCGACCTTCACCTTGGCGATCAATTCCTCGTCCATGACGAAGCCGCGGGTGAACTCCTCGTTGAGGCCGGCCGAGGTCGGGGTGCGGAAGCCGAGATTGGTGGCGGTGCCACAGCCGGCCAGCGGCAGCGCGGCGGCCAGCGAGCCGATCAGGACGGTACGGCGGGTCGGAGCAGTCATTCGTGGCGGATCCGAGGGAAGGCGCGCGGAGCGACCGCGCTTGTCAGGGTGGGTGCGCTTGGCGTAACGCCCGAGCATGGCTTTGGCAAGGCAAGTCGGGAAAAGCGAGGTAAGGCTGTGATCTTCGGCCTGTTCGGCAGGAAGCGTGCGCGGATGGCGCCCGCCAATGCGTTGCTGGAGCGCATCATCGATGCCTCGCGCGAGCCTGCTCTTTATCTGCAAGGAGGGGTTCCCGACGAGTTCGAGGGGCGCTTCGAGGCGTTGACGCTGCATCTTTTTCTGGTGCTGCGCCGCCTGCGCGACCTGCCGGCCCCGGCGGCCGATATGGCGCAGGACCTGATCGACGCCAGCTTCGCTTATCTGGAACTCGGCTTCCGGCAAGGTGGAATCAGCGATATCGCCGTGCCGAAGCGGATGAAGAAGATCGGCCGCAGCTTCTACGGTCGCCTCAGCGGCTATGAAGAGGCGCTGGCAGCACAGGAGCCCGGCGCCTTCGAGACAGCCTTGAAACGCAACATCGCCCCGGGCATCGACGCGCCAGCGCTCGCGCGCCATGTCGATGCGGCTGCCTCCGCCTTGGCCACGCGCTCGCTCGACGATATCCTCAGCATGGATCCGTTGTTTCCGCCTTTCGCCGACAGCATCACCACATGACCATGTCCCAGCAAGACCAGTTGCCGCTACGGCGCCCGATCCGCGTCGAGAGCATCACCCTGCGGCCGGTCGCGGCCGAGGTCGTGCCGGAGCAGGCCGATCTGCCCGCGATCGCGGCCTTTCTCGGCGTTGCCTCGGTCGAGGCGCTGGAGGCGAGTTATTCGCTCTCCCGAAATGGCGAGCGCGTGAAGCTCGAGGGCGTGATCAAGGCGAGCCTGCACCAGAGCTGCGTCGTCACGCTCGATCCCTTCCCGGTCGAGCTCAACGTGCCGATCAAGCTCGACTTCGCGCCTGAGGCCGAGATCGCCGCCATGGCGAAGCCGTCCGAGGATGACGAGATCGATATCGAGGTGCTGCTCAACGAGGAGGAGCCGCCGGAGTCGATCGTCGATGGCGTGATCGATCTTGGGGCGGTCACCCTCGAATTCCTGGCGCTGTCGCTCGATCCCTATCCGCGCAAGCCCGGCGTGGCGTTCAGCGAGCCGGCGCCCGAGACGCCGGCCGAATCGCCTTTCGCGGCGCTCTTGCAGCTGAAGCGCGAGTAATGATTGGCGAAAACCTCCGTGCTTTCCCTTGCGGCGAGCGTCCAACCCGCTATTGTCCGCCGCCCACCCGGCCGCCCCGGCAGGGGGCGCAGCCCCTGGAATCGATCACCACCGCATGACACGACCGGTTACAATCGCGCTCGACGCCATGGGCGGTGATCACGGCCCGTCCGTGGTCATCCCGGGCGCCGCCCTCACGCTCGAACGCCGTCCCGACGCGCGCTTCGTGATCTTCGGCAATGAGGGCGAGGTCGCGCCGCTGCTGGATGCGCATCCGAAGCTCAAGGCGGTCACCACCTTCCATCACACCGAGGTCTCGGTGAAGATGGACGACAAGCCGAGCCAGGCTCTGCGCTATGGCCGCTACAAATCGTCGATGTGGCGCGCCATCGACGCGACCAAGACCGGCGAGGCCGACGTCACCGTCTCGGCCGGCAACACCGGCGCGCTGATGGCGATGTCGAAGTTCTGCCTGAAGTCGATGCCGCAGGTCGACCGTCCGGCGATCGCCTGCTTGTGGCCGACGGTTCGCGGCGAGAGCGTCGTGCTCGATGTCGGGGCCACGATCGGCGCCGACGCCCAGCATCTGGTCGATCTTGCGGTGATGGGCGCGGCCATGGCCCGCGTCGTTTTCGACATCGACAGGCCGAGTGTCGGCCTGCTCAATGTCGGGGTCGAGGAGATCAAGGGCGTCGAGGCGGTCAAGGAGGCCGGCCGCATCCTGCGCGAGAGCGGCCTGCCGCATCTCGACTATCACGGCTTCGTCGAAGGTGACGATCTCGGCAAGGGCACGGTCGACGTCGTCGTCACCGAAGGCTTCACCGGCAACATCGCGCTCAAGACGGCCGAGGGCACGGCCAAGCAGATCGGCGAATATCTGCGGGCCGCGATGGGGCGTTCGCTGATGTCGAAAATCGGCTATCTTCTCGCCCGCGGCGCCTTCTTCGCGCTGAAGGAGAAGATGGATCCGCGTAAGGTCAATGGCGGCGTTTTCCTCGGCCTGGAAGGCATCGTGATCAAGAGCCATGGCGGCACGGATGCGGTCGGGTTCGCCAGCGCGACCGAACTCGGCTACGAAATGGCGCGCGAGAATCTGATGGCGAAGGTGCGCGAGATGGTCGCCGCGACGGCGCGGCCCAGCGCAGCACCGGCAGAGCCACAACAGGTCGCTAGAGCCGGATCCGATCAGATTGAACAATCTGATCGGTGAATCCGTCTCCAGATCAAAATAGGAGACCGCTTTGCCGATCGCTTGCGATGCAAGCTGATCGGCGCGGGCTCCGGGGCGAGTAGGGAAGAAACGTCCTTGTCCAGAATGCGATCCGTCCTGCGCGGCTGCGGCTCCTATCTGCCGGCGCGCATCATGACCAACGCCGAATTGGCGGCGAAGGTCGACACCAGCGACGAGTGGATCGTCCAGCGCACCGGCATCCGCGCCCGCCACATCGCGGCGGACGGCGAGACCACCGGCATGGTGGGCCTGAAGGCAGCTGAGGCTGCGCTCGCCGATGCCGGCATCCCCGCGAGCGAGATCGACCTCATCATCGTCGCGACCGCGACGCCCGACCACACGTTCCCCGCCACCGCGACCTATGTCCAGGCCGAGCTCGGCATCACCCAAGGCGCCGCCTTCGATCTGCAGGCCGTCTGCTCCGGCTTCGTCTTCGCGCTCGCCACCGCCGACAAGTTCCTGACCAGCGGCGCCGCCAAGACCGCGCTCGTCATAGGCGCCGAGACCTTCTCGCGCATTCTCGACTGGGAGGACCGGGCCACTTGCGTGCTGTTCGGCGACGGCGCCGGCGCCGTGGTGCTGCGGGCGGAGGAGGGCACCGGCACGCTCGCCGATCGCGGCGTGCTGACGACCCATGTCCGCTCCGATGGCCGCTACGCCAACAAGCTCTATGTCGATGGCGGGCCGGGCTCGACCAAGACCGTGGGCTTCCTGCGCATGGAGGGCCGCGAGGTCTTCAAGCACGCGGTGATCAACCTGGCCGAGACGGTACGTCATACCTTCGAGGAGACCGGGCTTTCCGGCGATGACATCGACTGGTTCGTGCCGCACCAGGCCAATCGCCGCATCATCGACGCCACGGCGCACAAGCTCGGCATCGGCGAGGACCGGGTCGTCGTCACTGTCGACAGGCATGGCAACACCTCGGCCGCCTCGATTCCGCTGGCGCTCGCCGAGGCCCATGCCGACGGCCGGATCAAGCCGGGCCAGCTCGTGCTGATCGAGGCGATGGGCGGCGGCTTCACCTGGGGCTCGGCGCTGATCCGCTGGTAGGCGGCCGGATTGTCTGCCTAAGCTAAGCGCTTTTGATTTATGACATTTTCTTAGCGGTCGTCAGCGCGGATTTTCCGCGTTTTTCAACCTATGCGGGTGTTTCGAGGATTGACCGCAGTCGCCTCGCCGCCTAGCGTCCGGCTCCGGTGGGGCTAGGGTTAACGGGGACGCCGCTGCTGAAAGAAACGCCTTGGAGGAATTGATGGCGGGGCAAACGATTACGCGGGCCGATTTGTGCGAGGCGGTCTATCAGAAGATCGGCCTGTCGCGGACGGAGTCTTCGAAGCTGGTCGAGGCGGTGCTGGACGAGATCTGCGATGCTGTCGCGCGCGGGGAAAACGTCAAGTTGTCTTCGTTCGGCTCGTTCGTGGTGCGCGACAAAGGCGAGCGAATCGGGCGTAATCCGAAAACCGGCGTCGAGGTCCCGATCGAGCCGCGTCGCGTGATGGTGTTCAAGCCGTCCAACGTGATGAAGGCGCGGATCAACGGACTGAACGGCGTAGGTGAGGAGGAGTGACTCTGGAGTTCCACGACGGCGGATACGAGGCCGAATTGGATAGCAAGAGCCCAGACGCATTCAGAACCATCAGCGAGGTCGCCGAAGACCTCGACATTCCCCAACACGTCCTGCGTTTCTGGGAAACGCGCTTCTCCCAGATCAAGCCGCTGAAGCGCGGCGGCGGCCGGCGCTACTACCGGCCCGACGATGTCGCGCTGCTCAAGGGCATCCGCCGCCTGCTCTATGGCGAGGGCTACACCATCAAGGGCCTGCAGCGCATCCTGAAGGAGCAGGGGCCGCGCCATGTCCAGGCTATCGGCCGCGGCGGCGAGATCGTCGGCGGCCGTACGGCCGCTCCTTCGCCGGCAGCGGCCCGGATGGCTGATCCGCGCGCAGAGCCGATGCCGCCGGCTCAGCCCACCCGTCCTGCAGCGATCGCCGAGCCGGGCTTCGCAGCCAAGGCGCTGCTCTCGTCCCTGCCGCGCTCGGCGCAGCCGCTGGTCGGGGCTGACGACCTTGCTTTCCTGAAGGCGACGCTGTCCGAGCTGATCGAGTGTCGTCGCCTCCTGCACGGCGCCCTGGCGACCGCGAACGCCGGCGAAGACGGCTGAGTTCGGCAGACCCGGCGACTTGAATCTTCGCCCCTGGCTCGCTAGATCAGCCGGCGAGGACGACCTCCGCAGGCCTTTTCGCCCGCGTTTTTCCCCTAGGCGTGGACGACCCCGCCCTTCTCAATGGAGGGCCGCCATGGCCTGGATTTATCTTCTCTTCGCCGGTCTGTTCGAAGTCGGCTGGGCCATCGGGCTGAAATACACGCACGGCTTCACCCGCCTCATCCCGACCCTGCTGACGGTCGGCAGCATGGTGGTGAGCCTCGGCCTGCTCGGCCTCGCGCTGAAGACCCTGCCGCTCGGGACGGCCTATGCGCTCTGGACCGGGATCGGCACGATCGGCACCGCCACCCTCGGCATCATCCTGTTCGGCGAGCCGGCGACGGCGCTGCGTCTTGCCTGTATCGGGCTGATCGTCGCCGGCATCGTCGGGCTCAAGCTCGTTTCTTGAGGGCCCGGCCGGGCAATCAGCTCACGTATTCAGCGTGCCCGGTTGGGTCGTCATCCCAACCGGGGGCGAGCGCGCCCGGACGAGCGCATGGGTTGCTGTGGCTGATGAAGGCCGGCTGACACTGGGCGGCAGGGCGCGATGCGGACATCTGTCGCGTCTTATGCCCGGGAAGCTGCCATTTCGGCGGTCTTGCTCCGCCGAGCGGCTGGCCAGCCCTCGCAGGCTAGTCCGTAAGATATCGATACTTCAGAGAAAAATGGTCGGAGCGAGAGGATTCGAACCTCCGACCCCTTGTCCCCCAGACAAGTGCGCTAACCGGGCTGCGCTACGCTCCGACGCGACGGCTTATAGAGGGCCGGCCGCGGCGATGCAACGCGGCAATTGCCGCTATGCGCATGGGATTCACATCTGCCGATCGTCATGCGCAGGCGGCGCGACTGCGGCAGGGGTGATGCCTCTGCGGGCGGTTCGGCGAACCAGGGTGCGGACGAGGCCGGCGAACACGATCGCCAGCGGCAGAGCCATCACCGCATTGTTCTCGAAAGCGAGCCAGAGCGATGCTGCCAGCGTCGCGATGGCGGCGAAGCCAAGGAGGAGGTTGGTCATGGTCGCCACCACCCCGCTGCGGTATTGCCGCGCGAGGCCAAGTCTCGCGCGGCGGCCAATCCGGCGTCCCGGCAATCAACCATGCACCGAATTTCCCGGTGCAAAGGGTCATCGTCAAGCGAAGTTCAGGGCAGGGCGCTGGCGCTGGCGCAATCGTCGCTTCTCGGCCGGGCGCGCGTTGCGTCGCACGCGCCGCTCGCTCTTCAGCGTGGGCGGACACAACTCGGTACCGACGGGCGGCGTTGAAACTGGCGATTGCTCCGTCATCATGGCCGTCAGCCCGAATGGATCGAACGCGCTGGTGACGGTCCGCTGGCCGATGCGCGCCTGTGCATCGGCATAGTCGGCGGCCTGCTCGCGCACTTTCTCGGCGATCACCTTGAAAAGCTGGAACATCATGGCTTTCGTCTCCTGGCCGCATCGCGGCGTTGCGAGAACAACGCGTGAGATTGCTTCGGGTGCCACGGCACCCGCGATGTTTCGCGGCATTGTGACCTGTCCGACTGGGGAATGACGCCATGATCCGCACAGCTCTGCCGGTTCTGCTTGGCCTCTTGCTTTTCGGCGGTGACGCGAGGGCCTCGCTGTTTTGCATCGTGCCTGAAACGGGGGATGGCTTCGTCGCGCTGCGCGCTGCCCCCGGTGCGAAGAGCCCGCTGATCCTGCGCATGAAAGCCGGCGACGAGGTCCAGATCGTCGAAGGCGGACGCGGCGGCTGGAGCAAGGTCAGGTATTGGCCCAGCGATGCCCGGTTGGCGAAGGGCTATGACGGCTTCACCGAGGGCTATGTCGCGCGCCGCTTCCTCAGGGATTGCGGGTGATCCAGCGAGGCCGTGCAGCCCGGCCCGGATGACCAAGGGCTGTCCACAGTAAGATTTCATTAACGGATTCTGTTCAAATCCAGTTCACAGAGTGAAGGTTATCTTCATGATACTGGCACCAATTCATGGAGGCCCCGCCATGACCCTGGACTGGCGCAACAGCCTGATGCTCGGCTTCATCGCGGCCGTGTTCGTCACCTGCCTGTTCGGCCCCTATATGATCTCGGTTATGCTCGGCGGGCTCGGCCTGACGTGCTATCTCACCAAGCACGCCAGGCCCGGAGCCTGAGCCCGTCTCACGCCGCGAACGCGAGGCGCTGAGCCAACCAGTCCCGCACCAGCCCCAAGTCCGCTTGTGACAGGCCGTGACCGGTCGGCAGGCTGCGGTGCTCCACCACAGCCCCCGCCTCGGCCAATGTCGCTGCCAGCCGCGCTGCGTTCTCTTCGGGGATGATCGGGTCGAAGCTGCCCGAGACGATCAGCACCGGCTTGGCCGCCAGCGTCACCGCAGGCGGCTTGACGAAGGGCGACATCGCCCGCAGCAGCACCGCTCCCGCCAGCACCTCCGGCCGCAGCAGCAGCATCGCTGCGGCGATGTTGGCGCCGTTCGAGAAGCCGAGCGCGATCGGCGCCGGAAGCCCGTATTCCGCGCGCGCCTGCTCGACGAAATCGGCGAGCTCATGCGTGCGCCGGATGAGATCGTCCTCGTCGAAGACGCCCTCCGCCAGCCGGCGGAAGAAGCGCGGCATGCCGGCTTCGAGCGTCCGGCCGCGGGGCGAGAGCAGCGCCGCCCCCGGCGCGACGGAGCGCCCGAGCGGCAAGAGATCGTTCTCGTCGCCGCCGGTACCGTGCAGCAGCAGGAGCGGCGCCTGGCCGGGCGCGGTCGCCGGCTCGAAGCGGTGGATGAAGGGCTCAAGCGCGCTCATGACGCGGCCTCCTTTCCCGATGACATTGGATGGGTGACGCTCCGCCCGAAGGCGGAGCGCATCTGCAGGTCAGACCAGAGCCGGCAGGACGGCCTCGATCTCGGCACGGCGCGTCTCGTACTGCGCCGGCAGCTTGAGGGCGCCGCCGAGATCCTCGGCCGGCTCGTCGATGGCGAAGCCCGGCGCGTCGGTCGCGATCTCGAACAGTACGCCGCCGGGCTCGCGGACGTAGACGGAGCGGAAATAGTTCCGGTCCCTCTGCTCGGTGGGGCGCAGGCCGAAGGTCTCGGTCAGCGTCTTCACCATGCGGGCCTGCTCCGCGTCGTCGCCGGCGCGGAAGGCGATGTGATGCACCGAGCCCGCGCCCATCCTCGCCGGCAGGAAGCCGCCGGCGGCGCGCAGGTCGACGATACCGCCATGAGCGGTGCCCTCCGCCCGCATGCGGACGGTGTTGCTCTCGCGGCCGGCCTCGGCGAAGCCGAAGACGTCGCGCAGGATCGCGGCGGTCGTCTCCGTCTTGTCGAGCAGCAGGGTGACGCCGTGGAAGCCGCGAATGGCGGATTCGACGGGCACCTCGCCATTGTCGAAGGCCGGCTCGCTCTCGGCACCGGGCACCGCGACCAGCGCAAGCCGCATCCCGTCCGGATCGCGGAAGCTCAGCACGGTCTCGCCGAAGCGCTTCTGCGGGGCATCATGGGCGACGCCGTTGGCGATGAGACGATGGGTCCAGTAGCCGACCGCCGCTGCAGGGATGCGGAAGGCGGTCTCCTGCGTCTCGCCGACACCGAGCCGGCCGGGCGCGACATGCTCCCAGGGGAAGAAGGTCAGGATCGTGCCCGGATTGCCGCCGGCATCGCCGAAATAGAGATGCCAGGTGGTCGGGTCGTCGAAGTTCACCGTCTTCTTGACCAGGCGCAGGCCGAGGACGCGGCTGTAGAAGTCGAGATTGCGGCGCGCCGGGCCGGCGATGGCGGTGACGTGGTGGATGCCGTTGATCTGCATGACGATAGTCCTCCGGGCTGCGAGAAGCGGCCCTCGTTGACGCCAAGATGATTGCGGCTCGCCAAATTGCCAGACCCCAATCATTGCATAGAAGCAATCTGATTATCGTGAAATGCCAATTTGAATTGCATGATAGAGATCGGCATTTTCTGAGCCAGACCAACACCGGTCCTTCGGAGAAAGACCATGATCGACACTCGTTTCGCCCCCTATGGCGCCCTCGTCTTGCGCGTCGCGCTCGGCGTGATGTTCATCGCCCACGCCTATCTGAAGTTCGGCGTCTTCACGGTTGCGGGCTTCACGGGCTTCCTTGGCCAGGTCGGCCTGCCCGGTTTCCTCGCCTGGCCGATCATCCTGGCGGAAGTGCTCGGCGGGCTCGCCATCCTGACCGGCTTCTATGGCCGCTATGTTTCGATCCTGCTGCTGCCGATCCTGCTCGGCGCGCTCTTCATCCATGCCCCCAATGGCTGGGTTTTCAATGCGCCGAACGGTGGCTGGGAATATCCCGCCTTCCTCGCCCTGACCGCGCTCGGCCATGCCCTGATCGGCGACGGCGCGCTGGCGCTTCGTCCGGCCGGGCTCCCGGCGGCCGCCAAGCCCGCTCTGGCCTGAGCCTCACCGACATCACGACTGAACGGGCGACAGGTTGCTGCAACCTGTCGCCCGTACCATCTATCTGGGAAGCCGATTCGCCCGGAGCCGCCCGCTTGCCGACCGCCGCCTCTTCCGTCGCCTGGGACGATTTTCGGCTGATCAAGGCCATCGCCGAGGCACGCAGCCTGCCGGCCGCCGCCGAGTTGATCGGCCTCAACCATTCGACCGTCTTCCGTCGCCTCGGCCAGATCGAGGAGAGCCTCGGCACGCGCCTGTTCGAGCGGCACCGCTCGGGCTATGTGCCGACGCCCGCGGGGGAGGAGATGGCGGCGCTGGCCGAGCGGCTGGAGACCGACATCGCCGGCTTCACGCGCCGCCTCGCCGGCCGCGAGATCCTGCCGGCGGGCGAATTGCGCGTCACCACCAACGACTCGCTGCTGGTCGAATTGCTGACGCCGCTCTTCGCTGTCTTCATGAAGCAGTGCCCGGACATCAAGCTCGACGTGCTGCTCGGCAACCAGGCGCTCAACCTCAGCAAGCGCGACGCCGATGTCGCGATCCGCGCCACCGACAATCCGCCGGAGAACCTTGTCGGCCGGAGGGTCGCGCAGATCGGTTGGGCCCTCTATGGGCGAGCTGCCGATTTTCCCGAAGGGGCTCCCGCCGACCAAGCCGAACTCGCCGGGCAGCGCTGGATTTCGCTCGGCGACCAGTTCAGCAATTTCAAGGTCGTGCAGTACCGGCAGAAGCACATCCCCGCCGAGCAGGCCGTCTACAAGCTCAACACCGTGCTGGGTCTCGCCGAAGCGGTCGAAGCCGGCATCGGCATCGGCTTCCTGCCCTGCTTCATCGCCGACAAGCGCCCGGGCCTGACGCGACTCGCCCCGCCTCAGACCGGCTATGCCGCCGATCTCTGGCTGCTGACCCATCCGGATCTGCGCCATTCGCCGCGTGTGCGGCTCTTCCTCGACTTCATGGCGGCCGAGTTGACGAAATTGCGGCCATTGATGGAGGGCGGGGCCATAGGCCGGGAAGATGCCGAGGCATCCTCGCCGGCCGAGGCGTAGTCGGAGGTTGGAACGTCAGGCCGCCTGGCGATTGATCCCGGCTTCCGCCAGCTTGGTCAGCTTGCTGTCGGCGGCATGCTCCTCGTCGAGATTCTGCTGCAGCAGGGCGGCGCAGTCCTCTCGTCCGAGCTGCTTGGCCCAGGCGGTCAGCGTGCCGTAGCGGGTGATCTCGTAGTGCTCGACCGCCTGCGCCGCGGCGATGATCGCCGCATCCAGCACCTGCTTGTCCTCGACCTCGCCGGTCACGTCGTCGGCCTCCTCGAGGATGCCGTCGATCGCCGGGCAGTCGGTGCCCTTGGCCTCGACGCCATGCTGCTGGAAGACCTGCTCGAGCCGGCGGATATGGCCTTCGGTCTCGCCGAGATGAGCCTGCAGACCGTTACGCAGCTGCGTATCCGTGGCCTTCTCGATCATGGTCGGCAGAGCTTTCCTGATCTGCTTCTCGGCGTAGTAGATGTCCTGGAGCTGATGCACGAAGAGATCGTCCATCGTCTTGATATCCTTGGAAAACAGGCCCATGCCTTCCTCCTGCTCGCATGATGTGGATTGCTGAAACCGATGCCGCCTGCCGACGACATGCTTCCCTGTCGCTGCAACGTGCGCCGCCGCGAACTGTTCCGGAGATTGGCGATGGCGGATGCGGCCTGCCGGCATCTGAGCTAGGCTGGCGCCATGGAACTGCTCATTCCCCTCATCGCGGGCCTGGCGCTGATCTGGCTGATCGGCCGCGGCGTACCCTGGAACGCCAAGCTGATGACCGTCGTCGTCACGCTGGCGGTCATCGTCGTGATCCTCTTGCTGGAGCGCAACGACCTCTGGCCCGAGGCGTTCCGGCGGCGCTGAGCTGCGTCGCCTGCCTGTGGTTGTCTCTTTTCGAGCCGGTGCGGCTGGGCGCTCGTTAACCGTCCCTTAAGGCTCTGATTGCGCCCCCTTCGCCTTAGGCGCAGGGTCGCCGCCTCATGTCAGGAAAGCGGGACATATCGTGATGTCGATGGCGTTGGCTGATCATCGGCCGCTGCGGCCGCAGGGCGCTGTCGTGACCGGCAAGGGCTCGCTGGAGAGCTTCTTCGCCGGGCTCCAGCCCGACTGGCATTCCAGCTGGGCTTGGGACCACTACGAGGCGACGATCCTGGCGCTGATGCACCAGTTCGGTCTAAAGCGGCTCTGCGAGATCGGCGGCGGCCGCGATCCGCTCTTCACCGCGCAGGAAGCCCGTCGCTATGGGCTCGACCTCGTCGTCAACGACATTGACGCGGGCGAGCTCGCCCTGACGCCGGAGGGCTTGCGCACCGCCCGCTTCGACATTGCCGGAGACCTCTGCGAGCCGGACATCGCCCGCAACGGCTATGACATGATGGTCTCGCGCATGGTGTTTGAGCATGTCCGTGACGTCGAGCGCGCCTGGAGCAACATCCACGCTCTGCTGGCGCCGGGCGGGATCGGCTTGGCCTTCGTGCCGACCTTGTGGGCACCGGTCTTCGCGCTCAACCACGTCCTGCCGGAGAAGGCCTCGCGCGCCATCGTGCACGCACTCTTTCCGGCGCGGCGCGAGGGCGGCGGGGATCCGAAATTCCCGGCCTTCTACGACTGGTGCCGAGGCAGCCGCGGCACGCTCGAGCCGATGCTGCAGCGCGCAGGGTTCAGCGACATCCACATCCAGCCCTTCTGGGGCCATGGCTATTTCGACCGGATGCCGGGCCTGCGTGGACTGGACGCTGTCTTCAACCGGCTCGCGGCCAAGGCCGACTGGCGCTTCGTGACGACCTACGCCTATGTGGTCGTGCGCAAGGAGCGCTGAGCCGCAAGAGGGGAGGCCGAGCGGCGTTGCGGAGCCAATGCGGATCCGTCCTGCCGGCTCCGACCCTGCATCCAGCGCAGCAGCGGCTGCTCGACATAGCGGTAGACCATGAGGGCGACGAGGCAGGAGGCGACCGTCGCTGCCGCGACATAGGCGGTGAGCGGCAGCGCGCCGCCGATGAGCTGCGTCCAGAGATTGCGCAACGGGCGCAGCACGAAGGGGTGCACCAGATAGAGGCTGTACGAGGCGTTGCCCAGGAGCACTGCGATGCCCATCAGCCGCGACGCTGATCCCTCCACGGCGGCCGGGTTGCGATAGAGGGCTGCGGCCGCGACGATCATCAGGGCAGGCACGCCCCAACGCAGCGCATCCGGGACAGGCCAGTCCAGCAAGCCCGGCCATTGCAGCAGGCCGGCGAAGCCGATGAGCGCCAGCAGCAGCGCCGGCATCGCGCCGAGCCGCCATCCCGCGAGATAACCAAGCGCGAGCAGACAGCCGAAGGCGAATTCCAGGATGATCGACTGGGTCCAGAAGGCGAGCTGGACCTGCGACGGCTCGTACGCCAATCCGATGCCGGCCAGCACGGCAAGGCCGGCCGTCAGTGCCAGCACGGCCCGGCGCATCGGCAGGACGAGCGTGCAGGCGAACAGCGCATAGAAGAACATCTCCAGGTTCAGCGTCCAGCCCAGCGCCATCACCGGGCGGATCTCGCCCGGCGCCCGCAGGGACGGGATGAACAGATAGGACGACAGCACATGCTGCCAGTCGCCGATCGGCACATTGAGCAGCTGCGGGGCGACCAGCGCGCCCAGCAGCAATAGCGTCGTCAGCAGCCAGTAGAGTGGCACGATGCGGACGAAGCGGCGCCACAGGAAGCTGCGCCATCCGCCGGGGCGCTGGAACAGCTGCGTCGAGCTGTAGACCATGATGAAGCCGGAGATGACGAAGAAGATGTCGACGCCGCTGCCCCAGCGCAGGAAGGAGCCGTCGATCGGAGGGCGAGCGAGCACCGTCCCCATGACCTGCGTCTCGTGGATCGCATGGCCGATCACGACGAGCAGCGCCGCAAGCCCGCGCAGGACCTGGATGGCGCGATTCTGGCGGCTGTCTCCGGCGATGGCGGTCATGGCGTCACCTTGGCCGGGCGGCGGCGGGCGATCGCAGCCAGCCCCCAGATCAGCCCGAGCAGCAGGTAGAAATGGCGCCAATGGTCGGTGTCGATCTGGATGCCCTGCAGGATCGTGACGAAAAGCACCGACCACAGCACGATCGCATGGCTTTGCAGCGGGCCGCGCCGGAAGACGAGCCACCAGCCGGCCCAGCAGGTCGCCGCGGTCAGGGCCAGCCATGAGAAGCCGCCCAGCCAGCCATAGGAGGCGAAGGCGTTGATGTAGACGTTGTGCGGGTCCTGCTGGAGGAACAGCCAGCGGAAGCGCAAAGGCCCGAAGCCGTTGGGCTCCGACAGGAGCATCGGAATCGAGCGGAGCTGGCTGCCGAAGCGGCCGGTGACGCCCTGGTCATAGTCCTGGCTGAGGCTGGCGCGGACCTCGAACATCTCGCTGATCACGTCGAACGACAACGCGATCAGGAGCGTGACCACAGCCAGGAGCAGGCTGGTCAGCGTCAGCACCACGATCCGCGCCCGCATCCTGGAGCTCTCTGCCGTCAGGAAGGTCAGGAGCTGCATCATCAGCACGGCGGCGACCAGATTGCCCCAGGCGCCGCGCGAGAAGGTCAGGAACAGCGCCGCGAGCGGAACGCTGACGATGGCGAGGCCGCCGAGAAGCGTGCGCCGCCCCAGCAGGATGTCCTGCAGCACGAAGACGATCGGCAGCACGAGAAAGGGCCCGAGCACGTTCGGATCCTTGAAGGTCGCCGAGGCGCGTCCGTTCAGGGTCAGGCTTTCGCCGAGGCCGGCGATGTCGAAATAGCCGATGATCGCCAGTATGCCGGTGCACCAGGTCGCGAAGAGATAGCCGCGCTTCAGCGCCTCGAGCCGCGCTTGCGTGTCATCCGCCATCACCGCGGCGAGCACGATGGCGGTGACCATCATGTAGAACGAGACGGCGATGAAGCGCACCGCGTCGGGATCATGCATCCAGGGCACGAGCGAGATCGCCCCGCCGAGATTGAAGGCGAGCAACAGCAGCGCGAGCGGCAGCAGCGCGCGCGACAGGCGGATGCCGGTGAGCGCGAACACCGCCAGCACCAGCAGGAACGCGATCTCATAGGGGGAGGGCTCGATGATCGCGACCCAGCTGCAGGCGGTCAGCAGCCAGAGCGATCCGCGCTGCAGACCTGCCTGCGACAGGCGCGGGCGCGACCGCCTGCCGAGACCGGGGCTTGGCGCCAGCGTGCTCAATAGGCGTTCTCGTTCTTGGTCATCAGCGAGAACGGCGTCTTGATCAGGATGTAGAGATCGAGCAGCACCGACCAGTTCTCGATGTAGTAGAGATCATGCTCGACGCGGCGCTGGATCTTGTCCTCCGTGTCGGTCTCGCCGCGCCAGCCATGGATCTGGGCCCAGCCGGTGATGCCGGGCTTGACCTTGTGGCGGGCGAAATAGCCGTCGACCACCTGCTCATAGGCCCGGTTCGAGGCGGTGGCGTGGATCGCGTGCGGCCGCGGGCCGACCAGCGAGAGGTTGCCCTTGAACACCACGTTGAGCAGCTGCGGCAATTCGTCGATCGAGGTCTTGCGGATGAAGCGGCCGACGCGGGTGACGCGGGGGTCGCCCTTGGTCACCTGCTTGGCGGCGGAGAAATCGCTCATCTCATGATAGAGCGAGCGGAATTTCAGCACTTCGATCAACTCGTTGTTGAAGCCGTAGCGCTTCTGCCGGAACAGGATCGGCCCCTTCGAGTCGAGCCTGACGGCGATTGCGGTCGCGATCATCAGCGGCGAGAGCGCGATCAGCGCCAGCGTGCCGACGATCTTGTCGAACAGCCATTTGACGACGATGTCCCAGTCGGCGATCGGCCGGTCGAACACGTCGAGCACCGGGACCGCGCCGATATAGGAATATGAGCGCGGCCGGAATCTGAGCTTCGACATATGGGCCGAGAGCCTTATGTCGATCGGCAGCACCCAGAGCTTGCGCAGCATGGCGAGCAGGCGCGCCTCGGCCGAGATCGGCAGGGTGAAGATCACCAGGTCGAGCTTGGTGCGGCGGGCGAACTCGACGAGGTCGTCGATCGTGCCGAGCTTGGGATAGCCGGCGACGAGATCGGGCGAGCGGTCGTCGTTGCGGTCGTCGAACACGCCGCAGATGCGCAGGCCGGTATCGCGCTGCGCTTCCAGCGCCTTGATCAGCTCCTCGCCGGCCGGGCCGCCGCCGACGATCGCGGTGCGCCGCTCCAGCCGCCCCATCCGGGTGAGACGCAGCACGATCAGCGTGACCGCGGCACGTTCGGCGAGCAGCAGCACGAGACCGACGCCGTAGAAGCCCGCGAGCCAGACGCGCGAGACCTGGTCGCCGACCTTGAGGAAGAAGAACCCGGCCAGCGCCAGCAGGAACAGCACGGTCCAGCCGGCGGTGATCCGCACCGCCATGCTGATGAAATTGCGCAGCGCACCGACATGGTAGAGGTGCAGCGCCTGGAACACGGCGAGCGCGCCGAGCGCCAGCAGCGGCACGGTGATTTGATAGGGCAGGGTGTAGTCGACCACGCCGGCGACGTAGAGGGCGAAGATCAACCCGCCGACGCCGAGGATCACCAGCACGTCTGCAAGGCGCACCAGCCCCTCGATCAGCACCGGCGACAATGTCTGCTTGACCGGCATGGCGGCGATGCGCTCGGCCAGCGGGTGGAAGGCCCGGGTGCCGCTGGAGTCTCCGCTCATCGGCGCGGAGCCGGCGGAATCCGCCTTGATCAGGTCGCGAACGTCGAAAGCGCCCATGTGGTCCAGTCCCCGCTCGCGCATGGCGATCGATACGCGCGCCACGCCAAAAGCCATCTCGACCTAGCGCAAATTGCTCACGGAAGACTTAATCGGACTCTGCGGAAGCGATCGGGATTTGAAGCGAATTCAGCCCGGCGGGGCGCCTCGAAACCACATCGTGAAAGCATCTTTTTTCTCGGGCTGAGAAAGGTCGATTTTCGCTCGGGCCTTCAAGGTATTAGCGCAGGGTTTCGAAGGTCGGAAAATGGGTGGTGAATACCCCTAAAGTCGTGTTTGAGTTGACAAAAAGCATAGTTTCGGGCATCTGAGACGGCGATGAGTGTCTGAGAAGCACATATTTCGTTGACCTTGCCCCCGGGTATTTCCGGTGATTTGGGCGTAGGTGTGTGCTGGCCTCCGGCGAAAGCCTGAGCGCTCCTTTCATCTCGAACATCGTCTCTTAAACGCTAACGATGCGCACCCCGCAGTCGCCGCACCCGCGCCGTCTGCGCCCCGGGCCAGCGCCCTTGTGTGACTTATGTCTTTTCATTGGTTGATCCTGCTCGCGGCCATCGCCGTTGAGCTGCTTGCGACGTCGGCGCTGAAGGCCTTCGTCGCGGGCCCGGTCCTCGTCGCGGTCCTGCCGCTCGTGCTGATCGGATTGTCCTTCGCCCTGCTCAGCGTCGCCCTGCGGGTCATCCCCATGGCCGTCGCCTATGCGGTCTGGGAAGGCCTCGGCATCGTCGGCATCGCCCTGATCGGCCATGCCTTCTTCGCCGAGCATCTGACGGTCCCGCGCATCCTCGCGCTGGCCCTGATCATCGGCGGCATCGTGCTGCTGGAACGCGGCGTCGGTCACGACGCTTCTGAGGAGGACGAGCGGAGGCTGGTGTGACCTTCGCTGCCTCAGCGCAAACCTTCGCGCTTGCCTGGCTCGCTCTGGCCGTCGCCCTCGAGGTGATCGGCACCAGCCTGCTCAAGATCTCCGACGGGCTGAAGCGCCGGCTCGTCGGCGCCCTCGGCGTGCTCTGCGTCGTCGGTGCCTTCGCCGCCCTGGCGCAGGCGATCCGCGGCATGGACCTCTCGGTCGCCTACGCCGTCTGGGGCGGCGTCGGCCTCGTGCTGACGGCCGTGGTCGGCGCGCTCGCCTTCGGCCAGCGCATCCGCCCGGCCGGCTGGCTCGGCATCGCGCTGGTCGTCGCCGGCGTCGTCGCGCTCAAGCTGTTCTGACCGCAGGGCGCCGCCTCAGTTCAGGAACGGGTTCTTCCACCCGCCCTGCTGGGATGGCGCCTTCGGCGGAAACACCTCGGCGAGATAGTCGAGCACCTTGCCGCGCTCCTCCGTGGCGAGGGCCGGCATGTTGTGTTTGGTGACCATCCAGTCGAGCGTCTCGCCCCATTTCTCGCGGCTCATCCCCTGCGCCGCGACCAGCTTGAAGTTGTGGCAGGCGATGCAGGCATAGAAGGCCTCGTCGCGGTTCGGCCCGGCCGGGAACATCTCCGGCGTCTCCTCCGCGGGGGCAGGGGCCTGCGCCAGCGCCGCGGGCGCGGCGAGGAGAAGTCCCGCGCCGAGCATGAGCCCGGCGCGGCGGAGGCGTGCGATCATGACGCTCACCCGACGAGCACCGCGACCCGGTGCATCGGGTTGGCGCCGTAGCCCTGCGGGTTCCAGCCGCCGGCGACATGCGGCTGCGCCCGGCCCTTGCTGTCGGTGGCGCGGACCCAGAGCTCGTAGTAGCCGTCCGAGGGGAGTTCGACCTCGGTCGTCCAGCGCCGCCAGTCATAGCGGTTCTTCGGCTCGGCCGCCTTGGCCGGCTGCCAGGTCGCACCGAAATCGATCGAGACATCGACGCGCGAGACCCCCTCATGCCCGTCCCAGGCGGCGCCGCGCAAGGCGAGCTTGCGTGTGCCGGCGGGCAGGCGCGTGCCGTTGGCGGGGTTAGTGATGATGCCGCGCACCGGCATGTCGGTCATGGTGCGCATGTTCGCATCGTCGGTCTTGCCGCCGGGGATCATCGGCTTGATCGCGACCGAATAGGAGGTGCCGCCCATGCCCTGGCCGTCATGCACCCTGTCGCGGATCGCGATCCGCTTCAGCCATTTATGCGAGACCGAGGCCGGGAAGCCGGGGATGATCACCCTGAGCGGCCCGCCATGGATAGCCGGCAGCGGCTGGCCGTTCATCCCCCAGACCAGGAGCGCATGCGGTTCCAGCGCCGCCGCGATCGGCACGCCGCGCGAAATAGCATCCTTCGTGGCGTCGCCGGAGAGGTGCTGGTCGGCGCCGTAATTGCCGGTGTGCACGGCGGTCGACTTCAGGCCGGCGCTCTGCAGCACGTCGGCGAGTGGCACGCCGGTCCATTCGGCGCAGCCGGCGCCGCCATTGGTCCACTGGTTGCCGCGCGCCTGCGGCTGGAAGAAGGAGCGGCCATTGCCGCCGCATTCCAGCACCATGCGGAAGGTCTTGTGCGTGAACTTCTGCTTGAGTTCGCCGAGCTTGATCTTCAGTGGCGTGTTGACCTCGCCGTCGATGGTCAATTCCCAGGCGTCGCCCTCGGTGAAGGGCTCCGGCGTCTGGCCATTGTTGCGGACGTAGAACTTCTCGAACGGCGTGGTGTCGTCGTCGAGCATGTGCTCGGGCGTCTCGGCGACGAGCGGCCGGTCGCCGAGCAGGACCAGCCCCTTGGCCTTGCCGGGAAAGTCGAGGAGTTGCGGGCCCTTCGGCGCGGCGGCCGCCGGGCCTGCGGACGGAGCGGGGGGCGCAGGCGGCGCGCTTTGCGCCATTGCGGCCGGAATCAGTCCTCCTGGCATGGTGTCCGAGAAGGGGATCGTGCCGCCCACCGCGGCGCCCATGGCGGCGAGCCCGGCGCCGCCGAGGAAGCCGCGGCGCGAGGAATCGGTACGGCGGCCGAAGGCGAGAGCGTCACCCCGCTCCGGGTCGTCGCCATAAAGTTCGCTCAGGGACCGTTCCTGCTTGGCCATGCTGTCCTCCCGTGGGCGTCGTTGATCCTGCACCCTGGAGCAGGATGCGCGAACGCAGAATATTATTCTACCGGTAAGGTTCCGCTCCGGGCCGGCGATCAGTGGCTGCCGCTCGGCTCGCTTCAGCCGACGCGCCTGGCGAGCGCGGCCCGATAGGCGTCGAGAACGCCGTCGACCATGGTGTCGAGCCGGAAATTCGCCTTTACGTGCAAGGCGAGATCGGCAGCCTGGGCGAGGCGTTCCGCCGGCGGGGTCGCCAGCGTCTCACGCATGGCGTCTGCGAGGATGGTCGGGTCGTTCGGCCGGATCAGCCGGCGCGCATGCCCGGGGCCGTAGATTTCCTTGATGCCGCCGACATCTGTCGCGATCAGCGGCTGCGCCGCCGCGGCTGCTTCGAGGATCACATAGGGCAGCGATTCCGCCCGCGACGGGATCACCATCACATGCGCCTTGGCGAGCGCGGCGCGGATCGGCCCCGGCGGCTCGAACACGCATTGGGCGGCGACGCCCTGGTCGACGGTCATCTGCCGCAGCAGCGCCTCGTCCGGTCCGGAGCCGACGATCAGGATGCGGGGCGTCAACTCGTCCCTGCGCTTCAGCAGCGCGAGCGCCTCGATCAGCGTGTCGACGCCCTTGGCCGAGCGCAGCTCGCCAAGATAGGCGAGGTCGAACGCGGCGTGCGCATGGTCGATCGGCTCGAACTCGGCCTCCGAGACGCCGTTCAGCACGATGCGATGGTCGGTGCGCGGTTTGTGTCCGACATGCGCCTCGAACCGCCCGGCGATGAAGGCGCTCTCGAACAGGAACATGTCGGTTGCCGGCTCGAGCAGGCGCTCGATCGTCATGTAGATGCGGTGCGCGGCGCTGCCGGGCTTGTAGTTGAAGCTGCCGCCATGCGGCGTATAGGCGGTGACGTAGCTGCGCCCGGGCGAGACCAGGGCAGGCAGGCGGGCATAGACGCCGCCCTTGGAGCCATGGGCGTGCACGATCTGGGGGGCGAGCCGCTTGCGCGTGGACACCGCTGCTGCTTGCGCACGCATGTCTGTGACGCTCGGATAGCGCGACATCGGCACGCGGGTGACGCCGAGCGAAAGCTGCGGCTCGAGTTCGGCGAAGACCTGGTCGGCGCGGGGCCCGCCGGTCGTCGAGTCGCAGAAGATGCCGACGGCGTGGCCGCGGGCGATCTGGCCGCGGGCGAGGTCGAGCACATGGCGGAAGAGCCCGCCGAGCGGCGCCCGGAAGACGTGCAGGATCCTCAAGGGAGCAGAGCTGGCTGCGGCGGGCATGATCGCGAAGTCCCGGGCAGGTGCGGTCAGAACCAACGTTCCTTGATCACGATCGTGTCGCCGGGCCTGACGGGATAGGTGATCGGCACCGTGCCGGTGACGAGCTGGCCGTCCATCAGCCGGGTGACCTCGGCATAGTCGCGCTGGCCGCGCGGCGTGAAGCCGCCGGCGATCGCCACGGCCGTCTGCACCGTCATGCCGTTCACGAACGGGAACTGGCCGGAATTGGTGACCTCGCCGAGCACGAAGAACGGCCGGTAGGCGTCGACCTCGACCGAGACCTTCGGCTCGCGCAGATAGCCTGCGCGCAGGCGTCCCTCGATCGCGCGCTCGAGCTGCTGCGTCGTGCGACCCTGAACCTCGACCGCGCCGATCAGCGGCATGGAGATGCGGCCGGAGCCGTCGACCGCGTAGATGTTCGAGAGATTGTCCTGTCCGAAGACGATGACGCGCAGCCGGTCGCCGCTGGCGAGTTGATAGGGCGCCGCGGTCTCGACGGCGAACTCCGGCGCAACGATGCGTGGCGCGCAGCCGGTCAAGGCGAGCGCGGCGGCAAGCGCCAGACAGACGGGATGTCTACTCATCATCACCGGCGGGACCCTTCAGAATCTGTCTGTAGGGTTAGTCCGACATGGTTAACAAAAGCTGATCGTCGACCTCATGGCCTTGGGCGGCGGCGTCGGTGCTTTAACCTGCCACTAACCTTAATGCGCTCTGATGACGCTGCGTCTCTTCCGTGGGGCGCGAGAGTTTTGCGTGAATGGAAGCGTCATGACCGCTCGCTACGACACCGTTGCGGCCGCCGGCGAAAGCCGCTCCGACCTGCTCGACCTGCCGGCTCTCTGGGCCGCGATCAAGGCGCGCAAGCTATGGATCATCGGGCCGACGCTGGCCGCCCTCGGCCTGTCCTTCGTTGCGGTCAACATGGTCACGCCTCGCTATACCGGCGAGGCCCGGCTGCTGCTCGAGAACCGCGACAGTTTCTACACCCGGCCGGGGCAGGCGGTGTCGGAGACCTCAGGCCAGCAATTCGATGCCGAAGGCGTGCAAAGCCAGGTCCAGGTCATCATGTCGCGCGACCTCGCGCGCGAGGCGATCAAGCGGATCGGCCTGGTCGGCAATTCGGAGTTCGACTCGGGCGCCGGCGCGCTCGGCGCGCTGAAGAAGGTCGGCGTCCTGCTCGGCATCGGCGCGCATCCTGCCGACCGCTCCCCGGAGGAGCGGGTGCTGGAGAAGTATTACGACCGGCTCCTGGTCTATCCGGTCGGGCGCTCGCGCATCGTCTCGATCGAATTCACCTCGCAGGATCCGGCGCTCGCGGCCAAGGCCGCCAACGAGATCGCCGCCGTCTATCTGGAGATGCAGGAGGCGGCCAAGCAGGACACCGCCCGCAGCGCTTCCTCCTGGCTCTCGACCACGATCGAGCCGCTGCGCAAGAAGCTGGCGGAATCGGAGGCCAGGGTCGAGGAGTTCCGTTCCCGCCACGGCCTGCTCGTCGGCGCCAACAACACCACCATCACCGCCCAGCAGCTCGCCGATCTCTCGACGCAGCTCTCCAATGCGCGCAGTCAGCAGGCTGAGGCGCAGGCCAAGGCGTCGATCATCCGCGATGCGATCAAGGCCGGGCGCACCTTCGAAATTCCCGATGTCGCCAACAACGACCTCGTCCGCAGGCTGATCGAACAGCGCGTCAATCTGCGGGCGCAGCTCGCGCTCGAGTCGCGCAACCTCCTCTCGGAGCACCCGCGCATCAAGGAGCTGAACGCTCAGCTCGCCGATCTCGAAAGCCAGATCCGCGCCGCCGCCGAGCGCGCCGTGCGCACGCTGGAGAACGAGGCCAAGATCGCCGGCCAGCGCGTCGAGAGCGTCACCGCCGCACTCGACGGCCAGAAGAAGACCGCCTCCGGCGCCAATGACGACGAGGTCCAGCTGCGTGCGCTCGAGCGCGAGGCACGCACCCAGCGCGAGCAGCTCGAGCAATACATGCTGCGCTATCGCGAGGCGCTCGCCCGCGACGCCCAGAATGCCGCGCCCGCCGATGCGCGGATCATCTCGCGCGCCATCGAGCCGACCACGCCCTCCTTCCCGAAGAAGCTGCCGACGATACTCGTCGCGACGCTGGCGACCTTCCTGGTCGCGCTGGCGGCCGTGGTCTCGCGCGAGCTCCTCAACGGCGGCTCGCCGGCACCGGCCGATGACAGGCCGCTGCGCAAGGCGCGGGGCCGGGTCGAGCCCGCCGTCGGCCAGCCCGAGGCCGAAGAGGACGACGCCGAGACCGCTGCGCCGCCGCCGCGCCGCCGCGAGCGCATTGCCGGCCTGCTGACGCATGGCGGGCGGATCGGCCAGCTCCATCTCGACCTGTCCGATGCCGAGGCCGGTCTCTCTGACCTCACCGCTTGCGTCAACAAGGCGAGCGAGGGCCATGCGCCTCTCGTCCTGGTGCTCGACGGCGCTGAGCCGGACGACGCTTCTCCGCGCGCTTTGGCCCAGCTCCTCTCCGAGCGCAGCCGCTGCATCCTGGTCGATCTCGCCAGCGACAGCCGCGACCGGGTCGGTTTCTCCGAATTGCTCGCCGGCGAGGCGATGTTCTCCGACATCATCACCCGCGAGGAGGATTCGCGTCTGCATGAGATCGCGCCCGGCCGGGCCGGGCGTGCGGCGGTGCTGGCGGCCCCCGACATCGTCGATGTCGCGCTCGACGCGCTCTGCGAAACCTATGACTGGGTGCTGGTCGCGACCGCATCGACCGACGAGGCGCAAGTGCTCTCGCCGCTGCTGGCGCGTGCCCAGGGCGCGCTGGTGATGGCCGGCCACGCCGGCAATGGCCACGCGGTCGAGGCCGCCTACCGGCTGACCGACCTGACCGGCGCCCCGATCGCGCTCGTCATGCTCGACGCGCCGGAGAAGATCGACCTGGTCTCGCAGGACAAGGACCCGGTGCCGGCCTGAGCACCGGACCGAAAAGTGGAAACCACGTCACGGATATCCGGCGCTCTGGCAAAGCGGTAGCTGGCCTACCAGAGGTTCTTGCCGTCGATCACCGTGACCGGGACGGCGGCCAGATCGAAATCGTCGAGCACACGCGCATTCACGGCGACCTTCGGATTGTCGAAATCGGGCTCTGCGCTCGACCAGTCCGGTGTTTCCGTGAAGGTGGTGCAGCCGCAGCTGCCGCAGAAATGGTGCGCCACCATCCGGCTCTGCCAGCGATAGGTCGAAAGGCTTTCACGCGGCGTCAGCAATCGGAACTGTGCCGGCTTGTGATAGCTCCACAGCGCGCCGCGCTTGGAGCAGATCGAGCAAGTACAGGCGGTGACCTCCGTCACCGGTTCCAGCACCTCGAACTTCGTCGCGCCGCAATGGCAGCTGCCGCTGATGGTCGTCATCTCGCCCGCTCCGTTAGGATGTCGCGGGGCCATCAAATCCGACCGCCTGTCAGGATTATGTCAGGAGCGGCCTACTCGTCCGACTCCGCCGGCTTGCGTCGCCGCAGCAAGCCGAGGACGCGTTGCGCCATCTTCAGCGCGAGAGGCGAGGATTTGATCCGCCGCTTCAGCGCCCGCTTGGCCTGGCTGTAGCCGGCATAGGCGCGTCCCTTCGCCGTCAGCGGGAAGAAGGTGTCGACGAGCTCGTCGCTGTCGTCGCAGATCGTCGTCTTGTAGCGGGCCTCGCCGACGCCGAGGTCGAACATGGTGAGGCCGGCCTGGCATTTGCGCTTGATCAGCTCGACCAGCAGGATCTCGCCGGGGCTGGTGCGTGCCGCCTCGGAGCCGAGGTCGAAGGAGGTTGCCATGCCGGAGAAGCGCGCGCCCTGCACGGCACCGACATAGGTCGCGACCGAGCGGCCATCGAGGTCGAGCGAGTAAAGCTCGATCGCCGGCGGCCGGCCCGGCCGAGCGATCGTCCCCTCGCGCAGGAAGGCGCGGATCGCAGGGGCTGCGAACGGGTCCGGCACGCCCATCTGCGCGAATCGTGCGGCCTTCTGCGCCAGGAAGGCATCGAGCACGCGCTCGATCTCGGCGTCGCTGCGTGCCTGGACCAGTTCCGACGGGCCGAACTCGGCGAAGCGGTTGCGCTTGGTCGTCAGCTTCTTGCGGGCATGCTTGCTCATCGAGCGCCGGAGCGTGCCCTCGCAGTCGCCGGGCTCCAGAGCGAGCTTGTAGGCGCGGCTTGGGCTCTGCCCGGCGGCGAGTCGCGCCGGCGGATTGGCGATGCCCTGCCAGTCTGTCGGCTGGTTGATCAGGAACAGCGCGTCGATGCCGCCGATCGCCGCGCCGATCTCCCGCAGCAGCATTTGCGTCGCCGCGGCATCGAGTGCCTCGGCGAAATCCGGCCGGTAGAGCGCCATGTGATAATTGGCATGCTTGCCGCCGATGAACTCGGCGAAGCGCGTGCCGAAGCGCTGCGTGATCACCAGCGGGAACAGCGCGAGCAGCCCGCCCTGGTCATTCTCCACCCGGACGAAGTGGAACGCCATGCCCTCGGCCCGCCCGATCGTCTCGGTGTAGGGCCTGACCCAGTCATAGGCCTGGTAAGGGGTCACCAGCGCGTCCGCTTCCAGCGCGCGCCAATCGGCTTCAAGAGCGGCGAGGTCGCTGCCGGCCCGAACCCTGGCCCAGGCACGCGCCTCCGCGTCCTGCCGCGAGGCAGGGGCGACGGGCATGCTTGCTGCGCGGTCGGCGACGGCGGACATGCCCGTTCCTTAACCCGGCATTGTGAACGGACCTGCCACTGTCGCGGACGTTGCATGACGCCATCGCGAAACAGCGTTAGCGAAGGGTTGAATCGATCTCTCGGAGACGCTGGGCATGAGCCTGCGCCACAAGGCTTTTTCAGCCGCCTTCGCGGCCATCGCGACGACGGGCGCCGATCGCTGGGGCAGGGGGCTCGCCCAGGGCAAGGGCGCGATCCTGACGCTGCACCATGTCCGCCCTGCGCCGGCCGCCGCCGGCTTTCGCCCGAACGGTTTGCTCGAGATCACGCCTGATTTCCTCGATCGGGTGCTGACCCTGATCCGGGCCGAGGGCTACGACATCGTCTCGCTCGACGAGGCGCTGGCGCGGCTGGCCGATCCCAAGCCCGGCCGCTTCTTCGTCGCGCTGACCTTCGACGACGGCTATCGCGACAATCTCGACCATGCCTGGCCGGTGCTGGCGAAACATAGCGTGCCGTGGACGCTCTATGTCGTGCGCGGCTTTGCCGAGCGAACGGCGCGGCTCTGGTGGCTGGAGCTGGAGGAGGCGATCCGGGCGCTGCCGCGCATCGCGCTCGATCTGCCTGATGGCCGCTTCGCGGCTCCGGCCGGAACAGACGCCGAGAAGTTGGCGGCGTTCGACCGGCTCTACTGGCGTCTGCGCAAAGGCCCGGAAGCGATTCTGCTCTCGGCGATTTCCGATCTCGGTCGGCAGGCCGGCATCGACCCTGTCGCACTGGTCGAGCGCGAATGCCTGCCGACCGAGACGCTGCGCTCGCTCGCCGGCGCGCCCGGCGTCACCATCGGGGCGCATACGCTCAACCACCCGATTCTGGCCAAGCACTCGGAGGAGGTCGCGCGTCGCGAGATCGTCGAGAGCAAGGCCTGGCTGGAGGACGTGCTGGAGGCGCCCATCCGCCACTTCGCCTATCCGGTCGGCGATCCCGGTTCGGCCGGGCCGCGCGAATTCGCGCTGGCGAAGGAGGCAGGCTTCGCCAGCGCCGTGACGACGCGGCCGGGGCATCTCTTTGCCGAGCATGCCGCGCATCTGCACGCGCTGCCGCGCATCTCGCTCAACGGCCTGCATCAGAGTGAGGCGGCGTTGAGGGCGCTGCTGTCAGGGCTGCCGTTCCTTGTGTGGAATCGGGGGCGGAAGGTGAGCGTCGGCTAGCGCGAGGAAGCCTCTCCTGGATGGATTCCTCGACGAGTTGAGGAAGGGCGCGCGAACCCCTCGCCCTTGTGGGGAGGGGCAGGGGTGGGGGGCGCAAAGTCGGAGCGAATTCGCCGGAAATCGGGCTGATCCGCTTCTACAAGCCATCGCTCGCCCGGTCGTTCGCCCCCCATCCCCATACCCTTCCCCACAAGGGGGAAGGGAGGAGGCGATGCGACCAGCGTTTCGCAGAGAGGCCCATCCGGGAGGAGGAGGAGAGCGTCGCGCCTGCCGGAGCCTCCTCGCTACCCGTCCTTCCGCTCCATCCACTTGATCAGCGGCAGCAGCGGCAGCACCCAGACCAGTCCGAGCAGGATATAGGCGATGGTCTGCACCGGCTTCGAAGCCTCGGTGATCCGCCCCTGGGCCAGCGCCATGGCGACGAGCGCGTAGACGCAGACGAAGACGATCATCACGACCGTGCCGATGAGCTTGCGATGGGTCTGCCTCATGGCGATTGTCAGTCCGGGCTGCGGCATTGCGGGCGTTGTTCAGGTCTTGCGGGCGGACTATCTGTCACCCGCCGCCGCGCTTGTGAAGCGCAATCAACTCCGCCGCCTGCGACCCGAGGTCCCCCCGCCGTGACGATCGCGCTCGATCAGCCTGCCGTTCCGGCCGCCACCGGCCATGCCGGCATCCGCCGCTGGCTCTGGGCCGTCGCCTTCCTCGTCTTCGTCATGGTGGTGGTCGGCGGGGCGACGCGGTTGACCGGCTCCGGCCTCTCGATCACCGAATGGCGCCCGGTCACCGGCGCGATCCCGCCGCTCTCCGATGCCGCCTGGGCGCTCGAATTCGAGAAATATCGCCTGAGCCCGCAGTTCCAACTCCTCAACTCCGGCATGCAGCTCGCCGACTTCAAGTTCATCTACTGGTGGGAATGGGGCCATCGCCAGCTCGGCCGCTTCATCGGCCTGCTCTACCTTGCCGGCTTCCTCGTCGTGCTACTGCGGCGCTCGATGCCCTGGCGCGAAACCGCGATCCTGTTCGGCATGGGCCTGCTGCTCGGCCTGCAGGGCACGATCGGCTGGATCATGGTCGCCTCGGGCTTGCAGCCCGGCATGATCGCGGTCGCGCCGGTCAAGCTGACGCTGCATTTGATCTTCGCCGGCTTCTTCTTCGCCAGCATCATCGCCTTCGCTACCTGGCTCACTCCGCTGCGTCGCATCGAGCCGGCCTGGGGCAGGCGTGCCGCCTGGTTCCTGCTCTTTTTGCTCTTCGTTCAGATCGCGCTCGGCGGGCTCGTCGCCGGCTCCAAGGCCGGCTTCACCTTCAACACCTGGCCGCTGATGGACGGGGCGCTGGTTCCGCCGGCTTCGACACTGTTCGCCGGCACGCCTTTCTGGGAGAACTTCGTCGACAATGTCGCGCTGGTGCAGTTCAACCACCGCATCGGCGCCTACATCCTCCTCGCCTTCGCGCTCTGGCATATGCTGAGTTTGCGCCGCGCCGCGCCGGGCTCAGGCGGCGCCAAGCGCGCCACTGCCATTGCTGGTCTGGTGTTGGCGCAGTCTGCGCTCGGCATCGTGACGCTGCTGCTGGTGGTGCCGCTCTGGGCCGGGCTCGCCCATCAGGCGCTCGGCTTCACCGTGCTGGCGATGGGCGTGGTGCACGTGACGCGCCTCTCGGCAGGCACGCAGCTTGCTTGACGTCTCGGGCCGTCCGCAGGCGGTTTCGAGCTGAGGCCTATCGATGAGCAGGATCGTGGTGTTCTCGGGTGGCGACGTCGGGCCATGGCGTGTGCGTGATATCCGCGCGATCCGCGGCGAGCCGTTGCCGGAGGTCAGGCGGCTGCTCATGACCGAGGGCGAGCCTTCGGGGGCCGCGACCTGGCGCTTGCGGGGCGCGATCAGCAACGCCCGCTATGCGACACGCTCGGAGGTGACGACGCTCGCGCAACTCCAACCGGCTCTGGCGCGGCCGTTGGCCAGTCAGGCGGTCCTGATCCCGATCCGCAAATCGCCGGCCTGGTGGGTCCTCGCGCAGGATGAGCGGCGCGCCATCTTCGAGGAAACCTCGCATCACACCCGGATCGGCCTCACGGCGCTGCCGGCGGTGGCCCGCCGCCTGCACCATTCGCGCGATCTCGACGAGCGCTTCGACTTCCTGACATGGTTCGAGTTCGCGCCGGAGCACGAGGCCGACTTCTGGGCGATGACCGCGCGGCTGCGGGCCACGCGTGAATGGGACTATGTCGAGGCTGAGGTCGAACTGCGTCTGGCGCTGGAGGCCTGACGCATTCGCCCGTCACGCCAGCGCCTGATCGAGGTCCGCGATCAGGTCCTCGACATCCTCGATGCCGATCGACAGGCGCACCACTTCCGGGCCGGCGCCCGACGCGGTCTTCTGCGCGTCCGAAAGCTGGCGGTGGGTGGTCGAGGCCGGATGGATCACCAGCGAGCGCGTATCACCGATATTGGCGAGGTGCGAGAACAGCGACAGCTTCGAGACCAGCTGGACGCCGGCGTCGTAGCCGCCCTTGAGGCCGAAGGTGAAGACCGCGCCGGCGCCCTTGGGGCAGTAGCGCTGGGCGAGGGCGTGGTACTTGTTGTCCGGCAGGCCGGCATAGTTCACCCATTCGACCGCCGGGTGCTTGGACAGATGCGTCGCCACCTTGATCGTGTTCTCGCAATGGCGCTGCATGCGCAGCGGCAGCGTCTCGATGCCGGTCAGGATCATGAAGGCGTTGAAGGGCGAGAGCGCCGGGCCCATGTCGCGCAGGCCGAGCACGCGGGTCGCGATCGCGAAGGCGAAATTGCCGAAGGTCTCGCCAAGCACCATGCCGTTATATTCCGGCCGTGGCTTGGAGAGCATCGGGTAGCGCTCGTCGCCGGTCCAGTTGAACGAGCCGCCATCGACGATCAGGCCGCCGATCGAGTTGCCATGGCCGCCCAGGAACTTGGTCGCCGAATGCACGACGATGTCGGCGCCGTGCTCGAACGGGCGGATCAGATAGGGGCTCGCCATCGTGTTGTCGACGATCAGCGGGATGTTGTGCTTCTTCGCGATCTTCGAGATGCCCTCGATGTCGACGATGACGCCGCCGGGATTGGCGATCGACTCGATGAAGATCGCCTTGGTCTTCGGCGTCACAGCCGCGGCGAAGGCCTCCAGATCGTCGGAATCGGCCCAGATCACGTTCCAGCCGAAGTTCTTGTAGGAATGGTTGAACTGGTTGATCGAGCCGCCATAGAGCTTCTTGGCGGCGACGAACTCGTCGCCCGGCTGCATGAGCGCATGGAAGCACAGGAACTCGGCCGCGTGGCCCGAGGCTACCGCCAGAGCGGCCGTGCCGCCCTCCAGCGCCGCGACGCGCTCTTCCAGCACCGCATTGGTCGGGTTGCCGATGCGGGTATAGATGTTGCCGAAGGCCTGCAGCCCGAACAGCGATGCGGCGTGGTCGACATCGTCGAAGACGAAGGAGGTCGTCTGGTAGATCGGCGTGGCGCGCGCGCCGGTGGCGGCGTCGGGAGCAGCGCCCGCATGGACGGCGAGCGTATGGAAACCCGGTGCGCGGTCTGACATGGCGTGCTCCCTGACAATTCTGATCGTGAAACGGTCTTGTTCGGTTTAACGAACGCTCTGCGAAGCGTCAATTCAGCGGCGCGGCGCCAGCTCCGGCCCGACATGCTCTGGCCGCACCCCCATGCCGACCATGCGGGCCGGCAACCGTCGCAGCAGCGGGAAGCGCTGCAGCAGCCTGAGCGGCCAGGGTGGTACGATCGGCTTGTCCGCTGCGAGCAGCGGCGTGATCACCCGGTTCTGGATCGCGATCTGGGCGGCCTGCGTGAGCTTGGCGGGCCATTCGCGCCGCTTCTGGATGGCGGCGAGATCGGCATCAGCCAGTGTCTTCTCGCGCAGTGGCTTGGCCAGGAGATTGGCGGCCGCGACGGCGTCCTGGATCGCCAGGTTGATGCCGACGCCGCCGATCGGCGACATCGCGTGCGCGGCATCGCCGATGCAGATCAGCCCCGGCCGCCACCAGCGCTCCAGCCGGTCGACCGCGACCGAGAGCAGCTTGATGTCGTCCCATGAGGCCAGTTCGCCGGTCCGATCGGTCAGTTCCGGCGCGAGCGCGAGCAGCCCGGCCTTGAAGGCGTCGAGCCCGGCGACCTGCAGGCGCTCCAGCGAGCCCTTCGGGATGACGAAGGCGCATTGCCAGTAGTCGCCGCGGTTGAGCCGGATGAAGAAGCGCCCCGCCGCGACCTGCCCGAAGGCCTGCGCCGGCTCGTCCGTTCGGCGGCTCAGCCGGAACCACAGCACATCCATCGGTGCGCCGAGCTCGGTAGGGCTTAAACCCGCGGCGGTGCGGAGATCGGAGCGCCGGCCGTCCGCCGCGACGAC
The DNA here is from genome assembly GCF_900112185.1 of Allobosea sp. CRIB-10. Classification (GTDB taxonomy): domain Bacteria; phylum Pseudomonadota; class Alphaproteobacteria; order Rhizobiales; family Beijerinckiaceae; genus Allobosea. The sequence continues at coordinate 26,665 of NZ_FOKP01000013.1, read as the reverse complement.
GAGGTCGGCGCGGATTTCCAGCGCGCCGTCGGGCCCCTCCGCGTTCAGGCCTGCGACACGTCCGTTCTCTTCGATGAGCTCGGTGGCCTTGGTCTGCATCAGTAGCCGAAAAGTCGGATAGGCCCGGCCGTGATCGGCGAGGAAATCGAGGAAGTCCCATTGCGGCATGAAGGCGATGAAGGGCGCCTTGACCGGCAGATGGCTGAAATCGGCGACGGTGATGTCCTCAGCTCCGAAGCGGGCGACGAGGTCGTCCTCCCGGACATGCGGCAGCCTCAGGAATTCGTCGAGCAGGCCGAGCTCGTGCATCACCTGCATGGTCGAGGGGTGGATGGTGTCGCCGCGAAAGTCGCGCAGGAAGTCGGCGTGCTTCTCCAGCACGGTCACCTCGACGCCGGCGCGCGCCAGCAGGAAACCGAGCATCATCCCGGCCGGGCCGCCGCCGGCGATGCAGCAGGTCGTGTTCTCCTGGCGCATGCCTGCCTCCGCCTATTCGGTCAGCTTGATCCCGGTCTTCGCCACCAGCTCGGTCAGGATCGCGCGGTCGCGGGTCATGAAGGCGCCGGTCTCCTGCGGGCTCCATGGGACGGGCTCGATCACCAGCTCGCGATAGCGGGCGACGAGCTCGGCATCGGCGATCGCCGCGTTGATCGCGGTGCTGAGGACGAGCAGCCTATCCGGTGCGATGCCGGCCGGCGCGACGATCGAGGCCCAGCCGGGATAGACGAGGTCGACGCCCTGTTCCCTGAGCGTCGGCAGCTCGGGCAATTGTGGCTGGCGCGCATCGGTGGTGACGGCGAGTGCCTTCACCTTGCCGCCCTGGATATTGCCGAGGCTGGCCGCGAGGCTATCGATCATGACATGGACCTGGCCCGACATCAGGTCCGCCGCGGCGAGCCCGGCGCCGCGATAGGGCACATGCGCCAGCCTGATCCCGGCCGCCTGCATGATCATCTCGAAGGCGAGGTGGTTGGTGCCGCCGATCCCGGCCGAGGCGAAATTGAGCTGGCCGGGGCGCTGCTTGGCGTAAGCGAGGAATTCGGCGAGCGAGGAGACCGGCAGGGTTGGTGACGCGTTCAGCACCAGCGGGAACAGGCCGAGCATGCCGACCGGCACGAAGTCATGCTCGACGTCATAGGGCAGCTTCTGCCCGAGCGCCGGGGCGGCGGCGAAGCTGGCCGCGGTCGCGACGAGGAGCGTATGGCCGTCGGCCGGTGCCTTGACCACGGCCTGTCCGGCGACGATGCCGTTGGCGCCCGGCCGGTTGTCGATGATCACGGATTGGCCGAGCTGCCGCGCCAGGGTCTCGCTGAGCCGGCGCGCCGCGATGTCGGTACCGCCCGCCGGCGCAAAGGGCACGACGAGCTGGATCGGCCGCTCGGGAAAGGCAGCGCGGGCGCTCCTCGTGCGGAGCGCGCTCGCAAGTCCGGCGAGAAGGACGGTGCGGCGATCGAGAGTAGGCATCGGCCTTCTCCAGCAGAAAGCGGGAGCGGCGAGATTAGCGATCGTCCGGCTGGGTGGAAGGGGCCTTACGTCCCCGGCCGGTTGATCGTCAGCTTCTGGAAGCCCTTGCCGGCGAGCACCGGCTTCTTCGCCGAGAGGATGCGCGAATTGATGCCCTGCCAGCCGATCTCGCCGGAGAGCCGGCCATATTCGATCTTCGGGCAGCGGTTCATGATCACGGTGACGCCCTTGGCCTCGGCTTTGGCGGCAGCCTCGTCATTGCGCACCGAGAGCTGCATCCAGATCACCTTGGGCAGCGGGTCCAGGCTCAGAGCCTCGTCGGTGATCGGCCCCGCCGCTTCCGAGTTACGGAATATCTCGACCATGTCGACCGGGCCGGGGATGTCCTTGAGCGAGCCATAGACGGTCTTGCCCAGCAGCGTCTGCCCCGCGAGGCCGGGATTGACCGGCATCACGTCATAGCCGCGATCGAGCAAATATTTGGTTACGATCCAGCTCGGGCGCGCCTCGTTGGCGGAGGCGCCGACCAGCGCCACGGTCTTCACCTCGCGCAGGATGCGGCGAATGAGCGCATCGTCGTAAGCGTCATGATTCACGGAGCCAAAATCCCAGCGAATTGAACCTGTTGCCCAGCGTTCCTGAATCGACGGCGAAGGCGCGCCGACGCCTGGAACATAGCGTCGGCAAGCGCATTCCCCATCTTGGAGAGGGGAGAGCAAATCCCGCTCTTCATCAGCGAGGAGGGTCTGCCATGTGCGACTACAGTCTGCACCATGTGATGTCGACTCCTGCCAAAGTCGGCGATGTCCTCAAATCCACCAGCTTCATCGGATCGAGCACCAGGGGCTTTTGCGCCGCCGGCGAGCCGAACGTCGCGGTCTGCGTGCTGCCCGGCACCGAGCTGGCCTTCGCCTCCGAGATCGAATGCGACAGGGCGATCGGCTTCCTGCCGCATCGCCGCCTCGGGGCGACGGTGGCGCGCTTCCGCCAGGTCGATCTCGACAAGCCCTATGCCCACCATGATGCGATCGAACTGCCCAATGGCCAGATCGTGCTGCTGACCAACCTTTCGGAAGGCCAGATGGCGACCGTGCTACAATTGCCGGCGGATGAGCATGCACAGCGCACGGCGCCCGCCGAAGTCGAACCGGCCCGGACGCAGAACGAACCGATCCCGCTCTTCGGCATCTGAGCATGCGGCCATAGGCGCATAGGCGTCCATTCTCGATGGCGGGCTTGTCGCGGGGCGAGCCCGCCCGCTCAGCTGTGGCGCCAGTCCGGCGTCCGCTTTTCCATGAAGGCGCCGATGCCTTCCTCGGCATCGCGCGCCAGCATGTTCTCGACCATCACCGCCGAGGCGTGGTCATAGGCCGCCTTCAGCCCCATCTCGCGCTGCTCGTAGAAGGCGCGCTTTCCGACCTTCACCGTCGTCGCCGATTTCGAGGCGATCACCGCCGCAAGCCGCTTCGCTTCTGCCAGCGCTTCCCCTGCCGGCACGACCCGGTTGATCAGGCCCATCCGAGCCGCCTCCTGCGCCGGCACCATCTCGCCGAGCAGCAGCATCTCCATCGCGTGCTTGGAAGAGAGATTGCGCGAGAGCGCCACCATCGGCGTCGAGCAGAACAGGCCGATATGGACGCCGGGCGTGCAGAAGCGCGCGGCTTGCCCGGCGACGGCGAGGTCGCAGCTCGCGACGAGCTGGCAGCCGGCAGCTGTCGCCGTGCCTTCGACCGCGGCGATCACCGGCTGGGGCAGGGCGGTGATCTGCTGCATCACTCCGGAGCAACGGCCGAGGACATCGGCGAAATAGGCGCGGCCGCGATCGGGATCGGCCCGGCGCGCGCTCATCTCCTTGAGGTCGTGTCCAGCAGAGAAGACCGGCCCGGCGGCGGCGAGCACCACTGCCCGCACGCTGCGGTCGTTGGCGATCGCAGCAAAGGTTTCCGACAGCGCCGCCAGCATCGCCTCGCTTAGCGGATTGCGCGCCTCGGGCCGGTTCAGGGTCAGTGTCGCGATGCCATCGGCATCCTCGCGCAGCAGGATCTGCGCTCTGGCATGGGCGTTCATGGCGACAGGCCTTTCGCTGTTTGTCCTATTGTCGGAAGCCGGGTGCCGTGCTGCAAGGGGACTAACGTCCGATCAGCCCTCGGTTTTCCGCACGATGACGACCCGCATGAGCGCCGCCGAGATCGAGGCCTATCTCGATCAGGTCTTCCCGCAGCTCCATTATGGCGGCCGCACCTATTTCGTCGAGGAGGTCGGGCCGCTCTTCGCGCGCATGCGCTGCGACTACCATGAGAAGCATTTGCGGCCGGGCGGCACCATCTCCGGTCCGACCATGATGGCGCTGGCTGATCTTGCGCTTTATGTCGCGATCCTCGCCCAGATCGGCCCGGTCGCGCTCGCGGTGACCACGAGCCTCAACTACAACTTCCTGCGCAAGCCGGGGCAGGCGGCGCTGATCGGCGAGGCGAAACTGCTCAAGCTCGGCAAGCGCCTCGCCGTCGGCGAGGTCTGCCTCTATTCGCAAGGTGACGCCGAGATGGTCTGCCATGCGACGGGGACCTATTCGATCCCGGCAGAAAGATAATTATGGTATCCTGATACCTCTTTGCGTATCGGTATGAAAACAATGCGTTTTTGGCCAGGGGCGCGCATTTTCTCTGCTTGACATCTATCAGGTAGCCGCCTATCCAGCGCCCACACCGCCGCCGGCCTGCCGGCGGCTTGTCCTTTTTTCAAGCAGCCGAAGGGTGCCGCGATGAAGACCATCTCGCTCAAGCCCGCCGATGTCGAGAAGAAGTGGGTTGTGATCGACGCCTCCGGGCTCGTCGTCGGCCGTCTCGCCTCCCTGGTGGCGATGCGTCTGCGCGGCAAGCACAAGGCCGCCTACACCCCGCATGTCGACTGCGGCGATAACATCATTGTCATCAACGCCGAGAAGGTGGTGCTGACCGGTCGCAAGCGCGACCAGAAGGTCTACTACCACCACACCGGTTTCCCGGGTGGCATCAAGGAGCGTTCCGCCAAGTTCCTGCTGGATGGCCGTTTCCCCGAGCGCGTCGTCGAGAAGGCTGTCGAGCGCATGCTGCCGCGCGGTCCGCTCTTCCGCCAGATCCTCGGCAATCTGCGCGTCTACAAGGGCGCCGAGCATCCGCACGCCGCCCAGTCGCCCGAGGCGCTCGACGTCGCGGCGCTCAACCGCAAGAACGCGAGGGTCTGACCATGGCTGAGGTTCTCCAGTCTCTCGAGCAGCTCGGTCAGGTCGCCAAGGGCGTCCAGCCCGAGGCTCCTGTCCATGTCAAGAAGGTCGATGCGCAGGGCCGCGCCTATGCCACCGGCAAGCGCAAGAACGCCATCGCCCGCGTCTGGATCAAGCCGGGTTCCGGCAAGATCACGGTCAACACCCGTGACCAGGAAGTCTATTTCGCCCGTCCGGTGCTGCGCCTGATCCTGCAGCAGCCGCTGATGCTGGTCGACCGCATGACCCAGTACGACGTCGTCGTCACGGTCAAGGGCGGCGGCCTCTCCGGCCAGGCCGGCGCGGTTCGTCACGGCATCTCGAAGGCCCTGACCCATTATGAGCCGGAGCTGCGCAGCCCGCTCAAGAAGGAAGGCTTCCTGACCCGCGACTCGCGCGTGGTCGAGCGCAAGAAGTTCGGCAAGGCCAAGGCCCGCCGCAGCTTCCAGTTTTCGAAGCGCTGATCGGCGCCAGACGGAACATTCGTTCAGAGGGGTGGCAGAAATGCCGCCCCTTTTCGTTTTTCACAGATTGCTGCCGACGCGGAAAATGCCGGTCTCACATCGCGCAGGATGTCCTGACCAGGAGTGTGAACGGATCGATCTGGAATTCCTCTTCCAGTGATTCCCCGAATAGCCGCAGCCACTTCTCCTGCAGCTCGAAAGCCTTGGCCTCGCGCGCTGCCTCGCATTCGAACTTCGTCTGGTGCACTTCCTGAAAGTGATGGACCAGTTCGTGAACCAGGACGGACAGATCCGCTGCCGTCGCGCCCTTCCATGTGTCTCTCAGATAGATGATGTTCGCGCGCGCATCGTAGATCGAGATGATATTTGGCTGATCCTGTTGCTGCGCCATTTCGGACGCATATTGCCTGAACCGCAACACGGCGATTTGCTCGGGCGACTTGAAGACGAGCATCGGCAATGAGGTGGGCACCGGCTGACCCAGCTTCGCGCCGACCCAGATCGCCAGGGCTTCCAGCAGCTGTCCTCCCGGATCGGCCTGCCTCTCACCGATGACGATTTCGAAGCCCGAGCCGAGGCGCAGGCGCTCGATCGTCTCGTCGCGTGCCGAGGCTTCGAGAGGCAAGGATGACACGAGCGCGGCAGCGCTCGCGATCAGACAGCGTCCGACAGCTTTCATGGCAGTCGTCCGGAGAAATTGCCGTCAATTGCGATACTGGCCCTCGGGGCCACAGCGTGTGCTTCACGCGAGGGTCGCCTGTTTCGAAAGGTAGCAGATTCCGGAGGCGATCCCTACCGACTTGCCCGCTCCTGCTGCATCATCCTTCAGCCATGGCGTGCACCGGTGGCCAACGGGCGGATCAGCCGTTGGCTTCTAGCCAGGCGACGACATCGGCCCGCCGCGGATGCGGCTTGCCAGCCGGTGGGAACAGCAGGGTCAGCTTGTCTCCGGTTGGGCGCTCCTCAGCGAAGGGCGCGACCAGCCGCCCGTCGGCCAGATAGGGGGCGACCAGGCTCTTGCGGCCGATCAGGATGCCGGCGCCGCCGAGCACGGCATCGAGCGCCAGCGCATAGAGCGAATAGGATGGGCCGCGGCCGGGATCGATCCCGTCGATGCCGGCATGGCGCAGCCAGCGCGCCCAGTCGCCGCGCCAGACGGCGTCGTGCAGCAGGGTCTGGCCGGCGAGATCGACTGGCGTCCGCAGCTTGCCGGCGAGGGCGGGGGTGCAGATCGGGAACAGGCTGTCTTCGTCGAGCGCGAGCGAACCGGCCGGCGGCTTGGCGAGGTAGAACAGCGCGAGGTCGAAACTGTCGTGCCGACCTGTCGGGGGCTCCTCCATCGCGTTGATCGAGATGGCCAGCCCGGGAAAGGCCTGCTGCAGAGCCGGCAGGCGCGGCGACAGCCAGAGCTGGGCGATGCAGGGCAGGGCGGCGATGGTGAGCGCCCGGCCGGCATGGCTCGCCTTGAGCTCCTGCACGATGAGGGCGAGCGCATCGAAGGCGGCGCTGAGCCGCGGCCTTGCCTCCTGCGCAGCCTCGGTCAGCGCGACGCCCTGCGGCAGCCGCCGGAACAAGGTCAGCCCGAGGAAGGCTTCGAGATGCCGAATTTGCTGGGCGATCGCGCCTTGCGTAACGCCGATCTCCTCGGCCGCCTTCGAGAAGCTGCCGAGCCGCGCCGCCGCCTCGAAGGCACGCAGCGCATTGAGCGGCGGCAAGGCTGGGCGGGGCGGTTTGACGGGCATGCTCGGTACCGGTGGCTAGGCCTAGATTTTCTAGGCCTCGACGCGACGATAACTGGTTTGCATCCGCGCCGGCAAATCGCTGCAATGGCCTGACGAAACACGGCTCGGCGAGGGATGGCGATGACGGCGAAACTGGCGCGGCGCGGCTGGGTGCCGGCGGCGAGCGAGGACTATGTGTTGCGCATCGCCGGCGAGGTCGCCGGCGAGAATCGGGCAGGGCGCGAGGCGAGGCTCGCGAACCTCGTTGCCGAGAACCGCACCATCCACGAGCGTGACTGCGTCAACCTCAACCCCGCGACCAATGTGATGAACCCGCGTGCCGAGGCGGTGCTGGGGCAGGGGCTCGGCACGCGGCCCTCGCTCGGCTATCCCGGCGACAAATACGAGATGGGCCTCGAGGCGATCGAGCAGACCGAGGTGATGGCGGCCGAGCTGGCGGCGCAGGTTTTTGGCGCGAACTATGCCGAGATCCGCGTGCCCTCCGGCGCGATCGCCAATCTCTATGTCTTCATGGCTGCCGCGAAGCCGGGCGATGTCGTGATCGCGCCGCCGCCGGCGATCGGCGGCCATGTCACTCATCACCGTGCCGGCGCCGCCGGGCTCTACGGCGTCGTCACCCATCCCGCGCCGATCGATGCCGACGGCTACACGGTCGATGTCGGCAAGCTGCGCGAGGATGCGCGGCGGCTTCGGCCGAAGGTCATCAGCATCGGCGGCAGCCTCAATCTCTTCCCGCATCCGATCCGCGAGATCCGCGCCATCGCCGACGAGGTCGGCGCTATCGTGCTGTTCGACGCCGCTCATCTCTCCGGCATGATCGCAGGTGGTGGCTGGCAGCAGCCGCTGGAGGAGGGCGCTCACGTCATGACGATGAGCACCTATAAGAGCCTGGGCGGCCCGCCCTCCGGCCTGATCGTCACCAACGACGCCGGCCTCGCCGAGAAGCTCGACGCCATCGCCTATCCCGGCCTCACCGCCAATTTCGACGCGGCCAAGTCGGCGGCGCTGGCGATCACCATGATGGACTGGCAGGAGTTCGGCCGCGACTACGCCGTGATGATGGCGGCAACCGCCAAGGCACTCGCCGAAGCACTGGTGGAGCGCCAGGTGCCGGTCTTCGCCCGCGATCGCGGCATGACGACCTCGCACCAGTTCGCGATCGAGGCGTCCTCCTATGGCGGCGGCCAGGCAGCGGCGAAGCGGCTGCGTGCCGTCAACATCCTGAGCTGCGGCATCGGCCTGCCGATCGCGGAGGTGGAGGGCGACGTCAACGGGCTCAGGCTCGGCACGCCCGAGATCGTCCGCTTCGGCATGAAGCCGGAGCACATGCCGGAGCTCGCTGGGTTCATTGCCGACGGGCTATCGGGGGCGCGGCCGGACGAAGCGATCGCCCGCGATGTGACGGCCTTCCGGCGGCGGTTTGGCCGTCTGCACTATGTGAGGTGAGGCGCTAGCGCGTCATTCTCGGGCGGAGCGCAGCGCGGACCCGAGAATCTCATGACGAGAAAGCGCCGATTAGAGCCTCCTCCAGCCTGAGATGCTCGGGTCAAGCCCGAGCATGACGCTGGTCATACCGCCCCACCATCTCGGCCTTCAGCGCCTCTTCTCCGATCACCTGCGCGGCGCCGAGCCAGGCCTCTTCGATCTCGCCCGCAGCATTGCGGACAAGGCGAGCCGGCTCGCCGGGGCTGGCGAAGGCCGAGGCCTTGACGATGCGGCCCTGGTCCTCGCCGTCCGGCACGATCTCGCCGGCGTCCAGGAAGGGGTTGAACAGCGCCGGATTGGCCATCAGCACCTTGCCGTCGACCGGCACGAGATCACCGGCGCCCCAGATCGTCCAGAGGCGCTTGCGCCAGCGCTCGGTCGCCGGCGTCGGCGCGCCATGCTCGGCGAAGCTGCGGAAGATCTGCATCACGCCGTCGAGCCAGGGATGGGCGAGGCCGTCGATGGCGTTGGTCAGCACCGAGATGGTGAGGCCCTGCTCGGGCAGGGTGGCGGTGCGGGTGATGAAGCCCTGGAAGCCGCCGGAATGGCCGACCCAGCCCCAACCATCGCCGCCGCCGGAAATGGTGCCCAGCCCGTAATGGCGCCCCAGGCTGCTCTCGGCGTCGGGCCAGAGCCGGCGCGTCATCTCGCGGCGGCTGAGCGGCGACAGAATGCTGCGTTCCGCGTTGGGCGCGAGCTGGGCGACATAGCGGGCGATGTCGGCCGCGGTCGCGACGAAGCCGGCAGCCGCGACCATGGCATTGCCGGGATTGTCGCCCGGGATCACCACGCGCCGGCCGAGCGGCAGCGTGCCGCTATGGCCCTTCGCCATCGGTCCGGTCCAGAGCGTGATGTCGGGCCTGGTCTCCTTCAGCCCGGCAGGCGCGACGATCTCGCGGGCGATCCAGTCGGCATAGGGCTCGCCTGTCACCGCCTCGATCACGAGGCCGAGCAGGCCGAAGCCGTGATTGGAGTATTTCAGCCGCTGCGAGGCCGGGAAGATCGGAGGGCGTGCGAGGTCGGCGAGCAGCTCGTCTTTCCGCAGATAGGGCTTGCGGTCGAAGAACTGGCCGCAATCGACGCCGTCGCGGGCGAGTCCGGCGCTGTTGGAAAGGAGCTGCGTCAGCGTCACCGCCGCGACGTCTGGATGCAGGCCCTCGACATAGGCGCCGGCCTTGTCGTCGAGCCGCAGGCGCCCCTGCTCGACGAGGCGGAGGATGCCAGCGGCGGTGAAGCTCTTCGAATGCGAGGCGATGCGGAAGCCGTGGCGCGGCGTCAGGGCCTCGCCGGTCGAAAGATCGGCGCTGCCGAAGGCAGCCTCGAGCACGATCTCGCCCTCATTCGTGATCGCGACCGCGCAACCGGGCTGGTCATGGAAACGGCGCTGGAATTCGAGCCAGCTTGCGACATAGTCGAGCGAGGCGGGCAGCCAGGGCTTCATCGGGGGATCCATCGTCGAGTGCGGCGGGAGCGGGAGCTTTGCACGGCCGATGGCGCAGCGTCAGCGCTGCAATGCGCATGAGCCATGCGTTGTTGGCCGGATCGCCTTCGTCCTTGCCCTCGCGGCCTACGCGTGGCATCCGTCCGCGCCGCACATAAGGATCGTCATCGTGGACAAGACCGAACTCGCCAAGCTCGAAGCCTATCTCCGCCGCACCTTCGCCAACCACAACATCAGCGTGCGCGCACGTTTGAAGAAGACCGACTCGGCCGAGGTCTATCTCGCCGACGAGTTCATCGGCATCATCCATGTCGATGACGAGGACGGCGACCGCTCGTTCAACTTCACCATGGCGATCCTCGACGTCGATCTCGACGACTGAGGTCTTCCGGGGATTATCAGCCCTCATCCTGAGGAGGCCCGCAGGGCCGTCTCGAAGGATGGTCCAGCTGTCTCCCGAGCCTCCTGAAGCATCCTTCGAGATGCGGACTGTCGTCCGCTCCTCAGGATGAGGGCTTTAGAGTGAGGGCTTGGGGCTCATGTCAGCGCATCAGCCCGTCGAGCGTGCGACGCACGCCGCCGAGCATGATCTGCCAGTCGGCGACGATGGCGCGCGGGAAGCGGATGTTCACATCGACGCCGCGATGGCGGAAGGTCACGCGGCAGGGCTCGTCGAGGCCGCTCTGGGCGGTCTCGACCGGGCAGCGCGCCGCGAAGCCGCGCCCATCCGGCACCGAGACGTAAAGCTCGTCGCCCTCATAGGGCGAGCCCTTGCGGAAGCCGCGCACCACCAGCCCGCCCGGATTGGACCAGACCGTCGGCGTCAGGAAGCGGGCATAGGTCGAGAGCTGCGTCGCCGGCTCGTTGACCTTGTCCGGCGGACTCAAGGTCACCAGCAGGCGATGCCTGGTGTCGGGCGTCACCGGGCCGAGGCTCGGCCAGTCGAGCCGTAGGCGCGCCATGCCGACGAGGCGCCCTTCGTCGCTGTCGGCGCCGGTCAGATTCTGCGGGATCGCCAGCACCACATCGCCGACACGCGAGGCCTGCAGCTCGGTCCCGGCATCGGGATTGGGATGGGTGGCGAAGAGGGCGAGGCTGGTGCCGCCAAGGCCGAGCGCGACGATTGCGGCCGCGAGCTTCAGCAGCGCGCGGTCTCCGCGCGGCAGGACCGGCGCTGGGCGGCGCTTCAGATGGTTGCGGATCAGCGTCGCGACATCGGTGGCGCTGGTGAGCGGTTGGGTCTGGTCGGGCGCGGCGTAGAGGCTCATCGGATTCGTCCCAGGGGCCGGCGGGCGACCCTATCGGGAAACTCAAGCAGAACCGCCTTAACGTCCCGTAAACCATGCCTGAGCCTGCGTGGTTAACTATTGGTTAAGGCTTTGCTTCCGCATCGCGCGACCTTGCGTCATGGTTGCGCAGCATCCGCTGGAAGCCGCGCTCGTGACGCTCGAACCCTCCGCCGTCGAGGCCCTGAAATCGCTGATCCTCGGCTTCGCCTTCGCCGGTCTCCTGGCGAGCGCCTTCGAACTGTTCACGCGCAAGCGCGCTGGCTTCGAATTGCTGCAAAGCGGCGGCGTCGGCGCCGTGGCGAGCGTGCCTGTGGTGGTGTTCAGCGCCCCTTTCCTGATCCTGCGCAACACCGTGCGCGGCCGGCAGCTCGAAGGACGGCCCTTCTTTTTCGTCATGGCAGCGACCATGATCGCCTCGGTCTGGAGCCTGATCAGCGGCCGGGTCGTGCTCGACCTGCTGATGGTGCTCGGCGCCGCTTGACGACGAGGGCGCCGGGCCTGCAATCCTCCAAATGAAACATGGAGGAAGCACAATGCCGCTCTATTCGCTCGACGGGACCGCTCCCGAGACCCCACCGGACGGGCAGTGGTGGCTCGCGCCCGACGCCCATCTCATCGGCCGCGTCCGGCTGGCGAAGGATGTCGGGATCTGGTTCGGCTCGGTGCTGCGCGGCGACAATGAGTGGATCGAGATCGGCGAAGCCACCAATATCCAGGAAGGCTGCGTATTCCATACCGATCCCGGCGCGCCGCTCAGGGTCGGCGCCGGCTGCACCATCGGCCACCGCGCCATCCTGCATGGCTGCATCATCGGCGAGAACAGCCTGATCGGCATGGGCGCGACCGTGCTCAACCACGTTAGAATTGGCCGCAACTGCCTGGTCGGCGCCAATGCGCTGGTGACCGAGGGCAAGGAATTCCCGGACAATTCATTGATCGTTGGCTCGCCGGCACGAGCGATCCGCACCCTCGACGAGGCCGCCGTCGCCGGCATCGCCCGCACGGCCGCTGGCTATTCCGCGCGCTGGAAGCAGTTCGCCAAGGGCATGAAGCGGATCGACTGACCGCTTAACCTGCTGCGCAGTCACCACTCCTGAACGGAAGCAGGCTGGCTCCCGAAGAAGGAGGCAACCTGCTCACCGCTGCGGCCACCAAGGCAGCCGGCAAGCCTGAGCTCAGGAGCGATGACAGGCTGTGGATAGAATGTCTAATTCGAGCTTGGACAGAGTGTCTCGCGCATTCCTAGCGCTGGCGAGCCACGTGGTAGCGATGGCCGCTAGCGACCGCAGCTAGCATGGCAGCATCAAAGCGTTAGGGTCGCACACCCGCCAGCATGCGACCCTCGACGAGAACAGGATCAGTCGATCACTTGTACGATGCGCCGGGTACTCGGCTCGACCAGAACGGTGCGGCCATTCACGACCGTGTAATTGTAACCCTGCGCGCCGTATTCACTGGGCACCTGGCGATAGACGATACCGCCCTCGGCCGGCAACACGGTGCCGACCGCCATCGGCTCGGCATAGGTGTAGGACGGGACGCGCTGCTCAACGACGTAAGCGCGAAAGCGCGGAGAGTCGTCGATCATCGTGCCGCCAGCCGGGTCCCGCTTCATCGAAGGCTCGACTGTGCCGACGCCGAGCGCCGGATCGCGCGTAGAGCCGCCGGTCGGATCGCGTACGATTGCTCCCGAGTTCTGTGCGAACGCCGTCGCAGGCAGAACCGCTAACGCCAGCGCAAATGCGATAGTCTTCATGACCAAACTCCTGAGTTGCGTGCTTGTGACAGCAACCAAGACGCGGCGATGAAGTTCCGGCGCGCTCGGGCCTGACGGCGGTCAGCCACCAACCTTTCGAGCGATGCACTGCGAGTGAGGATGGGGCAGCTGCTTCAACGACTGGACGCGCAGGAAACCCCCTGAAAGAAATCCATGCGGCGGTTTTCGGATAGCTCGATCTGAGATGCGTTCCGAGTACCGGATGCGCTGGTTAGTTCAGCGGCTGCCATTTGATGGCTCCCGCAGCAGCGTTGCGTCAGGCGGAGCGGCCGCAACTACTGCCGCCGGTGGAAACTTCGATCGGCCCGACGAGCGGAGGGCAGTGGTGACAGTAGCGGCAAAAAGCGCGTAGGGAGTGGAAAATGATTGTGTGGAAAATCAGATACTTAAAGAAGCGGGCCGGCTCCCGGGGAAGGAGCCGGCCCTGGACGTGCCCGGTCGGGGACGGGTGGGTGGGGACGTGACCGGACGCGTCGTCCCTATGGCTAGCCTTGTCAGGCCTTGCCATTCATTCTGGCGCGCCGAGCTCCGTCTGGCCCGGCACCCCAATTCTCGTTAGCGCAGCGAGGCCACTGTCGAGGTCGAGAGGCCGCCGAGCGAGGCCCAGCCGGTGCGGGTCTGGGATTCACGCTTCACATAGGTGTAGCCGGTCTGGCTCCACGGCAGGATCGCGTTGCGCTTGTTGTCGAGGATGAAATCGCCGCGGTCGGTGCGGATCATCAGCACGGCGTGGCCGGCATTCTCCTCATCGATCACGACGGTGACGCGCATGGCCCGGCGTGGCACGCCGGCTTCAGCTAGGCGCAGGCGCTTCAGCAGGACATAGTCCTCACAATCGCCCTTGCCGTCGGTCGGGATGTCCCAGCGGTCGACCACGCCCCAGTGGTCCTGGTCGGTGATCGCCTCGATCTCGCGATTGGCCTTGAGATTGGCCGCGACGATCAGCTTCCATAGCTTCGGCGTCAACTCGATCTGCTCAGCCTCGCGGGTGTCGACGGCGCATTCGCTCGGGCTGCGCTTGCAGAAATCCGTCCAGGCGTAGGGCGCTCGGGCGTCGCCGCCGGCGACGATCGGGGCGCTGGCGACCGGCAGAGCGCCGGTCTGCTGCGCCTCCGCGCCGGTCACACCGGTCAGAACGATAATGGTAGCAGCGGCAAGACCGCGAAATCCCCGGAAGCTCGAAAGCATGTCGTCCCCTTTCCTGTCCCGGGAACGACCATGCTCTTGGGCTGTAGAGATCGCTTGAAATGAAAGCGGACAATTTTACCGAAATCGAGCCTATAGATGATCAAAGTACTTGTAGAGAATCAGGTATAAAAGCAAGGGTAAGAATTCTCAGCCCTCGCGTGAGAGATTCTTAACTATGGATCTCCTTAACCATCCAGTCTCTTAACCATGCGGTCGAGGTTGGCAATCCCGTGTTAAGGGTTGCCGCGCCGAGCGGGCGAGACAGGGGCATTCCTTTCACGGTTGGAGACGACGGCGGGCAAAGACCGCCTTTGGTCGTTAGAGAGAGGTCGTTGCCGCTGCGCCTCCTATGGCGCGGCGCCGGCCTTCATCCGCACCGTTCTTCCACAGGCGAGAAGGGCGCTGTCAGGATACCTGTTCTGCCGAAGATTTCTGGGGCCGGAAAACGCATGGCGAGCCGCTGCCCGGCCTTGCGGGGGCCGGGCGCGGCGCCTCGGAACTGCCTTGAAGGCTCAGCCGGACGGAAGAAGCGCTTGCCCGCCCTCAGAGCTCGAGATTCTCGTCGAGCGCGTCGGCCGAGAGCGGCATGCGGAACTGGGCGGCGTAGCCGCCATCGAAGCGGCGTACGATCATCGCCGCAGTACCGCCGAGCCGGACCGACGTGCCCATCTCGAACTGGTGGTCGCTGGCGAAGGCCGCGCCCGACAACGAGATGTCGATCAGCCGGATTGCATGCTCGCTGCCGTCCTCGAGGGTGATGATGCAACGCGGATTGCGCGGCACGATGCGCTCATGGCGCCGATCCTCGGGCAGGCCGAGCTCGTCGCGATTGGCGAGCCAGGTCAGCTGCGCGGTGAATTTCTCGCGCTTGCGGCTGGTCGCGGTGATGGTCATCGCGAAGCCGGCGGGCGTGGTGCGCACCGCCGTGCCTTCGATTCGGCCGAGATGTTCGAGATAGACGATGACGCGGTCGCCGACCATCGGCTTGACCGGCGCGACCATGTGCAGCCCGCCCGGCGAGATGTCGGTGGTCTGGCACGGATATTCCATGCGGTTGGGCAGCATGTAGCGTCCGAGCAGGACGACTTTCATGCGCTGATGCCGCCGGCGCTCGACCGGGACCGAGCCCGTCTTCGGATTTTGGGGCGCCGTGAGCATCGCTGACTCTGTTTCTGCCAGGGTCATGCTAGCGGCTCGCGAGTTAAGAGGTAGTTAGAGCGGCCTCACACACGTCCGCCGGGAAGCAGCATCAGCTTCGGCCGCTTGTCCTGAGCCTGCGTCTCGCCGCTCCGCTGCGCCCGAGAATCCGGCCAGATCATCCTGAGCGAGATCATCCGCATCGAATCGAGCGTATCGAGGCCGAGCCAGTCCGGCGACAAGGCCGGCGAGAGCGCGCCGAGGATGCGGGCATGGGTGCGGCCGCGATAGCGCAATGGCAACAGAAGCAGTTCGAGATGGACGCTGGCGCCGTTCTCAGTCTGGGCCGAGAGGCCGGCGACGGCGCCCGCGCTCTCGTCCATCACCGTCTGGACGAGGCGGCGCATGTCGCCCTGCGCCTCGACATCGGGCCAGAGGGCCGCGAAGGCGCGTCCGCGCAGCTCGCGATCGAACAGGGCGCAGAGCCGCGTTCCGGCCAAACGGAAGACCGGCCCGATCGGCTCGTTCTCCAGCACGAAGGTGTCGGCCAGCGCATGGCGCAGCGCGCCCGGCTCGATCTCGCCCCGTTCGGGGGCGCTCCGTTCGCCGCGCAACGCGTCCCAATAATCGAAAACCAGGCGGGTGCTCGGATTCTTCATGTCGTGTCCAGTCCGGTCTGCGCAGTCCCTGATCGTGCGAATGCGTGTCAAATCGGATCGCTTTCGTTCGAGGTGGAGACTGTCGGGCCCTTGCGAATCGGCAGGACGCAGCCCGCATGCCGTCTTGCCACGCGACCTGGACAGGGGGAGGCGGCAGGGGTCGTTAAGGTTAAGCAACGGTTAAGCTTGTGGAAGATGCCTAAAATGCCGCATAAATCCCTCGTCGAATTCGAGCCCGCCCAATGCGAGCGGGCTTACCGGAAAAGGCGGGGGCGCGGGGGCGTGACCGGCCGGGAGGGAAGGGGAGAGCTTCAGCTCTCCCCTTTTCTGTTGCCTGCCGGAGGCCGATGCGCCAGTGAGGGCGTGATGGCGGCATATCCAGACGATCCAGACGGCCCTCCGGCACGCGAGCCGATCTTCAATCTGCCTGGCGCCGTCGTCTGGCTGGTCGCGGCCTTGGCGCTGATTCAGGGCGTGCGCGAACTGCTCAGCGCACACGACGACTTTCTCCTCGTCTCCTGGCTGTCCTTCGTGCCGGCGCGCCTGACGCTCTGGTTCGCACCGGACCGCCTTGAGGAGGTCGCCCGCTCGCTCGGCAGCGCCGGCACTCCCGATTTCGTCCAGCGCCTGCAACTGGTGCGCCTCTTGCTGGCGGATGGCGGTGGTCAGCCCTGGACGCTGCTCAGCTACGGGCTGCTGCACGGCTCTTGGCTGCATCTGATTTCGAACGTAGTCTGGCTGGCGGCCTTCGGCAGCCCGGTCGCACGCCGGCTCGGGGCAGGGCGTTTTCTGCTGCTGATGGCGCTCTCGACGATCGCCGGCGCCCTGCTGCACTGGTGGTCTCGCGAGCTCGACGTGCTGCCGCTGGTCGGCGCCTCGGCCGGCGTTTCCGGCGCGACGGCGGCGGCGATCCGCTTCGTCTTCTCGCCCGGCGTGCATTTCGGCGGGCTCGGCCATGACGAGGTGGTGCGTGCGATTCCGGCCGAGCCGCTCGGCGGCCTCTGGCGCAACTCGCGGGCGATGCTCTTCGTGGTGATCTGGTTCGTCACCAACATCATCTTCGGCGCCGGGCTGGTGCCGATCCTCGGCGAAGAGACCAGCATCGCCTGGGAAGCGCATATCGGCGGCTTCCTCGCCGGCTTGCTGTTGTTCCCGCTGCTCGATCGCGGGCCGGTCAGGCGCTGATCACAACCGAGGCAGGCAGGCTGCGTTCCACGATCGCCTTGCCGTCGCCCCAGACTTCGCTCACATTGAAGCCAGTCCAGCGTGGCGTCGCGCCGCGGACGGAACGGTCCGCAGGACCCGGCGCTGCTCTCGTCGCAACCTATTGACGTGCACCGGCCAACGGTGCCGCTACCGTCGGAGGAGAAGTCGATGAACGTCGTTCATATTCTCGGAAGCAAGGGGGCAGAGGTAGTCTCGGTGCAGCCGCACCGGACGCTCGGCGAGGCGGCGCGGACCCTGGCCGAGAAGCGGATCGGCGCGGTGGTCGTCACCGGCGCCGATGGCGGCCTGCTCGGCATCCTCTCCGAGCGCGACATCATCAAGGCCCTCGGCACGGATGGCGCCGCCGCGCTGGAGACGCCGGTGTCCCGCGCGATGACCGCCAAGGTCGTGACCTGCCGGCCGGACACCAGCGTCGACGATCTCATGGAAATCATGACCTCGGGCCGCTTCCGGCACGTGCCGGTGGTGGACAATGGCCGGATCGCGGGAATCGTTTCGATCGGTGACGTGGTCAAGCATCGCGTCGCCGAGATCGAGGCCGAAAGCCGGGCGATGCGCGACTATATCGCGATGGCGTGAGCGTTCCGTTGGCGTCATGCTCGCCCTTGTGGTGAGCATCCACGTCTTGAACACCGCTCTCGAAGAACGAAGGCGTGGATGGTCGGGACGAGCCCGACCATGACGGACGTCCGGGTCGCTCCGGCCTAGTTCAGCGGCAGGTGGTTGGCCGCGACGATCGCGGCGACCTCGTCCAGCGCGCGCTCCGCCGCTTGCCGGCCGAGCGCGATCGCCTCGTCGGCGCGGTGGAAGTCGAACAGTCCGACTCGGCCGAGCTTGGGCCCGATCATCACATCGGGCGGGTCGCCGGCGAGTCGCGAGCGTGAAATCCGGTCCTGCGTGATGTTGAAGGCGTCGACCATCACGCCGGCGAGGCCCGGCTGCTGGTCGTGATTGGCCTTGCCGACGATGCCGCGCATGCGCTCGCGCATGCCGCCGAACCAGCCGGAAGCCGGGCGCTGCTCGGCCACGGGTTCCGGATCGGCGTCGGCGCCATAGGATTGGATCACCGTGCCGCGGCCGGTCATGTCGCTGTTCAGGTTGACGCAGAGCACGACGTCGGCGCCGAGCGCCCGCGCCACCGTGACCGGCACCGGATTGACCAGCGCCCCGTCCATCAGCCAGCGTCCGCCGAGCTTCACCGGGTCGAACACGCCGGGCAACGCATAGGAGGCGCGCAGCGCGTCGACCAGCGAGCCGCGAGTCAGCCAAATCTCATGGCCGGTGCCGAGCTCGGTCGCGACGGCGGCATAAGTCTGCGCGAGATCGCCGATCTGCAGGCCGGCGAGGTCGCGCTCCAGCAGGCGCTTCAGCCGGCCGCCCGAGATCAGCCCGGCGCCGCCGAGATGGAAATCCATCAGGCCGACGACGCGACGCTTGGTCAGGCCGAGCGCGAATTCGCGCAATTGCTCCAGCTTGCCCGCGGCATAGCAGCCGCCGACGACCGCGCCGATCGAGGTGCCGGCGATCACCTCCGGCGCGTAGCCGGCCTCGGTCAGGACGTCGAGCACGCCGATATGGGCCCAGCCGCGCGCGGCGCCGCCGCCGAGGGCCAGGCCGATTCTCGGCCGGCTGAACCGAGGAGCGGGTTCGGAAACGAGATCGTTCATCGCAGCTCCGCCGCCGCCCAATCCAAAGGCCCGTCTGGCGATGTTCTCCAGCTTCATCGGCGCGATCCCTCCGCGGGAGGCTCAGGATCGCGCGTGCCGATGAGCGAAGGATGAACGGCGCCGGGACCTTGGGCGGCTATCAGTCGCTTTTGAAGGAAACATGAAAGCGTGGTGAAAGGATTGCCAACGAAGCAGGCAATCCCGGTTCAGAAGGCCAGTGGCCCGTCCGCGGCCGTGCCGACCGGCTTAACCCGATAGAAGCAGCTGTGGCGGCCGGTGTGGCAGCAGCCGCCGTCTCCGCCGACATTGACCTTGATCCAGATCGCGTCCTGATCGCAGTCGACCCGCATCTCGACGATGCTCTGGAGCTGGCCTGAGGTCTCGCCCTTGCGCCAGAGGCTTTGGCGCGAGCGCGACCAGTACCAGGCTTCGCCCGTCTCGATGCTCCGGCGCAGCGATTCGGCGTTCATATGCGCGACCATCAGCACCTCGCCGGTCTTTGCGTCGGTGGTGACGCAGGTGACGAGGCCGTCGCGATCGAATTTGGGAGCAAGGACCGTGCCCTCTTCGATATCGGCCTTGGCTGAGAGGGTGGGGAAGGCGGTCATGTCGGGATCCTGAGGGGATGGTGCGCGCTATATAGCGCTGACGACGCAAACCGTCATTCTCGGGCGGCGCGAAGCGCCGACCCGAGAATCTCATGACGAGAGGACGCTGGTTTTCGAGATGCTCGGGTCAAGCCCGAGCATGATACGCCTCGATGGGTGGATCACAGCGCCGGCGACTTCACCATGGTGAAGAAGCGCACCTGCTCGGCCGGGTCGCGGAAGCGGCCGGTATACTGCGTCGTCATCGTCGACGAGCCCTGCTTCTGCACGCCGCGCATCGACATGCACATATGCTCGGCCTCGACGAGGACGGCGACGCCGCCGGGCTTCAGCGACCGCTCGATCGCCTGGGCGATCTGCGCGGTCATGGTTTCCTGCGTCTGCAGGCGGCGCGCATAGACCTCGACGACACGGGCGAGCTTGGACAGGCCGACCACGCCACCGTTCGGGTAGTAGCCGATATGGACCTTGCCGACGAAGGGCACCATGTGGTGCTCGCAATGCGACTGGAACGGGATGTCGCGGACGAGAACCATGTCCTTGTAGCCGTCGACCTCCTCGAACACGCGCTCGAGAATCTCCTCGGGGTCCTCGTCGTAGCCGCTGTAGAACTCGCGATAGGCCTTGGCGACGCGGCCGGGTGTTTCGAGCAGGCCCTCGCGCGAAGGATCGTCGCCGGCCCAGAGGATCAGGGTGCGCACCGCTTCCTCGGCTTCTTCCCGCGTCGGCTTTCTGACGAGAAAGGTGTCTGCGGCCGGGCGCAGGGCCTGGTCCGCGGGTAAGGACTTAACCACGGCGTCCATGTGGTGCCTTCCGTTTTGTTGTCTCGCCCTCCTACGTGCGGAAGGCGGGGATGGATCAATTCGTCGACTGCTACGGCGAGAGGGCCCTCCCCATCTGGGAGGGTCCTTTCTATATTGGGGTGCAAGGCGGGTCGATCCACCCCCGCATGGGCTTGCACATGCTGAACGATGTCTACAACAAGCGAATCCTGGAATTGGCAGGAAACATCCCGCTGCTCGAGCGCCTGCCGGCGCCGGATGCGACGGCTACGGCCCATTCGCGCCTGTGCGGCTCGACTGTGACCATCGACCTGATGATGGACGAGGATGTCGTCACCGGTTTCGGCCATGATGTGCGCGCCTGCGCGCTCGGCCAAGCTTCATCCTCGATCATGGCGCGCCATGTCGTCGGCTCGACGGCCGACGAGCTGCGCGAGGTCCGCGAGCAGGCCCGCGCGATCCTGAAGGAGGGGGCGGATCCGCCCGCCGGCAAATGGGCGGATCTCTCCGTCCTCGTGCCGGTCCGCGACTTCAAGGCGCGCCACGCCTCGACCATGCTGACCTTCGACGCGGTCGTCGACGCGATCGGCCAGATCGAGGCGAAGCGGCGCGAGACGGTCGCGAGCTGAGCGCTACTTCAGCCCGAACGCCTGCCTGATCTCCGGCTTCGTCTCGTCATAGCGGACCCTGAAGGCCTTCTCTGCCAGCAGCGCCTTGGCGACGACGCGGCCGATCTTGTCGCCGGCCTCCAGGTCGGTCGGGTAGTGGAAGCCGCAGACGAGGCGGCTCTCGTCATAGCTCTTGACCCGCTCTTCGAACTTGTCCGCGAACTCGGGTACGGCGTCCGAGAGCAGCGTGGCGTAGAGCGCCGCGGTCGCGGCATGGGCCGAGGGGAAGGAGGTGCCTTCCGGCCGTCCGCCGGGGCAGGGCTTGACCCGGACCTTGTTCCACATCTGGAAAGGCCGGATGCGGCTGGTCAGGCGGTTGACGCTCTTCAGGAGGATGGCGAGCTCGATCTGCGCCTCGCGCATCAGCAGCCGCGTCTCGCGATGGGTGCCGTCGATATAATTGTGGTCCATGCCTTTCAGGAACGCATTGAGCGTCTGGTATTGGTCGGCGATCGCCTGTTTCTCGCGTTCCGGTGTGCGGGCTTGGGAGATGGCAAGCACCTTCTCGAACTCGGCGCGATGTTCCGGCGAGTTCTGCGCCGGCGGCAGGCCCATCACCTTGGCAACGTCGATTTTGGCGGCGTCGAGCCAGATCAGGTAGGGTCTCTGCTGTGCAGCCGCCGGCATGGCCAGGGTCAGGGCGAGCAGCGGCCCGCAAAGGGCGGTGGCGGAGGCAAGGAAACGTGCGCGCATCATGACCGGGGGGTGGGAAGGGCAGAATCGGCGAAGGGCGATGGAGAGAGGTGAGCGGGGACGGCGAGGTTCGCTCAAGTCATACCTGCCTAAACATGCTGAAAAAAGCCTTTCATGGCGACGCGGCCTCGCGCTTGCTCCACGGCGGGGTGCGCATCTGCTGATCCGCGGCTATCAGCTCAGCCTCTCCATGCTGATCGGCCGGCAGTGCCGGCACTGGCCGTCCTGCTCGGAATATACCGACGAGGCGATCCAGCGGCATGGGCTCTGGGCCGGCGGCTGGGTCGGCGTCGCCCGCATCTGCCGCTGCACTCCGCTCGGCACCTCGGGCATCGACCTCGTCTGCGAGGAACTGCCGCCCGAGGGCGCCTGGTACAAGCCCTGGGCCTATGGCCGCTGGCGCGGGGTCAACGCGCCGGCGGCTGACGAGCCTCAGCCGCCAGGGCGCTGAGCCCGCGCCTGCTGTAGCGTGGTCAGGCAGGCCTCGGAGAACGAGGCGCGCTTTTCCTTCAGGCAGGCGGCAAGCCGTCCGCCGCCCGGCTTGATCCCCGGACAGTTGGCCTGGAAATCGGCGGCGCAGGCCTTGCGGATGGCGGCGCGATCCGGCGCCTGGGCAAATGCGGTGGCAGGCAGGAGCAGGCCGGCGAAGGCGAGGGCTAGGCTGCGGGACATAGTCTGTGGTCTCCCTGATGGCGAGGCCGCGATGCTGGGCGTGCCGGCTTTGCCGCGACCTGACCGGAACATGACGAAACGGACAGCTTCGTACGCAGGCCATTCGGCGATTGCCTGTGTCCTCCCGCTCGTATAGGCCTCCCCGGCGCGCGCCGATCCGGCTGCCGGCCGCGCCCCTCAAAGCAGCCGGCCTTGACTTACGGGGCTCGTATCCCCGAGTGAGCAGGAGCGCGATCGATGACGATCTCCCTGACATTTCCCGATGGCGCGCAGCGCGAATTCCCGGCCGGCATTACCGGCAAGGATATTGCCGGCGGCATTTCCCCCTCTCTGCTGAAGCGCACCGTCGCGATGGCCCTCGACGGCGTGGTCGTGGATCTCGGCGACCCGATCGAGCGCGACGCGAAGATCGAGTTCCTGGGCCGCGAGGACCCGCGCGCGCTGGAGCTGATCCGGCACGACACCGCGCACGTCCTCGCCGAAGCCGTCCAGGAGCTTTTCCCCGGGACGCAGGTGACGATCGGCCCCGTCATCGAGAACGGCTTCTTCTACGATTTCGCCCGCAACGAGCCCTTCACCCCGGAGGACTTCCCGGCGATCGAGAAGAAGATGCGCGAGATCATCGCGCGCGACAGACCCTTCACCAAGGAGGTCTGGAGCCGCGACAAGGCCAAGGACTTCTTCGCCGCGAAGGGCGAGGCCTACAAGGTCGAGCTGGTCGATGCGATTCCCGCCGACCAGACGCTGAAGATGTATGCGCAGGGCGACTGGATCGACCTCTGCCGCGGCCCGCACATGACCTCGGTCGGCAAGGTCGGCAACGCCTTCAAGCTGATGAAGACGGCCGGCGCCTATTGGCGCGGCGACAGCAACAACGCGATGCTGACCCGCATCTACGGCACCGCCTTCGCCCGGCAGGAGGAGCTTGACGCCTATCTCAAGCAGCTCGAGGAAGCCGAGAAACGCGACCATCGCCGCCTCGGCCGCGAGATGGACCTGTTCCACTTCCAGGAGGAGGGGCCGGGCGTCGTCTTCTGGCACTCCAAGGGCTGGCGGTTGTTCCAGGAGGTGCTGACCTATATGCGCCGGCGGCTCGCCGCCGACTATGAGGAGGTCAACGCCCCGCAGGTGCTCGACAAGTCGCTCTGGGAGACCTCCGGCCATTGGGGCTGGTATCAGGACAACATGTTCGCGGTGAAGTCGGCCTCCGCCTTCGAGAACCCGAACGACCAGGAGCGCGACCACAAGGTCTTCGCGCTGAAGCCGATGAACTGCCCGGGCCATGTCCAGATCTTCAAGCACGGGCTGAAGAGCTATCGCGACCTGCCGATCCGGCTGGCCGAATTCGGCAATGTTCACCGCTACGAGCCCTCGGGCGCGCTGCACGGGCTGATGCGGGTGCGCGGCTTCACCCAGGACGACGCCCATATCTTCTGCACCGAGGAGCAGCTCGCCGCCGAGTGCATGAAGATCAATGACCTGATCCTCTCGGTCTACGAGGATTTCGGCTTCACCGAGGAGCTCGTCATCAAGCTCTCGACTCGGCCTGAGAAGCGCGTCGGCTCCGACGCGGTCTGGGACCATGCCGAGGCGGTCATGACCGACGTGCTGGAGACGATCGCCAGGCAGTCCGGCAACCGGATCAGGACCGAGATCAATCCGGGCGAGGGCGCCTTCTACGGGCCGAAGTTCGAATACGTCCTGCGCGACGCCATCGGCCGCGACTGGCAATGCGGCACGACGCAGGTCGACTTCAACCTGCCGGAACGCTTCGGCGCCTTCTATATCGGCTCGGACGGCGAGAAGAAGCAGCCGGTCATGATCCACCGCGCCATCTGCGGTTCGCTGGAGCGCTTCGTCGGCATCCTGATCGAGCACCATGCCGGGCATTTCCCGCTCTGGCTGGCGCCCGAGCAGATCATCGTCGCGCCGATCACCTCCGAGGCTGATGCCTATGGCGAGGAAGTCACCATGGCGCTGCTCTCGGCCGGCCTGCGCGCCCGCGCCGACCTTCGCAACGAGAAGATCAGCTACAAGGTGCGCGAGCACTCGCTGGCCAAGGTCCCGGTCATCCTCGCCGTCGGCAAGCGCGAGGCCGAGGAGAAGACCGTGACGGTGCGCCGTCTCGGCAGCCAGACCCAGACGGTGATGAGCCTCGACGCGGTCGTCGCGGCGCTGACCGAGGAGGCGACGCCGCCCGATCTCGCGCGGAAACGGAAGGTCAAGGCGGCCTGAGGCGGCCATCTCGCCAAAACCCGTCAGCCCGTGCCAAATGGCCGGCATGCTGACGGGTTCCTATCGCAAACGGCTCGAAGCCGATCTGGGTCGCTGGGTGGGGGAGGGGCTGGTCAGTCCCGAAAGCGCCGCGACCATCCGCCGTTCGCTGGCGCAGGAGGGCGGCGGCTTCAAGCTTCCGGCCCTGATCGGCCTGTTCGGCGGTCTGCTGATCGCCTCCAGTGTCTCCGCCTTCGTCGCGGCGAACTGGGAGGAGATTCCCAGGGTTGCCAAGCTCGTCATGATCCTGCTCGGCCTCGCCGGTGCGCTCGGCATCACGGCCCGGCTGCAGAACCGCGGCTCGACCGGCGGCGCCGATGCCGCTGCGACCTGTGGCACGCTGATCTTCGCGGCCGGCGTCGCGCTCGTCGGCCAGATGTACCATCTCCCGACCGACTGGCCCGGCGGGGCGCTCCTGGTCGCGCTCGGCGCGCTAATCGTCGCCTGCCTGCTGCGCTCGAATGGCGCGCTCATCATCGCGATCGTCGCGATCGGTTGCTGGGCCGGCGGTCGCTGGGACGAAGGCGAGGGTAGGGCGCATCTGCTGTTCTGGCTGCCCTTCCTGCCAGCGCTGTGGCTGGCCGCGACCCGGCACAACCGTCTCGTCCATCATGTCGCTGCTTTGGCGCTGCTCGGTTGGTTCGCGACCCTGCCGGGCCAGCCGGCCTTCCTGCGCTTCGACTACGGCCTGCTCGCCTACGGGCTCGCCGTCTCCACGCTGTTCGTTGCCCTCGGCGCGCTGGCGCTCGAGCGCGGCGGTCCGGGCCTGCTCACCGCCTTCCTGCCCTGGGGGCTGATCGGCCTGATCCTCTCGCTCAATTTCGAGCTGATCCGCATCCTCGATCCGAGCGAGGCGAAGGCGGGAACTGCGCATTCGCTGAACTATGTCGCTTATGCGCTGGCGCTGCCGGCGGTGGTCGGCTTCGGTCTGCTGGCGCGCGAGCGCCGCTTCGCCTGGCCGCTGGCGGCGGCGCTCGTCATGTCGCTGCTGGTACCGGTGCTGTTCTGGAGCGGCGGTGCGGTCAGCATGGCCGGCAAGATCGTCGTCGCCGCGCTGATCCTCTCGATCGCGATCGGCGTTGTCGTCGCCGGAGCGGGCGGTGGCGTGCGCCGGCTCAGCATCGCCGGCTCGCTGCTGTTCGCCATCGCGGTCGTGACCCTGCTCTGGCAGACGATCGGCACCCTGCTCGACCAGTCGCTGTTCTTCCTGGTCGGCGGCGCGGCCCTGATCGCGATCGCCAGCGGGATGCGCCGGCTCCTCGCCAAATTCAGCAAGCCGATGGAGGCCGCGCCGTGATCCGCCTGCCCTCCGCCGATGCGATTCTCGGCCGCGTCTCGCCGCTCTGGCGCGGGCTCGCCACCATCGTCCTGCTCTGCGGGCTGATCTTGGCCCTGGTCGAGTCGCGCGCCGGCATCCTGCGCTCGGGCACGGAGGTCAGGCTGGCGACCGCGCCGCTCGATCCGCGTGATCTCTTCCGCGGCGACTATGTCATCCTGAACTACAAGATCAGCACGCTCGAACCCGCCAAGCTCGACGGTGACAAGAGCTTCGCGCGCAACCAGACGGTCTTCGTCCGCGTCGCGCCTGGTGCCGATGGGCTCGCCGAGGCGAAGGGCGTTTATCTCTCCCGCCCACCGGCACCCGCCGGTGGGGCCGTGCTTGAGGGCAAGGTCGTCTCGACCGCCGCCTGCGCGGTCAATCCGAACGGCGACCAGGATTGCAACGCCGGCCGCAGCGCCATCCGCGTCGAGTACGGCCTCGAAAGCTACTTCGTCCCTGAAGGCACCGGCCGCGCCATCGAGACCACCGAGCGCAAGCGGCTGGAGATCGTCGCCGCCGTGTCGAGTTCCGGACAGGCTGCGATCAAGCGGCTGCTGATCGACGGCAAGCTGGTGCATCAGGAGCCGCCTTACTGAGCTGGATTGCCGCAGCGCTGATCGCCTGAACTCCTCCCTTCCCCCCTTGTGGGGAAGGGTATGGGGATGGGGGGCGAACGACTTGGTGCAAGGTCGATTGTAGGGGTGGATCGGGGTCGACTGGCAAGGATCGAGTTCTGACTTTCCGCCCCCCACCCCGGCCCCCTCCCCACAAGGATTCCTCTGCGAAACGCGGCTGAGGCCGATTGTTTGGGGTGCTGGTTTGGTGGGCGGTCTTCAGCGGCTGGCTTGGAGGGCTCGCAGTCGGCC
>NZ_FOKP01000005.1 GCF_900112185.1 Allobosea sp. CRIB-10 | reverse complement strand
TCACCCACGGGCTTGGTGTCCCTCAGGGCTGTCGGTCTTCCACCTGCCACCGCAACCGCTGGTATAGCAGATGAGGCAAAATGAGAGTTACAAGGGGCTGAGGTTAGCGGCTGAGGGGTCCGAGTTGGGTGACTGGGGGCCACCAGCAGGGGAAGCGCGAGAAGCTATCCACCAATTTTGCGCCGCGCGACCATCGATAGCTGGTCCAGCGAAATCGCTTCCTCATCCGAAATCCGGGCAAGCACCTGCGGGGGATGGAAGCCGGTTCGGATTGATCGCAGCTTTTCGATAGAAACTGGACGGCCACGACGCACGTCGGTCAATACCAACCCAATCGCCAGCTCTGCACCAGCGAAATAGATATCGAAGGTCTCGCGGTCTACTCCGGCCTGATCGCCGCATTTTTCCCACACGTGATCAGGCAGGCCGCGGACAATTTTTTTCACAATAGCTGAACCAACTACCGCGCCGGTCGGCTTGGTTGCATAAATCCACAGTCGTGTCCCGACTCCTATCGGGGGAACCCGCCGCCGAAGTTCGACCGTCTTACCGCCAGATAAAATTGCTTCGGCGAAGTTCGGACGGATCGAAATGATTGCCTCACTGAATTTTGCCACCGGACCACCCGCAAGTGAGAATGGAGTCGACCTGCCCACTTGAAAGCGAGACGGCGGATACGAGATTTGCGCCCCCGACGGCGTTGAACTTCTTCAAAGTGTCAAACGCAACAGGAGCAGGAAACACCATCAGGTTGTCGAATGTGGTCAGGAGCACGTCACCCGTCGCTGAAAAACTATCGAGACTGTCGACGACTAACCGTTTGTCGGCGTTGGGCTCCAACCGAGACTTAGGTACGACAACCGAATTAACGATTCGAGCCACGGCCACTGCTGCCCCACGCCCATTACCTGTCCGCTTCGATTCATAAAAGACGATCGGGCTTCCGACCTGCATCTGTTTGGCAGTCCGTGGCGCATTGACGTAGCCACGCAGTGAGAGGAATGCAGCATCTCGATTGGTAATGAAATCGAGTTTGGGCTGGACCGCCGTGCCGAGCAGCTCATCGGCATATGCTCGAGTTATAGGAACAATCACGCCATTGCGGCCCGGCCAAACAAAGAGCGTAGGACCCATGAGGTCTTCCAGAACGATCGCACTAATCCGCGTCGTCGTGCCTTTCGCGGTTCGGATATCGACTTCGCCGGCCGACAGATCTGACAAGGCACCCGGGAGAACAAGTCCAGTTCGACGCCGCACTTGTTGAACTACCGCAGGCCATGCGCTCGCTGTACAGGGTCGGCCGATCGCGATTTTCGAGAAGGTTGGCGAGTTCGCGCCTCGATGAAATCCACAAGCCGCTGCTAAGTTATGTACGATCGACTGACCCGGAAGGTGGAGTAATTCGATCGCGATAGGTGCGCGTTCGCAAGACAAACGGACAAGATTACTTAGAAGGTGGTCTGCGAAAATATCTGCATCGAGATGTTCATGCCGAACGTGAACTATAATTCGCGCAACAGGATCGACACATTTCGGAACTCGAATTTTACCTATCGCAATGATGCGGTCGCCACATCGTATCATCTCTTGCCGAGAGAATGCGGTTGATGTTTGCAGTTCCGCAAATTCTGAAACAACCGTCCCCGGTACATTCACGTCGGAGAGATAGTTTATCAATTGGGCATCATCTATCGGGCCGAGATCGAAACCTTCACCTCGTGGCAAAACACCGTTTGACGCAATAGCCTCTGGAAGCAGATCCAAAACCTCCTCGACTGTGGCAATATCGATGCCGAAAGTGGCGAGGAGTTCATGCCTCGCATTCAAGATCGCACCGTCGCGCGTGACGAAAGCTGAAGCTTGCGACATGGCCGCATGTGCAAGGTGCCTTGCATCGCTCCTCGCCTGATTGGTTCCAACACCTTTGGCATTCGGCTTCACAAATACGATGTCGTAAATTCGAGCCGCAGCCTGATCCAACGTAGATGGATCAGATTTTGGCAGCCGAGGTAATTGCAACGCCATTTGAAGCACGGGATCGGCAGAGGGCGTACTCGACGTTCTCCGCAGTTCAGTGACAAACTCATCTGCAATAGCGAGACGAATGGTATGCCCGAGAGCTTCTCCGAATAAGCGTCGCGCATGTTCGGATTGGTCCCGCTGCTTCACAAGATCGAAGTATACGTTCAGATCAACCGCAAAGACCGGAACTTCTCCAGGGGCGCGCCTGCGTATCCCAAGATCAGTGACGGGGTCTATCGGCGCCGAAGCGAGTGTAAACAGATTGTCCGTTTTAAGTTGGGAGGCGTGCACGATAATCCTTCGGCCACGCGTCCGGCCGCCAGCTCGCTCAAGCACACGTTCAAAGCCGTTCTTCGCGTAGAAGGCGAGCGCCGTAGGAAGATCTGCTGCTACGTCCGCCCGAATAGACATAAAGCCGATCCGTTCGAGCTCGGAGACAAGCGCTTTCATCAGCGCGGACGCCGCGCCGAGCTTACGAAATGCCGGCACTGCCGCGATCTGTTGAACCTTCGCGTTAGGGAAAACACCGCTGTGCAAAAGATACCCTGCGAACCGCCGAGTGCCGGAATCATCAACAACAGCAGCAATCAGACGCTTACGTTCGACGGCATCCTCAAAAGCCTTGGCGGGAAGGAAACCCAGCGCATCCCTTTCGGAATCGGCGAGTGCCTGAACTTCCGAAAGAAGCGATGTTAGAACCTTTGTCTCTCGTTCGATGATGAAATGAGGGCGCTTCACCACACAGTTCCTCGTCCTGCCGCCGCGAATGCAGCAAATCAGCACTTAGACTTGAGATTATTGCCCTGTATAGGGAAATGGTGCCCAGGGGCGGAATCGAACCACCGACACTGCGATTTTCAGTCGCATGCTCTACCAACTGAGCTACCTGGGCATTCCGCGAAGCGCGCTGCGCTTCGGTTGGTGCGACGCGATATAGAGACATGGGCGCGGGCTGTCCAGCCGACAAACGATCCTGCCAGCGGGAAAATTTCGTTCGGACCCGCAGATGCGTGCAAACCGTAGTCAGAATGGCGATTTTGCCGCGCCGGGGCGGGCTGCAGCGCCAGCCCGATCACCCGCGAGCATGGTTCGCAGCACAGGTGCTGACAGGTCCTGGAACCAAAGCGTCGTAGTCAGGTTGATGCGGCGGCGCCAGCGATGGCGCCGTGCCTACCGCCGATCTTGAGCAAGCCGCGGATGTACCGGCAGTTCGATCGCGCGGGAGGCGGAATTCGGGCGATACGCCCTCCGGATAGTCCTGACCCGTCGCGCGGCCGGTCAGCGAACGGCCCGGCGTCCTCCCGAAAGGGACACGCCGGGCCTTTCCATGAGAGCAGTTCCGCAATTCTCCGAATCGCGGAATTGCTCTACACCTTTGTTTTATCGCATTTTCTTCACGCGAACCTGTGTCCACTTCGCTCGAAAATGCTCTAGTTGTCCTCGTCGCGCCGCATCGGCGCTTCCTCGGTCTCGTCGAGCGGCTCGCCCGGAATCACGTAATTGCCCTTGAGCCAGCGGCCGAGGTCGATGTCGGCGCAGCGGGACGAGCAGAACGGCTTGAAGCGCTGCACGGCCGGCTTGCCGCAGATCGGACAGGGCCGCGCTGACGGGGTAGGATTCTCGGGTTGTTCAGGCGCCATATTGCAAGGTCACTCCGCCATCGACTGGAAGCTCGATGCCGGTGACATAGCGCGCTTCGTCGCTGGCCAGGAAGAGCGCCGCCCAGGCGACGTCCCAGGCCTCGCCCATATGACCCATCGGCACCTGCGAGTCGCGCTTGGCCCACATCGCGGCGACATCGCCCTTGCCATAGGTCTGGGCGAGCCCGGCCGAATGCTCGACCATCGGCGTCTTCATCAAGCCGGGCAGCACCGCGTTCACGCGGATCTTCTCGGGAGCGTATTGCGCCGCCGTGGTGCGGGTGAGCTGGTTCATCGCCGCCTTGCTGGCGCCATAGCTGGCATAGGGCACGCCGGTGTGGCGGATCGAGGCGATCGAGGAGATATTGATGATCGAGCCGCCCTGCCCGCTCTGCGCAAACTGGCGCTGCATCACCGGGATCACGTGCTTCATCGCCAGGAAGCAACCGGTCAGGTTGACCCTGAAGACGCGCTCCCAGGTCTCCAGCGGCAGGTCGACGACGCTGCCGACCTCGGCGATGCCGACATTGTTGTCGAGCACGTCGATGCGGCCATAGCGGGAGAGCGTCGCATCTACGAGTGCACGCAGATCGTCCTCGCTGGTGACATCGGTGCGGATGGCGAAGGCCTCGCCGCCCTCGCTGGCGATGATGCTCGCGGTCTCCTGGGCAGCCTCGAGATTGCGGTCGGCGCAGACGACCTTGGCGCCTTCGCGGGCGAACACGGTCGCGGTCGCCTTGCCATTGCCCCAGCCCGGGCCGATCGAGCCCGCGCCCGCGACGATCGCGACCTTGCCTTCGAGACGTTTGGTCATGCCGGTGTTCCCTGCCCTGCGCGCTTACGAGTTGTCGGCGTCACCATCGGCACTCACAGCGGCCTCGGCAAGCGCATGGCATGCAAGCCGGCATGCGCTCCGGAAGCGCTCAGGCGAGCTGCGCGGCTGCGAGCGCGATCGCGGTGGTGAGGCCGACGACCAGCGCGAACCAGGGCCAGAGCGCGCGCAGCGCCTGCCCGGTCTCGACCGTCGTCGCCTTGATCAGGACCTGGCCCATGGTGACACGCACCGGGCTGACCGCCGTGAGCAGGCTGCCGGCGACGACCGCGGCGGCGATCACTGCGAGCCTCGCCTCGCCCGCCGGGACGAGCGCGGTGGCGAGCGGCATCGAGACGGCGCCGGCACCGGTGTTGGAGCCCGTGAGATAGCCGCCGAGCGCGCCGGCGACCGGCACGATCCCGGCCGCCCAGGAGCCGAGCACGCCACTGACCGCCAGGCCTATGCCGCCGGCGAGGCCGGAGCCGACCATGATCCAGGCCATGCCGACGAGCAGGAAGGTCAGCAGCGCGGCGCGGCCGGCGCGCTGCAGGGTCAGCTTCATCAGGGCCGCAGCCTGCCTCGTCCCGCCGCGGCGGATGGCGACGACGAGCGCGATGAGGATCAGCGGCAAAGCCGGCGAGAGCAGCGGCGCGAAGGCCGCGGCATCGGCGAAGGGCTTGAAGGAGGGGTGCTCCAGCCGGTCATGGATCGCCGGCACCAGCCGCATCAGCGCCAGCGCGACGATGAGGGCGATATAGGGCGCGAGCCGCACGAGCAGCGCCCGGTCGAGCCCGGCCCAGCCTTTCACCCGCAGGAAGCGCAGCAGCATCACCGGAGCCAAGGCTGCGATGGCGGCGAGCTCAAGCGGCAGCGTGAGATTCGCTGCAACGAGCAGGGCCATCAGCAGCGCGAACAGGCCGGCCCATTCGAGGCGGTCGGCGAGCGCCGGCGACAGCCCCGCCTGCCGCGACAGACGCCAGAACAGCGGCAGCAGCACCGCGCCGAGCAGCGCCGTCACCACCGCGGTCCGCCAGATCAAGGCGGCGAGCGAGACGCCGGCGATGTCGGCGCTGATCCTGGTGCCGATGCCGAGCGCGCCCCAAGGCACCAGGATCTGGCTGAAGGTCGCCAGCGCCAGCGCCGGCGCCTTGTCGACGCCGAGCTTGCGGGCGCCGGAGACGGCGACGACATAGCCGACACCGAAGCCGGTCGAGGTCTCCAGGAAGGGGCCGCGCAGCAGGCAGGCCTCGGCGAGCGCGCCATGCTCCGGCTTGCCTGCATCGGCATCGTCGCTCGGCTTCTCCAGGCTGAGCGAGAAGGCGAGCCCGGCGACGATCACCAGCGTCGCCGGCAGGCCGATCCAGGCGCCGGCGGCGAAATGCCTGACGATGGCGGCCGCGTCCGGATGGTCGGGGCCGGCGAGATAGGCGACGAGCGCGGCGCAGATCGTGCCGAGCGTCCCGGCGGTCAGCGCCGAGCGGCCGGAGAGGATCAAGCCGAGGAAGAGAATGAGCGGCGAGAGCCAGACCAGGATCATCTCTGTCCGGCGCCGCCTGGCTCAGCCGACATTCAGCCAGCCCAGGCGGACCGGGAAGCCCTCGCCGCCGAGCAGGTTGACCGTCTCGTAGAGCGGCAGGCCGACCACGCCGGTATAGGAGCCGACGAGCTTGACCACGAAGGAGCCGGCGATGCCCTGGATGGCATAGGCGCCGGCCTTGCCGCGCCACTCGCCCGAGGCGAGGTAGTTCTCGAGGTCCTCGCCGGAAAGTCGCTTGAAGCGCAGCCGCGTCTCGACGATGCGCTCGCGGATCGCACCCGATGGCGTCGCCAGGGCGACGCCGGTGTAGACGCGGTGCGCCCGGCCGGAGAGCAGGCGCAGGCAGGCGGCGGCCTCGTCGACGATCTCTGCCTTGGGCAGGATGCGCCGGCCGACCGCGACCACGGTGTCGGCGGCGAGGATGTAGGCGCCCTCGAGATCGGGCCGGCCCTTCAGCCCGGCAAATCCGGCCTCGGCCTTGGCGCGGGCGAGCCGGCGGGCGAGATCGCGCGGGCGCTCGCCCTTGAGCGGGCTCTCGTCGAGATCGGAGGGCAGCAGCGCGTCGGGCTTGAGGCCGGCCTGTTCGAGCAAAGCGAGGCGGCGCGGCGAGGCCGAGGCCAGGACCAGCTTGGGCCGCCAGCCGGGCGGCTTCTGGGAGCTGAAGAGATTCAAGGCTGTCGGCTCGCTGCGCGTCCCGGGCGAATGTCGTGCAAGGCTTTAGAGCATGTTCCGCTGCTGTGGGAACCACTTTTGCGGTCCAGGCCTGACCGAGGAAACGCGCGTGACGCCTTGCATGTCCTGTGCGCTGTACACAATTAGGAGCGCCGGCATGCGCCGTTTCGGATTGTGCTAAGCTGTGCGGCTTGCCACAGTCGTCAAATGGGTGTGGCGGCACCCGCGAGGTCCGGCCGGCGCGGCCGCCTTCTCGTCAACGGAGAGCTTTAGCCATGGCGTCACGGACTCGATCAGGCTCGACTGTCGCACGGGCTGCGGATGCGCAAAGCGTTCTCGCCAAGATGACGGCGATGCAGGTCGACGCCGCGCTCACGATTACGATGCGGCTGCCGATCCTGGCCAAGGGCGCGCTCGGCGACGCCAAGGGCCAGCGCGAGGCGAGCAAGGCTGTGGTCGAGAAGGCCGCGGCCATGGCGGAGAGCAGTTTCGCCCTCGGCCATGCCGCAGCGCTGTTCTGGTGGAGCATGGCACTCAACCCGCTGACCCCGAACGGGCTCGGCGAAGCGACGGCCAAGGCGGTCCACAACACGCTGGAGCCTTTCTCGCGGCGCACCCGCGCCAATGCCAGCCGGCTGGCGGGGCGTTCGCGGTAGTTCGGCAGCCACCCATCAACTGCTCAGCCAGGTTTCGGGATCGCGCCTGCCGTGCACGACACGGATGACATCGATGCCATGGGTTTCCTCATGATAGAGGACGAGATAGCTGCCGAACGGAAAGAGACGTAAGCGCAGGTTGATTTCCGACCTGAGCACTCCGATTCCAGGCATGTGTCCCAGCCTCTGAAAATGCTCGTAGAGATCATCGAGCCATTTGCGAGCCGCAAACGGGCTATCGGCATTGATATAATCCGCGATGGCTTCGATATCCGCTTCGGCACGAGGCAGGACGCGAAAGCCCATCCGATCTCAACCCGCCTTGCTGCCGAAGAGACGGTTGCGGATGCGAGCAAAGACGACTTCGCCATCGATCGGCTCGCCGCTCGCCAGCCCTTCCTCATAAGCCTGTTTCAGCCGGGTGATCTCCAGCTCGCGCAGCTCTTCGCGCTGTTCCCAGAGCCTCAGCGCATCGCGGACGACCTCGCTGTTCGAGGCGTAGGCGCCGCTCTCGACGGCCTTGCTCAGGCGCGCGAGCTGCTGGGGGGAAAGCGAGATCGTCAGGGGGCGCATGGTGTCGGATTTCATGCCGACACGATAACGCGCCTCACAATTCCTAACAAGAACGCATAAGGCATTCGACCGTCAGGCCTGCGGCGGAACCTCTTCGGCCGCCGGTGTCGGCCCATTGGCCGGGATACCGGCCGGAACAGCCGCAGCATGCTCACGTTCCAGCTTACGGTAGCGCGCGACGCTGACCGGGATCAGCGCGAGATAGGCGACGACGATCAGCGCGAGCACCTCGAAGGGATAGGCGAAGAGCAGGCCGGCGACGATGACGACGGCGACGAAGATCGGCAGCACCTGGTCGCGCGGAATGCGGGTGCCGAGGGTCTTGCCGGCATAGCAGGGGATGCGCGAGATCGTCAGGAAGGCGATGAATAGGATGTAGAGGCCGACGAAGGGCGCGCCATAGTCCTGCACCGGCACACCGATGAATTGGAGATAGAGCGGCAGCATGGCGGTGATCGCGCCGGCCGGGGCCGGCATGCCGACGAAGAAATTCTTCTGCCATTCCGGCCGATTCGGGTCGTCGATCATCACGTTGAACCGCGCGAGCCGCAGCGCCATGGCGCAGGCCAGCGTCAGCACGATGATCCAGCCGAACGACTTCAGGTCGTGCAGCACGAAGACCCAGAGCACATAACCGGTGGCGACGCCGAAATTGACGAAATCAGAGAGCGAATCAAGCTCGGCGCCGAAGCGCGAGGTGCCCTTGAGCAGGCGGGCGAGGCGGCCGTCGACGCCGTCGAGCGCCGCCGCGATCAGGATGCAAATCGTCGCGGTCTCAAGCTTCCCCTCGACGACCAGGCGCATCGCGGTCAGGCCGAGGCAGAGCGCCAGCAGCGTGATGACGTTCGGCGCGATCAGCCGGAACGGGATCGGCTTGAAACGCGCGCGCTTGGTCTCGACGCGCTCGGGCTCGAAAGGCGGAAAGAGGTCGCTCATATCAGCCGGAATACGCGGTTTTCAGGTGGGAGGCTAGGCGGGGTCCCGGGCATGCTCGGGCTTGACCCGAGCATCTCAGAACCAGGAGGCATTGCCGTCTTGTCACAAGATTCACGGGTCCGCGCTGCGCGCCGCCCGAGAATGACGGCTTTGGATCAAATCCCCCGGAACACCCGGCCCGTGTCATTGCCTGAGAAATCCGCCAGCACGGTCTCGCCGGCGATCGCGGTCTGGCCCTCGCCGACCAGCGGGACGACGCCCTGCGGCAGGTAGACGTCGACGCGCGAGCCGAAGCGGATCAGCCCGAAGCGCTCGCCCTGGCCGAGCGGATCGCCCTCCTTGACGAAGGGCACGATGCGGCGGGCGATAAGCCCGGCGATCTGGACGACGGCGATGGTGCCGGCCGGCGTCTCGATCGCCAGCGCATTGCGCTCATTGTCCTCGCTCGCCTTGTCGAGCTCGGCATTGAGGAAGAGGCCGGGCGTATAGGCCATCTTGAGCAGGCGGCCGGCGACGGGGCTGCGGTTCACATGGCAGTCGAAGACGTTCATGAACACCGAGATGCGCGTCATCGGCTCGGCCGGCAGTTCCAGCTCCGGCGGCGGCACGGCGGTGGCGATCTGGCTGATGCGGCCGTCGGCCGGCGAGATCACCAGCCCCTCGCGCTGCGGCACGATGCGGACGGGATCTCGGAAGAAATAGCAGATCCATAGCGTGATCAGCGTTCCGATCCAGCCGAAGGGCCCCCAGAGCTGGCCGAGGACCAGCGTCGCCACCACGCCGACGGCGATGAAGACATAGCCTTCCTTGTGGATCGGCACGATCGTCCGGCGGACGGAGTCGACGAGAGACATGGGCGTAAAGTCCTGTTGCTCTTGTTGGCGCGGCGCGCGCATCTGGCAGCGCCTTCGCGGCGGGGTTGAGGCCGCAAGACGGCGTAGCTGTTTAGGCTTTTGCGGGCTTTTGCGAAAGAGGCGCGAGGATGGCGCGACAATCAATCCCTAGCCCACCGCCTGCGCCGCCGCCCTCCCCGCCACGCGTCCCGAAAACAGGCAGCCACCGAGGAAGGTGCCTTCCAGCGCACGATAGCCGTGCAGCCCGCCGCCACCGAAGCCGGCGGCTTCGCCGACCGCGTAGAGCCCGGGCACGGGCTCGCCATCCGCGCCCAATACGCGCGCCGACAGGTCGGTCATCAGCCCGCCCAGAGATTTGCGCGTCAGGATGTTGAGGCGGACCGCGACGAGCGGGCCATGGGCCGGGTCGAGAATGCGATGCGGTTTTGCCGTGCGGATCAGCCGGTCGCCGAGATAGGCGCGGGCGCCGCGCAGCGCCGTCACCTGCAGGTCCTTGCCATAGGGGTTGTCGGCGTCGCGGTCGCGCGCCTCGATCTGCGCCCGCAGATGCGCCTCCTCGATCAGTCCGGCGCCGCCGAGCGCGTTCATCCGGGCGACCAGCCGCGAAAAATCGGTCTCGACGATGAAGTCCTCACCCTTGTCGAGAAAGGCCTGGACCGGAGCCGGCATGCCGGCCCGGGCGCGCTGGATCACCTGGCGCCAGCTCTTGCCGGTAAGGTCGGGGTTCTGCTCGGAGCCGGAGAGCGCGAACTCCTTGGCGACGATGCTGCGGCTGGTCACGAACCAGGAATGGTCGAAGCCGGTCCTGCGCAGATATTCGAGCGTGCCGAGCGTGTCGAAGCCGGGAAAGAGCGGCACCGGCAGGCGGTTGCCGCGCGCGTCGAACCAGAGCGAGGACGGGCCGGGCAGGATGCGGATCGCATGCGCCGGCCAGATCGGGGCCCAGTTGGCGATGCCCTCGACATAGTGCCACATCCGGTCGCCATTGATCAGCCGGCCGCCGGCGGCCTCCGCCACGGCGAGCATCCTGCCGTCGACATGGGCCGGCACGCCGGAGAGCATGCGCTTCGGCGGCTCACCGAGGCGCTGCGGCCAGTTGCGGCGGACGAGCTCGTGATTGCCGCCGATGCCGCCGGAGGCTACGATCACGGCCTGCGCCTTGATCGCGAAGCTGCCGGTCACGGTGCGCGAGCTCGCCTGCCCGCGTTCGACCGGACTGTCTTCCAGAACCTCGCCCTCGATGCCGTCGATCGCGCCGCCGCTGCGCGTCAGGCCGGTGACGCGGTGGCGGAAACGCAGGTCGATCAGCCCTTTCGCCTCGGCCTCCGCGACCCGGCGCAGGAAAGGTTCGAGCACGCCAGGGCCGGTGCCCCAGGTAACGTGGAAGCGCGGCACGGAGTTGCCATGGCCGGTGGCGAGATAGCCGCCGCGCTCGGCCCAGCCGACGACCGGGAACCACCGCATGCCCTGTTGATGCAGCCAGCTGCGCTTCTCGCCGGCGGCGAAATCGAGATAGGCCTCGGCCCATGCCTTGGGCCAATGATCCTCCTCGCGGTCGAAGCCGGCCGCGCCGAACCAGTCCTGCCGCGCCAGAGCGAGCGAATCCCTGATGCGCAGGCGGCGCTGCTCGGGCGAATCGATCAGGAAGAGCCCGCCGAACGACCAGTGCGCCTGGCCGCCGAGGCTGACGCGCGGCTCCTGCTCGACGACGATCACCTTCCGGCCGGCATCGGCCAGCTCGGAGGCGGCGACGAGGCCGGCAAGGCCCGCACCGACGACGACCACATCCCCTTCGAGCGCCATGCTCCTCCCCGCAACCGACTTCCCGTTGCGGTTGAGCTTGCCGAGAAATCGGCGGACCGCAAGGGCATCACCGACCGGCGGCGGAACCGGCGCGGGAACGACACGTTGCCGAAAGAACGAAAGACGCGCGCAAGGAGGCGACGATGGCCAAGGCCGCAGTGAAGCGGAAGGACGAGAAGACGCCCAAAGCGGTGAAGGCGGCAGCAAAGCAGCAGCGGCGCATTCAGAAGGAGATCGCCCGCGCCGATGCCCGCCCCGTGAAGAAGAAGGATGGCGCGGTGCAGGCCGGTGCGCGGCCCTATCCAGTGCCGCCATTCAAGCCTCAGCATCAGGCCAAACCCGGCTTGGAGGCAGCGCTCGACCCGGCGCCGATGTACGACGCGCCCTTCTACAAGGGCTCTGGCAAGCTCGAAGGCAAGGTCGCGCTGATCAGCGGTGGCGATTCGGGTATCGGCCGGGCTGTCGCTGTCCTGTTTGCGCGCGAAGGCGCCGACGTCGCGATCCTGCATCTCGGCGAGGACGCTGATGCGCACGACACGTTGGCGGCGATCGAGACGGAAGGCCGCAAGGGAATCGCCATTTCCGGAGATATCCGCGATTCATCCTTCTGCCGGAACGCCGTCGCGAAGACGGTGAAAGCGCTCGACAGCCTCGACATCCTCGTCAACAACGCCGCCTTCCAGGTGCACGCGCCACGCTTCGAGGATCTGAGCGAGGAGCATTTCGACACGACGATCCGCACCAATCTGCACGGCTATTTCCATCTGACGCAGGCGGCGCTGCCGCATCTCGGCAAGGGCAGCGCGATCGTCAACACCGGCTCGGTGGTCGGCCTGGATGGCAGCAAGGAACTGATCGACTACGCCACGACCAAGGGCGGCATCCACGCCTTCACCCGCTCGCTGGCGGCGCATCTTCTGCCGCGCGGGATCAGGGTCAACGCCGTTGCGCCCGGGCCGGTCTGGACACCGCTCAACCCGTCGGACCGGCCGGCCGAGGCGGTGGCGGAGTTCGGTTCGAAAGTGCCGATGAAGCGGCCGGCGCAGCCTGAGGAGATTGCGCCGGCCTATGTCTTCCTCGCCTCGCCGCAGTGCTCCAGCTACATCACCGGCGAGATCCTGCCGGTCATCGGCGGACACGGCTAGACCATTGGGTAGTTTAAAGATTTGCCGCAAAATGGTCACGAAAGCCTTTGGAACGCATCCTCGCCGCAGCGGTTAAAACAACAGGATACATCATCAACCCGGAGGATGAGGATGAGACCTCTGAAGATCGGACTGGTGGCAGGCGCGCTCGCGGTGTCGTCGCTCGCGGCTATGGCGCAGGGCGTCGACCTGCGGCCGGAGAACAGCATTCCGAAATATGAGCGGGGCCCGACCAGCTACGACAATGCGCCCTATCGGGGTGGCACCTACAAGCCCGATGACTATCGCCGCGGCGCTGACCGGGGCAGCTATGACGGGGCCCGCTACGACATGATCTCGCAGCGCGAGGCGATCAGGATCGCCCGGCGCAACGGCGTCGCCGATATCGACCAGGCCCGCTGGAGCGGCAATGTCTGGGTGATCGACGGCACCGACAGGCGGGGCGACGACCTTCGCGTCGAGATCAACTGGCGCGGCGAAATCGTCGACGTCGACCGCGACTGAGGCTGCGTCGGAAGACCGGCATGGTGAGAACTTGGGCGGCCTCCAGGCCGCCCTTTTTTATGCCGGCCGGGCGAAATTCACCCCATTGCCGAAGCGCCTTGCCGCCAGCACCGTCAGCGCCAGGAAGATGGCGAGCACGATGCCCTGGGCGATGGCGAAAGGCGGTTCGCTCTGCGTCGGCGCCATGTCGTGCAGCACGGTCACCTTGAGGAATAGCTGCGCGACCAGCACGAAGATCAAGAGATGGAAGGAGAGCACCGCCGTGATCGCGTAGGTCCGGCGCCAGGCTCCCTGCAAGCCCTTGCCGTAGAGGGCGACCGCGGCGATCGCCAGCAAGAGGAGCGAGATCGCCCCGACGATATGCGACGGCAGCACGCCGCTGAACGGGAAGACGTAGCCGGTGATGTCGGTCGCGGCCGAAGTCGAGAGATAAACGCCGTTCCAGCGTTGGCTGAGATGGCCCTTCAAGAGCGCCGCCGTCATCGGGATGCCGGCGACGATCGCGATGATGCTGAGCCAGGTATGGAAGCCGACCAAAGTGGTCGGATCGAGCACGAACATGATGAAGCCCCCCGCTTCGGCCGCAGCAACCCCGCGGTCGCTGCGGATGCGATACTGCCAACCTTGGAGCAGGCTGGCGAGGGCTATTCTGGAAGGATTCTCAGATGGATCATTCCGCCGCCGCCCGAGTCTCGGCGGGCTCGCCGTCGAGAGGCTTTCGCGCCGTGGAGAAATAGGAACCGGCGACGATCAGCGCGAAACCCAGCAGCAGCGCGAAGGAGAACGGCTCACCGAGTATGCTCACTCCCAGCAGCACCGCCACGGCCGGATTGAGATAGGCGATCACCGTCGCCCGCGACGCGCCGACTTCGGCAATGAGCGCGAACAGCAGCTGGAAGGCCAGGGCCGTGCAGACGACGGCGAGAGCGATCACTGCGAGCGATGCATCCAACGGGAAACGCGCCGGCCAATATGCGGGGACGAAGGGCAGATAGATGACGGATGCGACGATGAGCGAGGCGACGACCACCGCGCCATCGTCGGCATCGGCGAGCCTGCGTGCCACGATGATCGGCCCCAGCGCATAACCGAATGCACTCGCGCCCAGGGCCAGCACTGGCAGGAGCTCGGTCGGCTGCTCGTCGAAGCCGAGCAGAGCGACGACACCGGCCAAACCGAGGCCGAGACCGATGAGCCGGCCTGTGCCAAGCCGCTCCTGCGAGAGCACGACACCCAGGATCGCCGCGAGGATCGGCGTCAGCGCGATGATCAGGCCGGCGAGCGAGCTCGTGACCCGCGTCTCGGCGAAGCCGATCAGGAACCAGGGCCCGCTGATCTCGGCCAGCGTGAACAGGATCAGCCAGCCCGGCTTGCGGAAGCCGGCCATGATGCCGCCGCCACGTATCGCGAAGGGCAACAGCACCAGGGCACCGATCGCCGCACGCCCGAACGCCACGATGACCGGGTGGTAGTCGGCGACGGCGATCCGGATCAGCAGATAAGGCACGCCCCAGATCACGCCGAGGGCGAGGAAGAGCAGCAAGGCTTTCCGGCTCATGCGGGCAGGCCCTTTCTGAACAAGGCGGTCAGCCAGCGGCCTTCACGCCCTTCGAAGGAGTTCGACCAGAGCAGGCCGAGGTCGAGTGCCGCCAAAACGGCGATGATTTCAGCGCGCGGCCAGAGGGCGACGTAGTACTCGTTGCCCTTCGAGCCGATCTCGGCGCTCTCGCCCTGCCCTTCCCGGAGCGCGAGCAGGAAGACGCCGCCGTCGCGGATCGCCTCTGCGATTCTGGCGAAGACGGAAGGCAGGATTTCGCGCTCGACATGCTGGAGCACGTGCAGCGCGACGACGCCGTCATAGGGACCGCCGAGCGGGTCGCCGATCACATCGAGGCGTTCGGCTTGGCGGCCACGCGACACCTGGAACTGCACGAAGGAGTCCGCGCCGTCGGTACGCCTGATGACGAGCCCTCTTTCCTCGAGCCAATCGGCGTCCCAGCCCGGGCCGGAGCCGATCTCGAGCAGGCGGCTTCCGGGCTCGAGTGCCTTCAGCAGCTCGACCAGCGCCGGCTGGTCATCCGCCTCCGGCTTGGGCGCGGTCGTTTCCGCATACTCGTCGGCACAGCCCTCGTAACCGGCGAGGGTCGAGGTGTTGGAGGCCGAGCGGCTCGCTTCTCCGCCATCCTTGGGTGTTTCCGGTACACTCATCTCCCACGTCCCTCGCGCTCCAGGGGAATCCAGATCGTCAGGCCGCCGAGCCCGGTGCCCGGGTCGAAGTCGTCATTGTGGAATTCGAGCACGGGAGCGTTCGCCGCGTTGAGCCCGGCGGCGGGCAATGCCTCGTTCCAGATCGCCGTGTAGGTATCGAAGATCGTCGAGATGTGGTCGCGATGCTCGAAGACCGCATAGTTCCCCGGTTCGATCTCCAAGGCGGCGAGCGGCTTTCGCTGCACGGCAGACGAACTGACCTCGGCAGCGCACATATACTCGAAGCAGCCGTCCTCATCCGGCGCACGGCAGACGCCGATCGGTATGCCCGGTGCCTTGTCGGCGATGTCGGCGTAGTGGTCGCACATGAACG
This sequence comes from Allobosea sp. CRIB-10, assembly GCF_900112185.1. Lineage (GTDB taxonomy): Bacteria > Pseudomonadota > Alphaproteobacteria > Rhizobiales > Beijerinckiaceae > Allobosea. Next base: position 267,557 of record NZ_FOKP01000005.1, on the reverse strand, counting down.
CCTGCCATTGCGCCGGTATCCCGATTGCCGAATCGTACGAGCATGGTGCCGACAGGCCGACGAGACGCAGCCGGCGCAGCTCCCGCACGGTCGGGATCGGCGTTCGAGCGCAGCCATTCGTCAATCGCAACGGCGCGACGAGCTCGATCCGCTCGGTGCTGCCGCTATTGCGGACTTCCTCCGGCGTGGCGCCGAACTGGTCGCGAAAGGCGCGCGTAAAGGCCTCGTGCGAGCCGTAGCCGAATTCGAGCGCGACAGAGAGGATGTCGGGGGCACCGGCCGCCAGGCGCTTGGCAGCCTCGCTCAATCGGCGCGCCCGGAGATAAGCCATGACTGGCCAGCCGCTCGCCGTTCCGAACGCGTTGGCGAGGTGCGAGCGCGAGACGTTGCAGGCCGCCGCGATCGAGCCGAGCGTCAGCTCCCGGCTCGAATTGCGCTCCATCACCCAAAGCGCCTTGTCGGCAAGCGACATGCCCCGGCTCCTCCCTTGAGAGACCCGTGACTATCATCCCAAATGATGGCCCGCTTGATCGTTCGTCCACAACCGCCAGCGCTCCCTCCGAAGCCGCCGCCCCGGAGCTTTGCTCCGGGGCGGGGTCTTGTTCAGTGGCCGATGCCGGTCAGGGCGGCGAAGGCCAGAAGCGTGTAGCCGATTGCCAGAAGGGCGTAGCCGGCGATGATCATGGTCGGGCTCCGGTTGGGGCCGCGCGCCTCGTCATGTCGGGCGCTGCGTGCGCCTGGATTGCGGAATGGGACGGAGAAAGAAGCTGCGACGCCGGGGCGATCGCAAACCAGAAAGAAGCAAACGACGACCCGAAGGCCACCTCGGCCGGGGCGCCCCGGCCTGTGCTGGCGTCGTACATTCGATATGCGCGATTTTGGGCAGGAATCAACGACGCCGCGAAAAATTTCCCGGCGCACGAAGACGTCCGACGATTTGCGTCCTCACTGCGTCAGGCTGACCCTGACGCTCTCGCCCTCTTCCTGAGTGGCGCGCTGCAGCGTCGCCTTGGCTTCGTCGACCTGGCGCTGGCGGTTCCAGAGCGCGGCATAGACGCCGTCGGCCGCGAGCAGTTCCCGGTGATGGCCGCGCTCGACGATCAGCCCCTTGTCGAGGACGATGATCTCGTCGGCGTTGACCACGGTCGAGAGCCGGTGGGCGATCACCAAAGTGGTGCGTCCCTCGCTGACCCGGTCGAGCGCGTCCTGGATCTCTTTCTCGGTGAAGGAATCGAGTGCAGAGGTCGCCTCGTCCAGCACCAGCACCGGCGGCCCCTTCAGGATGGTGCGGGCGATGGCGACGCGCTGTTTCTCGCCGCCGGAGAGCTTGAGGCCACGCTCGCCGACCGAGGTCTGGTAGCCTTCCGGCAGCGACTTGATGAAGCGGTCGATCTGGGCGAGGCGCGCCGCGTCCTCGATCTCTTCCTGTGTCGCCTCGGGGCGGCCATAGCGCAGATTGTACTCGATGGTGTCGTTGAACAGCACCGTGTCTTGCGGGACCATGCCGATCGCCGAGCGCAGCGAGACCTGCTGGACTTCGGCAATGTCCTGGCCGTCGATCAGGATGCGGCCTCGCTGGGGTTCGTAGAAGCGGAAGAGCAGGCGCGAGATCGTCGACTTGCCGGCGCCCGATGGACCGACGATCGCGACCGTCCTGCCGGCCGGAACCTCGAAGGAGATGCCGCGCAGGATCGGCCGCTCCGGTACATAGGCGAAATGGACGTCCTCGAAGGTGACGGTGCCGGCGCGGACGTCGAGCGGCGGCGCGCCCGGCTTGTCCTGGATCTCCGGGTCGCGGCCGATCAGCGAGAACATCTGCTCGATGTCGAGCGTCGCCTGCTTGATCTCGCGATAGACCGTGCCCATGAAATTCAGCGGCAGATAGAGCTGGATCAGCATGGCGTTGATCAGCACGAAATCGCCGACCGTGTTGGTGCCGGCCTGGAAGCCGCGCACGCACATCACCATCGAAATGGTGAGGCCGATGGCAAAGATTGCGGCCTGGCCGAAATTCAGCCAGGCGAGCGAGGTGTAGGCCTTGATCGAGTTGCGCTCATAGCGCGCCATCGAGAGGTCGTAGCGGGCGGTCTCGCGCGCCTCGGCGCCGAAATACTTCACCGTCTCGTAATTCAGCAGCGAGTCGATCGCCTTGGCGTTGGCGTCGGTGTCGGATTCGTTCATCTGGGCGCGGATGGCGATGCGCCATTCGGTGGCCTTGATGGTGTAGGCCATGTAGCCGACCACCATCGTCACCAGCACCACGACATAGCGCCAGTCGAACAGCCAGAGCAGCACGGCGATGATCAGGGCGACCTCGATGATCACTGGCACGAGCTGGTTGAGGCCGAGACGGACCATCTCCTCGATGCCGTTGCGGCCGCGCTCGAGCACGCGGGTCAAGCCACCAGTCTTGCGCTCCAAGTGGAAGCGCAGCGAGAGGTGATGGAGGTGGCCGAAGGTCTGCAGCGCCAGCGTGCGGACCGCGTGCATGAAGACGGGCGCGAAGATCGCGTCGCGCAATTGCACGAAGGCGGCCGATCCGACGCGGGCAAAACCGTAGATCACCGTCAGCGCCAGCGGCGCGCCGACGAGCCAGGGCAGCCAGCTCGACAGCGTCGTCGGGTTGTTGGCGAGCGCGTCCGTCGCCCATTTGAAGGTGAAGGGCACACCCATCAGCACGAGGCGCCCGATCACCAGCAACACGAAGGCGGCGATCACGCGCTGGCGCAGATCGGCCCGCTCCGGCGGCCAGAGATAAGGCCAGAGTGCCTGGAAGGTAGCGATGAAGCCGGAGCCGGGCTGGAGCACGGCCGAACGCGCGAGGGGCGCCGGAGCCGGCGTGGCAGGCGATGACATTGAAATGCTTCCAAATGGAACCGCCGATATAGGCGGATTCTCTGGGGAATGCAGGGGGCGGGAGAAGAAATTACCGAAGTCGCTTTTGCGTTGATGCTGGTAGCAGTGTCGTCCCGGACGCAGCGAAGCGGAGATCCGGGACCCATTCCGGAGCTTTTCCGATTGAGGTTCCGGAATGCGTCCCGCGTCTCCCTTCGGTCGCCCGGGACGACCAGCGCTTGATCTTGAAGCCGATCAGCGTGTGGCGACGCCATTCTTCCAGATGATGTCGGCTGAGCGGCTGCCTTCGATCACCAGCCGCGCATTGGGCAGGTCGTTGCCCTCGACCCAGGCGCGCGCGGCCTCCTCGCCCCTGCCAAAGTCCCGCCAACGAGCGAGCAGCCGGTGTTCCAGCTCGGCCAACGGCACCTCGATGAAGATCGTCAGGTCGAAGAACGACGCGAGGCCGGACCATGGCGCCCTGTCGAGCAGGAGGTAGTTGCCCTCGACCAGTACGAAACGCGCATCGGCCGGGACGATCGCCGCACCGGCACGGGCGAGATCGGCCTTGCGATCGAAGACCGGCACCGCGACCGGGCCTCCGCGCGACCGGATGCGCCACAGCGTCGCCGCGAGGCCGGCGTAGTCGAAGGTCTCGGGCGCGCCCTTGCGGTTTCTCATGCCCATCTGATCGAGCACGGCATTGTCGAAATGGAAACCGTCCATCGGCACCAGCGCCGCCTCGCCTGCTGGCAACGCGGCAAGCAGGCGCTCGCTCAACATCGACTTGCCTGCGCCCGGAGCCCCAGCAAGCGCGACTACGATACGGCGCAGGCCGCGAGCTCGCGCGGCAATGCGGGTAGCGATGTCTTCGGCGGTCTGCATGGTCAAGGGGCCGGCTCTCCCAACTCTTCGCCGCAAGATCGACAAGGCTTGCCAAAGCTGCAACCGGCCGCTGCCGCCATGAAGCGACGTCTACCCTGCCTTGTTCTCGTCGCAACTGCGATGGCAGACTGGCCGAAAGCCTTTAAGGCTGACGCCAGGAGAAGACGCCCATGATGCTTCGACGCATTCTTCCCGCTGCCTGCGCGCTTGCGCTGCTGCCTGTGGTGCCGGCCCTCGCGCAATCACGCCCGCCAACGCAGATCAAGATCACCAATGCCCGCACCGTCCCGCTCGAGTCGCTGGAGATCACCACCACGGGCGAGCAGGCTCGGCTCGTCGGCAAGCTCGCCAAGCCGCTGGCGCCCGGCAAGAGCGCCATGGTCAAGCTCAACAAGCCGGCCGGCTGCAGCTACTATCTGCTCGGCAAGTTCAGCGACGAGAGCGAGAGCGACAATGACGGCATCGACCTCTGCAAGGAGAAGTCGCTGCGCCTGACGGAGTGACCCTTCACCTTCTCCCCTCGGGGGAGAAGGGCGTCCTCATGCCGTCGCGCCTTCGCGCATCAGCTTGTAAGTGATCGAATCGACCAGTGCCTGGAACGAGGCATCGATGATGTTGGCGCTGACGCCGACCGTGGTCCAGCGCTCGCCGGTCTCGTCGGCGGATTCGATCAGGACGCGGGTGACAGCGTCGGTGCCGCCTTGGAAGACGCGGACCTTGTAGTCGACCAGCCTCAGGCCACCGATCAGCGACTGGTAGCGGCCGAGATCCTTGCGCAAGGCGAGATCGAGCGCGTTGACCGGGCCGAGCGCGCTTTCGGCGACCGAGATCAGCGATTCCTCGCCGACCTTCACCTTGACGATCGCCTCCGAGAAGGTGACTAGCTCGCCAAGCGCATTGTAGCGGCGTTCGACATTGGCGGTGAAGCGCTCGATCTCGAAGTAATCAGGCAGCTCGCCGAGGATGCGCTTGGCAAGCAGGTAGAACGAGGCATCCGCCCCCTCGAAGGCATAACCCTGCGCCTCCTTCTCCTTCAGCTCCTCCAGCACGCGCGAGAGCCGCGGATCGTCGCGGCCGATGGTGACGCCGATGCGTTCCAGCTCGGCGACGAGGTTCGACTTGCCGCCCTGGTCGGAAACCAGGACTTTCCGGACATTGCCGACCAGGTCGGGCGCGACATGCTCGTAGGTGCGCGGGTCCTTCAGCACGGCCGAGGCATGGATGCCGGCCTTGGTGGCGAAGGCGGAGGCACCGACGAAGGGCGCGTGGCGGTTCGGGGCGCGGTTCAGCATCTCGTCGAGCGCCCGCGAGACATGGGTGAGCTCACCGAGCTCGGCCTCACTGACACCTAGCGAGAAGCGGCGGTTATAGCGCTCCTTCAGCTTCAGCGCGCCGATCAGCGTGACCAGATTGGCGTTGCCGCAGCGCTCGCCGAGCCCGTTCAGCGTGCCCTGGATCTGGCGAACGCCGGCCTCGACCGCCGCCAGCGAGTTGGCGACGGCGCAACCGCAATCGTCATGGGCGTGGATGCCGAGATTGTCGCCCGGCACGACCTTCGCGACCTCGGCGACGATGCGCCCAACCTCGTCCGGCAAGGTGCCGCCATTGGTGTCGCAGAGCACGACCCAGCGCGCGCCAGCCTCATAGGCGGTGCGGGCGCAGGCGAGCGCATAGTCGGGATTGGCCTTGTAGCCGTCGAAGAAGTGCTCGCAATCGAGCATCACCTCGCGGCCGACAGCCTTGGCGGTCGCGACGCTGTCGCGGATGCCATCGAGATTGTCTTCCAGCGAAATCTCGAGCGCGACATGGACGTGATAGTCCCAGCTCTTGGCGACGAAGACGATGGCGTCGGCCTTCGCGTCGAGCAACGCGGCGATGCCGGGATCGTTCGCGGCCGAGCGCCCTGCCCGCTTGGTCATGCCGAAGGCGGCGAACTTCGCCCGCTGCGTCGGCTTGCTCGCGAAGAAGGCGGTGTCGAGCGGGTTGGCGCCGGGATAGCCCCCCTCGACATAGTCGATGCCGAGCTTGTCGAGCAGGCCGGCGACCGCGCGCTTGTCGTCGAGCGAGAAGTCGACGCCGGTGGTCTGGGCGCCGTCGCGCAGCGTCGTGTCGAAGAGGTGGATGCGCGCGAGCGCGGCCTCGCCGGCCTGGCGCGGCGCGGCTTCGGCCAGCGTGGCGGAAGCCGAGGTGCTCATAGCCTGGACCTCAGCCGGTAGCGCAGCACCTTCGGCATCACCATGGCGAGCATGACGAGCTTCATCGCGATCGAGAGCGAACCGCGCTTGCGGATCTTCGGGGCTTCGGTGGTCATTGTTCTTTGGTTTCTTTGCCTTGGATCTTGATGAGTGAAAGGCAAGCGGCAACGAACTGCTTTTCTTGCTCGACGGCGAGTTCGGCTTCGGCCCGTTCATGAACGCCGTCGCCATAATCGGCGAACAGGTGCAACTGTTCCTCACGACCGATCAAGCGGCCGGTCGCAAGCGGCATCAGGCCTTGCTTGACGATGCGCAGATTGAAGAGCCTGATCAGGCCGGCATGGCTCTTGATCTCGCGCGTATCGACGCCCTCGACAGCCTCCAATGTACCGCGTGCAGCGTCGTAACAGGCATAGTAGGCGCGATTGACAGCGCCATCGAGATCCCCTGCGCCGAGCAGAAGCTCGGCGGAGCGCAAGGATTGCTCGGCCTTTTCCAGATGCGGCCTCATGGCTGCATCTCGATCAGCTTGCCGTCGCGGCGCCCGGCTGCGAGCAGCTCGGCGAAGCGTCCGCCTGCTTCCCGCCCCTCCCATTGCGCCTGCGTGAAGGGCCAAGGCTGGATCATTAGCCCGGTATCCGTCAGGGCATCGAAGGCGAGATCGACGAGCCGCATCTTCTCGTCGACCGGCGTCCCTGCGAGTGCCTTCAGCACAATGGCAATATCCGCATCGCTGTCGGAGCGATGCTCGCCACGCGCCCGGCTGCCGAACAGATAGGCCGCGACGAAGCGATGACCGTAGCTGTCGACCAGCCTCTGCCGATAGGCGGCGAGCGCCCGCGAAACTGCAGGCTCGCTCGGCGGCGCCAGCAATTCCGCGAGATCGTTCACCGCTTCACCTCCCAGCTGGTAATCAACTCGCCGGTGGCCGGGTCCTTGCCGTCCATGAGCACGATGCCCATCGCGACGAGCTCGTCGCGGAGACGATCGGATTCAGCGAAATTCTTCGCCTTGCGGGCAGCGAGACGGGCGGCGATCGACGCCTCGACCTTCGCACGCAGGGCGTCGTCGATCTCAGCCGCCGCTACCTTCGGCAGGGCGATGCCGAGCAGATCAAGGCTCGCCTTCAGGCCGGCATGATCACCGGCCTTGCGCAGGGCATGCAGCTCGGCGAGCACCTGAGAGGTGTTGAGATCATCAGCCAGCGCTTCGATCACGCCAGCGGGCACCTGCCCGACCTCCGCCTGCCCGGCAACGGCAGCCCAGTCGGCAAGCGTCTTCTCCGCCTCCTCCAGCGCCTTCACCGTCCAGTCGATCGGCTGGCGGTAATGCGTCTTCAGCATCGCAAGCCGCAGCACCTCGCCGGGCCATGTCCGCCCGCCGAAGGTGTCGGTCGCCAACAGCTCGTTGATGGTGACGAAGTTGCCGAGGCTCTTCGACATCTTCTCGCCTTCGACCTGCAGGAAGCCATTGTGCATCCAGTAGTTCGCCATGCGCGGCGCACCGCCCGCCGCACCGAAGGCGCAGCAGCTCTGGGCGAGCTCGTTCTCGTGATGCGGGAAGACGAGATCGATGCCGCCGCCATGGATGTCGAAGACGTTCCTGGCGGGATCGTCGCATTGCAGGCCACCGCCGAACGGCTCGAGCAGCGCCTTCATCGACATGGCCGAGCACTCGATGTGCCAGCCGGGGCGGCCGGGCGTCTTGATGCCGGCCGGCGACGGCCAGCCCGGATCGATCCCGGCGCGGCTCGGCTTCCACAGCACGAAATCCATCGGATCCCTTTTGTAGGGAGCGACATCCACTCGTGCTCCAGCCACCATCTCGTCGAGCGAACGGCGGGCGAGCGAGCCATAGCGCGGCGCGTCCTTCAGGCCGGTGACGGCGGGCACGTGGAAGAGCACGTGCTCCTCTGCGACATAGGCGACGCCGCGGGCGATCAGGCGCTCGATGATCGCCTTCATCTCCTCGATATGGCCGGTGGCGCGCGGCTCGTCATCGGGGCGCAGATTGCCGAGCGCATCGACATCGGCGTGGAACTGCGCCGTCGTCGTCTGCGTGACCTTCGCGATCGCCTCGTTCAGCGGCAGAGCGGGATAGTCGCGCACGGCGCGGGCATTGATCTTGTCGTCAACGTCGGTGAGGTTGCGGGCATAGCGGACATGGCTGTCGCCGTAGAGGTGCCGCAGCAGCCGGTAGAGCAAGTCGAAGACGATGACCGGCCGGGCATTGCCGATATGAGCGTAGTCATAGACCGTCGGGCCGCAGACATACATGCGCACGTTCTGGGGATCGACGGGGGTGAAGACCTCCTTCGTCCGGGTCAGCGTGTTGTAGAGCCTGAGGGTCGGCTGCATCGAAGCGATGTCCTGGCGAGAAGGCGATAAAAACGGCGTATCCTGGCCGCTGGCCGGGGCGCTGTCTGTCTTTTCGCTTATGACGAGGACGTGAGCAGCCGGCCAGCGAAAGCTAGCGGCAAATAATGCAGATAATGGCGAGGGCTCGCGTCATCCTGCCGTGATGCCTGTCATGTGCGCTTACGTCAAGTGGCAGCTTGGCAACGGTCGATCGCCGTCTTTCCGCCGTCCCGCGATTTGTGCTCTCGCCGCCGCAATGCCGCCACAAGCGGAGGTCGGTTTGCGCGCAACCAAGATTGCCGTGGTTCACGCAGTCTTAACCATTTGGAACCAGTTTGACATGTCGAAGGTTCAGCCCCGGTCGGGTCTCAGGGACATCATCATGCGCCGCGCCGTCGCTCTGGTCGGGCTCTTCGGAATCATCGGCGCCGGTATGTCGCTGGCGCTGCTGCCTGCAACCGGAACCGTCGCCGCCCCCAAGGCCGAGCGCACCTATCTGATCCCGGCCGGAGACGGCTACGGGGTCGCCGACTGCATTTCCAGCAAATCCGAGTGCGGCCAGATCGTCGCCGACGCCTGGTGCGAGTCGCAAGGCCACCGCACGGCAACGGCCTATGGCGTCGCCAAGCCCGAGGACTTCACGGGCTCGACGCCGCGCCAAGCCAACGCAACCGCGACCGAGCAGCCGCTGGCCATCACCTGCAGCGGGTAATCCCGACGCGCGAGTTCTCCCGGATCGACGTGGGCCTTACCTTGCGACAGCCGCCGCTCTGGCGGGGCTAAACAAGGGGCCGCCGACCATGATCCGTACAGCTCTCGCTGCTGCCCTCCTCCTGACGACACTCCTGCCGGCCGACGCCTTCGAGGGGCGCTATCGCACGCCTGGAATCAGCATGACGATCCGCCCGGCCGGCGGCGGCATGTTCAAGGTCGATGCCGAGATCAGCAGCCGACGTTGCGTCGGCGTCATCTCGGCGCGCGGCCGGATCCAGGGCGACCGACTCGTGGCCGAAGCCATGGAGTACGGCGAAATCTGCCGTCTCGACATTCGCCGCAAGGGCCGTGTTCTCACGGTGACGGAGAGCGGCGCCTGCACGCCGTTCCACGGCGCGAACTGCAACTACGTGGGCAGCTATACACTCCGCTGAAACAGCAGCCCCGAACGCGCCTTACCTCACCCATTCCGAGCATTTCGCCACGTCGCCGTTCGCGCCCCAGGGCATGATCGGCACGCTCGAGGTCGAGTTCTGCGGCGAACCATCGATCAGCTTGTCGGTGTAGACCATGTAGATCAGCACGTTGCGTTTGGCGTCGCAGCCGCGCACGATCTGCATCTTCTTCCAGATCAGCGAGCGGCGCTCGCGGAAGACGACATCGCCCTGCGAGGCTTTCTCCTTGAAGCGGATCGGCCCGATCTGCCGGCAGGCGAGCGAGACGTCGGAGACCTCCTCGGCGACGCCGAACATGCCGGAGACGCCGCCCTTCTCGGGCACGGTGTAGTGGCAGGCGACACCCTCGACCACGGGATCGTCGACGCCGTAGACGGCAAGCTTGTCGTCCGGGGTCAGCATCTTCCAGACCGTAGACTTCTTGAAGATCAGGTCCTCCTGCGCCGCGGCCGGCGCGGCGACGCCAGCCAGCGCGAGCAGCGCCGAGGCAGCGAGAAGACAACGACGAAAGCTCATCCAGTTTCTCCCAGAGCATTCCCGCAGAGGGGCCGGCAGGATATGGGATGGCGGACTGTTCCGCACCAGTGCAGGCGCAGCAATCTTCGAACCATCAGACAGAGCGACGACCATGCTGCCGGTGCTGGAAAGCGAGCGCCTTCTCCTCAAGCCGCGGACCGAAGCGGATCTCGACTTCATCGCCGCGCTCAACGCCGATCCTGAGGTGATGCGTTACATCGCGCTCGACTTCATCGCCGCGCTCAACGCCGATCCTGAGGTGATGCGTTACATCGCGGCGGTCGGCGATCCGGCGATGGGGCGCGAGGGCGTCGCGGCGCGCAGCTTCCTCCATACTGGGCGTGGGCTCGGCTATTGGACGGTGCTCGCCCGTGCCGACGCGAACAACCCGCTCGGCTATGTCGGCCTCATTCCGGACGGCGACGACCCGAAGCAGGCCCAGGTCAGCTACCGCTTTGCAGCGCGGCATTGGGGACAGGGTTTCGCTCGGGAGGCGGTAGCCCGGTTGCTCCGCTATGGCTTCGAGGTGCTCGGCCTGCCGGAGGCTCTTGTCGTTACCCATCCGCAGAACGCGGCATCATTGCAGCTCGCAACTCGGCTCGGCTTCGAGCCCGACACAACACGGCATGCTCCGCCTATCGGCGACCCGCCGGTGCCGGCCGCCTGCTTCCGCCAAACCCGGGCCGGCTGGGGCGAATGAAATCAGGCCGCGATCGGCTTGAACGCGAGATAATAGGCCGCGATCGCACCGATGAAGCCGAGCCCGGTCAGGACGAGCTTGAGCCGGGTGAAGCCGCTGGCGATGGCGACGGTGCCGTCATCGAGCGTCGGGAAACGATCGAGCAGGCGCGCGAGGGCGAGATTCTCGACGATGTCGCAGAGCCCGCCGAAGAGCCAGCCGCCGCCGCAGAGCGCCGCCACCCACCAGGGATAGCCGCGCATCGACAGGCCGGTGACGATCAGCGCGCCGACGATCGCATAGACCAGCGCGAAGGCGAGATCGGCCGGCAGCAGCTTGTTGCGATAGACCGCGCGGCGCTCGGGGCCATAGAGCGAGAACAGCTTCTCGACGTCCTCCTTGGTGAAGCCGTCGAAATCGCTCTCCAGTGCGCGATCGACCTTGAGGCTGCGCGCCCAGAGCCAGGAGAGCAGCAGCGTCAGCACCACCAGCGCCGGCCCCCAGAAGAAGAAGCCGAGCGGGATCAGGGTGGAGTAGAAGGTCGGCAGATCTTCCATCAGGCTCGGGCTCCGGAGGCGTCGAGGCCTGAGCCTAGCCCGCCTCGCGCGCCAGCGCCACGGCTTCGCGCAAGACCTGCTCATCGCCGATGTGATTGGCGAGGATCAGGACGAGACGGGCATTGAACGCGGCGCTTTCGCGCTCGTCGAGATCGCGATGCGCCTGGGCGAGCAGCCGGAAAGCGGCGTCAGGGTCGGCGAAGCGCGATTCGCGGGCGAGCTTGCCCGCAGGCGCGATGGTAGCCGCGGCGTTCATCTCCTGCCCTCCATCCGCTCGACCGCGGCCTCGACAACAGCGCGCTTCGGCTCCCGGAAGCGGGCCGCGACATGCCCATCCGGCCGCAACAGCACGGCTGCGCCGTGCTTCAGGGCATAGCGCTGGCACAAGATGTCGTCACCGGCGGCAGGCTCGATCGCGAGAACGCCGGCAGGCGCGCATGCAGCTGCACCATCGCCAAGCAGGACCGGCTGCCCGGCCGCCAAGACTTCGCTCAACCAGGCGTGAGGAGCGCCGGCTAGTGGCGAATCGAGGAAGGGCGCGCCCGGCGGCAGGCCTTCGTCCCGGCCGTCGTCCTCACTCGAGAGCGGCGAGCCGGCATAGGCACTGGCCACCGACAGCCGGCCGGAATTGACGAAGCGCTTGGCGAAGCCGGTCAGCGGCGCCAGCGAGAGGGCCGCCTCGCGCAGCAGCCGCTCCCCCGGCGAGCGCGGCGCGATGAAGTCGGTCGCCCGCGTCGAGTTCAGGATGTTCTCGTCGGCGGCGGTGACGCGCTCGCTGTCATAGCTGCCGAGCAGCGAGACCGGGCTCTTGCCCTGCACGACCAGCGCCAGCTTCCAGCCGAGATTGTCGGCGTCCTGGATGCCGGAATTGGCGCCGCGCGCGCCGAAGGGCGAGACCTGATGGGCGGCATCGCCAGCGAAGACGACACGCCCATGCAGGAACCTGTCGAGCCGGCGGCACTGGAAACGGTAGACCGAGACCCATTCGAGGGCGAAATCGGCATGGCCGAGCATGCGCTCGATCCGGGGCCGGACGATCTCGGGCTGCTTCTCGTGATCCGGGTCCGCATCCGGGCCGAGCTGCAGGTCGATGCGCCATATATCGTCTGGCTGCTTGTGCAGCAGCGCCGACTGGCCGGAATGGAAGGGCGGATCGAACCAGAACCAGCGCTCGGTCGGAAACGGCGCAGTCATCTTCACATCGGCGATGAGGAAGCGGTCCTCGAAGGCCTCGCCGCGGAACTCCAGCCCGAGCAGGCCACGGGTCGGCGAGCGGGCGCCGTCGCAGGCGATCAGCCAATCGGCCTCGAGGGCATAATCCCCGTCCGGGGTGGTGATGGTGAGCCTCGCCCCGTCCTCGCGGTTGTCGAGGCCGGCCAGGCGATTGCTCCAGCGCAGATCGACGAGCGGCTCTGCCAGAACCGCATCGACCAGCGCCGCCTCGACATAGAACTGCTGGAGATTGATGAAGGCCGGCTGCTTGTGGCCGCCCTCGGGCAGCAGGTCGAACTCGTAGAGCTCCATCTCGCCGCGGAAGACCCTGCCTTTCTGCCAGGTGACGCCCTTCTCGACCATCGCCTGCGCGAGACCGAGCCGGTCGAAGATCTCGAGCGTGCGCTTGGCGAAGCAGATGGCGCGCGAGCCCTCGCCGATCCGGTCGGCATCGTCGATCAGCACCACCGGAACCCGCCGGCGCGCCAGATCGAGCGCCAGCGTCAATCCGACCGGGCCGGCGCCGACGATGACGACGGGATGCCGGGCGGGGGCCGGCGCATCCTGATCGGCGCTGCGGCGATAGGCGAACTGGCGGAAGGGCTGCATCAAGCCAACTCCTTGACCGATACGCGATACGTATCATATCTTGAGATATGATCCTGAGCTTCGCCGACAGGGACACGGAACGCTTGTTTCGCGGAGAAGCCTGCGCCGCCCGGCGGCGGGCGATCGAGCGGATCGCGTTGCGAAAACTCGATATGCTCGACGCCGCTGTCACGCTCTCCGATCTGCGCTCGCCTCCCGGCAACCGGCTTGAGGCGCTGAAGGGCGACCGTAAGGGTCAATGGAGCATCCGGATCAACGATCAATGGCGACTCTGCTTCCGCTGGGACGGCGACGGTCCGGCGGATGTCGAGATCGTCGACTATCATTGAGGAGAGATCGCGATGGCTCGGATCAGAACCCATCCCGGTGAGATCTTGCGCGAGGAATACCTCGAACCGCTCGGAATGAGCGCCCGCGCGCTCGCCAGGGCCCTCGATGTACCCGGCAACCGGATCAGCGACATCCTGCGCGAGCGCCGTGATGTCTCGGCCGACACGGCGATCCGGCTCGGCCGCTATTTCGGCACCGATCCGCGCTTCTGGCTCAACCTCCAGGCCGCGCACGACCTGTCCAAAGCCCAAGCCGAGCAGGACTATTCCGCGATCCATCCCCACGCTGCCTAACCCGCCTTCAGCCGCGCAGGTCCAGCCACATCTGGCGGTCGCGCTCATCGGTCCAGATGCGGGGATGGTCGAGGCCGCCGGCCTCGTCATAGGCGCGGGTGACGTTGAACGGCAGGCAGTGCTCGAAGATCACCCAGTCGCCATAGGCCGGCTTCAACGTCTCGTGGACGCGCTCGAAGGTCTCGCGCAGCGAGCGGCCGGCGGCGACATGGCCTTTCACGGCCTCGTAGAGGTCGGTGAGGAAGGCGCGCGTGCCCTTGATGCCGTCGGCGACCATGCCGCGATTCGTCAGCGCCGCGCCGCGGCCCGGCACCATCGCAGCCGGCGCGAAGGCGGCGAGCGCGTCGAGCGTCGTCGGCCAGTCGGTGAAATGGGCGTCGCCGCAATAGGGTGTCGCGCCGTATTCGACGAGGTCGCCGGCGAAGATCACATTGGTGTCGGGCATCCAGGCGACGATGTCGCCGGCGGTGTGGCCGCGGCCGAGCTTCATCAGCCGGACCTCGCGGCTGCCGAGCCAGATCGAGGCATTGTGCGAGAAAGTCGTGGTCGGCCAGGTCAGGCCGGGGCGGATCGAATCAGCGCCCTGGAAGAGCCTTGGGAAGCGGCCGATCTCGCTCGCCTTGTCCTCCTCGCCGCGCTCGACGATCATCGCCCGCGCCGCATCCGATGAGACGATCTCCTTCGCGCCATAGGCGGGCGCGCCGAGCACGCGCACGGCATGATAATGCGAGAGCACGACATGGCTGACCGGCTTGTCTGTGACCTCGCGCACTTTGGCGATCACGCGCTCGGCCATGGTCGGCGTCGCCTGCGCGTCGAAGACGAGCACGCTGTCGTCGCCGACGACGATGCCGCTATTGGGATCGCCCTCGGCGGTATAGGCGTAGACGCCCTTGCCGATCTCGTCGAAGGAGACGGTCTTCTCGCCGAGATCGGCGGTGGAGGCGAAAGCGGGGGAGGACATGGTACTACCTCGTAAACTCGTTGATACTGACGTCATGCTCGGGCTTGACCCGAGCATCTCAGGCCGCAAGAGGCTCCAGTCAGCGCCCTACTCGTCCTGAGATTCTCGGGTCTGCGCTCCGCTTCGCCCGAGAATGACGGTGCGGCTCACCCCGCATGCGGCAGGATGTCCTGCTCGATCGCGCCGAAGATCGAATGGCCGGCGGCGTCCTTCATCTCGATGCGGACGCTGTCGCCGAAACGCAGGAACGGCGTCTTCGGCGCGCCGTGCCGGATCGTCTCGACCATGCGCTGCTCGGCGATGCAGGCATAGCCGAGCCCGCCTTCCGAAACCGGCCTGCCCGGCCCGCCATCGTCATCGCGATTCGAGACCGTGCCGGAGCCGACGATGGTGCCGGCGACGAGCGGGCGGGTCTTGGCGGCATGGGCGATCAGCACGCCGAAATCAAAGGTCATGTCGACGCCGGCCTGCGGCTTGCCGAAGGGCTTGCCGTTGACCTGGGCGAGCAGCGGCAGGCTGAGCTTGCCGTCCTTCCAGGCCGAGCCGAGCTCGTCGGGCGTCACCGCCGCCGGCGAGAAGGCCGAGGACGGCTTTGATTGAAGGAAACCAAAGCCTTTGGCCAGTTCGTTCGGAATCAGATTCCGCAAGCTCACATCGTTGACGAGCATGACGAGGTGGATGAGGCCCCTCGCCTCCTCGGGGCTGACACCCATCGGCACGTCGCCGGTGATCACCGCGATCTCGGCTTCGAGATCGATGCCGTAATCCTCGCTGGCAAGCTTCACCGCCTCGCGCGGGCCGAGGAAGGAATCGGACCCGCCCTGATACATCAGCGGATCGGTCCAGAAGCTCTCGGGCATCTCGGCGCCCCGCGCCTTCCGGACCAGCTCGACATGGTTCACATAGGCCGAGCCGTCGACCCATTGATAGGCACGCGGCAGCGGCGAGGCACAGTCATGCTCGTGGAAGCGGAAGGATGGCACCGAGCCGTGCTCCAGGCTCTCGGCGAGATCCGCGAGGCGCGGCGCGCAGCGCTCCCAGTCGTCGAGGGCGCCCTGCAGCGTCGCCACGACCGGAAACGCGTCGGTTGCGCGGGTCAGGTCGTTCGAGACGACGACGAGGCGGCCATCCCGGCCGTGCATGAGGGATGCTAGTTTCATCTCTTTTCAATCCTCGCCGAACAGTGATGATGGCAGCAAACCGATCCCCGGGAGGAAAGTCCATGCAACGCCGTATGTTTTTGAAGACGGGCGCGCTCGCCGCGGCCGCCGCGCCGATCGCGATGCCCGCGATCGCGCAATCTATGCCCGAAGTGAAATGGCGGCTGACGTCGAGCTTCCCCAAGCAGCTCGACACGATCTACGGCACCGCCCAGCAGTTCGCGAAGTTCATGTCCGACGCCACGGACGGCAGGTTCCAGATCCAGACCTTCTCGGCCGGCGAGATCGTGCCCGGGCTGCAGGCGCTCGACGCGGTCACCTCGGGCACGGTCGAATGCGCGCACACGCCGACCTATTTCTATGTCGGCAAGGAGCCGGCGCTCGGGCTCGGCACCGGCATCCCCTTCGGCCTCAACGCCCGCCAGCAGCATAGCTGGTGGTATTTCGGCGGCGGCGAGCAGATCGTCAACGCAGCGCTGGCCAAGTTCAACGCCTACTCGATCCCCTGCGGCAATTCCGGCTGCCAGATGGGCGGCTTCTTCCGCAAGGAGCTGAAGACGGTCGACGACCTCAAGGGCCTGAAGTTCCGCATCGGCGGCATGGGCGGCGCAGTGCTCGCCAAGCTCGGCGTGGTGCCGACGCAGATCGCAGCCGGCGACGTCTATCCGGCGCTGGAGCGCGGCACGATCGACGCGGCCGAGTTCGTCGGCCCCTATGACGACGAGAAGCTCGGCTTCGTGAAGGTCGCGCCCTATTACTATTATCCCGGCTGGTGGGAGGGCGGCGCCATGCTGCACCTCGTGATCAACCAGGATCAGTGGAACAAGCTGCCCAAGCACTACCAGGCGATCGTGCAGAACGCCTGCGAAGCCGCCAACAACTGGATGCTGGCGAAGTACGACTTCGTCAATCCGGGCGGCCTGCGCAAGCTGATCGCCCAGGGCGCGCAGCTCAAGGCCTTCCCGCAGCCGATCATGGAAGCCTCGCTCAAGGCGGCCGAGGAGTACTATGCCGAGACCTCGGCCAAGAGCGAAGCCTTCAAGAAGGGCTACGAGTCGATGGTCGCCTTTCGCGGCGAGAACCTGCTCTGGTGGCAGGTGGCGGAACTCTCCTACGACGCCTTCATGAACCGGCTGCGCAGCCGCTAGGCCGCAACGTTTCTCCAACCCGTCATGCTCGCCCTTGTGGCGAGCATTCACGTCTTGAACACCACCTTCGATGAAGGAAGACGTGGATGGTCGGGACAAGCCTGACCATGACGGAAGAAGGGCAGTCAAGGATTCTAGGTTGTTCACTTCGCAAAGCCCCGGAATGACGGCCTTTCACCACGCGTCGCGCTTGTTCGGGTCGAAGCGCTTCTTCAGCCCGCTCCAGCAGTCGGCATAGTTGTCCTGCAGCTCCGGCAGGCCGGCGGCATAGCCGGTCAGCCGCTGTGGAAACCTGGTCTCGAACATGAAGGCCATGGTGCCGGTGAGCTTGACCGGCTTCAGCTCAACCGTGCTGGCATGTTCGAACGCCTGGGTGTCCGGCCCATGCGACAGCATCATGTTGTGCAGGCTGAAGCCGCCGGGCGTGAAGCCCTCCGGCTTGGCGTCGTAGACGCCGTAGATCAGCCCCATGAACTCCGACATGATGTTGCGGTGGTACCAGGGCGGGCGGAAGGTGTTCTCCGCCACCATCCAGCGCTCCGGGAAGATGACGAAATCGATATTGGCGGTGCCGGGCGTCTCGGAGGGTGCGGTCAGCACGGTGAAGATCGACGGGTCGGGATGGTCGAAGGAGATCGCGCCGACCGGCGAGTAATGGCGCAGGTCGTATTTGTAGGGCGCGTAGTTGCCGTGCCAGGCGACGACGTCGAGCGGAGACTGGCCGACCTCGGTCTTGAACAGCTCGCCGCCCCATTTGGCGTAGAGGGTCGAGGGCTCCTCGATGTCCTCATAGGCGGCGACGGGCGTGAGGAAGTCCCTGGGATTGGCAAGGCAGTTGGCGCCGATCGGCCCGCGATCGGGCAAGGTGAAGCCGCCGCCATAGTTCTCGCAGACATAGGCGCGCGCCGGCCCGCCCATCAATTCGACACGGAACATCACGCCGCGCGGGATGATGCAGATCTCGCCCGGCTCGATCTCGATGATGCCGAACTCGGTGAAGAAGCGCAGGCTCCCCTCCTGCGCGACGACGAGATACTCGCCATCGGCGTTGAAGAGGTATTCGCGTTCCATCGAGGCGGTGACGAAGAGCATGTGCGCCGCCATGCCAGCCTGGCTGTCGGCGTCGCCGGCGGTGGTCAGGGTGCGCAGGCCGGTGAGGAAGGTCAGCTTCTCCTGCGGGATCGGGATCGGGCTCCAGCGCAATTGGCCGAGCGAGGGCGGCGTCTCGTCCCGGCAGGGCGCGGAGCGCATCAGCCCTTTGTCGACCAGCGTCCAGCGCCCGCCATGCTTGACGCTCGGGCGGATGCGGTAGAGCCAGGAGCGCTCGTTCGTGGAGCGCGGCGCGGTGAAGGGCGAACCGGAGAGCTGCTCGGCATAGAGGCCGTAGGCCGCCTTCTGCGGCGAGTTGCGGCCGATCGGCAGCGCGCCCGGCAGGCTCTCGGTCTCGAAGGAGTTGCCGAAGCCGGACATGTAGCGGCGCCCGCCGCGGACCTGCTCGCCGAAGCTCGATTGAACCGTGGTCTGCACGTTGGTCTGCAGGTTCATGGCCGGCCTCCTCCCGCTGCGTTTCCGCTGCTGGCCGCTTTGACAGACGCTGCCGTTGCGCAATGATCACGGCGCCAGCCTTCCGCGGCCTTCTGTCACTCCAATTAGTTACATGTGCAACTAATGTCAACGACACAAAAACCTGAAGACCGCGCCCTGCATCTCGAGCAGTTCCTGCCCTATCGGCTCAATGTGGTCGGCTTCTTCGCCAGCCGGGCGCTCGGCCGCGTCTACGGCACGCGTTTCGGCATCGGCATCCCGGAATGGCGGGTGATCGCGCAGCTCGGCGAGTTCGGGCAACTGACCTCGCGCGACATCGGCGAGCTCTCGCAGATGCACAAGACCAAGGTCTCGCGCGCCGTCGCCGAACTCGACAAGCGCGGGCTGGTGACGCGGGCCGAGAACCGGGCCGACCGGCGCGAGGCCTTCGTCGCTCTCAGCGCCGCCGGCCAGCGCCTCTACGCCCAGATCGTGCCGCTGGCGCTCGCCTTCGAGGAGCGCTGGATCGAGGGAATCTCGGCCGATGAGCTGCGCGTCTTCGAGCGGGTGCTGGCGCTGCTGACCGAGCGCGGCCGCCATCTCGCCGGCGCCTACCAGACCGAGGAGGCGTGATCGCGCAAGAGACAGATCCGATCGGGCCGAATCGGCCTGATCGGTGAATCTGTCTCTCGCTTTGAGTTTAGAGCCCGGGGCGGATTTGCTGCCCGGGGCGCGATATGCGATGCGCTGACGAATGTGGAACCTGCGTCGAATCGCCCTTCTCCCGGCGGCTGACGCGTACCTCCTTAGTTCCGTCGCGTTTGTAGCATGTGCTTTGCCGGTGCAAGCGACCGACGCTGGCATGGGACGAGTCACAGGGATAGCAACTCTGCCTTCGATGATTTTCGCTTCGCTCCGACGCGCGCTCGCTCCGGCGCTGGCCTTCGCCGCGCTGACAGGCGCAGCCTTGGCGCAGTCGCCGGCTTGCGACAACTGGCGGGCCGAGCTTTCCAGCCTGCAGGGTCAGCGCGGCGGTGGCGACGGCCGTGCCGCCCAGGCGGCGCAGCGCGTCGCCGGGCAGCTGGCGCAGCTCTCCAGCCAATACCGCTCGATGGGCTGCGATCGCGGTGGCTTCCTGTTCTTCGGCGAGCAGCCGCCACCGCAATGCGGCGGCATCCGCGCCCAGCTCGGCGCGTTGCAGCAGCAATATGCCCAGCTTCAGCAGCAGGCGCAGGGCGGCGGCGTCGAGCAGCGCCGCGCTCAGCTGGCCGCGCTGATCAACAATAATTGCCGGGCGCAACCACGCGGCTTCTTCGAGACGATCTTCGGCATCGAGCCGCGCCGTGGTGAGATCGATTCGACAATGCCCGAGCTCGATCCCGACGAACCGCGCGAGCCAGGCGAAAACCAGCCGCGCCAGGGCGGCCCCTACACCGTCTGCGTACGCAGTTGCGACGGCTATTTCTTCCCGCTCGCGAACAGTCCGAGCGGGCGCGAGGGCCAGGACGAGATGTGCCAGTCGCTCTGCCCCGGCACCGAGACGCTGGCCTTCGGCATGAGCAATGGCGGCGACATCCAGAACGCGGTGGCGCGTAGCACCGGGCAGCCCTACTCGTCCTTGCCGAACGCGCTGAAATACACGCGCAGCTTCGACGCCGCCTGCACCTGCCGCGCCCCCGGCCAGAGCTGGGCCCAGGCGCTGGCGAATGCCGAGCAGATGCTCGAGCAGCGCAAGGGCGACATCATCGTCACCGAGCAGCGCTCGCAGGAAATGTCGCGGCCCAAGCCCGAGCAGCCGCAGCGCGGCAAGAAGGGCGCCGCCAATGCGGCCGCAGAGGCCAAGCCGAACACCCCTCCTGCCCCGGCTCCGACCACGCTCCAGGCCGCGCCCGGCGACGAGCCGACGCCGGACGCCAATGTGCCGACCGCCAGCACCGAATCCGCCGGCGTCGGCCCGCAGCGGATCGACGGCGAGAAGACCTTGCAGCAGGGCGACGGGCTGAAGCGCGAGAGCAAGAGCGTCACCGGCGAGCGCCGCACGGTGCGGATCGTCGCGCCGAACCTCGCGCCCAATCTCGGGGTCGGAGCGACCGCGCGGCCGTAGCAGCAAGGCAGCACAGATTCTCGCAGCCCTCATCCTGAGGAGCAGCCGTCAGGCTGCGTCTCGAAGGATGCTCCAGTTGTTTCCGGAGCCGCCTGACGCATCCTTCGAGACGCCGCTTCGCGGCTCCTCAGGATGAGGGCTGAGGCTGTTCAGGCTGGCTCGCGTGACAGCCCGTCATGCGCTTGAAGCAATTCCGCTCAAATCTTCCGTCGCTGACCGGCAAGGAACGCAAGGCTTAGATCAGGGTTCTGCTGCCGGCGCCCGCTGCTGCTCGCGCCGCCTCGAACGCGGAGCAAGCCATGTCGGACCCAGCAATCGCCACCCCCGCCCCGCACGGCATGGACGCCGCCGATACGGCGCGACGCCTGAAGGCGATCTTCATCGGCTCGGTCGGCAATCTGGTCGAGTGGTACGATTTCTACGCCTACACCGCCTTCGCGCTCTATTTCGCGCCGAAATTCTTCCCGTCGCACGACCCTGTGGTGCAGCAGCTCAACGCGGCGACGTTGTTCGCCGCCGGTTTCATCGTCCGCCCGATCGGCGGCTGGCTGTTCGGTCATATCGCCGACCGCTATGGCCGGCGGCTGTCGCTGACCGTCTCGGTGCTGATGATGTGCTTCGGCTCGCTGATCATCGCGCTGACGCCGACCTATGAGACGATCGGCTTCGCCGCGCCGGTGCTGCTGGCGCTGGCGCGGATCATCGAGGGCCTGAGCCTGGGAGGCGAATACGGGGCGAGCGCGACCTACCTCACCGAGATCGCCCATCCCGATCATCGCGGCTTCTATTCGAGCTTCCAGTACGTCACGCTCATCGGCGGGCAGCTCACCGCGATTCTGGTGCTGCTCCTGCTGCAGAACGTCTTCCTGACGCATGAGCAACTGGTCGACTGGGGCTGGCGCATCCCCTTCGTCATCGGTGCGATGCTGGCGGTCACCGCCATGTTCATGCGCCGGAACATGCACGAGACCGAGGCCTTCACCGCCGCCAACAAGGTCAAGAAGCAGGAAAGCTCGCTGCGCGGCCTCCTGAAATACCCGCGCGAGGTCGCGATCGTGGTCGGGCTGACGGCCGGCGGCACCGCCGCCTTCTACACCTTCACCACCTATATGCAGACCTTCGTCAAGCAGACGGTCGGCCTCACCGACATCGTCACCACCTATGTCATCGCGGGATCGCTGATCTTCGCCTCGATCCTGCAGCCGCTCTACGGCCTGATCTCTGACCGGATCGGCCGCAAGCCGCTGCTGATCTTCTTCGGTGTCGCCGGAACGCTGCTGACCGTGCCGATCCTGTCGGCTCTGGAGCAGACCAAGTCACCCTGGGCCGCCTTCCTCTTGATCTCCGGCGCCTGGCTCTTCGTCGCCGGCTACACCTCGATCAACGCTGTGGTGAAGGCGGAACTGTTCCCGACCTCGATCCGCGCTACCGGCGTCGCCGTGCCCTATGCACTGACGGTCTCGATCTTCGGCGGCACTGCGCCGGCGATCGCCCTGTTCTTCAAGCAGCAGGGCCACGAGCAGTGGTTCTACTACTACCTCTCGGCGGTGATCTTCATCTCGCTGCTGGTCTATTCGACCATGCGCGACACCAAGCATGAGTCGGCGATGCACCGGCACGAGTGATCAGCCACATTTCACCGTCATGGTCGGGCTTGGCCCGGGCATCTGCGAAACCCATGCTTTTCGGTCATGAGATTCTCGGGTCCGCGCTTCGCTACGCCCGAACGACGCCTCGTAATGCTCAGGCGCTTTCGCCATTCAAGCGCTTCAGCGCCCTTTCCCGCCCGATCAGCGGCAGCAGCGCCGCCAGCTCCGGCCCGTGGTCGAGACCTGTCAGCGCCTGGCGCAGCGGCATGAACAGCGCCTTGCCCTTGGTTCCGGTCTGTGCGCCGACGGCTTGCGTCCATGTTTTCCAGGTCGTCTGATCGAAGGGCTCGGCCGGCAGCAGCGTAGCCGCAGCCGCAGCAAAAGCTTTGTCAGCAACATGTGTCTCGATCGGCCCCTCGACGATTGTCCACCAGTCCTTGGCGCCCGAGAGCCGGGCGAGATTGCCGCGCACGGCGAGCCAGAACGGCTCGCTGGCGGGAATGCCGAGCTGCTTCAGCCTGTCCTCGACCGCTGCGAAATCGAGCTGGTGCAGGGTGCGGGCCGAGAGCGTCTCCAGCTCGTGCTCATCGAACTTGGCCGGCGCACGCGAGACATGGGCGAGGTCGACCAGCCCGCCGAGCTCGTCGAGGCTCGACACCGGCCGGACCGCATCGGAGGAGCCGGTGAGCACGGCGAGCGCCGCCACCGCCAGCGACTCGATGCCGGATTCGCGCAGGCCCCGCAGCGAGAGATGGCCGAGGCGCTTCGACAGCCCCTCGCCGCTCGCGGTGGTCAAGAGGTTGTGGTGGCCAAAGGCCGGCAGCGCCCCGCCCAGCGCCTGCATGATCTGGATCTGCACGGCGGTGTTGGTGACGTGGTCCTCGCCACGGATGACATGGGTGATCCCCATGTCGAGATCGTCGACCACCGAGGGCAGCGTATAGGGATAGGTGCCATCCTCGCGCACCAGCACCGGATCGGAGAGCGAGGCGCAGTCGACATGGGAGGGACCGCGGACGAGATCGTCCCAGCCGATCTCCTCCCAATCGAGCAGGAAGCGCCAATGGGCTTTCCGGCCCTCGGCTTCGAGCTTTCCGCGCTCTTCGGCCGCCAGCTTCAGGCCGGCGCGGTCGTAGACCGGCGGCAGGCCGCGGGCGAGCTGGCGCTTGCGCTTGCGATCAAGCTCGTCGGCGCTCTCATAGCAGGGGTAGAGGCGTCCGGCGGCACGCAGCTTGTCGGCGGCCGCATCGTAGAGCGCGATCCGCTCCGATTGCTTGATGCTGGCATCGGGGACGACGCCGAGCCAGGCCAGGTCCTCGGCGATGGCATCGGCGAATTCCGGCTTCGAGCGCGCCTGGTCGGTGTCGTCATAGCGCAGCAAGAAGCGCCCGACATGCCGCTTGGCGAAGAGCCAGTTGAACATCAGCGAGCGGGCGTTGCCGATGTGGAGATAGCCGGTCGGCGACGGGGCGGTGCGGACGAAGGGAGTGGTCATGACCGGCCGCTTGTCGCGCGGGACGCGCGCAAGGGCAAGAGCATGGTGCAGCCGTCATGAAAGGAGATCGACAACTGCTCAGATTGACGCAAGGGTAGCGGGCGACGGGGATGTCGATATCTGCGCTCGGAGGCGAGGATGAGCATCACGGCTTCAGTTGGGCTCGGCGGCAAGAACACGGTTCCCGACACGCGCCTGGTCCAGGCGATGATCAACCCGCATACGGCCGCGCTCGGCATCGACCTGCTCGATGTCGACGGCGATTGCGGGCCGCTGACCCGAGGCGGGATCAAGCGCTACCAGCAGGTCTTCCTCAAGATGCCGAGCCCGGATTCGCGGGTCGATCCTGGTGGCAAGACTTTCCTGCACATGGCCAACAACCCGGCGCCGGCCGGCGTCGTGGTCAGCGCCTCGCGCCTTCCCATAAAGCTCAAGGCCGGCGACTTCCTGCCGGTGCCGGTGGTGATGGACCCGGCCGACGGGACGGTGCAGGACGCCTACACCGCCTTCGAATACGAGATTTTCGACAAGGGCGCCCGCATGGTCGGGACCGACTACGCCTTCGGCGTGCCCAACGAGATCG
This sequence comes from Allobosea sp. CRIB-10, assembly GCF_900112185.1. GTDB lineage: Bacteria > Pseudomonadota > Alphaproteobacteria > Rhizobiales > Beijerinckiaceae > Allobosea. Next base: position 243,353 of record NZ_FOKP01000005.1, on the reverse strand, counting down.
AGGTCTGGCCGAATGCGCAGGTGAGGATCGGCGTGACGCTGGACGCCGGCCTGCTGGCGCATGAGCAATTCCACTACGATGTCGGCTTCGTCGTCTGCCGGGCGCTGGCGCATCAGCTCACCATCGCCCGCGCTCCGACGATCGGCGGGCTGATCACCCAGCTGAACAGCCTCGTCGACCTGCACATCAAGCGTCGCGTCAAGCTGATCCAGCGCCGTTACGACATCGATACCCAGCATGGGCAAAACGCCAAATATCAGCGCATCTGGCTCGATCGGATGACCGCCTGCATCGCCAATCCGACGGCGAACCAGATCGGCGGATTCTGGTTGTAAGACAGCGCTCCGCCGTCTTTCCGGGGCAGGCCGCAGGCCTGAGCCCGGAACCCATGACCACGACGCTGCTTCAGATCGTCATGCTCGCCCTTGTGGCGAGCATCCACGTCTTGAACACCGCATTGCGTCGGGGAAGACGCGGATGGTCGGGACAAGCCCGACCATGACGGAAAGGCCAGTGCTCATGGGTTCCCGGCTCGCCGCTACGCGGCGCCCCGGAATGACGGCGTGTTCGTCACTTCAGAAATCGAAGCTCTCAGCCCCGCCCTTGCCGACGCCCTTGACCAGTGACCGGTCCGGCTCATGGGCCGGTTCGCCGGGGTCGCGGAAGCGGTTGACGATGGGATAGCGCCGGTCGCGGCCGAAATTCTTGCGGGTGACCTTGACGCCCGGCGCCGCCTGCCGGCGCTTGTATTCGGCGAGATAGAGCAGGCGCTCGACCTTCTGCACCGTCTCCAGGTCGTGGCCGCGGGCGACGATGTCGGCGAGCCGCATCTCGTGCTCGATCAGGCAGGCGAGGATGTCGTCGAGCACGTCATAGGGCGGCAGCGAATCCTGATCTTTCTGGTTCTCGCGCAGCTCCGCCGAGGGTGGCTTGACGATGATGTTCTCAGGGATCACCTCGCCGTCCGGCCCAAGCGCGCCTGCCGGCTTCCAGCGGTTGCGCAGGGCCGAGAGCCTGAAGACCTCGGTCTTGTAGAGGTCCTTGATCGGGTTGTAGCCGCCGTTCATGTCGCCATAGAGCGTGGCGTAGCCGCAGGACATCTCCGACTTGTTGCCGGTCGTCACCACCATCGGCCCGAACTTGTTCGAGATCGACATCAGCAGCGTGCCGCGCACCCGGCTCTGCAGGTTCTCCTCGGTGATGCCGCGATTGGTGCCGGCGAAGAGTTCGGCCAGCGCCTGCTCGAAGCCCTCGACGGGATCGGCGATCGGCACGATCTCATAGCGAACGCCAAGCGCATCGGCGCATTTCCTGGCGTCGTCGAGGCTCTCCTGCGAGGTGAAGCGATAGGGCATCATCACGCAGCGCACCCGCTCCGCGCCCAGCGCATCGACCGCCATGGCGGCGCAGATGGCGGAATCGATGCCGCCCGACAGGCCGAGCACCACGCCGGGGAAGCGGTTCTTTTCGACATAGTCGCGCAGGCCGAGCAAGCAGGCGGCATAGTCGGCTTCGTCGCCGCTCTCGACGGCAACGACCTCGCCGGGCAGGCAGCGCCAGCCATCGGGCCCACGCTCCCATTGCGTGATCGCGACCGCCTCGCGGAAGGCCGGCAGCTGGTGGGCGAAGCTGCGGTCGCTGTTGAGCACGAAGGAGGCGCCCTCGAAGACGAGCTCGTCCTGGCCGCCGAGCTGGTTGAGGTAGACCATCGGCAGGCCGCTCTCGACGACGCGGGCCACGGCGACATTGAGCCGCTCCTCGATCACGCCGCGGCGGAAAGGCGAGCCGTTCGGGACCAGCAGGATCTCGCCGCCGGTCTCGGCAATGCACTCGACGACTTCCTCACCCCAGATGTCCTCACAGATCGGAATGCCCAGGCGGACATGGTTGCGAAAGACGACCGGGCCGGGCAGCGGGCCGGGCTCGAATACGCGCTTCTCGTCGAAGACGCCGTAATTGGGCAGGTCGACTTTGAAGCGCACCGACTGGACCAGGCCGCCGTCCAGCAGCGCATAGGCGTTGTAAAGCTTGCCGTCCTCGAGCCAGGGCAATCCGACGAGCACGGCCGGGCCGCCATCGGCGGTCTCGCGGGCGAGGTCCTCGCAGGCCTTGCGGCAGGCGTCCTGGAAGGCCGGCTTCAGCACCAAATCCTCCGGCGGATAGGCCGAGAGGAAGAGTTCCGGGAACATCACGAGCTCGGCGCCGCCGGCGGCCGCCTCGCGGCGCGCGGCACGCACCTTGTCGGCATTGCCGGCGACGTCGCCGACGATCGGGTTGAGCTGGGCGAGCGCCAGGCGAAGAGAGGTCGCGGTCATGCTCCGGATGTAGCTTGCGGCCGGCGCGCCAGCAACGGGCCGGCGTCCTGCCCGCCCCTGCGTTTTCGCAAGGCCGGGTCAGGCAAGCGTCGAGCGAAAATCGGCCGACCAGCGCAATTCACGCAAGGGTCGCACGGCCTGCGTCGTCTCGTCATAGATCGGATGTGCCTTCCAGGCGGCGAGCGCGGCCTCGTCGGCGAACTCGGCGTAGACGACGATGTCGGCGGCATCGCCGATCGGATCGATCCTGGCATTGGCCGCAACCTCGAAGGCGAGCGCATGCGAGATCTCGCCGAGCCGGCCGAGCAGACGCTGAGCCCTGCCGAGATCCTCGATACGCTTGACCGTGAAGAACACGATATGCCGGATCATCCATCCGCCTCCGGCGTCCAGACTCAGTCCGCTGAACGCGTGGGATGTCTTTCAGAGATGGATTGGATCGGCAATCGCATTAACCGGACATTAGGGTTAACTGCGCATGAATTGTCTCCGCGCCATCGCAACCAGTGCGTTGGCCGCTGCCCGGAGAGACACGCGATGCGTGCTGCATCTATCGCCGCCCTCGCCCCGATCGTCGTGACGGCCCATGTGCTGATGCTGCCACAACTGGCGCAAGGCGCCGACTATCTCAGGGGCTCGCAGATCGAACAGCCCGTGGAGCCGCCGAGCTTCAGCTCGGGCCGCGCCGACTGGTCAGGCATCTATTTCGGCGGCACCGTCGGCTTCGGTACATCGCAGTTCGATGCGGCGAAGCAGTCGGCGCAGCTCATGGACCAGGCCTTCCACCAGCTTCTCGTACGACCGTACGGCGTCGATCTGATCAGGCTCGGCAAACAGGGAAGCGACAAGACCACCTTCGGCGGCTTCGTCGGCTACAACTTCCTGTTCGGAGACGTGGTCCTCGGCGCGGAACTTGAATATCAGAGGGCGGACTTCGCAACCTCCGAAGAAAAGTCCGCCAGCCGCCTGTACACGAATATTATTCCAACAACCGTACCGTCGACCCTGGCGACGGAGCCCGTGGGTACTGAGACTGTCATCTCCGTCGCGGCCCATTCAAAAAACAAGATTGAAGACTTCGCCGTAGCGAAGTTCCGCGCCGGCTACGTCATGGGCAATTTCATGCCCTATCTGACCCTGGGCGCGGCCATCGGCCGAATCCGATCTGACGGGCGCGCATCCCAGCAGAACAGCACGACCGAGAGCTATGACACCTATAATGTGGTAACAAGTGTCGATCCCTTGACGGGTGCGGTCACCTATTCCCGCGGTCTCTATGCCGGCCGGGCGTCGTTCATATCTGACCGTGGCGCGTCCGGCGCCGGCGTACCAAAATCTGGCTACGTGCCGGGGTTTGCAATCGGTGGTGGCGTGGATGCACTCCTGACCGACAATCTTTTCCTGCGCGCCGAATTTCAGCGCATCTATTTCAGCGAGTTCAAGGGCGTCGAAGCGATCGTAGACACTGCAAAAGTCGGCGCTGCACTGAAGTTCTGACGAATCCGACCTCTAAAACGGCAAGGGCCGCGGCGATGCCGCGGCCCTGTTTCGTTGGCAGCGCTGAAAAGCGTCTCACTCCGCCGCTTCGACCTCGGGCCGGGCCCGGCCGGCGCGCTCGCGCTTGACCAGCTCGGCGACGAGGAAGGCGAGCTCCAGCGCCTGCTCGGCATTGAGACGCGGATCGCAGACCGTGTGGTAGCGGTCGTTGAGATCGGCATCGGTCATGCCGCGGGCACCACCGGTGCACTCGGTGACGTTCTTGCCGGTCATCTCAAGATGCAGGCCGCCGGCATGCGTGCCTTCGGCCTGATGCACGGCGAAGAAGTTCTTCACCTCGGTCAGGATCAGGTCGAAGGGCCGGGTCTTGTAGCCGCTCGCCGCCTTGACGGTGTTGCCGTGCATCGGATCGCAGGACCAGACGACATTGCGCCCTTCCCGCTTGGTGGCACGCACCAGCGCCGGCAGATGGTCGAAGACCTTGTCGGCGCCGAAGCGGCCGATCAGCACGAGCCGGCCGGCCTGGTTCTGCGGATCGAGCGCGTCGATCAGCTTGAGCAGTTCGTCCGGCTTGAGGGACGGGCCGCATTTCAGGCCGATCGGGTTCTTGATGCCGCGGAAGTACTCGACATGGGCATGATCGAGCTGACGGGTGCGGTCACCGATCCAGACCATGTGGCCGGAAGTGGCGTACCAGTCGCCGGTGGTCGAGTCGGTGCGCGTCATCGCCTGCTCGTAGCCGAGCAGCAGCGCCTCGTGGCTGGTGTAGAAGTCCGTCGTCCGCATCTCGGGATGCGTCTCGGGATCGACGCCGATGGCACGCATGAAGTCGAGCGACTCGGTGATGCGGTCGCCCAGCTCCTGATAGCGATGCGACTGCGGTGAGTCCTTGACGAAGCCGAGCATCCAGCGATGCGCGTTGTCGAGATTGGCGTAGCCGCCGGTGGCGAAGGCGCGGATCAGGTTGAGCGTCGCCGCCGACTGCCTGTAGGCCTCGAGCTGCCGGCGCGGATCGGGAATCCGCGACTCCGCCGTGAACTCGTTGTCGTTGATGATGTCGCCCTTGTAGCTCGGCAGCTCGACATCGCCGATCTTCTCGTTCGGGGCCGAGCGCGGCTTGGCGAACTGGCCGGCGATACGGCCGACCTTCACCACCGGCGAGCCGCCGGCGAAGGTCAGCACCACTGCCATCTGAAGGAACAGCCGGAAGAAATCGCGGATGTTGTCGGCCGAATGCTCGGCAAAGCTCTCGGCGCAGTCGCCGCCCTGAAGCAGGAAGGCCTCGCCGGCCGCGACCTTGCTCAACGCCCGTTTGAGCTTGCGCGCCTCGCCCGCAAAAACCAGCGGCGGAAAGCCGGCGAGCTGCTGCTCAACCGCCTTCAAGGCTGCTCGATCCGGATATTCCGGCATCTGCTGGACGGGCTTTGCCCTCCAGCTGTCGGGCGTCCACCGCTCGGACATGGGTCTTGCTCCTGATTTCACGCATCGCGCCTGCGTTAACCTCATCTTGGCGCGAAGGGGGGCCTATACACCCGCAGATGGCTGCTGGCCACCGTTACGGCAAGGACGGCGTGCCGCAAGGCGAAAGCATGAATCCCGTCAGGCGCTTGGCGTAGTCGGCTGCCAAACGGATTCCAGCCGTTAACACGCCGATTCAAGGCCCTGCACCAGCGATTGAGCCGGCTCGATTTTGAATCATGCGAAGCAGCGGCCACGCCCTACGCTCAGGCCGGCGTGACGTCGGTCCGGCCGAAATCGTCGCCCTTGAACAGCAGGGCAGCACGAAGATGCTTCGCCGTCGCATAGGAGAAGCAGTCGCCGAGATTGAGGATGCCAGGGTAGCTCGGACCGATACCGTAGCGGTCGGCGGCCTCGATGGCGAGAGCGGTGATCCCCATATCGGGCGCGACTGGCTCGATGCCAGCCGTCTGCACAAACTCCTGAACGAGAGCCAGGCCTCTCGTTCTCGCCACCGCCTTTCTCCGTGCGACCGCGAAACCAGCTTCCCAGATCGTCACGCTCGAGGCGAAACGCATCGTCTCGTACGTGTCGAGCCGCTCCGACAGCATCGAAGCGTCGGCCTCCTCCAGCATGATGGAGATGATCGCGGACGCATCGAGGACGATCACCGCCGTTCGCCGCTCAGCTCGTCGTAGAAATCCCTGTCGGGCTCCGGCCCACTGTCCGGCAAGGCTCGCAGCCTCTCGTGGAGCGGCCGAAGCTTTTCCCACAGCGTCGGCCCCGCCGCGTCCCGCTCGGCCTTCTCCTTGAGCGCCCGGTGGATGATCTCGGTCACCCCCGTGCCGTGGCGCCGAGCGAGATCACGCGCCAAGATCTCGACGGCGTCATTCTTGATGCTCAAGCCCATTCCTATCCGGGCTAACAGCCCGTCCCATTCTAGAACCATAGCCAAGTTTTCTAGAAACTAGACTTCACCTCTCTGCCTGCAAGTCGCAATCACGCTCTATTTGATGCGCGGCCTGCATCAATCGCTCCGGCATTTGCATTTCACTCCTGCCCGCAAAGACCATTGTCTCCCTCGGGCGGCGCGGCCGAAGATGGCCGCGCAACCAACAACGCCGGTCGCGGCGACGGGAGGAACCATGAGACGTCACGTTCTGGCGGCCGCTATCGGCCTGGCCTGCAGCTTCGGTATGGCGCAGGCCCAGCAGGCGCAGGAGCCGATCACGCTGCGCGGCATGGGCTCCTTCCATGTCGGCGGCAAGCTGGTCGAGATATCCGGCCGGCCGGTGAAGGACGTGGTGTTCACCCCTGGCGGCACGCCGGCCCGCGTCGACCCCAACGGCACCTACCAGACCGGCCAGATGTATGTGCAGTACTTCCTGCCGCAGAACGAGAAAGGCGCCGTTCCGCTGCTGCTCTGGCATGGCGGCGGCATGACCGGCGTCAATTACGAATCGACACCGGACGGCCGCCAGGGCTGGCTCGAATTCTTCCTGCGCAAGGGCTGGTCGGTCTACAATTCCGACGCTGTCGAGCGCGGGCGCTCGAGCTGGGCGATGTATCCCGACGTCATCCCCGGCGAGCCGCTGTTCCTGACCACGGCGAACCCGTTTGAGCGCTTCCGGATCGGCGCGAGCGGCGGCTATGACGGCGATCCGGCCAAGCGCAAATATCTGCCGGGCAGCCAGTTCCCGGCCGAGGGCTACGACAACTTCGTCAAGCAGATCGTGCCGCGCTGGACCTCCACCGACCAGATGATCATCGACGCCTATATCGCCGAGGTCGACAAGGTCTGCCCCTGCGTGATCTCGTTCCACAGCCAGTCCGGCCAGTTCGGCTTCAAGGTGGCGCAGGCGCGGCCCGACAAGGTCAAGGCGCTGATCGCGGTCGAGCCGGCGGGCATCGGCGACCCGGCCAAGGCGGCAGCGCTGAAGGACATCCCGGTGCTGATGATGTTCGGCGATTACATCGAGCAGGACGCGCGCTGGCCGACGATCCGCAAGACCGCGACCGATTTCGGCGACAAGATCACCGCGGCCGGCGGCTCGGTCGATGTCGTCAACCTGCCAGCCATCGGCATCAAGGGCAACTCGCACATGCTCATGATGGACAAGAATAATCTGGCTGTGGCGCAGCTGATTCAGGACTGGCTGGCGAAGAAGGGCCTGACGAAATAGGCGCCGGCTCGCGCGCCTGGTCCAGCAGCCAGTCGCGGAACAGGCTGATCTTGCGCGCGATCCGGCGCCGCTTCGGATAGGTCAGCCAATAGTCGTTGCCGCCGGGGAGCATCAAATCGAAGGGCTGGACCAGCAGCCCTTCGCTCAGCTCGCGCCGAAAGAAGATCGGCGAACACATGGCCGCGCCATTGCTGGCGAGCGCGGCCGTGACTTCGAGCTGCTGCACTGCGAGGTCGAAGCGTGGCTCCAACGGAGTGGCTTCGGAGTTGACCCCGGCGGCGGCAAACCAGCGATCCCAGGCTTCGATCTTGCCGATGCGGTTGACATGCAGCAGGTCGGAAGGCTGAGGCGGACGGCCGAGATCGCGGAAGAGGTTCGGCCCGCAGAGCGGGGTGAACTCGCTCGTCATCAGCCAGTGCGCCTCCAGCCCGGACCATTGCCCGTTGCCGCGATGGATAGCGACATCGCAATCGTCGCGCTGCGGATCATGCGGGCCGACCTGCGTGACCATCCGCACCGCCAAGCCCGGATTCTCACACTGGAACAGGCCGAGGCGTGGCACCAGCCAGTTCGAGGCGATGGTCGGCAGCGCCTGGATCGAGAGGACGCCCTCGGCCGTCTCGGCAACCGCGGCGAAGGCCGCGCGCAAGCCATCGAAGGACTCCATCACCGACGACGCCAGGCGCTCCCCGGCTTCGGTCAGGACGACGCGGCGGGCCTGACGCTGGAACAATGGCAGACCGAGCCGCTCCTCCAGCAGTTTGATCTGATAGCTCACCGCCGCCTGCGTCATGCCGAGCTCGACCGCGGCGCGGGTGAAGCTGCCATGGCGGGCCGCTGCCTCGAAGGCGCGCACCGCGCTGAGCGGCGGTAGGCCCGTCGCGAGGTCATCCATCAGCAGGCCTTATGTGAGAGGCGTGAAATCCAGTTTGTCTGCGTCTCGGTTCAGCAGCATCCCTGAGCAGGACACAACCTACTCGGGAGCCGCATCATGTCGGCCGAAATCTGCAGAAGCAATAGATATGTCAGCCTTATGCCAATGCTTGGAGCAGCACTGGCTCGCATTCGCCAGTTCCAGCGCAATCGCCTGGTCGCGCTCGACGACCGGCTCGACCAGGAAGGGTTGAGCGCTCACATGGCGCGCGATGTCGGGCTCAACGATGCGAGCCTGATTCACGACAGCCGTCGCGCGGATCGCGGGCTCTGATGCCGGTCAGAGCGCGCTCTTGCGTGGCGTGCGCATGGTGACGAGTTCCTCGGCCGCGCTCGGGTGCAGTGCGACGGTGCGGTCGAAATCGGCCTTGGTCGCGCCCATGGTGACGGCGATGGCGACCGACTGGACGATCTCGCCGGCGTCATGGCCGAGGATGTGGACGCCGATCACCCGATCGGTCTGCGCATCCACGACCAGTTTCATATAGATGCGTTCGTCGCGGCCCGAGATCGTCGCCTTCATCGGCCGGAAGCCGGTCTCGAAGATGCGCAGCGGGCGGCCCGTCGCAAGCGCCTGCTGCTCCGTGAGACCGACAGTGCCCAGTTCCGGTGTGGTGAACACGGCAGAGGCGACGAGCGCATGGTCGACCGTCCAAGGCTTGCCGCCGAAGGTCGTATCGGCGAAGGCGTGGCCCTCGCGGATCGCGACCGGGGTCAGGTTGACGCGATCGGTGACGTCGCCGACGGCGGCGATCGACGGAACGCTGGAGAGCGAGGCGGCGTCGACCAGGACCTGGCCGGCCGGGCCGAGCTTGACGCCAGCGGCCTCGAGGCCGAGCCCCGCCGTGTTCGGGCGGCGGCCGGTGGCGACGAGGACGACGTCGGCGTCGATCGGCGCGCCATGGGCGCAATGAGCGCGGCGGCTGCCATCCGGCAGCAATTCGATGCGGTTCACCGTGCAGCCGAGGCGCAGCGTGATGCCGGCATGACCGAGCGCGTCGCGCAGACGGGTACGCAGATCCTCGTCGAAGCCGCGCAGCACGTTGTCGCCGCGGTGCAGCAGCGTGACGGCGACGCCGAGGCGGGCGAAGACACTGGCGAATTCGAGCGCGATATAGCCGCCGCCGACGACGAGCATGCGCTGCGGCAGGCTCGGCAGATGGAAGACCTCGTTCGAGGAGATGCCGAGCTCGCCGCCCGGAATCGGCGGCTCGAAAGCCGGATAGCCGCCGGTCGCGACCAGGATATGACGGGCGCGGATCGTCTCGCCGCTCTTCTGCAACCTGGCCTCGTGCGGCCCCGCGACCACCGCCCGTTCCTCGCGGATCGTGACGCCGGCGCCGTCGAGGCCCTTGCGGTAGAGGCCGGAGAGCCGCGTCACTTCCTTGGCGACTGCATCGCGCAGTTTCGGCCAGTCGAATTCCGGCTTGCCGACGCTCCAGCCGAAACCGGCCGCGTCCTCAAACTCGTCGGCGAAGCGGCTGGCATAGACGAAGAGCTTCTTGGGCACGCAGCCGCGGATGACGCAGGTGCCGCCGATGCGATCCTCCTCGGCGATCATCACGCGGGCGCCATGGCCTGCGGCGATGCGGGCGGCGCGCGTGCCACCCGACCCGGCGCCGATGACGAAGAGGTCGACGTCGAACTCAGCCATTGCTGTCTCCCTGCCGCGAGGCGGCGTCTGTCCCAAACCTGAGAATGGTAGCGCCCTGCCCGACGCAGGCGATCGAGAAGGCGAGCGTCAGCAGCACAGAGTGATTCGCCAACAGCGCCGCGAGAAGCATCGCCGCCAGATCGATCACGCCCGCGATGCGAAGGGCCCGCACTGCTGCGGACTCGCTCGCGAGCGAGGAGACCGAACCGATCGAGAGAGCAATCTGACTCATGCGTCGGGGCTTACGCGATGGGAGATGCCGCGCCTAGGGGGAGCGGCACGCTCACCAGCCCCTTCCAAAGATCGCCGCGTTGCTGGGAAGACCCACGACCTTCGACGGTATCGCCGCTGCCTTGGTCGAATTTTCCTGCGTAGGCAGGCGGCTCAAGCGAAACATCTTGACTTGTGATTATGCAATCAGGCGCAATTGATCCGCGGTCCGATGCGGTGCCACAGGCGGGCGTCGACAATCGGCGCGTCAAACGCGCCATCTGGGAGGTAACTATGCTCACGTCCTTCTTCAAGCGCGGGGCCGTGGCCGCCGTCGCTCTCGCGGGCCTCACAACGGCCGCCTTCGCCCAAATGGAATTGAAGATCATGGCTCCGGCCGCGCCCGGCGGCGGCTGGGACGGCACGGCCCGCTCGATGCAGCAGGCGCTGACCGCTGCCGGCATCGCCAAGAGCGTCCAGGTGACCAACGTCACCGGCGCCGGCGGCACGATCGGCCTCGCCCAGTTGATCGGCGCCAAGGGCGACGGCCACCAGCTGATGGTCAACGGCTTCGTCATGGTCGGCGCCATCCTGCTGAACAAGTCGCCGGTGAACCTGACCCAGGCCACGCCGATCGCCCGGCTGACCGCCGAGGCGCTGGTCATCGTCGTGCCCACGGATTCGCCGATCAAGAACGCCAAGGATCTCGCCGACCGCGTCAAGGCCGACCCGGCCAAGGTGACCTGGGCCGGCGGCTCGGCCGGCGGCGCCGACCACATCCTCGCCGCGTTGTTCACCGATGCCGCCGGCGGCGACGCGAAGAAGATCAACTACATCCCGTTCTCCGGTGGCGGCGAGGCGCTCGCGGCCATGCTCGGCGGGCGTGTCACCGCCGGCATCTCCGGCTATGGCGAGTTCGAAGGCCAAATCAAGGCCGGCAAGCTGCGTGTCGTCGGCGTCAGCGCCAGCAAGCGCCTGGCGAACGCTCCCGACGCCCCGACGCTCAAGGAAGGCGGCGTCAATGTCGAGTTGCTGAACTGGCGCTCGGTCGTGGCGCCTCCGGGGCTCAGCGACGCGCAGAAGACCGAGCTCTCCGGCGCCGTCGACAAGATGGTCAAGTCGAAGGAATGGACCGAGATCCTCAAGGCGCGGGGCTGGGATGACGCCTATCTCGCCAGCGCCCAGTTCGACAGCTTCCTGAAGAACGAGACGGTCCGCGTCGAAAAGGTCATGAAGGATGTCGGCCTGGTGAAGTAAGGCCCTCCTGAGACGTCAATCAAGGGCGGGCAGCCGCGAGGCCGCCCGCCCTTCGTCACCTTCGCTCCAGAGAAGACGGTCGCGCCCATGTCCCGCTCCATCGACCGCCCGGCCCTCATCGTCGGGCTCCTGCTGCTCGCTGCGGCGGCGATCGTCGCCTTCGACGCCTCGCGCCAGACGATCACCTCGAATTACGGCGTCGGACCGACCGCGATGCCCTATGTGGTCTGCGCCGGTCTCGCCGTGCTCGGGCTCGCGCATTTCATCGTCGCGCTCAAGGACGGCCTGCCGAAGCCGGAAGAGGCCGACGGCAAGGCGCTGCTCTGGATCATCGGCGGATTGGTAGGTCTCGTCGCCTGCATTGCGCTCGGCGGTGGCTTCATCATCGCCACGGCGATCATCTTCGCCTGCACGGCGCGCGGTTTCGGGCGGGATGCGCTGGTCATCGACATCGTCATCGGCGCCGTGCTCGGCACCGCAATCTACATCGTCTTCCTCAAGCTCCTGACCCTTTCGCTACCGACCGGGCCGCTCGAAGCGCTGCTGAGCTGAAGGAGCTAAGCACATGGACACCCTGCTCTCGCTCGCCAACGGCTTCTCCGTCGCTCTCGAGCCGTCGAAACTGCTGTTCTGCCTGATCGGCGTCTTCCTCGGCACCGCCGTCGGCGTGCTGCCCGGCATCGGCCCGGCGCTGACGGTCGCGCTGCTGCTGCCGGTGACCTTCAAGCTCGATCCGGCCGGCTCACTGATCATGTTCGCCGGCATCTATTATGGCGGCATGTATGGCGGCTCGACCACGGCCATCCTGCTCAACGCGCCGGGCGAGAGCGCCTCGCTAGCGACCGCGCTCGAAGGCTCGAAGATGGCGAAGGCCGGCCGCGGCGGCCCGGCGCTGGCGACGGCGGCGATCGGCTCCTTCGTCGCCGGCCTGATCGCCACGATCGGCCTCGCCTTCCTGGCGCCCTGGTTGGTCGAGCTCGCGGTCAAGTTCGGCCCCTGGGACTATTTCGCGCTGATGATCGTCGCCTTCGTCACGGTGTCGGCGACCTTCGGCGATTCACCCCTGCGCGGCCTGACCAGCCTGTTCCTCGGCATGCTGCTCGGCCTCGTCGGCATCGACAAGCTGACCGGCCAGGCGCGCCTGACCTTCGGCGTGCCCGAACTGCTCAACGGCGTCGAAGTGACGACGCTGGCGGTCGGCCTCTTCGCCGTCGGCGAGGCGCTCTACGTCGCCTCCAAGCGCTGGCGCGAGCCGGAGGAGATCATCCCGATCAAGGGCTCGCTCTGGATGAACAAGCAGGACTGGAAGCGCTCCTGGGCGCCCTGGCTGCGCGGCACCGCCTTCGGCTTCCCGATCGGCGCGCTGCCCGCCGGCGGCGCCGAGGTGCCGACTTTCCTGAGCTATTCGACCGAGAAGAAGCTCTGCAAATATCCGGAGGAGTTCGGCAAGGGCGCGATCGAGGGCGTCGCCGGGCCGGAAGCCGCCAACAACGCCTCGGCCGCGGGTACTCTGGTGCCGCTGTTGACGCTCGGCCTGCCGACCTCGGCGACCGCGGCGATCATGCTCGCCGGCTTCCAGCAATACGGGCTCAATCCCGGCCCGCTGCTCTTCGCCGAGAAGCCGGACCTGGTCTGGGGCCTGATCGCCTCGCTCTTCATCGCCAACGTCATGCTGGTGATCCTGAACCTGCCGCTGATCGGGCTCTGGGTGCGGCTGCTGGCGATCCCGCAGCCCTGGCTCTATGCCGGCATCCTGGTCTTCGCGACCATGGGCACGCTCGCGGTCAACCCCTCGCCGGTCGAACTCGGCATGCTCTTCGGCTTCGGCTATCTCGGCTATCTGATGCGGCGCTACGACTATCCGGTCGCGCCGATGGTGGTCGGGCTGATCCTCGGGCCGATGGCAGAGGCGCAATTGCGGCGCGCTTTGCAGATCAGCCTGGGCGATCCGATGATCCTGCTCGAGAACCCGATCTCGGCGACGCTGCTCGGCATCGCCTTCATCGCGCTGGTCGCGCCCTTCGTGATGAGCGGGCTGAACAAGTTCAAGGCGGCCGAGGACTGATCACGCGACGCACAACCGGGGCCGCACGCCCCGGTTGCGCTTGAACAAATATGGCGTGACTGTGTTCTCCTCTTCACCGGCCTTTCGGCCCGTCGAGCGAGGATGAACCATGAGCGACGCTACGCTGCCCCCTTCCGCCGCACCGCAAGCCGAAGCCGCCGAGCCAAGCCTCCATCGCGTGATGGGTCCCTGGCTGCTGCTGCTCTTCATCGTCGGCGACATTCTCGGCACCGGCATCTACGCGCTCACCGGGCAAGTGGCGAAGCAGGTCGGCGGTGTCGTCTGGCTGCCCTTCCTGGTTGCCTTCGTCGTCGCGATGATCACGGCGTTCAGCTATCTTGAGCTGGTCACCAAGTACCCACGCGCCGCCGGCGCGGCGCTCTATGCGCACAAGGCCTTCGGCATCCATTTCATCACCTTCATCGTCGCCTTCGCAGTGATGTGCTCGGGCATCACCTCGGCTTCGACCGCCTCGCGCGCCTTCGCCGCCAACATGTCACACGCCTTCGGGCTCAACCTCGCCGGCGGCATCGGCATCACCATCGTCGGTCTCGCCTTCATGGCGCTGGTCGCGGCGATCAACTTCCGCGGCGTCGGCGAGAGCGTGAAGGCCAATGTCGTGCTGACCTGCGTCGAGCTGACCGGCCTGCTGATCGTGATCTTCGTCGGCCTGTGGGCGATCGCCGCCGGCCAGGGCGACGTCTCGCGCATCACCCAGTTCAAGCCCGCCGGCGATGGCGGCCTGTTCTGGCCGGTGATCGCGGCGACCACCCTCGCCTTCTTCGCCATGGTCGGCTTCGAGGATTCGGTCAACATGGCCGAAGAAACCAAGGACCCGACGCGGACCTTCCCGAAGATCCTGCTCGCCGGCCTCGTGATCACCGGCACGATCTACGTGCTGGTCTCGGTCTCGGCGATCACGTTGGTCTCGCCCGAACAGCTCGGCGAGGGCGAGACGCCGCTGCTCAAGGTGGTCGCGGCCGGCGCGCCGAATTTTCCGATCTGGATCTTCGGCTTCATCACCATGTTCGCCGTCGCCAACAGCGCGCTGATCAACATGCTGATGGCGAGCCGGCTGGTCTACGGCATGAGCCGGGAGCATGTGCTGCCGCCGGTGCTCGGCAAGGTCCATCCGACGCGTCGCAGCCCTTACGTCGCGATCGGCTTCACCACCCTGCTCGCCTTCGCGCTGATCACCTTCGTCGGCGAGGTGCCGGCGCTGGGCGGGACGACCGCACTGCTGCTGCTCTGCGTCTTCACCGTCGTCAACATCGCGGTGCTGATGCTGCGCAAGGATACGGTCGAGCACGAGCATTTCCGCACGCCGACGATCCTGCCGATCGCCGGAGCGATCTTCTGCGCCTTCTTCGCCGGTCCCTGGACCGGGCGCGACCCGGTCCAATACAAGATCGCCGGCATCCTGATCGGGATCGGTGTCGTGCTCTGGTTCGTCACCGTGATGGTCAACCGCGCCGCCGGCGTGCGGCCGAGCGACCCGACGATGGAGGACATCGGAGGCCGCGGGCCGGTGAACTGAGCAAGACAAAAGGCCGCCGGTTCATCCGGCGGCCTTTCTCAATCACGACGCCTGCAGCTCAGAGCTGATGGCCGCGCTTGCGCATCTCGGCCTGGAAGAGATCGAACAGCCGGTTGCTGGTCGCGGTGCTCCAGGGCTGCAGCAGCGCGAAGATCTCGTCGATCACCTGCGGGCGGTAGGAATTGTAGCGCTGACCGACGGGCGAGTTGAAGAAGGCCGCGACGTCCTTGAGATCGGCCTCGGTCATCTTGCTGGCGAAGATGCGGGCCGAGGAGTCGACGATTTCCTCGCGGCGCAGGTCCGCCTCGGCCTTGAGGGCGGTCAGGACCTCGTCCATGTCCTTCTTCAGCTCGGGCCGAGTGGTACCGAAGCTCTGGCGGACCCCGGCGGTGAACTCGGCGTAGATCGAGTCGAAGGACTGCGACAGGCCGGAGGAAATCACGACCTCACGGGCGGCCTTGAGATGCTCCGGCGTCGGCCCCTGCTGCGCCAAAGCGGGCATGGCGAGCAACGCCAGCGAGAGAAGCGCGCCTGCCAGGCTGTGACGGATCATGCGGTTACCCCTTCGTCGATCGTCCGGAATGCGGCGATTCCATTGTTCTGGTGCGGCAACGACCCTGACCGGGCGAGCCGCCGGCCGCTCTTAGAACATGTCCAGCGAAAGTGGAAACCACTTTTGCGGCCGGAGCGCGCCGTTCGACAACCTGTCAGTGGCGCTCGGCAGCCGGATCACCGAGAACCCGCACACCGTCGCTTCCGGCGAGGAAAGCCGCGGTGGCCAGCCCGAGGAAGAGGCCGTGCTCGACGACGCCCGGCACCTGATTGAGTGCGAGCCCAAGCACCTCCGGCAGCTCGATCCGGCCCAGATGCGCGTCGAGGATGTAGTGGCCGCCATCGGTCAGAAGAGTCGAGCCGTCAGGGCGCTTGCGCAGCTTGAGCTCGCCATGCGCGCCGGACGAGGCGATCGCAGCCGCGACCGCCCGCCGTGTCGCCTCCAAGCCGAACGGCACGACCTCGATCGGCAGCGGAAAGCGGCCGAGCGTCTCGACCTGCTTGCCGGTGTCGGCGATCACGATCATGCGCTTCGAGGCGGCGGCGACGATCTTCTCGCGCAGCAGCGCGGCGCCACCGCCCTTGATCAGCCGCAAGCCGGTGTCGAGCTCGTCGGCGCCATCGATGGTGAGGTCGAGCTCCGGCGTCTCGTCGAGCGTCGACATCGGGATCGAGAGGCCGAGCGCCTGCGTCTGCGTTGCCTCGGAGGTCGCGACGCAGATCACCTTGAGTCCGGCCGCGACCTTGGCGCCGAGGCCGTCGACGAAATGCTTCGCCGTCGAGCCGGTGCCGAGGCCGAGGCGCATGCCCGGCCGCACCAGCTCCAGCGCAGCCAGTGCGGCGGCCTTCTTCAGATCTTCGCTCACGCGCCGAGCCCACCCATCAGCATGTACTTGATCTCGACGAACTCCTCGATGCCGTGGAGCGAGCCCTCGCGGCCGAGGCCGGATTCCTTGACGCCACCGAAGGGGGCGACCTCGGTGCCGAGAATGGCCGAGTTGATGCCGACCATGCCGTATTCGAGCTCTTCCGCGACCCGAAAGGCACGGCCCAGATCCTTCGTGTAGAAATACGCCGCCAGGCCGAAGGGCGTGTCGTTCGCCATGGCGACGACCTCGTCCTCGCTGGTGAAGCGATAGACCGGGGCGATCGGCCCGAAGGTCTCTTCGGTGGTCACCAGCATCTTCGTGGTCACACCGGCGAGCACCGTCGGCTCGTAGAAGGTGCGCCCGAGCGCATGGCGATGGCCGCCGACCATCACCCTGGCGCCGTTGGCGACCGCATCGGCGACGTGGCGCTCGACCTTCTCGACGGCGCGCTCGTTGATCAGCGGCCCCTGCACGACGCCGACCTCGACGCCGTTGCCGACCTTCATCTTGGCGACCTCGCCGGCGAACTTCGCGACGAAATCGTCATGGATGCCGTCCTGGACGAAGAGCCGATTGGTGCAGACGCAGGTCTGGCCCATGTTGCGGAACTTGGCGATGACCGCGCCCTCGACCGCCTTGTCGAGATCGGCGTCGTCGAAGACGATGAAGGGCGCATTGCCGCCGAGCTCGAGCCCGACCTTCTTCACCGTCGAGGCCGCCTGCTGCATCAGCAGCTTGCCGACCGGGGTCGAGCCGGTGAAGCCGATGAAACGCACCGCCGGATGCGATGTCATCACGCCACCGATCGCCTGGGCGTCGCCGGTGACGATGTTGAGCACGCCCTTGGGGAAGCCGGCCTGCTCGGCGAGCGCGACCAGCGCGAGCGCGGTCAGCGGGGTGTCGGGTGCCGGCTTGACCACGAAGGTGCAGCCCGCCGCCAGGCCCGGCGCGCATTTGCGGGTGATCATCGCCGCCGGGAAATTCCAGGGCGTGATCGCGGCGCAGACGCCGACCGGCTGCTTCGCCACGATGATCCGCGAATTCGGGAATGGCGAGGGAATGGTCTCGCCATAGATGCGCTTGGCTTCCTCGGCGTAGAACTCGACGAAGGAGGCCGCATAGGCGACCTCGCCGCGCGCCTCGGCCAGCGGCTTGCCCTGCTCGGCCGTCATGATCTGCGCCAGATCCTCCTGGTTCGCCATGATCAGCTCGAACCATTTGCGCAGGATGAGCGAGCGCTCCTTGGCCGATTTCTTCGCCCAGGGCTTGAAGGCGCGCGAAGCGGCCTCGACCGCGGCGGTGGTTTCATCCGCGCCGAAGCGCGGCACCTTGGCCAGGACCTCGCCGGTCGCCGGATTGTCGACCGCATCGACGCCTTCGCCGATCCAGGCGCCGTCGATGAAGCACTGCGCGCGCAGCAGCGAGGGATCCTTGAGCGTCAGCATACGAGCCTCCGGCCTATTGAACGGGTCGCCGGGGCTCTAGCACGCGATGCGCGCGCTTGCCGATAGCAAAACGCCGCATGCAGGCGGTGCGCCGATTGCAATTACCGTTCGGGAACCAGCCCGGCGGCGGCCGCTACTTCGCCATCGGCGTGCAGACGACCTTGTCGTCGAAGACGTAGCAGACGCTGAGCTCGCCGGTGCGGACATTGGCGCGGAAGATGCCGCCTTCGCGCTCATGGCGCGAGGGGACGAGAACATAGTCGCTCGGCGCCTGCGGGCCGGCCCCCTCCCCCGCGGGGAAGCAGACGGTGACGCCGACACCGCCCTCCTTGAGCTGGAACTGGCACGCCCCGACCTCGCCGGTCGCCTTGTCGATGCGATAGACGCGGTTGAGGTCGGTCTGCGGCGCGGGCGCGAACTCGAAGGGCGCGGCGAGCGCCGCCCCACAGGCCGGCAGGACGAACAGGCCGGCGCCCAGCGCCCGGGCCAGGGAACGGCCAATGGAGCTTCTGGAACAGCTCGACAGTTTCGACACCGCTACGACCCCTTTCGACGATTCGTCCGCACCCTATCATGGCAGCGCAGCCGTATCATCGCGATTGCGGCGGGGTCACGACGAGATGACGCGGCTGTTGCCCGGCCGCCCTTGCCAAGCCGTGCCTCCCGGCCTTTATGCGGAGGGCCACGTCACAGGATCGCCCATGTCCCTGCCCCCGATCGTCGCCTTCGATCTCGACGGCACCCTCGCCGAGACCGCGCCCGACATCATGCGCACGCTCAACGTCATCCTCGAACAGGAAGGGTTGGCGGCCCTCCCGATCGAGCGGGCGCGCGAACTGGTCGGCGCTGGAGCCAGAGCGCTGATCGAGCGCGGCTTCAAAGTCAGCGGCCGGCCGCTCGAGGCAGAGAAGCTGGAGCGGTTGTTCGAGAGCTTCCTCGGCATCTATGCGGATGGGGTCGCCGGCAACAGCTTCATCCATGACGGCGTCGGCGCGGCGCTGGACGAGCTCGCCGCCGAAGGCTTCGTCTTCGCCGTCTGCACCAACAAGCCGATCCGGCACACCCGGCTCTTCCTCGACCATTTCGGGCTGAGCGGGCGCTTCGCCGCCATCGCCGGCCGCGACAGCTTTGCCTTCTGCAAGCCCGACCCGCGCCATCTGACCGAAACGATCGCGCAGGCCGGGGCCGATCCGGCCCGCGCGGTGATGGTCGGCGATTCGCGCACCGACGTGAACACGGCGCGCGCCGCTGGCATCCCGATGATCTGCGTGCCCTTCGGCTATACCGACGTGCCGGTCGAGGCGCTGGCGCCCGATCTGGTGATCCAGCACTTCAGCGAATTGCCCCGGGCGGTGCGCCGGCTGACCAATGGCGAGCCGGCGCTCGCTACTCATTCTTGACGGCGGCAGCGCACCCCACTAGGAACAGCGCGGTCCGGGCGGCTAGCTCAGCGGTAGAGCACTCCCTTCACACGGGAGGGGTCACAGGTTCGATCCCTGTGCCGCCCACCATTTTCCCACTTTCGAATAATCCATAGGCACCACCGCGCTGAGCAAAGGCGGCGCGAGCGATCGAGTTCGCTCGCTGGAGTTGTCAGCGACCTGGAGGATGGTGGCCGCAGTTTGCTGCATCCGCGCCATACTCTCGCGCGTAGATGACAAATGCCTATGCCTAAAAGCCGGAAGCGGCCGGCTCCTGAGATGCCGCTATCGACCGAAATCCCAATCGATCTCGACATCCAACGCAGGCTGAGACGCGATCTCAAACTGACGAGTGAGGAGATCCTGGAAATCGACATCGAGCTCGCGATCGAAGCTGGCCTGTTAAAGAGACCCAAGCCTCGCTGATACGAGGAAGCCCGACCTCGAAAGGCGGGCGCCTGCCGTGCCTTTCCGGTTACCGCCGCGCGAGCCGCCCCCTGGCTCCCCTGACGAATGGCCATGAAACCGGCTGCACATCTCGTGCAATGTAGCCACCGAATCCTGCGGCAGGTGCAGGCGCGACACGGTGACGGTGGCGCGCGCAGTTCTGCGCCGCTTTTGGGTGAATGGGTGACTCCTAACATGATCGGATATCAACAGCTTGTCCTGCGAGCCCTCGGCGTGCTTGCGGTCCTATCGTCGTTCGCCATCCTGTCGCCGGCACAGGCGGAGACGCCGATCACGGTCAAAGGCGGCGAGACCGTCACGATCGCCGGCGTCCGCAGCATCCTCATCCGCGTCCCGAGTCCCAAGGGCAGCGCCATCCTCCTGACCGGCGGTGATGGCCGGCTCGAGGTCGGCAGCGGCGCGCGCTTCGGCAAGGCCGGCGACAATGTCCTGATCCGCAACCGGGACGCCTTCGCTGCGCAGGGCTACAATGTGCTGCTGGCCGATCGCGGGACCAACCTCTCGGCCGCGGTCGACCACATGGCCGCATTGAAGCGTCCGGTCATCGTGATCGCCACCAGCATGGGCACGATGCGTGCCGCCCAGGGGCTCGTGGAGGGCGCCATGCCGGACCGGCTCGTCCTGACCTCGGGCCTCCTGAGCAAGGCGTCCGGGCCCGGCGACACTACCGTCCAGAGCATCCTGGGGACGCCGAACCGGCTGCCGCGCACGCTCGCGCTGCATCATCGCGAGGATCGCTGTCGCCTGACGCTGCCCGCCGGCGTCGCTCCGTTCCAGGCCTGGGCGGGCAGGCGCGTCCAGGTCGAGTGGATGAGCGGCGGGCAGGTCGACGAGGCCAATCCCTGTCGCTTCAGCGCGCATCACGGCTTCGCCGGGCAGGACGAGGAATTCGTCGCCCGCATCGTCAAGTTCATGATGCGCTGAGCCGCGGCCGAAGGCCGCGCAATGTTGGAGCAAGCCGACGCGCCGATCCCTCCACCGGGACCACCGTGGAGATCGGATCATGCGATTCGGCACTGGACAATCTGCGTCGTTCGCCGGCCGCGCCCTGCACAGCTATCTCGATTTCGTCCGGCGCACGACCCGCTTCAAGCCGGCGATCCCGGGCGCGAGGCCGTGGGAACGCAGCCGCGACCCCTTCATCGCCCTGACCTGGCACGGCCAGCAAATGCTGAGCCTGGCGGCACTCGACGGCGCGGCCGAGGTCGCGATCCTGGCTTCGCTGCATTTCGACGGAGCGGTTGTCGCCTCGGTGGTGGAGCGGGCGGGCTTTCGCGTCATCCGCGGCTCCGGCACACAAAGCCCCCTGAAGATCAAGGCCAAGCGTGCCATTCCCGCCTTCTTCGAGATGCGCGAAGCGCTGCGCGCGGGCACCAGCCTGCTCCTGACCGCCGATGTCCCGAAGATCGCGCGCGTCGCCGGCAGGGGCGCGGTCCAGCTCGCCCGCGCCACCGGCCGTCCGATCTATCTCTTCGCCGCGGTGACGAGCGCGCGGGTCGATCTCGACAATTGGGACAGAGCGAGCATCGCCCTGCCCTTCGGGCGCGGCTGCGTGCTCTGGTCGGAGCCGCTCTATGTCCGCAAAGCGGCAGACGAGCGCGAGATGGGCCTGATCGCGCTCGAAATCGCGAGCCAGCTCGACGAATTGCATGTCACGGCGCATCGCCTGCTCGACCGGCGCCGCTAGGAAGCAGGCCCGTTGGTGGAAGACCAATCAGCGGCCGGGCGGCGGGCAATCGGCCGGCGTGGCGCAGATCCGGCCGGGCGGGCGCAACTGTTCCGGCGGGCCCGCAGGTTCAATGACGATGCGGCTGAGGTCCCCGGAGAAGCGCAGGCCGAGGCCGGAGGAGATCAGCACGATCCGCGCCCGCGAGGAGGCCAGGATCGTGGCGTTGGCACCGGCGAGGAAATGGGCGCTGCCGCCGAGGCTGGCATAGGTGCCGAACACATCCTCGTATCGGTCGAGCCCGTAGACCAGCATGATCACCCGGCCGTAATCGGCGCCGAGGCCGATGCCGACCGACAGCGCCGACCAACTCACGGGCACCGGAATGCCGTCGGAGAAGCGCAGTTCGCCGCTGCCATGGCGCCCGCCCACCACGAAGGAGCCGCTGAGCTCGCCCCCGATGATATAGGCGTTCGGCTCGCCGAACAGCGCGAGCGAGCGCTCGATCGGCAGGCTGACCGTCTTGCTGGCCGTATCGAATACGCCTTCGACGAAACGGAAAATGTCCTGGCGGGACGAAGTCGGCAGTTGGCCGGCCCGAATATCCCCTTTCGTCGTCGCTCCTTGCGCGAGCACGAGATTCGGCACGAAGGCCAGCAACGTGGCCAGCATCACGCGCAGCGACGGCCAACTCCAGATGACGCGCAGCGCAGACATCAGGCCGGCAGCTCCGGGAGAGAGTTGAACGGCAATGGCGATACGGTCCATGCAGAGACAGGAAGAGGCGAGCGCCCGGTTGCGCAAGCCATACCCGCATCGAGGTTCCGTGACGACTCACAACGCCGTATCGATCCAGCGCCAACCGAGACAGGCTGCACGGCATGGCGGCGGAGCCCGGTCATGACCTCGCTGTCGCGCGCCCTTACGCTGCGCCTGTCGCTGCTCGGCATCGTCCTGTTCACCGCCTTCATCGGCTCCGTCATCGCCTTTGCCCTGATCACCGAGGATCCCGGCGTCCTGCGCAACGACGTCACCTCCCAGATCATCCAGCAAAGCGTCCGCCAGCCCTCCGGCACCGCCTTGCAGGTCGAGAAGACCGCCGGGCTCACCCGGATCGAGCGTACCAGCCCCTCGCTCTGGTACCTGGTCTCCGACGGACGTTCGGTTGTCGAGTATGCGCCAGAATTGCGGCCGGGCCTGCCGATCGACATCCGGCTCGACGGCCCGACCATCGCGGCGCAGATGCGGGTCGGCGGCGATAATGCGCTCGCCTTCGATGTGATCGAAAAGGACGGCACGCGCTTCATCGTGGCGACCGGCGGTGGCGTGCCGGGCTGGGACCTGATCCTCGCCCACTACCTCCGCGCAATCGCCGGCTCGGCACTGGCGATCTCGGTGGTCTTCGGCCTGCTGATCGCCGGCGCGATCGCGATGTCGGTGTCCTATATCGGCGCCCGCCTGCGCAGCGCCGCCGAAGCTGCGGCCAGGATCGACCCGAAGGCACCGCGCGGCCTGCTGCCGACCGAAGAAACCCCGATCGAGCTGATGCCGCTGACCACGGCGCTCAACGTCGCGCTCGACAAGATCGCCGGCAATATGGAGGTGCAGCGGCGCTTCATGAACAATGTCGCGCATGAATTGCGCACGCCGCTCACCGTGATGCGCGGCCGGATCGATGCGCTGCCGAACGACCAGATGCGGCTCGCGCTCACCACCGATGTCAGCCGATTGACCACCATCGTCTCGTCGATGCTTCAGCTCGCCCGGCTGCACAGCACCGAACTGCCGTTCGAGCCATTGCAGCTCAATCGCATCGCCCGCGCCGTGCTGGCCGATCTCGCGCCGCTGATCCTGAGCAACGGCGCCGATGTCGCCTTGGAGGAGGAAGGCGAGCGCCGCTCGCTGATCGAGGCCAACGAACCGACGGTGCGAGCCGCCATCGCCAATCTCGTCGACAACGCGCTCCGGCATGCCCAGGCGAAATCGACGATTCTGGTGAAGGTGATCGACGGCGCCGTAGTGGAGGTCAGCGATGACGGCATCGGAATTGATGCCTCCGACCGCTCGCAAGCGGCCGAACCGTTCAACCGGATGTCGCCGAACTCGACCGGCGCCGGGCTCGGCCTGACGATAGTGCGCGACATCATGGCCGCCCATGGCGGAACGCTCGCCATCCTCGGCCGGGCGGGCGGCGGCACCACCGTGCGCCTCGTCTTCCCACCGTGCGAGAGCGGAGACGGCTGAAGCGCCGCGCTTCCGTTTGAGGCGCTCGTCTTTCCGGGGCTTCGCGCAGCGATGAGCCCGGAATCCAGACCGATGCGGGTTGTGATGATAGCGCTATGGCGGGCGCGCTTTTCCGGAAGCGGCATCGGTTCTGGGTTCCGGGCTCAGGCCTTCGGCCTGCCCCGGAAAGACGGGTGGTTCAGCACACCGCTTCCGACACCCTCAGCATGTAGCCGATGCCGCGCAGCGAGGTGATCTCGACTCCTGCGCCGGCCTCCTTGAGCTTGCGCCGCAGCCGCGAGATCTGCGCCTCCAGCGTGTTGGACTCGATCAGGTCGTCGAAGCCGTAGACCGCCTCGATCAGGACGTCGCGGGTGACGACGCGGCCGACGCGCTGGACCAGCGCCTCCAGGATCAGCGCCTCGCGCCGGCGCAGATCAAGCAGTTCGGAGCCGACGCTCGCGCAGCGCCCTTCGAGATCGAGCGCGAGATTGCCGGCGGTGATCACCAGCGAGCGCTTGGGATTGCGCCGGCGCATGATGACGCGCAAGCGCGCCAGCAACTCCTCCGGCTCGAACGGCTTGATCAGATAATCATCCGCGCCGGTGTTCAGGCCTTCGATCACGTCGGCCTTGGCGTCACGGGCAGTCAGGACCAGGAAGGCGGGCCGCGTGTCGGAGGTGCTCAGCGCCTTGACGATCGAGAGGCCGTCGCCGTCCGGAAGGCGCCGGTCGACGATGGCGATGTCGAACGGCGTCGAGCGCAGGGCCGCCAGCGCCGCATCGATCGTGGTCGTGCGGTCGGCGATCAGCCCGGCATTGGTCAGGAGCGAGGACAGGAAAGCCATCAATTGTGGCTCGTCCTCGACGATCAGGGCGCGCATGAAAAGGTCAATCAGGGTGCACGGATGGAACGTGATGCCGGAATAGGGGCGAAATATCCAGACGCATCACGCTCCATCCATGCCCGGGCGCAGCCATTGGCTGCAAGGCGATCCGGATCGGTTTCCCGATCCGGAGGTTCGAGGTTCAGAACCGGTAGTTCAGACCGGCCTTGACCAGATGCTCGTTGACGCCGACGCGGGTGCGGCCATTGGCGAACTGGAAGTTCTGCTTGCCGAGCGAGACGTAGTTGTATTCGAGCTTGGCGGAGAGGTTGTCGGTGATGCCGTATTCGGCGCCGGCGCCGACGACATAGCCGACCTTGCTCTTCTCCTTCGAGACCAGGCCGTCGCTCGCCTTCAGGCTGCCATAGGCGACGCCACCGAGGCCGTAGACCAGGAAGCGATCGAATGCGAAGCCGGCGCGCGCCTTCAGCGTGCTGACATAGCGCATGTCGGCGCTGGTGCCGCCGGTGCGCTTGGCGCCCTTGCCGAGCCCGTTCATCGAGATGTCGGCCTCGAGACCGGTGACGAGGCCGCCCATCTGCAGGTTGTAGCCGACTTGGCCGCCGAGCAGGACCTCGCTGCGGCTCTTCTTGCGGACACCTTGAAAGCGGTCGAAGCCGGCACCGCTATGGGCGCCGACATAGAGGCCGTTCCAGTTGTAGGCGCGCGGCTGGGAATAGGTCGGCTGGTATTGCTGGACGGGCACGCGACGATCGGCCGCCATGGCCGGAACTGCGAGCAGGGCCAGCAGGCCGACCATCGGGATGGAACGCTTCATCAAAGACTCCTTGCGGCGGCCGCGGTGGCCGCCGACGCATCAGGCCAAACAGGTGGAGACCGGTTCACCGGCTCCTTGCGACCACGGGACCGGGCGTCGGACCGGGTCAGCACGGCCCAATTTGCGTGCGAAGATTACGGCAACGTTGCCCGCGAGCCGGGCACGTTCCGAAACGGCTTCCTGGGAGTTTTTACGGCAGGACGCCGAGGGCAGACGCGAGGCGCGCGTTCAATTCCGCACGATGGGTCCTGGCTGTTGCCGGGCGTCTCTCGCACCGTTCGCCCATTCGGCCAGCGGTGCGGTCGCCATGAACTGCTCGATCGCGAGCAAGGCGATGTCGCCGGAATGACCGGAGCGGCGCAGGCCGAGAATCAGGCGCGCCAGCCATTCGCGATGGGGGTTCTCGAACGGCCCATAGATCGGGCCGACATGCCGCCAGGCATCGCGGAAGGCTGTCCCGAGGGCAGCGAGTTCTTCAGGCCCGGCATTGAACTGGCAGGCAGGCATGGCGAACCTCCCGGCGTTTCGCAGAAGCGGACCAGAGCCGGCCCGGCTTTGCAATCGGAAGTTGCCCCTCGATCTGAAGACTAGGCGAACGGCCGGTTAACGGCAATCGGAGAAGTCATCAGAGACTGCTCACGATCTCGCGCGGATAGCTGGCGGCAAAAGCGCGTGCCGAATCGCGAAAGGCCACCCATGCCGGCAGCGGCGCCGCGCTGTGCGTGGAGGACCCGGGAAGAAGCGGACGGGTGCGTTCATCGATTGCCGAGTCGGGATCAATACGTGCCGAACGGCAGAGCGCCCGCGCAATCCGGATAATGCGCTGTTCCTCATTGTCGTCGGAAATCATCTGTCGGCAGGCCTCGAAGTCACCGCCAAGCGAGCGGCGGCATCTCAACGTCCCAGCGCAACGGATGTTCCGCCGTCGATCCCGCATCCCGGTTCAGCCGCATTTCGCCTCAGGGAACTTTTTCTCGGCGCCGCGCTTTTGTCCGAAAATCGCCCAAATCACCGCAACCGCCAAAGCAGACGCCTGCGCCTGTTGCAGCCCCGCAACGGACGCCTTCAAAGCTCGAGAGGTCGCGCCGATGTGAACGCCGATCGATTGAACGACAGCCTTCGCTCTGCCAGAGATTTGGGGAATTGTTGACGTTTTTCCGTCACCTTTCCTCGCGCCCGCCACCCCGAACCGCCCCCGAGGCCGCCATGCTCCGCTTCTTCCGTTTGGCCCTGATCGCCGGCACGGCCGTCGCGGCCACCGCGACCGCCGCCGTCGCCGAAATCGATCCGCTCACCCGTCAGCCGCTCGTCAGTTACGTCGACCCCGCCAAGGCCCAGGCGACCGCGATTCCGCGTGAGGTCGTTTCCTACAATGGTGGCCAGCGTCCCGGCACGATCGTGATCAACACCGTCGAGCGCCGGCTGTACTATGTGCTCCCCGACGGCAAGGCCGTGCGCTACGGCGTCGGCGTCGGCCGCCCGGGCTTTGAGTGGGGCGGCACCCAGACGATCACCCGCAAAGCCGAATGGCCGACCTGGACGCCTCCCGCGCAGATGCTGAAGCGCCGGCCGGACCTTCCGCGCTTTATGCCCGGCGGCCCGGAGAACCCGATGGGCGCCCGTGCCATGTATCTCGGCTCGACCCTCTACCGCATCCACGGCTCGAACGAGCCGGAGACGATCGGCCAGGCGGTGTCCTCGGGCTGCATCCGCATGCTGAACGAGGACGTGATCGACCTTTACGAGCGCGCCAAGGTCGGCACCCGCGTCGTCGTCGCCCGCTGAGCGGCAACCGCATCGGGATTTGGAAAAGGCCGGCCTCGTGCCGGCCTTTTTTCGTCGATGGATTGGCCTTCCCGGCGCGCCGAAGCGGGGCCGCCGCACCGGCATGGGGCGCCTGCAAGGACGGCGCGGCTCACACCCGCTCTTCGGTCAGGTCGGCGGGCTCACCGCGGCGGCATTTCGGGAAATTCGAGCTTGCTCACGTCGTAGCCCAGCGCCCGGGCACGCCCAACGAGCCTGCGCCGCTGCGCCTCGCCGATCTGCGGGTCGCGGGAGAAGATATAGAGGTCGCGGAACTCGGGATCGGCCGAGATGAACCAGCTGTAGTCGTTGGCGCGATCGAGCACCCAATAGTCGCGCGTGACCGGAATGAAGCCGTACAGACGATAGTCGACCCTGAGCTTGGCGTTCGTGCCGGGATCGAGGATACGGCCCGGCCCGCCGATCGTCTTGAGCTCGCCCGCGGGCGTGCCCATCCGGCAGGAATCCAGAACCTCTATGCCGGCACCGGCGTCGCGCTTGTATTCCGTCGCACCGGCGACACAGCCATCGGTGATCGCCATCGGGCGACGGGCGATCTCATGCCAGAGACCACTGTAGAAGCGGCCCACATCGATCGCCTTCAACGGCTCGGGCGCCTTGACGGCCGGCCCGCCCATCGTCATGCAGCCCGACAGAAAAACCGCCAGCCCCAAGCCGGTGATGATGACCCTCGCTTGCATGACATCCTCCCTGGTGCGCGTCAGGCGCGTTCGGGAGCATCTACGTCCGGGACACTGGTTCGGTTCGTTCGATCGAGCCGGCGCGCGCTAAACTCTTCGACCCCGTTCGCGCGACAGCCCCTTCGCCGCGAGATCGTCGAGATAGGCCTGCATCTTCGCCTCGCCGTTGCGGCCGAGCTCGCGCAGATAGTCCCAGCCATAGATGCCGGTGTCGTGCATGTCGTCGAAGGTCAGCCTCACCGCGTAGTGGCCAACCGGCTCGACCTTGAGGATCTCGACCTCGCGCTTGCCCGGCACCGTCTGCTTCTGGGTCGGGTTATGGCCCTGGACCTCGGCCGAAGGGCTCTCGACCCGCAGCAATTCGGCGGGGAGCGCATGGCTCTCGCCGCTCTCGAAGGTGACGTGCAGGGTGCGGCGGTCCTTCGACAGGCGGATCTCGCTCGGCCAATCTGACATCTTCGTGTTTCTCCAGAAGCGCTTGCGACGATCAACCGGCTTGACCGCGGGCTTGCCGCCGACAATGCTCGCTACCTATATCAGAGCAACGGCAGGCGCACTGCGCCGCAAGACCGCGATCGCCCGAGGATTTCAGCCATCGTGCTGCATGACCCGATCAAACCCTTGATACGCGCGCCACTGACCGACCCGTTCGGCCGTGACATCTCCTATTTGCGCATCTCGGTGACGGATCGCTGCGATTTCCGCTGCGTCTACTGCATGTCCGAGGACATGGCCTTCCTGCCCAAGCGCGACTTGCTGACGCTCGAGGAGATCGACCGCGTCGCCAGCGCCTTCGTCTCGCGCGGCACGCGCAAGCTGCGCATCACCGGCGGCGAGCCGCTGGTACGGCGCGATATCATGAACCTGTTCCGCTCGCTCTCGCGCCATCTCGCCTCAGGCGCGCTCGACGAGCTCACCGTGACCACCAACGGCTCGCAGCTTGCCCGCTATGCGCAGGAGCTGGCCGATTGCGGGGTGCGCCGCGTCAACGTCTCGATGGACACGCTCGATCCCGAGAAATTCCGCAAGATCACGCGCTGGGGCGACCTGTCGAAAGTGCTCGCCGGGATCGAGGCGGCCCGCGCCGCCGGCCTGCGCGTCAAGATCAACGCGGTCGCGCTCAAGGGCGTCAACGAGGACGAGATCGAGGGGCTGATGCAGTGGGCCCATGGGCTCGGCATAGACCTGACTTTGATCGAGGTGATGCCGCTCGGGGATATCGAGCCTGCCAGGCTCGACCAGTTCCTGCCGCTCTCGATGGTGCGGGCCAGGCTGATGGACCGCTACACGCTGGACGACGATGCCTACCGGACCGGCGGCCCTGCCCGCTACGTCCGGGTGCGCGAGACCGGTGGCCTCGTCGGCTTCATCACGCCGATGACCCATAATTTCTGCGAGAGCTGCAACCGCGTGCGCCTGACCTGCACCGGCACGCTCTATATGTGCCTGGGCCAGGAAGACGCCGCCGATCTGCGCGCGCCGATCCGCGCCTCCAGCGACGACACCCTGCTCTACCGGGCGATGGAAGAAGCGATCTCGCGCAAGCCCAAGGGCCACGACTTCGTCATCGACCGGCGCCGCCCCCGCGCCGCGGTCGGCCGGCATATGAGCGTGACGGGAGGCTAGTCTTACGGGCGCGTTTCGGTCCGCAATTCCCGGACGCCGCGGCCGAGCCGGCGCCGCAGCAGCGTGCGCAAGGTCGCCGTGTCGGCATAGCCGACTTCTCCCGCGATCTCGTCCAGGCTCTGCCCGATCGAGACGAGATGCCGGGCACGCTCGACCCGCATGTCCTGGAAGAAGGCGAGTGGCGACTTGCCCAGCACCGCCTCGGTGCGCCGCTGCAGGGTTCGCGCACTGACCGCGAGCGCGCTCGCCGCCTCCTGGAGCGAGAAGCCGGCGGCCAGATTGGCGCGTGCCCAGCGCTCGAAGCGCTCGATGAGAGGGTCGGCATGGGCGAGATGGTCGGGGATGATGTAGCGCGCCTGCGACGAACGCTTGTCGATCAGCATGAAGCGCGCCACGAGCGCCGCCATATGCGGGCTTGCCTGACGCACCAGCCATAGCGCCAGGTCGAGATGCCCCATCATCGCCCCCGCCGTGACCACTCGGCCGGCCGGAATCAGCATGCGTGAATCGTCCAGCCTCACCTGCGGATAGCGCTGGCGGAACAATGGTGCGAGCGACCAGGTCGTCGTCGCCTCGCGTCCGTCCAGAACCCCTGCCTCCGCCAGCAGGAAGGTGCCGATGCATGCCCCTGCCACCCCCACCCCTTCCGCCTGCCAGCCGCGCAGGTGAGCGAGCCCCTCGGCGACGTCGGGTCGCCCCAGCGCCTCGACCAGCCGGTCCGGCTGCTTGGCGTTCAAGGCCGGCACGATCACCCAGTCCGGCTTGCGCGCCGTATCCGGCAAGGCCGCACATGCGGTCAGCCCCATCGCGGTGCGCACCTGCCCGCTGACACCGACGAGCTGCACATCGAACAGGGGCCGATCGATCTCCTGCATCGCCGCCAGCTCGTTCGCGGTGGAGAAGGTGTCGAGCAGCACCGTCAGGCCGGTATCGAAGACGCCGTCGAGGGCGAGCACGGTCAAGTGCATGGCGTAAATGACCTCAAGATTGTCATTTACGACGATAGTGACCTCGCCTGCTCAGGTCTAGCGTCCGCCCACATTCCTAGCCACGGACAATCTGCGAGACGATCGATGAACCCCACGCCCACCACCATTCTCGAAACGATCGGCAACACGCCGCTGCTGGCCCTGCGCACTATCGTCCCGACCAATCGCGCCCGCATCCTGCTCAAGCTGGAAGCCCGAAATCCGACGGGCAGCATGAAGGACCGGATGGCGCTCGCGATGATCGAGGCGCCGGAAGCCGATGGTCGCCTGAAGCCGGGCGGCGCGGTCGTCGAATACACCGGCGGCAGCACCGGCGTCTCGCTGGCGCTGGTCTGCGCGGTGAAGGGGTATCCGCTCCACCTCGTGACCTCGGACGCCTTCTCCAAGGAGAAGCTCGACCATATGCGCCTGCTCGGCGCCAAGCTGACGATCGTGCCGAGCGAAAACGGCAAGCAGACCGAAAAGCTGACCAAGGACATGATCGCCGAGGCACATCGCATCGCGGGTGAACTGGGCGCCTACATCACCGCCCAGATGGAAAACACCGACCAACTGGCGGCCTATACCAGGCTCGCCGACGAGATCTGGGAGCAGACCGGCGGCCGGATCGACGCCTTCGTCCAGAGCGTCGGGACGGCGGCGGCACTGCGCGGCACTTCGGAGAGGCTGCGCCAATATGACGGCAAGATCCGCTTCGTCGCGGTCGAGCCGGCGGAATCGGCCGTGCTGTCAGGCGGGCCATCCGGCGCGCACAAGATCGACGGGATCGGCGCGGGCTATGTCGTGCCGCTCTGGCATGACGGCATCGCCGACGAGATCGAACAGGTCTCGACGGAAGAAGCCAGGGCGATGGCGTTTCGCCTGGCCGCCGAGGAAGGTCTGTTCTGCGGCACCTCGACCGGTGCCAATGTCACGGCCGCGCTACGGCTGGCCGAGCGGCTCGGGCCGGGTGCCACCATCGTCACCATCATGTGCGATACCGGCATGAAGTACCTTAAGACGTTCTCGCAGGCGCTGGACCTTTGAGCGCGCCCGCACCGCAGTCAGGCGGCCTCAGCGCCCGCGCAAACCGCGCACGATGGTCGCCGCCCGCCTGAGCGCGGTCACGGCGGCGCCGACCGCAATCAGCCAGAGCGCGGCGGTCATCACCTCGTTCTGGCCTCGCCAGAACGGCTCCAGCAGGGAGAGGAGCGCCGCGGCCGTGATCGTCGCCATACGGTGCTGCTTGGCCATCGGGCCGGAGAAATCGGCCGGAAGCCCGCAATTGCGGCCGAGCTCGCGGGTATAGGCCGTCAGCACGGCCAAGGCCGCCGCGGCCCAGCCCAAAGCGGGGGCGCCGATCCCATAGCCGACGCCTGCCAGGATCAGGATATCGGCGATCCGGTCAGGGAACTCGTTCCAGAACGGCCCGTCGGCAGCCTGCTTGCCGCCCTCGATCGCAACCATGCCGTCGAAGAGGTTGCAGAGCAGCCTGAGCTGGCAGAACAGCGCCGCGGCGAGCAGCAACGCGATGCGCGATCCTGTCGCCGCGGTGCCCGCGAGCCAGAAGGCAGCGCCGGCGACAGCCGCCATCGCCATGCTCACCGTCGAGATCTGGTTCGGCGTGATCCCGGTCGCGCTCAGCCGGCGCGCAATCGCCCGGGCCCAGCCAGTGTCGCGGCTCGAGAGCGGGCGTCGATCGTCACTCTGCGCCATGGTTCATCGCCTTCCTGATCCGCCACAGCGAAAAATTGTAGAGCGCCGCATAGCTGGTCGCGACCGTGAGCGGGACGGCGATGGTCCTGATGATCTCGGGCGTGCCGCCGATCGTGTGGATGACGGTCAGCAGGCTGGCGGACACGACACCGGCAATCACGGGCGGCGCCAGCAGCGCGGCCAGGCCGCTGAACCGGCTCGCAAGATATTCGATGCCCCGTTTCAGCAGCAGAGTGATGAGCGCCGACAGCGTCCCCTGGATCAGTCCAGCGAGGAGCGGCGCCGGCATCGGATGGGCGCGGTTGGCGAAGGCCGCCCAGCTGCCCATGGCGAGGAAGGCGAAGCCGACATGCACGATGCTGCTTCGCATCAGGCGCGCGAGCGGCGGGCTCACGTGGTCGACCAGCCATAGCGAACGAGATGGAAGAAGATCGGGGCGGAGAACACCACCGAATCCAGCCGGTCGAGGAAGCCGCCATGGCCGGCGATCAGATGGCCCCAATCCTTGATGCCGCGGTCGCGCTTGATCGCCGACATGACGAGCCCGCCGAAGAAGCCCATCAGCACGATCGCCAGCGCCAGGAAGGCGGCCTGCAGCGGGGTGAACGGAGTCATCCAGGACAGCGCCGCCCCGACCGCCGTCGCGCTGAGCGCGCCGCCGACGAAACCCTCGACCGTCTTCGACGGCGACAGCTTCGGCGCGATCTTGGTGCGGCCGAGCAGCTTGCCCCAGACATATTGCAGGACATCGCTCATCTGCACGACGATGACGAGGAAGGCGATCAGCAGGACGTTGCGGCCCTGAAAACCGGGGATGTCGAGGCTGAGCAGCGCCGGCACATGCGAGATGCAGAAGACGCAGATCATCAGCGCCCACTGCACCTCGGCGATGCGCACGAGGAAATGCTCGGTGTCGCCGCGCAGCGAGGCGATGATCGGCATCAGCAGGAAGGCATAGACGGGGATGAAGATCGAATAGAGGCCGT
This sequence comes from Allobosea sp. CRIB-10, assembly GCF_900112185.1. Taxonomy (GTDB): domain Bacteria; phylum Pseudomonadota; class Alphaproteobacteria; order Rhizobiales; family Beijerinckiaceae; genus Allobosea. The sequence goes on along the minus strand of NZ_FOKP01000005.1, from coordinate 210,136 downwards.
ACCAGTCGATCCAGATCAGGTAATACTGCACCGGCAGCACGATGAAGAAGCCGGCCGCCAGCGCCCAATGGTCGGCGCGGCGGGTGTCGGTCAGCGTGATGAACTCGCGTAGCGCGGCGAAGGAACAGAAGCCGAAGAGCAGCGTCACGCCGGCCTTGCCGCCGATCAGCGCCAAGCCCATCAGCACGATCATGATCCACCAGGCGCGGATGCGATCGTTCAGGTTCTCGACCACGGCATTCGAGCCATCCGGCGACAGCCGGCGCTGCAGCATATAGCCGACCGTCGACGCCACGATCAGGACACCGAGCAGGCCGGCCAGCACGGCGAGGAGATCGGGATGCGGCATCGTCATGGCGCGCTCACCTTTGGTGACAGAGCAAGCAGCGCTCCTTCAGCCCTCGCCAGGAAATCCTGCTTGGTCTCGGTCTCGGCAAGGGTGAGAGCCGCGCCGAAGGTGACGGTGCAGACCAGCGGCACCGGCACGAACTCGCCCTTCGGCATGACGCGGTTGAGATTGTCGATCCAGACCGGCACGAGCGTCACGTTCGGCCGCGCCTGCGCCAGATGGAACAACCCGCTCTTGAACGGCAGCAGCGGCGCGTCGGTGGTGTTGCGCGTCCCCTCCGGGAAGACGATGAGGGACGAACCGGCGTCGAGTGCCTCCGTCATCTGGACGATCGGGTCGCTGGTCCGGGTCGCAGGGTCGCGGTCGATCAGGACGGCGTTGAAGACATCACGGCCGATGAAGCGACGCAGATTGCTTTTCAGCCAGTAGTCGCTGCCGGCCACCGGCCGGGTTGCGAAGCGCATGCGGCGTGGCAGCACCGTCCAGATCAGGACGAAATCGCCGTGGCTGGCATGGTTGGCGAAGTAGATGCGCTGCTCATCGGTCGGCGCGACGCCGTCCCAGCGTCCGCGCACCGCCGTGATGAAGCGCGCGAAGAACAGGATGAGCGCACCAGCGAGGCTAGCTCCGATGTCGCGCATTCCCCCACCCGTTAGCCAGCCTGACGATGACGTAGCGTTCATCGCGAACGCTGTCGACATTGCAGGGGTCTGGGGCACATTCGAAAGCCGGCCGCAGGCGTCCGTTCACCGCCTTTCGGAGGAGCCTCGAAAGACCCCGTCTTCACCGGCCGCCACCCGGTGGATCGATTGGAGCGCGCCGGTTCCTGCGCTACAGTGATCCGCCACCGATCAGAGAGCGAGTTCGAGCGATGAACGAGCATTCCTCCACGGCTAGGCCTACCGCTGCGCCCATGGACTTCCGCCAGCTCGCGCGCGGCCTGGGAACGGTGATCACATATGGCGCCGGGGACGTGGCCTTTCGCGAGGGCGACGAACCCGCCCATGCCTACATCGTCCTCACCGGCAGTATAGAAGTCAGCAGCCGCGGAAAGCTCATCGAACAGGTCGGCGCAGGGCGAGCCTTCGGCGTTATTTCGCTGATCGACCAGAAAAAGCGATCGGCGACCGCCAAAGCGATGGAGCCGTCCGAAATCGCGCTGGTTACCTCGAAGCAGTTCCGATTCATGGTCGAAACGACGCCGAATTTCGTCTGGTACGTCCTCGCGGAAGTCGTGGACCGGCTGCGGGCGACGAATTCGGCCTTGTGACGGGGGCCGAGCTCGGCGCGAGCAACAGCCACCCAGATCCAGCGGCAGGCTGAGGAAGGCGGCCTGCCCGCTCCCAGCGGCTGCCCCGGCGCCACACGTCGTGCCGCCCAGCATCCAGCATTTCGCCGTGCCCCGTGCTGCTCCCCCAGGCGCATCCCGCCCCTGCTTTCGTCGCATCTTGCCGGCTGCGTCTTGTGTACTAGTATACCGGCAAGGCCGCAGCAAAGCAGGCCATCACAGGGAGGTAGCATGAGACATCCGACTCGGCGCGGCGTGATCGCCGGCGCTTCCAGCCTCGCCGCGCTCTCCGCCGGCGGCGCCTTCGCCCAAGGCGCCCCTGCGAGCCCGGTGATGCTCAACATCATCGACGTCGCCGGCAATCTGCAGCTCACACAGGGCTCGATCGAGACGTTCGCCAAAGACAATCCGAAGCTGATCTCGCGCCTGAATTTCTCGCGGGCGCCCTCGCCAGAATTGCCGGCCAAGCTCAAGGCGCAACAGGACGCCAACCGCGTCGACATCGACATGGTCCTGACCGGGCCGGGCGCGATGTCGGACGGCATCCAGCAGGGCCTGTGGGTCGACGTCTGGAAGTCGCACACCGCGAGCCTGCCCAAGGCAGAGGACATCTATCACGAGCAGGCGCTGATGATGCAGCGCAATTTCGGCCAGAACGAAGGTGTCGCCGTCGTCTATTCGCCGTCCGGCCCGCTGTTCGAATACATGTCCGACAAGCTCAAGACCGTCCCCAAGACGGCCGAGGAATTCCTCGCCTATGTGAAGCAGAACCCTAACCGCTTCACTTATGCACGCCCGCTCAACTCCGGCCCCGGCTGGACCTTCCTGCAAGGCATGCCCTACATCCTCGGCGACAGCGATCCGAGCGACCCGATGAACGGCTGGACCAAGACTTGGGCCTATCTCAAGGAGCTCGGGACCGCGATCGACTACTATCCGACCGGCACCGCCGCGACGATGAAGGAACTCGGCGACGGCACGCGCGACTGCATCGTCTCGACGCTTGGGTGGGACATCAATCCGCGCGCGCTCGGCATCGTGCCAAAGGAGGCCAAGGTCTTCACCATCGCTAACACGCACTGGATCCCCGACACCCAGTTCATGTGCATCCCGAAGGGGGTGGCAGCGGCCAAGATCCCGGTGATCCTCGCGCTGATGTCGCATCTGCTGAAGCCGGAATCGCAGGCGGCGACCTATGACAAGGGCTATTTCTACCCCGGCCCGGCGATCAAGGGCGTGACGCTCGCGATGGCGCCGAAGGAGAGCCAGGACGTGCTCAAGGAATTCGGCCGGCCCGAATATGACGGGCTGATCTCCAGCCTGCCGACCCGCCCGCCGCTGACGCCCGAGCGCCTGGTCGCCGCCTTCCGGCGCTGGGACCAGGAGATCGGCGTCGGCCACGCGCCCAAATAGGATGCGCAAGTAAGATGCGCTTTGCTGCCATCGGCCTCGACCACCGCCATATCTACCATATGGTCGGCGGCCTGCTGGAGGCCGGCGCGGACTGCGCCGGCTTCGATCCTGCGACCAGCGATCCGCGCGTGCTCGCCGGCTTCCGCGAGCGCTTCCCGCAATTGCGGGAGGTGCGAGCCGAGACCTTGCTCGACGATTCTTCGGTCGACCTCGTCGCCTGCGCCGGCATCCCCTCGGAGCGGGCCGGCCTCGCCGTCCGCGCGATGCGCGCCGGCAAGGATGTGATGGTCGACAAGCCGGGCGTCACGACCTTCGAGCAGCTCGCCGAGGTCGAACGGGTCGTCGCGGCGACGGGCCGCATCTTCTCGGTCTGCTTCTCCGAACGCTTCATCGTCCCGGCCACGATCGTCGCCGGCAAGCTGATCGCAGACGGCGCGATCGGGCGTGTGATCCAGACGGTCGGCCTCGGTCCGCACCGTCTCAACCGGGCGATCCGGCCGGGCTGGTTCTTCGACAAGCGCTATTTCGGCGGCATCCTCACCGACATCGCCTCGCACCAGATCGACCAGTTCCTGCATTTCACCGGCTCGCCCGATGCCGAGATCGCAGCCTCCGGCACCGGCCATTTCGGCCTGGCCGACCTGCCCGATTTCGAGGATTTCGGCGAGATCCTGCTGCGCAGCGACCGTGCCAACGGCTTTATCCGCGTCGACTGGTTCACCGCCGACGGCCTGCCGACATGGGGCGACGGGCGGCTCACCATCCTCGGTACCGAGGGCACGATCGAGCTACGCAAATATGTCGACATCGCCGGCCGGCCTGGCACCGACCATGTCTTCCTGGTCGACAAGGCCGGCACCCGCCATATCGACGCCTCGGGTGAGCCGCTGACCTATTTCCGCGCGCTGCTCGCCGACATCGAAAACCGCAGCGAAACGGCCGCGACGCAGCAGCACATGTTCACCGTCTGCCGGCTCGCCTTGCATGCGCAGGACCGGGCGGTGCGCCTGCCCGTAAGAGGAACCGAGGCAAAGTGACACGCAAGCTCGGCATCGCCGTCATCGGGCTGGGCCCCGCCGCCCTGCCCCACTCGCGCAGCCTGATCGATCTGGCCGACAGGGTCGATGTCCGGCATGTCGTCAGCCGCTCGCAGGAACGGCTCGACGCATACTGCAGCCAGTTCCCCTTCCCCGGCACCACCGACATCGACGCGGTTCTGGCAGACGAGGCCGTCGAGGCGGTAATCGTGCTGACGCCGCCGGCGAGCCATCGCGACGTCGGGGCGCGCTGCCTGGCGGCCGGCAAGCATGTGCTGGTCGAGAAACCGCTGGAACTGACTGTCGCGCGCGGGGAAGAGCTGGTCGCGGCCGCAAGGCGCGCCGGCAAGACCTTCGGCGTCGTGCTGCAGCACCGCTTCCGACCGGCGAGCCTGCGGCTCAAGGCGGCGCTCGACGGCGGCGAGCTCGGCACGGTCGAGGCCGGTCTGCTGCAGGTGCCGTGGTGGCGCCCGCAAAGCTATTACGACGAGCCCGGCCGCGGCACGATGGCCCGCGATGGCGGCGGCGTGCTGCTGACGCAGGCGATTCACTCCTTCGACCTGTTCCGCTCGCTGGTCGGCGTGTCCAGGGTCGTCGCGGCGCAGGTGCGCACCACCTCGCTCCATCGGATGGAGACCGAGGACTATGTCGGCGCCCTGCTCGAGACCGACAACGGCGCGCCGGCGACGCTGGTGACCACCACCGCCGCCCACCCCGGCCATCCCGAGCGCATCGAGATCATCGGCAGCAAGGGCCATGCGGCGCTGGTCGGCGGGCGTTTGCAGCTCTCCTTCCTCGACGGTCGATCCGAGGTGGTCGAAGCCGAGGGCAATACCGGCAGCGGCGCCAACATCATGGACTTCCCGCATGACGCCCATCGTGCCGTGATCGCCGATTTCCTCGATGCGATCGAGGGCGGGCGCGATCCGGTGGTGACGGGCGAGGAAGCCCTGACCTCGCAGCGCTGGATCGACGCGATCCTGGCGGCGGGACGCGGCTGATCAGGCCATCCGATACGCCATGCGCACGCCGCCCCAATGGCGGCCGGCGACGCGCACCGGCGCATCGACCTCGCGCATCAACTGGATGCCGGCGCTGCCCATGTCGCGCTGGTAGGACTGGATGATGAAGGGGCGTGCCGAACGGGCGGCCGTGATCCCGGCCCGGTCGTCGAAAATGCGGCGGTCGCGGCTATAGGCGGGATCCCAATCCGGATCGCCCGGCCGCTGCGGCTGCGAATATTCGGGGTGATGCACCGGGACATAGCCGTTGCGGTCGATCGGCAGGGTGAAGACGAGGCGCGGATCGCTCGCCTTGGCCTGCGCCATCACCGCCGGCAGGATCGCCTGCAGCACGGGCAGTGCCCGGTTCGTAAACTGACGCGGATTGGAGTCCGGCACCGGGACATAGTCCGTGTCGAACAGATCCTCCTCGCTGAGGCGGCCGGTGCGCAGCGCCGCTTCGAGCAAAGCGGCGACCCGATGCGCGAATTCCTGCGCCTGCTCGATCAGCGGGCGATAGCCCTCCTCGATCTCGCCGAGCCGCCGGTGCAGCGCCGCATGCGCCGCCTCCTCACCTCGCTCGAAAGCAATGTGGAAGCCGAGATCGCTGCGCGCCATCACCCGGCAGGGCAGCAGCGGCAAGCCCTCGATCGTAATTGAGCCCCGCGCACGCTGCTTCAGCTCTGGGTCTGCGATCGAGAGGAGCGCGCCGCCGAAACCCAGATCAATAGTCCGCCCTGCGATGCTGCGCCCGGCGATGTCGAGCCTGACCGGGCAATCGGCCGGGAAGCGATCGTGCTGGCGCCGATCGGCGAAGACGGTATGGCGCAGCGTCGGCACGAAGCGCTCCAGCAACCCTTCCGCCTGGCGCGCGCCCTCGGCCAACGCCCGCCTAGCGTCGATGTTCTCCTGCGCGGCAGCGAGCGCGACGCGGTCGACCTCGCCGACGCGGTCGCGCACCGTATCGATGAAGCGGGCGGTCGCCTCGGCGCTGCGCGACAGTTCGGCCGCGGCTGCCGCCTGTTCCTGCGAGGCCTCGCCGACGGTCGCCATCACCGGATTGACCTCCCCGACCAGGCGGAAGGCGTCGGTGACCACGGCGGCGGAGCCCTGAGCGGTCTGGTTCAGCCGGTCGACCTGGCTGCGGATATGGTCGACCGCATCGCGCACCCCGAGGGAAAGCGACTTCACCTCCTGCGCCACGACGCCGAAGCCCTTGCCGGCCTCGCCGGCACGGGCGGCCTCGATCGTGGCGTTGAGGGCGAGCAGATTGGTCTGGCGGGCGATCTCGGCGATGGCGTCGACGATCGAGCGGATCTCGCTGGTCGCAACCGCGAGCCCGTTGATCATCGCCGTCGCCTCGGCGGCACGCTCGGCGGCGTTGTCGAGCATGTCGCGTGCACCGAACATGGCGGCACCGACCCGCTCGGCGGCCTCCGACACCTGCAGGGTCGCGGTGGCCAGCGCGGACGAATTCTCGCTCGCCTGGAGGGCTGCCTCGCGCAATTCGGCCATCCCGCCGCGGATCTCGCGGGAGCGGATTTCCGAACGCTCGGAGCAGTGCTCGGCTTGGTCAAGTCCGTCATTGAGGCGCCGCATCGCGGCGACGACGTCGCTCTCCAGCTCGTTGATCGCCTCGCTGATCGACGTCTCGGCGGGTGTCGCAGGCGGCGGAGGCGCCGCTGCGGCCTGCGACGCAGCCGGCGCGGCAGCGGGGCCGGCGCGGCCCAACAGGCGCCAGACGGAGCGAGCAAGCATAGGCATTCCCGAGGCGAGACAGGATAACGGAGCATGCGCCCGGCAAGGTTAACAAAAAGCTGCGGCGACCAGCGCAAGGCCCGATTTTCCGGCGCGCCGGGCACCACCCCTGCCCCGCGTGCAGATGCGCTCATCCATTGCGCGGGATGGACCACGATTGCCTGCGCGCCTAGATTGTAGGCAGATGTCGACCGGCGGGTGAAGCCGGCTGCCTCAGGGACCCTCGATGAGCTCCTCGCAATATGACGTGATCGTCGTCGGCGTCGGCGCGATGGGCTCGGCCGCCTGCTGGCACCTGGCGAAGCGCGGGCTCAGGGTGCTCGGCCTCGAGCGCTTCGATCTCGGCCATGCCATGGGCTCCTCGCACGGGCTGACGCGGATCATCCGCCTCGCCTATTTCGAGGGCTCGCACTATGTGCCGATCGTCAAGCGGGCGCACCAGCTCTGGCAGGAGACCGGGGACGACGCCGGGCTGAAGCTGCTGCATGTCACCGGTTCGCTCGATCTTGCGCCGGAAGGCCTCGGCCCGGTCGAGTCCTCGCTGCAATCCTGCCTCGACCATGGTCTCGAGCACGAAATGCTCGGCCGCGACGAGATCATGCGCCGCTTCCCCGCCTTTCATGTGCCAGATGGTTATCTCGGCCTCTGGCAGCCGGGCGGCGGCTTCGTCGCCTCGGAGAAGGCGATCTACGCCCATGTGGGGCTGGCGCAGTCGAAGGGCGCCGATATCCGCACCGGCGAGCCGATGCTCGACTGGCAGCCGACCGCCGATGGCGGCGTCACCGTGCGGACCGAACGGACGACCTATTCGGCCGGGCGCCTGGTGATCACCTCCGGCGGCTGGATCGCCGACGCGGTGCCGCAGCTCGCGCGCCCGATGACGACGGTGCGCCAGGCGATCGGCTGGTTCACCATGCGCCGCCCCGAGCTGTTCCGGGAGGGCGCCTTCCCGGTGTTCATCCTCAGCGCCGAGGAAGGCACCTTCTACGGCTTCCCGCTCTACGAGCACCCCGGCTTCAAGCTCGGCGGGCCGCATTTCGCACGCGAGCCGATGGACCCACGCCAGCCGGACCGGACGCCGAGTCCGAACCAGGTCAGGCTGATCCGCGAATGCCTGGCGCGCTATCTGCCCGACGCCAATGGCGAGCCACTGACGGTGAAGGGCTGCGTCTATACAGTCTCGCCCGACGAGGACTTCGTCATCGACGCCGTGCCCGGCGTACCGCAGGCGGTGTTCGCTTCGGCCTGCTCCGGCCACGGCTTCAAGTTCGCGAGCGCGATCGGCGAGATCCTGGCCGATCTCTCGACCAGCGGCCGCAGCGCCTTCGATCTCTCCGCCTTCTCCCTTTCCCGCTTCGACGCCTGAGCCTGTTCGGGCTCGACAGGAAACACCTTGGCCACCGCCGCCCAGAACCGCCGCGGAATCATCGCCATGACAACGGCGATGTCGCTCTTCTGCTGCAACGACGCCCTGATGAAGCTCGCCCGCGAAGCCTTCCCCACCGGACAGGCGGTGGCGCTGCGCACCGCCTTCGCCATTGTCGTGGGCATCATCACGGTCGCAATGATGGGCGACATGCGCAAGCTGCCGCTCGGGCTGAGGCCATTGGTGCTGGGACGCGGGATCGTCGAGGCGTTGTGTGCGCTGACGTTCATCTGGGCCCTCGGCCTGCTGCCGCTCGCCAACATCACCGCGATCGTGATGGCCTCGCCTTTGCTCATCGTCCTGCTGGCGGTGCTGCTGCGGACTGAAACGGTCGGCTGGCGCCGGACGATGGCGCTGATGGTCGGCTTCATTGGTGTCCTGATCGTGATGCGCCCGAGCACTGACGGCTTCAGCGCAGCCGCACTGATCGCGCTCGCCGGCGCCGGTCTCGTCGCCATCCGCGATCTGACAACCCGCTTTATCAGCAGCGACATCCCGTCGACTGTCGTTTCCCTGACCTCGACGGTGATCGTCGGCGCACTCAGCCTCGGCCTGGGCATGTTCGAAACCTGGCAGTCGCCCTGGCGGATCGAGCTGCTCTATCTCGGCCTCGCCGCGCTGCTGGTGACAGCGGGCGGCTTCTGCATCATCAGCGCCTTCCGCAACACCGATGTCGGCATCGTCGCGGGTTATCGCTACTCCGTCGTCCCGATCGCGGTCCTGATCGGTTGGCTGGTCTGGGGCGAGACGCCGGACCGCATCGCCCTGGCCGGCATCGCCCTGATCGTCGGCAGCGGTCTCTACACTCTGCACCGCCAACGTATCCGCCACGATTCGCAATTGAAGCCGGAGGGCGACAAGCCGCTATGACGGCAAAACCGTCCCTCACGGTGCTCGTCGCGATCTCGACGCTGCAGCCGATCGCGCTCAACATGTTGGCCCCGGCCACGCCGGCGCTCGCCCGCAATTTTTCCACCAGCTACGCGACCATCCAGCTGACGCTGACGCTGTTCCTGGTGGCGGTCGCGCTGACGCAGCTCGTCGTCGGCCCGCTCTCCGACCGCTTCGGGCGCCGTCCCTGCGTGCTCGCCGGCACAGCCGTGTTCATGGTCGGCTCGGTGCTCGGCGCGCTGGCGGAAACCACGGGCGCCCTGCTGCTCGCCCGGATCCTCGAAGGCGCCGGGGCGGGCACGACCTTCGCCCTGGCGCGGGCGATCATCCGCGACACGGCAGGCCGCGACCAGGCGGCACGGCAGATCGCGACCGTGACGATGGTGATGGTCGTGGCGCCGATGATCATGCCCTATCTCGGCGGCCATATCGAGACCAGCTTCGGCTGGCGCATGATCTTCTGGTCGATGACCGCTACGGCCGCGATCGTCCTGGTGATGGTCCAGCTGCGCCTGCCCGAGACGGCGCCGAATGTCGGCATGCGGACCTCGCTCATCGGCATCTTCCGGGCCTTTCCGGATCTGGCGCGCGACCGCAGCTTCATCCGCAATGTGATCGCGCTGGCGATGACCTCGGCCGCCTTCTTCGCCTTCATCGCCGCGGCCCCGTTCATCGTGGTCGAGACGATGGGGCGCGGCTCCGACGTCTATGGCGCCTATTTCATCCTCAACGCCTTCGGCTACATGGTGGGCAATTTCGCGATGTCCCGATTGGTGCTCCGGCACGGGACCGCGCGGATGGCCTGGATCGGCCTGATCATCTCGTTCGTGGCAATCACGGCGGCTTTGGCAATCGCGCTGACACCCTGGTGGACGCCGCTCACCCTGTTCCTGCCGCTCGCCATCAGCGCGGTCGGCAACGGCTTGACCCTGCCGGGAGCCACCGCCGCGGCGCTTTCGGCGCGGCCCGAGCTCGCCGGCTCGGCCGCCGGTCTCGCGGGCGCGATCCAGCTCGGCTCCGGCGCAATCGCGGCCGCCCTGATCAGCGCGCTGGTGGCGCATTGGCCACCGGCGCTAATGGCGATGATGTGGCTGATGCTGGTCGCCGCTTTGCTCGCATTGCGCGCGGAGCCGCGTCGGCGAAAGGACTGATCCACAGCGCCTTGCGCGGCGCAATGTTGTACGGCATGTAGCAATCGTATAACCGCCCTTCGCAAACCGCATGATGCGGCCGCAATCCACGAGGTCAGGGAGGACTGAGGTGGAAGGACCCCTCGCTTTGAGCCGCGCGATCGACAGCCTGAACCGCAAGATCGGTCGATCCGTCGCGTGGCTGATTCTCGTTGCCGTCATCGTCTCGGCCGTCAATGCCATCGTCCGAAAGCTGTTCAACGTCTCCTCGAATTCCTGGCTCGAGCTGCAATGGGTGCTGTTCGGCGCGGTCTTCCTGCTGTGCGCCTCGTGGACGCTGCAGGTGAAGGAGCATATCCGCATCGACATCGTGAACAATCTGCTGCCCAAGCGCGTGCAGCAATGGATCGACCTGATCGGCCATCTCTTCTTCCTGCTGCCGTTCTGCGCGCTGATCGTCTACCACTCCGGCCCGTTCTTCATGCGCTCCTATCAGGTCAACGAGCAGTCGCTCTCGGCCGGCGGCCTGCCGCAATGGCCCGCCAAGGGGCTGGTGATCATCGGCTTTTTCCTCCTGCTGCTGCAGGGCATCTCTGAGGTGATCAAGCAGATCGCCATCATGCGCGGCAAGCTCGACGACGACGAGACGCTGCGCGGCCATGCCGCCGCCGCCGAAGCCGAGGCCCAGCGCCTGCTCGAGCAGGCCCGGGCCGAGGGCCTCGCCCCGTGAGCCAAGCCGCCGTTTCCCGGACCCGTTCCATGATCCTAGCCCGTTCCGTCCGCGCCGCCGCGCTGCTGCTCACGCTCACGCTCGTCGCCTTCCTTAGCCTGCACACCGGCGACGCCCACGCCGCGGGGATCGGCGACTTCCTGCGCACCAACATGGCGCCGGTGATGTTCGTCGCGCTCGTGTTCTTCCTGCTGCTCGGCTATCCCGTCGCCTTCGCGCTCGCCGCCAACGGCCTGTTCTTCGCGGTGGTCGGCATCGAGCTCGGCATGTTCCAGGAGAACTTCCTCCAGGCCCTGCCCGAGCGCATCTACGGCACGATGAACAACGACGTGCTGCTGGCGATCCCATTCTTCACCTTCATGGGGCTGGTGCTGGAACGCTCGGGCATGGCCGAGGACCTGCTCGACACGATCGGCCAGCTCTTCGGGCCGATCCGCGGCGGCCTCGCCTATGCGGTGATCTTCGTCGGCGCGCTGCTCGCCGCCACCACCGGCGTCGTCGCCGCCTCCGTCATCTCGATGGGCCTGATCTCGCTGCCGATCATGCTGCGCTACGGCTATGACCGGCGCCTCGCGACGGGCGTGATCGCCGCCTCGGGCACGCTGGCGCAGATCATCCCGCCTTCGCTGGTGCTGATCGTGCTCGCCGACCAGCTCGGCCGCTCGGTCGGCGACATGTACGAGGGCGCCTTCATCCCAGGCCTCGTGCTCTCGGGCCTCTATGCCGGCTACGTCTTCCTGGTCACGATGGTGTGGCCGAAACGCGCGCCCGGCCTGCCGCCCGAGGCGCAGACACTGCGCGACGCCGACGGGCAGACCCGCCGCTTCTCGCTGCTGGTGGTGACGATCATCGCCTTCGCGCTCGCCATCGCCTATATGAAATTCTTCACCAAGGTCGGCGCCGGCGCGGACTTCGTCATCCTGACCATGTCGATCGCCGTCGCGGTCGCCTTCGTGATCGCGCTGCTCAACAAGCTCCTGAAGCTCAACCTGCTGTCGCGCATGACCGAGCAGGTGATCTTCGTGATGGTGCCGCCGCTGGCGCTGATCTTCCTGGTGCTGGGCACGATCTTCATCGGCGTCGCGACGCCGACCGAGGGCGGCGCGATGGGCGCCACCGGCGCGATCCTGCTCGCTCTGAGCAAGAAGCGCATGACCTTCGATCTGCTGCGCCAGGCGACGGAATCAACGGCCAAGCTCTCGGCCTTCGTGCTGTTCATCCTGGTCGGCGCGCGCGTGTTCTCGCTGACCTTCTACGGGGTGAACGGCCATGTCTGGGTCGAGCATCTGCTCGTCGGGCTGCCTGGCGGCGCGACAGGCTTCCTGATCGTCGTCAACGTGATGGTGTTCCTGCTCGCCTTCTTCCTCGACTTCTTCGAGCTCGCCTTCATCATCGTGCCGCTGCTCGGCCCGGCGGCGGAGAAGCTCGGCATCGACCTGATCTGGTTCGGCATCATCCTCGGCGTGAACATGCAGACCTCGTTCATGCACCCGCCCTTCGGCTTTGCCTTGTTCTTCCTGCGCTCGGTGGCGCCGAAGAATGCCTACAAGGACAAGATCACCGGCAAGATGATGGAGCCGGTGACGACCGGGCAGATCTACTGGGGCGCGGTGCCCTTCGTGGTGATCCAGTGCATCATGGTCGCGCTCGTCGTGCTCTTCCCGCAGATGGTGATGCACTACAAGAGCTCCGGCGTGCAGCTCGACCAGCAGCAGATCAACAAGCAGCTCGACAGCATCAGCATTCCGGGCCTGGGCGGCTCCGGCGGCGGGCTGCCGGGGCTCGACCTCAACGCCCCGCCGACGCTGAACCTCCAGTAAGGTGGCGCCCTGAAACGATGAAGCCCCGGATCGGCGATCCGGGGCTTTGTTCTTTTCACCGGTCATGCTCGGGCTTGTCCTGAGCATCGCAGGCCGGAAGAGGCGCCTATAGGCACCTTCTCGTCAGGAGATTCTCGGGTCTGCGCTTCGTTCAGCCCGAGAATGACGCTGACCTCACCAGCGCTGCCATCCATTATTCAGGTTGTTGTCAAGCCTGCCCCGGCCGCTGATCACGGCGCGGACCTCGCCGGCCGAGGTCTGACCGCGCGCCTCGCCATACAGCATCGCACCGGCGCCAGAGCCATAGTCGCGACGGCCGGACGTCTTGCCGAACTCGACGCGGACACCGCCGCCGACGCGGACGCAAGCCGAGGAGCCCTCGACGCGAACGAAGCCCGGCCCATATTCCGGGCAGGGGCGTGTCGCCTGCGCCGGCGCAGGACGCGCGGCAGCTGGCTTGGCCTTGACCGGTCCACGGCCGGGAAGCGGCTCGCCGATCGACTGGGCGGCAGCGAGCCCTGGCAGGGCCAGCGTGGCGACGATGATGGCGAGTGGCAGCTTCATGAGTGCCCCGATTTGCGGAGATCGGCAGGATAGCGCTTCGAACAAGGCCGGGCTAGGGCAGCCGCGGCTCAGCCGGCCCTGGCGCTCTCCGCCAGGATCGGCGCCGTCGCGATCTCACCGACGCCGGGCACGGCGCTCAGCCTGTCGACCAGTCGGGACAGGGACGGCGCGTCCTCTGTTTCGACCACCAGCATCGCGTCGACGGGACCGGCCAGCGAATAGCAGGCGACGATCTCCGGCCAGTGCCTGAAGCGATCGAGCACGGCCGCGCAGGGGCGCGTGCGAATGTGCAAGGACAGGATTGCCCGCGTGGCCGGCGCCTTTGGCCTGTCGGCGAGCCTGACGCCGTAACCGAGGATGACGCCCTCGCGCTCGAGCCTCGCCATGCGCTCCTGGATCGCGGTGCGCGAGAGCCCGGCCTCGCGCGCCAACGCCGTGAAGGAGGCGCGCGCATCGGCCTGGAGCAGCGCGAGCAGCTTCCGGTCGATGGCGTCGAGCTCACCGTCGTTTCGCAAGCGAGATCCCTCCAGAAACCGCCGATCGCAGGCATCGCCGGCATCTTGCCTATGGCATGGGCGCCGCCGCCGGTGAAGATTCCAGGCCTCTTCCAATCTGGAGAAACGGGAATGAGGACGATCAAGCCGCAGGACTTCACTGGCAGCCGCGCCTGGGAGGCGCTCGACATCGAGCGCATCGACGACGCCACCATCCGGCTGCACTGGACCGACCAGCCCTACAAATGGCACGTGAATGACGGCCCCGAGGTCTTCGTCGTCCTCGACGGCGAGGTCGACATGCACACCCGCGCCGAGGGTGTCGAAGCCGTGCAGCGGCTCGTGCGCGGCGACATCTTCCATGCGCAGGACGGCGACGCCCATGTCGCCCACCCCGTTGGCCCGGCGCGTGTCCTGGTGATCGAGCGCGCCGGCAGCGTCTGAATCAAAAATCCCCGGCCTCACGGCCGGGGATTCCAAAGTTGGCCGGCGAACCGGCAGAACGCCCTCTTCTCAGAGCATGTTGCCCGCACGGGCGCGGATCAGGAAGTTGTCGTAGGTGTATTCCGCGATCTGGAACCAGAGATATTCATCGCCGCGGAAGGCCGACATCGCGTCGTAGATCTTCTTGAAGTCGGGATTCTTGGCGCTGGTCTCGGCATAGACCTCCTTGGACGCCTTGAGGCAGGCCTCGAGGATCTCCTGCGAGAACGGCCGCAATTGCGCGCCGCCGCCGACCAGGCGCTTCAGCGCCGCCGGATTACGCGCATCGTATTTCGCCTGCATGTCGATATTGGCGAGGCCGGCGGCCGTGGTCAGGATCGACTTGTAGACCTTCGGCAGGGCCTCCCATTTCGCCGTGTTCATGAAGAAATGCAGCGAGGCGCCCCCTTCCCACCAGCCGGGATAGTAGTAATACGGCGCGACCTTGTTGAAGCCGAGCTTCTCGTCATCGGCGGGGCCGACCCATTCGGCCGCGTCGATGGTGCCCTTCTCCAGCGCCGGATAGATGTCGCCGCCGCCTATCTGCTGCGGCACGACGCCGAGCTTGCTCATCACCTGCCCGGCGAAACCGCCGATGCGCATCTTCAGGCCCTGCAGGTCGGCGACCGTCTTGATCTCCTTGCGGAACCAGCCGCCCATCTGGCAGCCGGTATTGCCGCCGGGCAGCGCGTAGATGTTGTACTTCTTGTAGAACTCGTTGAGCAGGTCCATGCCACCGGCATGATAGAACCAGGCGTTCTGCTGGCGGGCGTTGAGACCGAAAGGCACGGCGGTGCCAAAGGCGAAGGTCGGGTCCTTGCCGACGTAATAATACGAAGCGGTGTGGCACATCTCGACCGTGCCGTTGGTCACGGCGTCGGCCGCCTGCAGCGCCGGCACGATCTCGCCTGCGGCGAAGACCTGGATCTGGAACTTGCCGTCGGTCGCCTCGGAAACCGCCTTGGCCAGCACTTCCGAAGCGCCGTAGATCGTGTCCAGCGATTTCGGGAACGAGGAGGTGACGCGCCACTTCACCTCGGGCATGGACTGCGCAATGGCCGGAGCCGCAATGACGCTCGCGGCGCCGCCGGCACCGGCGACCTTCAGAAACTGACGACGCTTCATCGTGAAGAGCTCCTCCCAGAGCGTGCAAGGCGCGCCGGTGTTTCCGGTTCGCGCCCAAGGGCGTCAGGAAAGGGCATCTCAACCGCGAGCGCAAGCGTGCGACATAGCGCCCATGCGGTTTTCGCATAGGTATTTGGTCTAACCCATCTTGGTATTGTCGCACCACATCGCTCAAAAAAAGCCCGGCCGTTCGGCCGGGCTTCGTTCCGTCGCCGCTGACGGCGATCGTTACTTCCCGCGGTTGCGGACCTGGAAGATATCGAAGGTCAGCTCCGCAACCTGCCACCAGAGGTACTGGTCGCCGCGGAAGGCGACCATCGAGTCGATCGCCTTCTTGAAGTCGGCGTTCTTGGCCGAGATCTCGGCATAGAGCTCGTTCGAGGCCTTGAGCGACGCTTCCATCACGTCCTGCGGGAACGGACGCAGCTGGGTGCCGGCGCCGACGAGACGCTTCAGCGCGGCCGGGTTCTGCACGTCGTACTTCGCCGCCATCTGGGTGTTGGCATAGGTGCAGGCGGCGGTCAGCGCAGCCTGGTAGGCCTTCGGCAGCGCGTTCCACTTCTCCAGGTTGACGAAGGCGTGGACGCAGGGGCCGCCCTCCCAGAAACCCGGATAATAGTAGTAGGGCGCGACCTTGGCGAAGCCGAGCTTCTCGTCGTCATAGGGGCCGACCCACTCGGCGCCGTCGATCGTGCCCTTCTCCAGCGCGGGATAGATGTCGCCGCCGCCGATCTGCTGCGGCACGAGGCCGAGCTTCTGCAGGACCGAGCCGGCGATGCCGCCGATACGCATCTTCAGGCCGTTGATGTCGGCGACGCTCTTGATCTCCTTGCGGAACCAGCCGCCCATCTGGGCGCCGGTGTTGCCGCAGGGCAGCCCGTAGATGTTGAACTTCTTGTAGAATTCGTTGAACAGCTCGTTTCCGCCGCCCTGGAAGAGCCAGGCGTTCTGCTGGCGGGCGTTGAGGCCGAACGGCACCGAAGCCGCGACCGCGAAGGTCGGATCCTTGCCGACATAGTAATACGAGACGGTGTGGCACATCTCGACGGTGTTGTTGCTGACCGCGTCGGCCGCCTGCAGGGCCGGCACGATCTCGCCGGCGGCGAAGACCTGGATCTGGAACTTGCCGTCGGTCAGCTCCGAGACCATCTTGGCCATGACCTCGGCGCCGCCATAGATCGTGTCGAGCGATTTCGGGAAGCTCGACGCCAGGCGCCACTTCACCTCGGGATTGGACTGCGCGACAGCCGGCATGGCGACAGCGGACACTGCCGCACCGGTACCAGCGACCTGCAGGAATTGACGACGCTTCATATGGGGCATCTCCTCGTTTCGACGTTCATCGCCGCGCCCCGGCAGCAATAGCACCAGCGCAGGCGACATTTGTAGGACGACCTTGGTGTTATGCAGCGGTGATCGGAAGCGGCGGCCCGGGTTGACCCACGGTTAGTCGGCTCGCTTCGAATCTATACTTGCACAAGATTTGCGCAGCACTCCCCCCAATCGTTGCAAGATCGTCAACTGTCTCAGGTCGCTCGACAATTGCACGCAGAGCATGGCACCGCTGCGCAGGAAGCGCATGAAACTTTTTCTCCGCCCGGTCAACCTCTCCCGTAAAGAGGCCCGATGACCAGCATCCCCGCCCCGATCTGGCTCTATGACGGCGTCTGCGTTCTCTGCTCAGGCGGCGTGCGCTACACGCTGCGGCATGAGCGCGACCACGACATTCGCTTCGTCGCGATCCAGTCGCAGGAAGGGCGCTCGCTCGCGCAGGCGCACGGCATCGACCCTGACGAGCCGGACAGCTTCCTCTTCATCGAGAACGGGCTGGCGCTGGCGAAGTCCGAGGGCGTTCTGGCGCTCGCTCGCCATCTGAACGGGCCGGTGCGCCTACTGCTGCTCGGCCGCGCGCTGCCGAAGCGCTGGCGCGACTGGCTTTACGATCGCGTCGCGCGCAATCGCTACCGGCTCTTCGGCCAGAAAACCTCCTGCGAGATGCCCGATCCGGCGACGCGCCACCGTTTCACCTTGCCGGACGCTCCGTGAAGCGCGTCGTCCTGATTGGCGCGACCGGCGTCTTCGGCCGGCGGCTGGCGCGCCATCTCGCGCGCATGGCCGGAATAGAGCTCGTGCTGACCTCGCGCAGCGCCGACAAGGCCGAGGCGCTGGCGCAGGGACTGGCGACCGAGGCGAGTGTGCCGGTCAGCGGCGCGGGGCTCGACCGCGACAGGGAGCTCGTCGCCTCGCTCGCCGCGCTGAAGCCCTGGCTGGTGATCGACGCCTCCGGGCCGTTCCAGCAGCAGGGCTATGAAGTTCCCACCGCGGCGCTGCTGCTCGGCGCCCACGTCGTCGACCTCGCCGATGCGCGCAGCTATCTCAGCGGCTACGGCCCACAGCTCGACGCGCTCGCCAAGCAGCGCGGCTTGGTCGCGCTCGCCGGCGCCAGCTCGACGCCGGCGCTCTCGGCCGCCGCGGCGCGGGAGCTGAGCGAAGGCTGGCAGCGGCTCGACAGCATCGACATCGCGATCACGCCGGGCGGACGCAGCGAAGTCGGGCCGGCGGTCATCGCTGCGGTCCTGAGCTATGCCGGCAAGCCGGTGCCGGTCTGGCGCGAAGGCAAATTGCAGACGACGTCCGGCTGGGAGACCGGCGAGGTCATCGACATGCCGGGGCTCGGACCGCGACGGGTCGCGCCGGTCGAGACGGTCGACGCTGAGACGCTTGGCCCCGCCCTCGCCATACGCTCGCGCGTCAGCTTTGCGGCCGGACTGGAAGCCGGCATCGAGCAATGGGGGTTGGCGCTGCTCGCCTGGCTGCGGCGCCGCGGCTGGGTCAGGGATCTTGCGCCGCTCGTGCCCTATCTCGTGAAGGCCCGCAGGATCACACGCCTCTGGACCTCGGATCGCGGCGGCATGAGGGTCGCGATCAGCGGCATCGACGGCAAGGGGCGGCCACGCCGGGCCTATTGGTCGCTGCTGGCCGAGAACGATGACGGCCCGCAAGTGCCGACGCTGGCGGCGGCTGCGGCGGTGCGCGCCATGCTCGCGGATGCGATCGCCCCGGGCGCGCGCTCAGCCGCAGAGGCGCTCGATCTCGCCATGATCGAGGCCGAGATGACGCCTTACGCGATCAGCACCAGCCAGGACGAGCGCGCTATCGGTCCTGCCCTGTTCGAGACCGTGCTGGGAGCGCAGGCGGTCGCGATGATGCCCGCGGCAATCCGGGCGTTCCACGCCAACGATGCCGAGCCGGTCTGGCAGGGCCGGGCCGAAGTCACGCGCGGAAACGGGGCGGGGATCGGCTTGATCTGTAGGGTCTTCGGCCTGCCTGCCGCCGGGACGGAGCTGCCGGTTACGGTCAGCGTCAGCAGAGGCGATTCGCTCGACGAGAATTGCGAGATCTGGACACGCAACTTCGCCGGCCAGCGCTTCCAGTCGCGCCTGAGCGTTGATCGCAACGGCGAATTGCGGGAAGCCTTCGGCGCGTTCTCCTTCACCCTCGCGGCGGTGGGAAACCACGACGGCCTTGTGCTGCCGATCGCGGGCTGGCGCGTCTTCGGCTTGCCCTTGCCGCGCTTTCTCATGCCATCGGCCGAGGCGCGCGAGACGGTTGACGCCGATGGCCGCTTCCGGTTCGACGTCAAGCTCACTTTGCCCTTCTTCGGCCTGCTGGCGCATTATCGCGGCTGGCTCAAACCTCGGGGACCAAGCGATGGACCAGGATAAACTCGCAAAACTCAGGGCGCGCTATGCCGGAGCGAGCGGCGCCGACATCCATGATCCCCGCTTCGCCAAGGTCGCCGCCGGCCAGTTCCAGGGCGACCGGCGCAAATGGCCGTTCTCCGATGTGGCGACCTTCATCAACGCACCCTATCGGCCGGACGCCTTGAGCAAGCCCGATCTCGGCGGGCTCGACGTCGCGATCATCGGCCTGCCGATGGATCTCGGCGTCACCAACCGGGCCGGCACGCGCCTCGGCCCGCGCGCAGTGCGCGCCGTCGAGCGGATGGGGCCGATGGACCATGTCAACGGCACCGCGCCGTTCAACCAGATCAAGGCGGCCGATATCGGCGACGTGCCGTTCCGCTCGCGCTATTCGCTCGAGAGCTGCCATGAGGACATCGAGGCGACCTTCAAGCAGATCGTGAAGGCCGGCGTCTCGACGCTCGGCGTCGGCGGCGACCATTCGATCACCTATCCGATCCTGAAGGCCGTCGGCGAGAAGCGCCCGGTCGGCATGGTCCATATCGACGCGCATTGCGACACGTCCGGACCCTATGAGGGCTCGAAATTCCACCATGGCGGGCCGTTCCGCCAGGCGGTGCTCGACGGCGTGCTCGACCCCGAGCGCGTCATCCAGATCGGCATCCGCGGCGGCGCCGAATATCTCTGGGAGTTCTCCTACGAGTCCGGCATGACCGTGATCCATGCCGACGAGGTCGACAGCATGGGTCTCGACGCCGTCATCGCCAAGGCGCTCGCCGTGATCGGTGACGGGCCGACCTATGTCTCCTTCGACGTCGATTCGCTCGATCCCGCCTTCGCGCCGGGCACCGGCACGCCCGAGGTCGGCGGCCTGACCCCGCGCGAGGCGCTCGCCATCCTGCGCGGCCTGAAGGGGCAGAACATCGTCGCCGCCGACGTGGTCGAGGTCGCTCCGCAATATGATGCGACCAGCAATACGGCGCAATGCGCAGCGCAGGTGCTGTTCCTCGAGCTCTGCCTGATCGCCGAGGCCCGTGCCGCCGGCAAGGGCAGGCCGTGAAGCGAAAGGCGCTCCAGCTCGACGCGATCGATCGCCAGATCATCGCGATCCTGCGGACAGAGGGCCGGATCACCAACCAGGCCCTGTCGGAACGGGTCGGGCTCTCGGCCCGGCCCTGCCTGGAGCGAATGCGCCGGCTGGAGACCTCCGGGCTGATCGCCGGCTATGGCGCAAGGCTGTCGCCCGAGCTCGCCGGCCACGCCATCATCGCCTTCGCGCAGATCTCGCTGCGCGATCATTCGGTCGGCCGGCGCGAGCGGGTCGAGAAGGTGCTGCGCGCCTGCCCGGATGTCGTCGAGCTTTTGGTGATCAGCGGCGAGGCCGACTATCTCGCCCGCATCGTCGCACCCTCGCTCGCCGCCTATGAGGAACTGACCGGCGCCTGGCTCGCCGACAACCAGCTCGGCATCGCCCGGATCGCGACCACGTTCGCGCTCAAGGCGCTGAAGGATTTCGAGGGCTACCCGCTGCTGGAGGAGTAGCGCAGCGCTATGCGCAGTCAGCATGGCCACCGCCCTCACATCGTGTTGAAGCAACAAGCGCTTGCGCTTCACGCATGACCTGAGCCATATGCTGCAGTGCAATGCGCGCCATCGCGCGGCGCCATAAAACAATCCATCTCCGGACCATCGTCATGAGCCTCTCGAGCACGGGAGACGCGTTCGCGCGCCCTGCCCGCTCCACCGCCGCGCCGCGTGTCGGCCTCATCCTGTTCGCCCTGGCGATGGGCGGCTTTGCCATCGGCACGGCCGAGTTCGCAGTGATGAGCCTGCTGCCCTATTTCTCGGTGGGACTGGGGATCGACGAGCCGACGGGCGGGCATGTGATCAGCGCCTATGCCGCCGGTGTGGTCGTCGGCGCCCCGATCATCGCCGTGCTGGCGACGAAGCTGTCGCGCCGCACGTTGCTGATTGGACTGATGGCCGCCTTCGCCCTCGGCAATGGGCTCTCGGCGCTCGCTCCAAGCTATAGCTGGATGCTGCTGTTCCGCTTCCTCAGCGGCCTGCCGCACGGCGCCTATTTCGGCGTCGCGGCGCTGGTCGCCGCCTCGCTGGTGCCGGCGAACCGGCGCGCACTCGCCGTGGCGCGGGTGATGCTCGGCCTGACGATCGCGACGATCCTCGGCGTGCCGCTGGCGAACTGGCTCGGCCAGGCGCTCGGCTGGCGCTGGGGTTTCGGCGTCGTCGCGGCGCTGGCGCTTACGACGGTGGTCCTGATCGCGCTGTTTGCGCCGAAGGACAGGCCACAGCCCGGCGCCAGCGCCCTGCGCGAGCTCGGCGCGCTGCGCCATCGCCAGGTCTGGCTGACGCTGGCGATCGGCGCGGTCGGCTTCGGCGGCTTGTTCGCGGTCTACACCTACATCGCCTCGACGCTGATCGAGGTGACGCAGGTCGCGCCGACGATGGTGCCGTTGGTGCTGGCGATTTTCGGCCTCGGCCTGACCATCGGCACGCTCGCCGCCGCCTGGCTGGCGGACCGGATGCCGATGGCCTCGATCGCGATCATCCTGATCTGGACCGCCGGCTCGCTGGCGCTCTATCCCTTCGCCGCCGGCAATATCTGGGCGATCTCGGCAGTCGCCTTCATGATCGGCTGCGGCGGCGGACTCGGCACGCCCCTGCAAACCAGGCTGATGGATGTCGCGCAGGATGCGCAGACGCTGGCCGCGGCGCTGAACCACAGCGCCTTCAACACCGCCAATGCGCTCGGCCCCTGGCTCGGCGGCATGGCGATCGCCGCCGGCTATGGCTGGACCTCGACCGGCTGGGTCGGCGCCGGCCTTGCACTGGCGGGCTTCGCGATCTGGCTGGTGACAGCTTGGGATGCGCGGGGACGTCGGCAGGCGGCGGCCTGATATCGCCTCCCCGCCGACCAACAAACTAGGTCGTCCCGGACAAGCGGCGCAGCCGCGCCCATCCGGGATCCATTCCTGAGCTTGTCCGAAAGAGGTTCCGGAATGGGTCCCGGGTCTCCCTGCGGTCGCCCGGGACGACTCACGCTCTTTAGGATCGAGACGACGCTGCGATCAGGCGCATCGCCACCGGGATCGCGGCCTGACCGGCCTCGAGCTGGTCGGTCAGCACGTAGAACCAGTTGAAGCCGATATAGAGCGCGAGCCTGGCCTCGATCTCCTCGGTCGGAATATCGCCGCGCGCTGCGGCAGCGGCGAAGAGGCCGCGGACATCCAGCAAGCGCTCCGGCAGAAATTTCTCGCGCAGCGCCGCAAGCGCATCGGGGTCGCTCTGGGCCTCGGCGAGGAGCGCCCGGAAAGTGCGCCCGGACGGTGTGCCCCACCAGAAAGCCCAGAGCTGCTTAGTATGCTCGGTGAGATCGCGGGCAAGATCGCCCGTCGGCACCGCCCGGATCCGCGCCTTCTCCGCCGCATAGACCTCCATCAGCAGATCGGCGCGGTTCTTCCACCAGCGATAGATCGTCGGCTTGCCGGCTCCGGCCCGGCGCGAGACCGCGTCGATCGAGAAGCCGGCATAGCCCTGCTCCGCCAGCACCGCGCGGGCGGCAGCGAGGATCGCCGCCTGCGAGGCCGGATTGCGCCGCGCACCGATCGAGGCGCGGCGGATCGGGGTCGCGGCTTTTTCAGCCTTCATATTGCCTTCCCTTCTGCGTTGCTCCCGCGACAGCGCTGTCGGCACAGACTGGCAAGCCTTGCGCTGCAAGCGGGACCTTGCAGCAGAAGCCTTGATATCGATACGGACCGTATCTATCAAACAAAACGAAACGGAACGTTCCGTTATGGAGACCGCCATGCCCACACCTGCCCCAAATCCCCTTCTGGCCCGTCTGCGCTTCCTGGGGACGCTGATGCTCGGCGCCTATCTGCTGATCAACGCCCTGCTGCTGGCCCTGGCGCCGCTGACCGCCAGCTGGCCGATCTGGTCCGTCACCGCCCTCGCCGTCCCGCCCATGGTGCTCGGCATGGTCTATCTGGTGATGCCGCTGGCACGCCGCGCCAGCGCCCCTCCTGCGCATCGCGTGGCCGCCTCCGGCAACGAGGTCCGCTCATGACGCCCGGCCGCATCGCAATCCCGCTGGCCGGCGCGATCGCGCTCCTTGTCTGCCAGCCAGCCCCTACCGGTAGCACCGCCCTCGCCTTCACGAACCCGAAGAAAGGCAACGCCGTGACGACTGCAACTCTCACAGTCCAACCCGCCGCCGCGACGGCCGGCGCCTTCATGCCGGCCGGCTATGCCGAGATGGCCCGGCGCCGTGTCGCGGTCGACGGTGAGCGGGCCGAACTTGTCCGCTATCAGCGGAGCGACGGCCGCAACGCCGTCCTCGGCGGCGAGCATTTCAGCACGGTGATCGCCGCAGATGGCCGCCTGAAGGGCTTTACCCGCATGGATCTCGACCTGGCCGGTGGCCAGCTCCCGTCGCGCGAGGAAACCCGGGCCATCGCCATGGATTTTCTGCGCGTGGCGGCGCCCGAACTGCTGCCGGCGCAGGAGATCAGCTGGATCGAGCCGCATGATGAACCACTGCGCGTCGTGCGCAACGGGAAGACCGAAAACCTCACGCTCACCGGCATGAAGGTGAAGATGCGCAACAGGGCCGATGGGCGCTGGATGTGGGTCATCGTCGGTGCCGACCGCAAGGTCATGGTGTTCGAGCGCGACATCGTCTGGGTGACGTTGCCCGGCCATCGCAAGACCGAAAAATGGCTGGACGACACCTGGCTCGCGGAGAACGGAACAACCCTGCCCTGATCTGTCCCAGCGACCGCAGCACTCGCCGTCGCCCGAATCTGTCGCAAACTCGACAGATTCGGCTGCGGGAGCCGGCGCTTCCAGCCGGCTCCGTCGCCTGAGCGGGCCTACCCTCGGGGAAACGAGGGAGAACCGCCATGAATGCGATCGTGCTCGAACGCGAGGTCTGCGCCCAGAACTACGCACCCCTCCCGATCATGCTCTCCCATGGCGAAGGGGTCTGGCTCACCGACGTCGCCGGCGTCAGGCGCCTCGATATGATGAGCGGCTATTCAGCCGTCAGTCTCGGCCACGGCCATCCGCGCATCCTCAAGGTGCTGAACGAGCAGGCCAAGCGCCTCGCCGTCACCAGCCGCGCCTTCCACACCGAGCCGCTCGGCCCCTTCCTGGCCAAGCTCTGCGCCGTCGCCGGCCAGGAGATGGCGCTGCCGATGAACACCGGCGCCGAAGCGGTCGAGACCGCGATCAAGGCCGCCAGGCGCTGGGGCCACAAGGTCAAGGGCATCGCCGACGGCAAGGCCGAGATCATCGTCGCCGACAACAACTTCCACGGCCGCACGACGACGATCGTCGGTTTTTCCACGGATGAGAGCTATCGCGACGGCTTCGGCCCGTTCGCGCCCGGCTTCATCAGCGTGCCCTTCGGCGATGCGGCCGCTGTCGAGGCCGCGATCACGCCGAACACCGCCGCGATCCTGATCGAGCCAATCCAGGGCGAGGCCGGCATCGTGCTGCCGCCGGACGGCTATCTCACGGCGCTGCGCGCGCTCTGCGACCGCAACAACGTCCTCCTGATCCTCGACGAGATTCAGTCCGGGCTCGGCCGCACCGGCCATTGGTTCGCGCATCAGCACGAGGGCGTGAAGCCGGACGGGCTGATCGTCGGCAAGGCACTCGGCGGCGGGGTCTACCCTGTCTCGGCCTTCCTGGCCTCGCGCGCGGTGATGCAGTTGTTCGGGCCGGGCTCACACGGCTCGACCTTCGGCGGCAACGCGCTCGCCGCAGCGATCGGCCATGAGGCGCTTTGCGTGATCGAAGACGAGAAGCTGGTCGAGCGTTCGGCCGAGCTCGGTGCCTATATGAAGCAGCGGCTCTCCGCGATGACGGCGGGCCTTGCCAGCGAGGTGCGCGGCCGTGGCCTCTGGGTCGGCGTCGAGATCGCGCCCGGCGCCGGTGATGCGAAAAAGATCGTCGCCCGCCTCGCCGATGCCGGCGTCCTGACGAAGGAGACGCATGAGCGCACTATCCGCTTCGCGCCGCCGCTGACGATCAGCCGGGACGAGCTCGACTGGGGGCTGGAGCGCTGCGAAAGCGTCCTCGCCGAGCAGGCGCGCTGAGCGCTGCAACAAATTCCGTGTGCGGCCACCTGCGCAAGAGCGCGGGAAAACGGCTGCTGCGGTTCGGTTTCCATAACAAGAACAGCGCCTTGCCTTGCACGATCCTTGTGCGGGCACGCTCGGAAAAGCTGCAAGAGCCTACTTGCGGCCCGCCCCGATGATCGCACAAGCTGTCGCGCACAAGCCGATCCGGGAACTCGAAACGCCCGGTCGGCCAGATCCAAGGGGAGGTCCCATGAAAGGTTTCGCAAAATTCGTCGCAGCCGCGGCGCTCACGGTCGCCGGCGCTACGGGCGCACTCGCCCAGGCGAAGGAGTGGAAGGAAATCCGAATCGGCACGGAGGGCGCCTATCCGCCCTACAACAACCTCAACGCCAAGAAGGAGCTGGAAGGCTTCGAGATCGATTACGGCAACCTTCTCTGCGAGAAGATGAAGGTGAAGTGCAGCTGGGTCGTGCAGGATTGGGACGGCATCATCCCGGCGCTGCAGGCGAACAAGTACGACATCATCCTCGCCGGCATGAACGCCACCGAGGAGCGAAAGAAGCAGGTCGACTTCACCACGCCTTACAGCAAGACGCCGATCTGGATGATCGGTCCCAAGGCCACGAAGTCGAACGACATCTCGCCCGCCACCCTGAAGGGCAAGTCGATCGGCGCGCAGGGCTCGACCATCCACGCCAACTATGTCGAGAAGTTCTATAAGGACTCGAGCGCGCGCCTCTATCCGACCCAGGAAGAGGCCAATCTCGACCTGCTCAACGGCCGCCTCGACTATATCGTCGCCGACGCGCTCGCCCTCGCCGACTTCCTCAAGGGCCAGGGAAAGGATTGCTGCAAGAAGATCGCCGAAGTGACGCGCGACGACGCGATCCACGGCGCGGGCGTCGCCGGCGCCGTGCGCAAGGCCGACACCGCGCTGAAGGACCTGGTCAACAAGGCGATCGCCGAGACCGTCGCCGACGGCTCGCTGAAGAAGCTCGAGGACAAGTGGTTCAAGTACGAGTGATCTAACTTCTGCTGACGCCTGCCCGCCGGCCGGCCCAGGCCGGCGGGTTCTGGCGCAAATCCACTCTTCTTCGAAGCGCGGACTTGCACCAGTTCCTTGTATTGTCGCGTTTCCGGACGGCGAACCGGTAGCCACTTCGCCTGGAAACGCTCCAGTCCCTCGCGCGCCGGCCCTCCCATGTTCGATAAACTCGCACTGCTCGGCTTCGGCCCAGGCGGCTGGGGCTGGGCCCTGCTGCAAGGCGCGGCCAACACAATCTCGGTCGCGCTCGCGACCCTGCCCTTCGGCCTGGCGCTCGGCCTGATCATCGCGCTGTGGAAGCGCTCGGACAGCATGCTGCTGCGCTCGCTGGCGACGATCTACACCACCGTCTTCCGCGGCGTGCCCGAGCTGCTCACGCTCTACATCATCTATTTCGGCATCCAGGTGCTGTTGCAGAAGGTCTGGAGCGGCTTCTCGATCCCGCCCTTCGTCGCCGGCATGGTCGCGCTCGGCATGGTGCTCGCCGCCTTCTCCAGCGAGGTCTGGGTCGGCGCGCTTAACTCGATCCAGAAGGGCCAGCGCGAGGCTGCGGCGGCGCTCGGCCTGTCGAAGGCGCAGGCCTTCCGGCTCGTCGTCTTCCCGCAGCTGATCCGTGTCGCCCTCCCCGGCCTCGGCAACAACTGGATGGTGCTGCTGAAGGAGACCTCGCTGATCTCGGTGATCACGCTGCAGGACATCATGTTCATCGCGACGCGCGCCAATGTCGTGACCAAGGAGCCGTTCCTGTTCTTCGGCACGGCGATGATGCTCTATTTCTTCTTCTCGCTGGTCTCGGCCTGGGGCATCGGCAAGCTCGAGCAACGCACCAATCGCGGCTTCGCCGCCTTCGGCGGAGCGACGCGATGACCTGGTGCGAATATCCCGGCTATCTGATCGGCAGCGAGGTCCTGCAGAACTATGGCTGCCGCATGGCCAGCGGCCTCGGCATCACATTCCAGCTGGTCGTGCTCTCGGTCGCGTTAGGCTTCGTGCTGGCGCTCGGCCTCGCCATCGCCAGGCTCTACGGGCCGCGCTGGGCGCAGATCGCGATCAACGGCTACACCACGTTCTTCCGCGGCACGCCGCTGCTCTGCCAGCTCTTCCTAGTCTATTACGGCTTCGGCCAGCTCCGGGTATTCTGGCAGGATATCGGGCTGTGGTGGTTCTTCCGCGAGCCGTTCTATTGCGCGCTTTTCACCTTCACCATCAACACCGCCGCCTATCAGGCCGAGATCCTGCGCGGCGCGATCCAGTCGATCCCGCGCGGGCAGTTCGAGGGCGCACTCGCGCTGGGCCTGCATCGCTGGGCGACCTTGCGCCGGGTGATCCTGCCGCAGGCGATGATCCTGGCGCTGCGCCCGCTCGGCAACGAGCTGATCGTGATGATCAAGGCGAGCGCCATCGCCTCGCTGGTAACGCTGTTCGACCTGATGGGCGCGACGCGCCTCGCCTTCGCCCGCTCCTTCGACCTGTCGATCTATCTCTATGCGGCGCTGATCTATCTCGTGCTGACCGAGATCATCCGCCGCGTCTGGGACCGGATCGAGATCAGGCTGACGCGGCATATGGCGTTGCGGTGACATTTGACAATCTTTGCCAAAGATTGCCATATTAATCTTTACGGAGATCAATATGGCGACGATGAACGTGTCCCTGCCGGCCTCGATGAAGGAATGGGTCGAGGCGCAGGCTGAAACCGGTCGCTACGCCAATGCGAGCGACTATGTACGCGACCTGATCCGGCGCGATCAGGAGCGCAACGACAAGATCGCCGCGATGCAGCGCTTCGTCGACGAGGGTCTGAGCAGCGGGATCAGCACAGATTCGAGCGACGCGCTCTTCGCTACGGCCCTTCAGCGCGTCGCCACTCCGCCCGGCAATCGATAGTGCGCTTTCGCCTATCGCTGGCAGCGAAAGAAGACATCATCGGCATTGCCGAGCAGGGAATACGCCTGTTCGGCCCGACGCAGGCCAGACGATACCATGACGAATTGTTCGCGATCTTCGATATGATCGCTGCCTATCCGCACATCGCGCGAGAGCGGATGGAGCTGTCCCCGCCGATGCGCATCTACCCGTTCAAGGCGCATCTCGTCATCTATCGAGTCGAAGCGGGTGGCGATGTGCTGGTCGTCCGCATTCGCCATGCGCATGAAGACTGGGGCGCAGGCTGAATGCTCAGCCCGGCAAGGTCAGCACCAGCGGACCGTTGGCGGTCGCGACCACGGTGTGCTCGTACTGGACCGTCGGCGCGCGCGGTTCGGAATAGAGCGTCCAGCGGTCGCCCTCGGCATGCTCGGCCCAGTCGGCGCCGAGCGACAGGAACGGCTCGACGGTGAAGACCAGCCCCTTCTGCATGACGCGGCGCTCGGAGCGCTCGGGCCAGGTGGCGATCTCCTTCGGCTCCTCGTGCAGCGAGCGGCCGATGCCGTGGCTGGCGAGGTTTCGCACCAGCGTATAGCCGTTCTTCTGGGCAAAGCGCCCGACGGCTTCGCCGATCCCGGCGACCGGCTTGCCAGCGCCGACCTGGCCGAGCCCGGCCCAGAGCGCGCGCTTGCCGTCGCGGCACAGCTTCTCGATGCGGCGATCGACCGGCGGCACCGTGAAGGACGCGCCCGTATCGGAGAAATAGCCCGCCTTCTGCGCGGAGACGTCGATGTTCACGAGGTCGCCCGCCAGGATCCGGCGCCCGCCGGGAATGCCGTGCGCGACCTCCTCGTTGATGCTGATGCAGGTCGCGCCCGGGAAGCCGTAGACGGTCTCGGGAGCCGACCGCGCACCGTGCCGCTCGAGCATGTCGCGGCCGATCGCGTCGAGCTCGGCCGTGGTGATGCCCGGCTCGAGCGCCTTCCCCATCGCCGCCAGCGTATCGGCGACGATACGGCCGATCTCGCGCAGCCCCTGAAGCTCGTCGTCATTGGTGATGGTCATGGCGGGTTCCTGACCGATTTCGGCGAAGGCGGCAAGCGGGCGCCTTGCCGCCTCCCCATGCACGATCCCTGCGGAATCACGATCGCTGCAATCGCATCGGCATCGCTTCCCTCGCCTTCCCCGGCGCGCTAAAGCCGCAATGACCTTTTCGACGATGCAGCGGAGCACCTCATGGCCAAAGTCGCTTTCCTCGGTCTCGGCGTGATGGGCTATCCCATGGCCGGCCATCTCAAGGCCAAGGGCCATGATGTCACGGTCTACAACCGCTCGCCGGAAAAGGCGCAGAAATGGGTGGCGCAGCATGCGGGCGTCTATGCTCCGACGCCGGCCCAGGCGGCCGAGGGCCAGGAGATCGTGTTCTGCTGCGTCGGCAATGACGACGATCTGCGCTCGGTGACGATCGGTGAAGGTGGCGCCTTCGCCGCGATGGGCAAGGGCACGGTCTTCGTCGATCACACCACCGCCTCGGCCAATGTCGCGCGCGAGCTCGACGCCGCGGCGACCGCCGCCGGCTTCGGCTTCATCGACGCGCCGGTGTCCGGCGGCCAGGCGGGAGCCGAGAACGGCGTGCTGACCGTGATGTGCGGCGGCGACCAGGCTGTGTACGCCAAGGTCGAGCCGGTGATCGCCAGCTTCGCGCGCATGTGCCGGCTGATGGGCCCCGCCGGATCCGGCCAGCTCACCAAGATGGTCAACCAGATCTGCATTGCCGGCCTGGTCCAGGGCCTGTCCGAAGGCGTCCACTTCGCCAAGCGCGCCGGGCTCGATGTCGAGGCGATGCTGGAGGTGATCTCGAAGGGCGCCGCCGGCTCCTGGCAGATGGAGAACCGCGGCAAGACGATGAACGCCGACAAGTTCGATTTCGGCTTCGCCGTCGACTGGATGCGCAAGGATCTCGGCATCGTGCTCGACGAAGCCCGCCGCAACCATGCCCGCCTGCCCGTCACCGCGCTGGTCGACCAGTTCTACGCCGATGTGCAGAAGCTCGGCGGCGGGCGCTGGGACACCTCGAGCCTGCTGAAGCGTCTGGAGCCGTAAGGCTCAGCCGACCAGCCGCGCCACCTCCGCCCGCAGCACCGGCACCAGCTCGGTTTCGAACCAGGGGTTCTTCCTGAGCCAGCCATTGTTGCGCCAGGAGGGGTGCGGCAATGGCAGGATGCGCGGCCGGCGCTCCCCGGCGACGATATTGCGCCAGTCGGCGACGGTCGCCGTCAGGTCGGCGGCCGCCTTGCCCCCGAGATGCCAGGCCTGAGCGTAGCGGCCGATCACCAGCACGAGCTCGATGTTCGGCAGACCGGCGAGCACGCGGCTTCGCCAGGCCGGCGCGCATTCGCGGCGCGGCGGCAGGTCGCCGCCCTTGCCGTCGAGGCCGGGGAAGCAATGCCCCATCGGCACGATCGCGACGCGCGAGGCGTCGTAGAAGCGGGCATGATCAAGGCCGAGCCAGTCGCGCAGGCGGTCGCCGGAGCGGTCGGTGAACGGCCTGCCGCTGGCATGGACCCGCGTTCCCGGCGCCTGACTTGCGATCAGCAGGCGCGCGCTCGCTTCAGCCTGGATCACGGGCCGCGGCTCATGCGGCAGGCGCGGCAGATGGACCGGCTCGTCCCGGCAGATCCGGCAGGCGCGCAGGTCGGCGAGAACGTCGTCGAGCGCCTCCGGCGAGCCGGCCCCCTGCCCGCTCATCGACCGGCCAAGCGCGCCCCGCCGGGGTGCTGCGAAATCAGCCCGTCGCAATGCCAGGGCGGCGCCTTGGCGGCGTGCTTCTCGGAATCGCCGGGCTGGATGGTGGCGACGCCGTTGATGCGGCCCGAGCGATAGGTTCGCAGCACATAGAGCGTGCCGCTGCGCTCGACCCAGAAGCAATAGGTCCGGCGCGTCTCATGGGGGCCGTAATAGTAGCAGACGGCGTCTTCCGTCGTCGTCCAGCAGGCGTCGGTGTTGTTCACGTGCCGGTTATGGCCGGTCACGCGGCCGTCCTTGTGATGGTATTCGCTGAACGGCGGTCCATTGCTGTAACGCCCGGCGACAGTGTTCCCCTCGAAAAGCTGGCGGATGTCCTGGCCGGTTAGCCGCTCGACCGCACCGGCGCCAGTCGCACCGGCGCACAGCAGCAGGAACACCGCGATCGCGCGGAGCCGCATCACCGTGCGGCCACCCGCCGCGACATCGGCGCCTGCGGGCCGCGGGAGATCAGCCCGTCGCAGTACCAGGGCTTGCCGCCATCGCTGTGATTGCGCGGGTTCGCGAGCTCGATGGTCGCCACCGCGTTGATCCGGCCATTGTCGAGATTGCGTAGGATGTAGAGCCGGTCGGTGAGCTCGACCGTGAAGCAATGCGTCGTCCGCTCCTCCGGCGGGCCGTAATAATAGCAGACGGCGTCACCCTTGGTGATCCAGCAGGCGTCGCGGTTCTCCTGCCAGCCATTATTGCCGAGCGCCCGGCCGTCGGGATCGTGGTATTCGGTGAAGAACCCGCCGCCGGTATAGCGGCCACTGACGGTGTTGCCGGTGAAGGCGCGGTTGATCTGCTCGCCCGTCAGCTTCTCCGCCGCCGCAGCGGCGAGCGGGAGCATCAGCGCGAGCAGGGCCGCCAGCAGGCGCATGATCAGGCCTTCCAGCTCGGCCGGGCCGAGAGCTCGCCATGCCAGCGCCGGATATTGGCGAAGTCTTCCGGCAGCGGGATGCGCGAGGGCTTCATGAAATCGATGGCGATGCCGGCGGTAATGTCGGCCACCGTCAGCTCGTCGCCGCAGACGAAGCGGTTGGCGCCGAGCTGGAGGTCGAGCAGCACGAGATGATCGTCGATCAGCTCGCGATTGGCCTCGGCCCATTCCGGCACCTGCTCCTCGAGCTCGGCCATGGCGGGGTGGCTGTGGCGGAACACGGCCGCGACTGCTGTGAACAGCCCGAGCTCGATGCGGCGATTCCACATCTCGATCAGTGCCGCCTCCTTCGGAGCGGCGCCGAACAGGGCCGGCGCCGGGTGCAGGCTCTCGATATAGCGGCAGATCGCGATGGTCTCGGCGAGCGCCGTCCCGTCCTCCAGCAGCAGCACCGGCAAGCGCTGCGACGGATTGATCCGGGTGAACTCCGGCGTCCTATGCTCCTTCTTGCCGATGTCGACCGGGACGAGCTCGGGCAAGGGCAAGCCCTTCTCGGCGAAGAAGATGCGGACCCGCCGCGGATTGGGCGCGCGCCCGCCATCATAGAGCTTCATGCCTTGCCTCTTCGCCCAGGACGCCACAGCCGCATTCAGGGCGGCGAGCTTGCCCTGTCAAGACAAAGCCGGACAAGACGGCACGAACATGGCTGCGGCTCGCCACGCCCATAACGCCGAAGTCCCGCGGCTGCGGCGATCTCATGCATTCGCACGACGAACGCCGGCGCGTTTCCCTCTCCAATGCTCCGACGCTCCCGCATCGAGCGTCCGGAGGGACATCATGGCCAAGTTGACCGAGATCGCCAGCTTCGGCGGCAAAGCCGCCAGCGCTCCCTCGTTCGGGGAAAGGTCCACCGCCAGCAGCCATGAGTTCAACATCATCCTGATGAAGGACGGATGGGCCGAGCTCCAGGTCACGGCCTTGCAGGCCGATGTCTTCGTCTCGCCGACGAACATGAAGTTCTCGACCTGGGTGAACTCCGACGCGGACGATGTCAGCGTCAAGGGCAAGCTGAAGCTGCGCGTCCCCAAGGACGAGACCCGCACATTCTGGTTCACCGCCTCCGAGAGAGTGGGCGGCTTCCATACGACCTATCTGGTCACCGCGCCGAGAGCGGCCCATGCGAAGAAAACGAAGATCACCGTCGGCGTGATGTGAGCGGCACGGCAACTCTATCCAGGCGCAAGCAGGATCAGCGCGAGCGGCACCGCGACCGCAGCCAGCACGGTCTGCAACGCGCAGATGCCGGCCATCAGCGGCGCATCGCCGCCGAGCTGACGCGCCATCACATAGGAGGAGGAGGCCGTCGGCAGCGCCTGGAACAAGATGGCGAGCGTCGCCGCCTGGCCGCCGAGGCCGAAGCCCTTCAAGGCCGCATAGGTCGTGAGCGGCATCAGCACGAACTTGGCGACGGAGGCGACCAGCGCCGGCTTCAGACCGCGACCCAACGCGCCCCAGTCGAGCGCCGCGCCGACGCAGAGCAGGCCGATCGGCAGCGAGGCCTGGCCGAGCGCCTTGAGGCAGCCCTCGACGCCGGGTGGCAGGCCCAGGCCGGAAAGCTGGATGGCGATGCCGAGCACGCAGGACATCAATAGCGGATTGAGGGCGAGGCCCCGCAGGATGCCACGCAGCGTCGGCTGGGCCGAGCCCCAGCGGGCGAAGACCAGGACGCAGATCACGTTGACGGTCGGCACGATCGCGGCGTTGGCAACGGCCGCGAGCGGCAGGGCCGATGGGCCCAGCATGCTGCCCGCGGCGCTCAAGCCGACATAGTTGTTGAAGCGGATGCCGCCCTGGAAGACCGAGGTGAAGGCGGCGTCGCTGTAGCCGAGCCAACGTTTGGCCAACACGAGAAGCGCCGAGACCGTGATGATCGCTGCGATCAGGGTGAGGGCCAGGGTGGCTACAGGCAGCCCCCTGAGATCGGCCATCGCCAGAGCGTGCATGAAGAGAGCCGGCAGCAGCACGTAATAGCTCAGGCGCTCGGCCTGCGGCCAGAACGAGTCCGGCAGGAAGCGCAGGCGGCGCATGGCATGGCCGAGCGCGATCAGGAGCGCGATCGGCGCCAGAGCGAGCAGGATCGCGCCGATCATGCCAGGAACTCACGAGCGGGCGGCCGAGCGGGCAGCGGTGTCATCCGGTGGCGAATCCAGCATTGAGGCAGGCGGAAAGAGGATCCTTCTTTAGGTCGCCATTGCCGGAGACGAAAATACCTGAGCCGGCAGCGGGATTGAGGAATCCGCATGGCCGCCCGGCAGCTCAGCGCGGATGGCTTTTGCGCCACTGCTCCGGCCGCTCGAAACTCAACGCCCAGATTCCGCGCCCGGCCGCCTTCGCCTCGGCCTCCTCGGCCTGGTAGGCGCCGTAGGCGACCGCATTGCCCTGGCGGACGAGCGTCGCATTGATCTCGGCATCGCCCTGCTTGCAGCGCGCCAGCCCGCGGCCATAGCGATCGGCCCGCGAGACCGTGCAGCTGACATTGCCGAGCGCCAGCATGGCGGCGAGCGCGCGCCGTGCCTGCCGGCCGCAGGCGACCTCGCCGCCGGAGCGGTCGCGGCAAATCTGCCGATATTCCGGCGCATCGATACCTTCCAGGCGCAGCTCCTCGCCAAGCAGCCGCAACGAATCGCCATCGATCGCCTCGGCCGCCCCGGCGAGGTTGCGGCCAGAGCCGAGCCGGTATTGCAGAACGGCGCCCGCGATCGCCAAAAGCAGAAGGAATCCAAGGGCTACGACGAAGTCGACCGAGCGGCCGACCCGCCGCCAGCCGAACGGTCCGTAATTGCTTGTCCTGAATCCGAAGCGCGCCATCAGGACAAGCTTAACGATTTCTCGCCAATCATGGCGAGCCGGGGCGCGACGGTTGCGCCGCCGGGCGGGAGCGTTTGCCTTCGGACCATGGCGGAACTGACAGCCGAACAGGTGCAACGCGGTCGCGGACCCGATCCGACCGTGCTCGCGCGCCGCAAGCTGATCAACCGCGAGGTCCGGTCGGCGCGCGAGAAGCTGACCTCGTCGACCGGGCTGCAGCGCGCCTTCGACTACGAGCTCGTCCGCGTCTTCGCGCAGTATCGGCTGAACGGTTCGGCGGGCACCTTGCTGCTCGCCTTCCTGGTGGCGGCAGCGGCGTGCGTCTGGGTGCCGTTCTATACGGTCTCGGGCTGGCTCACGCTGGTGGTGCTGTCGACCGGCGTCACCGCCGTGCTGTGCCGGCGTTTCCTGGCCGAGCCCTCTGCTGCCGCGCGCGTCGGCTTCTGGCGCAAGCTCCTGCCCGCCGCCGAACTGCTGCATGGCCTGTCCTGGGCCTTGCTTGCCGGGCTTTTCGTCGGCGTCGATGCGCCCGGCGCCCGCTTCTTCCTGATGACGACGCTGCTGATCGTCAGCGCGCTGATGGTCACGCTCGCTGCGACGATGCCGATTGCGGTCTATTCCGGCCTCGTGCCGATCGTCGGCGCGATCGTCCTCTCCTTCAGCGGGCGCAGCGACATCGACAGCGTCACCATGCTGCTGATGGCGGCCTGCGCCCAGCTCTTCTTCATCTTCCTGACCAACCGACTCTACTCGACCTCGGTCGAGACGATCGAATTCCGGGCCGAGAAGGACGCGCTGATCACCGAGCTGGAAACCGCCAAGGCCAACTCCGACGAGGCCAGGCGCAAGGCGGAGGAGGCCAACCTTGCCAAGTCGCGCTTCCTGGCGACAATGAGCCATGAACTGCGCACGCCGCTCAACGCCATCCTCGGCTTCTCCGAGGTGATGAAGAACGAGGTGTTCGGCCCGCATGCCAATGGCTCCTACAAGGAATATTCGGGCGACATCCATTCCTCCGGCCAGCACCTGCTGGCGCTGATCAACGAGATCCTCGACCTCTCCCGCATCGAATCCGGCAAATACGAACTCAACGAGGAGGCGATCAGCCTCGCCGCGATCGCTGACGATGCGGCGCACATGCTGAACCTGCGCGCCAAGGCCAAGAGCCAGACGATCCGCCAGGCGACCGAGCCTGAATTGCCGCGGATCTGGGCCGACGAGCGAGCCATCCGCCAGGCCGTGCTCAACATCCTGGCGAATGCGATCAAGTTCACCCCGCAGGGTGGCGAGATCTCGATCAAGGTCGGCTGGACCGCGACCGGCGGACAATATGTCTCGATCACCGATACCGGCCCCGGCATCCCCGAGGACGAGATCCCGGTGGTGATGCAGACCTTCGGACGCGGCTCGCTGGCGATCAAGACGGCCGAACAGGGCTCGGGCCTGGGGCTGCCGATCGTGAAGGGGCTGATCGACCTCCATGGCGGCGGCTTCCGCATCAAGTCGAGCCCCCGCGCCGGCACCGAAGTCACGATCACGCTGCCGGCCGAACGCGTGATGGATACGCTGCCGGCCCTGCCGCAGCCCGGCGAGCGCTCAGCGGCCTAAGCTCTCCTGCCGCGGAAGCGCTACGCGGCGTGACGCACGCCTGCCGCACGTTTCCGCTCGACCTCGACCTCCTCCCACCAGTCACCGAGCGCGTCGATCAGCGGCACGAGACGCAGGCCCGCTTCCGTCAGCTCATAGTCGACCCGGCGCGGGTAGCCGTCATGGTCGATCCGCCGGACGATGCCAGCCGCCGCGAGCTTGCGCAGTTCCAGCGCCAGCATGCGGTGCGACACCGTCGGATTATCGCGCCGGAGCTCGTTGAAGCGCTTGGTCCCGTCCTTGAGATAGTAGAGCAGCAGGGTCGGCCAGCGGCCGCTCAATACCCGCATGACGCTCTCGATCGAGCAGTCGGACACGACGTCCTTCATGATCCGTTCCGCGCCTGGTTACAGAAAAGTGCGTAATTTACTTGGGGCGGCGAGCGACTAGGTTCCACCCCGCTGCGCAGCGTTTCCCGACCCCAATGGAAAACGCAACATGGAACCGATCCTCGTTTATGGCTACCCGTCCGGCACGTCTATGGGCCTGGTCGCGGCTCTCGAATGGCTTGGCCAGCCCTACAAATTGAGCCGCGTCGACATGCTCGGCGAGATGCGCGAGCCGCCTTACAAGCGGATCAACCAGCGCGTCGAGACCCCGGTGCTGATCACAGATCAGGGCCGCCCGCTGACCGAGACCATGGCGATCGCCGCCTATCTCGAGGCGCGCGACACGCAGCGGAAGATCAGTTTCGATCCGCTCTCAGCCGAAGCCGACCGGATGCACCAGTTGATGGGCTTCCTCAACACCGGCTTCACCGGCGCCTTCACCCCGCTCTGGGTCGCGCTGGAACTGCCCGAGCCCGCCCCCGACTTCGAGGCGGCGCTGCGGCGTTTCGGGCGGGAGCAGGTGATCGAACGCCACGACCGGCTGGAAGAGATGCTGGACGGTGGGAACTGGCTGGTCGGCGACAAGCACAGCCTCGCCGACGGCCTGCTCGCCGGCGTGGCGCGCTGGCTGGAGTATCATGAGGTCGCCGACATCTCGCGCTGGCCGAAGCTGCAGGCGCTGCGCCAGCGGGTCGAGGCGGATCCAGCTGTCACCTTCGCGGCTGCGCTGGAGAACGGCGAGACGCCGGCCGGCAAGGGCGCCTTCAAGGGGCACATGCCACTGGCCGAGGTGATCGAGCGCTTCGGCGCCTGACGAGCCAAAGATGCGCCGGGCTCGATGTCCGGCGCGTCTTTTTCGTTACTCGCCCTTCTGCGAGACCTGCGCCTGGGCGAAGGTCGCCATGCCGGAATGGACCCCGGCCGCTGCCTTCACAAGCCCGGCGGCGAGTGCGGCGCCCGTCCCTTCCCCGAGCCGCATGTCGAGCGCCAGGAGGGGCTGCTTGCCGAGCTTGACCAGCGCCTGCGCATGCGCGCCCTCCGCCGAGAGATGACCGGCGATGCAGTGGTCGAGCGCGGAGGAGTCGAGCGCGTGCAGGATCGCGGCGGCGGCGGTGACGACATAGCCGTCGAGGATCACCGGAATGCGCTGCAGGCGGGCGGCGAGGATGGCGCCGCAGATCGCCGCCATCTCGCGGCCGCCGAAGCGACGCAGCACTTCGAGCGGATCGCTGAGATGGTTGGCGTGGAGCTTCAGCCCGGCCTCGACCGCGGCGATCTTGCGCTTCAAGCCCTCGTCGTCGACGCCGGTGCCGCGGCCGCACCATTGGGCCGCGCCGCCGCCATAGAGCGCGGCGAAGATCGCGGCGGCCGATGTGGTGTTGCCGATGCCCATCTCGCCGAGCGCGAGCAGGTCGGCGCCGCCGGCGAGCGCCTCCATGCCGAAGGCCATGGTCGCGACGCAGGCGCGCTCGTCGAGCGCGTCTCCTTCCGTGAAATCGCCGGTCGGCAGGTCGAGCGCGAGATCGAAGACCTTGAAGCCGAGATCATAAGCGGCGCAGATCTGGTTGATCGCGGCGCCGCCGGCGGCGAAGTTCTCCAGCATCTGGCGCGTCACGCTCTGGGGATAAGCCGAGACGCCCTGGGCGACGACGCCGTGGTTGCCGGCGAAGACGCAGACCAGCGGCCGGTCGACCCGCGGCGGCGCCTTGCCCTGCCAGGCGGCGAGCCATTCGGCGATCTCCTCCAGCCGCCCGAGGCTGCCGGCCGGCTTGGTCAGCTCCTTATCGCGGGCGCGCACCGTGTTGGCCGCCGCCATATCGGGGCCGGGCATGTTGGCGATGAGGTTGCGGATATCGTCGAAGGGCAGGCCGGAGGCGGGCATCGCAGACATCTGAGGAGCCGATCTTGAAAACCTATAGCATCGGACCGAAAAGTGGAATCCACTTTTCGGAATAATCCGATGCTATAACAATGTGATAGATCATCGTGACCGCGTCTGTTCGGACGCGCGATGATCTAGAGAATCGGGCAGCACGAGATCGCCGCCGCGCAGCCGCTGCTGCTATAGGCTGGAGCGGACGAAGACAATCCGGGGGCAGCGTGACGCAAACCGACAGCGATGATGCGACGCAGGTGACGCCGCCCGCCTGGCCGGGCTGGCTGATCGCGACCGCGACCTGCATCCGCTTCTATTCGCGCCTGCCGGTGCCGGCGCTGCCAGGCGAAAACGTGCATGCCCTGCCGGACTTCCAGCTGGTGCCGCGGGCTTTGCCCTTCGCAGCGCTGGTGATCGCATTGCCGGCGGCGCTGATCGCGCTGCTTGCAGGCCTTGCCGGCGTCAATGCCTTGCTGACCGCAGCCCTCGCCGTCACCGCGCTCGTCGTAACGACCGGCGCCTTTCACGAGGATGGGCTCGCCGACTCGGCCGACGGCCTGTTCGGCGGGCATACGCCGGAGCGGCGGCTGGAGATCATGAAGGACAGCCGCGTCGGCACCTTCGGAGCGCTGGCGCTCGGCCTGTCGCTGCTGCTGCGGGTGAGCGCGCTCGCCGCGATCCTGCAAGGGGCCGGCGCTTGGACGGTCGCGGCGGCCGTCCTCGTCGCCGCGCCCTGGTCGCGCGTCGAGGGCCTCCGCATCCTCGCCACGACCCCGCCAACCCGGCGCGACGGCGCCTCTGCCGCGGTCGGACAGCCCGAGCGGTCAGTGCTGCCGGTCGCCTACGGCTTGTCGGCCGGGCTCGCTTTGGTCCTGGTCGCGGCCGGCGCCCTCCCCCTCACCGGCATCGTGCTCGGTCTCGCGGTGTCAGCGCTGACCACGCTTTGGCTATCGCGCACCGCCATCCGCCTGATCGGCGGCCAGACCGGCGACATCCTCGGCGCGGCGCAACAGCTCGGCGAGATCGCGATCTATCTCGGCCTCGCCATCGTCATCGGCTGGGGCGGGCGATGAGCGCGGTCTCCAGCCCCTGCATCAAGGTCTGCGTGATCGATCCGGCGAGCAAGCTCTGCCAGGGCTGCGGACGGACCTTGCAGGAGATCGCGCAGTGGTCGCGGCTCTCGGAGGCCGAGCGGCTCGCGATCATGGCCACACTGGACGAGCGGCTCAGCCCTCCGCGAGACGGGCAAGCCCCTCGCCGGTCAGCCTGAAGAAGACCTTTTCCGGGTGCTGCTTCCCGCCAAGGCTCTCGTAGAAGCGCAGCAGGCGCTCATCGTCGCGCGCCGCCGTCCAGTCGATCCGGCCGAAGCCGCGCCCCAACGCAAGCCGCGCCAGTTCGGCGAGCAGCGCCTTGCCGGCGCCTAGGCCACGGGCTGCCTCCGCCACATAGATTTCCTTGAGGAAGAAGCCGGGTTTGAGACCCGGCCCGGGGTAGATCGCCGAGAAGGCAGCGAAGCCGACGACTCTGCCGTCATGCTCGGCGATGAGCAGCTCGGTTCCCGCCGGCCGGTTCGCCAGGCCGGCACGGATCTCA
The DNA here is from genome assembly GCF_900112185.1 of Allobosea sp. CRIB-10. GTDB lineage: Bacteria > Pseudomonadota > Alphaproteobacteria > Rhizobiales > Beijerinckiaceae > Allobosea. The sequence continues at coordinate 169,928 of NZ_FOKP01000005.1, read as the reverse complement.
TCGTCCGGCGGGCGAGGCACGCCGTAGTGCGCCTGCATCGCGCCCATCAGCTGGGCAAGGGCGGGATGATCGGCTTCCTCGCAGGGACGGACGGCAACCATACCCGTCTCCCGCTCAGGCGATCAGCGACCAGAAGAAGCGGGCGCAGACCACCAGCAGGAAAATGCCGAAGGCGACCTCCAGCCGGCGCTTCGACAGGCGATGCGCCAGGCGCGCGCCGATCGGCGCCGTCCAGATCGAGGTCGGGATGAAGAGCAGGAAGCCGATCAGCGAGACATAGCCGAGCGAGAGCGGCGGCAGGAGGTCCATCTTCGGCCAGCCGGCATAGATGTAGCCGAGGGCGCCCGGGATCGAGATCAGGATGCCGAGGCCCGAGGAGGTCGCAACCGCCTGGTGGATCGGCCGACCATAGAAGGTCATGAACAGGCTGGAGAGCTGGCCGCCGCCGATGCCCATCAGGGACGAAAGCACACCGATAACCAGGCCGTAAATGCGCATCAGGAACGGTCCAGGCATGGTGTCGCCAAGCTTCCAGCGGTCGGAGGCGAAGAGCAGACGCATGGCGCTGGCGAAGGCGACTGCGACGAAGACCGCCTTGAACACGTCCGGCGGGGCGTAGCGCGCGATCACGCTGCCGCCGACGACGCCGAGCACGACCGGCACCGCCCAGATCTTGATGATCGAGGTATCGACCAGGCCCTTGGCGAGATGGGCCCGGTAGGAGCGGATCGAGGTCGGGATGATCACCGCCAGCGAGGTGCCGACGACAAGCGGCATGCGCACCTCGTCCGGCACGCCGATGGCCTTGAAGACCTCGTAGAGCACCGGCACGATGACGGCGCCGCCGCCGACGCCGAACAGACCAGCGAGCAGGCCAGTGGCAGCGCCGGCCGCGACCAGCGACACCGCAAGGAAAATCAAGTCATTCAAGGCAATGCCAGCGATCATCATGCACTCAATCTGGAAAAGACGGAGTGCTCTTAGCTCCCTCACCGGAAAGGGCAAGGTTCAGCCGGCAGGGCAGGCATGCGCGAACGCGCCTCGGCAGAAGATCATCTAGCGGCCGGGCGCCCGTTTCAGAGCGCCGGTCCTGGCCGATTACGGCCTGACATAGGTCCAGCCTTTCTCCTGCAGCTCCATGACCCGCACGACGCCGGACTTCACCACCGCAGCTTCCGGGATCAGGGCGATCTCCTTGTTCTCAGCCTTGCTCATATTGCCCTGGGTGTTGCCGCAGGCCTTGAAGGTGATGGCCGGCGTGCTCGTCGCCATCGCCTTGATGCGCGCCTTCACCGGCGAGGTGTCGTCGCGCAGCATGTGCAGCCCGGGGCCGAAGGTCACGACTTCGATCTCCACCTTCTCGCCGAGTTCCTGATAGTACTGCGCCACATTGGTCGCGTTGTTGAGCGCGAGGTTCATCGTCGCCGGCTCGTTCGTGTTCACCTGCAGGATCAGCCGGTGCGGCTTCCTGTCGGGTACCGGCGGTTTCGGCGCTTGCACGGCGCTGTGCTTCGTGGCCTGCGCCGTCGCAGGCGGGGCGACGAAGGTGAAAGCGAGGCCGGCCAGCAAGACCGTGCCGAGAGCATCTTTGAAGCTGATCGTCATCGCATTCCACCCATGGTTCGAGGACTATTCGCTACGTGGCCTGGCGAGAGTGCGCGGCCATTTGCAGGCCACAGCAACCCTGTCGCGCGCCGCCTTCAGGCCGACCAGGCTGAAATGCCCGTCATGGACCGCGCCTGCGCGCGTGCCGAGACGGATCGCAATGCCGCCGTCATCGGGAAGCGACAGCAGCAGGCCGACGACATCGCCCCTGAAAGCAACGCCGGTCCCGAAGGATGGTCGCCCCGCCGCCACCGACACAGGCTGGCCGCCGTCGAGGCGATAGGACAGAGCGTAGTCGACGCCGCTGTCGGAGACGGCCGCCCCAGCGACCACCATCTCAGTCCGGCCGCCGCGGCAGTGAATGGAAAGCTGTTTCAGCGCAGGGTTTGCATTGCCCTGGGCGAAAGTGGTTGCGGTGACGATGGGCGTGTAGTCGACCGGGGACGTGGTCTCGCTGATGATCCAGCCTTCGGCGTCGCCTGCCGCAGGCGCGGGTACCTTCCCCGGCTGCGGCAGCTTGTTCAGGCAAGCAGGCCGCTCGGCCGGGTCGAGCAGCGAGCAGGCACGAAGCTGCGCCATCGGATCGGGGGCGCCCTGCGCGAGGGCGATCTCGCTTGCGATCTCGAAGACGACTGAGAGCATGATCAGCTTCATTGGCTCGCACGTTGCGTCTGCGCCTTGCGATCCAGCCAGTCCTGGGCGGCCGGGAAGCGGTCGAGGCCGGGGACGGTCGCGGCGAGATTGATCGACTTCCATTTCGGGTCGAAGCCGGGCGCCTGCAGCTTGTCGACACGGCTGAAGAGCTGGTCGACGAAGCGGGCGACGCGCTCGTAGCGATTGGTCTGCGGCGCCCAGTTGAACGCGACCAGCGCAGTCGGCACCGCGATCGTCGAGACCCGCTCGCCGGCCTTGATCAATCCGGGATATTCGCCGGCCTCGAGCACGGCCGGCAGGTAATAGTCCTCGAACTTGCTGTCGTAGGGCACGGGAAGGAACTTGAAGCCGGGCTCGAAGCGCCCGCGGACGAAGGCGTCGACCGGCTTCGAGGTGATGAAGACCACTGCGGCCATCTCGCCCTTGCGCATCTGCTCGAGCGCGAGCTGATGCGGGATGAAGGTGTTCTGCGCGGCAATGCCGAGACGGCTGAAAATCAGCGGCCCCGAATAGGCGGCGGCGGTTCCGAGCGTGTTGAAATTCACCTTCTTGCCGGCGAGATCCTGCAGGCTCTGGATCTCCGGCCGCACGAAGACGTGCAGCTCCGAGGGGAAGAGGTTGAGCACATAGGTGACCTTGCGCCGAATCTGCGGCATCTGGGCCTTGTATTCCTCCAACGCATCGGAATTGATGATCGCCGTGTCGACGCCGCGCAGATAGAGCAGCGAGTTCAGGTTCTCGGTGGCGCCGCGGGTGACGATCGGGAGCAGGTGCAGGTTCGGCCCGTCATCGACGACGCGGGCCATCTCGGCCCCCAGGCGAAGCGGCGCGCCCTCAAGCAGCCCCGCCGCGAGACCGACGGTCCAGGCGTTCATCTTCTCCTGTTCGGTCGGCGGCGGCCGGATCATGCGTCGCTGCGTAGGAGCGCTGACCTGCGAGGTCTGCGCCAGAGACGCCTCGAATGCCGGCACCGCCCCGACCAGTCCTGCAAGCGCGATCAGCAGGAAGAGATGTCGTCCCCGCATCATGCTCATTCTCGACCTCCCTGTCGCATGGCGGCCGGCCGCTGTCTCAGCCATCCGGTGCCTGCCGCAGCGCCTCGACGCGATCCTTCGCCTCCGCGATGCCGCCGGCCTGCGCCCTCGCGTAGAGCGCGCGCGCCCTCGTCACTTCGCCACGCGTGCCATAGGTTCCCCAGGCCGACAGGACGCGCGGATCATAGGTCTCCGCGAGCATGAAGCTCGCCCGGGCGCTGCCGATCTCGACCGCGCGCTCCAGCACGATCCGGGCGGAGCCGATGTCGCCCTGGCCGAGCAATGCGCTGGCCCTGGCGATCAAACGCGCCGCCTCTGAGCTGTTGCGCGCCTCGGCGACCACGGGCTGCGCTGCCGTGACGGCAGCCACGGCTTGCAGAGGCTTGGACGGCTCGCCGACCGGGGGCGCGGGACGTGCCGGCGCGGGGCGCAGCGACGCCAGTTCCTGCGCCATGGTCGCGGCGCGGTCGCGCTCCTGCTGGAGAAGCTGACGCAGATCAGTGATCGCGGCTTCGCTCGCTTGCCCGAGCCGTCCGGCCTCGTCGCGCGCCTTGCTCAGTTGCGCAGTCCGGGCTTCAAGCTCGCGCTGCGCCGCCGACAGCTCGGCTGCAAGCGCAGAGCGCTGTACGCGCTCCTGCTCGAGCATCTGACGATGCTGTGCGATGCTGGCGACCTGCTCCTGCCGCGCCGCCGCGACCTGTGCGAGCAGCGCCGTTTTCTGACGTTCAAGCTCCTGCGCCTTCGCGGCCTCCGCCTGTCTCAGCTGCGCCGCCTGCGCCTCGGTCTCGCGCCGCGCGGCGGAGAGCTCGGCCGCCAGTGGGATGCGCTGCCCTCGTTCATCGTCGAGGGCCTGACGATGCTGCGCTGCGGCCGCGCTCAGCGCCTGACGCGCGGCCACGGCCTGCGCTATGGCGGCCGCCTTCTGCCGCTCCAGTTCCAGCGCTTGCGCGGCCCTGGCGGCCTCCGCCTGCCTGAGCTGCCCTGCCTCCTCGCCCGCCTTGCGCAGCTGCGCCGCCTGTGCCGCCATCTCGCGCTGGGCCCCCGCGAGCTCGGCCGCCAGCGCCGTCCGTTGCGCGCGTTCCTGGTCGAGCGCCTGGCGATGCTGGGCGGCAAGTGAGCCCAACTCCTGCCGTGCGGCCGCCAGCTCCTGCGCAACGGCCGCAGTCTTCTGCCGCTCCAGCTCCAGCGCTTGCGCGGCCCTGGCGGACTCTGCCTGCCTGAGCTGCGCTGCTTCCTCGCCCGCCTTGCGCAGCTGCGCCGCCTGTGCGGCGGCCTCGCGCTGGGCCCCCGCGAGCTCGGCCGCCAGCGCCGTCCGTTGCGCGCGTTCCTGCTCGAGCGCCTGGCGATGCTGGGTGGCGAGCAAATCGAGTTCCTGACGCGCGGCAGCCAGCTCCTGCACATCAGCGGCGGCCTTCTGACGCTCCTGGAGCGGCTGGGAGGTCATAGCCGTCGCCAGTTGCTTGAGCTGTTCGATGTCCTCGTTCGCACTACGCAGCTGCACCGACCGTGCCTGCAATTCACGCTGCGACGCCGCAAGCTGATCCGCCAGCGCCGCATGCTGCGCACGCTCGCCATCCATGGCCCGGCGATGTTGCGCCGCGGCTGCGACTAGCTCGTCTCGCGCGGCTGCGGCCTCCCGCGCCTTGGCGGCGGCCTCATCCTGCGCCCGTCGCAACGACTGTTCGCTCCTGGCGGCCTCGTCCCGCAATTGCGCAGTCAGGGCTGCGATCGTGCTCCTGGCCTCGTCCAGCTCCGGCGCCGCAGCTGCAGGCTGCGCCTGGGCCGGCGCTCTGCCGGCGTCCGGTTCGGGATGCCGCCGCGATGGCGCCGCCGCGGCGGCGACCGGGGCTTCGCCGTATGACAGGGCCGCCGGCGCAAGCTGTCCGACGTGAGCAGGCTCGAGCCGATCCGCATTCCGAGGCACCAGCAGAAGCAGGGCCGCGACCGCAAAACCGCTCGCCAGCGGGATGAAGCGGCGGCGCAGCGACGCCCGGCCGGGGCGCGAGGCGTCGCGCTGCAGGCCGGGTTTGGCCGGGAACTCCTGCCGAGCATCGGGGGCCGCGTTGCGATCCTGCCCGGCCGGCGGCTTGCCTGCCAGCCACGGCCCGGTCCAGTGAGCGGTATCGATGGTCAAGCCCGCGTCATCCCTGGCGATGACGGCTTTCCCATCTCCCGATGCGCTGTCGATCGCGTCGCGCATATGGCTGACGCCTCTTGGTCGGCGGCATGGCTTGCCCTGGCGAACCAGGTCACGGGCGAATTCGATCCGGCCGACGCGAACGAAGACGTCCGCATGGAGACGTCTGCGAGAGCCTCGACCGCGCCCTCGCCCGCTTCGAGCTGACCTCAGATCGTAAAGGTCCAGAAGACGAGCAAACGGGCAGGAGATTGCCCGAGCGGGGTACCCCGCCGATCGCCGCCGGCTCGCGCGCTTCGACTAGTCGCTGACGCCCTCGCGCGCGACGATCGCCATCAGCGTCGCCGTCAGCATGGCGCAGAGCTTGGGCTTGCCGTCCGTCACGGCGAAGACCTCGGCCATGGCGAGCGTCAGGGTGCGGCCAGCCTTGACCACCCTGCCCTTGGCGATCAGCTCGTCGCCGGTGGCGGGCGCCAGCAGGTTGATCTTGAACTCGGCGGTGAGGATGCCGTTGCCGGCCGGCATGGTGGTGAGCCCGGCATAGCCGGCGGCGCTGTCGGCAATGGTCGCGACCGCCCCCGCATGGACGAAGCCGTGTTGCTGGGAGAGATGTGCCGCAGCCGCCATGGCGATCTCGACCTCGCCCGGCGCGACGCGCACGAGCCGGGCGCCGAGCGTCCTCATCATCGCCTGCTTGGCGAAACTCGTCTCGATCCGGGCGACGAGGGCGGGATCGATCGGCTGTTCAGTCATCGGTGCTCACTCGGCTGCAATCGCGGGCGGAGCCTCGCGCTCGACATGGGCGATCGCAGCGCGCAGCTCGGCAAGTCCAGCGCTTGCCGCGACGCAATGCTCGGCGAGATGGCGGCGGAACAGACGCGAGCCGCGCCGGCCCGGGAACAGCCCGACGAGATGGCGCGTGAAGGCATGCAAACGCCCGCCCCGTTCGAGATGGGCGGCAATGTAAGGCTCTAGCGCTTCCAGCATGTCGAAGGCGTCCGCGGCCGGCGCATCCTCGCCGAAGAGCAGCGGATCGACGGCGAGCAGCACTTCGGGGTTCTGATAGGCCTCGCGGCCGAGCATGACGCCGTCGAGATGGGCGAGATGCGGCAGCCATTCGCCGGGCTGGCGGATGCCGCCGTTGAGCGAGACGATCAGGTCGGGATTGGCCGCTTTGAGGCGATAGGCGCGCTCATAATCGAGTGGCGGGATCTCGCGGTTCTCCTTGGGCGAGAGCCCTTGCAGCCAGGCCTTGCGGGCATGGACGACGAGCGCATCGACGCCGGCCGCACGCACGGCGGCGGTCAACGCGTCGAGCGCAGCCTCGGGATCCTGGTCATCGACACCGATCCGACACTTCACCGTAACGGGAATGGAAACCGCCGCCTTCATCGCCGCGACACAATCGGCGACCAGTTGCGGCTCGCGCATCAGGCAGGCGCCGAAGGCCCCGCCCTGGACGCGGTCGGAGGGGCAGCCGCAGTTCAAGTTGATCTCGTCATAGCCGAAATCGGCGCCGATCTTCGCCGCCTGCGCCAGCAGCGCCGGATCGTTGCCACCAAGCTGCAGCGCGACCGGGTGCTCGACATCGTCGAAGCCGATCAACCGCTGCCGGTCGCCGCGCACCACCGCCTGCGCCGTCACCATCTCGGTATAGAGCCGGGCACGCCGCGACAGCAGGCGATGGACGATCCGGCAATGCCGATCAGTCCAATCCATCATAGGTGCCACGGAGAATCTAAGCTCTTGATTTTTCATGATTTTTTCCGCAACATCAACTTGTTGGGTCGGTCCGAGCGCACACGAGATCACGCCGTGATGCGACGCTTTTTGCCACGTTCGATCGCTGAGATCACACGCAGCGCACACGAAAAATGGCCACCTTCACGAAGCTCTCCTCCGGGTCCTGGCGCGTCCAGGTCCGACGCAAGGGACGCTATGTGAGCGAGACCTTCCTGCGCCGGGATGATGCGCGACGCTGGGCCACCGAGGCCGAGCGTCAGATTGATCGTGGCGAGGCTCCGAACGACTCGCGCATCGTGCGGCTGAAGACGTTCGGGGACCTCATCGACCTCATATCGACGACATGCGCGACGTCGGCAAGGCTCCTTTGCGCTCCAAAGCTGCCACGCTGGACTTGCTAAGGCGACAACTTGGAACGTGCAGCATAGTGTCGCTCGATCGCGAGCGGCTCATTCTCCTTGGTCGTGTTCTCCTTGGTCGTGAGCGAGCGGCGCTGGGTGCAGGCCCAGTTACTCTTGTTATCGATCTCGGACAACCAAGCTCATTCTGTCTCATGCCGCCGCTGTGCATGGTCTTCCCGTGCGGGTCGGACCGGTTGACCTCGCGCGCATCGCACTCGAGCGCTTTGGGCTCGTCGGGAAGGGAGAAGCGCGCGACCGGCGACCCACACAAGATGAAATTGATCGAATAGTTGGGTACTTTGATGGAATGCTCTGTCCCCCGTTGTCAGGCGGCCTCGGTCAGGCATGACGAAACACGATGCAGGTCGGACTTCCCGTACGGATGATCTGAGCTGTCGGTGTCAAACGTCCGGATATCCTGTCGATAGCAAGGTCGACGATCGTATCGCTGTTCTCGTTGGCCGCATAAAGATGATCGCCGGTCGGGGAGAGCGCAAAAAATCGCGGTTGCTTCCCCTGCGTCGAGGTCCAGCTATCAGACTTCAGCAGGCCGTTCTCCGCGCCGATCGCGGAGATGGCAATACTATCGTGGCCTCGGTTGGATACATAGAGAAAGCGACCGTCTGATGATGTCGCGATCCCTGCCGCCGTGTTGTCCCCAGTGAAATCCTGAGGAGCGGCCGGCACGATCTGCAACGGCGTCAGCACGCCCTTCTCGCTGTCCCAGGCATAGGTGGTGATCGTCGAGTCGAGCTCGTTGGCCAAATAGGCCAGGGGTTTCGAGGGATGGAAAGCTATATGACGGCAACCAGCCCCCTCGCGGGCCTTCAAGGCCGGCGCGCGCATCGTCATCAACGGCCTCGGCGAGGTGGGCGAGATCGACAAGGTCCGCCGCCATATCGCCGAGCGGTTCCGAGTCGACGTCCGCTATGACGACAGCAACCTGCTGGAGCCTGCCGGCGTCGCCCGGCTGGTCGACGGAGTGGTGGACGCCTTCGGCAAGATCGACATCCTCGTCAACAATGCCGGCATCCAGCATGTCGCGCCGGTCGAGGAGTTCCCGGTCGAGAAGTGGAACGCGATCCTGGCGTTGAATCTCTCGGCCGCCTTCCACGCGACGCGGCTCGTGCTCGGCGCGATGAAGGAGAGCGGCTATGGCCGGATCATCAACATCGCCTCCGCCCATGGCCTGGTCGCCTCCCCGTTCAAGGCGGCCTATGTCGCCGCCAAGCACGGCCTGGTCGGCCTGACCAAGACGGTAGCGCTCGAGGCCGCCGAATTCGGCGTCACCGCGAATGCGATCTGCCCGGGTTACGTCTGGACGCCCCTGGTCGAGAAGCAGATCGACGAGCAGGCCCTCGCTCACGGCATCCCGCGCGAGCAGGTGGTGCGCGACGTCCTGCTGGCGCAGCAGCCGAACAAGCGCTTCGCCACAGTCGACGAGATCGGCGCGCTCGCCGCCTTCCTCGCCTCCGCTCGCGGGGCCTCGATCACCGGGGCTGCGTTGCCGGTCGACGGCGGCTGGACCGCGCACTGAACGCTGCAACCCTGCCAGAGAAGGAGCGAGCCATGGCGCACGCCCATGCATCGGCCGCCCTGCCGAGGATCGTCATCGTCGGCGCCGGCTTCGGCGGTCTCGCCGCGGCGCGGGCGCTGAGACGGGCGCGCGCCGAGGTCACGGTGATCGACCGGCGCAATTTCCACCTGTTCCAGCCCTTGCTCTACCAGGTCGCCACGGCGGCGCTGTCGCCGGCCGATATCTCCGCGCCGATCCGCTCGGTGCTGCGCGGCCAGGCCAATGCCCGGGTCATGCTCGACAAGGTCACGGGCATCGACCGGGAGCAGCGCCTCGTCCTGACCGAAGGCGGACGCCGCGTACCTTACGATCATCTCGTTCTCGCCACCGGCGCACGCCACAGTTATTTCGGCCGCGATGAGGAATGGGCCGCCCTGGCCCCCGGCATCAAGACGCTGGACGATGCGACACGCCTGCGGGCCCGTATCCTCCTCGCCTTCGAGAAGGCGGAGCTCGAATCTGATCCCGCCAAGCGCCGGGCGCTGCTGACCTTCCTCGTCATCGGTGCCGGCCCGACCGGCGTCGAGCTCGCCGGCGCGATCGCCGAGCTGGCGCGCAAGGCCGTGCCCCGCGACTTCCGCACGATCACGCCGGAGAGCGCCAGCATCGTGCTGATCGAGGCGGGGCAGCGCATCCTGCCGAGCTTCCGCGAGGATCTGGCCCAGGCCGCGGCAGCCTCGCTGCAGGCCATGGGCGTCACGCTGGAGCTCGGCAAGGCCGTCGGCGAGGTCACCGCCGAGGGTGTTTCCGTCGGCGGCCGGCACATGTCCGCCGGCACCATCGTCTGGGCGGCCGGCGTCAAGGCCTCTGCCGCGGGACGCTGGCTCGCCGCCGAGACCGACCGGGCCGGACGGGTGCGCGTCGGACGGGACTTCTCAGTGCCGGGCGCGCCCGAGATCTTCGTCATCGGCGACGCCGCGGCGCATGCCGACGGGCAAGGTCGGCTGCTGCCCGGCGTGGCCCCCGCCGCCAAGCAGGCCGGCAGCCATGTCGGCGCCCTGATCGCCGCGCGCCTCGCCGGAAGCGTCACGCCCGCGCCGTTTCAGTATCGCAGCCGCGGCGCCATGGCGACGATCGGCCGCAAATCCGCGGTCGTCGATCTCGGCCGACTGCGCCTGACCGGACTGCTGGGCTGGCTGCTCTGGTCGCTGGCGCATGTCTGGTTCCTGGTCGGCTTCCGCAACCGCGTCAGCGTCGCGACGAGCTGGCTCTGGTCCTACCTGACCTGGGAGCGCGGCGCGCGGCTGATTACCGGCCAGGAGATCGCCCGCGCCGAGCCGCCGCCCATGCCGGCGCAGCGGCGCGAGGCCGCCTGATCTTGACCGCAAGCCCCGAAGCCCTCGCGAAAGGCCCGAAACATGTCCATGACCTTCACCGATGCCCGGCCGCAGGACGGCCTCGTCCCCCCCGCCCGCTCGCTCTGGCACCTGATGCTCGGCGGCTTCGCCGCCACCGGCTTCTACGAGGTCTGGGCGAATTGGCCGACGGCGCTGCTCGCCGGCTTTCCGCTCGAGCCGCCGGCGCTGATCAAGTCGCTGTTCCACCACCAGCTCGGCCTGCATGTGCCCGACGTCTGGGCCAAGGCCCTGCATTTCCTGACCGGCTTCCTGTTCTATCCGCTCGGCTACTGGATCGTCTCGCGCATCCTGCGGGTCGGCCCTCCCGCTGCCGGCTGGCTCTGGGGCGTCGCGACCTACTTCATCGCCCTCGGCGTCTTCGCGCCGCTCGCCGGCCTGCCTTTCCTGCTGATCGGCGAGAACGGCCTGCTCTCGCTGATGAGCCTGATCGGCCATGCCATCTACGGCCATCTGCTCGCCCTCGTCTTCGAGACGCAGGAGGCGCGGGCCAGGTCGGCCTGATCGACGCAGTCCGGACCAGGACCGGCCGCGGACGCGCTCCGCGGCCGGCTCTTCGCGTCGGCCTCGCCGCCATGGCGAACATGCTCCGCGGCTATCGAAAGCACAGGCCGGAAGCATTTCCAACATCTTGGAAAACCAGCGATTTCATCGGCAGGCGCCGGAATGGTCCGGCGCCGCCCCGATCCGGAGAGAGATGATGAATCGCCCAGTTTCAAACCGCCGCCCTGCCCGGCGCGCCGCCCTCGCCGCCGCCCTTGCGATCCTTGGCGCCGGAACCGCGCAGGCGGGCAGCTGCCCGAAGGACAAGGTCCTGACCGAGCCGCGCAAGATCGCCGAGGCGCCCGATGTCGGGATCAAGCGCGAGACCCTGTCGATCGTGAACCTGACAGGCTGGCGCGGCACCGGCGATCTGCGCCTGCGCACCCGCCGGCTGACCGTGGCCGTCGGCGGCGTCGTGCCGACCCACCAGCACGACGACCGTCCCTCGATCGTCTATGTGGTCAAGGGCGAGATCGTCGAGCACAGCTCCTTCTGCGCCGTGCCGATCCTGCACCGCGAAGGCGAATGGACGCCGGAATTCGGCCAGGGCCACGCCCATTGGTGGGAAAACAAGACCGACAAGGAAGTTGTCCTGACCTCGTCGGACGTCGTCCCGCCCGACATGCTCGACGATCCCGACATGTGATTTTCTGCGCTTTGGAAGCGGCTGGCGATTTCCGGCCGCTTGCCAGCCAGCCCGGAAGGTCGTTGCCGGCCGTGCAAGACGGGATAAGCGCCCCATCGGGTTCGGCCGGAGGTGTCGACCACGATATGGGTCTGATGCGGAGGAGCTCCGCATTGCCGCGTTCTTGAGTGTCCGCTTCCGCAGCGGTCGCCCCATGACCTGACATGGCGCGCTGTTCAGTTTTGATCTCTTCGGACTCGCCAGCGCGCCGCAGCTGAGGCCAGGGTTCAGCGGCCAGTGGCTTGCATCGAGAGTATTATGTCGATAAGTCTCGACATATGGAGAATGAGCAAGTCATCCTTTCGCTGGCCGCACTGGCCCAGAGCACCCGGCTCGACGTGTTTCGCCTACTGGTCTCGGCGGAGCCTGACGGCCTGCCAGCCGGCGAGGTCGCCCGGCGGCTGGAGGTTCCGCACAATACGATGTCGTCGCATCTCGGCATCTTGAGCCGCGCGGGGCTCATCCGTTCCGAGCGCTTCAGTCGCTCGATCGTGTATCGCGCCGATCTCGACGCCCTGCGCTCGGTCGTCGCGTTTCTCCTCAAGGATTGCTGCGGCGGCCGTGCCGAGATCTGTGCTCCGCTCCTTGCCGAGCTCACCCCCTGCTGCCCATCGAAGGTCACGACCGATGCCTGATCGCATCCACAACGTCTTGTTTCTCTGCACGCACAATTCCGCCCGCTCGATCATGGCCGAGGCGCTGCTGAACCATCTCGGCGAGGGACGCTTTCGCGCCTTCTCCGCCGGGAGCGAAGGCGGTCCCGGTCCCAAGCCGATGGCGCTCAAAGTGCTGGAGGCCGAGGGCATTCCGACCGCGGGACTGTCGTCGAAGACCTGGGACGTGTTCGCCGCGCCCGGCGCCCCGATCATGGATATGGTCATCACCGTGTGTGATCAGGCAGCCGGTGAAGCCTGCCCCTACTGGCCGGGCCAGCCGATCACGGCGCATTGGGGCATCGAGGATCCGTCGAATGCGCAGGGCAGCGAGATCGAGCGCGAGCGCGCCTTCGTGACGGCGCTGCGCTATCTCAGGAACCGAATCAACGTCCTCCTGTCGCTTCCGGTCGCAAGTCTCGATCAGATGGCGCTGGCACAGCAGGTCCGGCGGATCGGCAGCCTCGACGGAGCGAGCGGCGGTCGCCCGGAGCTGGCGTGATGGACGTCATCATCTACGACAACGCTGCCTGCGGAACCTCCCGGAACACGCTGGGCCTGATCCGCAATGCGGGCGTCGAACCACATGTCATCGAATACCTGAAGACGCCGCCGGCGCGGGCATTGCTGACGCAGCTTCTCGGCCGTGCCGGGCTGACCGTGCGGGACATCCTGCGCGAGAAGGGCACGCCCTTCGCCGAGCTCGGCCTTGGCGACGCGGGCATTTCAGACGAGGCACTGCTCGACGCGATCGAAGCCCATCCCATCCTGATCAACCGGCCGCTCGTCATTTCGCCCAAGGGGGTGCGGCTGTGCCGGCCCTCCGAGGCCGTTTTGCCCCTGCTGCCGCCGCAGCGGGGCGAGTTCCGCAAGGAGGACGGCGAGCTTGTCGTCGACGCCTCCGGCCGCCCCGTCGCTCTGGCCTGAGGTCGTCATGTCCACCTTCGAACGCTATCTCACCATCTGGGTCGCGCTGTGCATCGTCGCCGGCATCGCGCTCGGGCATCTCGTGCCCGGCATCTTCCAGGCCATCGGCGCGGCAGAGATCGCCAAGGTCAATCTGCCCGTCGCCGTGCTGATCTGGCTGATGGTCGTTCCGATGCTGCTCAAGATCGACTTCGCGGCGCTCGGCCAGGTCGGGCGGCATTGGCGCGGCATCGGCGTCACGCTCTTCATCAACTGGGCCGTGAAGCCGTTCTCGATGGCGGCGCTGGGCTGGCTCTTCATCGCCTGGCTGTTCCGGCCATGGTTGCCGGCCGAGCAGATCAACAGCTACATCGCCGGCCTCATCATCCTCGCGGCGGCGCCCTGCACCGCGATGGTCTTCGTCTGGTCGAACCTCACCAGAGGCGAGCCGCATTTCACGCTCAGCCAGGTCGCGCTCAACGACGCGATCATGGTCGTCGCCTTCGCGCCGATCGTCGGCCTCCTGCTCGGCCTCTCCGCGATCACCGTGCCCTGGGGCACGCTCGTCCTGTCCGTCATCCTCTACATCGTCATTCCGGTGATCGTCGCGCAGCTCGTCCGGGCCCGCATCCTGGCGAGCGGTGGGCAGGCGGCGCTGGATCGCTTGCTTGCACGGCTCGGCCCGGTCTCGCTGATAGCGTTGCTCGCGACGCTCGTGCTGCTCTTCGGCTTCCAGGGCGAGCAGATCCTGGCGCAGCCGATGGTGATCGCGCTCCTGGCGGTGCCGATCATGATCCAGGTCTATTTCAACGCCGGACTCGCCTATCTCCTGAACCGGATCGCCGGCGAGGAGCATTGCGTCGCCGGCCCATCCGCCCTGATCGGAGCTTCCAATTTCTTCGAGCTTGCCGTTGCCGCCGCGATCAGCCTGTTCGGTTTCAACTCCGGTGCAGCGCTCGCCACCGTGGTCGGCGTGCTGATCGAGGTTCCGGTCATGCTAAGCGTGGTCTGGATCGTGAACCGCTCGAAAGGCTGGTACGAGCGCGGCGGCGCCCGCCCAAAGGTCCGCGCAGCCGAGTAATTCGGCATTCGTCGAAATACGCCTTGACGGCATCCTTGTGACGATGCAGTTTATTTCCATGAATGTCGAAGAAGCAGCAAGGCAGCTCGAAGCGCTCGGCAATCCGACGCGTCTTCAGCTCTACCGCGTCCTGGTCCGCGCCGGCCATGGCGGCCTGCCGGTCAATCAGATTCAGGAGCGTCTCGGCATCCCAGCCTCGACGCTCTCGCATCATCTTCAGCGTCTCGTTCAGAATGGCTTGGTTTCCCAGGAGCGCCAGGCGACGACGCTGATCTGCCGGGCCGTCTATCCGGCGATGGAAGCGCTGCTCGGCTTCCTTGCCGACGAATGCTGCATCGAGGAAGGCTGCTCGGCAGCCTCCGGAAAGGCTGCCTGATCGGCCTTTTTATTTGCCAGATAATTCCATGATTCTAGGATAACAGGAGGAAGATCGAATGACAGAGCTTCCCGTCGCGGTCATCGGAGCAGGGCCAGTCGGGCTCGCCGCGGCCGCCAACCTCATCGCCCACGGCCTGGCCGTGAAGGTCTACGAGTCCGGTGCCCAGGCTGGCGCCAACGTCTCCGATTGGGGCCATGTTCGCCTGTTCTCGCCCTGGGAGTTCAACATCGACCGCGCCGCGCGGGCGTTGCTCGAGCCGACAGGCTGGCGCGCGCCGGATGCTGCGGCCTATCCGACAGGCGCTGAGCTCGTCGGCGAGTATCTCGTGCCTCTGGCGCAGACGCCCGCACTGGCCCCCGTTATCGAGTGCGGCGCCCGCGTCACGGCGATCGGCCGGCGAGGCATCGACAAGGTCGTCAGCCGGGATCGCGAGCTGCACCCCTTCCAGCTGTCGGTCACGGACAAGAACGGCCGCGTTCGCCGCGAGCTTGCTCGCGCGGTCATCGACGCTTCCGGGACCTGGACATCGCCCAATCCGCTCGGGGCCGGCGGCATTGCAGCGGAAGGCGAGCAAGCTCAGGTCCAGCGGATCGACTATGGGATACCGGATGTTCTCGGCCGCGACCGCGCCAGCTTCGTCGGTCGCACCACGCTGGTTGTCGGCGCCGGCCATTCCGCCGCGAATGTGCTGCTCGACCTTGCCGAGCTCGCAAAGCAGGATGCCGCGACCAGGGCGGTGTGGGCGACGCGCGGCACCAATCTGTCACGCGTCTATGGCGGAGGAGCCAATGACCAGCTTGCCGCACGTGGCGACCTCGGCCGGAGGCTCCGACAACTTGTCGACGGCGGCAGGGTCGAGCTCGTCGCCGGCTTCGCTTGTGTTGCCGTTCGCGAAGCGGCCGGGCAGATCGTCATCGAGGGCGAGACATCCGCAGGCAGTCGAACGATCGGGCCTGTCGACCGGATCGTCGCCTGCACCGGTCAGCGTCCCGATCTTTCGCTGACCCGCGAGCTGCGCGTCGAGCTCGATCCCTGGCTGGAAAGCGCTCGGGCGCTCGGGCCGCTGGTCGATCCGAATCTGCATTCCTGCGGCTCGGTGCCACCGCATGGACATCGCGAACTGTCCCACCCCGAGTCCGGCTTCTACACTGTCGGTGTCAAGAGCTATGGGCGAGCGCCCACCTTCCTGATGGCGACGGGCTACGAGCAGGTTCGGTCGGTGGTCGCGGCGATCGCTGGCGATCTGGCCGCTGCCGATGACGTACGGCTGGTCCTGCCGGAGACCGGCGTCTGCACGACCGCGCCAGCGAGCTCCGGCGGATGCTGCGGTGGAGCGGCGCCGGCCGCGACGGAAGCCTGCTGCGCGGACGATGCCGCGGCTAAGGCACAGGGCCAATCCAGTTGCGGTTGCGGGAGCTCCGCGAAGGCGAACGAGGCCGCCCCAGCCCAATGACGACGCTGGCCGCATCGGAGACGAATCCCGCCGCTCGGGCCGGGCTCGCGCTCATCCTCGCGCTCGGCGTCACGCAGGTAGCCGGCTACGGCGCGCTCTACTACGCCTTTGCCGTGCTCGCGCCCGGCATGACCGCGAGCTTCGGCTGGGCGCCCGAATGGACCTATGGCGGCTTCGCTCTCGGGCTGCTCGCAGGCGGTCTTGCCGCTCCCCTTGCCGGACGCCTGGTCGACCGCTACGGCACGCGCCGCATGATGAGCATCGGCAGCGTGCTGGCGAGCCTGGCGCTCCTTGCCCTGTCGAAGGCCGATGGTTTGCTCAGCTACTACGCGGCCATGATCGTCCTTGAGATGGTCGCCACACTCGTCCTGTATGACGCGGCCTTCACAGCGCTCACCCAGGCCCATGGAGCCGGCGCCAGGCGGGCAATCAGCAAGCTGACGCTGATCGGCGGCTTTGCCTCGACACTGTTCTGGCCGCTGACGACCGCTTTGCTGGCGCATGCGGACTGGCGCGTGATCTACCAGATCTATGCGCTCGGTTATCTGGCCTTGGCGCTGCCGCTGCATGCGCTTGCCTTGCCCCGCGGCCGGGCGACGGCCGCAAAACCAATCCAGCCGGGCGAGACGCCGAACCCTGTCGGTTATCTCGGCGGCGCAGCTCGCAAACGCGCCTTTGTCCTCCTCGCGATTGCGTTCTCGCTGCAGGGCTTCGTCGTCTCGGCGATGTCCGTTCACATGCTGACGCTGTTGCAGGGCTTCGGCTTCAGCGCGGCGCTGGCGGTTGCGCTGGGCGCCATGGTCGGCCCATCACAGGTGACCGCGCGGCTCATCGAGATGCTGTTCGGCACGAATGTGGCACCGGTGACGACCGCCTGGGTTTCGGGAGCGCTGATGCCGTTCGGATTCGTTCTGCTCGTCATCGGCGGCGGCACGGCCGTGCTCGCCGCGCTGTTCACGATCGCCTATGGCGTCAGCATGGGACTGAGTTCGATCGTGCGCGGGACAGTGCCTCTCCAGCTTTTTGGTCCTGCCGGTTATGGCGCGATGCTTGGCAAGCTGTCCGCCCCCGGTCTCGCGATCCGCGCCGCAGCGCCGCTCACATTCGCCGTGATGATGGAGCGCGCGGGGCTCGCGGCGAGCACGGCGGTGCTGGTCACGCTTTCAGGTGCCGCGGCGCTCGCGCTGCTTCTGTTGGCGCGCAGCGTTTCGCGACAATAACCGTCCTCTGATCCAGGCCGGTCTGATGTCCACTTCCGGGCGACCTTCCAATGTCTGCAGTTGGCGCCAGACGGCCAAGCGTTAGCGCCGGCCTGATCGGCGCATAGGGGGCAGTTCGGAGTTTTCCGCGTATCGTCCAGAATGGCCCGGCCCGCTCGCGACGCCGGGCTCATCCGGGTCAGGCGACGCCTCGCGAGCCTTCTTTTCGGCCGCCGACGAACGCAGCGATATCGGGTGCGAGCAGATCGTGTTTTTCGGCCCATGACGCGAACAATCCGCGCGCCGTGTCGGGCTCGATCTCGCCGCGGATCGCAGCCAGGCAGGCCTTCAAGACAAACCCATGGGCTGGGTCGCGCTTGCGCGCCGGCCAGTCGGCCAAGAACATGTAGGCCTCCATGGCCGACGCGATCGCCGTCGGGTGGCCAAAGCCGGTCAGGATCACAACCGGCCGTTCGAAGTCGTCGGATGTCATCATGCAGTCCTCCCAGGGCCGGGAGCGGTTGCCAACGTTGCCATAGCCATATCCTCCTGGAAGCAACATGGATCCGGTTCGGTCGATCGCCGCCTGTGGCAGGCTGTCACTATCGGCGGCTGCCCTGATTTTGGTTGCCGCTCTCGTCGGGTCAAGCCCCTCGCCGTAGAGAGATGTCGGCAGCAATTCACGACGGCCGCGGGACGATAAGCCGAGCTTTCTCAGCGATCACGCAGCCCCCCAGGGCTTCGGCTCGGCCCGGACGGGATCAGCCCAGGCGAGGCGCCGAACACTTGAAACCGCTCGGCGTGGCGAGGCTGGAAGCGGTGCTGCCGACCCAGAGCCGCAGGAAAGAGAATGAGCGAAGCCCTTTCCTTGTCGCCCGTTCTTGCCGCATCATGTTTCTTACTGCCCCTCAGGCACGTAGATCATCCGTCCATCCGGGAGCTTGTAGGCGATTCCGGCGCGAACGCCCTGGCCTCGGCCGATCTCGCTGCTGGATTCGTAGCGGGTCAGTTCCTGTCCCTGTTTCACCGTGATGCGCATCTCCGGCTTGCCCGGATTCTCCACCACGACCGCGTTCTCGGCCACGAAAGGGTTGAGCGGATTGCGGACGATGACGATCATCAGCATCGCGATCACGACCAGGAAGACGTCGATCAGGTTGACGACCGAGAGCAGCGGATCGTCGTTTTCCTCTTCGTCGAGAAACCGCATCAGTCTCGCTCCCGGCCCAGTTCGATTATGCGCAGTTCCTGAAGCAACCAGCGCCGCCGAACCGTCAGGACAAGATGCGCGATCGCTGCCGCGACTAGAGCCAGGATCACGGCCGCGAAGGCGACGGCGAGGTTGTCGCCGATGCCCTTGGCGTCGTTATTCGAAAGAGCGAGCAATGCCGGCCCCATCGGGATCATCGTCGCCACCAGCCCCAGCATGGGGGCCGAACGCGCGACGATCCGCAGCCACTCCAGGCGCTGCATGATCCAGAGTTCGAGATCGTCGCTCGCGGCGCCGCTAACCGTGTGAAACGCCGCGAGCCGCGAGTTGTAGCGCCCCTGCCGACGCTGCAGCGCCTCGACCAGGAAGCTGCCCAACGCCACGAAGGCATAGGCCAGCGCCGCGACGATGAGCACGAGGACGGGGAGGAGAAAGAGCTTGGCGAGGTCGTAAAGCCCCGCTTCGAAGGCGTTCAAGAGGCTGCTCCGGTTGCATTGCGGCTTCTGTTGGCGAGTGACTGGGATACGGCGCCGCCGAGTAAGCAGAGCAGGACCAGCGCCGCTCCGAGCCAGCGGCGCCAGTCAGGCTCGGCATCGCGCGGCTGAGGAACAGGGGTCATCATCTGGCCGGAAACGGTTTCAGCTTGCCCCGAAGGAGGGAGCGAGGCCGACTCCGGCGGCGTCGATGCTGCCGGGGGTTGAGCCGAGACTCCGAAACCCGACGCCAGTGTCGCCACGAAGTCCTTCGTCGGTTGTGCTCCGATCGCGACACCATGCTGCTCGGCGAGTTCCCGCCAGCGTTCCGCGAGCTCGCGCCGGGTCTGCTCAGATGCGTCCCAGTAGCCTTTTCGGATAGCCTCGACGAGCCTCTCGATCAGCTGGCCCTGCGCGGTCGGATTGCTCTGCTCGAACCAGCGCGCCAGATCGAGCTTGCGGGCATCGCGCACGAAGGTGTCGTGCACCGCCTGCCATTGATCGGCCCGCACCGAGGCGGGATCCGTGACCTGCCAGCCCCAGAGATTGTTGACCGCATTCACGATCTCCAGCGTGCCGGCATAGCCCTCCTGCTTCATGCCGCCGATCCAGTGCGGATTGAGATAGCGTGTGCGCATCTCGTCGGAGAGGAAGGCGGCCGTGCCTGTCACGCGTGCTTCGGGCTGGCGCAGATCGGACACGTAGAGCGACGGCGAGCGGCCGGTGAGATGCCGGACGGCGAGCGACAATCCGCCGAGGAACTCGAAGGGGTGGTCAGTCGAGAGCAGCCCATGCAGGGTCGAGGAGCGCGACAGAACCGCTGCCTCGACACCGCGCAGCTGCTCGGCCAGCAGGTTGGCGCCCTTGACCTTCACGCCCCAGTCCGAGGCGCCGTAGCCATACTGCATGCGCTTCAGGAACCCTGAAGCCAGGGCGTCGTCCTTGTTCCAGGACGCCGATGCGAGCACGGCTTCCGGGAGCCCGGTGCCGTAATCGCCCGGCTCGCCCGAGAAGATGCGCAGGCTGGCGAGACGTGCCGCCTCAGCCGGCTCGCGGCCTTGCGCTACGAGACCTGCTGCGACGGCGCGGCTGTTGGTGAAGACCGGATTGCCCGGCTCGTCCAACGCGGCGAGGCGATCGATCGCTTCCGCCAGCAGGCGCATGAAGCCGTCGAACTGGTCGCGATAGACGCTGGTGACCTGCAGCATCACGTCGATACGCGGACGTCCGAGCTCGGCGGCGGGCACGATCTCCAGTGCGGTCACGCGCCCGCCCGCATCCCAGACCGGACGCAGTCCGAGCGCGTGCAGAACCTGCGCCTCGAGCACGCCGAGATGACGCATGGTCTCTGAGGACCAGAGGCTGAACGCGAGCTTGTTCGGGGCCTGCCCGCCATGGCTGGCGCGGTAGGTCTCGACCAGTTGCCGCAGCGCCTTCTCGCCGGCCTCGAACGCGGCCTGCGTCGGGATCTTGTCGGGCTCGAACGGGAAGAGGTTGCGCCCGTTCGGCACGTCGGGTTTGCGAACCGGGTCCCCGCCCGGTCCCGGCAGGACGAAGCCGCCGGCGAGCCCCGCCAGCAGGGCCGGGATCTCATGGTTTTCCGCCAGATGGCGATCGAGCGTCGCGCCGCGCTCGACCGTGGCGCGCAGGGCCGGATCGCCGATGGCCGCGAGAGGCTCGCCCTCGCGCAGGTGCCGGCCGAGCAAGGCGTAAGGTGGACTGCGCTTGAGCGCTTCGGCCTCAACCGCGAAGAACTCGTCCGGCTCGTGGCCGAGCAGCTTGTAGAAGTCACTGCCAAGCTGCTGCATCACTGTCGAGAGGCGCTGCTCAGGAGCCGGAGACTGGCCGAAGACATGCAAGCCGAGCGGCATCGCCTGAGCGGCCAGACGATGGAGGTGATCGTGTAGCAGGGGCAGGAAGTTCGTGAAGTCGCTCCGAAGCGCTGCGTCCTCCCAGCCCATGTCGCGCTGGATCGAGGCGGCCGTCACCGCCCTGATGATGCGTTCACCAGTCGCGTCACGAACAGGCCCCTCTTCGAGCTGCTGGTATTCATGGATCAACGCGTGCAGGTCGCGCAGCTCGTCATAAAGCCCCGCCGGCGCGAAAGGCGGCGTCTGGTGGCTGACCGTGACGGCACGGCCGCGCCGCCGCGCCTGCACGGCCTCGCCCACATTGTCCTGGATATAGGGGTAGAAGACCGGCAGGTCGCCGAGCGTGAGATAGGGAAAATCGTCGACCGAGAGGCCGCGATCCTTGCCCGGCGTCCATTCCTGCGTGCCATGGGTGCCGAAATGGATCAGGGCGTCGGCGCCGGACGCCTCGCGCAGATAGAGATATTGCGCGAGATAGAGATGATCGGGCGCGAGCTTGCTGTCGTGGTAATGGCCACCCGGCACGCCATCGCGCGGAAGCTGTGGCATGATCGCGAGCTTGCCGAGCCTGAGGCGTGGCAGCACGAAGACCTTCTCGCCGTCGACCTCGCGCAGGGCGGCATGGTTGGCGGGCTCGCCCCAGTGCCGCGTCACCTCGATCTGCCGATCGAGCGGCAAGGTATCGAACCACTGCTCGTAGCGAGCGAGCGGCAACGTCACTGCGAGCCCCTCCGCCAGCAGCGCAGATGCGCGCTCGGGATGGTAGACGGCGCCGAGCATCGCCTGGGCCGAGGCCGTGAGGCTCGCCTCGGCCGTGGCCGGAACATCGTAGCCGGCCTTGGCCAGCGCCGCCGTCAACGCCTCCAGACTTCGAGGCAGGTTGAGGCCCGAGGCGGAGAGGTTCTTTTCGCCCGGCGGATAGTTCCAGAACATCAAAGCGAGTGTCTTCTCCGCGGCCGGCTTGCGCCGCAGAACCGTCAGCTTCAACGCCTTGGCGACGAGTGCATCCATCTGCCGCGGCAGCGGCGCGAGTTCGCCGCCCTCCAGCGCCTCGATCACGATTGGATCGCTTGCGCCCCAGCTCTCGGGCACGGCAAGGAAGGGCGCCACCATCTGCATGGAAAGGCCGCTTTTGGCCTCTTCGAACGCCTCGGCATTGCCACCGCGGAACCCCGTCGTCTGGATCGCCGGGATGCCGAGTTCGCGGAATTCCGCTGCACGCGCCGCGCCGTTCTGCAAATGGGTGCCGATCACCAGCAGATCCGCCTGCGCCGGCTTCAGCACGGAGGTCAGCCCGTCGGCTTTGGCGGCCTCGAACCAGAAGACCAGCGGCATGGCCCCTGCCGACTCGGCGTGGCGGATGAAGGCGTCGATGGTTCGCGTCTCCATGCCGGAGATGAGTCCGGAATGGATCACATAGGCGAGCCGGGGCGCGCCTGCCGCCCAGCGGTCCTTGCCCCAGGCGAGATAGGCCTCGAGGCTGGCGAACGAGCCGGGAGCATCGGGGTGGTAGATGCCGGTTGCGCCGATGCGGGAAGGTTCCGGAAACGCTTTCAGATCGCCGCCTGCCTTCCAGGTCCGCGCATAGGCCGCAAGCTGGCGCAGGTTGCTCTCACCCCCACCGGCATAATAGCCGATCAGTCGCCGGGCCTGTTCCGGCGGAAGATTGCCGAAGGCGGGCGGCCCGCCGCCGATCCGGATCCAGGCGACTGAGCTTGCGGCCAGAGCCGCGCCGACTTCGCCCTGCACGCGCGCGAGATCGTTGGGGCGCGGCGTGTCGAGGATGACGAGGTCGACATCGTCCAGCCGCGCGGCCTGCTTGGGCGCCGCACCGAGCCGAAGCGAGCTCACCGTCACCCGCTCGGCTGCGGCGATGCGGGCGACCTTGTCGAGTTTGCCGGGCAGGACGAAGTCGGTGGTCACGATCAGCAGGCGCAGTTCTCGTGGCTGCTCTCCCCCGCTTGGCTGCGCGAGGCCGGGCGAGGCGATCAGGCAGGTCGCCAGCGCGGCGAAGACAACCGGAGCAAGCCGTCGCAGCGCTTCGCCCACCCTTTGGATCTGCCTACGCATGCTCAGAACCGATGCGTCAGGCCGGCATAGACGGCACGCCCGTCACCGGGACGCACCTGCGGCGAGGTGCGTGCAACGAAGCGGCCCGGCGGGCCCGACTGCACCACCGGCACGGTCGGGGTCGAGGCGAACTCCGCGACATAGGTGCGGTCGGCAAGGTTGCGGCCCTCGATGAAGACCGTCCAGGCCTTGTCGCTGGAGGTCCAGCCGGCCTTGGCGCCGAACAGCACATAGCCCGGGACGACGAAGGCCGGCCCGCCCGAACCGTCGAAGGTGGTGCGCCGGTCGCTCAGCGCCCGCAGATTGCCCGAGACGAACCAGCCGGCAGGATGGCGGTAACCGACCTCGCCGAAGAACTGGTGCTTCGGGATCACCGGCAGGCGGCCGTCGCCATAGATCGGATCGCCGTCGAAGGCGAAGTCGGTGACGTTGTAGACCGCGTTGGCGAAGATGCTGTCACCCGGCGCGAAGACATCGACGAAGGGCCTGGTCTTCAGTCCGAGCTCTATGCCGTTATGGATCGTCTTGTCGGCGTTGAAGGCGACGGTGGTCGAGCAGCTCGCATTGATCTCTGTGGCGCAGCGGGTCAGGATCTCGTTCCTGAGCCGCATGTGGTAGAAGGTCACGTCGTAGGAGAAGCGATCCCAGCCGCCGCGAGCGCCGAGCTCGGCCGTCCAGGCCGATTGCGCGCGCAGGGGTGTGAGACTGCGGCCGGTCTGCGATTGCAGGCTCAGCACGTCGGAGAGATCGGCTCCCGAAGGCACTTCGTAGCTGCGCGCGATGTTGGCGAAGAGGAAATGCCCGGCGCTGTGCTCCCAGTTCACGCCGAACTTTGGGTTGGCCGCCCCGAAATCGCGATCATATTGCTGAAGCCCGGCCGTGCGGCCCGGCTGCGGCCCGCCAACAGCGGTCGGGCCGAGCGCCGCAACCACGCCGCCGCGATAGCGGTCGTTGAGATCGCGGTTGGTGAAGACACCCTGCAGGCCGGCGAAGGCGCGGAAACCGGGCAGCAGCTCGATCGAGCCCTCGCCATAGCTTTCCGCCAGCCAGGAGGTGAAGCGGTTGTCATGAATTTTACGGCCCTTGTCTCGGCCGTTGTTCCTGTGCTGGAAGCGCTCGAAATCGGCATCGGTGTAGTTGATCCGGACGCCGCCGACGAACTCGGTCGGCAGGCCGGCGATGCTGGTCTTGTGCGCGACGCGGAAGGAGGCGCCGTAGTCGCGCCAGCCATAGTCGACGATGCCGGCGAAGGGCGTCGGCAGATGGTCGAGCTGCGTGTTCAGGACGTAGAGCCCGAGCTCATAGCTGGTCGCGCCGTCACGGATGGTCGTGCGATTGGCCAGCCGCTGGTAGTTGAAGTTGCTGTCCTCGTCGAAGAGATAGGAGTTCGCCGGCGCGGTCTTGCGCGTCCATCTCAGCGTGTTGAGCGCCAGCGTCTCGGCGAGATCCTGGCGGGTGGCGCCGGCCGAGAAGAAGGTGCGGTTCTCGATGTTGGGCGTCAGCTGGATGCCGATATTGCCGCTGAAGCGGTAGTTGCGGTCGCGGGTATGGCGCTGGTAGCCGTCGCTGCCGGTGACGTTGCCCTGGACATACCAGTCGACATTGCCCTTGGAGCCGCCGGTTTCGAGCTGAGTGCCGAAATTGCGGAAGCTGCCGCCCGAGATCGTGACGCTGCTGCCGGGCGCGGTCAGGCCGGTCTTCGACACGACGTTGAGTGCCCCGCCGGTCGCGATCGAGCCGTAGCGCAGGCTGTTGGCGCCGCGATAGACCTCGATGAAGTCGGCCGCCAGCGGATCGATCAGGACATTGGTCAGGCCGGCATCGGTGCGACCGAGCGGGATGCCGTCGATATAGCCCCTGATGCCGCGGCCATTGCGGGAGCCGTCGATCGAGATGTCGCTGCCGCGCATCGAGATGAAGCCGCTCAAGCCGGGACCGCGCTCGGACACGAAGATGCCGGGCGTGCGCACCAGCATGTCGTTGAGATTGGACTTGCGGCCGGGTTCGGCATTGGCGACGTCGACGACGGTCTCGGCGCCCGGGCGGCGCAGGAAGCGCTCGCGCTGCTGCTCGAAGGTCGGGCTCATCGTGCCGGGCCCGCTGCCCGAAACAGTGATCGTCTCCAGCAGGATCTCGGAAGGCTCCGTCCGCGTCCGCGGCTGGGCCACCGCGGTGGAAGCGCTGATCAATGCCAGACCGGATATCAGCACTGCGCTCCGACTTCGACGTCTCGTGCGATAATCGCATAGCGTCGACCTGTTACCCCATCGCCCACGCGCCCACGGCATCGCTGACCTCAACGATATAACATTGCATATATGGTTTGAATTGCTCCGTGCCGGGCGCGTGCGTTGTCGCTTGCCCGGCGCGCGGAGGAACAGCTGCTGCCTCAGGCGGCGTTTGCCCGGCGCCAGGCCGGGAACGGGTCGGGCAGATCGCGATAGCGCTCGGGCTTGAAGGCGATGGTCGGCGTCTCGCCGAGCAGGCAGGCATCGAGGCCGGCGCGGATGGCACGCTCGTCGACCCCGGCCCCGATGAAGACCAGTTCCTGCCGGCGGTCGCCCCAGACCGAGTGCCAGTGCCGGTTCAGGATCGCCTTCCATTCGCGATGATCGGGCCAGCGCGGGCGCGGCACGGCGGCCCACCAGAAGCCCATCGCTTCGGTCCGGCAGATGCTACCGGCGAGCGACATCTCGCCGACCCATTCCGGCCGCGTCGCCAGCCAGAAATGGCCCTTGGCCCGGATCAGGCCAGGCCAGGTCTTCGCGAGGAAGGCGTTGAACTTCTCGGGGTGGAAGGGCCGGCGCGCCCGGTAGACGAAGGAGGAGATGCCGTACTCCTTGGTCTCCGGCACATGATCCTTGAAGCCGTAGAGCTCCTTGTGCCAGAGCGGATGCTCCTGCGCCTTCTCATGGTCGAACAGGCCGGTATCGAGGATCTGGGTAAGCGGCACCCGGCCGAAATCGGCCTCGATCAAGCGCGCATCCGGATTGAGCGCGCGAATGACCAGCTTCGCCTGCGCCACCGCCTCCGGCCCGGCGTCAGCGACCTTGTTGAGCACGACGACATCGGCGAACTCGATCTGCTCGACCAGGAGATCGACCAGCGTGCGTTCGTCGCCCTCGCCGGCGGTCTCGCCGCGCTCGCGCAGGAAATCGCGCGAGCCATAGTCCTTGAGCAGGTTCACCGCGTCGACCACCGTCACCATGGTGTCGAGCCGGGAAAGATCGGAGAGCGAGAAGCCGTCCTCGTCACGGAATTCGAAGGTCGCGGCGATCGGCAGCGGCTCGGCGATGCCGGTGCCCTCGATCAGCAGGTAGTCGAAGCGGCCATCGCGGGCGAGCCGGCCGACCTCGGCCAGGAGATCGTCGCGCAAGGTGCAGCAGATGCAGCCATTGCTCATCTCGACCAGCTTCTCGTCGGTGCGCGAGAGATCGCCGCCACCGGCCCGCACGAGGTCGGCGTCGATGTTGACCTCGCTCATATCGTTGACGATGACCGCGACCTTGCGGCCCTCGCGGTTGTTGAGGACGTGGTTGAGCAGCGTCGTCTTGCCGGCGCCGAGAAAGCCGGACAACACGGTGACGGGAAGGCGCGAGTCTGTGGCTTGGGCAGAGAACATGGCGACACTCGGCGGTAGATTGATGGAAATCATGTGTTACACTATAACATAACATGTCAACCGCTCGCTTCGGTGCTGGGGATAAGCACATCGTATGGCTCAGATGACGCGTTCGACGGATCTCGACGGGCTGATCGCGCTCGGCACGGCTCGCGCCCGCTCCCGCAGGCAGAGCCTGACCCCGCTGCGGACCCAGGTGCTCGCCGTCTTGGCTGCGCAGTCTCGTCCGCTAGGAGCCTACGACATCCAGCGGGCGTTGAGCGCTAGCAAGCACATGTCGCCCATATCCATCTATCGCTCGCTGGAATTCCTGATGGAGATCGGCCTGGTGCACCGCTTGGCGACCCAAAGCGCCTATGTGCTGCTCAAGCGGCCACCGGCGGAGAACGAGACCCTGCTCTGTCTCGTCTGCCGGTCATGCGGCGAGGTCGATGAAGTTTCGTCGCCGGCCGTAGGGCAAACGCTGGGATCGACGCTGGCCGCGGCGAGCTTCACGCCCGCCTCGCGCCTGATGGAGGTCGAAGGCGACTGCTCCGATTGTCGCCGGCGGATGAGCCTCTCGCACCCTGGCTGATTCAGGCTTGCCTGGCGGTCACGGTACAGCTATGGCCGCAACACTATAACATTTCATGGAGCCGTGCGTGTCGAGGAAGTTCGTTGCGATCGCCGTCGCGGTGCTGGCCATGACTGGCATGGCCGCGGCCAAGCCACTGAAGGTCGTCGGGCCTTGGGAAATCGCAGGCATCGATCCGGCCCAATCGGGCTTCGTCTTCAGCCGCATGCAGGTCGCGGAGACGCTGGTCTCTGTCGATGCCGATGGCAAGCTGACCGGCGGTCTCGCGACCTCCTGGTCCGCCAGCGCGGATGGTCTGGCCTGGCGCTTCCGGCTGCGTGATGGGGCTCGCTTCCATGACGGCAGCCCGGTGACCGCGACGATCGTCGCCGACAGCTTGCGCAAGGTCCATGGCGGCGCCGGCGTGTTCAGCCAGGTGCCGGTCGCTGGCGTCGAGCCCGACGGCCAGGACGTGGTCATCCGCCTGTCGAAGCCGTTCGCCGCGCTGCCGGCCTATCTGGTCAACTTCACCACCATCATCCTGGCTCCGTCTTCGGTCGGCGCGTCGGGCAAGGTCGAGCGGATCGTCGGCTCAGGCCCCTATCGCGTGAAGAGCCTGACGCCGCCGCTCAACATGCAGCTCGAATCCGCTCCGGAATGGACCGGCGCGAAGCCCGGCATTGCCGAGGTCGAGTATCAGGCCGTCGGCCAGGGCGAGACCCGTGCCCTGATGGCCGAGAGCGGCGAGGCCGATCTCGTCTTCTCGATGCTGCCGGTCTCGGTCGAGCGCCTGAAGCGCAACCCGAATCTCGACGTCCGCATCGCCACGATCCCGCGCACGCGCATGCTCAAGGTCAATGCTGCCTCGCCCCTGTTCAGCGATGTTCGGGTCAGGCGTGCGATCAGCGCCGCGCTCGACCGCGAGGGCACCACGCGCGTCATCCTGCGCAACGCCGATCTCGCGGCGACCCAGCTCTTCCCGAAGGCGCTGGCCGGCTGGAACGACCCGGAGCTTCCTCCGCTGAAGCGCGATCTGGCGGCTGCGAAGGCGCTGCTCGCCGAAGCCGGCTGGACGCCGGGCGCCGACGGTATCCTGCAGAAGGACGGCAAGCCCTTCTCCTTCACGCTGCTGACCTATGCGAGCTGGCCCGAGCTTCCGCCTATCGCCACCGCGATCCAGGCGCAGCTCAAGCAGGTCGGCATCGACGCCAAGGTCTCGGTCGGCAACAGCTCCGAGATCCCGGCGCGGCACAAGGACGGCACGCTGGAGATGGGGCTGGTCTCGCGGCTCTACTCGATCGTGCCGGACGCCATTGGCACGCTGCGCGACGACTACAAGTCAGGCGGCAGCGACTGGGGCGCGACCGGCTGGTCCAGTGACGAGCTCAACGCGCTGGTCGAGACAATGGCGCAGACCAGCGACCCCGCTGCACGCGCGCCGATGCAGAAGCGGGCGATCGCGATCCTGCAGAGCGAGCTGCCGAGCATCCCGGTGACCTGGTCGGAGCTCGCCATCGTCGCCAACAAGCGCGTCACCGGCCTGCGCATCGACCCGCTCGAAGTGAACTACGGGCTTGCCTCGATCCGCTGGGCCCAATAGGCATGCAACGCCTCGTTCTCGCCCGGCTGCTTCAGGCCGGGCTGGTCGTGCTCGTCGTCGGCATCCTCTGCTTCGTGCTTGTGCGGGCCCTGCCGGGCGATCCTGCCATGCGCATCGCAGCCGGCCGCTATGGGCCCGACGCCAACATCACCGAAGCTGCCGAGATCGTCCGGCGCGAACTCGGCCTCGACCAGCCGCTCCTCGTCCAGCTCGGCGCTTCGCTCGGGCAGCTGGCGCGGCTCGATCTCGGCCACTCCGTCGTCACCGGCCTGCCGATCACGAAGGAGTTGCGGATCCAGCTCGGCGCGACGCTCTGGCTCTCGGGATCGGCGCTCGTGCTGTCGCTGCTGCTCGGTCCGCCGATCGGGCTGCTCGCGGGATTGAGGCGCGGCGGCTGGGTCGACAACGCTTCGCTCGGCGGCGCGATCGTCCTGCGCT
The DNA here is from genome assembly GCF_900112185.1 of Allobosea sp. CRIB-10. Classification (GTDB taxonomy): domain Bacteria; phylum Pseudomonadota; class Alphaproteobacteria; order Rhizobiales; family Beijerinckiaceae; genus Allobosea. The sequence goes on along the minus strand of NZ_FOKP01000005.1, from coordinate 140,687 downwards.
CGCTGCCGCCTTTCGTGCTCGGGCTGATCCTGATCCTCGTCTTCGCCATGCTGCTCGGCCTGTTCCCGCCGGCGGGCTATGGCACTTGGCGTGATCTGGCGCTGCCGGCGCTGACGCTCGCGCTCGGCCTCGCCGCTGTCTCCAGCCGCGTCGCACGCGACGCCGTCGCGGCCGTGGTGCGCACGCCCTATTTCGCCTTCGCGCGGCTGAAGGGCTTGCCGGAGCCGGTGGTCGTGCGCCGGCATGTGCTGCGCAACGCCGCCATTCCCGTCGTCTCCTATCTCGCTTTGCAGGCGATCTATCTGATCGAGGGCGTCGTCGTGGTGGAAACGCTGTTCGGTATCCCCGGCATCGGCCATGCTCTGGTCCATGCCGTGATCGCCCGCGACGTGCCGATGGTGCAGGGCACGGCGCTTGCCATGGGTCTGCTCTTCGTCGTCATCGCCATGGCGGTCGATCTCGCCTGCCACTGGCTCGATCCCAGGCCGAAACGCGCATGAGCATCGCTGACGCCACCCTCATTCCAGCGGCGAAGCGCGTCTGGCTGACGCCGGCGCGCACGACCGGGCTCATTCTGCTCGGCCTGCTGGCGCTGTTCGCGCTGCTTGGCCCGCTGCTGGTCACGGCCGATCCCACCGAGCAGGATTTCGCAGCGAGCCTCGCGCCGCCCGGGTCCGATTATTGGCTCGGCGCCGACCACTATGGCCGCAGCATGCTCGCCCGCCTCGCTTATGGCGCGCGCCTCTCCTTCGGCATGGCGCTGCTCACCGTCGCGACGGCAGCCGTGCCCGGCATCCTGCTCGGCCTGCTCGCCGCCTGGCGCGGGGGCCTGCTCGAACGGGCGCTCGAACTGTTCTCGACGGTCCTCCTCGCTTTGCCGGGGCTGCTGCTGGTGCTGATCCTGCTCGCCTTTGCGCCGGGCACCTTCGGGCCGCTCTATCTCGGCCTCGCGCTGACGCTCTGGATCGAGTTCTACCGCGTCACCCGCGTCACGGCGGCCGGCGTGCTGAAGCAGCCCCATGTCGAGGCGACGCGGCTGCTCGGCTTCGGCACCGGTTATATCCTGCGCAGCCTTGTCCTGCCCGAGATCCGGCCGATCCTGATCACGCTCGCCGCCTTCGCCATGTCGACCGCGATCATCGCGATCTCGACCTTGAGCGCGATCAGCGTCGGGCTTCGCCCGCCGACGCCTGAGCTCGGCGCGATGATCGTCGAGCTGCTGCCATACTATGCCGAGGCGCCACTGCATGTGCTGATGCCGGGCCTCCTCATCTTCCTGCTCGTGCTCGGGCTCCAGCTCGCGACGCGGAGCGATATTCGATGAACGCCCCGGTCCGCTTTCAGTCCCTGACAGTCGCCGGCCTGGAGATCCGCGCCAGCGGCACCACGATTGTCCGAGACGTCGCTTTAAAAATCTCGCAGGGCCGGCCTGTCACGTTGCTCGGTGCCAGCGGCTCGGGCAAGTCGCTGGTTGCTCATGCCATCATGGGAAGCCTGCCGACGGGGCTCTCGGCGCGTGGTGAGATCAAGCTGGACGACGCCGACCTGCTCGCCGCCAGCCCCGCGCAGACGCGCGCGCGTTGGGGGCGGACGATCGCCATCCTGCCGCAGGAGCCCTGGCTCGCGCTCGATCCGACCATGCGCATCGCCGGGCAGGTCGGCGAGGTCCACGAATACCTGCACGGCCTCGGCTCGGCGGAAGCCGGGACGAGCATGCGTTCAGACCTTGCCGAGGTCGGGCTGGGCGATCGAACGCAAGCCTATCCGCACGAGCTCTCAGGCGGCATGTGCCAGCGCGCCGCCATCGCGGTTACCCATGCCGCAGGCGCCTCGCTACTGATTGCCGACGAGCCGACCAAGGGACTCGATGCGGCTCTGCGCGACGGCGTCGTCGACAGGCTGCGCCGCGAGGTCGAGCAGGGCCGCCTCCTGCTCACGATCACCCATGACATCGAGGTCGCAGCCGCGCTCGGCGGATTGATCGGCGTGATGCAGGACGGCGCTCTCGTCGAGTTCGGCCCGGCGGCAGAGGTCTTGGAACGGCCGCGCCACGACTACGCCCGCACGCTGATCGCCGCCGACCCGGCCCGCTGGACGGCCCCTGCCCTGCCGCCGGCCGGCGAGGCCGTGGCCTCGGCGCGCGGGCTCGCCAAGCGTTTCGGCGAGCGGACACTCTTCGACGGTCTGGACATCTCGGTCCGGCGCGGCGAGATCGTCGCGATCGTCGGCCCGAGCGGCTGTGGCAAGACGACCATCGGCAACATCCTCCTGGGCCTGGTCCGGGCCGACCGGGGCGAGGTTCAGCGCGCACCGGATATTGCTCAGATCCGCTTCCAGAAGCTCTACCAGGATCCGCCAGCTGCCTTTGCGCCGCACCAGACCTTGCGGCAAGGCCTCGGTGACCTGTTGAAGCTGCACGGGCTCCCCTGGTCTCAGGCCGAGGCGAGTATGGGCCGTTTCGGTCTTGGGCAGGAGCTTCTCGATCGTCGTCCGAACGAGGTGTCCGGCGGGGAATTGCAACGCTTCGCGATCTTGCGGGCGCTGCTGCTCGATCCGGTTTTCCTCTTCGCTGACGAAGCGACCTCGCGGCTGGATCCGATCAGCCAGAAGCAGGTCTTCGCCATCCTGATCGAAGCGGTCCGCGAGCGCGGCCTCGGACTGCTCATGGTCACGCATGAGGTCGCGCTGGCGGAGAAAGTTGCGTCACGCATTCTGCGACTGCCGAACTGAGTCTGCTTGCGCGCCGATGCTATCGTCCTGAACAAGGCTTCAATCCCCGCAAGTATTGGCAATTGGGGCGTCAAGAATGCCCCCCGCAGGCGATAGCCTGCAGCTGATCGCACGCACCCGGTGATCCAGCGGGCCGCTGGGCGAGGATTGCATGCTTGCAAATCGAGTAGCTCCGGGAGCTCGCCTGCCCGATGTGGCCACCGCTCAGCTCCGACGTTTCAACCATGAACGCGGTCCGCCGCCGCCCTGTTTTTGCGCGTTAGAGCGTTTTCGAGCGAAGTGGATACCAGTTCGCATGAAGAAAATGCGATAAAATAATGAGCTAAAGTATTTCCGTGATTCGGAGAAATGCGGAAATACTCTAGACCACGACCACGCCTCCAAGCTTGTTGAATCCGCCGAACTCGCGGCTTTCTTAATCAGCCCCGCACGGGATCTTCACGACGCGTCCGCGCCGATACGGGAAGGAGATGGGCTACCTCTCGCAGCAATTCCGATACGCTCCTGCGCAGCGCCCGCATGCTGCGGACCGCGCTCGGACCAGCCATCGCCGAGTTCCTCGACGACCCCAGCATCGTCGAGGTGATGCTCAATCGGCACGGTCGGCTGTGGATCGACCGCCTCGCCGACGGCCTGGCCGATACGGGTGAGCGATTATCGCCTCCTGAAGGCGAGCGCATCATCCGTCTCTTCGCCCGCCATGTCGGCGCCGAGGTGCATCCCGGCGCGCCGCGCGTCTCTGCCGGGCACCGACGAGCGCTTCGAAGGACTGCTGCCGCCGGTCGTCGCGTCGCCCGCTTTCGCCAGCGGCATGGCCTTCGCGCCATGGAACGCGACCAAGCGAGAAAGAGGAGAATTCCAGGAGCCTGTCAGCGCCTCAATCGCGAGAACGAAATGAAATCGACGGGGAATTTTTGCGAGCATACCTTACATACAAATCATCATAAGCCATTGATTTTATCTGTTTGCCAACACTCCATCACGAGGTGTTTATTTCGCCTATCTATCCGCCCCTCCCCGCATGACGGCGTCAGGCTTCGCGAGCCCGCAGAAACTGCTTCTTGCCGGTCGGCTCATAAGCGAGGTTCGCGACCGGCGTGTTTCCTAGCACATGCTCGGCGATGATGCGGTCGACCGCGGCTTCGTCGACGCCGCCATAATAGGTGCCCTCAGGCCAGACCTGGACGACCGGCGCCAGATTGCACGGTCCAAGACAGCTCGTCTTGGCGCTCATGCAGCCATCGCCGGAGGTCCGCAGCGACAGGCGATCCTGCTCGTTGCGGAAGTGGCCCCAGATCACTTCGGCGCCCGCGACATTGCAGGGGCCGCCCATGCAGACCAGCACGCGCCGCTTCTGGGCCGGCACGAGCGAGCCCTCCGGCGACGCCTTGGCCGCGCCGAGCGACAGTTCGGTCCGCTCGGCCGCAAGCGCCGCGTGGAGCAGCGAGACCAGGCTCGCTTCGTTCGGCAGCAAGGCCGCGACCTCGATGGCAGGCCAGGGCCGCTCGTCGCGCGAGCGCCAGCGCGTCAGGGTGCGTGTGAGCCAGGCCTGGAAGTTCGGCTCGGCCGGGATCAGCATCGGCAGGATGACCAGCCGGCCGCAGCCGGAGGCTGTCAGCGTGTCGAGTGCGTGCCGCAGCGAGGGCGAGCCCTGTTCGGAAAAGGCGAACAAGGCTTCATCGACGCCGGGGTGCATCGCGAGCGCGTCGCGCAGCCGTTCCATCTCCTTCAGCGGCGGAGCCGTGATCGCCGAGCGCGCGAGCAGCAGCACTGTCAGCGGCGCTGGCAAGGCCGTCTCCCCAACCTCGCTCACCCGGCTCACTCCCAGCTCAACGCGCCGCCGTTCTGATACTCGATCACGCGGGTCTCGAAGAAGTTCTTCTCCTTCTTCAGGTCCATCGCCTCGCTCATCCAGGGGAACGGGTTCTCGGTCTCGGCGAAGACGGGGGTGAGGCCGAGCTGGCCGCAGCGGCGGTTGGCGATGAAATGCATGTATTGCTCGCAGAGCGCGGCATTCAGACCGAGGAAGCCCCTCGGCATCGTGTCCCGGCCATAGGCGGCCTCGAGTTCGGCCGCATCGCGGATCATGCCGCGGACCTCGTCCTGGAAGGCCTTGGTCCAGAGATGCGGGTTCTCGATCTTGATCTGGTTGATAACGTCGATGCCGAAGTTCAGATGGATCGATTCATCGCGCAGGATGTACTGATACTGCTCGGCGATCCCCACCATCTTGTTGCGCCGGCCGAGCGAGAGGATCTGCGCGAAGCCGGTATAGAACCACATGCCTTCGAAGATCGCGTAGAAGGTGATGAGGTCGCGCAGCAGCGCCTGGTCGTTCTCCGGCGTGCCGGTGCGGAATTCCGGGCTCTCGATGCTCTGCGTGTGCTTCAGCGCCCAGGCCGCCTTGTCGGTGATCGAGGGCACCTCGCGGTACATGTTGAACAGTTCGCCCTCGTCGAGGCCGAGACTCTCGACGATGTACTGGAAGGTGTGGGTGTGGATCGCCTCCTCGAAGGCCTGACGCAGCAGGTACTGCCGGCATTCGGGATTGGTCAGGTGGCGATAGATCGCCAGCACGATGTTGTTGGCGACGAGGCTCTCGGACGCGGCGAAGAAGCCGAGATTGCGCTTGAGCATGCGCCGCTCGTCCTCGGTGAGGCCGTCCTTCGACTTCCACAGCGCGATGTCGGCCTGCATCGAGACCTCGGTCGGCATCCAGTGGTTGTTGCAGCCGGCGAGGTATTTCTCCCAGGCCCATTTGTACTTGAGCGGCAAGAGCTGGTTCACATCGGCACGCGCATTGATCATGCGCTTCTCGTCGACGCTGACGCGCCCGCCATTGCGATCGATCTCGCCGAGGCCGGTGGCGTCGGCGGGGGTGGTATTGGTCAGGATGGCGGGGTTGGCGGCGGGCGTGGGCTTGGTGTCGGACCAGTCGAGCATGGGATGTTCCGTTCGATTGAATGAGGCAGGTCAGCCTTCCCCGTCATGCTCGCCCTTGTGGCGAGCATCCACGTCTTGACGTGGATGGTCGGGATAAGTCCGACCATGACGATGAAGGCGCCGGAGAAGGAGCGGCCGTTACTGGCAGGCCTCGCAGGTCGGATCGTCGATCGAGCAGGCGTTCGGCACGGCCATGCCATTCTCCAGCGGGATGTCGACGATGATCGGTGCGGCCGCCTTGGCCGCGACCGGCACGGTGGCCGAAACGGCGTTGAGCTTGCCGTCGGTGCCCTTCAGCGTCGACTTCTCGACATGGGTCGCCGATAGCGCCCGCAGGTAATAGGTCGTCTTCAGGCCGAGCCGCCAGGCCAGGCGGTAGGCCTCGTCGAGCTTCCGGCCGGAGGGCTGCGCCATGTAGAGGTTGAGCGACTGGCCCTGGTCGATCCATTTCTGCCGGCGCGCGGCAGCGCGGATCAGCCATTCCGTCGGGATCTCGAAGGAGGTGGCATAGAGCGCCTTCAAATCGGCCGGGACACGGTCGATCTGGCTGACCTTGCCGTCATAGTATTTCAGGTCCGAGACCATCACCTCGTCCCAGAGCCCCCTCGCCTTCAGGTCGTGGACCAGCCCGGCATTCACCACGGTGAAGTCGCCCGACATGTTCGCCTTGACGTAGAGCTGGCTGTAGCTCGGCTCGATCGACTGCGAGACGCCGACGATGTTCGAGATCGTCGCGGTCGGGGCGATCGCCATCGTGTTGGAGTTGCGCATGCCAGTGGTCTTCACCCGCTCGCGCAAGGTCTCCCAATCCAGCGTCGCGGACCGGTCGAGCTCGACATCGCCGTCGCGAGCCTCGGACAGGATGTCGAGCGAGTCGATCGGCAGGATGCCCTTCGACCAGAGCGAGCCCTCGAAGCTCGGATAGCGGCCGCGCTCGGCGGCGAGATCGACCGAGGCCGAGATGGCGTGGAAGCTGATCGCCTCCATCGAGCTGTCGGCGAAGGCGACCGCCTCCTCCGACGCCGCCGGCAGGCGCAGTGCCTGCAGCGCGTCCTGGAAACCCATCAGGCCGAGCCCGACCGGGCGATGGCGCAGGTTCGAGCGGCGCGCCTCGGGGATCGTGTAGAAGTTGATGTCGACGACATTGTCGAGCATGCGCATCGCGGTCGTCACCGTGCGCTTGAGGCGCGCCTGGTCGAGCCCCTCTGCCGTGACATGGGCGGCCAGGTTCACCGAGCCGAGATTGCAGACGGCGACCTCGTCGGCCGAAGTGTTGAGCGTGATCTCGGTGCAGAGATTCGAGGAATGGACCACGCCGGCATGCTGCTGTGGCGAGCGCAGGTTGCAGGCGTCCTTGAAGGTGATCCAGGGGTGGCCGGTCTCGAACAGCATGGTCAGCATGCGCCGCCAGAGATCGAGCGCCTTCACGCGCTTGAACACCTTGATCTCGCCGGTCGCGGCCTTCGCCTCATAGGCCTCGTAGGCGGCCTTGAAGGGCTTGCCATAGAGATCGTGCAGCTCCGGCACCTCGTCCGGCGAGAACAAAGTCCAGTCGGCGCCGGCCTCGACGCGCTGCATGAACAGGTCGGGGATCCAGTTCGCCGTGTTCATGTCGTGGGTGCGGCGGCGGTCGTCGCCGGTGTTCTTGCGAAGGTCGAGGAACTCCTCGATGTCGACATGCCAGGTCTCGAGATAGGCGCAGACCGCCCCTTTCCGCTTGCCGCCCTGGTTGACCGCGATGGCAGTGTCGTTCGCGACCTTCAGGAACGGCACCACGCCCTGGCTCTCGCCATTGGTGCCCTTGATATGGGCACCGAGGCCGCGCACCGGCGTCCAGTCATTGCCGAGGCCGCCCGAGTACTTGGCGAGCAGGGCATTGTCCTTCACCGCCTTGAAGATGCCGTCAAGATCGTCGGCGACCGTGGTCAGGAAGCAGGAGGAGAGCTGCGGCCGCAGCGTGCCCGAATTGAACAGTGTCGGCGTCGAGGCCATGAAGTCGAAGGAGGAGAGCAGGTCGTAGAACTCGATAGCCCGCGCCTCGCGGTCGATCTCGCGCAGCGCCAGCCCCATGGCGACACGCATGAAGAAGGCCTGTGGCAGCTCGAAGCGGTTGCCGCGGACATGCAGGAAATAGCGGTCGTAGAGTGTCTGGAAGCCGAGATAGTCGAACTGCAGGTCGCGCTCGGGCTTCAGTGCCGCCGCGATGCGGGCGATGTCGAAGCGGCCGAGCTCGGGATCGACCAGTTCGTTGGCGATACCGACCTTCAGATAGGCTTCGAAGTAATCGCCATAGCGGCCAGCCATCTCGCCTTGCGTCGCCTGCTCGGCGCGGCCGCTGACGAAGCTCAGCGCCTCGCGCCTGAGCTTGTCGAGCAGCAGCCGGGCCGAGACTTTCGCATAGTTCGGCTCGCTTTCGATCAGCGTGCGCGCGGCGAGGATCGGCGCCAGCGCCAACTCGTCGAGCGAGATGCCATCATAGAGATTGCGGCGCGCCTCGGTCAGGACCGGCTCGGACGAGACGCCGTCCAGACCGGCGCAGGCTTCGCGCACCACCTTGTCGAGACGCGCGGCATCGAGCGGAACCAGCGTGCCGTCGGCGAGCTTCATCTGCAGCGAGGGCGCAGCGGCGGCGGCAGGCTTCGCCTCGGCGACCGCCTTGGCGCGCTCGCGCGCGCGCTCCGCCCGATAGAGCACATAGGCACGGGCGACCTTGTGGTGCTCGCCGCGCATCAGCGCGAGCTCGACCTGGTCCTGCACGTCCTCGATATGGAAGGTGCGGCCCGTGGCGGCGCGACGCGTCAATCCGGCGACGACCTGCTCGGTCAACTCGGCGACGACGTCGTGGATGCGGCGCGAGGCGGCGGCGCTGGAGCCCTCGACGGCAAGGAAGGCCTTGGTCAGCGCGACCGCAATCTTGGAGGGATCGAAGGGCGTCACGGCGCCGTTACGGCGGATGAGCTGGTAGCCGGGCTCGTTCGCCGCGGGGAGCAGCGGAGCAGAGCTTGCGACCGGCGAGACGGCGTTGGGCCGTTCGACTTCAATGGAAAGAGACATCGGCTCCAAACCCCAAAATCAAGATGTTGGGGGCAAAGGCCAAAGCGGTTGCGTCGAGAAGGCGCGCGGCAACCCAAGGCCGCGACCTGCCAAGCGCACCACCGGGACACCCCGCCCGAGGACGAAAAACCAGCGTCGCGGCAGGTCTCCTGGCTCGCGGGTCGTCGCTCGTGCCCGTCTTCCCAAGGCCTTGCAGCCTCAGTGACTTACATGGACGCGAACTCACCGCTGACAGTTGCGGGGGCAGCGCCGGCTTCGCACCGGCTTCCCTCTTAGCTCTCGATCTTGCGATTCGAGAGACCATCGACCACCAGATTTAGTGGCAAAGAGACTCCACCTGTCAATAGGTCGTGATGCCGTTAGCCGAGTGTCTGTGAAGAACGGGGATCAATGCTGCGCGCTCCAGCACGATCCCGTTCCCGCCACTCAACGATGGTGGTGGGATTCCCTACAAGCGACGCCTGACGGGGCTGTTCGTGCGAAGCTCGAGCGACGCATCGATACTGCAACGCAAGCGTGTCCGACCGAGGAGCATGCGATGGCCCTGACCGACTTCAAGACGATCGACGATTATCTCGCCAGCCTGAGCGAGGAGAACAGGACCGGCGTACAGGCCATATGCGACGCGATCAGGCGAGCTGCCCCGGGGGCCGAAGGCGTCATCAGCTACCAGATCCCGGCCTTTCGCCAGAATGGCGGCTGGATCTTCTATGTCTCGGCCCACAAGGACCACTACTCGCTCGCCTGTCCGCCGCCGATCCCGTCCTTCGAGGCGTTCAGCGACGAGCTCGCGCGCTACGCCAAGACGAAATCGGCGCTGAAACTGCCGAAGAAGGAGCCGCTTCCGATCGAGCTCATCGAAAAAATGGCGGCGCTCCACGCCAAGCACAATCTCGAGCAAGCCGGCAAGAAGCGCGGCAAGGCGTGACGGCCGCGTCTGGCCGCAAGGCGGCAAATCGCGGCGGGGAAGCGAGCTATCGCTGACGCAGCGCCTTGGTATGGGCCGGCATCTCCTCGTCCTCGAACAGCTCCGGATGCTCGGCGGCGATGCGAGGCAGCGCGTTCAGGATCTCGCGCAGATGGATGCGCATGGCAGTCGCGGCCGTGTCGGCATCGCCGGTCTCGATCGCGTCGACGATGGCGTTGTGCTGGGTGATCAGCAGCGGGATCGGCGATGTGCCGGGCAGCGAGAGATAGCGTACCCGGTCGGTCTGGGCGCGGGCGCTCTCGACCACCTTGCCGGCATAGTCGCAATCGACGATCTCGGCGATCGCCTGGTGGAAGGCCTCGTCCAGCACGGTGAAGCGGGTGTAGTCGCTCCGCCCGGCCGCCGCGCTCTGTTCGGCGATGAGGCGGCGCAGCAGCGCGACGCCATTCGGATCGATCAGCTTGCTCGCAGCCCGTGCCAGCGCGCATTCCACGGCCTCGCGCACGAAGCGGGCATTGGCGACCTCGCGCAGCGAGATCTTCATGACATAGGTGCCGCGGCTCGGCAGGATCTGCACCAGCCCGGCCTCGGAGAGCTTGATGAAGGCCTCGCGCACCGGCTGGCGGCTGACGCCGAAGCGGCCGGCGATCTCCTTCTCCGACAGCGCCTCACCGGGCCGCAGCTCGCTGGCGATGATCGCCTGGCGCAGGGCCGCGACGAGCTGCGGCGCGATCGGGTCGCGAAGGCGGAGCTGGACGTCCATGAGCGAAACTCCCTCGGCCAGCCGTTCCGACATGATACCGGTATGGTGGCCTAACGGCAAACGCCGCAGGTCAGCCGTCCGGCCGGCGCAGCAGATAGGTGTCCATGATCCAGCCATTCTCGGCACGGGCCGCCTCGCGCCTGCGGACGATCTCGTCCGAGATTTCGGCGAGCGGGCCGGAGGCCAGGACCTCCTGCGGCGCGCCGAGATAGGCGCCCCACCAGATGTCGAGGCCGACGGGGTCGATCTTGGCGAAGGCCTGCTCACCGTCGAGCATCACCACGGTGCTGCCGGCCTCGTCGCGGAAGCCACCCTCGGCGAGCCTGCGGCCGGTGGTGATGGTGACGGGCTCGCCGATCCGGTTCAGCACCAGCCGGTGCGCCGCAGCCAACGCCTGGACGGAGGTGATGCCGGGGATGACGTCGTAGTCGAATTCCAGCCCGCGGGTGCGCACGGCCTCGATAATGCGCAGCGTGCTGTCGTAGAGCGAGGGATCGCCCCAGACCAGCAGCGCGCCGGTCTGGTCCTCGCCGAGCTCGTCGCGGAACAGGCGCTCATAGCTCTCGGCCAGCGCCGCATGCCAATCATCGACGCTGCCGCGATAATCGTTCCCCGCTTCGGCACGCTTGGGCACCGTCAGCGGCACGGTGCGCCAGTTGCCATGCTCGATATAGCGCCGGCAGATCTCCTCGCGCAGCTCGCGCAGGGCGCCCTTCTCGGCGCCCTTGTCCGGCACGAAGACGACGTCGACGCTGTTCAGCGCCCGCACCGCCTGGATCGTGACGTGCTCGGGATTGCCGGCGCCGATGCCGATGATCCTGATCCTGCGCATGGGCACCTCTGCTGTGTTCGAGGCGCCGCATAGCACGCAGGAGCAGGCGACGGCTAACCCAGCAGATTGCGGATCGTGCGCATGAAGACGCGGGCACCGGGCGCGATGATTGCGTCGGGGAAGTCGTAGTCGGGATTGTGCAGCGGCGGGGTATTCTCGCCAGAGCCGAGCAGGAACATCGCCGATTTTGAGGAGCGGCCGAACAGGCCGAAATCCTCGGAGCCGCGCTGCGGCGGCGTCTCGCCGCGCGCGATGCCCTCCTCGTCGCAGGCCTGGCGCAGATGCGCCACCGCTTCGGGATGGTTTTCGCAATGATGGAAGACGTCGTGATAGTCCATCGAAACGGAGAGCCCGCCGGCGGAGGCCGCTTCGCGCACCAGCGCCTCGGCCTCGGCGCAGAGCGAGCCCATCAGGGAATCGTTGAGCGTGCGCAACGTCGCCCAGAGCTCGGCGCGGCCGGGCGTGATGCCGAAGGCCGGCTCACCCATGGTGGCATGAGTGACGGTAACGAGGCGATAATTGCCCTCGAGCGCGCCGCCCGGGCCGAGCGCTGTCAGCTCCGGCATCAGCCTGGCCAGCGCCTTCATCGGCGAGACCGCGTGTTCCGGCGTCGCCGCATGCGAGGTGTGGCCGGTCAGCACGATCTTGAGACCGCGCGAGGCGCAATTGGCCGGCCCTTCCGAAATCCTGACCGCGCCAAGCGGCAGGCCGGGCTTGTTGTGCAGCGAGAAGGAGAAATCGGGCGCGATCTCCTTGAATTTCGGATCGGCAGTTACGGCGGCGGCGCCCGCCCCGGTCTCCTCCGCCGGCTGGAACAGCAGGATGGCGCGCCCGCGCCGCGGCCGCTGCCGGCCGAGCCCGCGCGATAGCGCCGCGACGGTCGCCATATGGCCGTCATGGCCGCAGAGATGGCCCTTGCCCGGCACCTGCGAGGAATGCGGTACGCCGGACAGGTCCTCGATCGGCAAAGCGTCTAGCTCGCAGCGGACCAGCACGGTCGGGCCGGGCTCGGCGCCTTCATAGATCGCCGCGACGCCATGGCCGCCGAGCTCGGTGACGAGGCGGTCGGGCGCGCTCGGCGCGAGGAAGCCCACGATAGCCTTCGCCGTCTCGCGCTCCTCGCCAGAAATCTCGGGAGCGCGGTGGAGAGCGTGACGCAGCTCGATCAGCTCGACCATGTCGGAATTGGTGAGAAACATGCCTGGCGCTTCCTCGGGTGATTTGCTCCGAGCATCACCAGCGCGGCGGTGGGTTCAACCCCTATCGCCACCCGACCCAAGCAGACGGTCATGCATCCCGCTCACGCCGCCAGCATCCCCAAGGCTCGCTCGATCCGCGAGCAACCGCCGCGCCCGCGCGCTTTGCGATAGGCGCGGCTGAGCCGGCCGCTGGCATAGGCGTCGACGACGATCGCGTGGACATAGCTCTTGCGGACCACGGCCGGCGTGTTGACCAGCCGCTCGGCGATGGCGCGCATGATGTCGGCGAGCTGGCGCTTGCGGCCGCGCTCGCTGGCGGCGATCTCGGTCGAGAGCAAAAGCTCGGCGGCCGCGGCATTGGCGGCGAGCATGCGCAGGTCCTTGCTCGAAATAGGCAAGCCTGCCGCCTCCTTGAGATAGGCGTTGATGTCGCCGGCGTTGATCACCGCGACCGAACCGTCCTCGGCGCGGTACTGGAACATGCGTTTGCCGGGCAGTGTCTTCAGCCGCAGCAGGGCGCGCGCCAGCGGGGCGTCGTCACGTCCGCAGACGATGTCCTTGCCGCCCTTGCCGCGGAAGGCGAGCCCGACGTGCTTGCCGCTGACGTCGACATGGCGCTTGAGCAGGGTCGAGGCGCCATGGCTGCCATTGGTGCGGGCATAGACCTCGTTGCCGACGCGGATATGGCAACGGTCGATGATCGCGGCGGCGCAGGCGAGCGCTTTGCTTCGCGAGAGCGTGCGGTCCTTGAGATCGTTGGCGATGCGCTCGCGCAGCTTCGGCAGCGCATCGATCAGGCGGCCTAAGCGCTTGAGCTTGCGGCGTTCGCGCACCTTCTCCCAATCGGGATGGTAGCGATGCTGGATGCGACCGGCGTCGTCGCGACCGGCGGCCTGAAGATGGGCGCGCGGATCGGCGGCGATCAGCACATCCTCATAGGCCGGCGGGATCGCCAAAGAACGGATGCGGGCCAGCGTCTCCTCGTCGGTGATCTTGCCGCCATCGACGTCGCGATAGCCAAAATTGCGGCCGACCCTGACGCGGCGGATGGTGAGATCGTCGATGGTCGCGCGGCGCAGGCGGCCCTGGCTCGTCTTGGCGCCTTCTCTGCCCTTCGTGACCATTCAGCGCCTCCGCAGCTCGACCGGCTGCGGAGGAATGCGGGAAGTGGCGGGAGGTTCCCTATCGCTTCGCCCGCGCCACGATCTGCGTCGGGTTGACGAAGCGCAGCGCGATGATGAGCCAGACCAGCGTCGTCACCATGTAGATCACCGCCATGGCGTCGATCGACTGCACGGCGCGCACGCCGGCGGCGAAGACCGCGTAGTAGAGCGCGACCACCAGCGTCTGGCTGGTCGGGCCGGCCGTGAGGAAGGTCAGCTCGAACATCGCGATCGTGCGGACCAGGACCAGCAGCAGCGCGGCGAGGATGCCGGGCATCAGCAGCGGCAGCAGGACATGGATGAAGAGCTTGAAGGTGTTGGCGCCGAAGACGCGCGCCGCCGCCTCGATCTTGGTGTCGATCTGCTCGATGAAGGGGATCATCACCAGGATGACGAAGGGCACGGTCGGGACGAGATTGGCGAGCACCACGCCCGACATCGAGCCGGCGAGCCCGGTGCGGTAGAGCACTGTCGCGAGCGGGATGCCGAAGGTGATCGGCGGCACCAAGAGCGGCAGCAGGAAGAGCAGCATCACCAGCTTCTTGCCGGGGAAGTCGCGCCGCGCCAGCGCATAGGCGGCCGGCACGCCGATCAGCCCCGAGAGGAAGACGACGAGGAAGACGATCTGGAAGGTGACCGTCAGCACGTCGCCGAGCTGGAACTCGGCCCAGGCGGCGCCATACCAGCGCGTCGTCCAGCCATCGGGCAGCCAGGAGCGCAACCAGCGCGTCGAGAAAGAGCTCGTCACCACCGCGGCGATCATGCCGAACAGGTTGACGATGAAGAAGCCGATCAGCGTCCAGTTGGCCGCGGCCCAGAGCTTGGTCGAAAGGCGGGTGTCCTTGACCATAGGATCAGCCCTTCCCGCCGCCGGCCGGGCCGCGATAGAGCATCCCGCGCAGGCCCAGCACCGCGACGACGATGGCGAGCTGGACCATGCCCATGATCATCGCGACGGCCGAAGCCATCGAGTAGTCGTATTCCTCGAACGCGGCCTGGTAGGCGGCAATCGAGATGACGCGCGTCGGCCCCGCCGGAGCGCCGAGCAGCACCGCCGAGGGGAAGACCGAGAAGGCCTGGACGAAGCTGAGGCAGAAGGTGATGGCGAGGCCGGGCAGCAGCAGCGGGAAGAGAATGTGCTTGAAGCGCTCCCAGGGCCCGGCGCCGAGCGTCGCCCCGGCCTGCTCTAGCGCCGGGTCGATGCCGGAGAGATAGGACAGCGTCAAAAGGAAGGTGAAGGGGAAGCCGGTGATGACCAGCGAGAGCATCACGCCCCAGTAATTGTGCAGCAGCTTCACCGGCGAAGAGATGATGCCGAACGTCATCAGCGTCCGGTTGAACCAGCCCTGGGGGCCGAGATAGTTCAGGAGCCCTTCGGCGACCAGCACGGTGCCGAGCGTGATCGGAATGACCAGTATGGTGGTGAGCAGGCGCTGGTTCTTCATCAGCCTGACGCGAAAGGCGATCGGGATCGCCAGCAGCAGCGTCACGATCGTCACCGGCATGGCGAGCCAGAGCGTCGTCGCGATCGTGCCGTAGAGGAAGGAATCCGAGAAGAAGCGCTGATAGTTCGCCAGCGCGCCGCCGGCCTTGGGATTGAACGAGAGGAACAGCCCGTAGAAGAACGGGTAGATGAACAGCGCCAGCAGGAAGAACACCGCCGGCAGGACGAGCAGCGTCAGCCCGTCGAGGCCGCGCGCGGCGAGGCGCTGCTTGAACGGGATCTCGGCGGTGCCGGGCGCCGTGCCAGACACGATGCTCATGCGCCCTCTCCGAAAACGAGGACGCGATCGGGAGCCGCGGCGAGGCGGATCTCGGTGCCGGGCGCGATGCGGCTCTCCGCCAGAAAGGTCAGTGGCGTGTCGTCCGCCATCCGGGCGAAGCCGACGAATTCGCGGCCATGGAATTCGGTCGAGACCACCTTGGCCTTGAGCCCCGGAGTATCATCCGCCACCGGGTGCAGGTCCTCGGGCCGGATCGAGATATGGGCGCCCTGCCCGGCCGCAACCGTCGATCTCACGCGCCCGGCGACGCCGACCTCGCCGACGGTGACCGTCGCCTGCTCGCCGGCGACGGAGGCGACGCGGCCGGCGACCTTGTTGCGGAAGCCCATGAATTCGGCGACGTCGAGATGGTCCGGCCGCGAAAACAGGTCCTCCGGCCCGCCGACCTGGCGGATCTCGCCATCGCGCATCACCACGATGCGGTCGGCGAGCGAGAGCGCCTCCTCCTGATCGTGGGTGACATAGATGGTGGTGGCACCGAGCGTATTGTGGATGCGCCTGATCTCGGCGCGCATCTCGAGACGCAGCTTCGCGTCGAGATTGGAAAGCGGCTCGTCCATCAGCACGAGGGGCGGCTGCACCGCGATGGCGCGGGCGATGGCGACGCGCTGCTGCTGGCCGCCGGAGAGCTGGCCGGGCAGCTTCTCCTCCTGGCCCTGCAGGCGGACCAGGGCGACGGCGTCGGCGATGCGCTGCTCGCTCTCGGCCTTCGGCATGCCGCGCATCTTCAAGCCGAAGCCGATATTCTTCTTGACGCTCATATGCGGGAAGAGCGCATAGCTCTGGAAGACCATGCCGAAGCCGCGTTCCTCCGGACGGAGCGGGTCGATGCGCTTCTCGTCGAGCCAGATGCCGCCGCCGGTCGCCGGCAGCAGGCCGGCGATCAGGTTCAGCGTCGTCGACTTGCCGCAGCCGGAGGGGCCGAGCAGCGCGATGAACTCGCCCTGCCTGATTGTCAGCGAGACATCCTTGACGGCGTTATGCGTACCAAAGTCGCGGCAGAGCCGGTCGAGCCTGAGTTCACGGAAATTCGCGGCATGTATCGACATGAAGGACCATCGGGTTCGAACGGATGGGCGTCGGCCGGAGGTTGCGGCCGATATTGGAAAAGGTTGGTCATCCCGGACGGAGCGAAGCGCAGATCCGGGATCCATGCCAGAGCCTCTATCGGAAAGGCTCAGGAATGGGTCCCGGGTGTCCCTGCGGTCGCCCGGGACGACCCGCGCTGATTGGCAGGCCCTCGAACAGGGAAGCGTTCGAGGGTCGCTTGCATTACTTGCGCTTGGCGCCGCCGACCTGCTCGTCCCACATGCGGAAGGCGACGACCATCTTGTCGGGGTCGAGCGGGGTCTCCAGAGGCGCCTCGGCGATCAGCTTCTCGTATTCGGGCCGGCCGAACTCCTTGATCGCCTTCTGGCTCTCCTCCGGGGCCATGTCGAGCGTGACGCCCTTCACCGCCGGGCCGGGATAGAAATAGCCCTCGTCATAGGTGTAGGCCTGCTGCTCCTTGGTGAGCATGAAGCTCATCAGGTCGAGCAGGACGGCGAGCTTGTCGTCCCCGATGCCCTTGGGGACGCACATGTAGTGCGCATCGGTGACCCAGTGGAAGCCCTTGATCGCGCCGACCTTCGCCTCCTTCGGCACAACGCCGAGGACGCGCGGGTTGATGTCCCAGCCGGTGGTGGTGACCGTCATGTCGCGCGAGCCCTCGCCGAGCTCCTTCATCACGGCGCCGGTACCGGCGGGGTAGTATTCGACGTTCTCGCCGAGCGCCTTGAGATAGGCCCAGGTCTTGTCCCAGCCCTTGACCGGATCCTTGGGGTCGCTGTCGCCGAGGATATAGGGCAGGCCCATCATGAAGGTGCGGCCGGGGCCGGAATTGGCCGGGCGGGCATAGAAGAAGCGGTTCTTGTTCTGCTTGGTATAGTCGAGCAGCTCCTGCGCCGTCGTCGGCACGGTCTTGACCTTGTCCGGCATGTATTCAAGCAGCGGCCCTGAGGGGTAGTAGGTCACGACCACGCCCTGCCCGCTCGCCAGGCCCTGCATCTTGTTGGCGCCGTCGAGATAGATCTCGCCGAGCTTGGGCAGCGCGCCGGCCTGTTGCGGCAGCAGCGGAATCCACAGGCCCTGCTCGACCCCGGCCGAGAGCGCGTCAGTGCCGGTCAGCACCATGTCGATGTCGACCCGGTTCGCCGCTTGCTGTGCCTTGATCTTGCCGGGCAGTTCGGGCGCGGGCGCCTTGGTGAAGGTGATGCGCGAGACCAGGTTCGGCTTGGCCTTGCGATAGTTCTCGAACGCCTTCTGGGTCAGCGCCAGATTGCCGGCGACGTCGACGATCGACAGGGCGACCGGCGAGCTCGGCAGCTTGAGCCCCTGGGCGAAGACGCCGGGCGCGGCCGCGATACCGGCCATGCCAGCGACGCCGCCGAGGAATGTGCGGCGATGGATGGTGTCTTGAGCCATGTTCTCCCCTCCCGGCGGTTGCACCGCCTGCTGTTTCCCCAGCCCGTGAAAAGCGCGCTCTTGCAGCACTTTTAGCACCGGCGCTTACTGAATTGGCCGCTTTCGGAGTTGACGCCTCCGTTTGGGCCGGTATCCTAGTATACTAGTGAACAAGAGCTTGGCAATGGGCATCGCCGCAGCGAGACAGAGCAC
The DNA here is from genome assembly GCF_900112185.1 of Allobosea sp. CRIB-10. GTDB lineage: Bacteria > Pseudomonadota > Alphaproteobacteria > Rhizobiales > Beijerinckiaceae > Allobosea. The sequence goes on along the minus strand of NZ_FOKP01000005.1, from coordinate 122,636 downwards.
CGACCAGATCTACCGGGCGCTGCGCGGCGACATCCTGAACGCGGTACTGCGTCCGGGCGAGTCGATCTCGGAAGCCCGCATGGCGCTGCAGTTCGGCGTCAGCCGCACGCCGGTGCGCGAATCCTTCAAGCGGCTGGTCGAAGACGGCTTCCTCGTCGTCGTGCCGCAGGTCGGCACCTTCGTCGCGCCGATCGATCTCGCCGCCGTCTATGACAGCCAGTTCGTGCGTGAGACGCTGGAATGCCGCACGGTCGCACTGGCAGCGAAGAACATCGACGAGGCCGGGCGAACCGCCCTCGCCGCTCTGATCCGAACGCAGGAGCAGGCGCTCGCCGATGGTGACCGGGCCGGCTTCTTTCGCGGCGACGAGGAGTTCCATGCCGAACTGGCGCGGCTCTCCGGCCACCCTTCGGTCTGGGGACTGATCGAGAGCGTCAAGGCCCAGCTCGACCGGGTCCGCTGCCTGTCGCTCGACACCGGCGGCTGGTCCGAGATGATCCTGGGCGAACATCGCGAGATCGCGCAGGCCGTCAGCGCGGGCGATGAGGCCCGGGCCGAGCGCACCATGCGTGCGCATCTGCGCACCGTCTTCGACGCGATCGAGACGATCGCACGTGACCATGTCGACGCCTTCGCCGCGAGCGGCGGGCTAAGCAAACCCACATAAAAGGCCTATCGGCCCGCCCCAAGAGGACAGACGACGATGGAACAGACCTGGCGCTGGTTCGGCCCGGACGATGTGGTGACGCTCGCACAGGCCCGGCAGGCGGGCGCGCGCGGCATCGTCAACGCGCTGCACCAGATTCCCTATGGCGTGGTCTGGGAGGTCGAGGAGATCGAGAAGCGCAAGGCGATCATCGAGGCCGACAAGAGCCTCGGCCTGCGCTGGGCGGTGGTCGAGAGCCTGCCGATCCACGAGGACGTCAAGATCGGCGAAGGCGACCTCGAGACGATCTTCGCCAATTATCGCCGGTCGCTGCGCAATCTCGCCGCCTGCGGCATCGAGGTGGTCTGCTACAATTTCATGCCGGTGCTGGACTGGACCCGCACCGACCTCGCCCAGCCTTTGCCCGGCGGCGGCACGGCGCTGCGCTTCAACCTGCACGAATATGTCGTCGTCGACCATTTCATGCTGCAGCGGCCGGGCGCCGACGAGGGCCATTCCGCCGAGGTGATGGACAAGGCCAAGGCCTGGTTCGAGCACTCATCCGAGACCGATCGTGCCAAGCTGATGGCCAACATCATGGCCGGGCTGCCCGGCGCCTATGACCGCTACGACGTGCCGGGGCTGAAGCGCATCCTCGCCCGCTATGCCGATATGAGCCATGACGGTCTGCGCGCCAATCTCAAGCGTTTCCTCGAAGCGGTGATCCCGACCGCCGAAGAGGTCGGCATCCGCATGTGCATCCATCCGGACGACCCGCCGCGGCCGCTGTTCGGCCTGCCGCGCATCTGCTCGACCGAGGACGACATCGCCTTCATCCTGGGCGCGGTCGACTCACCCTCGAACGGGCTCACGCTCTGCTCGGGCTCGCTCGGCGCCAATCCGAAGAACGACGTGCCGGCAATCGCGCGCCGCTTCGCCGACAAGATCTGGTTCGCGCATCTGCGCAATGTCGCCAAGGATCCGGACGGCTCGTTCATGGAGGCCGAGCATCTCGGCGGCGACACCGACATGGTCGCGCTGGTCGACGCGCTGATGGCCGAGCAGACCCGGCGCAAGGCTGCCGGCTGGAAGCACTGGCGCATCCCGATGCGCCCCGACCACGGCCACGAACTGCTCGACGACGCCAAGAAGGGCTCGTTCCCGGGCTATCCGGCGGTCGGCCGCCTGCGCGGCCTGGCGGAATTGCGCGGGGTGATGACGGCGCTGTCGAGCGTGAAGGGGTATGCGAGCTGAGGGAGGCGGCGCGGCTACGATGCTCACGCTCGACCATCTGACGGTCATCGCCCCGACGCTGGCCGAGGGGGTCGCGCATGTGCGGGCATGCCTCGACCTCGACGTTCCGTTCGGGCAGCGCCACCTCTACATGGGCACGCACAACCACCTGCTTCAGCTTGGCGACACGACCTATCTCGAAATCGTCGCCCTCGATCCACAAGGCGATACACCGCCCTGCCCGCGCTGGTTCGGCCTGGACGATCAGCGGCAGGTCCGGGCGGATTGGGATGCCGGCCGCCGCCTGCGTGGCTGGGTGGCGCGGACCGACGCGCTCGACGTGGTCATCGCCGGTCGCGAACATGTCTTCGGCAGGACAGTCGCCCTGCCCTGGGCCGAGCCGCTGTTCGACTTCGCCATTCCGGAGGACGGCTCGCTTCCGCTCGGCGGCGCGGCTCCATCGCTCATCGACCGGCGCGGCAAGCCGCGCTCGATGGCGACGATGGCCGATCTCGGCGCCCGTTTGCGATCGTTCAGCCTGAGCCATCCCGACGCGGACGCGATCGCCGAGCTCTACCGAACACTCGACATCGATCGTCCGCCAACGATCGCGCGCGGCAGCGCGCTGTGCTATCGCGCGCAGATCGAGACGCCGGCCGGCATGAGGGAGCTGTCCTGAAGGGCCAATCCGATGCGCGCTGGGCTGCTCCCCGTCACATGCCGAGACGCTCGCGTCACCCGGCGAGGATCGCAAGACCGGCCAGGACCAGCCCGCCGCCGGCGACGCGGGCAAAGAGCGGTGCGCGAACGGCGACCACCCCGGCCAGGACGATGCCGATGATATGGAGTACCGCCGTCGCGAGCATGAAGCCCACGGCATAGGCGAGGCCGCTGGCGTTCTCCGGCAGTTCCGCGCCGTGGGCGAAGCCGTGGAAGATGGCGAGGATGCCGCAAGCGAGGGTTCCGGCGATCAACGGCGGCGAGGCCTTCAGCGCGACCGCGGCGCCGAGGATGATCACCGAGAAGGCGATGCCGATCTCCACGCCCGGCAACTCGCCGCCGGCCATGCCCCAGGCGCCGGCCAGCGCCATGGTGCCGACGAACGCGGCTGGATAGGCGATGCGCGCCTTGCCGCCGACCAGCCCGGCCCAGAGGCCGACCGCGACCATGGCCAGCACATGGTCGAGCCCGGTCAGCGGATGCATCAGGCCGTGGACAAAGCCATCGACCGGCCCGGCGCCGGTATGGGCGAAGGCGGGGGCCGAAGCGAGGGTCAGCAGCATGGCGAAGGGTCCCGTCGCGCGCATCGTCGTCATGAAATCGTCCTCAGCTCAGGACCGGCGCCTTGAGCCCGCCGGCGGTCTCGATGAAATCGACGACCAGGTCGACGCCCTCCCCTGCCCGCGTATTGGTGAAGGCATAGGGGCGCCTGCCGCGCATGGTCTTCGAGTCCTTGTCCATCACAGCAAGATCCGCGCCGACATGCGGGGCGAGGTCGGTCTTGTTGATGACGAGCAGGTCGGAGCGGGTGATGCCCGGCCCGCCCTTGCGCGGGATCTTCTCGCCGGCGGCGACATCGATCACATAGATCGTCAGGTCGGCGAGCTCGGGCGAGAAGGTGGCGGCGAGGTTGTCGCCGCCGGATTCGATCAGGATCAGGTCGAGCGTCGGGAACTTGCCGCGCATCTCCGCGACGGCGGCGAGGTTGATCGAGCAGTCCTCGCGGATCGCGGTATGCGGGCAGCCGCCGGTCTCGACGCCCATGATCCGCTCCTCCGGCAGAGCACCGGAGACGGTGAGGATGCGGGCATCCTCCTTGGTGTAGATGTCGTTGGTGATGGCGCAGATCTCGTAGCGGTCGCGCATGCGCTTGCACAGCGCCTCCATCAGCGCGGTCTTGCCGGAGCCGACCGGGCCGCCGATGCCGACGCGCAGCGGGCCATGGGGAGAACGGGTCATCGATCAGGTCCTTGCAGGAGCAGAACCGCATAGCCCGCGGCGATCAGCAGGCAGAGCGGCGAATAATAGCGGCGGTCATAACTGGCGAAAGGCTCGCGCGGATGCAGTCGCCGCCAGGCCGGCAGGAAGCCGGCGACGCCACGAAGCAAGAACACCGCCATGATCGCAAAGCCGCCGAGTTGAAGCAGCGGACGCAAGGCGGCCGGGCCGGCCATGCGCGCCAAAAGCAGCGGCCACATGGCGGTCAACGCGATGGCCAGCGCGACCAGCAGGCACAGGCCGGGCGACGGCATGCGTTTCGCGCGGGCATTGCCGATGACGGTCGCGATCAGCTCATCCTCGCTCGCCGCCGGCCAAAGGCCGCCCCTGCCCCAATAGGCGTGCAGGCCTGCGATGACCGCAAGAAGCAAGGCCAGTGCGATGGCGATGGCCGTGGTCATGAGCGGAAGAGCCGCGAATACTGGGTTTCGTGCCGCAACGAGGCGAGATCGGAGCGGAAAACGCAGGCGCCGAGATCGTCGAGCGCCATGGCCTCGGCCCGAACGGCCGCCTCGCGCAAAACCGGCGTCAGCCGGGCGATGACCTTCTGCCCGTCGGTCTGGCCGACGATGCCGAGGCGGACCGCGGCCGAGACGAGATTGGCGACGAAGGCGAGCGCGAAAGCCTCGAGCGAAGATGCCAACGGCAGGCCGTGGCCGCTGGCGGCGGCGCCGACCGCAACCGGATAGGCGACGTCGCCGGGCCAGGCGGCGCGCAGCCTGTCGATCGACGCGCAGGGCCAGGAAGCAGCGATCGCCGCGACGAAGGCGTTGCCCTGCGTCACCGTCTCCAGCCGGCGCTCGGCCGAGTTCGCCAGAGCGAGGGCCAGCTCCGCGACCTCGCACAACGCCTTGCCGTCCTCCTCGCCGCTCGCGCGCCAGGAGGTGGCGAAGAGGATGAGGTCGTTGCGGAGCGCGCCGTGCTCGACGAGGGCATCGAGCCAGTCGGCAAGCCCCTCGGCATCGGTGAGATCGCCGGTCTCGAAGGCCCATTCCAGCCCGTGCGAATAGGCGAAGCCGCCGACCGGAAAGGCCGGCGAGAGCCAGACCATCAGGGGCAGCAGCGCCCCGGTCATGGCGATCGCTCGGCAGTATCGTCAGCCCTCATCCCGAGGAGTGATCGCAGATCGCGTCTCGAAGGATGCTCCAGCGCCCTCTGAAGCATCCTTCGAGACGCCGCTGCGCGGCTCCTCAGGATGAGGGCTGCGGCTGAACGACAGGTCATTATTCAGTGGTCGTGCTTGTGGCCCTTGTGACTGTGCTCGTGGCCGTGATGGCCATGGTCATGCTTGTGGCCGTGGTCGTCATGATGATGGTGGTGATCATGGCCGCAGCCGCAGGCGGCGCCGTGGGCGTGCTCGTGCGCATGCTTGTGATCATGGTCGTGGCCGGCATGGGAATGACCATGGTCGTGGCCGTGCTCATGCCCGTGATGATCATGGCCGTGGTGATCATGGCCGCAATTGGCGTGATCATGGTCGTAGGCGCCGCGCTCGGGCTGGAACGGCCGCTCGACATCGGCCATCGCGCAGCCCTGACCGCGAACCATCTCGGCCAGCACATGGTCGTGCTCGATATAGATCGCGTTCGCGGTGATCTCGGCCGGGGTGTGGCGATTGCCGATATGCCAGGCGACACGCGCCAGCCGCAGCGGGTTCTCGGCGGTGATCTCGATCAGCTTCTGCGCCGCCGCCTTGATCAGGACGAGCGAGCCGTCCTCAAGCTTGACCGCATCGCCGTCGTTCAGCGCGGTCGGCTTGTCGAGGTCGAGCAGGATGTCCTGCCCGCCATCGCCCTTCAGCGCGACGCGGCGGCGGTTGCGGTCCTCATGGTCGAGGGTGAGGGTCTCGACGACCCGGTCCTGCTTGACCGCGGCCTTGCGGACGACGGAGATGGCACGCTGCATGACGAAACCCGTGTGGATCAGAGGCGATCGACCGATCGCGGTTCCACCACTTCGATCACCGGAGCGGCGCTGACGCAAGTCCTAGCGATGGCGAGAAAAGCCTTGAGGTGAGCCTGCTGCATGTGCCGGTCGACGTCGGCGCGCTTCTCCCAGCTCTCGACGCTGACGAAATGGCCGGGGTCGATGAGATTTTCACAGATGTCGTAGCCGAGGCAGCCCTGCTCGCGTCGTGTTGCCGCAATGCAATCGCGCGCCGCCGCGATGAAGCGTTCGCGCTCGGCGGGAAGAACCCTGGCACGGGCGATAACGAGGACGGGATCGGACATGCCGGACGGGTCTCCACAGCTGCAGGCCGATCCGATACGCGGGAGACGCGTCTCTGGATGCAGCACGGAATCGATTAGCCGCATAAATACTTCTGGCTCGCTCGACGCCGGCGCTGTTAGATCGACAGGCCAATAATCAGGGGAATCTCATGCTCAGAATTTCAGCACGGCGCGCCCGCAATTTCGGCAGCGCGTTGGCCGGCCTCTGCCTCGCTGCGGCGCTTCCGCTGGCCGCCCAGGCGCAGACGACGCTGGAGCGGATCAAGCAGCGCGGCCATCTCATCTGCGGCACCAGCCAGGGTGTCGCCGGCTTCTCGCTGCCGGATGCGCAGGGACAATGGCGCGGCTTCGACACCGATCTGTGCCGGGCGCTGGCCGCGGCGATCTTCAACGATCAGGAGAAGGCGAAGTACATCTCGCTGGCCTCGAAGGACCGGCTGACGGTGCTGCAGAGCGGCGAGATCGACGTATTGTCGCGCACCACGACCTGGACGCTCGGCCGCGACGCCGGCTTCGGCCTCAACTTCACCGCTATCAACTATTTCGACGGCCAGGGCTTCCTGGTGCGCAAGAGCACGGGCGTGAAGGAGCTCAAGGCGCTCAACGGCGCCTCGATCTGCGTCGCGCAGGGCACCACGACCGAGCTGAACCTCGCCGATTATTTCCGCAACAACGGCATGAAATACGAGGTCATCGCCTATGCCGGCCTCGACGAGACGATCCAGGCCTATGAGGCCGGGCGCTGCGACGCCTACACCACCGATTTATCGCAGCTGGCGGCGAACCGGATGAAGCTCAAGGCTCCGGCCGAGCACGACCTGCTGCCCGAGATGATCTCGAAGGAGCCGCTCGGCCCCTGGGTCCGTCAGGGCGACGATGGCTGGTTCGATATCGTGCGCTGGACCGTCTACGCCATGCTGAACGCCGAGGAATTCGGCATCACGCAGGCCAATGTCGAGGAGATGGTGAAATCGGCTAATCCCGAGATCAAGCGCCTGCTCGGCGCCGAGGGCAAGTTCGGCGAGAGCCTCGGCCTGACCAACGACTGGGTGGTGCGGATCGTCAAGGCGGTGGGCAATTACGGCGAGAGCTTCGACCGGCATCTCGGCGCCAAGTCGCCGCTCAACCTGCCGCGCGGCATGAACCGGCTGTGGACGCAGGGCGGCCTGCAATACGCCCCGCCGGTGCGGTGATCTCAGGCGCCCAGCAGCACGCCGATTTGACTCGGAATCCCGCGTCATCCTGGACAAGCGGCGAAGCCGCGCAGCTCCGGGATCCATCGTAGGGGGGCCGGAGCCCTACGATGGATCCCGGGACGAGCTTCGCTCGCCCAGATGACGACCGTCGTTTCGTGCGAGCCAGCAAGCGCTAAACCCGCGGCCCCTCAGCGCGGCAGCGCCTTCACCTCGTCGTCGAACTTCTTCAGCAGGCGCGAGCGCTCGGCCGGGCTGCCCCAGCGCAGGGTGTCGTAGTCGATCAGCTTGATCTCCTCGAATTTCGGCGCGTCGGGCGAGAGCTTGGAATTCCTGTTCGAGGGGATCGAGTTGATCTTGAGCTTCGCGTTGATGTCCTGCGCCTCCGGGGAGAGCGTGAAGTCGACGAATTTGCGGGCCGCCTCCGGGTTCTTGCCGCCCTTGATCACCGAGACCGAGCCGGTCTCATAGCCGGTGCCCTCGCAGGGGGCGACGATGCCGATCGGCGCGCCCTGCAGCTTCTGCGTCAGCATGTCGTGCATGAAGGCGATGCCGACCGCCGTCTCGCCGAGCGCCGTCGCCTTGACCGGGGCGATGCCGGACTTGGTGTACTGGCTGATGTTCTTGTGCAGGCTCTTGAGGAATTCGAAGCCCTTCTCCTCGCCGAGGCGCTGGACGGTCGTCGCCAGGAAGACATAGGCCGTGCCCGACGAGCTGGGATCGGCGACCTGAACCTCGTCCTTGAACTTTGGATCGAGCAGATCGGCCCAGCATTTCGGCTCGGCGAGCTTTTTGGCCTTCAGGGTCTCGAGATTGTAGCCGATGCCGAGCGCGCCGAGATAGATGCCCGAGGTACGGAACTTCGACTGCTCGGCATGGCGCCGGGCCCAATCATGCAGCTCGGCCAGCTTCGGCGACTTGTACTCGTCGAGCAGGCCCTCGTCGGCGGCCTGAAGATGCGGCTCGCCCGGCCCGCCCCACCAGACGTCGCCGCGCGGATTGGTCGCCTCAGCCTTGACCTGCGCGTAGACCTCGCCGGTCGACTTGCGCACCATCTGGACCTTGATGCCGGTTGCCTTTTCGAAGATCGAGGCGCCCTCGCGGCACTGCTCCTCCAGGATCGAGCAGTAGACGGTAACCTGGCCTTGCGCCGCAGCGGGTGTCGCGAGAGCGGCAAAAGCGACACCAACGAGCATGGCGGCGCGAGAAAAACGAAGCAAGGTAACCTCCCTGGACGGCCGATTTTATTAGCCGACACAGGAAAGGAGGTGCTTCCGCCTGTCAACCTTACACGCCGAGCCGCCGCTCCGCTGCGGCTTTCCGCATGCGGCCGAGACACAGCCCTCATCCTGAGGAGCCGCGTAGCGGCGTCTCGAAGGATGCTCCAGAGCGCACTGGAACATCCTTCGAGACGCAGCCTCCGGCTGCTCCTCAGGATGAGGGCCGAGGGGTGGGGACTCCGCTCAGAACAGGAAATAACGCTGCGCCAGCGGCAGCTCCTTGGCGGGCTCGCAGACCAAGAGCTCGCCGTCCGCCACCACCGCATAGGTCTCCGGATCGATCTGGATGTCCGGCGTCGCGTCGTTGTGGATCATGCTCTTCTTGGAGATGCCGCCGCGGGTGTTCTCGACCGCGACCATCTCCTTGTCGGTGCCGAGCCGGCCCTTGAGGCCGTTCGCCATGGCGGCCTGCGAAACGAAGACCAGGGAGGTCGCCGTCACCGCCTTGCCGAAGGCGCCGAACATCGGCCGGTAATGCACCGGCTGCGGCGTCGGGATCGAGGCGTTGGGATCGCCCATCGGCGCAGCGGCGATCGAGCCGCCCTTGACGACGAGATCGGGTTTGGCGCCGAAGAAGGCCGGCGACCAGACGACGAGATCGGCGAGCTTGCCGACCTCGACCGAGCCGATATGGCGGGAAATGCCGTGCGCGATCGCCGGGTTGATCGTGTATTTCGCGACATAGCGCTTGGCGCGGAAATTGTCGGCTCCGGTGCCGGCATCCTGCGGCAGCGGGCCGCGCTGGACCTTCATCTTGTGGGCGGTCTGCCAGGTCCGGGTGATCACCTCGCCGATGCGGCCCATGGCTTGGCTGTCGGAGGACATCATCGAGAGCGCGCCGAGATCGTGCAGGATGTCCTCGGCGGCGATCGTCTCCTTGCGGATGCGGCTTTCGGCGAAGGCGAGATCCTCCGGGATCGACGGCGACAGATGATGGCAGACCATCAGCATGTCCAGATGCTCGTCGAGCGTGTTGACCGTGAACGGCCGGGTGGGATTGGTCGAGGACGGCAGCACGTTGGGCAGCCCGGCGACCTTCATGATATCGGGCGCATGGCCGCCGCCCGCCCCTTCGGTATGGAAGGCGTGGATGGTGCGGCCCTTGAAGGCGGCGACCGTGTCCTCGACGAAACCCGACTCGTTCAGCGTGTCGGTGTGGATCATCACCTGGATGTCGTATTCGTCGGCAACCGAGAGGCAATTGTCGATCGCGCCCGGCGTCGTGCCCCAGTCCTCGTGCAGCTTGAGCGCGCAGGCGCCGGCCTCGATCATCTCGGTGAGCGCGCCGGGCAGCGCGGCATTGCCCTTGCCGGCGAAGGCGAGGTTCATCGGGAAGGCGTCGGCCGCCCTGATCATCTGGCCGAGATGCCAGGGGCCGGGCGTGCAGGTCGTCGCCAGCGTGCCATGGGCCGGGCCGGTGCCGCCGCCGAGCATGGTGGTCAGCCCGCTCATCAGCGCATCCTCGATCTGCTGCGGGCAGATATAATGGATATGGCTGTCGAAGCCGCCGGCGGTGACGATCTTGCCCTCACCGGCGATGACCTCGGTGCCAGGGCCGACGATGATCGTCTCCTCGGGGGCGAAATTGCCAAAGCCCGCCTGGATGTCGGGATTGCCGGCCTTGCCGATGGCGCAGATGCGGCCGGCCCGGATACCGATATCCGCCTTGACGATGCCCCAGTGGTCGAGGATCAGCGCATTGGTGATGACGGTGTCGACCGCGCCGTCGGCGTTCCTGACCTGGCTCTGGCCCATGCCGTCGCGAATGACCTTGCCGCCGCCGAACTTCACCTCCTCGCCATAGGTGGTGAAGTCCTTCTCCACCTTGATGACGAGCTCGGTGTCGCCGAGGCGGACCGTGTCGCCGGTGGTCGGGCCGAACATCGCGGCGTAGGCATTGCGCGGAAAGGCGAAGGGCATGGGCTATCCTCGTCAACCGGCTCCAGGGGCCGGACTTTCGTCAATACTCTTGGCAGCCGCGGCAGCGGCCTGATCGAACAGCAGGTCTAGAGCGCCGTTGAGGCCGCGGCAGCCGGCGGCGACATCGGTCGCGTACTGCAGCCAGTCACGACGACGCGTCGTATCCCATCCAGCCGGCGGGTCCTCGGCCAGCTCGCGCAGGCCGCTGATCTTGTCGGCGAGCCGCAGCAGGCGGGCCGCCTCGCTCTTCTCGCCGATTGTCTCGATCTGCATGCGGTGCCGCTCCGCCTCCGGCAGACTCTTGTCGTCGCTGACTTCGGCGACGAGCGATGCAACTCGCGGGCCGAAGACGCTCTCGATCTCGTCACTGGTGATTTTCGTCTTCTCGACGGCGTCATGCAGCCAGGCGGCCGCGACGAGCTCGGCATCGGGCTCCTCCAGTGCCTTGGCGAGGAGATCGGCGACCTCGGCGAGATGCAGGATGAAGGCAGGGCTGCTTTCGCCCTTGCGCGTCTGGCCGGCGTGGACGCGTGCGGCAAAGCCGGCCGCATGCGTCACCAGCGCGACCTGGTCGCGCAGGACACGATCATACTCACGCATCGGAGCGCCCTCCCGAAGGCTCGCTTCCCTCAGCCCCTGTGTCTGCCGCAACCGCCGCCTTCTTCTTCGCTGCCGGCTTCTTGCGCCGCTTCAGCTTTTGACGGGGTAGCTGCGCCTCCTGCAGCATTTCGAGCTGGACCTGCTGGATCTCGGCGAGGCGCTGCCATTGCCGGGTGATCAGATGGTCGATCTTCTCGTGCAGGTGCCGGACCTCGAGCTCGGCCTTGAGGTTGACCTGGTAGTCGTTGAAGGAGCGCAGCCGGTCCTTCGCCTCCTGCCGTTTCTGGCTCATCATGATGATCGGCGCCTGGATCGCGGCGATGCAGGACAGGACGAGATTGAGCAGGATGAAGGGGTAGGGGTCGAAGGCGCTCGCCGCCATCGCGATGTTGAGCGCCATCCAGCCGAACAGCACCACGCCGAAGCTGATCAGGAAGGCCCAGGAGCCGCCGAAGCTGGCGAGCCCGTCGGAGAGGCGCTCGCCGAGGGTGCGATGTTCCTCGAAATCGTCCTCGACATTCTCGGCGATGGTCTCCTGCCGGGCGATGCTTTCTGCGACCTCGCGGTCGAGATCGGTGTATTCGCCGTGCTCCTCGCGCAGGATCTCCTCGACATAGCGGGTGCGGTAGCGCGCCAGCTCCTTGAGGCTGATCAGGCTGTGATCGTCGAGATCGGGAAAGTCGCGCCTGATGTGCTCGACGAGCGAGGGCCGCAGCGTGCCCAGCGCAATCAGGCTCTTGCGGCTGAGCTCTGCGCCGCTGATGGCGCAGACGCCGCGCTTGGCTTTGCCGGTTTCGAGCGTCGGGAGAGACGGGAGAACAGCGTCGTCTTGCATCGCGGCCTGGCCTGAGGATGGTTCGAGCATGCCAGCTGTCAACGGCGGGCGGAAGCCGGCGACACTGCGCTCACGACGCTGAAGCGGAATCTCGTCGCAAATGCGATCTCTGGGCTCGCTTCAGAGCTTGCCCATGATCTCCTGGCGGAAGCCATAGACCTCGCGCTTGCCGGCGAGCGCGACCAGCCTGACCTCCCGGGTCTGGCCGGGCTCGAAGCGCACGGCAGTGCCGGCGGGGATATCGAGCCGGAAGCCGCGTGCCCTCTCGCGCTCGAAGGCGAGCGCCGGGTTGGCCTCGAAGAAATGATAGTGCGAGCCGACCTGGATCGGCCTGTCGCCGGTGTTGGAGACGGTGAGCGCCAGGCTCTCGCGGCCTTCGTTGAGGATGAGATCGCCCGGCAGCGTCGTGACCTCGCCCGGCTTCAGCCTGCCCTTGGAGCCGCGGATCGGCTCATGGACGGTGACGAGCTTGGTGCCATCAGGAAAGGTCGCCTCGACCTGGACGTCGTGAAGCATCTCGGCGATGCCGTCCATGACCTGATCGGCGGCGAGGACGTGGGCGCCGGCCTCCATCAATTCGGCGACGGATTTGCCGTCGCGCGCGCCCTCGACCACGAAGTCGGTGATCAGCGCGACGGCTTCGGGATGGTTGAGCTTGACGCCGCGCTCAAGTCTTCGCCTCGCCACCATGGCAGCCATGGCGATGATCAGCTTGTCCTTCTCGCGCGGCGTCAGATTCATGCCTTGACCTTCTCATCCTCGTCTTCGGCGGTTTCGTCTTCATCGTCCTCCGCGACTTCGGCGTCCTCGTCCTCGTCCGCCTCGTCGTCGGTCTCGTCCTCATCCTCGTCTTCGTCGTCGAGGGTGGCGTACTCGTAGGCGAAGACGATCTCGCCGGTCGCAGGGTCGAAGCTGCTCGAGGTCGACTCGTCGAAAGCCTCGATCAGCATCTCGGCATCCTCGGGGCCGTCGACATCGAAGCGGCGCACGGCTTCCTCGCCCTCGCCCTTGAGCGCGAGCTCGATCGCCCAGCCGCGAGAGCCGGTATCATAGACGCATTTCAGTCCCTGGATCGCCAGCATGACGCTCTCCTCAGATTGACCAGGTGCGCGGCAGCGCACGGCCCATCAGATGCCCGAGCAGCATGACGAGGGCGCGACGCAGCGCCTGCGCGTCGGGGGAGAGAAGGCGGACCAGAAGAAAGCCGTCGAGCGTGCCGGCACCGGCCTCGACCTCGGCGAAGGCCGGATCGTCAGCGAGCAAGGCGCGGATTTCGGTGAGCTTTTCCGGCCGGCCGGGATCGATCGCGAAGACGGTCGCGACGGCGCGTGCGCCCTGCCCGACCGCCTTGCGACCCAAGGTCGCGTCGATGGCGCCATCGAGCCTGAGATCCTCGGCGAAGATCAGCTTTCCATCGCGGCGGATACGCCAACGGTCGTGCAGATGGCCGCGCGACAGGCTCTCGCCCATGGCGGCGCGACCAAAATAGAGCGTCTCGGCGGCGATGAAGCTGGCATCGGCGGCCAGTTCGACATCGAGGCTGCGCGACAGGCGCGAGCCGGAGAACAGGATCGTCTCCTGCGGCAGCCAGGCGAGCTCGGCGCCGGGGGCGACCTCGACCTTCGTCTCGACCCGCGTCTCGCTGCCCTGGCTGCGGTAGATCTTCTCCGCCGCTTGCGTGGTGACCACCGCCCGCGCGCCCGGATCGAGGGCGATCCGCGTGACGGCGCGGTCGCCACCGGCCATGCCGCCAGCGGTGTTGATCAGCACGGCTTCGCAACGCTCGTCATAGGCGGTCGGGAAGCGGGCGCGGTAGCCGCCGCTCTCGGCGACCTCCAGCCGCATCGTGCGCGCGCCGACCTGACCAAAGCGCAGGCGCACGCCGCCATCGGCGCGGACGTAGTCCGGCAACAGCGGTTCGGGTGATTGCGGCAACGCGGGCGCGAACATGGGTAAGGTCGGTCGGCAACGATCAACGCAGTGTTCCGCGCCGTCCTTTGCCGGACAAGAGGCCGCAGGATGGGCATTGCCCAAATAATCGGCAGATCGCTACGTTATGGATGCGCCGCCAGGAAGCGCTCGACCTCGTCGCGTGTCGGTGTGCCGTCGCGGCCGCCGAAGCGGGTGCATTTGATCGCGGCCACGGCCGAGGCGAAACGCACCGCCTCACGCTCGCCCTGCCCCTCGGCCAGCGCCAGCGCGAAGGCGCCGTGCCAGACATCGCCGGCGCCGAGCGTATCGACCGCCTCGATCGGGAAAGCCGGCAGATGGGCGATACCGCCCTTCTCCATGAAGAGCACGCCGCGCGGCCCGAGCGTCACCGCGAGCCAATTTTCGGCATGGCGCGCCAGCGTTTCCAGCGCCGCCCGCGGCTCCTGCCCGCCTGAGATCTCGCTCAGCGCCTTCTCACTGAAGGCGACATGGCTGGCGGTCGCGACCATCTCAGGATGAGTGGGCTGACGGTCGCCGTCGATCACGCCGGGCACGCCGGCCTTGCGGGCGAGCTTAAGCGCCGCGAGCGAACCCTCGCCCCAGCGTGTATCGACCAGCACGCCATCGCAACCATCAGGCAGTGCCTCAGGCAGCCAATCGGTCGTCAGCGGCGTTTTCGGGTCGGTATAGGAGACGACCATGCGCTCGCCTTGCGCGTCGATCAGGATCGAGGAGACCGGCGAGCGCAGGCCGGGAAAGCGCGGCGAGAGCGATGTGTCGACGCCGTCCTGCTGCAACTGTGCGACGATGGTGTCGCCGACGGCATCGTCGCCCAGCCGCGTCGCCAGCCAGGCCTTGCCGCCGAGCCGGCCGATCGCGGCCGAGCCGCTGCCGGCGCAGCCGCCGCCGGTGACGACGAGGTCGCGCGCCCGGTCCTTCTCGCCGGGATTGGGCACGCGCTCGACGCTGTAGACATAGTCGAGCGTCGCGATACCCAAACAGAAGACACCGGCCATACGACTTACGCTCCGAACCTGAATTCGCTGATCTGACGATAGACCTCGCCGGGGCGCAGCACAGTCGAGGGGACATGCGGGAGATTGGGCGAGTCCGGCACATGCTGCGGCTCGAGCGCGATGCCTGCGCAGGCGCCATAGCGGACGCCGTCGAGGCCAGCGACCGGCGTATCCAGCTTGAAGCCGTCATAAACCTGCAAGCCCGGCTCGGTCGTCCAGACCTCCATGGCGAGACCCGAGCGGCGCGAGCGCAAGGTCGCGGCATGGGCGAGTTCGAGCCCAGTCGCCGCCGCCGGCTCGCGGCGGTCTCGCCGGAGCAGATAGTTATGATCGTACCAGAAGCGCGAGCCGTCCGGGTTCGTGAAACGGACCGGCCGGGCTTTGCGGAAATCGAACGGCGTGCCCGCCACGGAGGCGACCGAGCCGTCCGGGATCAGGTCGGCATCGACCGGCGTGATAAGGTTGGCGCGGACCTCGAACTCATGGTCGAGGATGTCCGGGGCATCGTCGAGACGGAAATAGGAGTGATGCGCCAGATTGACGATGGTCGGCGCGTCGGCGGTGGCTGTGAGCTCGATCCGCAAGGTCGCGGCGCCGACGACGCTGTAGCGGCAGATGACATTCAGCGCGCCGGGATAGCCGGCATCGCCGGCGGGCGAGACCAGCGCCAAGGTCGCACTCGCCCCGTCATGATGCACCAGGGTCCAGGGCCGCTTGCCAAAACCCTGGCCGCCGCCATGCAGCGAGTTGCGGCCGTGCTCGTTCAGCGGTGTCTGATATTCGACGCCGTCGAGCACGAAGCGGCCGCCACCGATGCGATTGGCGAAGCGGCCGGCGATCGCGCCCATATGTGGGGAGTGTTTGGGATAATCGGCGAAATCGGCAAAGCCCAGCACGACCCGCTGGCGGCCTCCATTCGGCAGCGGCACGACGAGATCGCGCAGCACCGCCCCCCATTCCATCACCCGCGCCTCGGCGCCGGCAGGCGAACGCAGCACGGCCTCATGGATCGGCGTGCCGTCGTCGAGATGGCCGAAGACAGACCTGTTCATAGCCGGACCAGCCCCGGCAGATTGGGCCTCGCTGCTTCCAGCGGCTCCGCATCAGACCGCGTCAACGCCTCCCCACGCTGGAGCAGTTCGGCGGCCACGGCACGACCGATCGCCTCCTCTTCGGAGCAGCCCAATTCGGCCGCAAGCCTCCGGACAGCCGAGATAACGTCTGGATCATCGACCAGAATCATCGCCGACATCTCCCATCCAATTTGCAGCGCATCGCCATCGGCTCTGCTCCATGCGCCGTCATTCCGGCCGCAGCGAAGCGGAGCGCCGGAATCCATTGTCAAGCACTATACTCTACGATGGATTCCGGAGCTGCGCGGCTTCGCCGCTTGTCCGGAATGACGCGCAGTGAAATGGCCGACCTATTTGCCTCACCACGCCCCGGTGTTCGGCATGCTCGCCCAAGGCTCGGCCGGCGGCTTGGGCTCGCCCTTCTGCAGAATCTCGATCGAGATGTTGTCGGGCGAGCGGACGAAGGCCATGTTGCCGTCGCGCGGGGGCCGGTTGATGGTGATGCCGGCCTTCATCAGCCTGTCGCAGGTCGCGTAGATGTCGTCGACCTCATAGGCGAGATGGCCGAAATTGCGCCCGCCGGTATAGACCTCCGGGTCCCAGTTATAGGTCAGCTCCAGCGTCGGGCGGCCGCGGCTGCCCTGCTCCTTGACGGTGGCGGTATCGTCCGGCGCGGCGAGGAAGACCAGGGTGAAGCGGCCCTTCTCGTTCTCGATCCGGCGGGTTTCGACCAGACCGAACTTGGTCACGTAGAAATCGAGGGCGGCATCGAGGTCGGTGACGCGGACCATGGTGTGGAGATAGCGCACTGTTTTGCTCCCGGGGTTGATCTGGCAGATGGATCGGGCCAAACCGGCGCCAATCCAAGAGGGTTCGCGCGGAGCTGTCATGAGCGGAACGCAGGGTCTCACGCCGAACCCGACGGGGATGGTGTCGCCCGCCGAGGTGGCGCGGGTCAAGCAGAAGGCCGCGACGCTGTCGGTGATCGCCAGCGTCGTGCTGACGCTGGCCAAGTTCGGCGCGGCGATCCTCTCAGGCTCGCTCGCCCTGATGACCGACGCTCTGCAAGGGCTGATCGACATCGGCTCGACCCTATTCACCTGGTTCGCGGTGCGCGCCGCCGACAAGCCGGCCGATGACGAGCACCATTACGGCCACGGCAAGTTCGAGGCGCTGGCGGCGCTGCTGGAGACCGCGATCCTCTTCGGGCTCTCGGGCGCGATCCTGTGGGAAGCGGCCAACCGCCTGTGGAGCGGCAGCGAACCGCATGTCGCGGTGACGCCGCTGGTCATCGGCGTGCTGCTGTTCTCGCTGATGGTCGACGCGACGCGCTGGCGGACGCTGACCATGGTCGCGAAGGAGACCCGCAGCGAGGCGCTCGCGGCCGAGGCGCTGCATTTCGCCACCGATTTCGTCGGCACGGCTCTCGTCCTGCTCGGCCTGATCCTGACGCGGATGGGTGTGCCGATGGCGGACAGCGCGACCGCTCTCGCCCTCGCCGTCTTCATGATCGCCACCGCCGTGAAGCTCGGGCGGCGCACGGTCGATACGCTGATTGACGCGGCGCCGAAGGGTGTCGCCGAGCGCCTGCGCGAAGCCGCACAAGGCGTCGCCGGCGTCGTCAATGTCGAATGGCTGCGTCTGCGGCCGGCCGGCGGCGTGGTGCAGGGCGAGATCGGCATCCAGGTCTCGCGGACCCTGCCGCTCGACCGTGTGACGGCGATCAAGGACGACCTGCTGCGGGCCCTTGTCGCAGTGGAGCCGGATTCCGCGCTGACCGTCACCGCCAACCCGGTCCAGGTCGACGACGAGACGGCGCTGGAGCGCGTGCTGCTGATCGCCTTGAAGATGAAGGTGCCGGTGCACCATGTCAGCGTCCACACGATCGGCGGGCGGCTCGCCGTCTCGCTCGACATGGAGGTCGACGCGCTGCTTCCGCTCGGCGAGGCGCATGAGATCGCGACGCGGCTGGAGAATGCGATCCGGGCCGAGTTCGGTGGCGAGACCGAGGTCGATACCCATATCGAGCCGATGGAGACCGGCCAGCCTTCCGGCCACAACGCCCCCTGGGAGGTGGTCGAGGCGATCGGCAAGGCGATCGCACAGGAGGCGGCCGAGGCCGGCGGCCCGGTCCGCGACATCCACAGCGTCCGCGTGCGCGAGACCCGCAACGGCCTGGTGGTGAACTACCATTGCCGCGCCGATGGCGCGCTCGACGTCGCAGCCGTGCATCGTGCTGTCGACAAGATCGAGCGCAAGGTTCGCGAGGCCCGGCCGGATGTCTGCCGCCTGGTCAGTCATGCCGAGCCGGCGGTCACGACCGACAAGCCCTATGCGCTGCCCTGACGGCTTTCGCCGTCATCTCCGGCCCCATAGATAAGAGCGACCGAAGGAAGCGAACCTGCCATGCGCGCCGAAGACGCCCCGCTGATCCGCCTCGAGGATTATCGCCCCTCCGACTGGCTGATCGACACCGTCGATCTCGACATCGTCCTCGATCCGACGCGGACCAAGGTGCGCTCGCAGCTGCAGTTGCGGCCCAACCCGGCCGGCCATGCCGGCGCGCCGCTGGTGCTCGACGGCGACGAATTGACGCCGGATGCCATCCTGCTCGACGAGGTCCCGCTCGATCCCAGCCTGTACTCCCTCTCGCCGCAGGGGCTGACGATCCCGGCGCCGCCGGCGCGGGTCTTCTCGCTCCGGATCGAGACGACGCTCGATCCCGGCGCCAACACCAAGCTGATGGGCCTCTACCGCTCCAGCGGCGTCTATTGCACGCAATGCGAGGCCGATGGCTTCCGCCGCATCACCTATTTCCTCGACCGTCCGGACGTGATGAGCGTCTACACGGTGCGCCTTGAAGCGGCGAAGGAGCAGGCCCCAGTCCTGCTCTCCAACGGCAACCTTGTTGCAGCTGCCGAACTCCCCGGCGGTGAACGCCATTTCGCCGTCTGGCACGACCCGCACCCGAAGCCGGCCTATCTGTTCGCGCTGGTCGGCGGCAAGCTCGACCATATCCGGCAGCCTTACGTCACGGCCGACGGGCGCAAGGTCGAGCTCGCGGTCTATGTCGAGCCTGGCAAAGCCGGGCGCGCCGGCTGGGCGCTGGACAGCCTCGTGCGCTGCATGCGCTGGGATGAGCGCGTCTTCGGCCGCAACTACGATCTCGACGTGTTCAACGTCGTCGCCGTGTCCGACTTCAACATGGGGGCGATGGAGAACAAGGGCCTTAATATCTTCAACGACAAATACGTGCTGGCCGACCCGTTGACGGCCAGCGACGGCGACTATGCCTCGATCGAGGCGATCATCGCGCATGAGTACTTCCACAACTGGACCGGCAACCGCATCACCTGCCGTGACTGGTTCCAGCTCTGCCTGAAGGAAGGGCTCACGGTCTTCCGCGACCAGGAATTCTCCTCCGACGAGCGCTCGCGCCCGGTGAAGCGTATCGCCGATGTGCGCACCCTGCGCTCGACGCAGTTCTCCGAGGATGCCGGCCCGCTCGCCCATCCGGTCAGGCCGCGCGCCTACAAGGAAATCAACAACTTCTATACGCCGACAGTCTACGAGAAGGGCGCGGAACTGATCCGCATGCTCAAGGTGCTGATCGGCGAGGACGCCTTCTCGCGCGGCATGGATCTCTATTTCGAGCGCTGCGACGGCACGGCCGCGACGATCGAGGAGTTCCTCGACTGCTTCGTCGAGGCCTCCGGCCAGGACCTCGCCCATTTCGCCGGATGGTACGAGCAGGCCGGCACGCCGACCGTGGTCGCCTCCGGCAAATATGATGCGCAAGCGAAGAGCTATACGCTGCAGCTGGCGCAATCGACCCCGGCTACACCGGGCCAACCCGAGAAGAAGCCGGTGGTCATCCCCGTCGCGCTCGGCCTCGTCGGCAAGGGCGGCGACCTGCCGCTCACCAGCATCTCGCCGGCGCTGAAAGCAGGCGGCGTCGTCGTGCTCGACCAGCCCTCGCTCTCCGTGACCTTCACCGACCTGCCGGAGGCGCCGACGCCCTCGCTGCTGCGCGGCTTTTCGGCGCCGGTCCGGCTCGAGCTCGACCTCGGCGACAGCGAGCTCCTCACGCTGTTCAGTGCCGACAGCGATTCCTTCAATCGCTGGCAGGCGCTGCAAACGGTGGCGACGCGGGCGCTCGTGCGCGCCGGCAAGGGCGACGCATCCACGCTGGATGCGACCACGAGGGCGCTCACCGAAGCATTCTCCGGCTTCCTCGCCGGCCCGGCGCTGGCCGACCCTGCCTTCGCCGCGCAGGTGCTGCGGTTGCCCGCCCCGGCCGACATCGCCCGCGAGATCGGGCGCGATGTCGACCCCGACACCGTGCACGGCGCCCATCGCCGGCTCTCTGCCGCGATCGGCGCGGCGCTGAGCGGAGAGCTCACCGGCCTGCGCGACAGCCTCACCGAACGCGGTCCCTACTCACCAGCCGCAGCGCCTGCCGGGCGGCGGGCCTTGCGCAACGAGGCCCTCGGCCTAATCGCGCTAGGGGCTCCGGCCGAAGGCGCGCGGCTTTCGCTGGCGCAATTCATCGAGGCCGACAACCTGACCGACCGGCTGGCGGCATTGGCGGCGATGACGCTGATCCCGGGCGCCGAGCGCGAAGACCTGATCGCGCGCTTCGGCGAGCTCTATGCCCGCGAGCCGCTGGTGCTCGACAAATGGCTGATGGCGCAGGCGCTGATCGCAGAAGACGGTACGCTGGCGCGAGTGAAGGGCTTGATGAACCACCCTGCCTTCTCGCTCGGCAATCCGAACCGGGTGCGCGGCCTGATCGGTGGCTTCGCGGCGAACCTGACGCAGTTCAACCGGGCCGATGGCGAGGGCTACGGCTTCGTCGCCGACATCGTGATCGCGCTAGACCGGACCAACCCGCAGGTCGCCTCGCGCCTGCTCGGCTCGTTCAAGAGCTGGCGCATGCTGGAGGCAGGCCGCCGGGCCAAGGCGGAGGCGGCTCTGCGCATGGTCGCGGCGACGCCCAGCCTGTCGCGCGACGTCGCCGATATCGCAGCCCGATCGCTGGGTTGAACGTACGGCTCAAGAGGGCTTCTGCGCCTGCTTTCGAGGCCTGGATGCCCTCACCAGAATCGGCCGTTAACCGGCTGCTCCGCCAAAGGTTAACGAAGTCCTGCGCGCGCAGGATTCAACCGATTCACCGCTACAACCAACGCGCGCAAAACAGCTGTCAGGACGAAGTTTCCGCTAGACAAAGACACCCCCGCGGATTCAACTGACTGTGATTCGGGGATGCGGCACGTCTCCCGATCTTACTGTCGGTACATCGCTTCCGAAGGGGGACGGGCATGACGCGTGCAAACGCGGCTTGCGCACACGTGCGCGCAAATTCAGTTCTAGGCGTAGCACGATCCCTTACGCATCCGCTCTATCAGCGCTTCGAGCAGCTGGAGCCGGCGTTCAGGAAAGTCATTCCGGCCCTCGTCGTCGGCTTCGTCCTGCTGCTCGCGCTCGGCGCTTACGTGCAAACCTCGGCACTGCGGGACGATGCGCTCGACGATGCAGCAACGGACCTGGAGGCACTCGCAGCGTTGCTCGTGCGCGAGCTCGATCTAGCCTCGAAGGACGACAAGCGTCCCGACAGCGCGCTCGCTCCCCTGACGACCAAGCACATCGCCGGCCGCGGCCGCATCGCCTATGTCAGCGACGCCGGCGGCAAGGTCGTCGCCGGAGAGCCGGCGATCGGCACGGGCGAACGCAGCCTGGTCGACGTACTCGGCCCCGGGCAGGCGCTCACCGTCTTCGCCGACCGTGCCGGCGTGATGCCGATCACCCTTCCGGGTGGGATCGAGGCACTGGCCGCTGTCCGCAATCTCGCCGCTCCCCTCGGCCAGGTCGCGGTGCTCCACCCGGTCAAGCGCGCGCTCTCGACCTGGGACGAGCGTCGGCGCTCGCTTCTCGTCCTGTTCGGCTCGGCGGCGATCGTGCTCGCCGGCATCACCGCGGCCTTCGTCCTGCAATCGCGCCGCGCCCGCGCCGCCGACGAGGACTGCGACTGCGTCCGCGACCGCATCGATACCGCCCTGAGCCGCGGCCATTGCGGACTGTGGGACTGGGACCTCGCCAGGGGCCGGATGTACTGGTCGGATTCGATGTACGCGATGCTCGGCTATGATCGCGCCGGCGAATTCATGTCCTTCGGCGAGGTCAATGCCTTCATCCATCCGGAGGATGCCGACCTCTATGGCCTGGCCGATGCGGTCAGCCGCGGCGAGACTGACCATCTCGACCAGGAATTCCGCGTCCGCAACGCCTCCGGCGAATGGGTCTGGCTCAAGGCGCGGGCCGAGCTGGTCACCGACCGGCGCACCGGCTCGCAGCATCTCGTCGGCATCGTCGTCGACATCTCCGAGCAGCGCCGCATGGCCGCTCGCACCGCCACCGCCGACGCCCGCCTGCGCGACGCAGTCGAGGCGATCTCGGAAGCGTTCGTGCTCTGGGATGCCGAGCAGAGGCTCGTGCTGTGCAACGCCAAGTATCAGCAGTTGCACAAGCTCTCGCCGGAACTGGTCAAGACCGGCACTGCCTACGAGCAGATCATGAGCCACAGCGCCCAGCCGAGCATCGACCGCGAGCCGGTGCGCGCCTCGCGCGCCGCCTCGGGCAGCCACTCCTACGAGGCGAAGCTCTCCGACGGACGCTGGCTGCAGATCAACGGCCGCCGCACCAAGGATGGCGGCTCGGTCTCGGTCGGCACCGACATCACCATGCTGAAGCAGCAGGAGGAGCGCCTGACCCGCTCCGAGCACGAGCTGCTCAAGACCGTAACCGACCTCAAATCCTCGCGCCAGAAGCTCGAAGCGCAGGCGCAGCAGCTCGCCGAGCTCGCCGAGCTCTACCTCGAACAGAAGGCCTCCGCCGAAAGCGCCAACCGCGCCAAGTCGGAATTCCTCGCCAATATGAGCCATGAGCTGCGCACGCCGCTCAACGCCATCCTCGGCTTCTCCGAGATCATGGACGACGGCCTGTTCGGCCCGCTCGGCTCCGAGCGCTATGTCGAATATGTCCGCGACATCCGCTCCAGCGGCGGCTACCTGCTCGCGGTGATCAGCGACATCCTAAACATGGCCCGGATCGAGGCCGGCAAGATCGAACTCGAAAAGACCGATATCGCGCTCGACCTCGTGGTTGGCGAAGCGATCAGCTGCCACCGCGAGGAAATCCAGCGCAAGCGGCTCGCCCTCACCAGCGAGCTCGGCAGCGACATGCGCCTGGAAGCCGATGCGCACGCGCTCTTCCAGATCGTCGGCAACCTCGTCGACAACGCCGTCAAGTTCACCCCGGAAGGCGGCCGGATCGCGGTGCGGGTCAAGCCGGCGCCGGGCGCGCTCAACCTCTATGTCGAGGACAGCGGCATCGGCATCCCGCGCGAGAAGCTCGGCCGAATCGGGCGCCCGTTCGAGCAGGTCGAGGGCGATCTCATCCGCAGCCATGGCGGCTCCGGCCTCGGCCTCGCCATCGCCCGCTCGCTGGCGGAGCTGCATGGCGGCTCGCTCAGGGTCCGCTCGATCATGGGCTCGGGCACGATCGTGATGGTCCACCTGCCGCTGAAGAGCCCGGCCGGGACGGAGCTGGAACGGGCGGCCTGAGGAAAGCGCCCCGCGCTCAGACCTTCTGCGCCGCGCCCAGAATCTGCTTGAACAGGCCGCGCACCATCGCCCGCCGCTCGTCGAGTTCGGCCTTCAACACCTTGGCGTCCGGCAGGCCGACCGCCGTCGCGATCCGGCGCAGGACGCGCTCCGGCACCGCCTTGGCATCGAAGTCCTCCTCCACCGCGAAGCGCTGCCAGAGCTGGACGTCGCCGATGAAGCGCGCCGCTGCCGCCAGCCGCTCCGCCTCACCCGCAGCGATGACGCCCGTGTCGCGCGCCGCGATGAACACGCCGGCCGTGGTGCGAGCGAGGAGTTGCGGGTGGTCGTGGCCATGAGCGAGCACCAGGAACTGGGCCAGGAAATCGAGATCTGTCAGGCCACCGGCGGCGAGCTTCAGATCCCAGGCGTTGCCCTCGCCTTTCTCCTTGGCGATCAGCGCCCGCATCTCGGCGACGGCGGCGGCGACCTTGGCCGGCGCGCGCTTGCGCAGCAGGATCTCGCGGATCGCGGCTTCGACCCTCTCCCGCAAGCCTGCATCGCCGGCGACGACGCGGGCGCGGGTCAGCGCCATCTCCTCCCAGATTTCGGCCTCGCCCTGATGATAGGCGGTGAAGCCGCCGAATTGCGTCGCCGCCGGGCTCTTATTGCCGGCAGGCCGCAAGCGCAGGTCAACCTGATAGAGCGTGCCGCGCCGGGTCGGCACCGTCAGCGCCGCGACCAGTCGCTGGGTGAAGCGGACATGCCAGGTCACCGGATCGAGCGGACGCTTGCCGTCGCTAACCTCGGCGTCCTCCGGACGGTCGTAGAGCAGCATCAGGTCTAGATCGGATGATGGCGTGAGCTCGCCGGCGCCCAACCGGCCCATGCCGAGCACGACGGCTTCCGCCCCGTCCACGAGCCCATGGTCGTCGGCGAAGGCGGCGCGGGTATCGTCGAAGGCGACGCGGATGCTGGCAGCGGCCGCTTGGGCATAGCCTTGCGCCGCCTGCTCGGCATTGATCACGCCGGAGAGCAGCCGGGCACCGACCAGGAAGTTCTCCTGCCGGGCAGCGTCGCGCAGGCGATCGAGCCCGTCTTCGACGCTAGGCGGCGGCGTGCCGACCACGGCGCGCACGCGCTGCGCTACCCGCTCGGCATCATGCCTCGGGGCGCTGAAGGCGGGGTCGATCACCGCGTCGAGCACATGCGGATAGAGCGCCGCGACCTTGGCGAGGCGCGGCGCGCTGCCGAGTATCTCGGCGAAGAGCTGCAGCAGCGCGTCATGCGAGCGCAGCAGGGTCAAAAGCTCGACGGCCGCCGGCATGCGCACGAAGGCGTTGTCGAGATGGGCGAGCGCGCCGTCGGGGTCGGTGGTGCGGCCAAGCGCGACCAGCAGCGCCGGCGTCAGCTCGGTCAGGACCTCGCGGGCACGGGCACTGGTGACGGCGGCGCGGCGGCCGAAATGCCAGCCGCGCACCGTCTCGGCCGCGGTCGCCGGCTGGCGGAAGCCGAGCTTGCCAAGCGTCGCCAGCGTCTCGGGATCGTTCTCGGTGCCGGTGAAGGACAGCGAGCCGGCCTCGCTGGCGAGGCTGGGGGCGTCCTCGAACAACAAGGCGTAGTGGCCCTCAACGCGCCTGGCATGCGCCTCCAGATCCTTACCGAAAGCCTTGGCCGAGGGGTAGCCGCAGAAGCGGGCGAAGGCGTCGAGATCGGCGGCGTCGGTCGGCAGGGTCTGCGTCTGCTCGTCATGGCGCATCTGCAGCCGGTGCTCGATGGTGCGCAGCCAGCAATAGGATTCCGTCAGCTCGTCGCGCGCCTGCGGGCTGATCCAGTTCTCCTTCGTCAGCTCGCCCAGCATCTCGAGCGTGCGCGGCCCGCGCAGCGCCGGGCGCCGCCCGCCGAAGACGAGTTGCTGGGTCTGGACGAAGAACTCGATCTCGCGGATGCCGCCGCGGCCAAGCTTGACGTTGTGGCCGGGCAGGCTGAGCGTCTCGAAGCCCTTCACCGACTGGATCTGGCGCTTCATCGCATGAATGTCGGCGATGGCGGCGAAATCGAAGTACTTGCGCCAGATGAAGGGGGCGAGATCGGCGATGAAGCGGCGGCCGAGTTCGAGATCGCCGGCGACGGGGCGCGCCTTGATCATCGCGGCGCGTTCCCAGTTCTGGCCGACCGTCTCGTAATAGGCGTAGGCCGTCGGTAACGCGACTGCCACATGGGTCGAGCCCGGGTCCGGGCGCAGGCGCAGATCGACGCGGAAGACATAACCGTCCGGCGTGCGCTCCTGGATGATGCGGGCGATCTGCTGGGTGAGCTTGACGAAGAAGCTGGTGGGCTCGCCGACGCCGGCCGCCTCGGCCATCTCCGGATCGAAGAAAACGACGATGTCGATGTCGGAAGAGTAGTTCAGCTCGCCGGCGCCATGCTTGCCGAGCGCGAGCACAACGAGGCCGGAGCCTTTGCCGGGTTCATCGGCGTCAGAAAGCGCGATCCGGCCGAGACTGGCGGCCAGATGCAGCGCGTGCTCGCTCGCGAGCTTCACCGCCATGTCGGCGGTGGCGCTGAGCGCAGCGGTGACCGTCTCGACCGGCCAGACGCCGCCGATATCGGCGAGCGCCAGCAGCAGCGCCATCGCCTGGCGAAAGCGGCGCAATTCGCGCATCAGGTCGGCGGTCGCGGTCTCTGGCGTGGCGAAGGCGGCGATGCCGGCAAGCAGGCCATCGCGGCGCTCGCCCGGATCCATCGTCAGCGAGGCGAGCAAGCTATCCGGATCGCGCCGCATGATCTGGGTGAGGAAGGGCGAATGCGCCAGGATGCCCGCGACCAGTGCGGCCGAAGCCTCATGGCCTTCCAGATGCGCGACGAGCCGTTCGCCGGCCTCGGCATCGAACAGGCGCTCGATCAGCTCTTCGCGCCAGAGCGCCTCGACCTTGCCGCGCGCCGGCAGGACGGGCGCCGCCTTCAGGCATTGGCATAAGGGCTCGCCCACAGTGACCTCCGCGTCGACCGGCTGCGCGAGCCTTAGCGGTTCATCAAGCCGACTGGAACCCTGCCCCGTCCGGCCGCGATGTCGAGCCCGCAGGAGCTTCTGCGGCTGGCCTGTCCACAGGAGGCGCTGCGGGCAGCGACATCACGACGTCGAGCCCAGGCGCATTGTCACCGAGGCGGATCGCACCGCCATGCAGATGCGCGACCGCCGACGCCAGCGCGAGCCCCAGCCCGAAGCCCGGCTTGCTGCGGCTCTGGTCGAGCCGGACGAAGCGTTCCAGCACGCGGCCGCGATCGGCTTCGGGGATGCCGGCGCCGTGATCGGCAACGCCGAGCTCGATACTTTCACCGACGCGCCGCGCCGTCACTACGACCGTCGCCGGCGCACCGCCCTCCGGCTTGCCGTATTTCAGGGCATTGTCGATCAGATTGGCGAGCGCCTGGCCGATCAGCTCGCGATTGCCGGTGAGCGACAGGCCAGGCTCGACCGAGGCCGAGAGGGTTAGCCCCGCCTCCTCCGCCAGCGGCTCGTAGAGCTCGGAGAGGCCGTCGACGATCTCGGCGAGGTCGAGCGGGGCCATGCTGTCGCTGATCTGGCGGGTCTCCAGCCGCGCGATCATCAGCAGCGCGTTGAAGACGCGGATCAGACCGTCGGCCTCGTCGATGGCGCCATCGAGCGCCGCGCGCAATTGCTCCGGCGACTGCGCCGTCCGCAGCGCCTCCTCGGCGCGGTTGCGCAGGCGGGTCAGCGGCGTCTTCAGGTCATGGGCGACATTGTCGGTGACCTGCTGCATGCCGCTCATCAATTCGCCGATGCGGTCGAGCATGGCGTTGAGGTTGCCGGCCAGCCGGTCGAGCTCGTCGCCAGTGCCGGCGATGGCGAGCCGGCCCTTGAGGTCGCCGGCCATGATCGAGCGGGCGGTGTCGTTCATGCCGTCGATACGCTTCAGCACTCGCCGGGCCACGAACCAGCCGGCGAAGCAGCCGAGCACAACGACGAGCAGGACCGACCAGCCTGCCGCGCGCTTGATCACGACGCGCAGGCGCTCACGCTCCTCGACATCGCGACCGACCAGCAGGCGAAAGCCGGCCGGCAGCATGAAGACGCGGACGATGGCGTGGTTGGTCTGGTCAAGCGCTTCGGACGAGCGAGCGTATTCGATCTCGCTCTCGCCCTGGCGGTCGAGCGTGCCCGGCGGCAGCGCCTCGATATTGCCGGCGATGCGCTCGCCCAGCGGCGTGGTGACGAGATAGAGCGAGGCGCCGGGCCCACGCGAGCGCCGCTCGATGACCTGGACCAGCCGCCTGATGCCGCCGAGGCGCTGCTGCTCGGCCAGCCCCTGGATCTCGGCATCGATGGTCGAGCGGATCTGGTCGTCGAGCAGGTTCTTGGCGTTCCAGGCGACATAGCCCAGCACGAAGATGGCGAAGATCGCGAAGACGACGAGATAGATCGCCGTCAGCTTGAAGGCGGTGGTGCGGACGAGATGCGGCAGGAAGCGCAGGCGGCCGGAGGGCTGCGTTGCCTCCCCCGCCCGGCCATCAGCGAGCTGTGTCACGGACCATGTATCCCGCGCCGCGGATGGTGTGGATCATCGGGTGCTCGAAGCCCTTGTCGACCTTGGAGCGCAGACGCGAAACATGGACATCGATGACGTTGGTCTGCGGATCGAAGTGATAGTCCCAGACGTTTTCCAGCAGCATGGTGCGGGTCACGACCTGCCCGGCATGCTTCATCAGATATTCGAGCAGGCGGAACTCGCGCGGCTGCAGCACGATCTCCTCGCCGGCGCGGGTGACGCGGTGCGCCAAGCGGTCGAGCAGGAGATCGCCGACGCGATAGGTCGTCGGCTCGGAGGCCGGCGCGGCGCGGCGGCGCGAGAGCACCTCGACGCGGGCGAGGAGCTCGGAGAAGGCATAGGGCTTGGGCAGGTAGTCGTCGCCACCGGCCCGCAGGCCCTTCACCCGGTCGTCGACCTGGGCGAGCGCCGAGAGGATCAGCGCCGGCACCGTCTCGCCCTGCTCGCGCAGGGAGCGGATCACCGAGAGCCCGTCCATGCGCGGCAGCATGCGGTCGACGACGAGCACGTCGTAGCCGCCTCCCTGAGCCATGGCGTAGCCCTCCAGGCCATCGGGGGCGTGGTCGGCGACATGGCCGGCCTCGCGAAAGGCTTTCACCAGATAGGCCGCCGCTTCGGCGTCGTCTTCAACGATCAGGAGTCGCATGGCGTCACGCTACCTCATCAAAACGAAAAGCGGCAGGCCGGAGGTGACGATCCGACCTGCCGCCGTGACGGCTGGCATTCCCGGCAGGGGGCGACGTGACAGCCGGGAAACACCATCCGCCCGGAACACGCTCTCGCAGATCAACTGACGCTACGCGCGAGAGCGTGTCCCAACCTGGATGGACCCGGGTCAGGCCGCCGGCTGGCGGCCGACCTCGAAGGTCACCTCTCGCTCCTTGCCGTCGCGCCAGATGGTCAGGCTGGTCTTGGTGCCCGGCGCGAAGGTCGCGATCTTCTTCGACAGCTCGCGGGCGTCGGCGATCTTCTCGCCGTTGACGGCGAGGATGGTGTCGCCGCGCTTCAGGCCGGCCTTGGCGGCGGGACCATTGGCCTGCGCCTCGGCGATCAGCGCGCCCTTCGCGTCCTTCAGGCCGATGGCGTCGGCGACCTCGGCCGTGACCGGCTGGATCTGCACGCCGATGAAGCCGCGCGCGACCGAGCCGTGCTCCTTGAGCTGCTCGACGACGCTCTGGACGGTGGCCGCCGGGATCGCGAAGGCGATACCGACATTGCCGCCGGACGGCGAGTAGATCGCGGTGTTGACGCCGACGACCTCGCCCTTCTGGTTGAAGGTCGGACCGCCGGAGTTGCCGCGGTTCACCGCCGCGTCGATCTGCAGGAAGTCGTCATAGGGGCCGGAGCCGATATCGCGGCCCTGCGCCGAGACGATGCCCGCCGTCACGGTGCCGCCGAGGCCGAACGGGTTGCCGACCGCCAGCACCCATTCGCCGATACGGGGCTTGCCCGAGGCGAGCTGGACGAAGGGGTAGTTGCCGGACTCGTTGACCTTGAGCAAAGCGAGGTCGGTGCGCGGATCGGTGCCGATCACCTTGGCCGAGAGCGTCTTGCCGCTGTCGGTGACGAGCTGGACCTCGGCCGCATTGGCGACGACGTGGTTGTTGGTGACGACATAGCCGTCCTGGCTGATGAAGAAGCCCGAGCCCTGCGAGAGCTGGAGGCGCGGCTGCTGCTGCGGCCCGCGCGGGCCCATGCCCTCCTCGCCGAAGCGGCGAAGGAAACGCTCGAGCGGATGGCCGGGAGGCAGGCCCTCGATGCCGGCCGGGCCGCCCTCGTCATTGGCGCTGGCGACGACCTTGGCCTTGACGCGGACGGAGACGACGGCGGGCTTAACCCGGTCGACGACATCGGCGAAGGACGGAAGCTGCGTCTGCTGCAGGCCGGAGAGCTGAACCGCCTGCGCATTGGCGGCGCCGTGGCTGTTCAGGAAATTGTCGGCGAGGCCGGCCATCAGGCCGATGCTCAGCGTCGCGGCGCCGGCGACGATCGCGCCGCGCTTCAGGATCGAGCGGGCGGTGGCCGGCGAGCGGGTCGTGGTCTCGGGGGTGTTGTTCTCTTGGGTGGTCATGGTTCTCACCTCGATGCGGGAGGCAGGGCCTTCCCTGCTTCGTGAGGTGGACCATGGCGGGCGGCGCCTTACCTGGATTTCGCCCGACGATGACAGTTTCGTAAGGTTGGCGCGCCGTCAGCCGCGCTCGTCGCGCAGGAGGTCGTCGAGCCGGCGCTGTTCCTCGGCCGTCAGCGTGGCATCGGCCGGCGCCGCAGCGCGATTGCGACGACGCCAGAGGAAGACCGCACCGAACAGCACGATCAGAAAGGGAGCAGCCCAGAGCGCGATCGTGCGCGCGTTCATCGGCGGGCGCAGCAGGACGAAGTCGCCATAGCGCGCGACGACGAAATCGATCACGGCCTTGTCATTGTCGCCGGCGACGAGCCGTTCGCGCACCAGGATGCGCAGATCCCTGGCGAGTGGTGCGTCGGAATCATCGATCGACTGGTTCTGGCAGACCAGGCAGCGCAGACCCGAAGAGATTTGCCGGGCGCGCTGCTCCAGCGCCTGATCCTTCAACACCTCGTTGGGCTGCACGGCAAGGACCGGCGCCGAGACCGCCAGCGATGCGACGAGAAGGAGCGGAAGGGCGCGCATCACGCTCACTCGGCCGCCTGCGGAAGCGCGGCCGGCGCCGACGTCCGCCGCGGGGCGGCCAGCCGGTAGCGCCTGTCGGTCAGCGAGAGCGCGCCACCCGCCGCCATCACCAGCGCGCCGATCCAGATCAGCAGGATCAGCGGCTTGTCGTGCAGCTTGACCGCGATCGCGCCGCTGTCGTCGGGCTCGCCCAGGCTGATGTAGGCCTGCCCTAGCCCGACGGTGCGGATGCCGGCCTCGGTCGTCGGCATGGCACGGGCCGTATAGATGCGCTTCATCGCCTCGACCGGCTGCAGCTCGCGGCCGTCGGCGACGATGCGGAAGCGGGCGGCGTCCTCGCGATAATTCGGGCCGGTGCGCGGCGTCACCGCTTCCAGCGTCACGGTGTAGCGACCGCTGGTCAGGCTCTCGCCGACCTTGAGCATCCCGATCGACTCGGTACCCCAGGCGACGGCGGCGATACCGATCACGCTGATGCCGACGCCGGCATGTCCGAGCGCGGTGCCCCAGGCCGAGCGCGGCAGGCCCTTCGCCCGCGACAGCATGGCTGCGGCGCCGCTGGCGCGGCCGACGACGCGCTCGCCGACCTCCCAGAACGCGCCGACGACCAGGAAGACGCCAAGGCCGATGCCGAGCGGCGCCAGCACCGGGCCGCCACGCACGAAAGCGAAGATCGCCAGCGTCGTGATCACGCCGAGCCCGAAGGCGACCTGGCAACGCTGGGCCGCTCCGAGCAGGTCGCCGCGCTTCCATGCCAAGGTCTGGCCGATCGGCAGCAGCAGCAGGAGCGGCACCAGCAACGGCACGAAGGTGGCGTTGAAGAAGGGCGGGCCGACCGAGATCTTGTCGCCGGTAACCATCTCCAGCACCAGCGGGTAGAGCGTACCAATGAAGACGGTGGCACAGGCCGTCGCCAGGAAGAGGTTGTTGACGACGAGCGCGCTCTCCCGCGAGACCGGCGCGAACAGGCCGCCTTGCTTCAGGAGCGGCGCGCGCCAGGCGAACAGCGCCAGCGAGCCGCCTATGAAGGCGATCAGGATGCCGAGGATGAACAGGCCGCGCTGAGGGTCGCTGGCGAAGGAGTGCACCGAGGTCAGCACGCCCGAGCGGACGATGAACGTGCCGAGCAGTGAGAGCGAGAAGGTCAGGATCGCCAGCAGGATCGTCCAGACCTTGAGCGCGTCGCGCTTCTCCATCACCACGGTCGAATGGATCAGGGCGGTACCGGCGAGCCAGGGCATCAGCGAGGCGTTCTCGACCGGGTCCCAGAACCACCAGCCGCCCCAGCCGAGCTCGTAATAGGCCCAGTAGGAGCCCATGGCGATGCCAAGCGTCAGGAAGGTCCAGGCCAGCAGGGTCCAGGGCCGCACAGCCCGCGCCCAGACTGCGTCGATCTTGCCTTCGATCAGCGCCGCGACGGCGAAGGCATAGGTGATCGAGAAGCCGACATAGCCGACATAGAGCAGCGGCGGATGGATCGCGAGACCGAGATCCTGCAGGATCGGGTTGAGGTCCTGCCCCTCCCCCGGCGCCGGGACAAGGCGGCGGAACGGGTTCGAGGTCAGCAGCGTGAAGGCGAGGAAAGCGACGCTGACGCTGCCTTGCGCGGCCAGCGTGCCGGCCCGCAGCCTGGTCGGCAGCGAGCGCCGCGACAGCGCGACCAACGCCCCGAACAGCACGAGGATGAGGACCCAGAGCAGCATCGAGCCCTCATGGTTCCCCCAGACAGAGGTCAGCTTGTAGATCAGCGGCTGCGTCGAATGCGAATTGGCAGCGACATTCTCGACCGAGAAGTCGGAGACCACATAGGACGCCATCAGGCAGCCGAAGGAGAGCGCGACCAGCAGGAAGCAGGCGATCGCCGCCGCCGGGCCGACCGAGGCCAGAGCCGGATCGTTCCGGCTCACGCCCCAGAGTGGCACGATCGTCTGGACGACCGCGACACCGAGCGCCAGCGCCAATGCGAAATGACCGATCTCGACGAACACAGGCGCGGCCCTATTTCGTGGCCGGCGCAGCAGGCGCGCCGGGCTTGGTTTCGCCGGGCTGCCAATGGCCCTGCTTCTTCAGCGCATCGGCGACCTCGCGCGGCATATAGGTCTCGTCATGCTTGGCGAGGACGGAATCGGCGCGGAAGCGCCCCGGGCCCTCGAGCACACCCTCGGTGACGACGCCCTGCCCTTCGCGGAAGAGGTCGGGCAGCAGGCCGGTATAGCTGACCATGGTCCTGGTCTTGCCGTCGGTGACGGCGAAGCTGACGCGCTGGTTGGCGCCGCGCTCGACCGAGCCCGCCTCGACCAGGCCGCCGAGGCGCAGACGCGTGCCGGGGATGAGGCCTTTCTCGACGATCTCGGTCGGGCCGTAGAAGAAGACGATCGAATCGCGCAGCGCATAGGCGACGAGGCCGGCAGCGAGGCCAAGGACGACGCCGGCCGAGGCGATGACGACGAGGCGGCGCTGCTTGCGGGTCAGGCGCTTGCGCGGCGGCGAGGCGGGGATACCGGCTTGGACAGTCATGGTGCGGCCTCCTGCAGGCCGAGTTCGCTGCGCAGGCCCTCGAGGGCGGACGCGGCAGCCTGATCGGAGGCCAGGCGCTGGCGAGCCGTGGAGAGCGATTTTTGCGCGGCCTCCCGCTCGCCCAGGACCGCCTGCGAGCGGATCAGGCGCGACCAGTCGGCGAGGCTGCCGCCGCCCTCTGCGAGCCGCGCGGCGAGGCCGTCGACCATGCCGCGGATCGCGGTCATACGCTCAGCCTCAGGCAGGCTGGCTATCGCGTCGGACGGTGGGGAGGAACGCTCCAGCCCTTCGAGACGCGCCCGGACCGTGGCGGTCCACGGCGCCTCAGCCGGCGCATCGGCGAGCAGGGCCTTGAGCGACGCTATCGCGGCCGGCACTTGCCCGTCCTGCTCCTGCGCGATCGCCATGAAGAAGCGGGCGCGCGGATTGGCCGGGTCGAGCTTCAGGGCCTCGGCGAGGCTTTCACGCGCCGCGGCCGTGACGACACCGGACGCTGCGAGGATCTGCGCCTCGGCCTGGCCGCCAAGCCGCTCGGTCGTTGCACCGTCGTATCGGACCGCATTGGCGAAGGCCTTTGCGGCATCGTCGAAACGGCCCTGTCGGAGGTAGACCGGGGCGAGCACGTTCCAGCCTTTACCATCGGTCGGATTGGCGGCGAGATGAGCCTCGATCCGCGCCAGCGCCAGCTCGAAATCCTGCGCCGGATTGCCCTTCATCCGCGCCGCGAGCGGCTGATCCGGGACGCTCGGCGAGCCATAGGCGCCGTAGATCAACAAGGCCAGCAGCGGCACGCAGGAGAGCGCGATCGCGGAGGCAGCGCGGCGCCGGCGCAGCGCCGGCTCGCTTTCGCCGGCAGGGACTGCTTCCGACGCCGTCTCGCGCAGCAGCCTGCGCGCAGCCTCGGCCTTGGCTGCCTCGGCCTCGGCGGGGCCGATCAGCTTGCGGCCGAGATCGCGATCGATCTCGGCGAGCTGGGCGCGATAGAGCGCGGTCGCCCCGGCCGTATCGACGGACAACGCCGGTGCCCGGCGGCCGAGCGGCCAGAGCACCGCCATGACCGCGGCCCCGGTCATGGCCGCGAAGATGATCCAGATCAGCATCCGCCGTTCATAGCCGTTCGAAGGTGCCGGTTCATGTCCGAAGATGGCGACAAAGGGTCACGCGGGCAATGCGACGTCAGACCGCCGGCAGGACGAGCCGTGCCCGAAGGCCGCCCAGCGGCGATCGCTCAAGCGACAGGCCACCACCATAAAGCTTGGCGAGGTCGACGACGATCGACAGGCCGAGCCCCGAACCCGGCGTCGTCTCGTCGAGCCGGCGGCCGCGCTTGAGGACCTCGGCCATGGCGTCGTCGGGGAGGCCCGGGCCGTCATCGTCGATGAGCAGGACGAGGCGTCCCTCCGGTGTTTGCGCTTCCGGCGCCAAGCTGACCTGCACCTCGGTCCGCGCCCATTTGAAGGCGTTGTCCAGCAGGTTGCCGAGCATCTCCTCGAAATCCTGCTTCTCGCCGCGAAAGCGGACGCCGGCCGGCACCGCGTGCCTGCCCTCGATCGCCCTGCCTTGTGCGATCTTCTCGAAGGTGCGGATTAGCGCGTCGAGCGAGGGCACGATCTCGCAGATGCCGCCCAGCGCGCCGGACAAGGCCGCTGCTCGCGCCCGATCAAGGTAGTACTGCACCTGATCGCGCATGATCGCCGTCTGGTGCCGAACTGTCTGCGAGAGGACGCCCTGGCTCGCATCGGCCTCGTTCTGCATCACGCTGAGTGGCGTCTTGAGAGCGTGGGCGAGATTGCCGACCTGGGTGCGCGCCCGATCCAGGATCTCGCGATTGGCGTCGATGAGCTGGTTGAGTTCGCCCGCCAGCGGGGCAAGATCTGGGGGATAGTGCCCGGCGATGCGCGTGCTTTCGCCCGTGCGCACCGTACCGACTGCAGCGCGCAAACGAGCCAGCGGGCGCAGGCCGAAGCGGACCTGAGCGATGGTCGAGGCTACGAGGGCGAGCCCGAGAAAGAGAAAGGTCAGCGTCAGGGCGAAGCGGAAATCGCGGATATCGCCCTCGATCTCGTCGGCTGGCGCCGCGACGCCGACGGTGAAGCGACCGTCTTCGCCGACATCGATCTCACGCTCCAGCACGCGTAGAGACCGCTCGTCCGGTCCCGAGACATAGCTCTCGCGCAGGCCGCGCGCATTCGGCTGCAGGTTCTGGTCGAGTAGCTTGGGCAATTGCCCCCCCACGAGGGAGCGCGAGGTGCGCACCGTTGGGCGCTCGCCGTCGAGCCGGATGATCTGCCAGTACCAGCCGGACAGTGGCAGGTCGAAGCGCGGCTCGCCAAGGTCGCCGATCGCCTGGCGCTCGGCCTCGGGTGGCGCCGCGAGGTCAGCGACGAGTTCCTTGATGTAGACGCTGAGGCGTTCGTCGAAGCCGCGCTCGGCCGCGCGCCGATAGAAGGTGGTGAGGCCGAAGCCGGCAAGGATCAGCACCAGCGCACAGCAGATCGCGGCCGAGATGAAGAGCCGGGCGCCGAGCGAGAAGCGCTGCCGCGTGACCGGCATGACGGCCTCAGGGTTTCGCGGCGGCGATATAGCCGAGACCGCGCACGGTCTCGATGACGTCGACGCCGAGCTTCTTGCGCAAGCGGCCGACGAAGACCTCGATCGTGTTGGAATCACGATCGAAATCCTGGTCGTAGAGATGCTCGACTAATTCGGTGCGCGAGACGACGCGCCCCTGATGATGCATCAGATAGGCGAGCAGCCGGTATTCGTGCGAGGTGAGCTTGACCGGGTTGCCATCGACAACGACGCGGCTGGCGCGCGTATCGAGCCGGACCGGGCCGCAGATCAGCTCGGCCGTCGCATGTCCCGCCGCGCGGCGCAGCAAGGCGCGGACGCGTGCGAGCAACTCCTCGATATGGAACGGCTTCACGACATAGTCGTCGGCGCCGGCGTCGAAGCCCGAGACCTTGTCGCTCCAGCGGTCGCGGGCCGTCAAAATCAGCACGGGCATGGTCTTGCCGGCGCGGCGCCAACCCTGCAGCACCGCGACGCCGTCGACCTTGGGCAGGCCGAGATCGAGGATAACCGCGTCATAAGGCTCGGTCTCACCGAGATAGAGCCCCTCCTCGCCATCGAACGCCTTATCGACGGCATAGCCGGCGTTCTCCAGCGCATTGACGATCTGGCGGTTGAGGTCCTTGTCGTCCTCGACGACGAGCAGTCGCACGGCGGCTTTTCTCCGATTGGCGGATCAGGAACGGGAAATAGCGGAACTAGCGGATATCCGCCACCTTGCCCGAGGCGCCGTCGAGCGTGACCCGGGCGACCCGGCCGTCACGCTTCATCGTCGTCACGACATAGACGAATTCGTCGCCCTGGCGGCAGAGCCTGATCCGCAAGACCTCCCCCGGAGCCGCCTCGCGCGCATGCTTGGACGCGGCGGCCGGCTGCATGACCTTGCCGTCCGACACCGCCTCGCGCGTTTCCTGTGCCGACAGGCAGGAGATCGGCTGCGGCGAATCGACCGGCTCCACCGGCGAAGCCGTGGCGGTCACGAGCGCGAAAATCGCGACGTTGGGGTCGAGCAGCATCATCGCCATGGGCTATCCCGGTACGCGTGAATGCGCCATGAACATCAGCGTGAGGCTAGCTTAGCGGACCGTGATAAGTCCACGCCGCGAAAGGCCGGCCCCCGCGACGACGCTGAGCTGTGCCAGCTCGACGTCGAGCGCGCCCTGAGGCTGCCCAAAATCGGCCATCTCCTGCGCCGCCTCGTAGAGCATGGCTGGAGCGTCGACCTCGACGTTTCGAATGATCACTCCGCCGGCGCGCAGTATCACGCGGTAGCGCTCGATCTCCTCGCCGAGCGGGATCTCGACCGCGTCCCAGGAATCGCCGTCGATGCGGCTACGCCGGATCCAATTCAGGAGAATG
This sequence comes from Allobosea sp. CRIB-10, assembly GCF_900112185.1. Classification (GTDB taxonomy): domain Bacteria; phylum Pseudomonadota; class Alphaproteobacteria; order Rhizobiales; family Beijerinckiaceae; genus Allobosea. The sequence goes on along the minus strand of NZ_FOKP01000005.1, from coordinate 85,410 downwards.
CCGGCCGGAAGGCGGCGGGCCCGGACGCGTACGGGTGCGAGGGGGCGCAGTGGCGCCGTCCCGACCGTTGTCGAGAGTTCGCGCATCGATGCGGAGGCGACATCCGCATCCGGTGGGCCGATCCGATAGCGAAGGGGGCGGCCGATCTCATCAAGCCCCGCCGACAGCGGGACGGCCGCGCCGTCGAGCACGACCACGCGCGCACCTGGAGCCAGCACTCGCGCCGCCGCCGCCTCCGAGCCGCCGAGCCCACGCACTATCTGCGACAGCCGGAATGTCTGCGCGCCGATCAGCTCGACCCGAGCCGCCGTCGCGATCTCGACCTCTCCGGCCGGATCCATGAAGGCAAGCGCATTGGCTCCTGCGAGGGCAGTCTCTGGCGCGACCGAGGCGAGATTGCCGCCCCTCAGTCGCACATCGACCGAAGCGTGCCGATCTGTCCGCCAAAGCGGCCCAGGCATGAGCGTGGTCAAGGTTTCGCCCATGATCGAGGGTGCCGCGACGATGCCCGCCAATGCGAACGATGCGCCCTCGGCGGCGCGCCAGATCGCAAGCCCTCCGGGCCAGGGATCGGCGAAGGCAGCAAGCGACTGCAGCGGCGGCTGCGGTTCCCGTGCGATCGGAAGGTCGAGGATCAACGCGTCCGGCCGTCCCGCGATCCGCGGAGTCGCCTTCGGAGGACGCTCGCCCTCCGCCCCTTCTGCCGCAGCGCCGCGGTAGATGGCCGGCTCGACCGAGCGCGCATCGGCACGCCGCGTCGGGCCGTCGCTGATCCGCGTCAGCCGGAACAGGCGCGCCTGGCCAGAGACCTGCAAGGAAACGACATCGCCTGCTTCGAGGTCGATGCAGCGCGGCGACAGCTCCAGCTCGAGCGTCTCGCGACCTGCCCATATCTCCTGCAGCCGCTGTTCGGCAAGGCGTTGGCCCTCGGCCCGACGCGTGACCACGGGCAGCTCGACGGCGCTCTCACGCCGCGCTGCCCCCGCGAGGCGCCGCGAACGGGCGGCAGCCTGCCGATAATCGTCGTTCCCGTCGATGTGGATCAACCGCAACTCATGGGGCAGCTCGCTTTCCTCGGCCCGGCGCAACTCGTAAGGCTGACCGTTGCGATCGAGGACCAGATCGTCGGCCGAAAGGGCGCGCGCCACGTTGGCAGCGCGCCCCCGGAACACGAGCCGGCCGGAAGACATGACGGCATCGAAGCCGAATATTTGAGACAGTGGCTCCAGCGCCTGCCGCGCCGAGATCGGCCTGTCGAGGACATAACCGTCGACGAAACCATCGATGGCGATCTCGTGCGCTTCCGGAAGGCCATAGTCCGCGAGGATCGCCCGCACCAGCCTGTCCAGGGTGACGCCTTCGAGGCGGCCATTGATCCAATGGCCGGTCTGGTAGTTCGTCCCGTCCGCCCAGACCGAGATCAGATCGGGAAAGGCCGGAAACGGCCTGGCGTCCCAAGTCCAGACGAAGATATTGGCCGGATCGACCATGCGGAAACCGAGCCAAGGCGAGATCGGATTGCGCTGTGGCGCGAAGCCCGGGAGCACGGGATCGAAGCCCGACAGGATCGCTTCTAGTCCTCGGGCCTGGACGAGGTCGTCGCGCGCTCTCGTCGAAAAATGCGGGTAGCCACCGTCGAACGACTTCGGATCGGGAAAGACGTTCGGGGAATTGCCGCCCTTGTCCACGGCAGGCAAGCCGATCTCGGTCAGCCAGATCGGCTTCGAACCTGGCACCCAAGCGGTCGTGCCGATCTCATGCCCGCCCGACCGTTCAACATGCCGGTTCAGCCACCAGTTCGGCAGATCCTTCTGCCGGAAGACCCAGGGCTTGCCGAAAGCGCCATCGCTGATCGGCAGCCGCGCCTGGGCCTGACGGCCGGAGAGATCGGCGTAATACCATTCGTAGCCCTCGCCGGAGGTCAGGCCGCCGCGCAGATAGTCGACATCGGCAGGGCTGCGCGCGATGGCGAGATCGGCATGGCCGGGCGTGTCCCGCCAGTCGGAGAGCGGCGCATAATAGTCGATTCCGATCGCGTCGATATCCGGGCTCGACCAGAGCGGATCGAGCGGAAAGCGGACCTCCTGCCCGCCGTCCCACACATGGGCGCCATATTCGGTCCAGTCGGCAGCGTAGACCAGCTTTGTCGGAGCCGGCAGGATGGCGCGGACCTCGGCCGCGAGCGCGACCAGCCCGTCGACCATCGGATAGGAGCCCGTAGCCCCACGAACGCGCGTCAGGCCGACCAGCTCGGACCCGATGATGAACCCTTCGACGCCGCCGGCGGCCTTGGCGAGCATCGCCGCGTGAAGCACGGCACGTCGGAAGCTCCACTCGCCAGGCACGCCGCAGACGACCCTGTCGCCATCGAGCGAGAAATGCGCCGCGGTCGCGACGCCGAGGAAGTTCTCGATCTGCTCGGCCGCCGTCGACGTGCCGTCTGGCGATCCGGATCGGCCCGGTGCGGGCGAGCAGGTGATGCGGCCGCGCCAGGGATAGGGTGGCTGGGAAGGGTTGCCGGTATGAGGGTCCGTCAATGCATTTGCGGCCGGCACGTCCATCATCACGAAAGGATAGAGAACCACCTCGATCCCGTAGACGTGGCGCAGACGGCGGATCAAAGCGATCACACTGTCGTCCGATGGCGTGCCCCCATAAGCCGGCCTGCCGCTAGACTGGCTGACGAGACGCGTGCTGGCGCGATCGAGACCGGCGACAGACCACAGCACCCCCGGCGTGTTCTTCGCGGCGATCTCGACGCGCGGCGCGATGGTGCAATGTCCGGCGCGCAGATCATCACCGAACCAGCTGACGACAAGCGAGATGCGGCGCAGGTTCGGGCAGAGCGCCAGAAGGTGACCGATGGCGCCATCGATGTCGCTGCCGCTGTGGAGCTGATGCCGATTCTCGGCAATGGTGACGCCGGCTTCCGGCTCCTGGTTGACCAGGGTTGGATGGTAGATGAACTCGCTCGCGCCCGGGATCAGCGTCACGGCGCGGATCATCTCGCCGAGGCCGGGGACGGCGCGCACCACCTCGAAAGAGAATTGCGGCACACGATTGCCGTAAGCCGCAAGCGGAAAGCGCTCGAACACGACATAGGCCGTCCCGCGATAGGCCGGCGCCGCCCCGGCTTCCTTGGCGGCGATCAGCGGATCGGGCTCCTGGTCCTCGAAGCCACGATGAACGCGAAGGGTCACGGCATTGAAGTCGATCTCGCGACCGTCGGCCCAGATGCGGCGCACGAACGCGATCGGCCCCTCGCAGATCGCGACCGCAAGATTCGCATAATAGCTGTAGGTGGTCTCGTAGGTCTTCTGCGCCTTCTGCCCGCCCTTGCCGCCGGCCTTGGTGCGAGTGACGGTGGTCGTCACGTCCTCGTCGAAGCGCGTCGCCCAGATCAGCTGGCCACCGAGCCTGGCCCGGCCGTAAACGCGCGGGACCGGCGCCCCCTCTGTCGAGACGATGCCGTCGATCTCCTTCAGGCGCGGCCCCTCGACGACGCGCGTGCCGCCTCCGCCGCCGAACAGGCCCTGGTCGAGCCGGGCGCCGGCGAGTGCACCGAGCGAGCGACCGACGATGGCCCCGAACGGCCCACCGACGACGGCGCCGAGGACCGAGCCGGCGACCTGCAGAACGAGCGTGGCCATCAGGCGTCGAGCTCCGGAAAAGCGAAGGCATGGCTGAGATGGCGACGCCACCAGCCGGTGAAGGCGACCTCGCCGACCGCAGCACCGTCATGGGCGTGCAGAATGCGGTCCGGCTCCGTCAGGATGGCGCAATGCGCCGCAGGCAGATGCACGCGCCAGCGGAAGAGCAGGACATCGCCCGGCAGCGCGGCGTTTGCATTTGTCGGCCGCAGATGGCGTTCGGCGGCGAGCGCCAAGGTCTCGCCTGCACCCTGCTGCGCCCAATCGAGGGAATAGGGCGGGGTCGGTTCCGGCTCGCCTCCATAGAGATCGCGCCAGATGCCACGCACCAGGCCGAGACAGTCGCAACCTACCCCGCGCAGCGACGCCTGATGATGATAGGGCGTGCCGAGCCATGAGCGTGCGGCTGCGACGATGCGAGCCCGCCGGACATCGGCGTCGGTCATCGGAAGAGGCTCCCGCCATCGAACGGCCCAGCGCCGAGGCTGCCGCTCCCGGTTCCCCCGATGATGAAGTCGTTGCCGGGCAAATGCGGGAAGCCGCGGAAGTTGACGCCATTGCCGAATTTGGCACTGCAGGTGGCGAAACGCTTGTCGCAGCCGACCTGGGCCGTGAAGGCATCGCCGACCGCGATCGGTTGCGGCGCGGCCTGCCAGAGTTGCAGCACGACAGTTCCGCCATCCGCGCGATGGCTGCGGATCTCGGTGGCGAAGCCGGTGTTGTCGCCCGCGGTGAAGACAAGCCGGCCACCACTGAGGTAGCCGTCGCCATAATCGGACAGTGCCGGCGCCGTGATCGACAGCCGTCCATCGGTGGCCACGACAGTGGCCGGCGATGAGCCCGGAGTGACGCCGCAACGGGTATCGCCCAGATCGGCGGAGCAATTCGCCGTGTAGAGCCGGCCGCGCTCTTCGTCGAAAGCCTTGCCGAGCCCTCGCACCTCAGCGGTGAAGTTGCTGTCGCTGCGTTTCACTTCGCCGACGAAGCCGGTTTCGAGCAAGGTGCGCTGGCCGGGGTCGGCCCAGTTGACCAGCCAGAGCGAGACGCGGGCATCGTCGATCAGGCCGCGCGACAGATCCGCCTCGCTCAATCCGCTCGTCGCCAAGGCTCCGAGCACTTCGCCGCCGCCGGTTGCGAAGCCGAGCTCGGAGCTGGCTTCGGCGGCATCGAGGCCGGCATTCGCGCGGAACACGATGTCGTTGAACGAAAGATCGCGGTCATGATCGGTGAAGCCGAGTACGGCACCGTCGCGACGAGTGAGACTCCAGCAACGGCAAAGCGTGGTCGCCTCGCCGGCGACATGCGCGGCGAGCCCAGGAGAGAGTGTCCGCATGGCAAAGCCTCTAATCGGCGATCTCGATAATCGGGATCTTGGGGATGTCGCCCGCCTCGAAAGCCGACAGATCGACCTCGATCACATCGGTGTCGAAGCGCACGGGCACGTCGAAGGCGAAGCCGGCGCTGACCAGGGCGCCGGCAGGAGGAGCATGGCCTACTGCGAAGGTGACCTGGCCGGTGGCGTGGTCGCAGGACACGGCGGTTGGCTGTGGTTGCACCACGCCATCGACCGCGATCAGTACCGTACCGGGCACGGGCTTGCCGATGCGACGGAGATAAGGTGCGTGCAGGCCACCATAGAGCTTGCAGAGCTGGAAGGCCCGCGCCGCCCCATCGCCGACACCGATCTGCTGGTCGCTGGCTGCGGGCGTCGCGGACGGGGCACAACTCTTCCAGTCGAGCCGGTCGCGCCAGCGGAAGCCGTAGAGCCTGCCACGCCTCTCCTCGAAGAAGGCAACGACCTCGGCGAGCGCGTCGAGCGTGCGGATGCCGAAGCCGGCATCGTAGCGTCGCCGCGAATGCGCCCAGCGGCTATTGCGGACCTCGCGGCCCGAGGCCAGCGTGACCACCTGGGTCAGCCGTTCCGGCCCGCCGCGCGCGCCGCGCGCTATCCCCGCCGGGAAACGCACCTCGTGGAAGCCGCTCATGCCGCCTCTCCTGCCATGTTGCTGAGCATCAAAGCGCCCGGTTGCCACGCGCGACGGCGCGCGCGATGGCGGCCGAGACCTGCGCCTCGGACCGGCGGAAGCTGTCGGCATCGGGCGTCGAGATCTGGACGGTGACGCTGACCGGGCGCCGATCGCCACCGCCCGCGGCGCGCACGCCGAGCTTGCCGTCGGGGCCCCGCGACAGCGGCATGATCGCCTCCGCCCCGCGCTCGCCCATCAGCCCGAGCCCGCGCCCCATGGCGAAATAGGAGGGCGCCGCGACGACACCACCATCGGCGAAGAACGAGACCGGCGAGCTGCCGCCAACGCCGCCCATGCCGCCGGTGAAGAGCCCGGCCAGGCTGTTGATGCCGGAACCGAGCCAATTCGAGATCGTGTTCTGCAGCGGCTTCAGCGCCGATTTTAGAAGGCTCTGGCTCAGCGACGTGCCGATGCTGCGCAGCACGTCCTCGAAGCGCTTGCCCTCGACGATACCGCTGGCGAAGGCCGTAGTAATCGACTTGCCGAAGGCCTGTGCCGATTTGGACAGGCTCTGGGTCAGCGTGTTCAGCGAGCGCAAGCCGCCGACATCGAAGGAGGAAGAAAAAGCGGAATCGTCTTCGTCAGCCATCGGCCCGACCTTTTCACTCGTCGTTACGGGAAGCGGGGTCCGGATGAGCCCGCATCAGGACATCCAGCGTCGTACGTGACGGCGCCTCGCCGGCCGGCGGCGCTCGATGAGACTCGATCGCTGCGAGGATTTCGTGGGGAGTGGCGGACCAGAACGCATCCGGCGCCCAGCACAGGCGTCCCAGGCCAAAAGCCATCACCTCGCGCCATGGGAAGGCAGCGGCCGCCGGAGCGCTCATGCGACCGGCGGCACCGGAGGGCGGGCGGGCGTCCCCTCGTCCGCCGGAGCGAACGTCACATCGAGCAAAGCGATCGCGGCCCCGATGGCGCCGTTGAGACCGCCGTCGAAAGGTAGCGCCGCGACCTCGTCAGCAGCCAACGTCCCCCCGGCGCCACGCAGGCCAGCCGCCAGGATCCGCGCGATATCTCGGGCCGAGAGCCTCCCGGCAGCGAAGCGCTCACCCAGCGCCGGCAGATTCTCGACCGAAAACGCGTCCTCCAGTTCGGCGAGCGCACCGAGCGTCAGCCGCATCGGCAGCGGCCGGCCCTCGACCATCAGGGCGACCTCGCCCCTGTAGCGATTGACCATACGCTTCTCCTCTAGGTGAGCGTGAAGCTCAGCTGGCCGGCCGATTCCAGCGACAATTCGAAGGTGACCTCGGCGGCATGGTCTCCGCGATATTCCAGCGTCGAGAGCTGGAACGGCCCGGTGATTGTGCCGAAATCGGGCACGATCACCTGCCAGTCGCGGATCGCCCCGTCGAAGAAGATCTGGCGCACCAGCGCGTCCGAGGCCTCGTCCTTGAAGATGCCGGCGCCGCTGATGCTGGCGCGGCGCATCCCGGCCCCGGCGAGCAGTTCGCGCCAACGTCCGGCCGACTCGGCATGGGTGACGTCGACTGTCTCGGCATTGAAGGCGATCTGGCGGGCGCGCAGGCCCGCCACAGTGACGAAGCTGCCGCCGGCATCGGCGGCCTTGAGCAAGAGGTCCTTGCCTTTCTGGGCAGGCATGGGCAGTCCTTTCGTGTCAGAGCGCCTCGGTGACGGCCCGGAAGGTCAGCGTCACAGTCGGCAGATGGGTCTTGGGATCGCGGGCGAGCTTCGAGGACAGCCAGGTCAGATTGACCAGCCGATGCCCGTCGGGCGCGAGCGCGGCGCTCTCCAGGCTGGCGACGATGCGCGCCGCCGCCTCGAGCGCCCTGCGCGAAGAGGCGCTCTCCCCGGCCCAGACGACGAGGGAGAATTTCTGCTCGCAGCCACGGTCGCTGCCGGTCGACCAATCCTCGGCCGTGACCTCGCCATGGACGGCATAGAGCCCGCTAGCGGCGCGCGGCGGCTCGTCATGGATGCGGCCAGCCCCGATCAGCGCCGTCAGGCCGGCATCGCCGGAGAGATGTGCGTGGATGGCCCGCCGCAGCGGCAGGATGGCGTCGCTCATCGGCTCACCTCCTCGACCAGGCAGACGAGGCGCCGGCGGCCGCCGTCGGGGTCGCCGGCCGCGCGGATGTCGAAGACCTGCTCGCCGTCGCGCAGGCGCTGGCCGGCATCGACGCCGGTACGCCAGCGCAGGGTGATGCGGTGGGTCGTGGCCTGCTCGGGCCGCTCGCCGCGCCAGCGCTCATCGCCCGACAGCCATTCGACCTGAGCCCAGACCGCGGCAACCGTCTCGAAGACGGTGAGCCGCCCACCGGCGCCGTCCGGCATTTCGACGGGCGCCTCCAGCAGCAGGCGGCGACGCAGGGCGCCGACGGGGCGGCCTTTGCTGATCTCCCTGGTCATCACAGCCTCACCCGGCGGAAGGGAGCGACGAGCGCGGCGATCTCAGCCGGCAGCCGGACGGCGTCGCGGCTGACCACGTCGCCGCGATGCTCGAACCAGCGGCAAGCCAACCGGAGCACCGCCTGGCGCAACGGCGCCGGCACCGTGTCGCGCGTCGCCCCGAAGCCGGCGACGAGGTCGATCTCGATCCCGGCACGCGCACGGCCGGGCACCGGAACCGGGCCGGCGATCGCGATCAGCGGTGGATCGGAGCCGGCGACCAGGGCCAGCGAGGACGAGGCGACGACCTCGGCCGGCCCGCTCGCAGGATGGACGCGCGCGGCAGTGAGGCTGAGCACCGGTGAGAGCGGCAGGCGGATCTCGCTGCACTGCGGCCAAGCGTCGAGCACGATTCGCCAGCCCTGCTCGATCAGCAGGCGGCCGGAAGCGGCCTCGATCATCAGCCTGGCCGCGGTGATCAAGGTCCCTAGCAGCTCGTCCTCATCGTCGGCGACGATCCGCAGGAAATCCTTGGCTTCCGCCAGCGAGGCCGGCTCGATCGCCGGCGGCGTCAAAGCAAGCGGCGTCATGATCTCTCCTCTTTCGGGTTTGAACGGCGCCGCCAATGCGCTATCGAGCCCGGCCCGACAGCGGAGGCGGCTCGATGCGTGGCAGAACGGCGATTGGACTGGCGGCACTGGCAGCGGCATTCGCGGCACCCTGGCCCGTATCGGCCGTGGTCGGCGGGCGTGAGGGCGGCCCGATCGCCGGCGCGACCGTGATGGTTCTCAATGCGCGCGGCGGCGTTTGCACCGGCATCGTGCTGTCACGCCGCGTCATCCTGACGGCAGCCCATTGCGCCGATTCCCGTGTCGATCTGCGCGTCCATTGGCGCGAAGCCGGCGAGCCGGTCCTGGTCGAGCCGGCGGCAATCGCCCTGCATCCCGAATTCAACGCCAAATCCGTCACGAACCGGCAGCGCTCGATCGACCTCGCATTGGTCAGGCTCGCTGCGCCGCTGCCGGCACGCTTCTCGACGGCGACGCTCGTCGACGGCGGCCTGCCGCGCGCCGGATCGCCGGTGACGCTCTCGGGCTACGGCGTCGCGCGCGAGGGTGAAGCGAAGACGACCGGCACCTACCGGTCGGCCGCGCTCGCCACCGTCGAGCCGTACGGACCCGGCAAGATCCTGCTCTGGGCGTCCGATCCGGCGACCGGCGGCAAGCGACCGGGCGCCGGCGCCTGCCAGGGCGATTCCGGCGGGCCGATCGTCGCAGGCTCGGACGGCGTCGTCGCGGTCTCCAGCTGGTCGACCGGCCCCTCCGGCAAGCAATGTGGCCTGCTCAGCCAGGGCGTACTGGTCGCGCCGCAGCGCGGCTGGATCGATCGCACCTTGTCCAGCTGGGGCGAGAGCGCCAATTGGATTGATGCCCCCTGATTCTCCGCAGGCGCGAAGAGCACTGGACTGCGCCGCGGCAAACCATAGACTGGCACCATGGCAACGATGGCCTCGACCATGACCTCTTCAAAGCGCGCCGCGACCGTCGCGATCGCTGTTTGCGCCGGCCTGCAGATGACCGTGCCGGCTCAGGCCGTGATCGGTGGTGTGACCTCGCGCGCAGTCGACGGCGTTCGCGCCTCGACCTTGCGGGTCGAGACCAGCCGGGGCGAGCTCTGCTCCGGCGCTGCGATCTCCTCCGAGCTGGTGCTCACGGCGGCGCATTGCCTGATGACCGGCGGCTCGGTCCGCGTCATCAGCCTCGACAAGCGCTTCCGCAACCGCACGCACGCCGTGGCGGCCGTGCTGCCGCATCCGACTTTCGTGCCCGGCACGACGCCGCGCACCCAGCCCGGGGCGGATCTCGCGCTGCTGCGCCTCGCGGCGCCACTGCCGGCCGACATCCAGCCGCTGACACTGGGCAGCGGGCTTTGGCAGGGCGAGACCGTGACCATGGCTGGCTTCGGCCTCGCTTCGGAGACCAACAAGAGGACCGCGCGCACCCTGCGCGAGGTGACCCTGGTCAACGCCGGAAACTACACCACCGCCAATACGGTGAAAGTCGCGGTCGACACCGAGAATCGCGGCGAGGTCCTCGGCGCCGGCGCCTGCCGTGGCGATTCCGGTGGGCCGGTGCTGCGCGGCCCGCCGGGATCGCGCGATCTCGTCGGCATCGTCTCCTGGTCGAGCGGGCCTCTCAGCTCGCGCGTCAAGATGATCTGCGGCGGCTTCACCGCTATCACCCCGATCAGCGACCATCGTGCCTGGATCGCCGAGGCGAGCGAGCGCCTGCTCACCTATGGTGACGAGCCGCGCCAGGCGCGCGAGGATGCGCGCCCGAACGCGAGCTACAGCTGGTGGTTCGGCCGCTAGCGCCGATCAGGCCGAGAACTTCAGCCCCTTGATCGCGGCGAAGTCCTGCACGCCGCCGCCGACCCGCTTGGTCGTGTAGAACAGCACATGCGGCTTGGCGGAGTAGGGATCGCGCAGGATGCGCACGCCCGCCCGGTCGACGACGAGATAGCCGCGGCGGAAGTCGCCGAAGGCGATCGAGACCGAATCCGTCGCGATGTTCGGCATGTCCTCGGCCTCGACCACCGGGAAGCCGAGCAACGTCGCCTGTGCGCCCGCCGCGGCCGGCGGCTGCCAGAGATACTGGCCCCTGTACCTTCGTATTTAGCACTAACCATTTGTCTGCTTGTGGCAAAATCTTCGTCAAGAGCCACCTCATGGCCACAAACAAAGTCACCCGCGATAGCGACAAAAGGCGCCAGTTCTGGACATGGGCTCACTGCCGGGAAGCAGAGCATTCTGCATCGCACGAGGCGGCCTTAGCGACCCGTTCAGGCCCCTCCACTGGGTAATCACCTGCTTCTAGCTAACAGTGGAATTTGGCCGCAGTTAAACTCTTCCGGTAACTCCGCTTTAGAGTGGAATCGACATGGCCGGTGAGAGGTTAAGGGCGAGTCGCCTTGCTTCGTCACGCGGAAGTCCGAAGTGTTCGATCATGGCCTCGAATAGGTGAGGCTCGGGCTGCCCCAGGGCCAACCGGTAGTTCACCAGTTCGTCCTCCAGCCGTTTTAGCCGTAATCCCCCCAGGCTGAAAGGCATCGAGAAGGTGATGCTGGTCGGATTGTGGCCGGCCGGCGACCACCAGCGCTCCAAGCCGAGACCATCGCGTTTCGCGACGCGCGCGGTATCGAAAATCGCCTGGAAAGGGCTGGACCATGCCGCCGAGGCGCCTGCGCCATACCGCTCGGCCAGCGCCCGTCGCACCGCCAGGCTCGCATACCGCGATATGCGTCCTTCACGCTGCTCGAAATCCACCGCGTTCCGAGGCAGGTCCCAATGGACAACGCGGTCGCACCACACGTGGAAGTCGAGGCCCTCCTGCCCGATCGACGTCGTCGCCAGCACGTGCGGCCAGAACGGCGAATTGAAGCCGTCCCGCAGAATGTCGGATCGAAGCTTTTGATTTGCCCCCGACCTGTCTTTACGGCGTTCGGCTCCGAGGTAGGGGACGGCAGCGTGAACGCGCGCGGACCGCGCCCCGCGCGTCGTGCGCCGTTGGACCCGTCCAGGTCTCCCCACAATGCATTTCTCGAGGATGTCGAGCGCGCCGCCGCTGCCGACGAGCTTGGTCACCGCGACGTGCTCATCGAGGGTCGCCTCAAGGCCCCCTTCGAATACCGCTTGCCGAAGCGATTCCGGATAACCGCCGGTTTTATTGCGTCGCTTGCGGTGCCCCACCGACCCGGCGAATTGGCGCTGACCGAGATATGGCCGCAGCTGACCCCAAGCGAACCGGAATTCTCGCTTCAAGTGGTCCTTGTCTCGCGCCACGTCGGGCTCGTGCCTGCGGAGCGTCCGCGCGACGACGATACCTGGCGCGCCCAGCATCCAGTCGGCCAGCGCTATGATCTCAGATTTCGTCGCGCTCATCGAAGTGGCCTTCCGAAGCCAGGACTCCGGCTCGACGAGTTTTCCGAGTTGCCGTAGCGCCGCCGTGACTGGGGCGGCCTCGCCGAGTGCCTGCTCCAAGTCGAACGCCAGACGCCACGGTTTGCGAGGCGAACCGCCGGCAGGCGCGACCGAGATGCCCCTACCCTTTAGCCATTGCCCCAGGTCCGATCGAGCCCTGCGCCTGACCTCGTTGAGGCCGAGCCTGTCGCCCCTCGCCGGCTCGAATGCGCGCGACAACGTGGGAAACGGCATGAATAGCGCGACGAGCGGCCAAGGCGCCTTCGCGGACGGACGCAGGAAAGCCGTCGTTTTCGCCTTGTCCCGTCGATGCTCCGTCCGTCGGTCCACCTCGCCGCTCAGCCACGCGGCGACAGCCGTCGGGGTGCCCTTGTATCGGCTGAAGAGAAGCGCCTTTCCGTGGAGCCGCCCCGTCGACGCCAACTCGCCCCAGCGCCCGCCGAGCGTCCACCAGGGCCGCGTCGGAGCAAGCCAAGGCAGCGTCAGCGCATCCAAGTCGATGGTTGACGGCTTCGGGATGCGGTTGTCGACCAGCGCACGAAGGTGCGGATGCGCCGGCCGCTCCCCGCCCGAAGCGATTGTACTCGCCGGCAGATGAGTATTGAGCGCCTTGCAGATGTTGTAGTTGAAGAGCGTCTCGGCCGGATAAGGCACCGAAGACCAGAGTGGCTGGACCCAGGAGCGCAACGCGCCCTTCGTCTTCGCGACACGATGGGCGAGATGGCGAAACGTGGTGAGATCCCCGGGCTCGACGACAGCTTCGTTGACAAGACGGTCGAAAACCTCGCCGCCGATCGCGGTGGCGCGTTCGGTTCGCGCGATCACCGGCCGAAGCGCCGCCTCCAACTCGCGTTTCGCCCCTTCGACCTCGGCCAGCGCGGATGGCTTGTCGTCGCGACGCGCCAAAGCGGAATGGTGGGCTCGGATGGCGCTCTCTGCCAGATCGGCCTGGCTCGAGCCCGCCGCCCCGTGAAGGAAGCGCACGAGACCGATCAAATGGCCGTACCGATCGCCAGGGACCGCCCCTTGGTCGAGCCGGTGCAGTCGGTACGGCGTCGCCGAGAGCAGCAACAGCGCCGGACCGTTTACGCCGTCGCCGATAAGGGCTTCCACAAGCTTCCTTTGAATTTGGTGCAGCTCCGCCGCGTGGGGATCAGTCGGTACCGTGCCGGCCGGCATGATCAGGTCCGCATAGCGATGGAACTCGTCGAGTATGAGCAGGTCCGGTCGGATGAGCGGGTCGCGCAAGGCCGCCATCGCCAGCGCTGCGCGGCAGCGTAGGATTACCTCTGGAAGAGGGTTCTTCCAACAAGCGAGGCGTTCCTGGAGACCCAGGTCGAGCTTCTTCCGCTCAAGCCCCATCAGCTCCCGTAAGGCAGCCTCGAACGGGCGCTTCACGTACGATGGCGGCTCGCCGAGGTTCGACCCGAACAAGCGCCGCTTGCTCCCGTCGCGAGCACGGTCGAAGGTTCGGATCTGGCGCCATGCGGTGGGAGCCGCCTTCAGGAGGAGCGACCCGATCAGATCGCGCTCAGCCGTGCGCCCTGTGCGCTGCCCGGGCTTCCATCCGGGCAGGCTCGTCTCCGGCGTGTAGGAGTAGATGCGATAATCCGTTCGACCAGGCGACGGCCTCTTGCCGAGCACCAGGGACAACCGGTCCTCGGGTTTGGGCCAGTTCTCCTGCAGTGCCATCAGCTTGCCCAGGTTCTGCGACGCGATGTCCAGGTTGGGGCACATGTAGACGACGTTCAGCGCCCTGCCCTTTTGCAGTTGAAGCTTCGAGGCGATCGCCCTTGCGGACACCGTCTTGCCCAATCCCACCTCGTCCGCGATGAGGAAGCGATGGCTCCCGCCCGGCCTCGTCAACGCCTCGACGGCGGCCTCCACGGTCGCCTCTTGGAATCGTTCCAGAGTCATGGCGCATCGCCGATCTCGGCGCGGATCTGCGACCAAAAGGTTCGGATCTGGGTCCACTGCGCTGTCGCGGCAGCGTCGCGCTCCTCCTCCGGCGTCTGGGCAAGCTCGGTTTCCAAGGCGGCCAGGACATCCTCGAGCCGGCGTGCGCGCCGCTCGAATTCCTCCGGATCTTTCGCCCAGGCCGCCAATACTTCCTCCATTGCGAGCGGAAGCCCGTCCCCTGCTCCGGCGTACTCCGAGCCAGCCCAACGGCGCGCGCCCGTCCACGTGGTCGCCTCGGCGCCGACCAGGTTCTCCAGTTGCGAACGGACCCACACACCGGCGCCCTTCAGGCCGATATAGGAGGCCTTCGCCGCGCGGTCGCGCCCATCCGCATCGTGCCCGGGAAAGGGCACGGCTTGTGCCCAGGTTCGGGCCGGACAGTCCTTCTGCTGGCGCTCCGCACGGAAGCAGACCAACACCGTCTCTTCCTTTTGCGGCAGCGCGCCGCGAACAAGCCTCACGGTGGTCGTACCCTCGGACCATAGAACTGTCGCGTTGGGTCGGGTCAGCAACCACGCCGTCAGGGAATGCTGGCGGAGAAAAGCGTCGATGGAGGTCGCGCTCGTCAGAGTGATCCCGTCCATGTCGCGGCAAAGCTTCAACTCGGCCTGCAACACCGCGGCGATCGCGCTGTCCAGCGCGCGCTCGGCCGCGCGCTGACTCGCAAGCTCGGGGTCGCCCTCGACCGAACCCGGGTCGAACGGCAAACCGTCCCGCGCGAAATCGATGAGTGACTTCGCCGTCGCCTTCGGCACGTCGAGCTCGGCCATGACCTCGGCGTTCGGTCCCAACATGCCGCGACCTGTCAGGTTGGCGCTGCCGATCCAGAGCCTGCTGACGTCGCCGTTCTGGCGAAGGAGCAACTTCGCATGCAGACCCGCCGGTTCGGGCAGCGAAACGCCGTCTACCTCAGCGGCTGCGACGGGAGGCTCGACCGGCATCTCGACGCCGAAGGTCGGAGGGCGGTCGGTGGCAATCGCCAAACCAGGCCGAGCGGCAAGACCGGTCGCTGCATCGAGCGTGGTGAGCAAGATCGCCGCTGGAGCCCAGCCGAACGACCCGACGCCTGAATTATCGACAAACGGGGAGATCGCGACCGCGAGGGTGGCCGCTTTCAGCGAAGTTTTGAACGGCTTCTGTTGGCCGGCGCGCCGCCACTGCAAGCCGCGGAAGCCAACCCCGTCGGGTGCGTGCCATCGTACGCGCCCAAGCTCCGCCCCGAACGCAGCCATCCAAGGCACCGGCGCCAGCAGATCCCGCGCCATTTCCACGACGTCACCAGCGCGCTTGCCCGCCGAGCCGCCTACCTTGCCAACCAGCAAGAGACCGGCCTCCCGGTCCTGGCCTCCCGTGAGGTTCCTGCTGCCGATCCAGAGCTTCCAGCGCACGGTCGCCCGAGGGCCCAGATAGCGGGCCAGCGCGAACTTGGGGTGATACGACGATCCCGCGGGGGGCTGCACCGCGTGGATGCGACGGTCGAACATGTGTAGCACGCCGTAGGAGCGCACGGCCGGTTTCAGGCGGTCTTTCTGATAGACGATTGCGATGCGGGGGGCGACGGCCTCCAGGGCGTCGACCAAGCTGATCGGGCCGGCCTCGAGTTCCTGCTCCCCTGCCCGGCTGAGGGACAGGACCAGCGCCGCCATTGCAACTAGGTCGAGGGAGTACGTCGCGAAGGCTGCTCGGTCGAGCGTCTGGTCCGCAGCCGGTCTCAGCGCCTCGAAGACGGAATATGTGGCGTCCTGTTCGAAGCCGGAAGCGGTCACCGGCCGGCCAACTGATCGAGGAAGGCGGACACATGGCCCCACCTGTACGTCAGCGGCGCCGAAGCGCGGGGCCGCCAGCCCTGTCGACGTTCATCGCCACTGCGGGCGAGCAGCGCCCGACCGGGCTTCTGGGCCTCTTCCCGTTCGCGATAAACGTTCGCTAGCGCGCCGACGTCGCCCGCACCCTTGCGCAGCCAATCCTGAGTTTCGTGGATCAGATCACCTAGCTTGTTTGCCTCCGCTGCATCCTGCACCAACCCGGGCATTTCCAACTTCAACGCTTGCTCGCCATGTTCGACGATGGACTCGTCGAGCCAGCGACGAGCGTCCCGGGCCTCGTTGCAGTCGTCGTCCTTCATCGACTGCACGAGCGCCGTGTGCACGGAGCGTGCGATAGCCGCGACCGAGCCCGCCTGCCTCGCTCGCTCCATGCTGGTCTTCTCGTCGGAGTGGAGCAGCGAAACGACGCCTCGGTCATACATAGAACCCGGCGACGCCACGCGACGCTCGGCGAGGCGCGAAAGCAGGGTCGGACGGCCGTGGCCGTCACGGGGCTTTCGCCAAGCGCGTCGGATCCGGCCTGCCTCGTCCGTCTTCGTGTCCAGCTCGAAGTCGAGCGGCTCATTGACCGCACGCCATTTGGCTGGCATTGGCGGCGCGTCCAGGAAAAGTGGCCCCGGCGGCTCTGCATCGACCTCCGGCCGGGGGCCCCGGCCGGATAGTTCCTCCCAGCGGGCATGGATCTCTGCGCGGCCGGGTGCGTCTCGGCCAGCCCCGAGTGGCTTCACCAAATTCCAGCTACGCATGGCGTTCCAGTAGACCGCGCTCGGCTTGACCACCGGGCTGCGTCCTACCCGGAGCACACGCCCCCCGATCACGCCGTGACCATCCCCGGAGCCGTAATGCCGAAGCAGCCGGTGACCGGTCCGGTCCTCAATCCGATCCAGATCGCCGCGCGGGAACGGCTTGCCGCCTTCGCGTTGCTGAAGTTCCAGGTAGCTCCAGCACGTGAACCACACGTACCGCAGCTGGGTCTGCTGGACAGAGGTACCGGGAAAGAAGCGATCGGCGTAGGCGAAATGGACGACGCCGAAGCCGAGCTCGTCACGCGTCCCGTCCGGACCGATGTCGGCGAGCGCCTGCTCCGCCGTGCGCCGCTCCTTCTGCGACAGCCAAACCCAACCGAGTTGCGGTTCCAACCCGTCCCCTCATCCACAGTCTGATCGGTCATAGGCCAATATTGACACGACGCACTCTCGTCGTCTCCGTAACATACTTCAACATCGCGCTCTTAACAGCTCAGAATACGCTCACGCTCAGCGATCCCAGCGGTGTGGCACTACTAAACTTCCGCAGCGTGCCGAAGCACGCAACGCCCCCTCGCCTGCGCATAAATCTTAACGAAAACAACGTTGTAAGCGGCTAATCCGCAGGCCAGCTACCATGCCCGCTCATACACGACGCCCCCATCTGAGCAGCGGCTTCCACGGCGCTCAGGGTCCAAATCGGCCACAACTGGACATTGGAACAGCGTCAGAGGCGGAGACGCTAGATCATCCGAAAGTTGCAGTAAATTTCCCACCTTTTTTTGAGAGTCCTGGCAGCAAACGCACTCGCTGCGATCGACCGGATATGTATGGTGGCCAAGAGGGGCCGAATTTGACTGCCCCAGTCTCAACCACAAGCTGCAGGCCTGCGTTCTCAAGATGGCTAGCCAAAACAACGATCGGCTACAGAAGCTGTACGAAGGATTGCGCGAGCGGTTGCTCGACATGTCTCTCCGCAACCCTTTGCTAAGCTACAAGCACCGGCCCGCGTCGAAGAAGCAGCTCCAGATCGTCGACGAGGTTCCGGAGGCCGTCTACGATCTGCTGACGGGCGGTACGAGCCTCGAGGTCCAGCCCCTGCCGGAACCGGATGATATTCCGCAAGATGAGCGGGAAGAGGATTTCGCTTCAGCGCTGGAGCATGCCAAGGTCTCGGACCTCGAATACCTTACTAAGATCGAGGCCCTCGAAAGCCAGGGCCGGGACGATGAGATCGAACTGGCGCGCGCCGAGCGCGATTTGCGTGACAAGATCCGCCAGCAACTTGGCCTTCTTCCCCGCCCCACGAAAAGCACGATCAATCCTTCGGAACACGCCAAATCATTGGGGATCGACCCGTCGATCGAACTCCAGCCAACAGCGGCCAAGGACTCTCATTCCGACAAGAAGCTCCAATCTCTCAAGTGGCCTGAGAATCTCGAAAGCGTTCTGGAACGCATTGCCGACGATGCACGTCTGGCCGAGCAAGAGACCGGGCTCTCTACCCTCTTCATGGTTTTTGGCTTCCTGGAATGGTGCGAGAAGGAGGGCAGCAAGAAGCTTTTCGCGCCCCTCATGCTGCTCCCGGTCAAGCTGGAGAAACGGAAAGGCGCCAGGGGCAAGATCATCTTCTCGCTGTCCGCGATGGCGGAGTCGGCCGAGTCCAACCTCAGCCTTCAAACTAAGGTGCAAAGAGACTTCGCGCGGCAAATCCCTGACCTCGAAACCAGCGAGGATGAAGCCGGCTCGGTCGAGGCCTATTTTGCAAAGGTCTCGGAAGCGATCGAGGGCCTGAAGGGCTGGCACGTCCGGCGCTGGTTGACGCTGGGGCACTTCGCCTTTGGCCGCTTCGCGATGTACGCAGATCTGGCGCCCGGCAATTGGGCCGCTCATCCGGTGACGGACTCGTTGGTCGGCTCGATCGTCAGCGGCACAGAACTTTCCGGCGATGCCGGGAGCTCGCTATTCACGCCGCCCGAGGATTATCAGATTGACGAGCCGGAAACCGAAAAGCTGGCACCCATCCTGATCCACGATGCCGATGCTTCTCAGCATAGCGCCCTCGTCGATGCGATGAAGTCGAAGAACCTGGTCATCCAGGGCCCGCCGGGCACGGGGAAATCGCAGACAATCACCAACATCATCGCCAACGTTTTGGCGGCCGACAAAACAGTCCTCTTCCTTGCGGAGAAGCAGGCCGCGCTGGAGGTGGTGAAGAGGCGCCTGGTCAAGGCGGGCATCGGTGACTTCTGCCTGGAGTTGCACTCCGAAAAGGCGACGCCTCGCCTCGTTGTCGAGAGCCTCAAGCAACGCATGACACTCGGCCTTGGCCGCAAGGGCCCAGCCAGCACAACATGGGATCCTACCTGGGGGGAAAACCGCCAGGAAATCGCCTCCTACGTCAATGCGCTTCATGCACCCAAAGAAGATGGCCAAACTCCGTTCGATCTGATCTGGCGGTCTTTGCGCGCTCGCAGTCAGGTGGGTCCGGCTATCCACGAGATGCGTTCGGTAGCGCTCCCCGAAATTCTGCTCGCCGGCGGCCCCGCATACGAGGCGTCACAGGGCTCGATTTCGCTCTACGGCGATCTGGCAACGCGTTTCGCAGCAACCTATTCTCTGCCGCAGCTATCGCCTTGGTCTAGGCTGACCTTCGATCAGGATCGCCGCCCGAATACGGCGATCCTAGTGGAGGATCTCGCACGTCTGAAGCGTGTGACCGACGAGGTCGCCGCAACGGCCGCACAGGTAAAGGCTCTGGGGCCAGCGAGCTTCGAGGACCTCGCGCAGCTGGTGGAGCTCAATGAGCTTCTAAGCCACGACGTGCCTGACGACGCCTTGATCGACGCCGTCCATGATCTGCAGCCGGCAGCGGTCGCCGACCTCATCACCGTGCAGCGGGAGCGTTGGAAGCTAGAAGCGCAGCTCACAGGTCGCGAGTGGGCCGCCGATATCACGTCGGCTGAGGCATCGCGGATCAGGGCGGTGAAGGCCGCTGCCGATCTCGCTGCAGTCAACGAAATGCAGCCTGGCGAGATCTACGCCTGGGCAACTGAGCACGCGGCCGCAGCAGACGCAGTCTGCAAGGCATTCGACAAGCTCGCTCCGGCGATCGAAATTCTCGGCGATCCAGAAAGCACGCCGTCCTGTTCGCCGCTGGCGATCATGCTCGCTGCAAAGACCGCAAGCATGCTTGATCAAGGCACGAGGGGCTGGTTCGCCTCGCTTGCGACCACACCGGCCGGAGCTCTGCGCGCCGCCAAGACCGAATGGTCGGATATCATGGCCGAGGAGGCCCGCTGGCGCGGACGCTTTCCGGCTCGCATGGGCGCATGGCCGACGCGCGACGAGTTGCTGACGGCTGCGGATGTCGCAGCCAAGGGATCCTTTGGTCGCTTGGTCGGCTCGCTGACCGGCGAGAGCAAAATCTTGGCGGCGATCCTGCAAAGGCTCGGGATTACACCCGGCGTCCGAGTACCGCCCGAGGACCTCAGCGGGCTTGGACAACATGTCCAGGCCATCTCTGCTTTCCTCAATAATCGCGCTCACCAGCAGCTTTTCGGCTCGCTGTGGGATGGTCTTGAAACGCCGATCGAACGAATCTGCGCTGTCGACGATGGCCGAACAGCCGCCCTCGCCCGCGTCGAGGAAACACTCGGTGGCAAGGCGATCGCGGAGCGTGTCCGCAGTCTCGATGCCGCCGGGCTGATGGCGCTGGGTCAGGAGTTCGAACGCTGCCGCGCCGCGGTCACCGAAATCGGCGACAATAAGAACCTGCTCGATGAGCAATCCGTCGCCGACAAGATCGTGTCGCTCAGAACGTCCAGGATTTCGGCTACGACGATCCTGGGACTAGATCCTGACCGAGAGCTGGAACGGTTCAACTACAGCCTAGAGGAACTCGCCGCTGCGCTGCAGTTGCAGTCTCAGCTGCGCGATGTCGAGGCCCGCCTCGCCGCACATCCTCTGAAGGACAAGGTCGACCAGCTGGCCTCAACCGCTGCTGCGATCGAAATGTCCCAACAGGCTTTGTCCTGGATCGAAACCGTCCGATCGAACGTGCCTCCCTCCGCCGCCCTTGAAGCACTGACATCGATCGGTGCAGCCAAGGTCCGGCATGAACTCCGATTGACAGCCCCTCAGCTTGGCAGCGGGTTGGAGAAACTCAGGGAGCGAACTGCCGACCTAGCGACGAACCACGGTGTTGCCGGACTTGTCACGACCAATCCTGAGGGTCTCATTGACCAGCTGCAAAACCTGATCCCACGCCGAGACGAGCTGAGCGATTATCTCGCCCTGCACGACCAGCGCCTGGATCTCGCGCGAGGTGGACTGGATCCACTGCTGGCCAAAGCCGAGGAGCTCGGTGTGCCGCCAGCCCGGCTTGGCGAGTTGTACTCGGGGCTAGTCGCCCAGAAACGTGCTGACACCGCCAAACAGGCCAGTGCGGCCCTCAACCGGGCAGCGGGCTATCGGATCGAAGCGCGTCGCGAGAACTTTGCAGAGCGGGATCGACGCAAACTCGACGCCGACAGACGGCGCGTCAAAGAAAACCTCCTCGTCCGCATGCCGCCGGCCGGTAACCGCTATGGAAGCCGGAAGACCTGGACCGAGATGGAATTGCTGAGCAACGAGTTCGGTAAGGAGAAGAGGTTCGTGCCCGTCCGCGACGTCATGCAGCGTGCGGGACGGGCCGTTCAGGCACTGGCCCCGTGCTTCATGATGTCGCCGCTCTCGCTGGCGAAATTTCTGCCGGCTCGTGGACTGAGTTTCGACGTCCTCGTCATCGACGAGGCGTCCCAGATGCGCCCGGAGGACGCCCTCGGCGGTCTTCTTCGAGCCAAGCAGCTCATCGTGGTCGGCGATCAGAAGCAGCTGCCGCCTACCGACTTTTTCTCCAGGTCCGGCGAGCCCGTCCCCGTTGCGGACGATGAGGGGGACTTCGAGGACCTCGACGACGAGTCGATTTTGGAAGCCTGCCAGAAAACGTTTCGGGAGACCCGCCTACTGCGCTGGCACTATCGCAGCCGTTGCGAAAGCCTGATCAGCTTCTCCAACCGCGAGTTCTACAAGAGCGAGCTGATCTCTTTCCCTATGGCGAAGCCGGGATCCTTCTCGGTCGACCTCATCCGCGTGAACGGGCACAACCAAGCGCGCCGCAACCAAGCCGAGGCGCTGGCCGTGTCCGAGGAGGCCATCCTATTCATGCGACATCATGCAGAGGATCCTGTCGAGACGATCCCAACGCTGGGGATCGTTGCGGTCAACAGCGACCAGCGCGACCTGATCTTCGAAGAGATCCGAAGACTCGGTGCCGACGACCCATTCGTGGAGCTCTATCGCGAGAAGGTCGCCGAGCGCGGCGAACAGCTCTTCGTGAAGAACCTGGAGAACGTCCAAGGCGATGAGCGCGATTTCATCCTGATCTCGATGACATACGGCCCCAAGCCGGGCGCCGCGGTCGTGGCCCAGCGCTTCGGCCCCATCAACGGCAAGCAGGGCCACCGCCGCTTGAATGTGCTCTTCAGCCGGGCACGGATCCGCATCGGGCTTTTCACCTCGTTCGGCTCCGTCGACATCAAACCGCGGGAGACGAGTTCGGAGGGCGTACACGTTTTAAAGCGCTACCTCGAATACGCTGAGACGCGCGGGCAGATGGCAGGCAGCAGCCTCGGTCCCAATCCCGACTCTGATTTCGAGGTGGAGGTCGCCGATCGCCTGCGGGCGAAGGGCTACGAAGTCGATTACCAGATCGGCGTATCCGGGTTCAAAATCGATCTCGGCATCCGCCATCCGGATCATCGCGAGCGCTATCTCGCCGGCATCGAGTGCGACGGTGCCGCCTATCATTCCAGCAAGAGCGCCCGCGATCGCGACCGCCTGCGCGAAGAGGTTCTCTCCGGTCTCGGATGGCGCCTGCTTCGGGTTTGGTCGACCGATTGGTTCGACAATGCAGACCTTCAGACGCAGCGCCTCGTCGACCGCCTCGAGGAGCTGCGCCGGGCACCAGTGGTATACGAAGATGGCTACCGCTTCTCGGCGCTGCAGGATCTTCCCGCATCACCGCAGCCAATCGCCTTGGAAGAGGATGCCACCGATAGCGGCACGGAAGCGGCTGCATTCGAGCCCGAGCCTGTCGTGGCCGACGAAGACCCAACCGAACCGCCGGTCGAGAAACCGACTGCTCTTACTGGAAGCGGAAAGCTGAACGCGGTCGAACTCCACGCCGCCCTGCGTGAGTTCCGCGAGACAGTTATCGCAGTCCACACGCAGGATTGGGAGCCGCAGCGGTCCATTCTTCGTGAAGGAATGATTGAAGCGATCGTTTCGACCAGGCTCGACGATCCGGATGATTGGTACCGGAAGATCCCACCTTTCCAGAGGCAATCGACCAATCCCGCGGAGCGGAAGCATTATCTCGATGCCATCTGCGAGATCGTCTCGCGCCTCGATACAGAGGCGCGTCCGCCCAAACCACAACCGAAGCCCGAGTTTTCTCTGACAGCGCCCCCCGCGCTCAGCGCTGCGAAACAGGGAATGCTGTTTGGTCCCGGGCAGCCGATCGTCGTGCTGCAGGAAAATCGATCTACGCCGAAGCCACCCGCGGGGCCAGCCGTCTACCGGATCGCCGATGTTTCAGAAAGCGGCGTTAAACCCGTCGCCATCCGGTTTTATGATAACGGCTACCTGCCCGAGCTGAGCAGGATGATTGCCCACGTCGTGGCGATCGAAGGCCCGCTCTATCTCGACCAGCTGGTGACGCGGATCGCGCGCGCTCATGGTTACCAGCGCAATGGCGCAGCGATCGTTGAAAGGGTGACACGCGCCATTGATAATCGCTTCCCGCGCACGAAGGACGATGAGCGCGAGCTGATCTGGCCTGCCGGCACTGTGCCAACATCGATCCAGGCTTTCCGAAGATCGTCCGCCGACGAGCGCGATCACGGCGACATTCCATTGATCGAGCTGGCAAGCTTGGCACTTCCACATTTGAGGGCGGGCGGATTGTCCGATGAAGACATTCTGGAGCAAATGCGCGACCGTTTCGGCTTGGCTCGACTGCGAGAAGCGACGCGAGTTCGCTTCTTTGCGGCTATAGGCGTCGCGCGCGTACGACTACAGGAAACGTCATAAGGGACGGTTGATCGATGCATTAGCCTAGCACGCAGCCGACAACTCCACATCGTCCGTGTGCACGTTCCAAGCTGCCGGAGAAATCGACAGTTCTTTAATTGGCGATCCTGACATCTGCTGACATGCAACCGCTAGAAGACTGATGCGTCAGGTGGCAAAAGGCGGGGGCTTTTCAAACATGAGAAGGACGATCATCACGCACGGACAGCTCGCGAGCAGGGCTCTGCGTGTGGAATTGGCGAGGCAAGGCCAAGTCGGAGTGCTGGTGACGACATTCGAGCCCGTAGCGGCTCGGCTGGCTGGCGGCTTCACGCGCCCGATCGATCAAGACACGCTCAGGAAGGCGCTTCAGAAGGCTCTGCCGGCCACCGATCTCGGCGAGCTCGACGCGATTAAGGACCTCCCTGGCATGGTCGGCGCAGGCGCCACCACGCTTCACAAGGTATGGAGGGCCGGGATCGACCTTGGCGCTCGCGCGGGGCAGCCACGCATTGATGCGATCGCCGCCCTTCAGGAAGCTGTCTTCGCGGAATTGCCCGAGGGCATGCTCCCACCAGGCGAAATCGTTGAGCGCGCGAGGAAGCGGCTGCCCCAAGCGATGAAGATCCTCGGGCCCGTCCAGGTGCGCGGTCTTACCGACATGTCGCCTTGCTGGCGCCCCCTCTTTCTGGAACTCGCCGAGCACGTTGAGGTTCGCTGGGTTGCCGGGCCTCGGCATGTGCCGGAATGGTTGGCTGGCAGCCGGGTGATCATCGAGCACTCGCCGAGCTCCAGCCCGACATTGCAGGCGACAAGCGCTTCAACCGCATTGCACGAAGCGATCGAAGCACTTCGCTGGGCGCGCGAACTCATCGCTTCGGGGCGTGCGAAGCCTTCCGAAATCGCGATCGCGGCGGCGAGCCCCGGCGACTATGACGACCACTTTCTCACGCTGCGCGCCGACACCAATCTCGACCTGAAATTCGTCCACGGGACCAGCGCGCTTGCGAGCCGTGACGGCCAGGCAGCCGCGGCGCTCGCCGAGATCCTCGTTCGCGGCATCACTCACTCGCGGATGCGCCGGCTGGCCTCGCTCTGTCGCGGATGCGGCCTGTTCGAGCCGCTCCCGGAAGGCTGGCTGCGTGTTATCCCCGAGGATGCGCCGATGGCAACGCCGGCCTCATGGCAGCGGCTGTTCGCCAACCTGACGGCCGCAAGCTGGCCGGACGAGGTCGACCATACCGGCGAGCTGCGTCGCCTGGTGGACACGATCACCAGCTCTCTCGATGACGCCGAGGAGATCGGGCGCGCGGTGTTGCCGCCCACCGCGCTCACGATCTGGCGTCGCGGTGTCGAGGCCGGACCCGTCGTGGCCTT
Organism: Allobosea sp. CRIB-10; assembly: GCF_900112185.1. Taxonomy (GTDB): domain Bacteria; phylum Pseudomonadota; class Alphaproteobacteria; order Rhizobiales; family Beijerinckiaceae; genus Allobosea. The sequence goes on along the minus strand of NZ_FOKP01000005.1, from coordinate 60,387 downwards.
GCCGCTCAACCTTGAGGGCCTTCGGAGTCTCGAAGACAGCAAGGATGCGCCATCGTCTGTCGCCTGGATGCCAGCGTCGGCGCTCGCTGCGGCCCCTCGCCCGTTCGTCCGGTTGCTCGGGCTGACGTCGCGCGGGTGGCCGCGGATGGGAAGCGATGATCGGCTTCTGCCCGATCACGTCGTTCCGACAAGCGAGCTCTCGCCGCTTTCCATCGGCGTCGCCGATCGCCGCGACTTCGAGACGATTGCCGCGACCACGGAGAAGGAGCTGGTGCTCTCCAGGCCGCGTCGAGACGGCGAAGGACGCCTGCTCGGCAAGAGCCCTCTCCTGCACGGCCGCACGGCGGACGAGACCTATCTGCAGCGCAACGACGTGCCGGCCCATGCCATGAGCGAGGTCGACCGTATCACTGCGCGCTCTGCGGAGTTCCGCCTGACTCCTCTGGCTCGCTCGGCGGAAGGTTGCTGGGTCGACTGGTTCCGGGAGGAGGTCACCGCCCATGACGGCCTGATTCGTGCGCACCATCCGATGATCGACGGGCTGCTCGACAGGATGCAATCGGCGACGAGCCTCAAGCGACTGCTGCGCGATCCGCTCGGCTTCGTCTGGCGCTATGGCTTCGGATGGAAGACCCCGCGCGTCGGGATCGATCCGCTCACCCTCGACAATCGCGAGTTCGGCGAGATCCTGCACGGTGTCCTCGAAAAGACTGTCGTCGACCTCGAGGCGGAGGGCGGCTTGATCACAGCCGATGCCGCTTCCGTCCGGGCCGCAATCGATCGCGCTCTGGAGAACACCAGGGACAGCTTTGAGGCCGAGCGCGCCGTCCCGCCGGCGGCAATTTGGTCCCGCACCCTCGCCGAGGTGCGTGGGCTGGCGGTTGCGATCGTCCGGCCGGAGGATGAGGTTCCGCTTCCCGAGCAGCGCAGCTTCGCGGAAGTGCCGTTCTCGCGCGAGGACGTCGATGCCTCGATCGAGCTCCCATGGGATCCCGCTGAGGCCGTCACCATCCCGCTCGCGGGGTTCCGGATCACCGGCGCCATCGACAGGCTCAACATCTCCGGCGACGGCACGAAGGTGCGGGTCAACGATTACAAGACCGGCCGGCCACCGAGATCGGCGGACGAATACGTCCTCGACGGTGGCAAGGAGATCCAGCGCGCGCTCTATGCCTTCGCGGTGAAGCAGCTGCTCGGATCGGATATCGAGGTTGAGGCAGCGCTGAACTTCCCGCGTCACGGCCGAAGTCTGCCGCTGGCGAACGCCGACGAGGTTCTGGAGCAGCTCTCCATCTTCCTCGCCGCGGCGCGCTCGAACCTGCAGGGTGGACGCGCCCTGCCCGGTCCGGACACCGCGATCGCCTACAACGACCTTCGCTTCGCCCTGCCGGCGAATGCCGCGAAGTCCTGGTTCAACCGAAAGCGGGCTCCGGCCACGCTGGCGCTCGATGACGCGGCCGCCATCTGGGAGGTCAAGTGATGAACCCCCCTGTTCGCATCCTGTCGGATCAGCCGCAGCGTCTGGCCGCGATGACGGAGCATGATCGCTCGCTTCTGATCGAGGCCGGCGCCGGCTCCGGAAAGACTGCCGTCATGGCAGGTCGTGTGACCATGCTGCTGGCCGAGGGCGAGCAGCCCAAACGCATCGCAGCGGTCACCTTCACCGAGCTCGCAGCGAGTGAGCTGTTGGCGCGCGTGCGGTTGTTCGTCGAAAGGCTCGTCGCGGGAGACGTGCCGGTGGAGTTGAGGCTCGCCCTCCCGCATGGGCCGTCAGAGGCACAGCTCGGTCACCTGCGGAATGCTCTCGACGCGATCGATGAGCTGGTCTGCTCGACGATCCACGGCTTCGCGCAAAGGCTGATCAGCCCATACCCCGCCGAGGCGAACATCGATCCGGGCGCAGGTGTCGCGGACAGGAACGACGCCGAGCTCGCGTTCGTGGACCTGCGCGACGCCTGGATCCGCGAGCGGCTGGGCGAAGGCGGAAGCGATCTGCTGATCGAGCTGGTGGGGATCGACCCGGGCGAGACTGTCGCTTCGATCAACCGTGTCTCGGATGCGATGCGTCAACGCCGCGACGTGCTGCCGCCGCCTGCCCGGCCGCTGCCCGACCTGGTCGAAGGCTTTGCCTCTGCGGTCGCGGGATTTCGCAGCTTCCTCGCCGGGCTCTCCGTCTGGGATGAGGATACCCCGCTCTGGGTCACGGATTTGGAGGCCATGGCCGTCCAGGCGAATGAAGCAAATCGCGCCGCCGGCGCCAGGGCGTTCGCTCTCCTGATCTGCATCGAGCCTTCGGATCGGATTGCGACCAAGTCAGGTTCGCTGAGGGCCTATCAGCGGAAGACGGGCTGGAAGAACGCGGCCAAGGCAGGGGGTCTGTCCGTTTCCGAGAGCGATCGGCTTTCGATGGAAGCAGCAACCCACTACGCAGCCTGCAAGGACGCCTGGGGTGCGCTTGTCGTCGGTGTCGGAGCCCACCTTCTCTCAGCCTTGGTGCAGGAGGTGCGCCCGCTGCTGCAGCGTTTCCGGGATTACAAGCGCGAGGCTGCGCTGCTCGATTTCGACGACCTGATCTATGCGGCCCGCGATCTCCTGCGCGATCATGAACCGGTCCGGGTTGCGTTATCGCATCGCTATCGGCGGATCCTGGTCGACGAGTTTCAGGACACCGATCCGCTGCAGGCCGAGATCTTCTGGCGCCTTTGCGGCGAGGCTCCGACACCGGAGACGCCGTGGCAGCAGCGTGTGCTGCGGCCGGGCGCTCTTTTCCTCGTCGGGGATCCCAAGCAGGCAATCTATCGCTTCCGCGGGGCCGATGTGCGCGCCTATGTCGAGGCTCGCGAGGCGATCGCCGCACAGTCCGTCGACGACGTTCTCTCGATCGCGACGAACTTCCGGTCCTGCAGGTCGATCCTGGAGTTCGTGAACGGCCGCTTCGAGATGCCGCTGTCGGTCGAGAACGATCAACCGGGCTTCACCGCGCTCGATCATTTCCACGATGATGTCGGCAGCCACCCTTGCGTGACGGCGCTCGATGTCTGGGTCGACGAAGACGCAAACTCGGACGCCATCCGAAACGCGGAAGCCGAGGCTGTCGCCGAGACCTGCGCGCGCATGATCGGGAGCGCGGAGGTTGCCGATCATCGGACCGGAGAACGCCGCCTCTGTCGTGCCGGCGATATCGCGCTGCTCGCGCCGACGGGGACCGATCTCTGGCGCTATGAGGAGGCGCTGGAGCGCTACGGCATTCCCGTCGCCACCCAGGCCGGCAAGGGCTTCTTCTGGCGCCAGGAGATCCAGGACCTGATCGCGATCACTCGCGTGCTGGCAGATAGCCGCGACACGCTTGCCTTCGGCGCGCTTATGCGTGGTCCGGCGGTGGGGCTGACCGAAGAGGAATTGCTCGACATCGGCTTCGCCTTGCCGGACCACGAGAGTGGGCATGGGAAGGAGCGCTTCTCGCTGCGCACCGAGCCCCAGCTCGTCACCCACGTGGTCGCCAGGGACGTGCTGGAGCGCCTGCAGGGCCTCTGGCGCCGGAGTAACGCTACCACGCCCTACGATTTGCTCTCGCAGGCCGTGGCGGAGCTCCGTATCCGACCGACGCTGCTAACCCGCCACCAGGGCCAGGCCGAGCGCGCGCTCGCCAATGTCGATCTCTATCTCGGAATGTCCCGCAGCTACGTTGCTCGCGGCCTCAGGGCATTCGCAGAGGCGATGACGGCTGCCTGGGAGGATGAGGAGCGCGCTGGCGAGGGTCGGCCAGATGCGCAGGAACAATCAGTCTCGCTGATCACAATGCACTCATCAAAAGGCCTTGAGTGGCCCGTCGTCATTCCCGTGAACACCTCGACCGGTCTCAAGGAAGGCGTCGCGACCATCATCAGTCGCGAGACAGGGCAGCTCTACACGAAGGTCTTTGGGATCGCGCCCGATGGCTTCGCCGAGGCCGCTGATGACGAAAAGGCCGAGATCTCCCGTGAGCGCGTCCGTCTCTGGTACGTCGCCGCTACCCGGGCCCGGGAGCTCCTGATCGTGCCGCGCCCGTCGTCGGGCGTCGCAGGCGGAAGCTGGCTCGGCGTCGTGGACCTCGCGCTGAGCGATTTGCCGGCGCTCGATCTGTCGGCCAACGAGCCCGTGCTGCCGGCTTCGGCCGCGCCACGCGCGAACCAACAGACCCGCGAGCTCTTCGCAACGGAAGCGTCCCGGATCGTCGAGGCCACCCGCAGCCTGCATTGGAAGTCGCCTTCCCGACACGAGGATGCTGACAAGCCGGAGGCGGTCGAGGAAGCCTCTATCGTCGTCACCGCAACCGAGGAGACCGAGGCTCCCCCGCCGGCGATTCAGGGTGGCCGTATTCGCGGTCTGGTAATGCACAAGCTGGCCGAGGAGATCCTGACCGGCGAGGTCGCCGAAGAGGCCGCGGCGCTGGAAGCCCGAGCCCGCGAATTGCTGGCCGAGCTCGGAACAAGCGAGGCCGAAACCGCGTCCGACGGGTTCGTCGCCTCGGAGATGGCTGGAGCAGTCCTGCGAGCCTTCCAGCTGCCCGAGGTACTGGCTATCAGGGATCGCCTTGTTCCCGAATGCCATGTCTATGCCTTCGCGAACGATGGCAACGCCGACACCGTCACATACGGGATTGCCGATGCAATCGCCTTCGATGGCGCAAGCCCGACGCTGATCATCGACTGGAAGAGCGATGTAAACCCCGACGCCGCGACGATCCTCGCCTACCGCGGCCAGGTCAGCGATTACCTGAAAGCGACGGGCGTTCCTGTTGGGCTGATCGTCTTCCCTACCAGCGGTCAAACCGAACGAATTGAAGTCTCTGTTTAGGCGCGCGGATAGCCGCTGTCCTTACGGCTCGGACTGGCAGCGGTCGTCGCCGGCCATCGAGGGTCGAGGCATGCCACGATCCTCTCTGAGTTTATGCGGCCAGCGACGTTTTTGTACGAAGGTCATCGGGGTATATCGGCGTCGCAGTTCGGAAGTCGTAGACCTTCGTGATGCGCTCGCCATCCCAGACGTAACGGAAGTGATCGCCCTGGACTGCCGCGCCCAAGGCCTCGACATGTAGAATTGCGACGCACTCGCCGCCGGTGCGTTCGGCGGGCCTGAACACCACTCCATGCAGCCCCGCCTCGAAGACAGTTCGGCCGAGCCTCCAGCGGTGCTCGGTCTCGACACTCACGTCGATGTGACGGAAATCGGCGAAGCGCCCGGTCACGCGGTTCGATAGCTGTCGCATGTCGAGCCCGGTCGCCGGCTCGCCCGTGGCTGAAAGGAAGCACTCGCGCTTACGCACCGAGATGACGAGCGCGGTGGGCATGTCAACCGCGAGCTCGAGCACGCCGAGCTCCGGGCCGAAGAAGGTCGTCCCGTCCGGGTTAGGATACGCGAACGGGGCGTGATTCCAGTTCTGGATCTGCGGAGAATTTCCGTCGACAGCATCGACGCCGTTCAGCAGCCTCGTCTTTTCCTTCAGCCGTGGATTCGTTCGCGATTCGAGGTCCTTGAAGGCCTCGTCGTTCCCATCCGCGATGCGCTCAAACAACTCGATGGTAGGGAACCGAGACGGGATCAGGCGATGAAACCCGGCATCCACCTCGACTATCTTTAGTTCATCCGCCGCGCTGGACATCAAGGTATTGCCTCACCGTCAGGATGTCGACCACCTGGCCATTAAGCATCACGTCAAGTGCGCTGAGACCCCTAAAATATGCGTTCGGCTTCTTGATCCAGGCGTCGGATTGAGGGGCGTCTGGAACGAGGATTTGCAGCGCCTTGTAGATGGCGAGCAGGTGCGAGACGCGTTCCTCGGTATCGTGCGGGAGCGACCCGCCGTCCTTCTTCCACTTGAAATAGGTCGACCGGGCAGGCGAGCCCAGCAACTTCAATTGATGCTCGGTGGACAGATCCCAAGCGTCGGCCAGCTTTTGAAAGGCCGTCATCGGAATGTCCACGCCTTGCCGCGTCTCTTCGACGGCGGCTTGTGCATGGCCCATAGGCACCCCGCGGTTGAAAAAGTCCAAAACGGGACTTGCGCGCAATCTCTGTCTAGTTTAGGACTTAGTCCAGATCGAGACTGCCTCTCGATACTAGTCCAGCCGCTCGATGCCTGCAAGGCGTGTTCGGCGAGCACGATGGGGGCCATCATGGCTGACAGAAGGTTGACCTACGAATTTGAGGTGGACGGCACCGTCTGCCGCACCCGCGACCCCATTCTGGACGGTCGTCAGATCCGCGCGGCGGCGAACCTCTCCCCGCCAGCTGACTTCCGGATCGTCGAGATCCGGAACACCTCTACCCGAGCTATCGCCCTCGAAGACCGGGTCCATTTGGACGCCAATCACCGGCACTGTTTCCGGAGCGCTCCCGGAGACCGGACGTACTCCTTCCTGCTCAATGACGCAGAGTGCGAGTGGCCGCAGGAGACGATCAACGAGGCCGAAATCCGGGCCATCGGCAAGGTGGACGACGACCTCGATCTCGTGCTCGACGGGGACATCGACCGCGTCATCGAACGCGGAAAGGACATCAACCTCGGCGGCAAGGCCGTCGAGCGGGTCTTCACCCGCCCGTCAATGCGAACCGTCACGATCTTGGTCAACGGCCGCGAGAAGGAGGTCGCGCGGGGCACGATCAGCTTCGAGGCGCTGATCCTTCTGGCGTTCCCGACCCCTCCGACCGGGCCGAACGTGTCCTTCACCGTTACCTACCGCAAGGGCCCGGATGGTAACCCGGAAGGGTCCCTCACCGCCGGACACTCGGTCCGCGTCAAGAACGGGATGGTCTTCAATGTCCGCGCAACTGATAAATCGTAGCCCCGACCTCGCACGTCTGCGAGGGGAGGGATACGAGGTCGCCATCGTTAACGGCTACCTCGTCCTCGACAACGTGCCGTACGTGGACAGTCAGCGGCGGGTAAGGCGAGGCAAGCTCGTCTCCGCCCTGCAGATGGCGAACGACGTCACGGTGCGGCCGTCCGATCACGTCGCCCACTTCGAAGGCGACCATCCCTGCGACGCCCAGGGTCTGCCTTTGGGCAAGATCGTGATCGGCGGCCAGTCCCTCGACCTAGGCTCTGGACCGATGCAGATGCACATGATGTCGAGCAAGCCGGCCGAGGGTTATCCCGACTATCACGAGAAGATGAGCGCGTACGTGGCGCTTGTCGCGAGCCACGCAGAGGCCCTCGATCCCGACGCGACGGCGATGACCCACCGGGTAGTCGAAACCACAGACGCCGCCGCGCCGTTCCGTCTCGTCGACACCGCCTCTAGTCGCGCGGGCGTCGTCGGCGTCACGAACAGGCTCCGAGGCCACAAGGTCGGGATCGTCGGGCTGGGGGGCACAGGGTCATACATCCTGGACCTGATCTCGAAGACACCCGTCGCCGCGATCCACATCTTCGACGACGACGTGTTCCTGCAGCACAACGGATTTCGAGCGCCAGGGGTGCCGACGTCTGACGAACTGGTCGCGCGCGAGCTTAAGGTCGACCGGTGGGCCCGCATCTACTCCCGGCTGAAGAACGGGATCGTGCCCCATTCGGTACGGGTAACGGAAGCGAACGTCGACCTGCTCCGAAACCTCGACTTCGTGTTCCTGAGCTTCGACGCCGGGAAGGACAAGGCAGCGGTCATCGACGCGCTCGAACGTTTCGGCATCTCCTTCGTCGACGTCGGGATGGGGGTTGACGTGGTGGACGACAGCCTCATCGGCATCGTCCGGGTGACCGCGAGCACGCCCAAGATGCGCGAACACGTCCACGCCAAGAATCGCATCCCGATGATGGGCGACGGGCTCGAGAACCTGTACGAGCGCAACATCCAGATCGGCGAGCTGAATGCCATGAACGCCTGCCTAGCCGTCATCCGATGGAAGAAGTACCTCGGCTTCTACAAGGATTTCGAGGGCGAGCATTTCACCGCCTACACCATCGATGGCAATCACCTCCTCAACGAGGACGTGGCGGCATGAAGCGACTGACGCCCCGCTTCGTCGAGAGGATGCCGTCCGACCTGGAGGACGGCATCCTCTACATCGGCATCGAGACCGGAACGATCCTGCACAGGTGCGCCTGCGGCTGCGGACACGAGGTGAACACGCCGCTCGGTCGGACCGACTGGTCTTTCACCTACGACGGCGAGACCGTTTCGCTCTGGCCGTCCGTTGGGAACTGGAGCTTTCCCTGCCGCTCCCACTACGTCGTCAAGAAGAACAGGATCGAATGGGCCGGCGCCTGGAGCGACGAGGAAGTCGAGGCGGGCCGACGAGCGGATCGCGCCCTCAAGGAGAGGAGGTATGGTACGCTTGAGACGCCGCTTCAGAATACCGAGATTGCGCCAATCCCGACTTCCGTGCCGGCGCCGACCAAACCTAGATGGTGGACCCGCGTACTCGGTCGTCTGGGGCTTTAGTTCTCCATGGTCGAGGCAGCAGGTCCGATCAAGGCGAAGACGACCAGGCAGTGGCGTCACCGCATAGCAAGCTAGCGCATGTCCAACGCTAGCTACGGGCAGGCTTCGAACGCACCACTGCTGCGCAAACTTGAGTTGCCGCAATGCGGACAATCTGAATGTCAGCAAAGGACCAACTTGGTAAGTTGTCCGCCTCGACCCTTGAGCATGCCTGGAACCGCCGCAGCCGGTAATCCAGGTCCCGTTCCGCCCTTCTCGACCATCCCAAGCCGAGCGACAGCATCATCGCTCCACCGGTCACACCTTCGGCCGCCCCCTCCTCCGCATGATACCCTTCTCCTCCTCCTGCGCTTTGATCTGCGCCCTCCTCCGCCGCTGATTCTCAGTGTTCCGATCGCGCTTCTCCTTTGCGGTCAACGACACCCTCTTCTCGAACGGAACCGCTTCTGGCCGGACCATTTCCAAAGTCCCCGCGTCCTCGACCGGCACGACCTCCACGTCGGCGATACCGATCTCACGTAGGTAGCCGGCCAGATCCTCGGCCTGGGACTGATCGTACAGGTACACGTCATAGTCGCCGGCAAAGTCCCGCCTGCGAAGAGCCCCACGCAACGCGAATTGCCGGACATCCTCGAACTCCCGCGCCCTGCGCACGTCATTCCGATCTAGCCCAAGCAGTTCCATGATCGGTCCATCGCCGGACTGCGCCTTCGAAGAATAGATTAGCAAACACGAGCGATGCTCGATCAGGCTGTTGGTCCCGGCCTGCTTGGGCTTGCAGTGGACGCCCTCAAAACGGTGGCAGAAGAAGGTCCAGATCTCGGGATTGCACGACCAGTACCCGACGCCGCCGAGCCGTGCCTGATGCTCGGAGATCCTGACCAAGCACCGGCTGCCCTCATCGGTCTTCCACCATTCGGTCGAACCAGCGTGCCGCACGTAGTAATGAACACGTACGCGCGCACGCGCACGCGAGGCACCTGCACCAAGATCGATCCGATTGGGCACAAGTTGATCGCCGGCGAGCCATTGCGTCGCCCGGTATGGAAGGCTCTCGAAGAATGCCGCCGCCGTGAATGTCACTGACGCGCAATTGTCGAGAACCAGCGGTGTCCAGATCGACCACCAGCCAACCTTGCGTCCGGACTTGGCATCCTCCCAGTCGCCGATGTCGACAAAGACCGCACGCCGAGAGTTCCGAGCACTTGTTAGGAACCGCTGCAGGTCGCCCTCCCCTTCGGCCGCGATCTGCCTCCTATTCAGCATCGGCGCGTCGTCGCTCGCCAGGACCTGCCAGACACGACTGCCGGCGACCGGCTCGAGCTGGAAGTGCAATTGGAGCATGCTCCATGACGCGGAGGCAGCGAACGTCCCGGAAGCGACGCTGCTGTCCGGGTTCTCATCGAACACGACGTGCCAGCCCACGAGCAGTGCCGGATCGAGCTCGAGCAGCGACGCATGGGTGATCATCAGCAGGACATGGCTCTGGTCGGCCTTGGCCCTAAGCGTGTCCTCGATCTGCCGACCGACGTCACCACGGCTACGAGGCCGTTTCGAGTGGTGCATGACGATCGAGGGCCGCGTGCCGAGCTCGCGAGCCTTCTGGCGGCAGTAGTCGGCCTGCTCGTCGATCAGCTCCGTGCGAGGAAATGCGATAACGTGCCGACCAGGAGCGGCGACGATCGTATCGAGGAGCGTCAGCGTTTTCCTGCTGCCTGGAGTGCCTTCGTAAACTGTAATATCCATCCATAATATCCGTAATTAAATCTGTCACTCGCCCTCTTATATAAACAGCGATGACACATTTATTTTTACGGCAATCGAGTTCGAGATAGCAATTTACTTCAGTCATCACGCCGAGAAGGCAGCGAGTGCCGTCAGCCCGAAGGGCGCAGGCGCGAAGCTGGCGCACGCGGCATGACGGGGCGCGCCAGCGCCCCTCGTGATGTTCAGGTCGATTGAGCTGGCCTAGATTGGACGCCGCTCCCGCAAGCGGGATCCGCGTGCCACTTTGGCTTCTCGGCAAGGCGCTTCGCGCCTCGACCTCAAAGACCTCGCGGCGAGCTCGAGACGGAGGGCGTTTTCACCTCGCTAGGAGATGAATGCCTTGCCGCCACAGGCGGCCTTTCCTAACCGGGCAGATGACGAATTTCGGCAGGGTAGCGATGATGGCGGACATTCAGCCTGAGGCTTACGCAACCGCGATCTTCCCCAGGCTCGGCCAACCATGGCCGTTGTGGCGGCGCCGGGTCGGCACCGATCGCGGTCGATGAGAAACCAGCCAAACGCGGCCGCGCTCGACCAAAAGGGCACCGAGGCCGCTATATCTCACCAACCGTTTGGCGATCGTCGACGTATATTCGTGGGCACAGCCGTGAGTTACTCGCTTGCGCTCCGGTACTCCCTTCGCGCTTCCGGTAGTGTCCGGCCCACGCCCGCCCGAGGATACTTGGGCTCCGGCCTCTCTACGCAAATGATACTTCGACAGGCTCCGTCGCTGGCACGTGCATACACGTCCAGGAAACGAAATGGACCTAAGCAAAATGCAACAGTACTCACCGTCTAATCTCGATACACAAATATTACATCAACAAAAAATTGGTTGAACGAAAATATAGATACAAAAAACTTGCGCGATTACGCTTGAATAAACTCCGAATTGTAGTATCTGTGGGCGTTGTCACGTTGTTCGACTGAGGCCGGACGAAGCGCTTTCAGTTAAACTCAGGCAGTTGCGCCGGTCACGGCCTTCCAGTGCGCCATGGCGCGGATCCGATGAATGTGGGTGGCGAGGGCGGAGTGTTTTTGATGCGACGGGACAAAATGATTTCTAACCGCTGAAAACACGGGGACAAATTGTTGCAGACTGCCGACGGATCGGAAGCCCTGCATCACTCGTTCTCGTTTTCGCAGCGGCAGATGGGAATTTTCCGCACGGTTGTTAAGGCCCTTGTGTGATCTATGTTCAATGGCCGGCATCACATCTCGCTTTGCCGCCCCGTTTGAACACAGTTTATCGGTGACAATCCTCTTTGGCGCGAGGCCTTGCTTCTTCAGCAGCCTGATCAGCAATCGCTTGGCAGCCTTGGTGTCTCGACGGGTCTGCACGATCTCGTCGAGAACATATCCGTCCTGGTCGACGGCTCGCCAAAGCCAATGCTTTCGCCCGCCGATCGTTACGACCACTTCGTCCAGATGCCAGATATCCTCTCGCGACGGCGTCTTTCTGCGCAGTCGTTTTGCGTAGGCCGCACCGAATTTCCGGCCCCAGCGCCGGATCGTTTCGTAGGACACGACAATGCCGCGCTCCAGCAGCATTTCTTCCACCAGCCGCAGGCTTAACGGGAACCGGAAATACAGCCAGACGGCATGGGCGATGATATGCGGTGGGAAACGGTGGTTCTTGTAGCTGATGGTCGGCGTGCTCATCACGTCCGGTTATCCGTCAGCCGTTAAGCCACGAACAACGTGACAACGCCCCTGCGTCTTGGGGTCGGAACAAGCTTTGTTCCCCCAGACACGCTAAGGTCGAACGGACCGTGAACCTTCGTCGCGAACCCGCATAATGGTCTGCCTGCTGGTCGCGAACTTCCGTGCGATCGCCGAAACGCTCATCCCCGTCGTGAGATCGCCGCGCACATCTTGCTTCTGTTTATCGCTCAGCGTCGAAGGACGGCCGAGGGCCTTGCCTTCCGACTTGGCGCGCTTGAGGCCGGATTGCGTCCGCTCGATCAGCAGATCCCTTTCGAACTGGGCGACGGCGTTGAGCACGTTCATGGTCATAGTACCGGCCGAACTGGTGAGATCGGCCCCGCCGAGCGCGAGGCAATAGACCCTTACGCCCATTTCGGCCAGCGTCCTGACGGTGGTGCTGACATCGATCGCATCACGGCCGAGGCGGTCGAGCTTGGTCACGATGAGAATGTCCCCGGACTCCAGCTTGTCCATGAGCCGGGAAAAGCCACGGCGCTGCACAATGGCCGTGCTGCCGGAAACCGTCTCGGTGACGATCCGTCGCGGCTCGACGTGAAAGCCGGCGGCCTCGATTTCCTGAATCTGGTTTTCGGTGGTCTGCCCGATCGTGGAGACGCGGACATAGGCAAAGGTGCGTGGCATGAGGTCAATTTCGTCCGAATAGGCTGTCCGAAATATCTTATTTGTTCGAAATCATGTCAAGATAATTTGTGGACAGGGAGTTTTACCCCTGTACGCAATCGCTCGTTTTTGGACACGAGATGACGCCGAGTTCGAGAGCGTGTTGGTTTCAATTAGAGAGCATATGAGTGGGCCGAAAAATTGATTAGAGTTCGTCCCAAATGAACCGCGAGCCGTTCCCACGCGGACCGTCATAGGCACTCCGGGTTTAGGGATCGACTATACGCTCGGTTGTCGCGATGGAGACGCACTGTCTCGAGTGGCGTTGAAAACTGTGATGGTGCTTTGTTCGAACGCCGCCAAGTCTCCGCGGGAAGCGACGGCGCGCGGCTCGGCAAACCGACCCAGCGCAACGCTCGGCATGATAAAAAATTTCTGCTAAACAATTATGCTGATGAGTGCGGCAGAGGTTGATGAAACAAGTCGAACGAAAACGCTTCGGCTCATTGATCGCCTTCGGCATTTTTAGCACCGGGCTCTTCGCGCCGGTCCTGATCGCGCACCAGCCAGTGGACTGCTCCGAGCGCAAGAGCCGCGCCCGCGAGGGCGGCAATCTTGGCTGGCTCCGTCTCGCCAAGGTCGAGGATGATAAATTTGCGCGCGATCGCGAGGAGCGCGATCAGCACGATCGTGCGGACCTGGAGAACGCCGAAGCTGCGTTCTGTCGCCACAAGAAGGGAGCGCTTGAACTCGAGCGCAATTACAACGGTGAAGATCATTCCGAACACCACCTGGAAGGTGGCGTAATCGAGCGTGTCGAACGCTCCCAAGACCAACCGGTTCACGACCTCGCGCATCAGCGCCCAAACCGACGCCACGACGATAACCGCAATGATGGCGCTGAGGACGAAAATGACGACCTGTTCGAACTTCTCGTAGAGCGTCATCGCCGACCATTGTTCACGGGTTAGCCCGGATCGTTTCAGGTCTTTCATCATTCCCCCTCGAAAGCCGCCCCGGAGAAACAGGCTCCCCGGGGCTCACCAGACGGCGTGATATCAAACGGAGCTGAGCGGACGCCGCAAACCGGCGACACCCAATGTGGCAAATCAGCCGTTCTTGACATCGATGCGCTTGATCTTCGCCTGCGCCTCGGGTGTCTGGGGCAGCTTGATCGTCAGAACCCCGTTCTTGAAGGATGCCTGCGCCTTTTCGCCATCCACACCGGGAGGGAGCGGAATTGTCCGGTAGATTGCGCCGTAGCTGCGCTCGGAGAGATAGTATCCCTTCTTCTCCTCCTGTCGCTCGATCTTCTTCTCCCCCTTCACAGTCAACATGTCATCGTTGACCGTCACCTCGATGTCCTTGATCTCCATGCCCGGCAGTTCGATCGACACTTCGATCGCGTTGTCGGTCTCAACCACGTCGGACTTCGTCTCTCCACTGCCAAAGGGCCATTCGAAATGACCGGCCCGATCCCAGAAACTCTCGAACACATGGTTCATTTCGCGCTGGAGCGTCGCGATCGGGTTGTCTTGGCTGCTCTTCGCATCTGGCGTGCTGTCCTTGCGCGCCCAGGGGATGAGGTCTTTGATCTGCATGATATGGTCTCCTTCGGTTTTCAGGCGCCCTTGACGGCGATCCTTTTCGGCTGCGCTTCAGGGGCCCGGGGGAGCGTTAAAGTTAGGACGCCTCCTCGCATCTCAGCTTCGATCCTGTCGGGGTCGAAGTCCTCGGAAAGCGTGAAGGCACGCTCGAAATCGCCCTCGCCATATTCGGCATAGGCAAGTTCGAGGTTTTTCGGCCGCACCGGGTCAACCTTGCCGCGGATCGTCAACACACGATTTTCGAGCGTGATTTCGATCGCATCGGCGGCGACCCCAGGCATTTCAAGCATCATGGAGAAACCCTGATCGGTCTCGACGATATCGGTCGACGGGCGGTAGATGCGTCCGCCGCCGGTGGTCTCAGGCGAGTCGGTCGGCGTCTTTTCGGCGGCTTGCGAGATGTCGGTGCTCATCGTTCCAGCTCCTCTCAGGCTGCCTTGATCTCGATTTTCTTCGGCTTTTCTTCCTCGGGCCGGGAGATGACGATCCGCAATACGCCGTTCGTCATTCTCGCCTCGACCTTGTCATCCGAGGCCGCGAACGGCAGGCGGATAGTGCGGGAAAACCTGCCGAAACTGCGTTCGTTGCGGTGCCAGCGCGCACCGTCGGGAACCTCGGGCGCCTTGCGTTCGCCCGACAGCGTCAGGACGTTGTCCTTGACCGAAATCTCAATGTCGCCCGGTTCGATGCCGGGAAGTTCAGCGGTGACTCCAACGGCCTCAGGGCCTTGCCAGACATTCACCGCCGGGAACGCCGCGCGGGACGGCGGCCAGAAACCACGGTCGAGATCGCGCATCATGGAGCGCATCAGCGCAAAGGGATCGCTGCGGCGCAGATATGTCGGGTAGAGCATTGCTGGCCTCCTGTTGCTGATCGATGCCCCCGAACCGTCGGCATGGACGGACCGGGCAACGGTGCCGGCCGGATGTGGGTTCGGAGACCGCCTATCAAGATAGGCGGTTCCATTTATTATGCAAGCATATATGGTGCATGCATTGCGCATTGGATGGAGAGCAGTCTATCCTGTTTCTCATGCAGTGGAGGAAGGATACCCATGATCTCTTCTGATCTTGCCCTGATCGGGACGACGATCCACCGTGTCGCGCAGCTCATCCAGCAGCGGATCGACAACGAGATCGGCGACAGCGGCCTGACCCGCCTGTCCTGGATGGCGGCGACACATGTCGAGGATTCGCTCGGGCTGACCATCGGCGATCTGGCCGGGCGGCTGGAGGTAGGCCGGGCCACTGCGGGCCAGCTCGTCGATCGCATGGTACAGGGCGGTTGGGTCGAGCGGTGGCCCTCGCCCGACGACCGGCGGTCGCAGATCGTCACGGCAACACCTAAGGCCAGGGCGATGCTGGAGGAACTCGCGCCGCGGCAGTCGGCGCTCGAAGATGAAATCCTGCAGGATCTGTCGGCGGACGAAAGGCGCATTCTGCTGGCGCTGCTCGAGCGGATCAAGTCGCGGCTTTTACGCTAGAGGGGGGCGAATAGGTATGGAAAGGAAGACCGAATACAACATCTGGTACTGGGTGGTGGCTTTCATAGCCGTGCTTTTCATCCAGAACCTGATCGCCGGCTGGCAATCCGTCGCGCCGATCAGCTACAGCCAGTTCGAGAAGTATCTCGCTGACGGGAAAATTTCCTCTGTCGCGGTCGGGGCAGACACTATCACAGGCACCTTCGCCGAACCGGTCGACGGCAAGAAGCAGTTTGTGACGACCGTAGTGAATCCCGCAATCCTGGAGCGGATAGACCGGTCAGGTATCGAGATCACTGGCGTTCCGCAAAACACTTTTCTCGGCACGCTGATTTCCTGGGTGGCGCCAGCGCTTGTCTTCTTCGGAATCTGGATGCTGCTGTTCCGCAAGTTCGCCGACAAGCAGGGTTTTGGCGGCTTCATGCAGGTCGGCCGCAGCAAGGCCAAAGTTTACATGGAAAAGGAAACCGGCGTCAGCTTCGCCGACGTGGCCGGTGTGGACGAGGCCAAGGCCGAGCTCGAGGAGGTCGTGGAGTTCCTCAGGAACCCCGCCGAATACGGAAAGCTGGGCGCACATATCCCCAAAGGCATATTGCTCGTCGGGCCGCCGGGAACCGGCAAGACGCTTCTGGCGCGCGCGGTGGCAGGCGAGGCCGGCGTGACCTTCTTTTCGATCTCGGGATCAGAGTTCGTCGAGATGTTCGTGGGCGTCGGTGCCGCACGGGTGCGCGACCTGTTCGAGCAGGCCCGGAAATCGGCCCCGGCAATCATCTTCATCGACGAACTCGACGCTCTTGGGAGGGCGCGCTCCTCCGGCCAGATTGCCGGTGGCCATGATGAGCGTGAGCAGACGCTGAACCAGCTTCTGACCGAGCTCGACGGCTTCGACCCTGCAGTGGGCATCGTGCTCCTGGCCGCCACCAACCGACCCGAGATTCTCGACCCCGCGCTGCTGCGTGCGGGACGCTTCGACCGTCAGGTGCTGGTGGACCGGCCCGACAAGACGGGGCGTGTGCAGATCTTGAACGTGCACATGAAGAAAGTGACGCTCGCCCCAGACGTCGATGCCGAGAAGGTCGCAGCTCTTACTCCCGGCTTTTCCGGCGCGGATCTTGCCAATCTCGTCAACGAGGCAGCATTGCTCGCCACGCGCCGCAAGGCTGATGCGGTGACGATGGACGACTTCAACAATGCGTTGGAACGCATCATCGCCGGGTTGGAAAAGAAGAACCGCGTGCTCAATCCGCGCGAACGCGAGATCGTGGCGCACCACGAGATGGGGCACGCGCTGGTGGCGATGGCTCTGCCGGGGGTGGACCCGGTGCACAAGGTCTCGATCATACCGCGCGGGATTGGCGCGCTCGGCTACACCATCCAGCGCCCGACCGAGGACCGCTTCCTGATGACGCGGGAGGAACTCGAAAACAAGATCGCAGTCCTGCTTGGCGGGCGCGCGGCAGAGAAGATCATCTACGATCATGTCTCGACCGGGGCGGCGGACGATCTGGTCAAGGCGACCGACATCGCCCGCGCCATGGTCGCGCGGTACGGGATGGACGAAGAACTCGGGCATGTCAGCTACGACAGCGATCGGCCCGGCTTTCTCGGCACCGGCGACCAGTCGTCCTGGCTGAACCGCCGTTACAGCGACGCCACTGCTGAGCGGATGGACGCGAAGGTGCGCGACATCGTGGATGGCGTGTTCAAGCGCACCCTCACCCTTCTTGAAACCAATCTGGATCTTCTCGAGCAATCGGCGCAGGATCTCCTGCAAAGAGAGACACTGGACGAGCCCAATCTGGTGGCAATTGGGGCCAAGTTGAAAAGAACGGAAGCGGTCGCTGCGTGACACTGTCACTGGCGCAGATGATCGGCGGATAACCCTGACTGGATAAAGATAAAGGAGAAGACAAATGGCAAACGGAGCTTGCGATATTTGCGGTCGCCCGGCGACGGCGCGCGTGCGCGCCTCGGTGAACGGCAGAATTCAGAACATGGAGCTTTGCGACCAGCATTACCGCGAGATGGTGCGCCGGTCGGGCCGCAGCGCCTCGCCGCTGGAGTCCCTGTTCGGACGGCATTCCCTTCTTGACGAGTTCTTCGGCGACAGCGGTTTCGGCAGCCTCTTTGGCGACAGCCCGTTGCGGGGCGGCACGCTGGGCTCCATGGGCGACGGTGATGACGAGGTCGTCGACGCCACTTTCGGAGAGGGCACGCCACGGCGTGGTTCGCGGCGCGGCGGCGGACGCACCATCGCTGACCGGCTGAGCGAACAGGGCAACAAACTATTGCAGGAGGCCGCACAGAAGGCCGGAGAATTCGGGCGCAGCGAGGTCGATACCGAACATCTGCTTCTGGCATTGACCTCGTCTGACGTCGTCAAGACGATCCTGGAACAGTTCAAGGTCGATGTGGACGATCTGCGGCGCCAGATCGAGAAGGAAGCGAAGCGTGGAGACGCCAAGACGGAAGGCGAAATCGGTGTTAGCCCGCGTCTCAAGGACGCGCTGAACCGGGCCTTCATCGCCTCGAACGAGCTTGGCCATTCCTATGTCGGGCCGGAACATCTGCTGATCGGGCTCGCCGAAGAGGGCGAAGGCCTCGCGGCGGCGATGCTGCGCAAGCTGGGGTTGACGCCGCAGGCGCTTCGCCAGCAGGTGACGAAGGTGGTCGGCAAGGGAGCCGAGGAAGGCCGCGTCGAGACTCCGTCGAACACCCCCGATCTCGACCAGTTCAGCCGAGACCTGACGAAGCTCGCCCGCGATGGCAAGCTCGATCCCGTCATCGGCCGCGCCCGCGAGATCGAGACGACGATCGAAGTGCTGGCCCGCCGGAAAAAGAACAACCCGGTGCTGATCGGCGAGCCCGGCGTGGGCAAGACCGCCATCGTCGAGGGACTTGCACAACGGATCGTCGCGGGCGAAGTGCCCGAGGCGCTGCGCGACAAGCGGCTGGTCGAGCTCAACATCAACTCGATGGTGGCCGGGTCGAAGTATCGCGGCGAGTTCGAGGAGCGAGTCCAGAAGATCCTCAAGGAGATCACCGAGGAGAAGGACAGCCTGATCCTGTTCATCGACGAGATGCACACCATCGTCGGCGCCGGCCAGGGCGGTGGCGAAGGTGGTCTCGACATCGCCAACACCTTCAAGCCGGCGCTGGCGCGGGGCGAGCTGAACCTGATCGGCGCGACGACGCTCAACGAGTACCAGAAATACATCGAGAAGGACGCGGCGCTCGAGCGACGGTTCCAGCCGGTTTATGTGGACGAGCCCACGGTCGCACAGACGATCATGATTCTGCGCGGGCTGCGCGACACGCTCGAAAGCCACCACAAGGTGACGATCACCGACGAGGCGATCATCGCCGCCGCGGAGCTTTCGGATCGCTATATCACCGGTCGCTTCATGCCCGACAAGGCGATCGACCTGATCGACCAGGCCGCGGCGCGGGTGAAGATCTCGGCCACTGCGCGGCCCGTGGACGTGCAGGAGCTCGAAGCCGAGGTCGCGCAGATCAAGCGCGAACAGGACTATGCCGCAGCCCGCAAGCAATTCGACCGAGCAGCGGAACTGAAGAAGGAACTCGAGCAGAAGCAGAAGGAGCTTGACGAGCTTCTGGAGATCTGGAAGCGCGACCAGGCTTCGGCGACCGCCGAGGTGCGCGCCGATCATGTCGCGCAGATCGTCTCCAAGATCACCGGTGTTCCGGTCACGGAGCTGACCGCCGAGGAGAAGGACAAGCTCCTGAAGCTCGAGGAGAAGCTGCACGAGCGCGTCATTGGCCAGGAAGAAGCGATCCGCGCCGTGGCCGATGCGGTGCGCCTGGCGCGTGCGGGTCTGCGCGAAGGTTCCGGTCCGACCGCGACCTTCCTGTTCCTCGGGCCGACCGGGGTTGGCAAGACGGAACTGGCCAAGACGCTCGCCGAGGTAATCTTCGGCGATCAGGACGCGCTGATCCGTATCGACATGTCGGAGTATGGCGAGCGCCACTCGGTTGCCCGGTTGGTTGGCGCACCTCCGGGCTACGTCGGATACGACGAAGGCGGGCAGCTGACGGAGAAGGTGCGCCGTCGGCCCTACTCGGTCGTGCTCCTCGACGAGATCGAAAAGGCGCATCCCGATGTCTACAACATCCTGCTTCAGGTTTTCGACGATGGCCGCCTGACAGATGGCAAGGGCCGCGTGGTGGACTTCACTAACACCATCATCATCGCCACCTCGAACCTCGGTTCGGACATCATCCAGCGCAACCTCACGAAACGCGGCAGCAGGGAGTTCGACGAGGCCAAGCAGAAATCCGAACTGATGGAGGTGTTGCGCGGTCATTTCCGGCCAGAGTTCATCAACCGGATCGATGAGATCATCGTCTTCCATTCGCTGAACCAGTCGGAGATCCGCCAGATCGTCGAGTTGCAGCTGAACCGGGTGAAACGGACCGCCCTCGGCCAGGGCGTCGAACTCGAATTCGACGTGAGCGTCGTGGATCACTTCGGCGCGGTCGGCTTCCGCCCCGAATTCGGCGCCCGCGAGCTGCGCCGGCTGATCCGGTCGGAGCTGGAGACCGAGTTGGCCCGCGAAATGCTCTCCGGGCGGATCGAGGATGGTGACAAGGTCCGCGTCGCCTGGTCGGCGGACGAGCAGAAGGTCGTGTTCGAAAAGATCGCAAAGGACACCGGTGACGACAGCCCGGACGGTCAGGCCAAGGCCGGGATCGACGAGTCCGGCGAAGTTGCCGGAGACAAGGCGGACGCTCCGACGCCCGACGTCCCGGCCGAGGCCAAGGATGAGGTGCAGTCCAAGGAGGACAAATCCGCCGGGTGACGTTGCGAGGGACTGGCCCGGCGCGATGACGGTCGCGCCGGCCCATTTCGTCGGAGGGTTACTGGAAGGATCCACGGCATGAAAGTCATCAGAGCATTTCGCAATCTCGACCGGCACGGGCAACAGCGCGCGCCCGAGGTCATCGAGGAAGAGGTGCGGCAACTTGAACCTCATCTTGTACGCTTCCGCGAGGATCTCGTCCGGCTCGAAGTCGTCGCCTCCCAGACGAGGGGCAAGACGCGCATCCAGGTCAGCCTGCGCCTGCAACTGCCCTCGGGCGTGATCGCGGCGCAGGAAGAGGGGTTCGAGATCGAGCCTGTCCTGCGCAAGGCCTTTGCCGACCTGCGCCAGCGGGTTGACCGGCATGTGGCGCGCCTCAAGCACGAGTCTGAATACAAGCGTCCCGCCCGCCGGCGCCGGATCGGCGCCCCGCTGTCGCCCGCGCGGGATGCGGCGGAAGCGGACCGGCGCCAACTCTTCTTCGACCTGATCGAGGATCATCTCGATACGGTCTACGATACCGTCAGGCGCGAGTTGACCTATCTCGAGTGCAGCGGGTCTGTGCCGGCTGGCTACCTGAGCGTTGGCGATATCGTCGATGCGACGATCCTCAAGGGGCTGGAAAGGTTCGAGCAGCGGCCCACCGAGTTTTCCATAGGCGACTGGCTGCTGAAACTGGCTTTCGAGACCATCGAGGCCGAGGCGCGCGCCGCGCGCCGCGCGGTGCCGGAGGACGCCGCCTCGATCGAGGCGGAACCCGAGGCCCCGGCGGAGGATCCGACCGAGGCGGATCAGGCGATGTTCGAGTTCTACCAGCCCGACGAAGTGCTGATGCTGGAGGACCTCCTCGCCGACGACGGCGGCACAGACCCCGAGAGCCAAGCGGATCGGCATAAGATCGCCATGGTGCTGCACCGGGCAATCGCCGATCTTCCGTCGGTCGAACGCCGCGTTCTCTATCGGCTCCACCTCGACAACGCTACGATCGCGGAGACGGCAGACCTTTTCGGCCTGACCGAGACAGTGGTCGCCGAGATCGCAGAAAATGCGGGCGCGACACTACGCGCGAGGCTTGCCGAAGCCGGGTTGGTCAGAGATCCATCAGGCCGCGCGCCCATCGAACGGGAAATCGCTCACACGCAGCGTCTGCCTCAGCCGATCGAGGATCGCCGCCGCGTGGCCGCCGCCCTAACCGGCGAGGAGGCCGGCTCCGACACCTGACATGGAACTGAATAGGAGATCGACCAATGACCACAGCCTCTGAAAACCCGACCGACAAGATGCAGGACATGCTGTGCAGCCTGTCCCGGAATTGGTGGGCATTCGTGTTACGCGGCGTGCTCGCATTGATCATCGCAGTGCTAGCCTTCGTCATGCCTGCGGAAGCGCTTCTGGCGCTCACGCTGGTCTTCGGCGCGTTCGCCTTTGCCGACGGCGTGTTCGGCCTCGTCGCCGCGATACGTAACATCCGCAAGGGCGAACGCTGGGGCTGGCTGATGTTCAGCGGCATTCTGGGCATCGCCACGGGCGTCGTCGTGGTTGTCTCGCCTTTTGTCGCGACGCTTGTGCTTGCGACATTCCTCTGGGCCAGCATCGCATTCTGGTCCGTGTTCTCGGGTGCCCTCGAGATCGCGGCAGCGATCCGCCTGCGAAAGGAAATCAACGGCGAAATCTGGCTGATCCTGAGCGGCCTTCTCTCGGTCGTTCTCGGTGTCGTCGTGACCTGGATGCTGCTGACGCGCCCGGTCGAAAGCTTCCTCGCGCTCGGCTGGCTGATCGGCTTCTACGCCGCGGTCTTCGGGGTGATGATGATCCTCCTCGGGCTACGGCTTCGCAAGGCGGATCGTTCGGACGGTGCGGCCTTCGATAACGCTCCCCC
The DNA here is from genome assembly GCF_900112185.1 of Allobosea sp. CRIB-10. Taxonomy (GTDB): domain Bacteria; phylum Pseudomonadota; class Alphaproteobacteria; order Rhizobiales; family Beijerinckiaceae; genus Allobosea. The sequence goes on along the minus strand of NZ_FOKP01000005.1, from coordinate 38,080 downwards.
ATCGGCAAAGGCGTGAGGTGCCCTGTGGTGGATGACGGGCGACTTGCCGGCGAGGAGCACGATTTCACCCGATGGGACGAAACGATCTTCGACCGTTGCCTGAGCACCGGCTTCAATCCGTTCGGCAGCGGTCCGACGCCAATCTTCCTGCGGCACCGGGACGCAGAGGCGCCGGACGCCGATGCAAAGCAGTGCATGCCACCTGACACCGAAAATGCGAGGTGCTGATGTCGAACCGCCTGCCTGACTTGGCATTTGCTGCTGCGGCCGCTGCCTTGGGCATCGGCATCGTTTTCGTTTTTCGTTCGATGTATCTTGCCGAAGACATACTGCCTTTCGCGCAGGAGATGACGCTCATCTTCCTCGGCGCTGTCGTGACGATCATTCTGACCGCGGCGCTTCTCAATCGCCAGACCGATCTCGAGCTTCGCAAGGAAGGAAGGGTCATCATCCTCCAGCAGCAATGCGACATTTACATGGCCTGTATCGAGAAGGTCGCAGAGATCGTGGAAACCGCAAGGCACGATGCGAAGCTGATCGATGAACTGCGTGTTCTCAGCCACAAGCTGGCTGTGGTCGCGAGTGCAGGGGTCGTGTCCAGCTTCGAGCAGGTACTGGAGAGCTTGCAGTCCGGTTTTGCTGACGGCACGCTCTCGGACGGGGACGGAGAGGGCGTGATGAATGCCGTCGCCGATCTCACGATAGCGATGCGGTCGGACGTCCTGCACGCTGCTGCCTTTCCTTCGCAGAACACCGAACGCGCCGTTCGCCTGAATTCGAGGCGAATGGAAAAACTCGACGATCTCGAACGTCACCTTCTCGTATCCACCGACACCCGGGAGAACTGATATGCGCGGCCATAATCGCCCACCATTCCCGCCGAAAATTCCCGGAACCGATCTGCCATCCTGGGACGTGCCGACGGCAATCATCTACCGTCCTGCCCGTTCCGCGATGACATCGGCGCCTCGGCCCAACTACTGGGTCCTCGAGTTCGAGCCGTCCCGGCCGCCGCAGATCGAGCCGCTGATGGGATACACGTCCACCGGCGATCCCTATCGTCCGATTCGGCTGAAGTTTCCGGATCGCGACAGCGCCGTGGACTTCGCAGAGCGGCAGGACTGGCATTATGTCGTGCGCGAGGACGCTGGGGGAGCCCGGATGGCGAACCCTTGGGCGGGTGAGACGCGCCACCGGCTGCACAGGGGCGTCGATGCCCCGGGAGCCTTCCGGGTCCCGTTCCGCCCCGATCGCCGCCTCTCAAGAGGCGTCCAGCATGAGAGCACGGCCGACCCGTCTACCAGCGACAGGGAGAGTTTCGATCCGGTCCTCGAAGCCTCGCTCGAATCCTTCCCCGCCTCTGATCCTCCGGCGTGGACGGGTGTGACAATTGCAAGAAAGACGACGGGATGACGGCCAGCTACATGCGCTCGATCTACCGGCTCTACCGCGAGGAGGGCCTGACGGTGCGCAAGCGCCGGGCGCGGCGACGCGCGGTGGGCACGCGGGCGCCGATCCTGGTCGAGGCAAGGGCGAACGCGCGCTGGTCGCTGGACTTCGTGCACGATCAGTTCGCCTGCGGGCGGCGCTTCCGTGTGCTCAACATCGTCGATGACGTGACGCGCGAATGCCTGGCAGCGATCCCGGACACGTCGATCTCCGGTCGCCGCGTTGCTCGTGAGCTGACGGACCTGATCTCCCGACGCGGCAAGCCGGGCATGATCGTCTCCGACCACGGCACGGAGTTCACCTCGAACGCGATCCTCGCCTGGTCGAAGGATCATCGCGTCGAGTGGCACTACATCGCGCCCGGAAAGCCCATGCAGAATGGCTACGTCGAGAGCTTCAACGGCCGGATGCGCGATGAGCTCTTGAACGAGAGCCTGTTCTTCGGCCTCGACCACGCCCGCAGCGCCATCGCCGAATGGAGGCAGGACTTCAACACCGCGAGACCGCACTCCTCGCTCGGATACCAGACCCCGGCGGCCTTCGCCGGAACCCTTACCGCAACCGGCTCCGACGCTTCGCTCGATAAGGGCTTCGCGTCTCCGCCCGTTGCTCAACCCGCGCCCAACGGCGTAACAGAAACGGTCGAGACTCTAATCGCCGCTGGATGAAAGTTCAGTGGCAGGTCACTTTGTGCGCAGCTTTGTCTTGCCTGACAACGTTGATCCGACCAAGGTGACGGCTTCGATGAAAGACGGCGCGCTGGAAGTGCGGCTTGTCAAGGCCGAGCAAGCCAAACCGAAACAGATTGAAATCTCAGTCAACTAACTTTAATTAGGAGCCCAAGATCATGAATATCAAACAGCCCCAATCAACCTTCTCCGCACTTGCCCTGGCGGTCGTCGTCGGACTTAGCGGACCGGCTCAGGCCCAATCGGCGGCAGGTTCTAGCCCAGGTGCTGCAGCACCCTCTGCCGCATCCAAGGCGGCGCAGCCACAGGTAGATGACAAGGCCGCCCGGGAAGCCGAAAAAAAGCGTGCTGAGCTCACTCAGGACGCCATCACGGCGCTCACCAAGACCCAGGAGGCTTTGACACTCCTTGAGGCAAAGAAGACCAAGGAGGCGCTCGCTGCGCTGGAACTGGCCAGCGGAAAGCTGGAACTGGTATTGGCACGCGACGCCAAACTTGCTTTGGCGCCGGTCGATGTACGCGTCATCACCCACGATATCCACGCCAACGTGGAAACGGTGAAGAAAGCGGTCGAGTTGTCTCGGGAGTTGTTGGGTGATGGCGAGGTGCAAAAGGCCCGGCCCATCGTCGCCAATCTGGCCAGCGAAATCGTGATCGAAACCGACAACCTGCCGATGGCAACGTACCCGGCAGCGATCAAGTCGGCCGCACGGCTCATCGACAGCGGCAAGATCGACGACGCCAAGGCGGAACTCGCCCGAGCACTGAACACGCTGGTGGTGACCTCGGTCGCCTTTCCTCTGCCCGTGCTACGGGCTGAAGCCGCGATGGCAAAAGCTGAAAAGCTGGCCGAGACCGACAAGCGCGATGCCAAGCAGAACGAGGAGCTCAGCACCTTGCTGTCGTCCGTGCGCACGGAGATCGAGATGGCGCAGATCCTGGGTTATGGCAAGAAGGCGGATTTCAAACCCATCTTCGATCAGGTGAAGTCCATTGAGCAAAAGTCGGCTGGTGGCAAAAGCGGCAAGGGATGGTTCGACGAGTTGAAGACGCGCCTCCAAAAGCTGTTTTGAGGTGATGAAGGGGCCGACTGTTCGGTCGGTCAGTCTCGCGATGTTCGCAGTCAGCCCCAATAGATTCGCCTATTTTCACTAACTCATACGAGGCATATCACCATGAATGAGCAAACATCGAATCCCAATGCGACGAACAAAGAAATAAACGAACAGGCCGCGGTAAGCAGCCTTCCTGTCAGTCCAGAGGCCAAGCCTGAAGTCGTCACGGAGGTACAGCCTGAGGTTCAGAAGGAAACGGGCTCGCAGGCGGCAGACAAACGTAAACAAGTCCTCGATGAGGCCGTCTCGGCCTTGGCGCTGACCAAATCAGCGCTGGCCGCACTTGACGGCAAGGACGCTGCACGCGCATTGGCAACGCTGGCCGAAGTGACGGGAAAGCTGGAGCTGATCGTTGCGCGCGAACCCACGCTTGCCCTGGCCCCCGTTGATGTGCGCACCATCGTGCACGACTTGTTCGCCAACACGGAAACCATTGAGGCGATGACCGACGAGGCGCTGGATGCCCTCAAACATAGCGAGGTGCAACAGGCACGTCACGTGCTGGCTTTGCTGGCAAGTGAAATCGTGATCGCGGTCACCAACATCCCTCTGGCGTCCTATCCCGCAGCCGTGAAGTCAGTCGTGCCGCTGATCGATCAGGGCAAGATTGAAGAAGCCAAAGCCGCGCTGCAGGCAGCGCTCAGCACGCTGGTCGAGACGCGCAGCGTGCATCCGCTGCCCGCCCTGCGCGCCAGGCTGCTCCTGAAGCGCGCCGAGACCTTGGTAGAAGATGGTCAGCGGAGCGAAGCGTCCAATGAGCGCCTGGAGACATTCTTGAACGAAGCGCGGCAGCAGTTGGAAATGGCAGAACTGCTGGGCTATGGAAAGAAGAAGGACTTTGAGCCCCTGTATGCTGAACTCAGGAAAGTCAAGCAAAAGACGGCTGGGGGAGGCGGCGGAAAAGGCTGGCTCGATGAAATCAAGGCAAAGCTGTCCAAGTTGTTCTGAAACCGCTGGATAGGGCGTAAGAGGGGCGCGTCGCGCCCCTCTCTTTGCTCAGGAGTGTATGCTTTTTCACCCCATTAGGCCGCGTGGACGAACCTGATCCATAAGCGGATGCAGCCGAGCAGGGCGAAGCCGAGAAAGCTGGAAGCGGTGTGGTCGTAGCGGGTGGCCACGCGGCGGCAGTTCTTGAGACGGTTGATGAAGCACTCGATGCGGGAACGCAGGGCGTAGAGGCGTCGGTTGACGCTGTGCTGCACCTTGCGGCTCCGCTTGGTCGGGATCTCCGGCTGGGCCCCCCGGTCGCGCGCATCCTGCCGCAGGCGGTCACTGTCGTAGCCCCTGTCACCGAGCAGCACGCCGGGATCGCTGTCGCGCTCGGCCATGAGGTCGTCATAGGCGATTAGGTCGTGGGTCTCGCCGGGCGTCAGCTCGACGCTGATGGGCAGGCCACCGGCACCTGGACGCACGACTACCCTATCTCTGCGGAAGAGGCGCGCGAGATGGGGCTGCCGGTGCGGACCGACATGCCCGAGGAAATACTCGAGCTGATGACCCTCTATCCGCAGCCCGTCCGCCGTCTGGGCGGCGGCGTCGAATACCTGCCCGAACCCCGCCACCGAGAGGCCCGGCGGGCCACGACCTCGCGCTGAACGGCGCCGCCCTGCCTGCCCCTCCGAAACGATACTCAAAGGGAGAACAGAATGCCCACCGTTGCTTGCCCGAAATGCAGTTCCGTCAATCGCGTTCCGCAGGAACGACTGACGGATAACCCCAGCTGCGGCCGCTGCGGCGCCGCCCTGTTCGAGGGCCGGCCAGTCACACTGACCGCCGCCAGTTTCGACCGACACGCCGATGCCGATCTGCCCCTGCTCGTCGATTTCTGGGCGGAATGGTGCGGGCCATGCAAGATGATGGCACCTCAGTTCGAGGCTGCGGCGCGTTCGCTCGAACCCCAGTTCCGTCTCGGCAAGCTCGATACCGAAGCCGAACAGCAGATCACAGACCGTTACGGGATCCGCGGCATTCCCACCATGATCTTGTTCAGGGGCGGCAAGGAAATCGCGAGGACGAGCGGTGTAATGCCTGCCGCGCAGATAGCGCAGTGGGCGCGGTCGCACGTTTAGAGTATACAGGTATTGGCATTTCCTGCGACATGATATCAGGAGAAGAACATGCATGGCGTGACTGGATTTGCCGAAAGTGCGGCCTTGTTGGTTTGCGCCGCGTTCGTACTCGTGACGATATGTTCACGGATTGGCGTGCCTAGCATCGTCGGTTACATTCTTGCCGGTATAGTCATTGGACCCGCTGGCCTCGGCCTGATTGCGGAGAGCGCTGCCCTGAGCAGTATTGGCGAAATCGGAGTCGTACTCCTGCTGTTCGCGCTTGGTCTGGAATTCTCCTTCGAGAAGCTCGTAACACTCAGGAAGCATGTCTTCGGTCTTGGGGCTGTACAGGTTTCAGTCACGACGATAACGGTTTCGTTGGTAGCGAGTTTGGTCTTCGATCTCGCATCAGTTTCCGCAATCCTCATCGGCGGGGCCGTTGCGATGTCATCCACAGCCATGTGCCTCAAGGTGCTCGCAGGCGCGAACGCTCTTGGATCGGCTCATGGGCGCTTGGCCATCGCAGTGCTTCTGTTTCAGGACTTGGCAGCCGTCGCGTTCCTGCTTCTGCACGATGCAATGAGTGGTGCCGCCGAAGGGTATGGCGTGATAACGGTCATCGCCAGTGCAACGGCAGTGGTTGCTGCTCTGTTCATTGCCCGAGGTCCGTTGCAGGTACTTGCCCGTTGGGTCGCGTTGCGTGGCGATCCGGAGCTTGCCCAACTCCTCGCACTTACCATTGCGCTTGGGTCCACGATCGTCGCGACATCTGCTGGCCTTTCTCCGGCGCTCGCCGCATTCACGACCGGTATGATCATCGGCGAGGGCGACGCGCGCCATGCTGTCGAGAACGAGATCCGGCCCTTTCGCGACTTGTTTGTCGGGATTTTCTTTATCGGTATCGGGACTCAATTGCCACTTTGGATCCTTCCATCTCAATGGCCTGCCGTGCTGGTCTGGCTTGCAATAATACTCTGCGGAAAGACGCTGATTGTTTTCGTCGTCGCCCGACTATTCGGCGAAGCGCTTCAGACCTCATTGCGGACCGGAGTCATCCTGGCCAACGGGGGAGAATTCAGCCTGATGTTGCTATCGGTTTCCTCGACGTCGGGTACAGTGGCCGAGGAGTTCGCCGGCCCCCTCCTCCTCGCGATTGGAGTGAGCATGTTGGCTGGAAGTCTTATGATTAGATGGGCGGGGTCAGGCCTAGGACCAATCGACATTAGGCCCTGTTGACAAAGTATGGCAGCCATATCTTTGCGGCGGCCAAGGCGAGAAATGCTGACACTCTAACCAAGCAAAGTCAGCCTTCGGCCCCCATTGCGGTCATCACGGGCCGAAGGGATTGAACCGCTCCGGGTTTGCCGGAGGCTCCAACTCTTGAGTAGGATGGAGCATCATGAGCAAGACGACGAACAAATTTTCCCCCGAAGTGCGCGACCGTGCGGTGCGGCTAGTCCTCGATAACGAAGGTCAGCACGGATCGCGGTGGCAGGCGGTGATGTCGATTTCCGCGAAGATCGGCTGTGCGCCCCAGACCCTGAACGAGTGGGTCAAGAAGGCCGAGGTCGACAGCGGCAAGCGCGCGGGCATCCCAACCGACATGGCCGAGAAGATGAGGACGCTGGAGCGGGAGAACCGCGAGTTGCGTCAGGCGAACACCTCGCTCGGCGTGGTCTGGAACGCGGCAACGATCCGGGCCTCGGGGACCTTGCGCGCGAGAAGCTCGGCGCCGGACTCCTTCAGGCCGACGACCAACTGTGTGTTGGCCGCGTTCAGGGGGACGCAACACGTCATGATCGTCTTCTCGTGCAGGTCACCCGCTCGCGAAAGCACGTCGTCGAGGTTCGACCAGTGGACGGCGAGAAGCACCACGTCCGCCCGCTCCACCGCCTGCGCGACCGATACAGCGGTCCCGTTCGCGCGACGTGCGAGCCGCTCCAGCTTGTCCTGATCACGGGCGTAGCTGAACGCAACGTCGTGACCTGCCTGGGAAAGCGCGAGACCGAGAGCGCCGCCCATCAGGCCGGAGCCGAGAATGCCGATCTTCATGACGTGCACTCGATTGTCCGGTTCATGAGCCTGCCTTACGGCTGGATCATCTCGATGGTGGCCGGAAGGGATCCCGACTGGTTCAGGGCCTCCAATCCAGTGTCGATCGCGCCGAGACGGATCAGGCCCGTCGAGTATTTGAAGTCGCGATAGAAGATCGCGAGGTTGCCCCACGGCGCGTAGAGGGTGATGTCACCCGTCTTCGGCTCGTATCCGGGGGGCGCCCCTTGCTGGGTCAGCTTGCGCGGCAGGTCGCTGACCTTTTCGGTCGAGGCATAGTCGGAGAGCGTTACGCTCAACGGCAACAGCGCAGCGAAGTCCCGCGCCGTCGGGGTATTGTCCAACGTAGCCGTCGCCACGCGGCCGTTGATGCTGATCCGGATTTTCATGGTCTCTTTCCCGGGAGATGACGCCTTGGTTGTCTTCGCTGCCGAGGGGATACGATCCCCCGCCACAAGGGGCGGCGAACTCGCCACCGAGAGGACCACGACGGACGCGACAATGGTGGCCAGGGCGCGCATAACCTGTGGTTCTCCCCGCATGCGATGCCGCCTAGCCGCCGTACTGGTCGTCGGTGACTTTCTCGAGCCAGTCGACGGCCTTGCCGTCGAGCTCCTCCTGGATCGCGATGTGGGTCATCGCCACGGTGGGGGATGCCCCGTGCCAATGCTTCTCGCCCGCCGGGAAGAACACCACGTCACCCGGGCGGATTTCCTCGATCGGACCGCCCTCACGCTGAACGCGACCGAACCCGGCGGTGACGATCAGGGTCTGCCCGATCGGATGCGTATGCCAGGCCGTCCGAGCGCCCGGCTCGAACGTCACCGCAGCTCCCGTCGCCCGCGCGGGCGCAGCGGCCTGAAACAACGGATCAACCCGGACGGCCCCGGTGAACCAGTCTTCCGGCCCCTTCACCGAAGGCCGGGTGCCAAGTCGTTTGATATCCATGCGAGCACCTTTGCAGAATGCGGCTTCGTGCCGACAGCGTGCAGTTCGAAGGCAGGTCGAACATAGCGCCTGGACGGCTGCCCGATTAGCCGGCCGCATGTGCATGGACCAATTAATCCAGCCCATGAATGGCGATTGGCCGCCATCATGGTTTGTAGATGCGTGCGGGACGCCCGGCGTTGGAAAACCAATCCCCTCGCCTCGCATAGCCAGGAAATCGGCGGCGTGGTCTGGGGCATCGGGATGGCGCTTCAGGAGGCGACGGAGGTCGATCATCGCCACGGCCGGATTATGAATGCCAGCCTCCAGCACTACCATGTGCCGGTAAACGCGGACATTCATGCCATCGAGACCATCTTCGTCGAGGAGGAGGACACGATCGTGAACCCGCTCGGCGTCAAGGGCATGGGCGAACTCGGAATGGTGGGCATCCCGGCAGCCATCGCCAATGCCGTGTTCCATGCGACCGGGAAGCGGGTGCGTGATCTACCGATCACGCCGGAGAAGCTGATCTAAGCGACGAGGACGTTGCCCGAGGCCATGGCGCCGCGAATTCAGTCGAATTCGCGGCGCCATGAACTGCCCGGTGCCTTCGACAGGATCACCCGTCGAATGCAGTCGATGTCGGAGATGGATAGCGAGGGACCATAGCCGAGTTCCTTGATTTGCGTCCTTGCTGCGGCCAGGTCATCGCTCTTGGCAACGGTGATCCCGAAATGTTGGTAGGTGCTTCCTGAAATCGCGCCATCGCGCATCGCGTTCGATATCGCCTCGCCGACGCTGCCGTCCGGATCGTTGAGAACGACCTTCAGCGTGGATGCGCCTGCCTTCCGCTCCAGGTAGCAATGGCCGATCGCAGCCTTCTCCCGGACGCGGACGAACTCGACGTCGACGGCGATCCGGACGTCGTGCATGCCGTACTCGTCGACGACACCATGGGCCCGCAGCGGCTCGTCTCGATGCGAGAAGGGCACGAACCGATCGATCTCGAGCGGAGTCGACTTGTTGTACGACCAGTATGTGTCCACCCGCGCCAGGGCGAGCGAGATCGAGCCGTACTCGTAGACCTTCCTCAGCGCGCGATCGGCGTCACGGTCCTGCTTCAGCGGATCGGGCTTCTTCCGGAATAGCGACAGCACCGTCAGCTCCTCGAGGCAATGAAAGCGAGCAGGACCACGATCGCGGGCAGACACCACGAAACGATCGAGACGAGGCGGGCGGGGATGACCATCGACGGACCGGGTCCGGCAACCACCGGCTCGTCGTCGTCCCCGGCAAGGGTCGGCCCCACAACGGGGTCGGTGACGGTGGCCGGGCGGTCGCGCCAGGTGATCGAGGTGGTCTTCCCTTGCGTGGCGCCGCCTCCTCCGTTCCGATCGGGTGTGAGCTTCAGGTCGGGCCTGCGCTGGTGGAAGAATGGCGTAGGCTTGCACCAGAGAGGGGCGACGACGGTCAAATCGATCTCCCGCACCTGCCCCGCGTCGTAGTCGAATTCCAGGCGCTTCCAGACATCGCCCGGTACGCGAACGTGGACGGCCCACCTGTCCTCGTCATCGAATTCGCCGTCCGCGAGAGAGGCACCGATGTAACTGTGCCAATCGAGGTCGGTCCGGTCGGCGGGAGCCGCCTGGATGATGACCTCGATCCGCTCGACCGTGTGCGTCTGTCCGACCAGACCCAGATTGCCCTCGATCGTGCCGATCCCGAAAAGCCGACGATCCTCCAGCCTCTTCTCGTCCAGCATGTGGACGGTGTGACCCTTCTGAAGCGCGCGGGCCGTCAGTCGCATGTGCTCCTGGTCGTCGCGCTCAAAGCCCTGGTCCTGTTCATCGATGAAGATCCGGCCGTCCTTGATCTCGACGGCGATGTTTTCATTGAGCATTTCACCCTCCAAGCCTCGGCACGCTAGCCGCGCGCCCGGGCTGTTGCCAACTCGCATCTTGACTTGTCGCGGGCAGATGTTCCTATTTTGTTCCTTCAATGGGAACCCGATCCGATGAACATCTCGCCCGTCGTTGTGGGGCCACCGCTCTTCCTGTCGGTCTACCTCAAGGCGGTGCGAGCGGGCTTCCCCTCGCCTGCGGACGATTACCTCGACGCCCCGATCGACCTGTCCCGGGAACTGATCCGGAACGCTCCGGCCACCTTCATCATGACGGTGGCGGGCGACAGTGCCATCGACGTCGGGATCTTCGACGGCTCGTTGATCACCGTCGATCGCAGCCTGAAACCGCGAGACGGCGATGCCGTGGTGGTCGACGTCAACGGCGAGCGTTCGGTCAAGATCTTCAAGTCCGCCGGGAGCCGATCAAATCTCGCGTTCGGCAACCGGCGGTATCCCGACTACGATCCCGGTCCAGACGCTGAGATCGAGATCTTCGGGGTCGTCACCAACACGGTGCGGCGCCTCCGGCGATGACGCGATCATTCGCTCTGATCGACGGCAACAGCTTCTACTGCTCCTGTGAGCGCGTCTTCGATCCGAAACTCAAGGGCCGGCCCGTCATTGTGCTGTCGAACAACGATGGCTGCGCGGTCGCCAGGACGGCCGAGGCCAAGGCGCTCGGGATCAGGATGGGCGCGCCCATGTTCGCAATCCGCGATCTCTGCAAGCGCGAGGGCGTCGTCGTCTTTTCGTCGAACTACACGCTCTACGGCGACATGAGCCGTCGCATGAACAGCGTGTATCAAGGATTCGCGTCGGACATCGAGATCTACTCGATCGACGAAAGCTTCCTCGACCTGATGCCGATCGCCCCGGAGCAGCGCGAGGAACTCGGGCGGGACCTACGCTCGACGGTGTCGACCTGGACGGGCGTCCCGACCTGCGTCGGCATCGGTCCGACGAAGACCCTGGCCAAGCTCGCCAACAAGATTGCCAAGAGCACGGCCCAGCTCCGCGGCGTTTGCGACCTGACCAGCGACGAAGCCAGACGCGAGTGGTTGCCGCTCGTCGCGCTCGAGGACGTCTGGGGCATCGGGCGGGCCAGCCAAGCCAAGCTGGCCGCTTTCGGGTGCAAGACGGCGGCCGACGTTGCTGCGCTCGATCCCAAGCTCGCCCGGAAGACGCTGACCGTCGTCGGCGAGCGGATCATCCACGAGCTGCGTGGCCACCCCTGCATCGACCTGGAGGCCGTGGCGCCGACGCGGAAGGGCTGCGCCGTCACCCGTTCCTTCGCCGGACGCGTCGAGAGCCTGGAGATGATGCAGGAAGCCATCGCCGCCCATGCGGCTCGACTCGGCGAGAAGCTTCGCCACCATGGCCTCGCGACCGACCACGTCACGGTCTTCTTCCACACCTCACCCTTCGACAAGGGACCGTCGCGGTCCGTCTCGACCACCGTCGATTTCCCCGAGGCCAGCAACGACACCCTGGTGCTGGTCCGTGCCGCGAAATGGGGCGCGAGACGAATCTGGAAGCCGGGGTATCGCTACGCGAAGGCGGGCCTGATGACGGTGGACATCGTTCCGCTGGAAAGCTCGCAGCGCGCGCTGATCGGCGCTCTGGATCGCGAGAAGTCCGGCCGCCTGATGGAGGCACTGGATGCCTGCAACCAGCGGCACGGGCGCGGCGTTGTCTTCCCGGCCGCGGCAGGGATCGCGCGGCAGCGCAAGGCATGGGTCACGAAATTCGAGATGCGCTCGCCAAGGTACACGACACGGTTGGACGAGGTGCCAGTGGTCGGACGGGCATGAGTTCCCGCGAGCACCCCACGACGCCAGACGGTCGCTACTTCATTGTCGCGGGACGTCTGTGGCGCTCGACGAACCCGGCGATCCCGGAAGAGCGTCGTCATCGCCTCGTCGCCGAACTCATGGATGCTCGGCGAGCCGTCAAGGATGCTAGGCGTGGAAGCGGTGACCTTCGGCTCGCCCGCGACCGCGTCGATGCCGCGAAGGTCGCGCTGGGTGAGCGCGGCCCCGTCTGGTGGGATGACGGCGCGCCTGATCTGAACCGCCACATGGCCAAGAACACGCCCTATGCAGAATGGGCGGGAACACTGAAAAAATGCGCGACCGAGCACTAGATATGGCTGAGATAGGGTCCCGGTCAAAGGATGGCTCCATGTCGATACGGCATGTGAACGTCACGACACGAGTCGGCGCCGAGGGACCTTACCGGGTCGACCTGCCGCTCGATCCCGGCACGCTTAACGAGCGCCTGTTCGACATCGGGCTGTGGCTGGTCGAGCGCGATATCCCGCACCAGGCGCGCATCCTGATGGAGCCCGAGCACGAGCGATTGAGAGTCAGCTTCCCTGATGTGGAGAACGCCGATGCCTTCCGGAAGCGTTTCGGATCGCGGCTGAACTCGTAACGGAACGGAACCGTCGGCCCACCGTTGACTCGGCGTTTCGTTGAGTCAGTTGGGTGGAGTACGGCATGGCCAAGCGCATGCTGCGAGCCGGTGCCGGCGGGGACATCGCACGGAGCCCCGTCGTCACACGGCGCCCGAGCCGCCGGCAAGAAGTCCTTCGGTTCGATCCGATGCCCGACCGCGTCGAACCCTGTCTGGCACAGCTTTCACCCAAGGCCCCAGTCGGCCCGGAATGGGCCTTCGAGGTCAAATGGGACGGGTATCGGCTCGCAATCCATATCGAACGCGGCAAGGTCCGCATTTTGACGCGCGGCGGCCACGACTGGACGAGCCGCTTCCCGACCATCGCTCATGATGCGCTGGAGATGGGTCTCGACAGCGCCATCCTCGACGGCGAGGCGGTGGTACTCGATGAGCGCGGGGCATCCGACTTCCGAGCCTTGCAGCGGGCGCTGGGCGGGCGTGGCGGGAAGAACTCCGCTGCCGGTGCGATCCTCTATGCCTTCGACCTGCTCTACCTCGACGGTCGCGACCTACGGGCGCTCACGCTCGACGAGCGGCGCGACCTGCTGATAGAGGCGATCAAGCCGCATGGCTCGATCCGGATGAGCGAGGAACTCGACGCGGACGGAGCGGTCTTCCTGAAGCTCGCCTGCGAGCTCGGCCTCGAGGGGATCATCGCCAAGCGCCGGGACGCGTCCTACCGATCCGGCCGAGGCGGTGACTGGCTCAAGATCAAGTGCGTCCAGTCGGAGACGTTCCTGATCCTGGGCTACGAACCATCGTCGGCGGCGTTGGGCGGGATCGGTCGCCTGCTGCTGGCGGCTCATCGCGGCGACGGGCTGGCCCATGTGGGGAGCGTCGGTACTGGTTTTACAACCAAGACGGCAACCGAGCTCAAGAAGCTGTTGCGATCCCTGGCAATTGAGAAGCCCGCGATCCCGCTCAAGACGAGGGGCATGGTCTGGGTGCAGCCCATCTTACCGGCCGAGATCGCGTTTCGCGGCTGGACCAACGACGGCAACCTGCGCCACGCCTCCTACAAGGGCCTGCGCGAGGACGCCGATCAGTCGGAGGTCTTCGAACTGACTGAGGCTTAGGCTTTACCCGCGCTCAAAGTCTGCTTCCGGAGTTCTTCCTCGACGGCGCTGGCCGACGGCCCGACCTTGCGGACGACTTCCTCGAGCTGAGACTTCGAAATCCCCAGCTTGTCGGTCCAGTACCGAACCTCATAGTCCTCGCTCAAACTGATGCGGGAACGGTCCTGGGGTCCGCGGTTGCTCTTGTCGTCTGCCATTCCGGCCTCCTGTGCTGGAGACAGAATCGCTGAAGAGGCCGCAGGTTCCCTGCCGGCTCGTGACATCGAAGCTCGAGAGCTCGCTGTCCCTAGTCCGAGGACGGTGTGCCGTAGAATAATTGCGCGCTGCCAGCCCGCCTCCTTGGCCTCGTGGCGGGCCCGATCGCTCGCTCCCAGAAACCTTCGGAATCCGTGAGCGCAGGCTAAACCAGTATCGGCATAGGCGCGATCACGGTAGGAGCGATCGGAACTCGCCTTGTCGGTCCGGCCACAGGCGAGATCGCGATTTTGAACGGCTGGTATCGTCCTACACCTGCGCCAGCCGAAATCTGATCGAGGCCCCGTGCTGCGTCGTACACCTCAACTCGGAGGCCAGCGGCAGTGATCGGTCGAATGACCAACGGACCGTGGTGCCGAAAGGCTGTGCCAAACTCGTCCGCTGTGACCGAGCCAAGTTCCACAACCCCACGGAAGGCACTGCCGTTGATCCACAGCCAGAGGCCGACGCTTTTCCACCATGCAGACCGTCGCCGTTGGTAGGCGAGGACGTTATGGATTGCCCGCCTACGTCTCCCGACATCAAGAAAGCTGCCGGACGCTTGTCCGATCGCAATGGCGTGCGGGCGTCGCGGCTTCACCGCCTCGATACGCCGGCACATGTGCAGCGAATATTTCCAGCAGCAGTTCGGACAGGACGGTAGAGCGCAGCGGTGCGCGGAAGAACAGGATGATGGCATCCCATATTTAGCCGCTCGAGCGCCGCGCTAAATAACTGATGCAACCGCCCTACCCCGGCCATCACCTAAAATATGTCGCGTGGACCACCGCGCGCCGCAGCAGCCATCCGCACACCGTCCGGCAGCCCGGCCTCCTCCGTAGCCTTATGGACGACGATCAATTCCTCAAGCAGCTCGATGAGCGCCGCCAATGGCTTGCTGAGAACTGTCGCGGATCGTTCTGGGTCGATGAGCTCCGCGAAAGCGGTGTCGAGGTCGGCAAGCTATATCGTTTTGCAGAGCTCAGGATGCCGACTGGTTCCGGTATCAGTTTTGATTGGCGGCCGATGGCCGCTGGTGCTTGCTGGGCGCTCAGCGCCCGCGCGCGGCGATCGCTGCAAACGCTTCCTCCGCAGCTTTGAAACGCGTCTCAGCGGCCGATTTGAACCGCTGCGGATGTCGATCAGGATGCAAATGGACCCGGTAAGCTCTCTGCGCGGCGGCAACGACAAACTCTGGCGCGCTCGGCGACAGTCCGACACGTCGGAAAAGCGCTATGCGCTCCGCCTCGTCCGCACAATTCGCTGAACCGCGACTGCCTCCTGCCGCTGCCTTCAGCTTTTCGATCTCTGCCTCGGCCTGCGCGACAATCGTCTCGAGGGCGCTTACGTAAGCTGGATCGATATCACTGCGCCGAGAGTACAGGCGCGTCGTATCAATCCCGCCGTGAACGTGCAGCCACCATCCGCCGAGCACGGCCGCTACCGCGACGCAGATCAGTACCACCAACGCCCACGCCGGCAGCGATATGAGCCATCCCAAGGCGACGAGTACGACGAGCGACCGCATGTTCACCGCCTGCCAAAGAGCAGAACCGGCAACAGGTTCGATTGGCCGATCAGCCGACCGCGGTGATCACGCGTCTCGCCCGATCGAGGATCATAGACGCCGGCAAGCGTGCCCTGCTTGGTCCGCGCGATCAGCTTACCGGTCAGTTTCAGACGCTCGATCGTGCCAACGATCGTGCCGCGTTGATCTCGAATGACCTCGCGCGCAGGCGCCTGTTCGAACTGGGCCTGAACTGCGCTCATCAGAACGTATCCTCCAGCTCCACTTCCAACGCGTCGAGAAGCCGCTCCACATGTTGGTCGTCGGCATTGGCCAGCGCGTGCTGATCGACAAACGTTGCGTTCAGGGAATGGTCCAACAGCGCGGCAATCCCTTGCTGCTCGTCGGACGGCATGGGGTTGAAACGATAAATGATCCCGAGCTCGTCGAAACGCTCGCGGATCGCGCCCGCAACCGTCGCGCTGACACGTCGGTTTCGCGGTCTGGACAGGTTTTCGCATTGCCAGCGGTATTCCGAACCGGTGCGAACCAGAGCCAAGTCGATAACCGCCTCCTCGCCCTCCCTCACCCACTCGACCAAGACTCGCTCCCCAGTGAAAGCGAACGAGAGGAGGCTTCCAGCACAGTTCCTGAATCGACGCCCCAGACTTTCCTGGTCGGCCCCAATCCGAACCTGCAAGTCGGGGTCGTTGTCAGGGATCGGAACCGGCACTGGCAGCCGGACCTGTCGCTTCAGCCACGTTTGAGCCCACTCGCCGATCCTGACGTTTTTCACGTCGGCCGGGAGTTGATCGAGGCTCTCGCGAACATCGCGCTCGGATGCGTCGCAAAGCTCGGGGAGAAGCCTGCTGAACGCGTTGAGCGCAGCCACTTCGAGAGGCTTTGCGCGTTCGAGAACCGCGCGGTGCACCAGGACATCGTCAAGTTCAGAGGCCATCAGGATTTGTTCGGGGCGAACGAGGCCGTGCAACTGACTGAGCGCCTTGACCCTGTGACGGTTCTCGGGCCGGTCGCACAGCTCAAAGGCCGTTCGGTACAAACTCCGTCGATAGAAAGGGGCCGGGCCAACCCGAGCTAGAAGCCCAGCAAGCCCGTCCGGACACCGTCCGTAGAGAGCCTCCAGGAGCTTCTTCGGCTTCGTCTGGATCAGCGCCCTCGCGATCTGCGCCAGCGGATCGAGATGACTGCTCGCCGCGAAAACATCCGGCGCATGTTGCTGGATCTGCTGCAGGAATGCGTCGGGCTGATCCAGGTCGAGCTCAGCCGCTATCGCCCAGACGACGGTTCGCCGGAAATCGGTGGCGTAGAGCTGATGGTACAGGAAGTGCGGTTGGTGACCTTCAAGTCGAGCGGCAAATTCGAGAACATCGGCATGAAGAGCGCGAGGATGAAAAGGCTGCCGATCGACTTGTACCAATGCTCTCTCCACGTAATTCACGTGGAGAGAGCATTGCACGGAACCGAGATTCCGGAAGCAAAATCTGCTGGATCGTGACCGCGTCAGCTCCAGCGCAGTTTGATAGCGATGATATCGTGTTCACGCGGCTCCTCGTGAAACAGGATGTAGCTGCGCCCCCAACGCTCCAGAAGACTATTTGGGGTTGATAGCATGGACCCAAAGAAACTGAGGTCGTCTGGCGTACAATTCCGACAGCTTGGTTGCAGCACGCAGTGCTCGCGATGATCTGTTACAAGAATAGCATCACCGAGCACGTCCGCGTCTGCATCGAATGTATTCCCCTTGGTACTGCTTTTCCTTACGAGCTCCGTCGCCCCCCTGTTAACCGGGACGTCGCGCAGACGGCTTGGGTCAATCCAACTGTGCGCCTGCACACCTGTTAGACGAGCGCGTCCACCGTTAAACTCCACCCAGGCTTCGCGTGGCCACACGAATTTGAAGTGCTCGAACGTGGGATCATCGCGAACCGATCCGTGCAAGGCGTCGACGTTGAGTCCAATTGCCTCGATCAGTCCGGTATTGGCCCTGATAACGTGGCGAACGCCGATCCTTTCCCGGCACAGAATGTTTTTGCGCTCAAGTTCGCGCAGTGTAGCCCGGCTGCTTGCGCTACGGTTCATCCGGTTGATTTTGGTCATTGAGAAATTCTTTCTTTGTGACACTCAGCCTTCTAAGCTCGCGTCTTAATAAATTAGCTTTTTGAATACAGTAACGTTTGATTGGCAACAGCTGCGGGACGATGTCTCAATTGATTCTAAGATCCCGACATGACTGTCAACGCTAATATTCCATAAGATGCGGGCGACTAGATTATTAAAGATATAAAACAGAAAGCAACAGGCTAGATATCGAATCTACCCCTTGCTGCGCGCCTTCATTTAATCCCCACCGAGCGCGACTCTTGATATCGGTAAATTGTACGCATATATATCCTAAATTCATGAAAACAATATATTTTTTCATAATCCACGCTATTCGGATGAATAATTTTCTACTTTGCAATGTTTACCAGTCATATTTGTGACCGGTCAATTTAAAAAATGATCCGTGCTTTCATCTGTAGTGGATATTTTATAGAAGATATGAGAACATACAACATCACAACATATTTGATTACATTCATCTAAAAGATAAACTCCCACGGATTGATCAACCGAGGCGCAAATCAATCGCTCATCCCAGCGGTCAAATCATTATTCATCCCTTCTACGGAAGCTGAAATCAGCTTTCCAAAAGCGTCCTGATCCATCCCTGGGCGCTCGCAAGGTGTTGCTTCTTCCCGGTCGACTGCCAGCGTTCGATGTTCTTCGCCAGCATCTGGGCTGCATACTTGCTTCCGGCCCTCTGGAGGGCAGCCTGCTCTAGCGCACGCGTTCGAGCGGATGCGGCCTTCACCTTTGCGGTAGCCTTGCGACGTCCGTATCTTGGGAAGGAGAGAGCCTCCTCTGGAGACAAACCGTTGCGTACTCTGGCTCGGACGGTTGATAGCTTGAGGCCGCGAACAGCGCACCATTCCCGAAGGGACAGAGCGTGACCACCGATCGTTATTAGGCCAATCATTGACGAGTCGACCGTCTCAGGTTGGCTTTTCAGGATAACGCGCCCCAACCTGAGTTTAAATGTGTCATCCATTGCGCTTTCTCGTCAGTAAAACTGCGGCATAATTGATGCTTTCTCGAATTCTACTCTCGACATACTGCGACGCCTCGCTCGCCGAACCCTCGACGCGATGGAAGTGGAACACCATCGCACTCTCCTCGATGATGAACACGTTCGGCCAACCGAGTTCGATCAGCAGGCCCATACCGCCAGCGTGCAATTGGAGGATTGTCCCTCGATCCCGGCTGTCAGCATCTGACGCGTCCATGCCTCGAGCGACGATTTCAGCCCACAAGGTGGCGCGAGCGTGCCTGATATCTCTCTCCAGCGCGAAGCGAGCGTCGAGCCGAGTAAGACCAACATCGACGATCTGACTGCGGAGTCGCGGTACCGCTTGGCGTACCGACGGCGCATCTTGGACAGTGATTCGATGAAGGCCATCGGCGCCAATGCGGACTCTGCCGACCAAGCCGAAGCTGGGGTGTCTCTTGAATTGACCGTACTCGATGTCCCAGGTGTCCGTCGTGTAGTCATTGATCACATCGATCTTTGAGAAGACTTCTTTCTCATCGGGCATTGAACTCTCCGACTAGGCATGCGCCATCAGTCCGCGCAGATCCGGCGCGGCGCGAACATCTCTGAAATGGGTTCTGGTGTGGCCGGCGAGCGCCATCGCGCCGTCCCGAGCACCTTGGTTGCTTTAGGCGCGTTCATCCTGCAGCTCCCTCGAACGGCTTGCCGCCGAGGTGGCGTCAATCAATCTTAGAAAGCTTCATTGCGCGCCCCATCCATGGCTTCAGCTGAACAGCCTCGATCCAGTCGGATAGTGTTGGGATAAAGCCGCCGAAATCTTCGGCGACGTGCTGTTGGGCCACCCAGCGAGTTGGAACGGCACGTCCATCGCTAGTGATGAGCGTAGGACCAAAAAGCGTGACGCACTCGGCTATGCCGAAGGCGTGGTGACGGACCAGGCGGTGGCGACCGTCGCAACTTGCTGCTTTGCTGGCATCAAACCAACTGTGAATGTGCAGATAGTCAGAAGCCTGCCCGCCGAATTTGCGTGCACTGGATAGGCCATGGTGAAAGGGATCAGCCATCGTCAGAGGTCCACACGGGTGTCGTTGGTCACGCGCCAAGAATGATCGCAGGTCACTTTTCCTTCGGCGACGTCGATGCAGATCACACCTCGCGAACCATCGTTGATCTCCCAGCCCGGGAAATTCCCAGTTATGGCACTATCCAGCCATTCTTCGCAGAGATCGTGGAGCGTTTCTTTCGTTTCCGATGTAATAGGATTGCCTGCACTACAATATTTGTTGAGGTCGACAGCATCTCCAGACGAATTCCAGGCATCTATTTCTTCGACGTGGCCCTCGTCACCATAGCCATCATAGGTCAGCTCGACTTCCGAGATGTCGGCCGCGGCGAGGCTCTTCAGCATTGTCTCGCGTAGGCGGTCGGTCGTCTCGCTCTCGGTTTGAGCGTGATCCTCTGATACGCTTTGCTGGCGAGGCACTGCGCCACTCAACAACCTTCCCAGATCTGTATCCTCGTATCGAGTGGTGACCAAAACCGGGATACCAAGCGCTTGAGACAGGTCTCCCTCCAGCTTACGGCACATCAACTCGTCGAAAATCCCTGGGACAACAAAGGCATGATCACGCTGTCCTGTTGCGAGAAAAGTGCCCGAATTAACGCACTGGCCTCTGTACTTTTTCATTTCGCTCTCAATCTTGGCGTCATCTTGCTCCACCGTTTGACGGCGTTCGTACTGGACATAGATTTCGGTCGACGAATTTGATTTCGACATGCTTCTTCTCCGGATGTGGACATGCGTTCTCGATCTGCGCGACCATCAGCGCAGTCCGACTTTCATCTCTCAGCTTGGTGCTTGGGCGCACTGCTGCCGGCCGGCAGCGTCATCTGCAGAGCCCGCAAGCGGGCTCCCGGCAGGACTTATTCAGGCAAGCAACTGAAATGTAGCCTACTGCGTTCCGAACCACCGTAGACGGATCATAGTGGCGGTGCGATCGTCGATCGTGCTCAAGCCGTCGTCGTCGAGCGGAAATCCTTCCTGAGCAAACCATTCGACAATAGTGTTTTTTGGATGCTTTTTCGACTCCCAACCCCGAACAGGGTGCACGATCCATTCTTCACCGAACTCGGAATACACGCGATACTGATGTATTTTGATGTGCTCGCCAGAAAACTCCTCGATTCCGAGGTCAAGCAACCCGCATGCGAGCGCTACGGCTTTGGGCAGCGGATTGATGCCGCGTTCGTACTGGGACACCGCGTCACGGCTTAACCCCAGCTTTGCAGCAAGTTCTGATTGTGAGAGGCGCTTCGAGGCGCGCCATGCCTTGAGTTGCTCGTTTGTCATGACGAGACCATACTCGCACAAAATCGACATCGTCAAATCGACTTTGCGGCTAAAGTCTGCAACTTTAGAATTTTTATCGGCTTCATTCGGACATTTCTGCTATGCAGACAACGCATGAGCTGTCATGACCTGATCATTACGAAGTCGTCGACCGTCTTGCCACGTAGGTCGAGACCATCCTCGCCACGCTTTGGGCCATCGATCAGCCGCATGCCAGACGTTAGCCCGCCTTTGTCCTGAGCCAGCAGATACCATGCAGTCTCACCGTGCAGATGGATTGCGATGTCACCATTGCAATTGAAAGCGACATGTTTAATTGCCTGCCGTAGCCGCATATTCAGCTCCGTGCGTATGTCGTGCAGCTTATGCAGGTCGATCTCCGATCGCATGCGCCCAATAAGCTCGATCATCGCGTCGCGGCGGCTCTCGGGCGACTGAGAGAAGTTCAGGGCGTCAAGCTTGGCTTGGTTCTCGCTCCTGGACTTCGCGAGGGTAGCGATCTCGGCCTCCTTCTCGGCGACGATAGCCACCGCCGTGGGCGAGCCTTTGAAGGCGAGGATGATATTGCGGACCTCCACCTGGAGCGCGTCGAGCTTCATGCTCTCCTCGTTGACCACGCGGGTCAGCGCCGACTTCTCCGCTGAACGATGGTCGGTAAGCTTGATCTCGCTCACCAGCCGCAGGATCGCCTCCTCGACCTGATCATATCTAGGGACGCGGCTGTTGTCGCAGTAGTTTTCCGACCGGCCGGCGCAGCGAAGTCGCCGAAACTTCGACCCGTCCTTTTTCGCTATCTGGTTTTTGATCTGCATCGTGCTGCCGCAATGTTGGCAGACCGCGATCGGCTTCAACAAGTTCGGGAAACCAATACCGGTGTTTCCACGCACGCGAGCCCTCTTCCTCATCACAAGGGCGTCGTTGGCCTTCTGCCAAAGGTCGTGATCGATGAAGCCGGATGGGTAGTAATTTGGCATCACCTTCATCAGCTTGTGCTGGCGCTTGCCGTTCTCGTCTTCCCACACCTGATGGGAACGGAACTCACCGAGCACCGTGCGCGAGCGGACGATGTCTTGAACGGTCGTGCTGTTCCAATGGTGCTTGTTGGTAGCGGCAGACCCGCTCAACCGTTTCAGGTCACCGAATGGCTTGATCCCCTCCTCGGTGAACCGCTTGGCGATCTCGTATGACGAATGTCCGCTCGCGCACATCCTGAAGATGCGCTGCACGATCGGGACGATGTCCTCGTCCAGTGTGAACCACTTCTCGCCCGTCCTCTTGTTGACGTTCCTGATCACCCACGTCGGCACCCTGCCCGCGACGATCTCACCCGTCTCGCGACCGTGCTGATACGCCTGCCGGACCAACCGGCTTTTGTTCTTGCTCTCGTCATGCGCGAGCATCAACGCCGAGATCATCGACTGCGCGATTTGCGGCACGGTGTTGACGCTTTCAAGCGTGATCGGGTTCGGCTCGTGGATCGCGTGGATCACGACGCCCGCCTCCAGAATTTCCTTCAGAAGTCCGAACGCGGACATGAAGGGCTGGCGGCTCAGACGATCCAGAGCATCCACCACCAGAGCTTCGCCGGATTTGATAACCCCGGCCCTGATGAGGTCCAGGACACGGCCAAGCTCGCCCTTTTTCTGGTTCTTGCCCGTCCAGGCGCTGATGCCTCGGTCCTCGTACGTTCCAACGAGAGTGAGACCTCGGCTCTTAACGAACGCGAGGGTGTTCTCGTCCTGCCTTTTGAGGCCGTGCCCGGTGAGTTGCGACGGGTGCGAGACGCGTCGGTAGAGGTGTCCAAGCTGTGTCATCCCCTTGAAATAACTTCCAGATTTGACGGCTGTCAATTGTAAAGGTATATCCCGGTCGAGTCCTTGAACTTGCGCACCGCGGCCTGCGTCTTCCGGTTCATCACGAAGCTGGCGTTCTGGCGATAGCCGGCCTTCAGCGCATAGACCAGATCGACCAGGATGTCGGACGGGTTCGAAGCGGCGAAGGCGCCGGCGACACCGGTCTTCAGCGTGCCGAGATTGCCCCAGCTCCAGCTGGCGTCGGCGACGGTCGGATAGGCCAGAAAGCCCTTGGGCTTGTCGACGCCGTCACCACCGACGAAGGCCGCCCCCTCCTGCTCGGCAAACGCGCTCTCGACCTCTTCGGCGATCCACTGGTCGATATCGACAATGGCGTCGTCGAGCAGGGTCTGCGTCGCCGCCGGCATGGCATAGAGTTCCATCGCCGGGAAGGAGAGTTCGGCCAGCGTCGGCGTGCCGCTCTGCGGACGCGCCGCCGTCTCCGCCACCCAGCCGGAGGCCGGGCCGGTGGTCGAGAACGCCTTCTTGTAGGTGCCGGAGGAAATGGTGCGCACCGTCGCGATCGAGCGGATCGGCGACACCGTCGCCAGGCGGCGCAGGATTTCGCCCTCGACGGTCGAGGGTGCGAGATAGCCGCCATCCGGGCCGGAGCCGGCGGAAAGCGCCTTGGCTTCGAGCCGTTTCAGCCCGGTCGCCTCGCCATGGCGAACATAGGAGGCGAAGGCGGCCTTGTGCTCGGCCACGGCCGGATCGCGTTCCTCGCTCGCACCCAACGCCGGGCGGCGACTGTCGAGGCTCAGCCGGTCGAGCCGGCGGCGGGTCTCGTCGAGCGCATCGTCGAGACGAGCGAGCTTCTCGCCGGTCAGCACGTCGCCGCCCATGCGGGTCTCGAGCTCGGCCAGGCGCTCGTCATTGGTGGCGCGATAGGCCTCCAGCGTGTAGCGCAGATCGTCATAGACAGCGGCGGCCTCGCCGGTCGCCTTGGTCTCGGGAGCCTGGTTCAGCGCAGTCATGGAATCTCCTGTGGTTCTGCGGCTTCAGGTGGGTTTTCAGACAAGGGCGGCACGACAGGAGGGGCGCAGCGCCTTGACGGCGCTGACCCTTGCCTGCGGCAGCATCGGGAAGGTGACGAGCGAGATCTCCCAGAGGTCGACCTTCTCGAGCCGGCGCAAACCGGTGCGCGGCTCGCTGCGGGCACGCTGCGAGCGGAAGCCGATCGAAAGCCCGTCGACGGCGCCGTCGCGCATCAGCGCATGCAGCTCGCGGGCCCGCGCCACGGCGAGCGAGAGCCGGCCGCGGACATAGAGGCCGCGCGAATCCTCGCGCAGGTCGAGCCAACGGCCGATCGGCTCGGTCGGGTCATGCTGCCAGAGCATTCGGATGCCGCCGGCGCCGCGGCGAGCGAGGCACTCGCGGAAGGCGCCGGGCTCGACCACGTCCTTGCCGAGATCAGCGATGCGGAACAGGCTGGCATAGCCCTCGAAAGCACCGTCCGGCTCGATCCGGGCCAGCGGCTGCGCCAGAAACTTGGCTTCGCGCGCTGGCCCGGCATAGCGAGGCGGAACGCTTCTCATCGTGCCCCTCCCCGCCCGCCGCGGCCGTTGGCGTCGAGCTGCCCCAGCGTCTCGAAGAAACGGCCGAACACCTCGCGCGGCTGGCGGCCGGGGCGCGGCGCGCCGACGCCCGATCTGACGGCTGCCGGAGCCGGCCTGGGCGGCTGCTTGCCACCGGTCTTGCTCATGAATCCCCTCCCTCGTAGCGGGCGTTGAAGCGGGCGAACTCACGCACGAACTCGTCGAAGCGCCGGTTGGCGGCGATCAGCTCGCGCAGGGAAAACAGCGCCAGCCCCGAGGCGCAGAAGGCCCAGAGCAGCAGCGCGAGATGGCCGAGATCGCCACGCGCGACGATCCCGGCGGCGGCTTCGTCGAACGGGCTCATGACGACACCTCCCGGCGGCCATAACCGACCGCCTCGCGTTTCTCGTCCTCGCTGAGGAAGCCGGCGGCGGAGACCCGCCGCCAGAGCGATTCCCGCTCCTCCGCCAGCGCCTCGACCGCATCGAGATCGGGTTCGAGCGTGAGCGCATCGCCGAAGGCCGGGCCGAGCCATTGCGCCAGCGACTGGGCCGTGCGCCTGACCAGCGGGATCAGCGTCTGGCGCCAGAAGGCGCGGTTCGCCTCGGCGAAATTGGCATGGGTATTGTCGCCAGGCAGGCCGAGCAGCAAAGGCGGCACGCCGAAGGCGAGCGCGATCTCGCGCGCCGCGACGCCCTTGGCGGCGACGAAATCGAGCTCGGCCGGCGTCAGCGACAGCGGCTTCCAGTCGAGCCCGCCTTCGAGCAGGAGCGGGCGTCCGGCATTGCGCGCGCCTTGGAAGCCGTCCTCCAGCTCCTGCTTCAGCCGCTCGAACTGGGCCTCGGTCAGAGTGCCGCCTTCCGGCCCGTCATAGACCAGGGCGCCGGAGGGCCTGGCTGCATTGTCGAGCAGCCCCTTGTGCCAGGCGCCGGCCGCGTTGTGGACGTCGAGCGAGCAGGCGGCCGCCTCGACCGGCGAGAGGCCGTAATGGTCGTCGACCGGATGGAACAACGACAAATGCAGGATCGGCGGCAGCGCGCCCTCGTCCTGGCGGAAGCGGATGGTCTGGGCGCCGACCGTATAATCATAGGCCTCAGGCCAGCCGTCGCGGCCGGGCACCACCCGCATCCGGTCGGGCCTCAGCGCATAGAGCTCGCGCGGCTCGCGGCCGATGCTCGCCGCTTCGACATAGGCATTCCCGGCGACGAGCAGATGCCCGTAGAGCATCTCGCGAAAGGCGATGCCGCCCTGGCGCGGATTGGGCCGCTCGATCAGCGCCAGCGCCGGATGCTCCGGCATCTCGCGCCCGCCGACCTTGGCGATCAGCTGCGTCTGCGCCGCCGCCTCGGCGATCAGCCGAACGCAGCGATGCACGACGGGATTGCGCTGATAGCCCTCCCTTGCCAGGGCGCCGTAGTCGCGCGGCGTCCAGACCGGGCGGCCGGCCTCGTGCAGGGCGATCAGCGGCCCGACGCGCGAGCGCTTCTGTTCCGGCGCGGCAAGGCCGCGCAGGCTGCGAAGGAAATTGAGCATGGGTTTCTCGCTATGAAGCGCACGTCATGCTCGGCCTTGAGCCGAGCATCTCATGCAAGATGGTCCTGAGATTCCCGGATCCGCTTCGCGGTCCGGGAATGACGGCTGTTCCTAAAGCCCCCTCACCCGCGGCCGGCCCTTCGGCCCGAGCATCAGATAAGTCAATGCCCAGACCAATGCGTCGAGCCGGTCGGGCGAGCGGCCAGAGCTGAGCCCGGTCGGCCCGAAGTCGCACATCTCATCCTCGAGCGCCGGAAAGGCGCCGGCATGGCGCACCCGGCCCTGCGCATAGAGCGCCGCCACCGGCTCGGCCCGCAGGAATTTTCCGCGCGAGGCCCTGACCGGCATCACCGGCACGCCCGGATCGACCTCGCGGATGACGCTGGTCGCCATCTCGCCGCCCTGGTTGACCTCGACGACCAGCACATCAGCCTCCAGCCGGCGATAGAGCGCGACGGCGGCAGCGGCCCATTCATGCGGCTTGGCCCCCCCGAGCGTTCCGTCCGCCAGCACATGGGCGATGCCGTCGCGATCAATCCCGGCCGCGACGAGCCCGCAGCTGTCGGCCCGCTTCGACGAGGACGCCGGCGGATCGATCGCCACGACGATCCGCGCCAATGGCGGCGCGTCGCGCTCGCGGCATTCCTCGATCAGCGCCCGGCTCCAGAGCGCATCGGCGCTCTCCTCGACGATCTCGCCTTCGAGTTCCTGCCGGCCGAGCCGGGTGCCGCCATAGGCCTGGCTCACACTGTCGAGAAAGCTCGGCGCCAGGTTGAAGCGGTTGGCGCGGGTCGCCGCCCGGCTGACGGCGACCCTGGGATCGTCGAGCAGCCGCTTGATCAAGGGCAGCGGGCGCGGCGTCGTCGTGATCACCTGTCTTGGCCTTTCGCCAAGCCTCAAGCCGAGCTGCAGCATGTCCCAGGTCTCCTGAAGGTTCGGCCATTTCGCCAGCTCGTCGGACCAGGCGGCGCCAAATTGCGGGCCGCGCAGGCCTTCCGGGTCCTCGGCGGTAAACACCTGCGCGATCGCGCCATTGCCCCATTCGAGCCGGCGGCGCGACGGCGACCAGATCGGCCTCTCCCAGCGATGATGGACCGCCAGCAGCCCGGAGACGCCCTCGATCATCACATCGCGGACCTGCGCCTGCGTTTCGCCGACAAGGGCGATGCGGCCGACGGGAGCGGTCGCAAATGGCCATCGCCCCAGTGCCGTGCCCCGTACCCACTCGGCGCCAGTCCGGGTCTTGCCAGCGCCTCGCCCGCCAAGAACGAGCCAACTGAACCAATCATCCTGCGAGGCAGGAAACTGATCCGAACGCGCCCAAGTCGCCCAAGTCGTCAGGATGATCTGCTGTTCCTCAGGTGAGGCCGTCTCCATGAGGCGGCGCACCAGCCGTGCCCGCCTCCTCGGCGGCAAGCGCCCCAAGACGGCGTCCAAGCTCGCTGCGGAGCTCATCGACCCGGCGCAATCCTTCGGCGGGGCTGGGCTCATCCTCGGACTTTCCTCCCTCCCCCGCTGCCGCCGAATCCAGCGCGACCAGCTCGCGCACCGTGCGAGCCAGCGTCGCCAGCGTCTTGGCATCGGCCTCGCTCGCGGCCGTGCCGGCCGGCAGTTCGGCCAGATGCGCCTCATGCGCTTCGAGCTGGGTCTGCGCCGCCTTCCAGAGCTTGCTGATCACGGCTTTGCGGCCGCCGCTCCGTGCAGGCTTGCGTTTCGCCGCCGGCCGAGCCGGGGCGGTGTCATCATTCTCATCGTGTAGCGCGAACTTTCAAATGGCATTGAGCGAACGATCAAATGGCAACAGATTGAAAATCTGACGCCACCCTCTAGCAGCGCCTGGTCAACCTGCCGGCGCTAGCCGACCGCTGAGCCGCCGCCTCCGCCGGAGCTGTTGACCGCAGAGTTGTTCTTCGAGGTCGTGGAGGGCTTCGAGGCGGCCTTGCCCCCCTTCTTCTTGCTCTCCTTGGCCATCTTTTTCGTCGTCGAGCCATCTTCCTTGGCCTTGAGCTCGATCTTGGTGCGGAACCCGTTGTTGTCGAAGGTGTGCTCGACCGAATCCGCCCGGTACTCACCCGCCACGTCGTCGACGAAGCCCTCGCCCAGCACGACATCGGCTTCGGCCTTCGCCTCGGGGCGGCCCTTGGCGAGCGTGACATGGCCCTGCGCCGTGTTGCGCGTCAGGCGCTTCGCCTCGGCCTGACCCTTCTTTTTCGCCAGTTCACTGCTCGGCAGAGGATCGCGGACCGTGAAGGTCGGCCCGTCGAGCCCGGTATCGGACTTCTCGACGACGCGCTTGCCGGTCTTCTGGTCGATATAGCTGGTCTCGACCTTGCCGTACTGCGCCCGGCTGTTGGGTGTGATCTCGCCGTCGACCGTGTCGGACTTGGCGATCTCGATCGTGATCAGCTTCTTGCCGCCGGCCGAGCTCGCCTCGCCACGCGGGGTCGCGACGAGCTTGTCGCCCATCGGCTTGATCACCGCGTCGAGCGCATCCGCCAAGTTCGTAAGGAAGTCGATATCGCTGGAATCGACATGGGCGAGATACTCGACAGGGATCGATTTCAGCTTGGCGTGGATCTCCGGGGTCAGCTTGTTGCGCTTGGCGATGCGTGTGATGACGTCGCCGACATTGGTATCCTCGAAATGCTCGCGCCCGCCGCCCTTCAGCCCGGTCTTTAGGTCGGCGGCATTGGCCTGGATCGTGACGGTCTGGCCGCCATCGTCCCATTTGCGCGAGAAGGTCTGCATTTCATAGGTGCCGATCTCGGCGATCCCGGTCTGCTTGTAGCCGAGCCAGACCTCGATCTTGGCCTTGTCGCGCGGCCGGGCGATCTGATTATGGCGATCGTCGAGCTCCAGCGTGAGTTGATCTGACTTCTGCCCGGCCTCGTCGCGCACGGTCGCCTTGATCAGGACGCTGTAGAACTCGCCCGCGACCTCCTCGCCGTCGATCTTGATCTCGATCATGGGCGTGAAGCCGCCCTTGCTGACGTTGTCGAGGACGTAGGCCATCAGTCCCAGAGCCTCACGGTCTCGCGGCGCGGCGGCGACGAGGGCGGCGCCTCCGGCAGGTCGATTTCCGTCCCGACCGGCACGATCGTCCCGAGGTCGGCGAGCCCGCGATTGAGCTCATAGGTGAGCTCGACCAGGCGCGTGTCGGGGTTCCCGAAATGGCGGAAGACGATCAGGTCGACCGTCATGCCCTCGCGCGTGACCTTGACGCGGGCCATCAGAACAGACCGCCGAAGCTGCCGTCTCCGCCAAAGGGCGCGAGCTCGATCGAGAATTCGGTGATCGCGCCGATGCCCGCGCGGGTGATCTTTTTGTGGGTCGCGCTGACGGTGAGGATGACGACGGTCCCGAAGACCTCCGCCGCCGCGCCGGCGGCGCTCCAGCCGATCAGCTCGACCGGCTCCCCCGCCGATTGCGTCGCCTTCAGCATCAGATACTGCGCATGCCCGCCGAATTCTGCATGGAAGTAGAGCCCCTCGACCTCGAAACTGTCCTCGCCGCGGCCGACGAACTGGCGGGCGGGTCCGACGCCGAAACGGTTGACCGAGGGCCAGTTGGCCTTGGTCGTCTCCTTGATCGTCTGGATCGAGAGCGGCAGCGCCGCGAAGATATGCGGGCCGATGGCCAGGATCGGGATAACCATCAATCCACCCCGTCATGCAGCGAGCCGGAGAGGCCGCGCGAGCCGCCGCCACCGCCGGCGGCGAGCGCGGCCTTGACCTGCCCGGCGACCCCTTGCGCCGCGGCGACGGCAGCCGCGCCGCCGGCGGTGATCCCGGCCGCGAAGGTCGACATCAGCGAGGCGCCGGCGCCGCTGAGATCGCCGCCCTGCAGTGCGGCCTCGATGCCGGTCTTCACGCCGGCGGCCGTGCTCTCGGCCCCGGCCGCGCCCGACTTCAGCCCGGCGTTGAGCCTTTCCATCATCGTCATGCCGGCGGGACCGAGGTCGATATCGGTCGCGCTCTTGACGGCCGAGGCCCAGGCCGCGCCGCTGTCGCCGCCGGCGCCGTTGAGGCCGAAGGAGAGCAGGCCAGGCCCCGGCCCCTTGGGCGCGGCACTATCGGGAGCCCCGCCGAGCTTGTTGAACCCGAAGGCGCCGGCCGCCGCCGCATTGGGCGCGGCCTGGCGAGCCGCCATCGCATCGCCCGCCGCAGGGTTTTCGAGGGTGGCGAGCTCGCGCGCGGCGACCGAGAGCCGGGCGCGCTGCACGTCGGCATCGCCTTTGAAGCCTTGCTTGTCGGCGGGGTTGCTGGCGGTCGCCGCCAGATCGTCCAGCGCCTGGACGCGACTGGTGATCTGCCGGACGCGCTCGCGCTGGGCCTCGGCCTCGCCGCGATCGGCCTGGCCGCGCTCGGCCTGGTCGGCCGGGCGGCGCGGATCGGGCGCCGCGACGCGCCGCTCCTGCGCCTGCGCCGGGATCTCGGCGAGCTGGTTGCGCAGCGCCTGGAGCTTTTTCTGTTTGCCGAGACCGAACTCGCCCGGCGCCAGCTTCTGCTCCGACTCGAGCGTATCGACCTGGCGCTGCAACTGGCGCCGCAGGAGCTGGCGACGCTCGTCGAGCACGTCGGCAGGCTCGGCCTGGGCGGTACGGGCGGTGGTCTCCTCATAGTCGGACTGCGCCGAAATCTGGTTTGAACGGCGCTTCACGGCCAGCGCCATCTGGTGGTCGCCGGCGAGCTTTTCGCGCTGCTCGGGCGTCAGCGCCTCGCCCTTGGCCTGGGACTGCGCCAGGCTCTCGACCTCTTTCTTCTGCTCGGCACGCTTGTCGATCGCGTCCAGGCCGGCGATGACCCGCTCTACGCCTTCGTTGATGGCCGGCAGCGCCCAGCGGCCGAGGCGATCGCCGACATCCGAGGCAAGGGCGGAGAGCCGCGAGAGATGCGTCGATGTCGTGGCGAGCTCGACGTTGAGACCCTTGTCGAGCGAGCCAGCATAGGTTTGCGGGTCTTTCGTACGGTCCAGGAGGCGCATGAACTCGGGCAGCACTTTCTTGGCTCGCAGGACATCGTCCCACCATTCCTTGCCGAAGAGCTGAAGGGCGATCTTTGCCTGATCACCGCTCTTTTCGAGGCGCTGGAACAAGTCCACGATCGTGCCGACGCTATTGGTCTGCATGCCCTTCTCGACGGCGGCGGGATCGAGACCGAGTTGCTTGATCGCTTCCTGTGCCTTCTCGGAACCACTGGTGATCGTGCGAAGTCCGCCCGCGAATGCAGCAAACATGCGCGAGGCGACTTCCGGCTGCATGCCGCCGGACCGGAGCGCAGTCAGAAAGGCGATACTCGCCTTCATGTCGACGCCGGCCGTGTCGCCCGCTTCGCCGGCGCGCTGGAACATCTCGACGACGTCCCTGGCCTTGGCAGCCGAGTTGTCTTCCTGATCGTTGACGAGGTCGGCGATTTCTTCGAGCTGATCGATGGTCGACCCTCGGGCGGCTTTGATTTCGAAGAGCTTCTGCGCCGCCTCGCGCATATCCATATCCCAGCCGATCGCGGCTTTGGTGGCCAGTTTGGTGAAGCGCGGCAGAGCACTGAAATCGATATTGCTCGCGCCGGCCTCGGCAACGATCGCTGCGATGTCCTCGAATTTGCGACCATAGGTGATCGCCATCTGTGAAATTTGCTTCTCCAGGCCGTCCCAGTTTTGGCCCTGTGGCAACTCGACTTTCTTCTTGACCTCGGCCATCGCCTTTTCTCGGCTGATCGCGGTGCCCACCGTCCCGCGCACGCCGGCGCTGGCGGCGCGATAGCCGCCATAGGCGCCGACGAGCGGCATCAAACCGCCGCGGCCTCCGGCTGCGGCGGCTCCGGCGGCGGCATCGAGGCCGGCCGGCGACCCTGCCGGGCGACCACGGCCGCCGCGCGGCGCTGGCAGATTGGCGCCCGCCGCGGTCCGCGCCAGATCCTCCTGGGCGCGCTTGACGCCGGCGATCTCGGAGCGGGCGCGCCGGGCCGAGGCGGAGGCCCGGTCCAGCCCCGCCGCCAGCTGGTCGCCGGCGCGCTCGTTGCGGAGCTCGGCAGCAGCCCGCTTGACGCCCTTGAGATCGCGTTCGGCCGAGCGCGCCGCCCGGCCGCTGCGGTCGAGCCCCTTCGCCAGCCCGTCCCCGGCCCGTTCCTTGCGGATGTCGGCCGCCGCCTGCTTGATCGCTTTCAGGTCTTTTGCAGCGACCTTCGCCCCGGGCGAGAGCCGGTTGACGAGGTCCAGGAACAGCTTGACGCGCATGTCGCCGGCCATGGGGTCACCTTCCGAGCCGCTCGGCCGCGATCAGGCAGGCCTCTTCGTGCCAGTAGAGAATCTCGTCGACCGGCATCGCCAGGATCGTCGGCAGCGGCGTGTGCAGCGCCTGGGCGACCTCCGCCGCGAGCCGCGGCAGCCGCGCCAGGCCGCGCCTCAGATCGCGCCCGCCGCGTCCGCCATGACCGCCTCTTCGAGGCGCGCGAGCGCGGCCGGCAATAAAGGGCGGCAGAGTTCCGCGAAGATGAGGGCGTCGTCGGCCGCCAGCGCGGCGATCACGGCGGGATGCACGCCGGCCATGCGGGCGCGGGCCCGGGCGTTGAGCGAGACGCCGTCGTCGTCTTCAAGGACGAGCTCGGCGACCTGCTGGCCGGTGAGACGCCGGATCGTCAGCCGCTCGATCCGCTCGCCATCGACCAGCAGGGGAAAGAGCAGGTCCTGGCTGACCTCCCAGAGCCGGGGCTCGGCCGGCTCGACCCGCGGGCCCTGGCGAGCCGGAGCCGCGGGGGCGGCTGCCAGCGGCGGTGCGACGATCGGGTCGAGCTCCGGGTCGCGCTCGAATCCGGAGAGGATCGCTTCGCCCGGCGCGCTCATCAGACGACCCCGATCATCTGGTTGATGCGCGTGGTCTGGCCGCCGATGGCCTGCCAGCCGCCGAGCTGGACGTTCCAGCGGCAGATCTCGCGGTTGCCGATGATCAGCGAGTATTTCGAGATCGACTTGAGCTCATAGTCGGTGCCCATGTTCGGCTCCAGCTCGCCCATCTCGGCGTTGATCCGGCCATAGGCCGTGGCCGTGACCGGGATCTCGCGGTTGCCGCCCGTCTCGGCATACTCGTTCACGAGCGCCGCGAAGACGGTGATCTTGACGCGGTCGCCGCGCGGGATCTGCGTCAGGGCCAGCACCTCGGGCGAGAGACCCTTGAGGTCGAAGCCGAGCACGCAGGCCTCGGCGCCGGTCGCGATCTCCATCGAACCATTGGTCGCGCCCGGCTGGAAATCCTCATAGGTTTCCTTCGCGACCGGCAGCTTGACCTTGCCGAGCGCCAGCTGGCAGTTGAGCGAGGTGTCGCCGGCATACTGGATATGACAATTGCGCCCCTGGACGAGGAGCAGCGGCAGGCTGGCCATGATGGTCTCTCCGGGTCAGGCGGCTTCGCGCCGGTCGAGCGATTGCAGGATGCCGTTGGCCAGCTCCGCGTAATATTCGAGGTTGCGGCGGGCCCCGAACTGCAGGTCCTGCAGCGGCGCGGCCGGCTCGCGGTCGTATTCGATCCGCAGGATGCCGGAGGCCAGCTGGCCGTTGCTGTTGAGGGTCCGGTCGAACCAGACGCGGAAGCCGAGCACCGCGCCGGCGGCGACGAGCTCGTCGCCGAACATGTCGAGCGACTGGATGATCGAGGTGGCATGCGGGACCGACAGCGTCCGGTCCATCGCCCAATAGAAGGCATTGACGACCGCATCGTCGATCATGTCGTTGGTGCGGACGACGTTGACGAACCGGTCGAGCGGGTCCATCGCGCAGGTCTCGTTGCCCCAAAGCAACGTCCCGTTGCGCACGGTCGCGATCCGGTTTTCATTGAGGGCGTTAGCCTCGCTGTCCGGTTCGCCGGTGAAATAGCTGATCGGTCGGCTGGGCGCGAGAGCGCCGCCGATCGCCTGGTTCGAGGGGCTCTCCCACGGGCCGCCGACCTGACGGTCACGCGCGATGAAGAGCCCGGCGATGCGGCCCGAGGCGGGCTCGTTGACGATGCTGGTGCCGCGCATCACCCGGACGGCCGGGTGGAACAGGTAGGCGCGCTTGTCGTCCGGAAAGTCGTCGCGATAGGTCTCGGCCGCGGCCCGGCTGGTCATCGGCGTGTTGAGGATCTTGATCGCCCGCGAGCGCTTGGCGATGCCGTCGAGCTCGGCCGCGACCGGGTTCTTGGCGTTGCTGATGCGCTGGCTGTCATAGCCGGGCGCGATCAGCAGTTTCGGCGGTTTTGAAGCGAGCTTGAAGGCGTGCACGCCGGAATTGTCGGCGCCGCTGCCGACGATGTTGGCGATCGTGGCTTCGAGCTTGGCCTGGTCGGTGGCGCCGGTGCCCTCGGCCACCCGGACCACCTGGATCTCGGCGATGACGCCCTGATCGTCGATCGCATCGAAGACCGCATCGACATTGCCGCCGGTGCCGAGCGCCTGCCGGAACGCCGTGTCGTTCGTGAAGCCCTCGACCACGACGTCTTCCGGGAATATCTCGGGATCGGCCGCCGGCGCCACGACCATCGCGCCGACCGTATTGTATTCGTTGACCGAGATCGGCCGCGGGGTCGAGCCGACTTCGAAGACGCGGACGCCGTGAAAATACTCGGTTACGGCCATTGTGCGGGGCTCCGGTCGCTCGGGAGAGACGCTTGACAGGCGTCATGCGAGCCGGGACCCTACGGGCGCGGGAGAGGGCTAAAGAGGGTGACGCGTGTCACCCTTCGCCTAGCTGAAGGCTACTTCGACCTGCGCTCTCGTCGTGATCGTGCCAGCGTCGATCGCCGCAACGACCTCGGCTTCGGTGGCGAAGACCGACTGGACATGCTGGCCGACGGCGATGGCGATGGCCGTCATCGTCGCAGCATCGAGATCGACAAACCCCGTAGCGGCCTTGAAGCGCACGATGGTCGCGGGAACCTTGTCGCAGAGCGCGCCGGCGCCGTTGATCATCGCCTGGCTATCGCGATCGGTGAGCACAGTGACGCCGGCGACGGTGATGCCCCCGGTTTCCTTGCGCCAGCGCACATCCGCCGCGTGCGCCCTGAGGCCGCTTCGATAGGCTGCCGCTTCCTCGATCGTCATGGCGCGCGGCGCCCTGATCAGCGCCACCTGCTTCCCTGCGAGATCGACGATCGGATCGGCCGGAGCGAGCACCTCGGCGGCCGGATCGAATGCGGGATCGGGGGCCTGATAGGCCGGGAAATAGCCGATGCCCGACATTCCGGCCCATCCCATGTCGAGCAGGTTTTCCGCCGGGACGTGGCGGAAAGGCTCGGGAATGTCGTCGAAGAGAGCAATAACCCTTTCCTCGGCGAGATCGACCTTTGCGATCGTCATGACAGTGACCTCGCCATCACCGTGTACCTCACCGGAGTGCCTGTGTTGGTCGGGATGTAGCCGAGGACGATCTTGTTGTTCGGCAGGACGAGTCCAACGCTCCAGGCGCTATAGGGGCTGCTGCCGACGAGGCCAGGGGTGATCGTCTGGCCTGTGTCGTAATAGATCGTGAGGACCAGCGAGTTGTCGATCTGCTTCACGACGCGCCCGGTGGTGAAGACGCCGGTCGCGAGCCGATAGAAGATGATCAGGACTTCGTTGTCGTTGATCCTCGCCATGGCGATGGGCAAGCCGTACTGGTACGACGCATTGGTCGTTCCGGCGTAACCCGTCTGGCTGATCCGCGTCGGCGTTCCCGACATGTCCCAGAGTTCGAGGCTATGGCTGAGACTGTTGGGCACCACCAGCAGCCGAGGCGTCAGAGCGCAGATCGGGAAGATGATCGAACTGTTGTTCCAGGTGCCGGTCCCGTCCGGATGCGTGGTGACCGCCTCCAGAAAGGAGGGGGACGTCGTGCCGCCCGGGACCGTGATCCGAGCGGGCTGATACATGTAGTAGCTGCCGCTATTCCCGCCGAAGATCGAGAGTTCCGTGTCCGTCTGCCGCACGATCTGCTGCGGGGCGTCGGAACTCAGGGTGGGCACCAGCATGACTGCGGTCTGGAGCGTACC
Organism: Allobosea sp. CRIB-10; assembly: GCF_900112185.1. Taxonomy (GTDB): domain Bacteria; phylum Pseudomonadota; class Alphaproteobacteria; order Rhizobiales; family Beijerinckiaceae; genus Allobosea. The sequence goes on along the minus strand of NZ_FOKP01000005.1, from coordinate 2,237 downwards.
GCTGCGCAGATCGAAAGAGACCAGAAGCTGACTTGATCCGCTTGAGCGAGGCCCGTGCATCACAGCCAGATTGTTCTGCATCCGGACCACCCGCCCCCAGGAGTGGAAGGGGTTGGCGTTGTTGGCGGCCGACCCGTGGCTGACGAAGGGGCCAGCCACGAACGCATTGAAGCCGGTTCCGGTGAAATCGGCCCAGAAGCAGCCCAGCCCGTCGCTGGCCCCGTTGCTGACCCAGGCCAGGACGAGAGCGCGCGTGGCGGTTATCCGGCAGACACGGATTTTCGAGCTATAGAAGGTATAGGGCGATGGAAGCGTGAAGGTGTACGACGCGATCGCGCTGAAATTTCCGTTGTCCAGCACCTGCGCACGGATGATCTGCTTGCTGTTGGAGTCGAACCCCCAAACCTCGCCGTCCGTGTATCCACCTGAAAAATCCCAGTCGACAGTCCCGTGATTGACGGGGACGGGAGCGTCGTAGACGCCGTTCCAGCTGGTGAAGCTGGCGTCGAGCATGTTGCCGGTGAAGGGCTGGGGAAAGACGACTTCAGGAACGAACCCGATCCTGTTCAGCCCAGGGAACGGCATGTCGGCCAGGAACTCGGGAATTAGGCCGAGACGGCTCATCAGTAGTCTCCGCCTGTGGCAGTGATCTCGATCACGTCGCCGGCGCCGAGCACCGTGTTGGTGGAGGAGAGCATGGCGATGATGGCCTCATCAGGCCCCACCACATCGGCCGTGTCGGGTCGGTTTGGCAGCCAGGGCATGTTGAGTGTGGACAGGATGTTGGCCGGCTGGACGGCGGCCGAATTCCCGGCGCCCGCGCTGACGGAGACAGGCATACCCATCGGTGAGACACGATGGATCGCCGCCGTCGAGGGGATCGCCTCGGCTGTCCAGGTCGCCGCCGCAAAGGTCAGCGTCCCGGCCGCGACGCCTGTGATCTGAGCGACCTTGCGGTTCGCGGCCGTCGTCAGGCCGCCCGTGCGGTTGCCTCGATCGAAGACAGCGACGCGGTCGCCGACGCGCCAGCCTTCCTTGACGAAGTCCTTCTGGCTTGTGTCGCTGCGGGTGATCGTCGTCGCCGTTCCGAACGCCAGGTTCCCGCCCTCGCCGGCCCCCGACTTCGTCACCGCCAGCGCTTTCATGATGACCAGAAGCTTGGTCAGCAAGGTGAGATTGGAGGATGCGACGATGGCGTGAACCCGCGAGCCGCGCAGAGTGGCAGAGCCGATCGCGGGCTGAGGAACCCAGACGGGGACAGCGGCGAAGCCATCGCCGGCGACGATCGCGGAAAGCTGATTGCGGTAGCTGCCGACATAGATGGGCTTGTCCATTGCGAGGTTCCTAGATGATCAGAATGGGCATGCCCGGAGAGCCGGAGGTGGCATTTTCGAGCACGGCAAGCCGCGCTTCGAGTTCGCCAAGCGTGTTGCCGGCAGGAGTGGCGTCGCCGACGAGATCGGTCATCGCGGTGTTGACCGCGGCGAACTGCGTGTCGATCTGGACCTTGCTGTAATAGGTCGCGGGATCAAAGGTCTGAGCGGCAGCGGCGGACTCAGCCGCAGCGAGGGCCGAGGCCGCAGCAGCCTCGCGATCGGCGGTTGTGACCGCCTTATCCTCGGCGACGGCCGCCCGATGGGTGGCAACGGCCATCCGGTCCGCCGCTGTGGAAACGGCGGCAGCCACGGACTGGTCGCGGAGGGCCTGGCCCTCCCCCAGCATCGCCATCTGCGCCAGTGTCGAGCCGGCGAGCGCGCCGATCGACCAGTCGGCATGTGTGCCCGTCAGCGCAGCCGAGACCACCTTGGTCCTGAAATTCCACTGGCCGGTCGCGCGGTCGAAATCGAGATGCTGCACCACCGCATAGGCGTCGGGATCCGAGGCGGTCGCGACGATGGCGAACGGGCCAGGCGTGAAGAGCGCGCGGCGATCGGGCGCGATGATCAGCGCCTGCTCGGCCTCCTCGACGAGCGTGAGGCTGGTCGAGGACGAGCCGACGAGCCAGGCGAGCTCGGTGATCTCGATGAGGCGGTCGCGCAGCCCCTCGATCACCGCCTCGGACCGCTCCAGCACGCGATCCTGCAGGGTGAGCAGCGCCGCTTCATACGAGATCTTCAGCGCCTCGATCGGCGTGATCCGGTCGTCGAGGTCGCGGAACCGCAGGTTCAGCGCGTCGTCGTTGACGATATCGCGCTTGCCCCAGCGATAGAGCTGATCAAACCGGCTCGGCATCGCTG